>JBBROY010000029.1:0-68127 GCA_038228795.1 Gemmatimonadales bacterium
CCACCACCACCACGGTGTCGGCGCCTCGAGGATGTCGCGACTTCCCTTTGGCACGCGGAGCGTCGTGTCCGCCGGCAGGACCGATCGCACGAATACGCGCACGTTCTCGATTGGAATGCGGCGCTCGGCGCCGTTCAAGCGGACGAGCACATCGGCGAACTTTGGCGCGATCGCGCCGGTATCCCACACCACGAGCCGGTAGCTCGCGGTCTGATCGATTGCACCCTGATCGCCGTTCAGTGTGATGCCACGCGGATCGCTTTGCTCCCACGACTTGCCGCTGTCGGCCGTGAGCGGAAATTGAATGACGCTGCCCGCCGGTGCCTGCACGCGTACGCGTACCGCGAACCGGTCTCCGACCGCCAGCGTTTCGGGCACGACTGTCACGCCGGTCCGCACGCTCGAGAGCGGCACGGGCCGCTGCGCGGCGAGCGGCGCCCAGGTGACGACGAGCGCGGCCAAGACGCGGCGCATCACCGGCGGCGCGCCCTCGTCTCGCGCGCACGGAAAAACCGGAGCAGCGGCTCGACGTAGCTCTTGTCGGTGCGCACGGCGATCTCATCGATCGCCAGACGGCGGAAGAGTGACTGCCGCGCGTCGTGCTCGCCGAGCACCAGCTGCTCGTAGTGCGCACGAACGCGCGCGTCGCTCGTGTCGATGTCGAGCGTGAGCCCGGACTCCGGATCGATGAAGCGGGCCAGCCCCATGTCGGGCAGCGTGATCTCGCACGGGTCTTCGATCGTGACCGCGACCACGTCGTGATGCTGCGAGATGACCTTGAGCGGTCGCTCGAGGTCGGCGCCGATGAAATCCGAGATGATGAACACAATCGAACGATGGTTGAGCACCGCGACCAGCGCGTCGATGGCGCCGGCGATGTTCGTGCCCTTCCCTGCGGGCTCATAGACGAGCAGGTCACGCATGAGGCGCATGGCGTGCTTGCGGCCTTTGCCCGGCGGCACCACGTGCTCGATGCGGTCGGTGAACAGGAGCGCGCCCACGCGGTCGTTATTGCGCACCGCGCTCATCGCCAGCACCGCGCTCATCTCCGTGGCGAGCTCGCTCTTGAAGCGGCGCACGGTACCGAATCGCTCGGAGCCCGAGAGGTCGACGGCGAGCATGACCGTGAGCTCGCGCTCCTCGATGTAGCGCTTGACGTACGGCTGCCGCATCCGCGCGGTGACGTTCCAGTCGATCGTGCGCACCTCGTCGCCGGGCTGGTACTCGCGCACTTCGGAAAACTCCATCCCCTGGCCCTTGAACACCGAATGGTATTCGCCGGTGAAGGTGGAGTTGACCAGGCCGCGCGTGCGCAGCTCGAGCAGCTTGACCTGCCGCAGCACTTCGGGCGGAATCGTGACCTTGGGCTTCTCGCCCGGCGGCTCCTCGCGAGCACGCGCGGCCTCACGAAGCGCGCCGCGTGTCACGGGCTCTCGACCGTGCCCAGAATCCGGCGCACGACCTCGTCGCTCGTCACATCCTCCGCCTCGGCCTCGTACGTCATGAGCACGCGATGCCGCAGGATGTCCGGGGCGACCGCTTTCACGTCGTCAGGCGTGGCGAAGTTGCGGCCGCGGAGGAACGCGTGCGCGCGCGCGCCCATGGCGAGAAAGATCGTCGCGCGCGGACTGGCGCCGTATTCGATCAGCGGCTGCAGCTCCTTCAGACCAGCCTCTTGAGGAGATCGCGTCGCGTGCACGATGTCGACGATGTAGTCCATCACCCGCTCGTCGAGATAGAGCTCCGCGATGCGGCGGCGCGCATCGAGGATCGCCTGCGGGCTCGCCACGTGCTGCACGGGAATCGCCTGCCCGCCGGACATCCGGCGCATGATCTCCTTCTCTTCCGCTTTCGTCGGATAGCCGACCCGCAGCTTCAGCATAAAACGGTCGACCTGCGCCTCGGGGAGCGGATACGTCCCTTCCTGCTCGATCGGATTCTGCGTCGCCAGCACGAGAAAGGGCTCATCGAGCTTGTACGTCGTGCCGCCGATGGTGACCTGCTTCTCTTGCATTGCCTCGAGCAGCGCAGACTGCACCTTGGCCGGCGCACGATTGATCTCGTCGGCGAGAATGATGTTCGCGAAGATCGGTCCTTTCTTCGCGCGAAATTGTCCGGTCGCCTGATCGAAGATCTGCGTGCCGAGCACGTCGGCGGGGAGCAGATCCGGAGTGAATTGAATGCGCTGGAAGGTCGTGTTGATCGTTTCGGCGAGCGTCTTCACCGTCAGCGTCTTGGCCAGCCCGGGAACGCCTTCGAGCAGCACGTGCCCGCCCGTGAGCAGCCCGATCATGAGCCGCTCGATCATGTAGTCCTGACCCACCACCCGAAGTGCAACCTGCTCGACGATGTTGTTGACGAGCGTCGCGTCGGCCGACGGCGCTACCCGTGTCGCCACAATGACCCCGAAGTTCGCGGTTCCATGCTCCGCCACTCTCCCTGTGGACATACACGCGGCGGGCACACCTTGTTGACCCTACCCATCTTGACGACGCTGGTTCCGATACGGCTTCGACGCTGCCGGCGTTTTCATCAGCTGCGAGATCGCGCCGCGCTCGCGATTGGTCAGCGCGCGCGTCGCGCCGGATGGCAGCGTGCCTAACGAGACGGGGCCGAACGCCGTGCGCACGAGCCGCAGCACCTCGAGGCCGAGCGCGTCGCAGAGCCGGCGCACCTCGCGGTTCTTTCCTTCGACGATCGAGATCGTGAGAGACCACACGCCGCGTCGCAGGTTCTCCGCCTCGACATCGCGCGGCTGCACGACGCCATCGTCGAGTTCCACTCCGCGCATGAGGTCGCGCACCGCGGCGGGCCCATCGCCGCGCACCTCGGCCACGTAGCGCCGCTCCAGCTCGCGGCTCGGGTGCGTGAGGGCGTGCGCCGCCGCGCCGTCCGTCGTGAGCAGCAGCAGGCCTTCGGTGAGAAAGTCGAGACGGCCGACGTACGTGAGGCCGGGCACTGCCGGCACCAGCTCGAACACCGTCTTGCGTCCTTCCGGGTCGCTGCGCGTGGTCACCACGCCCGACGGTTTGTTGAGCACGATCCAGGTGGGACTCTTTTCCGGAGCGGCAATGGGCTTGCCGTCGACCTCGATGCGATCGTGCGACGGATCGACTGTCTGCCCGGTGGCGGCGATGACCCCGTTCACCGTCACACGTCCGGCGGAGATGAGCTCCTCGGCCGCGCGACGCGACGCTACCCCCGCGCGGGCGAGAGCGCGCTGCACCCGCATGGGCTCGGCCATTGGCGAATCTCCGGCTAGGACGCGATGCCGTTCTGGCGCAGCGCGACGGCCAACTCGTCGGCGCGCGGCAACTCCTCGAGATGTCGCAGCGCGAACTGCTCGAGAAAGAGCTGCGTCGTACCGTAGAGCAGCGGCCGCCCAAGCCCTTCCGCGCGGCCGACGACATCGATCAGCCCACGCTCGAGGAGCGTCTTGAGCATTCCCCCGACGGAAACGCCGCGAATCTCCTCGATCTCCGCGCGGCCAATCGGTTGGCGGTATGCGATGATGGCCAGCGTTTCGAGCGCGGCCGACGAGAGGCGCTGCGGACGAGCAGCCAACTGGGCGCGCTCGATCGTCTCAGTGTATTCGGGCCGGGTGAGGATCTGCCAGCCGCCGGCCAACTCGCCGAGCTCGACGCCGTGTCCCTCGTTGTCGTAGCGCTCGCGGATTTCACTCAGCGCGAGCGACAGCTCGGCGCGTGAGGCATCGGGGTCGAGCGCCGCGAGCTCATCGAGCGGCACGGGCCGGCCGCTCGCGAAGAGCGCCGCCTCAAGCAGCTTCGCCAGCGGCGTCACGCGAGATCTCCATGGCTCCGAACGGACGCGGCTGCGCCAACTTCAGCTCGCCGCGACGAGCGAGCTCCAGTAGTGCCAACAACGCCGACAACACTTCCCACGGCTCCGCCTCTCTTCGAATGATGTCCCGCCACCGCAGGTGCGCTCTGAGCGCGATCACCGCGCGAATCGCCTCCATCGCTCCATCCACGTCCAGCGCGCGCGGCACCACTTCATGCATCTGCGGCTCGCGTGCGAGCCTCAGCACGCGATCGACCGCCGCCAGCAGCTCCGGTAGCGACAACGCGAGCGGCGCCATCGGCGGCACCGGCTCCTGCGGCAGATAGCCGCGCGCGAACCGGTTCCGTCGCGCTTCGCCAAGGCGCTCGAGCACATCCACCACTTCCCGCATCTGTTGATATTCGAGGAGCCGTCGCACCAGCTCCGCGCGCGGGTCCTCCCATTCCTCGCCCTCGTGCGCGCGCGGCAGCAGCATCTGCGCCTTGATACGCAGCAGCCGGGCCGCCATCTCGAGATAATCCGCCGCTTCGGACAACGATAGCGTGCGGATGCGAATCAAGAACTGCTCCGCGATGCGCGCGATCGGAATGTCGGTGATGTCGACCTGCTCTTCGCGAATCAGGGTCAGCAGGAGGTCAAGCGGACCCGAGAAATGGTCCAGCTCGACCGTGAACGCGCCGGACGGCGCATCGTTCGCGTCGGGGGCTGCGGAGAGCGAGCGGCCGTATGGCGCCAACGTGGGTCCGGGATCGGGTCGAAGCGGTGCGGAGGTGAGTCGCGAGCGTAAGGTAGCGGCGCAGCTGACCTGTGTCAAAGCAAAGCGGCGCCTTGACATCCGTGATTCGCCGGCCTAGGTTTCCGCGTTCGCGATGCACCCCGCTCACTACCGCGACCGGGCTCGATTCGAGCTCGTTTTTGCTTTCGAATTCCTTGGAGATGTGACGTGCCGAATATCGCATCCGCGAAGAAGAACATGCGGAAATCCCGCGCCGCCGCCATCCGCAACCGCGCGCAGCGCTCGGCGCTCCGTACCGCGCTCAAGAAGGCGACGACCGATGGTGCCAGTGATGCCGATCGCCGGCAGGCGGTCGTGCTGCTCGACCGATCCGCGCGCAAAGGGCTGATCCACAAGAATGCCGCGGCGCGTCGCAAGAGCAGAATGGCGAAGGCGGCCAACGGGTAGGGCGTCGGGCGTCGGAGATTGGCGACAGCCTGAAAGCCAGCGGGGGTGAGATCGCGTTTCGATCTCACCCCCGTTTTTCACGTTGTGGTTTTCACTGCTCCGCGCCGCGCCGCCGCGGAGCTACAGCGCCGCTAACTCCGCTCCGCAGCGCTCACAGTACCATTCCGTCGGATAGTTCAGGGTGCCGCACTCCTGGCACTTGAGCGACTTCACCTGCTCGGGCGGAACGTCCTTGAGGAACGAGCTGCTCAGACGGGGCTCACTCGGCGTGGCGCGCGGATCGGCGCGCGAGGGCGTCGGCGATTCGGCGAACTGGGCGACCGTCCGCTCGGCGCTCATCAAGACCGGCTGCGCCTGCGTGCCTTCGGACGGTGTGGCTGGTGCGCCCACGGCGGACGGGACGGCGTCCTGCTCGCCGCTGGGGCTTTCGACCACATGCTTGAGAAATTCGAGATCGTCGAACTGCTCCTGCTGCGTCACGGGGGCAGGACTCTCATACGCGTCCTGCGTCTGTCTGGGCTGCGCGGTCACACCGGTGTCGGGGGTGAGCTGGCGCGCCATCGCGGGAGCCGGAGTCGCGGCATCGAGCACGGTTCGGAGCTTCGACACTTCGGTCTCGACACCCGCGCGTTGCGTCGTCAAAGCGGCGATCGCCTCATCGCTCCGGCGCTGCGCCTGCGTCACCTGATCGGGCGTATACTCGCCGACGGCCGCGCGAAGGTCCGCTTCGGCCCGCTCGTCCCGGTGCTTCGCTTCCTCGATGTCGATCTCGGTCAGCCGGTCAGTCAACGCGTTCGCCATGTCCTGCAGCGCGGCGCGATGGCTGTGCAGCTGCTCGATCACCCGCTGCAGTCGCGCCAAATAATCGGCGTGCACGCGATCGTAGATATGGGTGGGCGTCAGCGCTCGTTTCATCTCGAGCCCAGAAATCCACCCCTCGTACTTCGTGCGCTCGGCGAAGAGCGCCTGAACCGCTTGATCCGGTATTACCGACGGACTCGTCATGCCCCTCTCTCCTGGCCGTGCGTTCGCGCCGCGATCAACGCGGCCACATCCGCAGGCGACAGCTCATTGACCCGCCCAAGCAGCCGCGCACCCATCACAATTCGCGCCGCGTGCTCGAGACTCTCCATTCGTTGATGCGCCACGACTAGACTGATTCCCGCGGTGACCGCGCCATGGTTCGCCATCACGAACGCATCGTGACCGGCGAGATACGGCTCGAACGCGTCGGCCAACGCCACCGACCCCGGCATCGCATACGGAACCAGCGCGACCGCCCCCATCTGGAATATTACTTCAGGCAGCACCCGGTTCGGCACTGCCTCGCCCGCCACACCAAAAGCCGTCGCGGCTGGCGGATGCGCGTGCACCACCGCCCGAATGTCGGACCTTCGCGCGTACATACGCAAGTGGACCGCGACTTCCGACGACGGTTTGCGCGATCCGGCAACCACGTGCCCGTCCAGCGTCACCTCTACTAGATCTTCGACACCAAGGTCGCCCTTCGATAGTCCCGCCGGCGTCACCAGCACTCGATCCCCGGCGAGTCGCACCGAGACGTTACCATCCGGTCCCGCGATCAGACCACGCTCGTACAGACGGCGGCACACTCGTACCACGTCTTGCCGCGCATCCGCCTCGCTCCATGCCGGCACTACGCGCCGGCCTGAAACACGACCCGGCCACTCACGATCGTCACGATCGCGCGGCCGCTGAGCGCGCGACCGGAATACGGTGTGTTCCGTCCCTTCGAAAGGAAGGCAGCCGGATCCACTATCCACTTACGCGCGGGATCGAAAACGGTAACGTCGGCCACGGTACCCTGCGCGAGTGAGCCGCCGGGCAAATGAAAGATTCGCGCTGGGGCGCACGACATCCGCTCGACCATCTGCGCAAAATCGAGAACTCCCTGCCCGACCAGATCGGTCACCGCCAGGGCGAGCGCCGTCTCCAGCCCGACGATACCGAATGGCGCATCGGCGAACTCGCGCTCCTTGGCGTCGTAGTGGTGCGGCGCATGGTCGGTGGCGATCAGGTCGATCGTTCCATCCCGCACCGCCTCGCGCAGCGCGTCGACGTCGGACTGCGCACGCAGTGGAGGATTCATCTTCGCGTGCGTGTCGTAGCCCTCCACCGCCTCCTCGGTCAACGTGAGATGATGCGGGCACACCTCGGCTGTCACGTTGATGCCGCGCTCCTTTCCCCACCGGATCAGCTCGACGGATCCTTTGGTACTCATGTGCGCGCAGTGCACGTGGCCGCCGGTGCGGCGCGCGAGCAGGATGTCGCGAATCACCATGATCTCCTCGGCCTCGGCGGGAATTCCCTTGAGACCGAGCCGGGCCGAGACGAATCCTTCGTTCATCGATCCGCCGTGGGCGAGCGTCGGCTCCTCGCAGTGGTCGATCACCGGAATGCCGAACGTCAGCGCGTATTCCAACGCCGTGCGCATGAGGTGCGCGCTCACCACGGGCTTGCCATCGTCGCTCATGGCGACGGCGCCGGCGGCGACCATCTCGCCGAACTCGGCCAGCGTCTCGCCGCGCTGGCCCACGGAAATGGCGCCGATCGGATAGACGCGCGCGGCGCCGGCGCGCATCGCCTGCCGGATGATGAAGCCGACCGCGGCCTGGTTGTCGGTGACGGGATCCGTGTTGGGCATCGCGCACACGGCGGTGAATCCGCCCGCGGCCGCGGCGCGCGCGCCGGTGCCGATCGTTTCGACGTCTTCACGTCCGGGCTCGCGCAGGTGGCAGTGCACGTCGATGAACCCGGGCGCCACGATCGCGCCGGCACAATCGATGATGGTGGCGCCATCGGGCGCATCGATTGACCCGCGCGACTGCGCGACTTTGCCGTCGACGATCAGTAGATCGCCGGTCTCATCGAGCTTCTGCGTCGGGTCAATCAGACGCCCGCCGCGAAGCAGCACGGGACGCGGCTCGCTCACGACGCCGCTCCGCCCTTCGCGGCCTCGGCCAACTCGGGGCGACCGCCGGCGAGTAGGTACAGCACGGCCATGCGTACGGCGACTCCGTTCGTCACCTGATCGAGAATCACACTGTGGGGCCCATCGGCGACATCGGAGTCGATTTCGACGCCCCGATTCATCGGACCGGGGTGGAGAATGAGCACGTCGCGCGGCGCGCGATCCAGCCGCTCGCGCGTGACGCCGAACACGCGATTGTATTCGCGCAGCGATGGGATGTAGCCCGCCTGCATGCGCTCGAGCTGGAGACGAAGAATATTGAGCGCCTCCGCCCACTCGATCGCCTCCTCGATTCGATTGAACACCGTCACACCGAAGTCGGCGATCGCGTTGGGCAGCAACGAGCGCGGGCCGCAGACGGCGACTTCCGCCCCGAGCTTCTGCAGACCCCAGATGTTCGAGCGGGCCACGCGAGAGTGCAGCACGTCGCCGCAGATGCAGATGCGCCGGCCGGTGAGATCGCCGAAATGATCGCGCAGGGTGAGCAGATCGAGCAGTCCCTGGGTCGGATGCTCGTGGGTGCCGTCGCCGGCGTTGATCACCTTCGATTCGATGCGCTCGGCGAGGAAGCGCGCCGCGCCCGATGCGCCATGGCGGATCACCACCATGTCGATGCGCATCGCCTCGAGGTTCCGCGCGGTGTCGACCAGCGTCTCGCCCTTCGACACGCTCGAGCCGCTCGAGGCGACGTTCACGGTATCGGCGGACAGGCGCTTCTCGGCGAACTCGAACGAGATGCGCGTGCGCGTCGATGCCTCGAAAAACAGATTGACGATCGTCTGCCCGCGCAGCGCCGGCACCTTCTTGATCGCGCGCTCGCTGATTTCCTTGAACGGCTCGGCAGTGTCGAGGATGAGGCGGATCTGATCGGCCGACAGGGGCTCGAGGGCGAGGAGGTCCTTGCCCAGCGCACTCGTCACGCGCCCGACCCCGCTTTGACGAGCACCACCGCATCGCGCTTATCCAGCTCGTCGACCAGCACCTCGACGCGCTGCGACTGGCCGACCTCGACCGTCTTGCCGACGACGTCGGCGCGAATCGGGAGCTCGCGTCCGCCGCGGTCGACCAGCACCGCGAGCATGATGCGCGCGGGACGACCGAAGTCCGCCAACTCATCGAGCGCCGCTCGCACGGTGCGTCCCGTGTACAGCACGTCGTCGACGATAACGACGCGCTTGCCTTCGAGATTCCAGGGCAGGTCGGTCGGGCCGACGACGGGCCGCGGCCCGACCGTCTGGAGGTCGTCGCGATAGAGCGTGATATCGAGGGCGCCGCGCGGCACGTCGATCCCTTCGCGTTCCTTCATCACTCGCGCCATCCGGTCGGCGAGCTGCACCCCGCGCCGCTGGATGCCGACGAGGATGAGATTCTCGATGCCGTCGTTGAGCTCGACGATCTCTTCGGCCATCCGTCGCAGCGTGCGGTCCATTGCGCGGGCATCGAGCAGTGTGATGTGATCGTTCGACATGTGTCGCAAATATGGTCGCGCCGGGAGGACAATTGAAGGGCGCAGCCTTGCACGGCGAACGCTCGGTGGCGAACTTCGAACCGCGCCCCTCTCCGCTCGTTTACCCCGACTCTCGCTCTCATGCGCCGTCTCCTCACCTCACTCGCGTTCGCGGCACTCGTCGCGCCGGCCGCGCTGGCTCAGAGCGGAAAGCCGATGCTGCCCAAGGCTGACATGCTCGTCGACTGGGAGCGCGGCAAGGCCAATGCGCTCGCCTACATCGACGCGATGCCGGAGACGGCGATGGCCTTCATGCCGACGCCCGGCGTTCGAACCTTCGCCGAGCAATTCGATCATCTCATCGGCACGCACGGCGAGGTGGCGGCGCAGGCGCTGCGCGGGGCGAAGGAATCGCCGGTCAAGCGTGATACGACGATGATCTTCAAGAACAAGGCGGCGTTGCGCGCCTACGCCGTGGCGACGTTCGACTACGCGATCGCCGCGCTGCGCGACGCGAACGACGCGACGCTGATGAAGTCGGTGGCGATGTTCGGGCAGCCGGCACAGCCGGCGTGGAAGTGGATGGAGATGTCGCGGGAGCACGGCACGTGGACGCTTGGCCAGACGGTGCCGTATCTTCGATTGAACAAGGTCACGCCGCCGGAGTACAAGCTGCCCTTCTAGGTGAAAGGCGTCGCGGCGCGCGATTCGCACTTCGCAGTACGCGCCACGACACCTTCACCGAGGAGCGCCGCACAGGCCATGGCTCACGTCCGGTACGTGCCGGAAGATCAGATCCCGCAGGGCGATCGCGTTCCGGACCGCGACAACGTCATTCGTATTCACGGCGTGCATGCACGCGTGATGCGTCACCACTATGAGCTATACGCCGAGCTGATGCGGGGACCGGGTCCGCTCAGCAGATTCCAGCGTGAGCTCATCGCGCTGGCGGTGTCGTCATCGAACAACTCCCGCTACTGCACCGATCAGCACGTGGCCGGTCTCCGCCGCATCATGCGCGTCGAAGGGTGGCGCGATGCCGACCAGGACGCGTTCCTCACCTCGATCGTGAAAAATCACACCACGGCGCCGCTGTCGGCGGCGGACCACGCCATGCTTGACTACGCGGTCAAGCTCACGCGCGGCTCCGGCATGGTGAACGCCGACGACATCCGAAAGCTTCGCGCGGCGCGCTTCGACGATCGGGCGATCCACGACATCTGCGCCATTGCCGCCTACTTCGCGTTCGCGAACCGCATCGCCGATGGGCTCGGGGTCGAGAGCGAGGAAGCCGGTCAGTAAACCGGCGCACGCGCCGTGAGACCCGCGGGCGGGTTCAGCCGTCATCTCCATAGCCGTTTGCTCCAGCCCCGTCGCGGACGGACCTCCACCTCAGAGCGCAATGCCAGCACCCCTCATCACCGTCGTTACGCCGTGCTACAACGAAGAGGCGAACGCGCGCGAGATCTATCTCGCCGTGAAGCAGGAATTCGCCGCGTTGCCGGAGTATCGATACGAGCATCTCTTCATCGACAACGGCTCGCGCGATGCAACGCCCGAGATCTTACGGACGCTCGCCGCGGCCGACTCCGCGGTGAAGGTGATCTTCAACACGCGGAACTTCGGGCCGATTCGCTCGCCGGTGCACGGGCTGCTGCAGGCGCAGGGTGATGCGGTGATCGGAATCGCCGCCGACTTCCAGGATCCGCCCACGATGATTCCCGCGCTGCTCGAGCGGTGGCGGCTCGGCGCCTTCGTTGCGCTCGGCGTCAAGCTCTCGAGCGAAGAGCACTGGTTCATGTACAAGGTGCGCGACACGTACTACCGCATGCTGGCCAGCGTCGCCGACGTCGAGATGGTGCGCCAAGCGACCGGATTCGGGATCTACGACCAGCGGGTGATCGCGGCGATGCGGCAGATGGCGGATCCCTATCCGTTTCTGCGCGGTCTCGTCGCGGAGGTCGGCTATCCGATCGAGCGCATCCCCTTCCGCCAGGAAGCACGTCGCGCGGGTAAGAGCAAGATCAGCACGTATCAGCTGTTCGACGTGGCGCTGCAAGGAATGGTGAGCCACTCGAAGGTGCCGCTGCGCATCGCGACGCTGAGCGGCGTGGTGACCGGCGGCCTGAGCATGCTCGTCGGCTTCGCGTATTTGATCGCGAAGCTGATCTGGTGGAACAGCTTCACGCTCGGCATCGCTCCGATCGTGATCGGCTTCTTCTTTCTCTCGGCGGTGCAGCTGGTGTTCGTCGGCATCGTGGGCGAGTACGTCGGCGCGATCTACACCTATGTGAAGAACCGGCCATTGGTCTTCGAGCGGGAGCGGCTCAACTTCTGACCGCGACGCGTCAGCCGGCGTCGACCCATCGCGCGCGCTCGGCGCCGTGCGCCTCGCGGTGCAAGAAGTAGAAGTTCGTCTCGGTCGTCTCCTCGTCCATCGCACTGAATGGGATGAGGCGCGCGCGTTCGGCGCGAAAGCAGTCGTAGCCGTGCGCGCGCATGAGGGCGATGATGTCGTTTGGATGGTAGCCGAACGGCAGGGCGAGCTTCCGGAGCATCTCGCAGAAGACGATCGGCCGCCGAGTGGCGAGCACGGCACTCGCGCCGCGCAGCGCGAACAGCTCGGCGCCCTCGATGTCGAGCTTGAGCACATCGGCCGCGCCGCCATGGCTGGCGACGAGTTCATCCAATGTTTCCGCGGGGCACTTCACGCGCGCGAGGCCATCCGAGCTGGTCGACGGCGCCGCCGATGCCGCGCCGGAGATCCGCTGATCGACGTAGAGGATGATTTCGCCCCGCTCGGCGGCCGCGGCGACCTGGAGCGTCGTCACGTTACGCAGCGCGTTGCGCGATACCGCCGCTTCGAGGCAGCGATAGGAACTCGGCACCGGCTCGATGGCGAGCACGCGCGCCGAGGGATCGGCTAGCGCGACGTGGACCGTGTACCAACCGATGTTCGCGCCCACGTCGATCAGCGTGCCGCCACGCGGCACGAGCGCGCACAGGAGGGCGAAGTCCTTGCTCTCGTACGCGCCGAAGTCGAGGGCGACGACCGGCGGAAGTCCGCGATCGGTGGGGTCACAGGGAAATCGGGCGCCGTTGAAGCGACTGACGAAGGTGATGCCGTCGGGCCCCAGCTCGATCGCCGCGATGTCCGTGTCGGCCAGAAGCGCCGCGTGCTCGATGAGCGCGGCGTGCCGCTCGCTCATCCGCCGCGAGAACTCGTGCTTGTCGATCTCGCCACGACGGAAGCGGTTGCGCAGCTCGACTGCCGGGTTGGTCATCGGTAGCTCTCGATCGTTCGGCGGAATCCTTCGCGCAGCCCAGTGCCCGGGCGCCAACCGAGCGCGCGCATCTTGGCGATGTCGAGCGGATGCGCGGGATCGCGGTTCGGAAGATACTCCGGCGGTGTCGCGCCACCGCCGCGGCGGACGGCAACGCGACCGGATGGAGCAAGGCTCGCCACCAATTCGGCCAGCTCGCGGATGGTGCAGCTCTCCTGCGGGTTCGCGACCAGATACGCTTCGCCGCCGGCTCCGCCGGCGAGCAGCATGAGCAGGGCGACCGTCGCGTCGGCCAGATAGCAATAGGGACGTACAGCGGATCCATCGCTGTTGAGCTCGATGTCTCGTCCGTCTATCGCGCTGAAGACGAACTGCGCGAAGGCGCGCTCGTCGGTGCGACGCATGCCCGGGCCATAAGTGTGGCCGAGCCGCGCCATGCGCACCGGCACGCCGTGCTGCGACCACCAGCTTCGACAGATCGTCTCGCCCATGCGCTTCGATTCAGCGTAGCTCGCGCGCGGATCGAGCGGATCCACCGTTCCATAGACGTCCTCACGGAGCACCGGCGCATCGGGCGCGAGGGCGCCGTGCACCGCGCCGCTGCTGAGAAAGAGCACGCCGGCGCTGTGGTCACGATACGCGCGCTCCAGGCAATGATGCATGCCGAACACATTGGGCAAGTACGTGCCGATCGGATCGCGGCCGAACGCGCTGGGCGTCGACTGCCCCGCGGCGTGGACGAGATAGGTCGCGGGGCGCGGATAGCTGAGGGGCTGCGCGGCGTCCTGATGGATGATCTCGAGGTCGGCGCGGCCGGCGTACGCGGCGAACCGCTTGCGCGCCGCGTCCGGATTTCGAACCGCCGCGACGACGGTAATACCGGCCGGCGCGCCCGATTCATTCCGGAAGAGCAATGCCTCGACGAGATAGGATGCGACGAGTCCCGCCGCGCCCGTGATCACGACAGTGGCGCCGTCGAAGTGGGACCAGGGAACGTTCGCGGCGGAAATCCGCTCGAGATCTTCCGACACGATGCGATGTCGTGCGGCGCCGCTCATCGCGCACTCCGGTGCCAGCGCATCGTGCGCGCGATGGCATCCTCGAGCGCGACCGTTTCGCGAAGACCGAGGAGCTCGCGCGCGAGCCGCGCGTCGGGCAGGTAGCGATCGCGTGCGGCACCCGGCACCGATCGGCCGCGCACGCTGACCGCGCACGGAGGATCGGCCGCGGCGGCCACGAGCGCGGCCAGCTCCGCGATCGTGATCTCGCGCTCGGCGCCCACGTTGTAGGCGCGGCCCGCTTCGCCCCGGACGAGCAGCGCCCACAGCCACACCGCCATGTCGGCCGCGTACATGTACGACCGCACCGGCGTGCCGTCGCTGCCGACGACGACCGGTCCGCCAGCGAGCGCGTCGCGCATGAAGTTGCCCACGGCATAGTGCCGATCGATCGGGAGGTGCGGACCGACGAAGGCAAACAATCGCGCGATGACCGTCTCGAGTTTGTGAGCGCGCGTCGCGCAAGCGCACATCATCTCTCCCGTGCGCTTGCCTTCCGCGTACACCGCGCGCGGGTCGGTCTGATCGGGGCCGCCGAGGTAGCTCTCGGGGAGTCGGTGCAGCTGCGGCGGCGCGGCACCGTACACCGCGCCCGAGCTGAGAAAGAGAAAGCGCTTGGTGCCCGCGGCGCGGGCCAGGTCGAGCACGCGACGCGTTCCTTCCACCGCCGTCTCGAGCGTGGGGATTGGATTGGCCGCTATTGTGGTCGCATCGACCGCGATGGCCGCGTGGATCACCGCGTCGAATCCAGAGGCGGCATCGTTCTGCGTGCGGAGCGCACCGAGGTCGAGCGTCCGGATATCGCCGTACAGGACTGTGACGCCATCGAGCTGCGCGAGGTCGCTGACCTGACGCGGCTCATCCGCCTCGGAATGGGCAAGCGCAAAGATCCGGAGGCCGGCGCCATGCCGGCGATTGGCGTACGCGGCGCTCTCCACCATCCATGAGCCGACGAAACCGGTCGCGCCCGTGATGAGCACGCGGGCGCCGTGAAGCGCGCCGAAGTCCGGTGCCGCGAGGTTGAATACGTGCGCCAGGTCGGTGTCGTGGATCTGCCGCATCGAGGAGAAGGTGCCCACGTAAGGTCGAAGAGAGAACGCAGCGGGGGGTGATGGCTCTCCTTCGACGGCTCAGAGCAGCGTTCGGCAACTCCTGCATGAAGGGCCTTGCGCTCCCGACGCGGCGCGATCCATCCATGCATCGTGACGAACTTCTCGGCATTCCGAACCGACACGTGGGTTCATTCTCACCGCGACCTGGAGAATTCCGTGCGCACCATTGCCACGCTGCCCGCACTGCTCGCAGTGCTCGCGGTGCTCGCCGCACCATCGCTCCGCGCTCAGGCCGCGGCGGCGCAGGACACCACCCTTGCCGCGCGCATCGTTCGCGTCGAGTCGGGGCTCGTGACTCCGGTCGCGATCGCCGGGCGGCCCGACACGCGCTTCAGCTTCGCGCAGCGAATGCAGCACTATCACGTGCCCGGCGTGAGCATCGCGGTGATCCACGGCGGCCGCGTCGAGTGGGCGCGCGGGTATGGGGAGCGGGAATTCGGAACCGGCATTCGGGTCGATACGTCGACGCTGTTCCAGGCTGGCTCCATCTCCAAGCCGATCGCCGCGTCGGGCATGCTGCGCTTGGTCGAGCAGGGCAAGCTCGACCTCGACGCCGACATCAACAGGTTGCTCCGATCGTGGAAGGTGCCCGCCAACACCTTCACCAAAACGAAGCCGGTCACACTCCGCGCGATTCTCAGCCATAGCGCCGGGTTCACCGTGCATGGATTCCCCGGCTACGATGTGGATGCGCGCGTGCCGACCGTGGCGCAGGTGCTCGATGGCGCCGCGCCCGCGAACACAGCGCCGGTCCGTGTCGACATCGCGCCGGGTACGATCTGGCGCTATTCGGGCGGCGGCATCACCGTCGCGCAGCTGGCAACGACCGACGTGACGGGTCGCGCATTTCCCGACCTCATGCACGAGCTGGTGCTCGCGCCGGCCGGCATGACGCACAGCACCTATGAGAATCCGTTGCCCGCATCCTTTGCGAAATTCGCGGCGACGGGTCACGAGAAATTCGATACGCCCGTGCACGGGAAATACCACACTTACCCGGAGATGGCGGCCGCCGGATTGTGGACGACGCCGTCCGACCTCGCGCGTTGGGCGATCGAGATCCAGCACGCCTACGCCGGCACCTCGGCGCGCGTGCTGTCGCGGTCGATGGCCAAGCAGATGCTCACGAAGCAGTTCGACAACTGGGGACTTGGCATCGCGCTCAACGGCTCCGGCGACTCGGCCACCTTCGGCCACGGCGGTCGCGACGAAGGATTCGTCGCACAGCTCACCGCGTTCGTCGACCATGGCGACGGTTTCGTGATTCTCACGAACGGCGTAAGCGGTTCGCTGCTAGGAGAAATCTCGCGCAGCATCGCCGAAGCATACGGGTGGCCGTCCACGCCACGCCGGACGATGACCATGACCGCCCGCGGCGCGACCGAGCTCGGCGATCTGACGGGACGGTACCTCTACGTGCAGGGGGCCGACAGCGCGATCATCACGGTCTCGCTCGACGGCGGCCGGCTCAAAGTCACGATGCCGGGTGAGCCCGGCGAGGAACTGCTGCCCGAGTCGGCGTCGACGTTCTTTACGCCAACAGGGACGCGGGTGTCGTTCGAGCGCGAGAGCGGGCATCTGGCCAAGACGTTGGTGATTCACGGCGGACAGACGTTGCGGTTGAGGCGGATTGAGTAGTTCCCTTTCTCGCGCGGATTCCTAGGTAGCCTCGGTACGCGGCGCGCCTCTGCCAATCATCGCGACGATGGGAAGCGCCACGAACGGAATGTGTCCAAGAAGCTGAATCAACCAGCGGATCGTGATCGACGGTGGGCGATGCAAGAGCAGCGGAATGACCGCCAACGACATCACCAACCATATGAACGGGCCGTAGAGCGAAGCGATCTGGATCGCACCGTTCCTGGACGCGAGACGTTCACGAATCCACCGAGTGCGCGAGAAGAGCAGCAGAAAAACGGCAGACCATCCGAACGCCACGCCGAAATGCATGAGCACCCCGATGGCGGCGGTTCGCGTCCCTCCCTCCAACGCCGCTTTGCCCAGCAGCGTCGACGCGACTCCTTGAAAGAGGCGCGTCACCGTCGAGTTGTAGAAGAACACGCTCAAGATGCTCGAGAAGAGTCCGTCGATCACGCCGGTCAGGAGGCCGGCGCGCGCGAGCCTGACGAGCGAATCACGACTCATGAGCGGTCACGCCGAAGTACCACCATCAATGCTCCAATCGCTGAGAGTTCTTTGCACGCGCCAGAACGGCGACCGGCCTCGCGCGCTCCGTCGGCGTCCAGTCCCAGGTGGCGACCCAGCGGCCGCCGGTGAGGTGCGCACCTCGCGTCACACTCGGTACGCCATCACCGCGGAGCGATGCGCGAACGACGATGCGATCGATTCCACCCTGCTTCACGCTCACCACCTCGCCCGGTTGCGACACGCCGTCGCCATTCAGATCACGCCATATGGCGAGACCCGCGAGCTCAGCGCCGGCAAGCGTGCCATCGTCATCGTCATCGAGCATGGCGAGTGGCTCGTAGCCGTCGCGCCACGCGATCCACCACGTCACCGAGCCAAAGAGCTGGCGGCCCGACGTGATCCGTCCGGCATGCTCCGGATCCCACACGAGAAGAGCGGCGCCGAGTTTCAACCAGGGCCAGCGCCCCGCGTCGCCATCGCCAGCGAGATCAAAGCGTACGGAGGCGCTCGTGTCCAGCAGCGACGCGAGCGTCGACTCCCCGTTCATCGCGATCACGATCGGCGTGATGACCATTGGCTTCTTTTCGATCAGGGCGATCGCGCGCTCGACCCGGGCAACCTCTGCACGCTCGAGCGAGCTCTGCTCGCGGCGCGACAGCAGGCGCACGATCCCCTCGCCCCCTTCCAGGCTCAACTCGGACTCGTTTCCCGGTCCCCGGACGTTTCGGTCGGCGTCGCTTTTTTCCGTCAAGGCGAATACGTGCCGGTACGCGTCGAGAGCGCGGGCGTACCAGGCAAGAGAGTCCGCACGCTGCGACGCGGCGTTCTCACGCATCCACCCCAGGCCAAGCCACGATGGTGCGTCGGTCGGAGCGAGCGTCGTGGCCCGCCCATACGCGGCGATCGACGAGTCGGCCTGCGCCAACGCTTGCTTCGACGGTCGCCGCGTCGAGTCGCGTCGCGCTTGAATGCTGCCCGGAAAGAGCAGCGGGCGATTCTCGTCTTCACGACCGACCATCACTTGCACCGATGACGAATCCAACGCCCACTGAAGACTGTACAGTCGCCCAAGCACGTACCACCCATGCGCGTCGTTCCCGCGCTGAGCGAGCTGGCGCCTCATGTTTTTGATCAGGCGACTCGCCGGCACGAAGCGGTCGCTCACGGCCCAACGGGCCGCGGCGCTCGTCGCACCGGTCAGGCACAACGCGACAACCAACGCCAGGGTGAGCTTCCATCGGTGCGATCGCATCGGTCAGGGCTCGAAAGTGAGGAGGTACTCCTCGTGGTCGAACGTTTGTGCTCACTCGAATAATAGGCCAGCGCCACGATCAGGCGCCTCGAGTGATTTCTCCCGCGTGACTGCTCGTGCGAATTATCGAGCCAGCGCGACGATCAGCGCCGCGATCGCCGCCACGATCGCGATGGACGCACCGGCCACCGACAGGAGGGCGATGCCGCGCCACCGTTGCTCAGATCCCTGGAGAGCGGTCACGGCGCGCCCGACCGGATCATCCGAGCCATGTCCCTCCTCGCCGAACAACGATTGGCGCATCACGCCCTTCGCGGCGCCGACATCGTGCACCGCTTGCACAAAGTGTCGTTGATGGATGCGCTTCGCCGCATCGGGGCCCGGCTCGGACGCGGCGGCGGCAGCAGCCTTGAGCACCGCGTTCTTGATGTCCCCGCCACTGCCCTCGAACTGCTCGGCCAGCGACGCGAAGTCGACATCGTCCGCGAGCGGCGTTTTCACCGGATGGATTTGGACGCGCCAGATACGCTCACGCTCCGCCGCGCCTGGCATCGCGAACAACACATGCGTTCGAATCCGCCGTTCGAAGGCGGGATCGAAGTTCGCCGCCAGATTCGTCGCGAATATTACGACTCCGTTGAAAGCCTCCAGCTCGCGCAGCAGTACGTTCACGACCGTGTTCGATTCGCGCTGATAACCTTGCTGCGCACCGCCGGACGAGCGCCGCGCGGCGATGGCATCTGCTTCATCGAAGAAGAGCACGGCGTCCTGTTCACCGGCGAGACGGAATACCGCGACGACGTTTTTCGGCGTCTCGCCCGCCCACATCGATTCCATCTCCGCGTAGCGCACCACCAGCAGCTTCTTGCCGAGCGCGTGGGCGATCGCCTCGGCACAGATGGTTTTCCCCGTGCCGGGAGGTCCCGCGAAGTTGAAGGCGAGACCGAGTCCGCTCGCGTGGCGTTCTCCGAGCCCCCACTGCCCAAAGATGAGGCCGTGACTGCGCACCTGGCCGAGCGCGAGCTCCAACGTGTGCCGCGTGGACGCCGGTAGAATGACGTCGTCGAAGGTGCGCTCCGGCGTGATCGTCTCGACGGCGCGGCGGCCGCCGAAGCGTCCGGTAAACAGGTCCAGGAGAGGACTCGGCATGTGACTCGAGGTGGGGAGGCCATGAGTCAATGCAACGATAGTGCGCGCGCGTCAGCCCGTCAGCCGCCAACGCTGCACCGGAAGGAGGCGGTCGATGGACGACCGGTCACCGGAGCGCTTGTATCACCGGAAGTTTCGACGCTCGTCGCGCCGGGAAAAATCCGCCCACGATTCCCATCAGCACAGCGAACACCAGCCCCGCCAGGAGCAGTTGCGGCGTCACGCGGAACGCGAATGCGATCTCGCTGAAGCTGGCCCAGTTCGTGGTGCTGGTGATCACCCCGTTGATCGGAAGCGCGAGGAGACAGCCCACGATCCCGCCGAGGAACGCGATCACCGCGCTCTCCACCAGAAAGCTCGCCAGCACACTGCGCGGATGAAATCCGAGGGTGAGGAGTACGGCGATCTCCGGCGTGCGCGAGCTGACCGCGGCGTACATCGTATTCACCGCGCCGAACACCGCGCCGACGGCCATGATGCTCGTGATCATGATCGCCAGAAAGCGGAGGATGTTGCCGAGCAGCGCCGACTGGCTCGCGTAGAACTCCGACTCGCGATGCGCGTCGACTTGAATGCGCTGGTCGGCGAGGAACGCGCGCTGCGCCTCCTCGAAGCCGCCCGCATCCTTGAGGCGGAAGGCGATGTCCTGAAAGCTCTGCCCGCGAAACACGCTTTGGAATTGCTCGTTCTCGCCCCAGATCTCCGACTCGAAGCTCGAGCCGTCGGCGCTGAATCGGCACACGACGCTCCAGTCGCGATTCGAGAAGCGCAGCACTTGGCCGACGGCCACGTTGGCGAAGCGACCGAGGAGCTTGGATCCGACGCAGATCTCGCTCTGGCCCGAGGCGAAGCGGCGTCCTTCGATGATCTTGATGTTCCGGCGGACCTCGAAGGCCCGCTCGGACACGCCTCGGGCGACGACGTTCGCGACGGCGAACTCGTCGCCGTCCATCCGGCGAATGTTGATGACGATGTACGTCTCCGGGCTCACCAGCGGGCGGCCATCGGCGCCGGCCGCGATGTGCGGAGACGCGCTGATGATGCTCACCGCGTCGCGCGGGATGCTGCTCGACAGCTCGCTGTCCGCGCCGCGTCGCAGCAGCAGCACGTTGTCCGGGGAGCCGGTCTTCACGAGCGCGGCGACGAAGCCGTTCGCCAGCGCCAACATGGCGACGAACACCGCGACGACGAGCCCGATGCCGAGCGCCGTCAGCGCCGTCGAGACGGGCCGCTGCGTGACGCTGCGCACGTTGTAGATGAGCGGGATCTTCATTCGACTTTCCTCAGCGCCTGCACCACGGGAAGCTTGGCCGCTTGCCAGGCCGGGAAGATGCCGCTGGCCACCGTGAGGACGAGCGCGACGCTCGCGCCGACCAGGAGCGTGCTGCCGGTGACGTGAAAGCCGGGCAAAAAGCCCCCTCCGCCGAACCCGGTCACGATCGGCAGGAGGGTCGAAGCGCCAAGACCAAGCACCGCGCCCGTCAGGGAAATTACGGCCGCCTCGATGATGATCAGCCCGAACACGCGACGGTCCGAAAAGCCCACGGTTTTCATCACGGCGACCTCGGACGTGCGCTCGCGCTGATTCATCATCATGGCGTTCGCCGTCACGAGCAGAATCGCGAACACGACCGCCATGCCGATGGTGTTCATCAACAGCTTGACGTTGCCCCACATGCTGGCGAATCCGGCGGCGAAGGCCTTTTCGGTGCCGGTCTTGGTGGGCGCGGTCGAATTGCGGAACTGATCGTCGATGGTCTTGGCCACCGCGGGCGCCGCGTTCGGATCGTCGATCTGCATGATGAACCAACCGGGCGTTACCCGGTCCGGCATTTTTTCATAGAGGTAGTCGTAGTGGAACATGAACGACTGGTCGCCATACGCCTTGATCGTGGGGTGATAAATGCCACGGATCGTGAAGGTCCAGTCACCGGGGAAGATCGTCCCCTGCAGCGTGACGTTGTCCCCCACTTTCCATCCGAAGTCGCGCACCAATCCCTCGCCGATCAGCGCCGACGAGCGCTCCTTGAGAAATGCCTCTTTCTGAGCCGGCGGGATCTCGAGCTCCGGGTACATCTTGAGGTACGACGCGGGCTCGATCGCGAACTGCGCGAAGAACTTCTTGCCGTCGCCATACTTGCCGCCGAACCAGTTCGCCCACGTCACCGCCTGAACGTGCGGCACGGAGCCGAGTCGGGCCGCGTAGCTCATCGGGAGCGGAATCACGAAGGCGGTGGAGTTCTGCACGATCATCCGCGAGGCGCTGCTCATCTCCGAGCCGGCGGTGAGCGTCGTCACCACCGTGCGGAGCGACGCGAAGAGAAAGAGCGCGAGGGCGACGCTGCAGATCGTGAGGATCGTGCGCAACCGGTGGCGCCGCAGATTCGCCAAGACGAGCGGAAGAAATTTCATGTGGCCAGCGCCTCCTCGCGTTCCAGCAAAACGCCCTTCTCCAGGTGCAGCACCCGCTTCGCGTGCGCGGCCGCCTTGGCGTCGTGCGTCACGATCATGATCGTCTTCCGGAACTCCTCGTTCAGGCGGCGAAGAAGCTCGAGCACCTCCTCCGAGCTTTTCGAATCCAGCTGGCCCGTCGGCTCGTCGAGGAGAATCAGCGTCGGATCGGCCACGATCGCGCGCGCAATGGCCACGCGCTGCTCCTGGCCGCCGGAGAGCTGGCGCGGATAGTGATCGACCCTGTCACCCAACCCGACCACGCCGAGCGCGATCGCCGTCCGCTCGGCCCGCTCTTTCTTGTTGAGATTCGTGAGGAGGAGCGGAAGCTCGACGTTCTGATGCGCCGTGAGCACGGGAAGAAGGTTGTACGACTGAAAGACGAAGCCAATCGTTCGCGCGCGCCAGTCGGCGAGCTTTGAGGCCGTCATCGCGCTCACCTCCGAACCGGCCACTCGCACGCTTCCGCTCGTCGGCTTGTCGAGCCCGGCCACCAGGTTGAGGAGCGTGGACTTTCCGGACCCCGACGGTCCCATCAGCGCCGTGTAGCTCCCCTCGTCGAAGTCGATCGTCAGGCCGCTGATCACATCGACGGTCTGCGCCTCGCGCTTGAACGACTTGAACACATTCTGAATTTCGACCAGCGCCATATGACGAATTCCGTGGGAGAAGTGGGAGTGAATCCCGCTACTGCACCTTTACCTTCATTCCGTCGGCGGGCGACTCGACTCCGCTCACCATGAGCTGCTCGCCACCGCTCAGCCCGGAGCGCACCTCGAGAAACCCGCCGCTCACCGGTCCAGTCTGCACGGCGCGGCGCACCAGGCGGCCGTCGCGGACGATCCATACGACGCTCGAGCCGGCATCGGTCTTCACGGCGGCCGCCGGCACGCGGATCACCGGCTTCGCCGCCACACCCGCGGCGACGCCCCGCGATGAGTCAGGAGCGAGAAAATCGACCTTCGCCCCCATCTCCGGAAGAATGCGCGGATCATGATCGATGATCGAGACCTTGACCTGCACCGTCGCGCGCTGCCGATCGGCGGTGGGAACGACCTGGCGAACGGCGCCCCGGAAGCTCGTGTCCGGATACGCATCGAGCGTAATGCGCGCGGGCCGGCCGCCGCCGATGCGTCCGATATACGCTTCGTTGACGTCGACCTCGACCTCGAGCGTCGAGAGATCGGCCATCGTGACCACCGCGCCGCGCGTGAGCCCACCACCGACGGATGGCGCGACAACCTCGCCCACCTCCGCATCTTTCCGCAACACTGTGCCGGTGAACGGCGCTCGAATGACGGTGTTCTCGTTGTTCGCTTCGGCCATGCGAACCGCCGCCTCCGCCGACCGCTGGCGCGCCTCGGCCGCGGACACGCGCGCGGTGGCCTGCGCGGCGCGGCTGATCGCGAGATCGATATCCTGCTGCGAGATCAGATTTTCGCTGGTGGCGCGGATCGCCCTGACGCGATTGGCATCGAGCACGAGCTGATCGCGATCGGCACGCACCTCCGCGACGGTCGCCGCGGCGGTTCCGACATTCGCCTGCGCCTGGGCCACCGCGGCTTGAAAGTCGGCGTTGTCCAAGCGCGCGATGACATCTCCCTGACGAACGCGCGAGCCCTCGCTCACCCCGAGAAACGCGAGCCGGCCGGCCGCCTTCGCCGACACCGACGCTTTGGTGCGCGCGACGACATAGCCGTTCGCGGTCACACTCGTTTGGCCAGCGCCAGAACCGGTGCCCGGCGTTCCGGCGCTGGCGAGCACCACGCGAACCACCGGAACCGACGCGCCCCTGACAAACAGCAGCGTCGCCGCCACCACGCCAATCGCCAGCGCGAACAGAATCAGGTTCCGGGTCAGCGCGCGCTTCTCGGGCCCTGAGGGTGCATCGCGATTGATGCGCAGCTTGGAGAGATCGGCGGGGGCTGTCATAGCAGGCACAGTTTACTCGTCGGGCCAATTCGCCGCGAGTGCGATCGGGGGCGCTAGTTCCTGATCATCATCCCCCCACTTGTTCCGCCGAACCGTGGGTTCACGACATTGTTGAAGATCGAGCCGAAGCTGTAGCTGAGGCCAAAAAAGACGAAGTAACTGTGCGAAGTCGCGAGCTGGCGCTGGCGGAGCAGTCGCTCCTGATCGCTGAGATTGCCGCGCGGAAGGTAGAGTTGATCTCGAATGAGCGAGAACTGCCCGAACAGGTTGAACGACAAGCCCTTGAACAGCCGGAGATCCAGACTGTTGAAAAAGACCACGTGGCGTTTCGAGAAATCATTGATGTACGCAGCGCCTTCGAGCGAGCTGCTCACCGATCCCCACGGCTCTCGTAAATCCAGCGACGCCGTCAGTGTTTGATCGCCCCGCGCTTCGCTCACCTTGTTGAAGATCGTCGTGTCCTGATACTTGAAGTAATTGATGCCGGCCGAGTACTGGAGCGTGAGTTGGCGCCTGGTGGACTGTGAGTACGGGAAGACGTTGTACTCGATTGCCGGAGCAGCCCGAATCGCGCGCGTCTGATTGAGGAAGGTCGACGACGTCAACGACGCTCGATAGCCGGCCGACCAGTGCTCGCCGAGGCTCTTCACGAGCAAGTCATTGAATGCGTAGCTATGTGAGTAGCTGTTGAATGTGCTGCTGTCAGTCAAAACAAAGCTGCTGTGCCCATAGTTCGCGTTGACCGTGATAATCGACTTCCACATCGCCGTCGTCCGATTCGCGCTGACGGACCCGTTGAAGGAGGCGGAGCCGTTCGACGTCTCCCCACTTCCGTCCGCATTCGCCGAAATTCTGAATACCCAGAGGTTCCAGCGGTCTTTGTTGACGCTCTGCGCAGTGCCGGGTGCGCTCGCGGGCGCGACATACGTCACCTCCAGCGGGCCGGCCTGCCCCAGGTGCGCGAGGTAGCGGACCAGACCCAACTTGATGACGCGCGACAACCCGCGTCGAAGATCATCGGCGCTCGCGGTCGGCGGCGAGTTGTACTTGAGGGTGTCGCCAATATTCGCCAGCTCACGCTGCCCGATGAAATTGAATGTGTACTCCGTGCCACCCGCCCCAGTGGACGCATTGGTCACGAAGATATGGACCTGCGCGTCCTGCCGATTGCGCATGTAGTCGACGAATTGAATCTCCGTCCGCATGAAATCGAAATCGCACGCGTTACAGTCGAGAAAGACGCGAAGCTTGGCGACGGGCGGGGCGGAGTCCTGCGCGGCGAGGCGCTTGGGTAGCGCGTCAGAGAGTCCAATGAGCAGGAACAGCGCGAACGCGTGCTTGAAGATGCTGACACGGCTCATCGGACTCTCGACTTGGGAATGCGTCGGCTGCGTTCTCGGAGGTCAGCGACGATGAGACTGGATGCGCTTCCACATCCGTGACGCCGCAGACGGTAATGTGGGGCCGGCGATCGCGTCGCGAAATGTCGCGTACTCGCGCGCCGCGTCGACCGCTACGGCGTAGACCAAGAGCAAGGGCCCGTAGAAGATGATGCCCGGCATCCGCTTGGTAATCACCAACCTTAGAATGCACTCCACGACCACCAGCACCATGAGCATTGCGGCCGCCATCGCGCGGTGGCGCCGCCCGAGCGCATAGCCGAGAGCGATCGTCATCACGGACATCGAAATCGTGAGATCTGACCACAGCGTACGATCGTCACGGATAATCGCTGATAGGCCGACTGCGACGCCGACCGCACCCTGGAGGTACGCGAAGCACTCGGCGGCGCGCATCTGGCGCAACTCATCAGCACCCCGGAAAGCGAGTATGCGTTCCGTCATCGCGATATGGCGCGGCATGGAATCTCCGGCTCTGTCGAGAGGAGGATCGCGATGACGGTACTGCGCGACCGAACACGAGTCAAGCAAAGCACAGTTGGCTCTAGTGGCAGATACGCGCTCGGTGATCGACGGCAAGAATCGATGTGGGTCGTGGTGATTTGGATGATGGTGACAGCAGCACGCTGGCGGACAGTGTCGTCCGCCATGCCCACCATCAGCGTTTTCTACGGCATCATCGTTCGCATGTACTGGGCGGATCATGCGCCTCCGCACTTCCACGCACTGTACGGTGAATACGAGGCGACGATCGAGATCGGCGCGGCGCGTGTCGTCGCCGGATGGTTGCCTCGCCGCGCGCTCGCGCTATCGTTCGAGTGGGCCGCCGCGCACCGCGACGAGCTGATGGAGAACTGGGAGCTATGCGCGACGAAACAGCCGCCGAAGAGGATCGATCCACTGCCCTGACGCGCGCCGTGCCGTGGCGCGTTGTTGCCGTTCGCGCGTTGGCGGACTGGATCGTCGCCGTTCAGTTCGCCGATGGCATCGCGGGCGATGTCGACCTTTCGCGGTTGGTTCATGGCGACTCGCCGGGCGTCTTCTCCGTGCTGCGCGACGCCCAGTACTTTGCGCGGGTAATGATCGCGCACGGAGCGGTCGCCTGGCCTGATGGCCCCGATCTCGCGCCGGACGCTATGTACCGTGCCATTCGCTCCACCGGATGCTGGCTGGTCGAGTGAATCTGCGAGGAAGCCTGGAATGTGCCGGAAGCCACAACTCCTACTGACATAACGACCGCCGCATCTTCACCACCGATCTCGTATTTTCCGGCGATCTTTCCGGAGCGGACGCAGGATGTCGAGTAACTCAGCGATCCGCGACTACCGCAAGAGGAACAGGTCGCCATGCGGTCGCGGGGGAAGCTCGAATCGCATGAAGCGG
This sequence comes from Gemmatimonadales bacterium, assembly GCA_038228795.1. Taxonomy (GTDB): domain Bacteria; phylum Gemmatimonadota; class Gemmatimonadetes; order Gemmatimonadales; family Gemmatimonadaceae; genus JALZAE01. The sequence continues at coordinate 26,593 of JBBROY010000029.1, forward strand.
TCGTACAATGGTGTGGTCTTGAACTCGTAGTTCTTTCTCCAAGACTCCTCGGTCGGCAGCTCTCGAACCTCCAGGAGGCCGAAGTTCGCGAGAGGATCGAGCACGCGGTGACGAAACGTGTAGTTGCGGAGATCACCGTACGCGACGTCCGCATCGGACATCGGATCCTTGGCGCTCTCGAGCCACGCCGCGTGCGCGAGGACATCGGTCGAGGACCACTCCCGCGCGGCCGAGCGAAGCGTGTAGAACGAATAGGCGAGCGTCTGTTGGAGGCCGGCGTGCCGCCCGCTCATGTCCAGGGCGCGCAGATCGATCCGGCGAAAGAGGGAGCGAAAGAGGAGCGAGTACAGCGCGCCCGACCGATCGATGCGCAGCAACTCGCGTCCGATCGTCGAGATCCCCAGCCCCTTTCGGCGTACGAGCAGCCCGGCGGCCATCAGGGTGTGGCGTAAGACCGCGAGCCACAGCACGTCGCCCTCGTTCAGCGGCACCTTCGTACCGAACTGCTCATCGATCGGCGATCGCGCGAGTATCCGCAACAACGGCACGAGGTCGGCGACCACGGCGCGCGGCAGATTGCGCGCTTGCGTTTCCTTCACCCGACCGGCGCCGGCGAAGTAGTCGAGCACCGTTCGCACGTCGGCAAGGAACGCAGCATCCGCCAACTCATCCGGCGTCAGGTGACCATCCAAGCGAAGTGCACCGTTCGTCATCCAGTCGCCGGAGAGCAGCAGGGACATCTCCTCGGGCGAGAGTCCGCCGAGCGCCGCCTGGGGACGCGTGTTGTATTCGCGCACACGGACGGTGAGCGCGCGATTCACTTCCTCCATCGACGCATACTGTCGGTCGCCGAGCAGCTCGTCGATGATGGAGCCGACGAAGGGAGGACGAGGCTTGGACATCGTGCCCTAGCTTCGCGCGACAGACGTCGGCGGCGCAAGGCTCTAACGCACGTCGCGGTCGAGTGGACTCGGCGCGAGCGCCGAGGGTAGGTTGGATGCGGTGCGAGGCGACAGGATGGGATACTCGTCGGCGCGGAAGCGATCTTGGATTCAACCAATACCATGTTTACCGCGGCCGAACTCCTCGCGAGCCCGCTCGCCGGAGAACATCTCGAGCTCGTAGCGGGAGTCATTCACCGCTTGACGCCCGCCGATGCCGTAGATGGCCGCATCGTGTTCAATGTGATGATGGTCCTCGGTCGGCACGTGTCCGACAAGGCGCTCGGCGCGCTATTTACCGAGCAGACCTTATTCGTCCTCAAGCGACAGCCGGACACATTGCGTTGCCCGGACGTTGCGTTCGTCGCGACGCACCACCTCCCTTCCGATGGTCTACGGCACGGATGGATGGAAGCGATTCCCGACCTCGTCGTCGAGATCAGGTCGCCCAGCGACCGCGGCTCCGCGCTGAGGGAGAAGGTGCGGGAATACCTCGAGGTCGGCGTGCGCACCGTGTGGGTGCTCGACAGCGATGAGCGATCGGTTGCCGTGCACTCGGCCGGTGCTCCGGTGGTCGAACTGCGCGAGGGGGAGACGCTCGACGCGGGCGATGTCGTGGCGGGATTCCGGTGTCAGGTCGCGGTGTTATTCGAGGGCGTGGCGCGGCAGTGAGGGCCGGCTCGCGCTCTACCCCAGTGACACGCGTTGTGCCGTGGCGCGTGGTCGACGTGCGCGTGTTGCCGGATTGGGGGCTCGCGGTTCGCTTCGCCGATGGGACAGAGGGCGAGGTCGACCTTTCGCCCTTGGTCAACGGTGGTTCGCCAAGCGTCTTTTCCCAGCTGCGCGACGCGGAGCGATTCGCGAGTGTAACGATCGAGCATGGCGCCGTCGCCTGGCCTGGTGGTCTCGATCTCGCTCCTGACGCGATGTATCGGACCATACGCGAGAACGGACGCTGGGTCGTCGAGTGAGCGGGCGCTGAGCTCGCCCAGGAAAGTCGGCGAGCAGCTCCGCTCCCGCCGGCAGCAAGCGCATCGGCAGAAGGTAGAGCGCGTCCTCTTCGAACCGGCCGAACGTCTGCGCCACCGAATCCGACGTCGCGCGTCGGGAGCGCAGCGACTGGAGGAGACGGAGCTCGGTGACTCGACCTGCCGCGCGTGCGTATACCCGCAACAGTGGCAATCCCGCCGAGTCCGCCGTCAATGCGCTCACTAACAAGAGCGCGTGCCCGCCGGTCGTCGCGACGAGAATCACGCGCGCTTCGCACGCCGGCGCGGCACCCGGCGCAGCGCCGGCTCGCTACCCCCCAGTCGGGCAAGTCGGCGGGCCGTTTCGCGCTCGATCAGCGCCCGCAGGCCTTCGTGAATGATCGCAGTGCGCTCTTTCGTGCCAGTGAGACGCTGCGCCTCTTCGAGGAGGTCATCGTCCAGATTGAATGTGGTGCGCATGCTGGATCTCCGATGGGGTCGTATGCACCGAAAATACAGCAGCGTATGACGGATGGTATGCACGATGGCGACGATTGACGCGGGGAAGGCCCGGTCCTCATCGCCGCGACCGTGGTCGAGCTCAGTTGCCGATCCAGTGTTCTATGCGCCCGACTGGACGTCGCTTCCTCGCGCGGTCAGAGGGCGTCGGACGAAAAACGCGGGCTATGAACGGCGGGAATCGCCAGTGGCTGCACACATCCCTCAAATGCAGCGAAACGCCATTCCCAGCGCATCTCGCGGCGTTGTGACCAGGCTGTCGTTGACTGGCTAACCACCGATCCCGTCCGGAATCGGACCCGGATCCTCAATCCCGGTGACCACGCGCCAGAATCGGTCCTGCCGCGTCGCGTCGGACTCCTCGGCGGCACGAGCACGTACCCGCGCGTCCTCGGCGATTAGCCAGCGACAATATCCAGCGAGAGCGACATCCTCGACAGCGACGCGCTGCTCGATGGCCTTGATCAACGTGCTATCGAATCCGCGCGCAAGTTGGTGACGCCACACGCTAACATCCGCATCCGGATGATGCGTGATCATGCACCGCACGCGCTGCCTTCCGAACACGACGCACGCGTCGTCCAGGTGAACAAGACGCTCAGGATTGAGTGGCGCCGCGTCCCAAATCCCCCTCGGTACGCGCCACCAGCCGGTCATCCCTTCGGTGAATCCTCGCGGGCACGCCGTATCGGCGAGCACCACTAACACTCGAGCCGAAACGCGCGCGCCTCGCCTCAGCAGCTGCTTCGCACGCTCGGCGGAGCGCGTCGGCCTCTTCTCCGATGTCCACCAGCCGCGCGTTGGATGATCGCGTAGCTCGAAGAGCGACTCGAACTCGACACCGGCCGCTTCAGGAGTGTCGCGCGTCCATCCTGCGACGGAGTCCCGCTCATCGTTGAACGGCTGACCATCGTTTCCCTCGTGACGGCTTGTCATGGACGCGGTCCCTTGCATCCCTCGGTGACCGCTTCCGCAAAGAATGTGAACGTCGACATGTAGTACTCCCTCGTGGGGAGTGGGCGCGGGAGGCGAGGCCAGTCGTTCCGCACCGTGCACCGCTTTAGTGGGATTGTTTTGCGTCGCGCCACAAGCTGGCCATCAAATCGCGACGTGCTACGGATGCAACGAGGGCCCGCGACGGTCGTCGCGAGCCCTCTGCCCCGCGACTTAGATGGTATCGACGGATCAGTCCGTTTCGCGGCCCATCAAGTCTGGGAAATCGCCGCGCACGTTTATCCTAGCGAATTTCCTTCCGCTGTCAAGCGCAGTTTGCACGCGATCGCGTCATCTTCACACCCTCGACGAATCGCTCCTACTCTCCCTCGCCCTCCTTCGCTATGGCCGTCGTCGCGCGCGGAGAAAAGCGCATCGAGGGCGGCGACTCGCCGAGTCAATGGCGCGGCGACTGCGCGAGCGCAGGATATTCGCTCGGCTTTTCATCGAGCGTGTCATTGATGAAGTGGAATTGAACAGGACCTGGACTGTTGATCAGTACTGAGCGGGCCGCAGCACGACCGCAGTGAGACGGACCAGTCACGGTAGTTCCACGCGCCGGTATTTGGCCTGCGCGAGCTGGAAGAGCCCGTGGGCAATCAGGCCGATGGCGACGACCACGAGCGCGCGGCTCCCCTCAAGGGTCGCGATGGACCGCACGGCCGCCGCCGGGCCGGCCGCGCGACGCGCATCGTCGGTGAGTGCGGCGTGCAGAGCGAACCAGCCAACGAGCGCGAGCACGACCGCGTGGGCCACGGTGCCGGCACGCCCGCAGTGTGTCACGACTGCACGTGCACGCGGCGAGAGGGTGCTCAGGTCCAAGCGATCGACAACTTTCGCATGGTACGCCGCGTACAACTCGTAGCACGCGACGGCAATTACGATCGCGCCGATGATGCCCATCAACGCGCGCCCCGCCGGCAGATGCATGACGGACGACGCGGCATTGCGAACCGCATCGCCTCTGGCGTGCACCGGCGCCCCGCGCCGCGCAAGCGTGCGAATCGCCGCGATCCCGAGCAGGACGTACATCACTGCGCTGACCCCGCGGCCGACACGGGAGATGATTCCCCAGGCTCCCTTCCCCTCGCGCCCGGCGTTCGTGATCGCCGCGACGAGATGCCACGCCGCGGAGCCGAATGAGCCGATCGCCACGATGAGGAGGGCGGCCGCGCCAAATTGCTGCGTTGCAAGGGCGGTGAGCGCGCCTGACGAGTCGGCGTTGGCGCGACCAGCACCGCGCGCGACGCGCATCGCCAGCGAGCCGATGACAAGATAGACCACCGCTTGGGAAACGAAGCCGACCCGGGCGAGTCGTTCGAGCCATGGGCGCGCCGCACCAGCCGACCGTTTCACGTGGTCGACGGCGGCCGCCGCGACACCGGATCGCCAGTTCCCTGAGGCGTCGCCCATACGCTTCCTCCCTGCTGTTATCGAGTGGGACTGTCGAGGAATGCCGCTCCCGACGCAGAGCCGATCATGAACGGTAACGAACTCGTCGGCCGATGCGTTGTCGTAGTCGGCGCCGCGCGTGGCGGTGGCGGAGAACATCTCGGGCGACGAGATGCCAATCTTCCGCAATCTGTGGGAGGCACGGCTCGCACGGGCGTGTATTTCGACGTCGCCGTTCGTCGGCGCGACTGCCGCGCTCATCATCTGGCGCTACCCATGTTGGGCCCGAGATGTCGCTCCTCGAACGCGCTGAGAACCGGTCGTTCGCGTTTCCCAAGCCGAGCATCCTCGGGATCCAATTCGTAACCGTAGCGATGGAGCAGCGCGAAGGCATCGGCGCGCGAGTACGCGCTCACGCCAAACCAATTCGTCATCCCGCCTTCGTGTTGCGTGATTAAGAAGGGTACGAGGTGGCTGCGCGTGGCGAGTTCGGACATAGATAGAAGGTAGTTTCCAGCGCGGGAAAACGTGTGCAGGTGCGACAACGAACCTGCGCGGGTGTCGAGGATCAATCGCGGCGTTGGCGGCGCGGCAGGCAGCGAAGACGCCTCGGGCGGCCCAAGAACGTCTTTCGAATCCGCCTTTCCTCCACTATACCTCACGAAAGCGATCTGTCCGCGGGAACGAAGTGCCCTGGACCGATAGCGCGTGGGACGGCCTTGACGAAGCTCCGTGTATAGACCATTTCGCGCACGCCCGCGAGCGTGTCGGACTCAAGCCGGCCAGTTTCTGCTCGTCCCGGCGGTCAGATACCCGGGACAACTCCCGGCGTGACCGGTCGACGATGGCAAAGTCGTCGCACGTCAGTGCCAGACAATTCAAACTCGCGAGGATGAGTCGTGACGCTCGCAGTAACCGCGACGAAGACGCTTCCCGAGCGACTGCCGGTGCCGGGCGAACTTGTGCAAGTCCGCTCTCGGCGCTGGTTGGTCGAGGAAATCATCACAGCCTCGGAGCCGGGCGATTCAGCTGTGGTACGACTGGCCTGTGCGGACGACGACGCGCAAGGGCAGGCGCTCGATGTGTTCTGGAACTGTGAGCCCGACCGCCTGATCCTCGAAGACGAAGGCTGGTCGGACCTCGCCGCCAAAGGCTTCGACTCGCCGGCGATGTTCGCCGCGTTCCTCCACACGCTCCGCTGGAACTGCGTCACGGCAACCGATCCGAACCTATTCCAGTCTCCCTTTCGGGCCGGGATCAAGATCGACGCTTATCAGATGGAGCCGCTGCGAAAGGCGCTTCGGCTCCCCCGCGTCAATCTCTTCATCGCCGACGACACAGGACTTGGAAAGACCATCGAGGCTGGGCTCATTGCGCGCGAGTTGCTGTTGCGTCGCAAGGCAAAGGTCATCGTCGTAGCGGCGCCGCCGTCGGTCCTCGAGCAATGGAAGGCGGAGCTCGAAGAGCGGTTCGGGCTGATCTTCGAGATTCTGGATCGCGGGTACCTGACGCGGATGCGCCGCGAGCGCGGCTTCGGCGTCAACCCGTGGCGGACACACAGCCGATTTCTCGTCTCGCATAACCTCCTGACGGATCCAGCCTACGCGGATCCGCTTCGCGAGTGGCTCGGAGATCTCCTGCCGGGAAGCCTGCTGATCATCGACGAGGCCCATCACGCCGCGCCGTCGAGCGGCGGCCGCTACGGCATCGAGACGAAGTTCACTCGCGCCGTTCGCGACCTCGCCGCGCGCTTTGAGCACCGCCTCTTCCTCTCGGCCACCCCGCACAACGGGCACTCGAACAGTTTCTCCACCCTCCTGGAGCTGCTCGATCCGTACCGCTTCACCCGCGGGGTCAAGATCCGCCCGAAGGCGCTCGAAGAGATCATGGTCAGGCGCCTCAAGGAAGATATTCGTGCCGTGCAGGGTGGGTTTCCCATTCGACGGATCGTCCGGGTCGAGCTGGGAAATCTGCCGGCCGATGCGCCGGAGCTGGTCTTGTCGCGGCTACTCGACGAGTATCGCACCGCGCGCGAAGCACGCTTCGAGTCCACCTCTGGCCGCGCGCGAGCGGCGGCGGGGCTGCTCGTCGTGGGACTCCAACAGCGTCTCCTCTCTTCCACAGAAGCGTTCGCCCGCAGCCTGAAGGTGCACCGCGCAACAATCGAGCGGCAACGACGAAATTCGGCGGAGCCCGTGGCGACGAGAGTCGTCGATGAAGAGACTCTCTTCACGCGCCCCTCGGACGCCGACGATGAACGGGCGGATTGGACGGACGAAGAGCTCGAGGCGGAAGAGTCGACGGACGTGGAAGTCATCACGACCGCGGCCGAAGCGGAGGCGCCGAGCGATGCTGCCGCTCAGGCCCTCAAACGACGCGAGCAGAACCTGCTCGACCAAATGCAAACGGTCGCGGAAGAGCATCGTCATCTGCCGGACGCCAAACTTCGCTATCTAATCGATTGGATTCGCGAGCGTCTCTGCCCGCAGCTTCCCAAATACGGAGAGACGGCGAACGGCCCGGCCCCCAAGTGGCGAGACGGCCGAGTACTCATCTTCACCGAGAATCGTGAAGGCACCAAGCGCCACCTCAAGCAGATTCTCGAGCAGGCCATCGAGGGCACGGACCGCGCCGAAGAACGCATCGAAGTCATTGACGGGCTCACGAGCAGCCTCCGGCGACGGGAGATCCAGCGCCGTTTCAATACCGACCCCACTGATGATCCGCTTCGCATCCTGCTTGCCACGGACGCTGCGCGCGAGGGACTGAACTTCCAGGCACACTGCGCCGACCTGTTCCACTTCGACCTGCCATGGAATCCGGGCCGCATCGAGCAGCGCAACGGCCGTATCGACCGCAAGCTTCAGCCGGCACCGGAGGTTCGGTGCCACTACTTCGTGCTCCCGCAGCGCGAGGAAGACCGTGTGCTCGACGTGCTGGTGCGAAAGACGGAGACGATTAAAAAGGAACTCGGCAGTCTGTCCAAGGTGATCGATGACGACATCGAGCGCCGGCTCGCCCACGGCATACGTCACCGTGATGCCGAGCAACTGGCGCGGGAGATCGAGGCAGCGAATCTCGACGCGGAGAGGCGGCGCGCCACGGACGAGGAACTAGAGGCGGCACGCGATCGTCAGGAAGCGCTAACCGCGCAGATCGATCGTTGCCGAGGCTTGCTCGAAAAGTCCCGAGAGGCGACCGGGTTCGACTCCGCGTCCTTTCGCGCGGCGCTTTCCTGCTCTCTCGAGATACTCGGAGCGAGTCCGCTGGTGGCAACGACCGACGAACACGGACATCCCGCGTTCGAGTTTCCTCAACTCGATCGGCGCACGGCGGTTGATCCGAGCTGGGTGGCGACGCTCGATTCTTTGCGCGCACCCCGGAAGCACAATCAGAAGCTCGCCGACTGGCGACGCGAAGCGCCAATCCGTCCGGTGGTGTTCGAGGACGCCGGGGTCCTCACCGAAGACACGGTGCACCTGCACCTCGAGCAGCGCGTGGCGCAGCGCCTCCTCTCTCGCTTTCGCGCGCAGGGCTTCATTCACAACGATCTCTCGCGAGCCTGCCTCGCCCAGAGCCGAGACTCGATTCCACGTGTCATCCTCCTCGGAAGACTTTCCCTCTACGGGCGCCGTGCCGAGCGATTGCACGAGGAATTGGTTCCACTCACCGCACGCTGGATCGAACCGTCGCAGCGGAAGCGAGCGCTCGAACCGTACGGCCGCGATGCGGAGACGAAAACGCTCCAGCTGCTGGATGACTCACTCGCGCAGAGCGGCGGCCGGCTGCCCAATGAGGCGGTTCGCGCGCGACTGCTCGCCACAGCGTCTCGCGATATCCAGGAGCTCTTGCCATGGCTTGAGCCTCGCGCCCAGGAGTGGGCATTGATCGCCATCGAGCAACTCGGCGCGCGCGGTGAGCTCGAGGCGCGCGACCTCCGGGAAACTCTCGAGCGCCAGCGTGACCGCGTGCGCGAGGAGCTGGCAAAGGTGGATCGAAAGTCTCTGGACCAGCTTTCGTTCGAGCTCAACGTCGAGGAAAAGCGACAGCTCGAGTCAGACGTTCGCTCCTGGCGGAGCCGGCTCGAACAATTCGAGCGCGATCTCGAGGTCGAGCCGGCGCGCATCAGAGATTTCTATACGGTGAAGGCGAAGCGCATCGAGCCGGTGGGGCTGGTATATCTCTGGCCTGAGAGCAACTGAGGCCATGTCCAAAGCGGATTCGCAGATCCTGACTCACCTGGAGTGGCTGGGTTTCGTTCGCCCGACAGGGCTCGTGGTCTCGGCGCCCGCGCTGGTCCGCGCCGGCGCCATTCTCGACCAGCGCGATCTCGAAGGCCAGCGCTTGCTGCGCGCATGTCTCGCGACTGACGGCGATGAGATTTCCTACATCCGGGACTTCCACGACCTCGCGGCGAACGTGCTGGGGTGGAGCTTCTCGCCGAAGGGCTACGCCGGGACATCTGGCATCCCGATCCCGCCCGAGCTCGAGGTACCACTCGGCGACACCGGCGAAGTCCTTCGCCCCGACTTCGCCGTTCGCGAGCTGGAGCCGCTAGCCGGAACGCCGGCGTGGCAACTGCTCGTCAACGTCATCGCGCGGGACGACGACTTTGATCGCGAAGGGAGTGCGTCGAAACACCTCGATCTCTCGCCGCAGTCGCGAATGGAGCGTTTGCTTCGCACGACGGGAGTGAGCGCTGGGTTGTTGGTAAACGGTAGCGCGCTGCGCCTCGTGTCCGCGCCGCGCGGAGAGTCATCGGGCTGGCTGGACTTTCGTGTAAGCGACATGGCGCAGACCGCGGGCCGGCCGATCTGTTCCGCGATGCGCCTGTTGCTCTCCGAGCAGCGTCTTCTCGCCTTGCCGCGCCATCAGCGCCTCACGGTGCTGCTCACCGACAGCCGCAAGTTCCAGAACGAGGTCTCGGCGAAGCTCGCCGAGCAGGTGCTGCACGCGTTGTATGAGTTGCTGCGCGGCTTCCAGTCGGCGCATGATGCGACAAAGGGCGAACTGCTTCGCGAAGTGCTGGCCGAGCATCCCGATGAAGTGTACCGGGCGCTGCTGACGGTGATCCTGCGGCTCGTGTTCCTGCTCTACGCCGAGGAGCGGGATATGCTGCCGGAGGACGAGACCTTTCTGCGGTACTACTCGCTCGCTGGGTTGCACGAACGGTTGCGCGAGGATGCGGCGATGTTTCCGGACACAATGGATCAGCGGCAGGGCGCGTGGGCGCAGCTCGTGTCGCTCTTTCGCATGGTGCACGATGGTGCGAGGGCGCACGGAGTGCACCTGCCCGCGCGCCACGGCGTGCTGTTCGATCCCGACCGGTTCAAGTTCCTCGAGGGACGGAGCGGCGCCGGCGGCCGCCAGCTGCATGAGCGGATCAGCGCTCCACTCGTCCCCGATGGAACGATATACCGCGCGCTCGAGAAGTTGCTCGTGCTCGACGGCGAGCGGATCTCGTACCGGGCGCTCGACGTGGAGCAGATCGGCTCCGTGTACGAAACGATGATGGGGTTCCGGCTGGAGACGGCCACCGGGCGATCGGTAGCGATCCGGTCGCAGAAGAAGCATGGCGCACCGACCGCGCTCGATCTCGATGCGCTGCTCGCGCAGTCCGGTGCCAATCGCGCGAAGGCGATTCAGGACAAGACCGATCGCAAGCTGACGGACACCCTGAAGAGGAACGTCGCGGCGGCTGCGTCGCTCGACGCGCTGCACGCGGCGCTCCTCCCGGTGATCGACCAGGCGGCGACGCCGGACTTGGTGCCGCGCGCCGCGATGGTGCTGGAGCCGAGTGAGGAGCGGCGGCGGTCGGGGTCACACTACACGCCGCGCGAGCTGACCGAGCCGATCGTGCGCACGACGCTCGATCCGATTCTCGCGCGACTTCGCGATGCGGACGGCAAGCCGCCGAGCGCGAAGGCGATTCTCGATCTCAAGGTGTGCGATCCGGCGATGGGATCGGGCGCGTTTCTCGTGGAGGCGTGCCGCTATCTCGGCGATGCGCTCATCGAGTCGTGGCATGCTCACGGCGTGCGTCCTGAGATTCCGCCTGACGAAGACGAGGTGGTGTTCGCGCGGCGGCTCGTCGCACAGCGCTGCCTATATGGTGTCGATCGAAATCCGGTGGCGGTGGATCTGGCGAAGATGTCGCTCTGGCTGGTGACGCTGGCGAAGGATCATGCGCTGACGTTCGTGGATCATGCGCTGCGGCATGGCGATTCGTTGGTCGGCCTCTCGCGTCGCCAGCTCGAGGCGTTTCACTGGGATGCGTCTAAGCCACCGTTTCTTCATGGACTCGGCATCCGTGATGCGCTCGACAAAGTGACGGAGTTGCGCGCGCGCATTCGGGCGGCAGATGAAAGTGTGTCCGACTGGCAGCGCCGCAATCTCTGGGACGAGGCGCAGTTCGAGCTCGGGAAGGTGCGGCTGATTGGTGATCTCGCGATCGCTGCGTTCTTCGAATCTGAGAGCCCGAAAGAGCGCGACACGAAGCGCGCGGAGTTCGCGAAGGCCGTCGTGAGCGGCGGGGCCGAGAGCTTTCGCGGGTGGCTCGAGGAATTGCGAGGCGGTAGTCCGCCCCTCGCCCCGTTTCACTGGGAAATCGAGTTCCCCGAGGTATTCGCGAGGCCCAATCCTGGATTTGATGCGGTCGTAGGAAATCCCCCCTTCGCTGGTGTGCAGTTGTTGCATCGAACGAGCCATCCTCACTACACGTCGTTTCTTCGATACGCGTTCGTGGGTGCGGGTGGTAAGTGCGACTTAGTTGCATTCTTCTTTCGCGCCGTCTTTGCATTGCTGCGCACGGACGGGTGTTTCGGCCTGCTCGCGACTAACACCATCGCGCAGGGCGATACGCGCGAGTCGGGCCTAACCTGGATTTGTATGCATGGCGGTTCGATCTATCAGGCCCGCAAGCGTGTCGCGTGGCCTGGGGCCGCGGCGGTCGTCGTGAGCATCGTTCATGTTTGCAAAGGCATAGGCCCTGGTGATCGGCGATTGGATGGCAAATCTGTGGATCGAGTATCGGCCTTTTTGTTTCACCGCGGTGGTGACGAAACACCTCGACGGTTGCGTGCGAACCGCGGAACGAGTTTTAAAGGTTGCGATATTTATGGTGTTGGGTTCACATTCGACGCCCACGATAACGGGGGCACGACGGGAACGCTGGACGAAATGGAGGCCATACTTGCTGCCGAACCGCGAAACGGTGAGCGGATAGTTCCGTATCTCGGTGGAGAGGAAATCCTGAATAATCCGAACGCAATACACACTAGATATGTTATTGATTTGGACGACCTGACTATTGAGGAGGCACGCAGCTGGCCGAGGCTGTTCGGGCTTGTTGAGCTGCGAGTCAAGCCACAGCGAGAGGCGCTATCGGATAAACAAGGCACCGCGCAGCTAAAGCGGTTCTGGTGGAGGTTTGGTTTCTCCGCCGATGAAATGCGCCGGGTGCGGAGGCAGCAGGAGCGGTACCTAGTTCATCCTTACTACTCAGGTCATCTCGCGTTCGTCTTCGTCCCTTCGAAGGTTATTTTGGCGAACCCGAATTGCGGCTTCGCATTATTTCGTCCTGAGTCGTTTGCGGTCCTTCAGTCGCGGATACACGAAGTGTGGGCCCGGTTTGTAGCGTCCTCGCTCAAGGATGACTTGAGGTACGCTCCGACGGACTGCTTTGAAACGTTCCCGTTCCCAGAACACGGGGAGACGATTCCCAACGTCGAAGTCGCGGGCATGGCATACTATGACTTTCGCGCCGACCTCATGGTCCGTAACAACGAGGGGCTGACCAAGACCTACAACCGGTTCCACGATCCCGACGAGCGCGACGCCGACATCCTGAGACTCCGCGAACTGCACGCCACCATGGATCGCGCCGTCCTTGACGCTTACGGCTGGACTGACATCGGCATGACCTGCGAGTTTGGCCTCGACTACGAGATCGACGAGGAGGAATGGGGAGACAAGAAAAAACCCTATCGATACCGCTGGCCTGACGACGTTCGCGATGAAGTGCTCGCGCGCCTTCTCGAGTTGAACGCCGAACGTGCGAGCGACGAATCTCGCTCCGGCGCAGCCGCCGATCTGAAGAAGCGCGGCGGAGAACGAGGTCCAAAGCCTGCCGCGGCAGCGCCAGACACCGACGATCTTTTCTCATGACCACTTCGCTCGACGTCCGCGACCGCCTCGTTAACGCACTGCGACTCGATCTCGTCGGCCCCGGCGCCGGTCACGCGCTCCACGACGAACGGCTCCCCGGCTGGGTGCGCCCGTCCAACTGGTATCTGACCAGTTTCCTCATTCCGTCCGGCACGCCGCCCGATAGGAGTGCCGACGCCGACGAGGAGGACGACTTCCAGCTCGTCCCCGAATCGGCCGGCCTCGTCGAGGAATCGAGTGACGAGCGCAAGGCCGCGAAGAAAGGCTACTTCCCGTCCTCGATGGGGTTGAGCTTTCTTGTCCCCAAGGATGCTAAAGCCCTCACCGTCACGGTCCGCTGGGGGGACTACGCTATCGCCGAGATAACCGACGGCGACGGAAAGACGACGTCTGTGTGGCAGCGCACCGCCCGCGAGGCAACGGAAACACTGCTATTTACCGGAGCGCGCGACGTCCCACCGCGCAACGTCTCAGTGACCGGCGGCCTTCAGCTCCACCTCGTCGAACGCGCCATCGTCGCCGACGAGCTCGCGACACACATTCCCGCCGGCACGCGCTCAGTGTCGATCTTCCTCGTCAACCATCGCACCCCCAACGCCGACGCCCCGGACAGCGCGTACACCTTCCAAACCGAGATCGAGGTCCGGAGCGCTCATCCTTTCGTGCCTCGTCCGAACCTGCGCGGCTCTCTCATAGAGGGCTGGGACGAGCAGGTCGCCGACCTCCATTACGCCGACACGCCCGAGTACGCGACCGGCCACGGCGTCTCCGCTGACTGGGACATTGTCGACGGGGCGTGCCGAGTGATCCGCACGGCATGGATCCCCAGCGCGCAGGTCGAGAAGACCGAGACCGTCGACCTGCCGGACGTCGAGCTCACGATGGATGTGCTCGGCGCTCTGGCGAATGGCGAGGCGGCGGCAGCGGCACTCGGCCCACTCGTCGCCGCCTACCGCGAGTGGATAGAGCAGCAACGCGCTGAGATTGGCGCACTGCCGAAGGCGCGTCGCGAGACCGCCGAGGAGTTGCTGCGGCTCGCCGGCGTCGCCGCGAGACGTATCGAAAATGGCATTTCTGTTCTGTCGAAAGACGCCGACGCGCTCGACGCCTTTCGCGTCGCGAACCGCGCCGTGGCGCGCGCGCTCAAGAAGCGGCTCGGCATCGATACACCGCGCTGGCGCGCCTTCCAGTTGGCGTTCATCCTCCTGAACCTTCCTGGTCTGGCAGATCCGAGCGATCCGAATCGCGATACTGTGGACCTGCTCTTCTTCCCGACGGGTGGCGGAAAGACGGAGGCCTACCTCGGCCTCGCGGGATTCGCGATGGTCCTCCGGCGATTACGTCATGGCGGCGACGGCGGACTGGCGGGCGCGGGGGTCAGCGTCATCATGCGCTACACGCTGCGTCTGCTCACGCTCGATCAGCTTGGCCGCGCCGCGGGTCTTGTCTGCGCGCTCGAGCTCGAGCGCGAACACGACGCCGCGCGCTACGGCGGCTGGCCATTCGAGATTGGTCTCTGGGTCGGCAAGGCGGCGACGCCGAATGTCCTTGGCCACAAGGGCGACGGGCGCCAAGACTCCGCGCGCACCAAGGTGCGGCAGTTCAAGGCCGACCCGAAGAGCAAGCCGTCGCCCATTCCGCTCGAGAACTGCCCGTGGTGCGGCATCCGCTTCGGGTCGCAGTCGTTCGTGCTGGTTCCGAACGACGACAAACCGCGCGAGTTGCGTATCGTCTGCGCCAACATTAGTTGCGACTTCACGCGCGACCGCGCGTTGCCGATCGTTGCCGTCGACGAACCAATCTACCGCCGGCTTCCGGCCTTTCTCATCGCGACCGTCGACAAGTTCGCGGCGCTGCCGTGGGTCGGCCCGGCGGGCGCGATTCTCGGCGGTGCCGACCGGCATGACAAGAGCGGCTTCTACGGCGCGGCGGAACCGGGCAAAGGGACGCGGCTCGCCGCGCCGCTCCCGCCACCAGATCTCGTAATCCAGGACGAACTGCATCTGATCTCCGGCCCACTGGGCACGATGGCAGGACTCTACGAGGCGGCGATCGAGGCGCTCTGCGTTCGTGAAATCGACGGGCGCAGCGTGAAGCCGAAGGTCGTGGCGTCGACCGCGACCGTACGGCGCGCGCAGGATCAGATTCAGGCGCTATTCGGGCGCGCGAGCACGCAAATCTTTCCGCCGCCGGGACCAGACCGCCGCGACTCGTTCTTCGCGCGCATGGTGCCGGCGGCGGACTTGCCGGCGCGGCTGTACCTGGGCATCGCCGCTCAGGGTCGCAATCCCAAGGTCGTGATGCGCCGGGCATGGCTTGCGCTCATGGGCGCCGCCGAGCGTGCGTATCGCGAGGAGGGCGGGCACAAGAACGAACAGAATCCCGCCGATCCGTACATGACCGTTCTCGGATACTTCAACGCCCTGCGCGAGCTAGGTGGCGCGCGGCGCATCCTCGAGGAGGAAGTTCAGAATACGCTCAAAGGATACGGCGTGCGAAAGCGAATCGGCGAGGTGACCGGGCTATTTCAGGACCGCAAGACATTCTCGGAGGTGGTCGAGCTCACCTCGCGTGTGTCGACCGACAAGGTGGCGGAGGCACGCCGGCGCCTCGAGACGCCCTTCTATCAGATCAAACAACGCGTCGACTGCGCAATCGCGACCAACATGATCTCGGTGGGCCTCGACATCCCGAGGCTCGGACTGATGGTGGTGCTCGGCCAACCGAAAACCAGCGCTGAATACATCCAGGCGACTAGCCGTGTGGGCCGCGACGATAGCCGTCCGGGTTTGGTCGTCACACTGCTGAACTTCCACAAGCCGCGCGATCGATCGCACTACGAGCGATTTCGCCATTATCACGAGACTTTCTATCGCTCGGTTGAGGTGGCGAGCGTCACGCCGTTCTCTGCGCGCGCCCTCGATCGCGGATTTGCCGGCACGCTGGTGGGCCTGGCGCGGCACACTCGGCCGGAGCTCTCGCCGGCGCAGGGCGCGGAGCACATCGCCGACGGTCGTGCACTCTTGGAGCGCCGGCTGCTCGACGTATTTCTCGAGCGGGTTCGTGGACAACCGCTCGCTGACGAGACCGAGCGAGACGAACGGTTGCGGAGCGTGCAGAACAGGGTGGTAGATCTACTCGACTCGTGGCGGCGCGTCGTCGACGATTACAACGCTGCCGGGGTCGCCGTGCAGTATCAGAAACATGATTTTCCCCCACTCCAGCGAGCGAAGCCGCTCCTTCGGGAAATGCTGGACACGGACTTCGAGTCCGAGCACCACAGAAAGTTTCGCGCGAACAGGTCGCTTCGCGATGTCGAGCCGGAGGTGAACATTTTCCTCAAGGACCTGAGCGGCATGGACGTCGAGGATAAGGCATGAGTCGCAAGGCACACGGGCAGGTGCGTCGCGGACAGGTCGTCGGCGGGTACGGCCCTGGCGCACTCATCGATCTGCCCAGGCACTCGGCGATCATCGGTGGGTTGGACACATGGCCAAAGACGGGCGATCTCGAGGAGATCGTTGAACCCCGTCTCGCGCGGAAGCTCGGCATGATGACTGGCGTCGCCGCTCCGCGCTTATTCGCACCGCCCGCTGAGTCGAATGATCCGCGCGAGCCGAACGTGGGAATCGGTGCTTGGCGTTTTCCCGAATGGTTCGTGGTGCAAGATGAAGGAACCGGAGGTGACCGCGAGCGGTCGCGGCGTCTGATTCATCGCAAGGGCCTCGACGCGCGCGGGCGATTTGACGGTCGTGCCGTGGTGGCGACGCGGTTCGTGCGCGCATGCCCAAAGGGACATGTCGACGACGTCGATTGGCGAACCTTCGCTCACGGCTCACACGAGAACTGTCTGCGCCAAATCTGGCTCGACGAGCGTGGTACAAGCGGCGACCTCGCGGATCTTGTGGTTCGTTGCGAGTGTGGGAAGCAGCGCGGATTATATGAGGCAGCCGAAATCGAAACAAATCCGCTCGGTACATGTCGGGGCGCGCGTCCGTGGCTGGGCCGGCAGACGAATGAGACGTGCAAGCAACCGAGCCGCTTGTTGATACGGACAGCGTCGAACGCGTACTTCTCGCAGGTTGTGACCACGCTTTCCCTGCCGGATCGCGGAAGCAAAGTGGACACCACCGTCGCAGAGCTGTGGGACGATCTACAGATTGTGGATGACGCAGCAGGTCTGGAGTTTCTCAAGAAGAAGCCGCACATCAGGACGCGGCTCTATGCGTTCGCCGACGCCGAGGTGCTCGACGCCATTCGCGCGCGCAAGCACGGGCCGGTGCAGGAGCGCCCAGTCAAGCAGGTGGAGCTGGACGCCTTGCTTGCGGCACCCGAAGGATTTGGCGACGACGTGCCCGTCGACCCAGACTTCCACGCCCGCATGCTTCCAGATCGCATATGGCGCCACTCTGATCGTCTCAGCGGCGTCGAGGCTGTCATTCAGCTTCATCGGCTGCGCGAGGTAGTCGCCTTGGTGGGCTTCACCCGTCTCGAGGCGGTGACTCCTGACGTCAATGGCGAGTACGAGAGCGATGTCGAGCGAGCACAGATCGCGATCGAGCCGTCGTGGTTTCCGGCGGTTGAGAACCGTGGTGAAGGCGTCTTCATTCAACTGCGCGGGCAGGCCGTGCGAGACTGGCTCGATCTCCGCCCTGTCCGGGAGCGCCTCAACGGTCTCGTGGCTGGGCACCACCGCTGGGCGTCCGACCACAATACATCGCGTCCGTTCCCCGGCGGCCCTTACGTATTGCTTCACACCCTTTCGCATCTGCTCATGCAGTCGCTGGCGATGCGGTGCGGGTATCCGGCGAGCTCGATCAGGGAGCGCGTGTACACCGATCCCGAAAGCGACCGCTATGGCATTCTGCTGTATACGTCAAGCCCGGACTCCGAGGGCACCCTCGGCGGGCTGGTGCAGCAAGGGCGGCACATGGAGTTGCATCTCACGCACGCCTTGCGGGCGGGGGCATTGTGCTCCAACGATCCGATCTGCGCGCAGCATACGCCGGGCGCCAGCCTCGAGGCGCGGTGGCTGCACGGGTCGGCGTGTCACGGTTGTGCGCTCATCTCCGAGACATCATGTGAGATGCGGAATGACTACCTCGATCGGGCGCTCGTTGTGCCGGTGATGGGCGTCGAGGACTCCGCGTTCTTTCAGGCGCTGACGTGATCGACAACTTGCTCGGATTGCCTTCGCATTTGCGTGAACGACTGTCAAGTGCGTTGGACTCGGAGCTGCTGTCGATGGCGCCATCGGCATCTGCTTTGCAGGCCGCCGTCGGAAGCTCGGAACACCACGCGCAAGTACTGGTCGTTCTCCGGGGAATGCACGAACTGGGCGTGTCGGGTCATGCGGCAGCGGCGTGGATGCGATCGCTTGCACGAGCCGATGCACGTGTGCCCCGCACTGACCTCGTGTGGTCCGGGCCCGAAGTGCCCGGACTTCACGCGCGTGACACCAGACGAGTCTACGAGGAGCTGCTGGGATCCGCACAGCGTTCGCTTTGTTTGAGCACCTATGTCTACTTCGATGGGCCAAGGGCGTTCGACGTTCTTGCGCGTCGAATGGACGCGGTGCCTGGGCTTCAGGTAACCCTTCTGCTCAACATTCAACGCAAGCGCGGTGATACGACGGCGGCGGACCATCTTGTCCGCAAATTCGCCGACAGGTTCTGGTCGCGTGAATGGCCCGGTGTTTCGCGGCCGCAAGTGTTCTACGACCCTCGGGCGCTCCACGCCGACGTTTCCGGCGTCCTACACGCGAAAGCCGTCGTGGTGGACGATGAGACCGTGTACGTCACCTCGGCGAATCTCACCGAAGCTGCCTTCGATCGAAACATCGAACTTGGATTGGTCGTGCGTGACCGCACGCTCGCAGCAAGTTTGTCGGCGCACTTTCACGTCCTCATCGATCGGGGAATGCTGTGCGCTTTGCCGGTCCAGTAAGGGCCTGCAGCTCCGCCGAGTCGCTGACGGTCCATATCTCGAGGCATGACGAGGCTAGTCTGTGTCCAGCGTCCTCGGGAAGTGAAGTGGCTCCCGATCGTGGCATCGCTGACGCTCCGTGGTCGTTAGGTGGAAGTGTCTACGAAAGTGCTGCAGGAACACCCGCCAGCTACAGCGATCGTTTGACAGTGGCGCGAACGCTGTGAAGGAGTAGCCGATCGAGCTCACGCGGTGAGAGGAGAACGCCGTGCGCCATTGCAACCTGCTCGCGAAGAGTCGACGCTCGACCAACGAATGATGAGTAGACCGGGTCTGAACCCTTTATTCGCGCGGTCGTCTCCCCGGCAGGATGCTTGCGGAGTTCTGCAATAGCCCGACTGTCCAGGATGAAAAAATGTTGAGGCAAATGGAAGTGCAGATACTTTGACGCCAGTGAGCGTTTATTCCGGCCCGTGAGCTTGCGAAAGAGGCTCATCAGGTAGCCGTGGGTTCGCAGGATCTCCGGGATCGCAGCCGGGAAGATTTCCGTAATGGCACTCAGACGCTTGAGGCGATAGTCGAGGCGAGACTTGCGGAGGGTCGGCGCGGCGTGGTCCAGATAGAACGCGTCGCTATCGGAATTGGCGCTTGTTGCTGAACCGCGTCCCCGCTCAAGCGTCGCGGCGTACACCCTTCCGATGACGAGCAGTTTTGCCGCCGTAGCCGCGTCGTCTTCGTGGGTCGGATGCTCGGCGCAGAGCCGGTAGAGACAAGCATTGCTGACTCTCCAAGGATCGAGCTCCGCAGCGCGCGCTGCAAACACAGCAAGTCTGGAATAGTCTGACATAATCGGTCTGTTGCGGGTCTAGCGCCCAGCTCAGCTGCGGGCGGGCCAAATAAGAGCGCTCACCGGAGGTGAGGGCAAACACGCAAACCACCCGTCTGCTGCAGCGCACACCATACAGCAGGTGAGCAGTACGGGATTGCAAGTCACTCCTTCTGGCCCTGTGGCTGTAGGCACCGAATAACCTCGCCTAGGAGAACATCAAGTTCATTTGAGAAGTTCACCTGGACGCGCGTTGGGAGCACTTCTCTGTTGCGGACGGGAGTGTGAAGGTGCGCGTCGGCTATCTTTCGTGCGGCGTCCTCGAGGCGCCGCATACACTCCTTGAACGACTTGGTCCCGCCATAGTTGTTCGCAACTTCGGCGAAGCCCCGATAACCGAAGATTGGCGGAACATGGTCCATAACACCGCGCGTAAGGGCTGCGACGGCGTGGTAGCACTGTGCGCGATAGCACTGATTAAGCTCCTCACAGAGCGCCACCAGCTTCCGAAGGTCGAAGTTTCGAGATTCTAGGCGACGAAGATCGGCAATTCGAGCTTCATCCACATACACAAAGGCCGCCGGAGATGATTCAGGTGGCACTAGCTCGGCCTCCGGGTGGGTAATGACTGGCGCTGGCTTGCGAGTCACTCGCTGGCGAAGGAACGCAGGGAGTGGAGTAAGCCGCGCGCCGAACGACGACTGTTCACTCGCCGTCCAAGCATCACCCTCGTACAAGTGCACGAGCCTAAGGACCGAATTCAGTGGCTGATTGAGTCTCAAGAGATCGCAAGGGCCGACCACCCACGAGCCCTGGCCGTACTTCCACGCGTGGATCACGTGAGCGAACAGGTGGTCCTCAATAGCCGCATCGGTCGCCGGCGGTCGGTCTCTCCACGCCTGAAAATGCGGTGAAAAGCAGTCGATCTTGAATGCGGAGACGCCGCTTGCAGTGAACTCGGGAAGGCCGCTATCATCGAGAAAGTCGCCCATCGCCGCCTCTGCAAACGTGATGAAGGTTGCTTCTCGATCTCCGAGAGTCGGCAGCCCAAACGCCTCCGGCTTTACCGCCATCACGGTACCGCTGAAAAGCACGGCAACTCGGCTCGGATCACGGCCCGGTTCGCGGCGAATATCGAAATAGAATGCCACCGCGTCGCGATTCTCAACGCGCTGGGCGCCGTCAAACGAGACAAGCTCAATAGCAATATCTCGCGCGGAGCTTGCGACAACTGTGGGAAGGCTCGTCACCCCTGCCTCCGCAAGATTAATAGTTGCTGCCCTATATCTAGTTGCTGGAGGAGTTTGCAGGCATTCTGATTGGGGAGCCAGCTCGTCGCAGCCTTGCATCTAGTTGCTGGAGGAGTTTGCAGGCATTCTGATCGGGGCGCCAGCTCGATGCTGTCTGGGAGATGAACACCGTGCGTTAGCCGGAGCGGCGTGCTTGATCTCTCGTCGCGGAGAGCCCGAACAGTTGCGCGGGTCGCCTCTCGGGGTGAGCCCGAATTCTCACAAGGACGGGCGACGCGACACTCCACTCGGAGGGAGGCGTGATGTTCGTCGACATCGATGTCGCGAAGGCGGAGCTCGTCATCAGCACACAGCCCACCGAAGAGCGATGGACGGTCGCGAACGATGAGCGCGGCGTGCGCACGCTCGTGGAGCGCCTGCGCGCTCTCGCCCCGGAGTTGATCGTGCTGGAGGCGACGGGCGGATACGAGTTGCTTGCGGTTGCCGGTCTCGCGGCTGCCACGCTCCCTGTGGTCGTCGTGAATCCGCGGCAGGTACGCGACTTCGCGAAAGCCACCGGGCAGCTCGCGAAGACGGATCGCATCGACGCCGACATTCTCGCGCCCTTCGCCAACAAGGTGCGCCGGCGCTCCGCCCATTCCCGGACGCCGACGCGCAGGAACTCGACGCGCTCCTCGCTCGACGGCGCCAGTTGCTCGAGATGTTGCAGGCCGAACGCAATCGCCTCGGTCAGGTCTTCGGTCGGGGCAAGCGGGTGGTGAAGAAAAGCCTCACAACGCCTATCGCGTTCTTGAGCGGGAACTCAAGATCACCGACACCGATCTCGGCGAGACAGTGCGCCATAGTCCCGCGTGGCAGGAGCGCGATGAGTTGCTGCAGAGTGTGCCGCGTGTGGGGCCCCTGCTCTCGCGCACCCTGCTCGCCGATCTGCCCGAGCTCGGGCGGCTCTCCCGACGCGAGATCGCGAAGCTCGTCGGCGTCGCGCCGCTCAGTCGTGACTCGGGCAATGCGCGGGCGGCGCTTCGTGCAGAGCGGGCGCGCCAGCGTGCGCGCGGTACTCTACATGGCCGCGCTCGTCGCGACGAAGCGCAACGCAGTGATCCGCACGTTCTATCAGCGCTCGTCGCCGCGGGTAAGCCGAAGAAGCTCGCACTTGTCCCCTGAATGCGGAAACTGCTCACGATCCTCAGCACGATGGTCCGAACGCACGCGTGGTGGCGAGCCGACATCACACTCGCCACCGCTTGACTTTCAAGACAGTTGCTAACGCTCGAGCTCACTTGCAAGGGCATCCAACAAAATGCGCGCGGAGCGCGCATCGCCCTTGTCAAGGGCGGCGTTTGTTGGGCGACGTGGCGCACCGGACTAGCGGATGCGATCGCCGAGCCATCCAAGTAGACCGTGGTCGACGATCATGCCCGCGAGCCGTTCGGGCAAGACCAACTCCACCTCGTCGGAATTGCTCATGGCCCGGAGCGCCGGCGTCGGAGAGTGGACGACGAAGTAGAGTCGCCGAAAGCCGTGCGCGGAGAATGCGGCCGTGTATTCGCGAAGATCCACGACGTCGGCTCTTGACTTAATCTGGACTTGGTATGCGTCGCCGGTGATCGGCTCCTCGAGTTCCAGATCCGCGAACTTCATCGTCTCCCCGAGAACGCTTCGGCGTCGCCACCCGGCCTGACGAAAGACCAGGTCGACCAGTGTCTCGAAGTCCTTCCAGTGAAGTTCTTGGATGGCCGGCACGACTGCCGCCACGAGAGCCTCCCGTCGCGCCAGCATCTCAAGGGCGGCAGGGCTACTCTCACTATTCAAGAGCCTTCGAAGGACCTCACGCTCTCGGACGGAGCAGACCGTTCCTCGAAATCCCTGTAGCTGCGAGATGCGACCGGGGATTTGGTTGGCGAGCAGAGCTCGACCGGACGCGTCGGCGTCGCTCCATGGCTGTGACAGCCGACGGAACTTCGATGTCGCGTCCATCTCGATGGGCGAATCGGCCATGCGACCCCACCACAAGCGGGAGCGGTGGAACGTGATCCAGACATCGCGGGGTGTGGATGTCGCAAGATCCCGAAGCCGCGCCGTGTCGCCAGTAACAGTCGCCTTATTCGAGTGCTCGAGGGCGAGGAGTTCTCGGATTTGAACCCAGTTGCCGGCTGCGATATCGGAGAGCGGCACACCGAACCAGCCCAAGCGGAGAATGCCGCGCTCGATGGAATCGTCTGCCCAAGCGCCACCAGATCCCAGTTTCACGTAGAAGGCGCGGTCGAACTCGATCATCTTGAGTCGTATGAGAGAAACCTTGGACGTCGCCCAACGCCTGGCGTTCAGGTGCAGCCGAGCCAAGTAGGAGCGAGCGCGGCGAGCATAGAGTAAATCGGCTGTCAGCTGCAACGACTCGTAGCCGGCAGGAGCGTACAGACCGGAGACATGGGTAACACATCAGACCGGGGACATGGGTATCACTCTACAACTTGTTGCGGTTGCGCGCACCATGTCTCCGTTCGTCGCGCTCATCGAACCTGAAAACGAACATGCCCCGCCCGATCACACAGATCGCAGCGAGGCACAAAGTTAGACCTACGGATGGAGCGAGATTCGAACTCGCGAGACGGTTGCCCGCCCACACGCTTTCCAGGCGTGCGCCTTAAACCACTCGGCCACCCATCCCGACAAGCGCGCGGAACGGACAGGGAGGGATTCGAACCCTCGATACCGGGTTCACCGGTATGCCGGTTTTCGAGACCGGTGCCTTCAACCACTCGGCCACCTGTCCTTCAACTGCAGTCGTCAAGATGTCAGATGTCAGGCGCTGACAACGGCACCGACGTCCACGCCTCCACTCCATCTTCGACAATACAAATCGCCACTCGACAAACCTCAAACGCCAGCCACCCGCGACACCGACCACCAGGCTGACGACTGACGACTGTCGACTGACGACTTGGTTTCAGAAATATCGTCAGCTCGACGGCGGCGTGTCAACGGAATCGCCGCGCCGCGCTCTAAAGAAATCGCGCAAGATGGCGCCCGCCTCCGCCGCGAGCACGCCGCCCATCACCTCCGGACGATGATTCAGTCGCGGATGTCGCAGCAGATCGCCCACCGAGCCAGCCATCCCCGCCTTCTCGTCCCACGCACCGATCACCACCCGCTTCAGGCGCGCCAGCACGATCGCGCCGGCGCACATCGCGCACGGCTCCAGCGTCACGTAGAGCGTGCAATCGTCCAAACGCCAACGGCCGAGCACGCGCGACGCTTCGCGAATCGCCAACATCTCGGCGTGGGCGGTGGCGTCCTGATCGCGCACGGTGCGATTCGCGGCGGTCACCAGCACTGCGTCATCGCGGACGATCAGCGCCCCCACCGGCACATCTCCCGCCAGCGCCGCCGACTCCGCCGCGGTGAGCGCGTCGCGCATGAACCGCTCGTCGCTCAACTGGCGGCCGCGCTCGGCGTCGCAGCCGCGGACTTCTCGAATGCCAGCCCGCCCTGGGCGTCCGTCGTCACGAGGATGTGATCGCCCTCGCCGAAGCGGCCCTCGAGCACGGCCATCGCCAGCGGATTCTGAATCATCCGCTGAATCGCCCGCTTGAGCGGACGCGCACCGTACACGGGATCGTAGCCGTCGCTCGCCAGAACGCGCTTGGCCTCCGCGCTCACCTCGAGTGTCATGCGGCGGTCAGCCAGCAACTTCTCCATGCGCTGCAGCTGCAAGTCCACTATGTGCGAAATCTGATCCATGCCGAGCGGGCGGAACACGACGATGTCGTCGACGCGATTTAGGAACTCCGGCTTGAAGTGCGACCGCAGCGCGTTCAGCACCTGCTTCTCGGTGTTCGACCAGTCGCCGCCGGCGCTCTCGAGGATATGCTGGCCGCCAATGTTCGACGTCATGATGATGACGGTGTTGCGGAAGTCGACCGTGCGCCCCTGTGAGTCGGTGAGCCTGCCGTCATCGAGAATCTGCAGCAGGATGTTGAAGACATCCGAATGCGCTTTCTCGATCTCGTCGAACAGAATCACCGAGTACGGACGGCGGCGCACTGCCTCGGTCAACTGCCCGCCCTCCTCGTAGCCGATGTAGCCCGGAGGGGCGCCGATCAGCCGCGCCACATTGTGCTTCTCCATGTACTCGGACATGTCGATGCGCACCATCGCCTGCTCGCTGTCGAACAGGAACTCGGCCAGCGCGCGCGCCGTCTCCGTCTTTCCCACGCCCGTCGGTCCGAGAAAGATGAAAGAGCCGATCGGACGATTGGGATCCTGCAGCCCCGCGCGTGAGCGACGCACGGCGTTCGCGACCGCGCGCACGGCTTCATCCTGGCCTACGACGCGCTGTTCCAGCTGATCCTCCAGCTTCGTCAACCGCTCGCGCTCGCTCTCGAGCATCCGCGTCACGGGAATGCCGGTCCACCGCGCGACGATCTCGGCGATGTCGTCGGCGTCGACCTCCTCCTTGAGGAATTGCGTGGCGCCGTCCTGCTGCTTCGCCTTGATCGCCGCGTCGGCCTCGCCCATCCGGCGCTCCAACTCCGGCAAGGTGCCGTACTGAATCTGCGCCGCTTTGCCCAGATCGCCGGCCCGCTGCAGCCGCTCCAGCTCGGTGCGCTGCGTCTCGATCTGCTGCTTAATCTCGGCCACCTTGCCGAGCGTGGATTTCTCCGCCTGCCACTGCGCCTTCATTCCGGCGCTCTTCTCGCGCAGCTCGGCCAATTCACGCTCGAGCGCTTCCCGGCGCTCCACGGCTTCGCGATCGCGCTCCTTCGCCAGCGCCTGCCGCTCGATCTCCAGCTGCATGATGCGCCGCTCGACCTCGTCGATCTCCTGCGGCATCGAGTCGATCTCGATCCGGAGACGCGAGGCCGCCTCGTCTATCAGGTCGATGGCTTTGTCCGGCAGAAAGCGATCGCCGATGTAGCGGTTGGAAAGCGTCGCCGCGGCCATGATCGCGCCGTCGGTGATCCGCACGCCATGATGCACTTCGTACCGCTCCTTGAGCCCGCGCAGAATCGCGATCGTGTCCTCGACGCTCGGCTCGCCGACGTACACGGGCTGAAAGCGCCGCTCGAGCGCCGCATCCTTCTCGACGTGGAGACGATACTCGTCGAGCGTCGTCGCGCCGACCACGCGCAGCTCGCCGCGCGCCAGCATGGGCTTGAGCATGTTCCCGGCATCCATTGATCCTTCGGCCTTCCCCGCCCCGACGAGCGTGTGCATCTCGTCGATGAAGGTGATGAACTTGCCCTCGTTCTCCGTCAGCTCCTTGAGCACCGACTTGAGCCGTTCCTCGAACTCGCCGCGGAACTTCGCGCCGGCGATCAGCGCGCCGAGGTCGAGCGCGACGAGACGCTTGTTCTTGAGCCCCTCGGGCACGTCGCCGTTGACGATGCGCTGCGCCAATCCTTCGACGATCGCGGTCTTGCCGACGCCGGGCTCTCCGATGAGCACCGGGTTGTTCTTCGTGCGACGCGACAGCACCTGGATCACCCGGCGAATCTCCTCATCGCGGCCGATGACCGGATCGAGCTTTCCCTTGCGAGCCGCTTCGGTGAGATCGCGCGTGAATTTTTGCAGCGCCTGGTACTTCTGCTCGGGATCCTGGTCCGTTACCCGGTGCGATCCGCGCACGGCTTGCAACGCGTCGAGCACATCGTCGCGCGCCACGCCGAGGCCGTGCAGCACCGCGTACGATTCCGTCCCCTTCACGCCGGTGAGCGCGAGCAGCACGTGCTCGGTGGAGATGTATTCGTCGCCCAGCTCCTTCGCGTCCTTCTCGGCCTGATCGAATATCTTGTTCAACTCGCGCGAGATGGTGGGGCCGGAGCCGCCGCTTTGCTTGGGATAACGCTCGATCTCTCGCAGCACCTTCTCGCGCAGATCGGCGACGTTCACGCCGAGCTTGTGCAGAATAGGGACGACGATTCCCTCGTCCTGCGCCACGAGCCCAATGAGCAGATGGCCGTCGTACACGAGCGGATTGCCGAGACGGCGCGCGTCGTTGATCGCGGCGTTCAGGGCCTCGGAGGCCTTCACGGTGAGGCGGTCAGGATTGATCATGCGTGCGATGTTGAAGAAATCGTGCCGGATGCGTTTGAGGGCGCTCGTCAGCGCAATGGTCGCGCCTGCCGTGCGGCGGGAGCTGACGCTTCCACTGCCGAGCGCGCGTCAGCGATCAGCACCATGAGGGCCTGGCGCGACAGCTCGGAAAGAGCCGTCACGATGGCCGGCATCGTGCCCTCGGGCACCTCGCGCTCGAGGCGCTTGCTGCCGCTCCACAGCACGGAATCATCCGACGCGCGTACGAGCTTGGCCTCGAGGTCCACCACCGCGAACACCTGTTTTCCACGATCGGCTTCCTCGAACTGGCGCACACTCCCGCGCCACACGTACGTCACGCCGCGGCGGGTGGCAGGCTCGAACACGGCGCGCTCGCTCGTGAGCGGCGACCCGGACAGCACATCCTCCGTCGACAGTCCGAGCATCTCGCCGAGGGGCAGCGCCCACTCGCGATACGGATAGACGCCGTACCGGGTCTCGTCGACGCGATAGACGATGCCACGCTGCCCATAGATGCCGGGAGTCGCGTATCGCTCGACGGCGAGCGATCCAGGGAGCTTCTTATACCCGACGGAATCGTCGTGCGCCGGCGCCGGCGTCAGTCGATACAGCTCAGGCGCGGGCACACTTCCGCCGAGACAGCCGGCCACGATCGCGCACGAGGTGAGCGCCGCGAAGCGAAGCGCTCCACTCACGGGCGGGGACCGGCCGGCTTGGCCGGCGCCTGAGGCTGCTTCAAGAGGCTCGACGGGTTCTTCTCCAATCGCTCGGAAAACCGCGCCAGATTTTCCGACGCGGCGGACAGATTCCGCATGATACCCTCGACACGGTCGCCGCGCTCCAGCGCATCGCGCAGCTGCGCGACGACGACCTTCAAATCCTTGAGCGCGGACATCGCCTCCTGCTGTGTACTGGAAATAGCAGGCCGCGCCGAGTTGATCACGGTATCCGCATTCGAGACCATGCGCTCGGTTCGGGCCAGGATCACGTTGAGCCGCATCGTCGTCGTATCGAGCTGTGCCAGCAGGCGCGAGGTGCCTGTCTGCGCCGAGCCTACCAGCGTATCGATGCGAGAGAAGGTGCGGTTGAGTCGATCCCACGGCGCGCCGCCCGTGAGCTTCTGCGCGCCGCTCATGAGAGAATCCGCGCGATCGAGAAAGAGCCCGAGCCTGCTCATCGCGTCCGGAAAAGTGAGGCTCTCTTCGCTCAGTACCTCGCTGCCCGGCGGCAGCGGCGGCGCGGTCTCCTTGCCCGAGCTGAGGTTGAGATACGGCTGCCCCAGGAATCCGAGTTGTGTGATCGTCGCCTTGGTGTCGACTCGCATCGGCGTCTGGCGCCTGACGCGGAAGGTCACGCGAATGCGTGTCGCGTCGAGCGAGTCCAGCTCCATCGACGTGATGGCGCCGACGAGTAAGCCGCCGTAGCGCACGTCGTCACCGAGATTGAGTCCGGGCACCGAACGGAAGATGGAGTAATATTGCGGCCCGCGCCGCAGCAGCGACGGATAGCGCGCGATGACCACCAGCGCGAAGAGGATGACCGCTGTCGCTCCGAGAAACGCAAAAATGCCCGCGCGCGAATCGTTGCTTCTCATGCCGCGCCCCTCCGGTCGAGCAGGCGCCGTACGATCTCGTGCTGGCTCTCGCGTAGCGATTCGCCGTCGCCGCTCTCGATGATCGAGCCGCCCACCATCACGTGCACGCGTCCCGAATGTCCAAAGGCGTAGCGCACGTCGTGCGAGAAGATGACGATGCCGAATCCGCCCCACTGCTGCAGGTGCGACAGCGTATCGTCCAGCTCGGACGCGGCGTGTGAATCGAGCCCCGACGTCGGCTCGTCGAGCAGCAGCAGTGGCGGACGCAACGCCAGCGCTCGCGCCAACGCCACGCGGCGCTGCTCCGCGCGGTCGAGCTCGTCGGGCATCATGTCCGCGCCGACCGAGACGCCAACGTCCTCGAGCAGCCAGTGCGCGAGCTCGCGCGCCTGCTTTGGCGATGCGTCGGTGTGCTCGAGCAGCGGCAGCTCCACGTTCTCCAAAACGGTGAGCCGCCTGAGCAGCGCGGCACCCTGGAAAACGACACCGGTGCGCGACCGCGCGCGCCGCAGCACCGCTTCGGACTCTCCGCGCGCGTCGAGTTGATCGCCGTCGATCATGATGCCGCCACGCTCGGCGCACTCGAGGCCGAGGACGTGACGAAGCAACATGGTCTTGCCCGCGTGAATGGGGCCGAGCACGACCGTGAGTCCTCCCCGCGGCGCGTCGAGCGACACGTCGAATACCGCCGGTCGTCCCGCGGGCCCCGTCAGATGGCTGATCTGGAGAACGTGCTCGCTCACAACAGTTTGGGGATGAAGTAGAACACCGCGTTCACCACAGTATCGGCCGCCAGGACGCCCAGTACGGAGAAGATCACCGCTCTGGTGGCGGCCTCGCTGATCGCCGTCACGCGGCTCTCCACGTTCAATCCTTCGTCGGCGGCGATGAACACGATCAGGAAGGCGAACACCACGCTCTTGAAGATGCCGATCGACATGTCGCGCAGCGTGAACGCCGCACGAAATTGCTCGAAGAAGAAGCTGGTACCGAAGCCGAGCACGAATTGCGCGCCGATCCATCCGCCGAGCGTGATGAGGCCGTCGGCGATGATGGTCAGGAACGGAAGGGCGAAGACGAGCGCGGCAAGCTTCGGCGCGATCAAGTATTTGACAGGGTCGAGTCCCATCGCGCGAAGGGCATCGATCTCGGCGTTCGCGCGCATCGAGGCCAGCTCGCCCGCGATCGCCGACGCGCTGCGGGCGACGACCAGCAGCGCCACCGCCAGCGGCCCCAGCTCGCGCGCGCCAAACCAGCCGATGGCACTGATGCTGATGCTCTGCGCCCCGTACTGCGCCAGCTGCGCCGCCACCTGGAACGTCGCAATGAGACCCATCAGCACGGCGGAACTCGCCACGAGCCGCAGCGCGCCGACGCCCAAGCTCTCGAACTCCCGGCGGACGCCGGTGCTCATGGCCGAGCGACGCGAAACGGACAGCCAGGCAAACCAATACAGCGCGGTGAGGGCGAGCTTGCCGCGGCTGATGAAGCGGCCGCCCGACATCGGGAGCGCGCGATGCGGGCCCGAGCCGGCCTCGACGATGACGTCGCTGGGAATCGTCATGCGCGCTTGACTGGTCGCGGCACGAGGTCTAGCCTTGCCGGGCGATGCGACGAATCGGGAATGAAGGCCATGCCAGGAGTGTAGAGCGAGCGACCATCAGATTCGGCATGCTGATGACGCTCGGCCTCGGTGCGTGTCTGTGGGGGAACGGTGGTCCATTGAGCGACTCCGTCTACGTCTCGACCATGGCGGAGCTGCGGGCGGTTGAGGTGGACACCCTGTTGACGGCAGCCGCGCGGGCGCCCGCGCGGACGGCCATCCTGGCAAAGCACGGCGTCAGTGCTGAAGAGCTGGTAGCCACCGCGGAGAACCTCGCGAAAAACCCCGACCATGCGATCGCCGTGTGGAAGGCGATCGACAGGAAGGTGACGCAACAACCGGCCCAGCCCAAGGCGCCCGTTTCCCCGCCCCGGACCGCGGCGCCGATCGTACCAAAAACAACGCGGCGCTAGCATTGCTAGCGCCGCGCCATTGCGGACAATGAGCTCGCCCAGCGGCGAGTCACTTCATGACGACCATCTTCCGCACGACCGCCCGTCCATCGACCTCGAGAGCGTAGATGTACACGCCCGAGGCGACCTCACGACCGGTGTTCAACAGATTTCCATTCCAGTACGCGCTGTAGCTGCCGCAACGCAAGCGTAAGCCCTGCGTCGGCTGTCCAGCGGCCTCCCCACCCTGCAGGATCGGCGTGGCGACGACCTGTCGCAACACGTTGTAGATCCGCAGCGTGACGACATACGTCTTCCCTCCATCCGTACAGGCGGGCGCATCCCCCAAGGCAAACGGGATGGTCGTCGTAGGATTGAAGGGATTCGGAAAATTCTGCCCCAGCTGAAAGCTCTGGGTACTCTGGCTGCTGCGTTGATCGCTCTTGGCGTGCGGTGGCGAGCCTGGTAACTGTGCCCCCGCAACTTTCGGCATGATGGCGCCAAGGGCGAGCATCGCAACTGCTGCTGCCCAGCGGTGCTTCATGTTGCCTACTCCACTGACAAAAAAGGGGGCTGTCGCGCGCTCCTGCTCTTGGTTAACCGGGTTGACTCCGACTCTCGCGAACATAGGGTCGGACAACACGACTGTCAAGCAACCATCATGCAACGGGCGCGGGAATTTATGCGCCGACTTCACTTCTCCCGCGCTGTTTCGCACTACCTAATACTCGACCACTCGACCGACGTTCCGTCACACCGCTTCGGTCGCAATACTCTAAGAACGGTATAAGAAATTTTCGTGTGCTCCCGATCACGTCGCGAAGCACCGCCGGACCGTATTCCGTACCAGGAACCATTGCCATACGCAAAGCCGACACCATCAGGTCTACCGCTGCAATGGCATACCATCGGTCCTCCTCCACCTGCACGAGCTGACCCTCTCGCTCCAAGTGCTTGAGCAGCGCTACGGTATCCGCGCCGAACCGCCCCGACAGCTCGCTTCCCGAGGGCGGCTCCCGACCAGCGGCTTCGATCTGCCCCCGCAAGGCTTCGCTCGCGTCCCTCTGAGCCGGGCTCAGGCGAGGGGTCCAGCCGGTGCGGGACACCAGCGATCCACGAATCTCCAGCGCCGAGGAGAGGGTGCGCAGCCGAATCACCTCCTCCATCAGATTAGTGTCGGCAGCGACTTTCGACCGCATGAGTCCCAATGGAGCGCCGCGCTCCAGCGGACGGCCGGCATGATACTCGTCCACCTCGTGCTCGAGGCGGTCGCCGATTTCCTGGACAGTAGCGGTCGAAAAGATCCGCTCGCCTACCTGGAGCACCGCCCGCTCGCCGGCGAGGAGGCCGGCGATGCCGGCCGGCGTCTCGCCCAGCCGTACCGCCAGTGACCGCGTGTCTACACCCGCCTGACCGGCCGCGGCGAGGAGAGTGTTCAGCCGGTCGGCAATGCTCGCGCCGCCGAACGCGGCGGGGCGAGACCGCCGGTGGGGCGGCAAGGGATCGCGCACCACCCCGCCGCCGACCGTGATGAGCGGCGAGCCGCCGCGGAGCACGAAGCGGTCGCCCGCGCGCGCGGGCACGGGCTGATCCAGCACCACGCGCGCGCCCTTACGCGTGCCAGGCTCGAGCGCCCCGCCCGTTGTGACGACGCGCGCGCCGACGTCGGCGGTGCCGAGGTGAAATCGAACCGCAGTGCGAGGGCCAAGCGCGCGAGGTGCGCCCTCGAGCAGCGCGACATCGGCCAGGAGCGTGCGGGAAGCGGCCCACCCTGCGTCGCTCACGATCACGGTGCCGCGCGGCACGTCCCCAACTTCGACGCCCACCAAGGCGACCGCCACGCGCGTGCCAGGCTGGGCAGTCTCCGCCGCGTGGCCATGGGACTCGAGCCCGCGCACTCTCGCCGTGCGATCGCCGGGAAGAATACGGACGACGGCGTCGCGCGCGAGCGCGCCGCTCCATACGGTGCCGGTCACCACGGTGCCGGTACCGCGCACGGTGAACGCGCGATCGATCGGCATGCGAAACAGATCGGTCGCGTCGCGCGCCGGAACCTCGCAAGCGGCGCGACGGATCGCGTCGCGAAGCGCGTCGAGTCCCGCGCCGGACACCACCGACGTTCGCACGATCTCCGCGCTCGCCATGGGCGTGTCCGCGAGAGTCGCGCGCACATCTTCGGTCACCAGCTCGAGCCAGTCATCATCGGCGAGATCGGCCTTCGTCAGCGCGACCACTCCACCACGGATGCCGAGGAGTGAGAGGATGGCCAGGTGCTCGCGTGTCTGCGGCATCACGCCCTCATCAGCAGCGATGACGAGCAGCGCGAGGTCGACGCCGGTGGCGCCCGCGAGCATGTTGCGCACGAACGCTTCGTGGCCGGGCACATCCACCACGCCGAGCGTGAGCCCGTCACCAAGGGAGAGCGGGGCGAATCCGAGATCGATCGTGATGCCTCTCCGCTTCTCCTCCTCCAGCCGGTCGGTATCGACGCCGGTGAGGGCTTTCACGAGCGCGGTCTTGCCATGGTCGACGTGACCCGCGGTACCGAGGATCATCGAGTCACTTCGCGACTCACTCCGCGGCCCACTGCGCGTGCTCCCAGGTGTCGAACGCGCGGAGCGGTCGTCCGCCGGCCTCGGCGAGATGTTGATGGAGAAATTCGCGGAGCAATCGTTGATGCGCGCGCGCCGATGCGGCGTCGATCGGCGGGCCGGACCGAGCGGATGTCCAGGCGGCAATGGAGGCTCGGGCCTCTGGCGGCAATGCGCGTCCAATGGGGTGCAACCGCGCGCAGCGGGAGCAGAGCACGCCGCCGGCCACGTGGTTGAAGGTCAGCTCGCCGTCGCTCGGCAGTGTCGCGTGGCACGCGCTGCAGGCGCCGAGTGATGGCGCGAAACCCATCTCCGCCACGAGCCGCCAAGCGCCAGCGAGCCCCGCTTCGCGCGCGGCATCCGCGGGCGCGAGCTCGATGGCGTTTAGGGCGGCCGAGAGCGCATCGAATAGCGGAGCATTGGGATCCTCGCTACCGAAGCGCAGCATCAGCTCGGCGACCGCGGACGCACCGGCGAAGCGCACGAGCTCCGCGCCAAGGCCGACGCGCGAGCGGACGACATCGAACGCGGTGAGGGTTTGCAAATCGCGCCCCTCCTTGAGCGCGAGGTGCGCGACGCCTTCGGCGAACAGATCGAGCGCGCTGCCGAAGCGCGCCTTGCTGCGACGCGCCCCGCGCGCGAGCACCGATACCACGCCCACATCGCGCGTCGCGAGACGCAGAATGCGCGACGTCTCGGAATAGTTGAACGCGTGGAGAACGATGGCGTCGGTCTGCATGGGGGAAACTATACTGCGTGCTGCGTGCTGCGTGCTGTATGCTGCGTACTGCGTGCTGCGTGCTGCGTGCTGCGTGCTGCGTGCTGGGTGCTGCGTGCTGCGTGCTCCTTTGTGCGGGTTGCTACCGCAACGTCACGTCCGAGGCGATCGTGCCCGATGCGGCGCTGGTGATGAGGGTGCCGGCTGCCGTGAAGAGCAGGAGCGTCGAGGTGGTGAGGCCGTTCTCGACACAGAAGATTTTTCCGGCGGCGTCGGCCGTGGCGGCGGAGCAGCGCGCGAGCGTGCCGTCTTGTTTGGTGAGCGGGCGAAAGCGCTCGGAGCCGAAGTAGGGTGGTACGGTCGTCATGGTCGACGGCTCGATTACGTAGACGCGCGGGGAATAGACGCCGCCCGGCGCGGGATTCGGCGCGACGGAGAGGTAGAGTCGTCCATCCTCTCCCTTGGTCATGGTCACGCCGTAGACGCCCGCGGGCATCGACACGATCGAAAGCGTCTGCTTGGTGGAGACGTTCACCTTGGTGACCGACGCGGGCACCGAAAAGAAGTCCCCCGACGAGAACACATACGCGAACTGATCGATCATGATGATGCGCTGCGGCGCGATCGCGGCGGCGCCGAGCACGACGGTGTCGCGCGTGGCATCAGCGAGTGAGACGCGAATGATGCGGCCGGGCCCCTGCACCGCGAAGTCGCTCGAGCAGCGCTGATTGGCATCGCTCACCCAGGCGCTGCCGTTGTAAAAGGCGACGTCGGTCGGGCAGGTACCGGCGTGGTCGATCGTGGTGACGATCGTCGCCGCGCCACTCTGCACCTTTACCTGGGCCAGCGAGCCGGTGTTCCGTAACGCCGCGATGTAGCGGCCGTTCGCCGCACCGCCGATTCCAGTCGGCACGAAGGCAACGCCGGCGGGATTCGAGCCGGCCGGCAGCTGATACCTGGTGACCGTCGATGCGCCGAGACTGGCGATGTAGAGCTGGTCGCCGGAAAAGCTGCTCGACGCGGACAGCACCGAATCGTTCAGAACGGTGAAGGTGGCACCGTCGAACGACGAGCCGAAATCGATGTGCGTCGCGGCGAGCGCGTCGACGCTCAGTCTAGTGACCCCGGTCTGGCCAAACGTGTTGAGCACGAGCACGCGGGTGGCGGCTCCCGTGGTCGTGCCGGTGGAATCATTGCACGCGGCGAGGGCGATCGATGCGATGAGAGCGAAGCAGGTCGTACGCATGAGGTCTTCCTAGGGAGTGAAGGTCAACGACGCCGAGAGGGTGCGGCCCGGCATCGGGTATCTGGCAATCGATTGCCAACGCGTATTGGCGACGTCGTGCACAGCGAGCGTGGCGGCGACGCGATTGATGGGGGACGCGATCGTGGCGGCGAGGTCGACCACGGCGACCGCGGGCAACTCCACCGCTGACGTCGGATGCGGCACGGTGACGACCGGCCGCGGGCCGAGCGCGATGAGCGTGGCGACGACGGCCAGCGGGCCGCGACGAACCGTCGCCAACGCGCCGCCGTCGAGCCATGGCACGTACGGCGTCGGCGCGTCCAGGCCATCGACGAATAGGCGCGTCGTACGTGCACCGCCCCAGGCTTCCAGAGAGCCGAACGGCAACGAGAGCATGGCGCGCCCTTCTCCACCGAGCACGGTTTCACGCCCGACGTTGTTCGGGCTCCAGGAAAATGTGCCGGGAAACCAGACGATCGCGTCGCGAGTGCGGCGCGCGAAGAGCGATGCGGACGCGGTGACCGCGTGCGCAACGGTGCGCGCACCGAGCTCGCCGTCGAACTGCACGCGCTCCGGCCGCAGCGTTCGCGCGCCGTTTACGAATTGCGGCGACGCGAAGTACAGGTCGTAGAATGTAGGAGCGCGAAACGCCTGCGCCGCCCGCACGAAGAGCGTGACCGCATCGCGCCGCTCGATCGTCAACGAGGGGGAGAGCGCGGCACTCGCATCGCGAACGGCGTCGGCGCGGGCCGCCAGCGAGACCAGCCACGCGCCGTGCTCCCATCCGCGCTCGGCCGATGCGAACACGCGCGGGCGCTGCATCGAGATGAGCGCGGACCCGTGTACCCAGTCGACACCGCCGCCGGCCCGCCAGGTGATCCGTGCGGCATCGCGCGCGAGATCGGCATCGACGGAGCTGCTGGTGGTGCGGCTGCTCGCCACGCCGGGATTGTCATAGCGCACATCGAGCACACGCAACGCGGCGCTCGCCGTCCAGGTCGCGCGCTCGCCGGTCACGCGCGCGAGCGCACGGTCGGCACGGCCGCGGGCGCCGTCGTAGATGCGCACGTTCATGGGGCCGACGAGCCCGCGCTCGTTTCGCGTCACGAGCAGCGTCGCTCCGAGCGATGGTGCGCTCATGCCGCCAAAGAGCGCGAGGTGGTGTTCGTCGGCGCCGACTCGCGTCTCGCTGACGCTGGGCGACGCCACCGAGTTCACGAATGGAAACTCGTTGCTGGCGGTGCCCCATTCGGCGCCACCATGCACGCGCGCGCTGCCGAGCGTAGCGCGGCCCGCCACACTCGCGCTCACACGACCATATGAGCCCGCGATGAGCGTGGCGCTCGACGCGTCGGCGGTCGAAAGGGCCAGCACGCCGCCCGACGCGCCTGATCCCCAGCGCGCGCCCGACGCGCCGGGCAGCGCGGCCACGGATGCGAGCGCGGCGAGCGGGATGTCCGAGATGTCGGCGGAGCCAGTCGCGGGATCGTTGAGGGGAACGCCATCGAGCAACACGAGCACCTGCTCGGGCCGCGAGCCTCGCATGGAGAGCGCGACACCGCCGCGCGACGAGCGCGATGAGACGAAGGGCAGCCGGGTGAGCGCATCGGCGAGCGTCGTCGCGCCGCTTTCGCGCAGCGACGCAACGCGGCGCATGGCGGACATGGTGCTCGCCGCCACCGCCCCATCGCTGACGATCTCGCGCAATGGCGCGGCAGATGGCTCGAGCAACAGGGTGACACTGTCGGCGGTGACCAGCGTAACCGTGGCGCGATAGCCGACTCGCCGCGCATGAATGGAGTCGCCGCGCGCGACCTCGATCGCGAAGCGGCCGTCGTCGTCCGACCGCGTGCTCGCGCCGCGGGTCCATATTTCCGACCAGGCCACCGGCGCGCCGGTGGCGGCGTCGCGCACGACGCCGTGCACCGGAGCGTGCTGCAGCACCGCGAGCGCGACCACTGCGACGATCGAGGTCACTAGCGCTCCTCGCGCGG
The DNA here is from genome assembly GCA_038228795.1 of Gemmatimonadales bacterium. Taxonomy (GTDB): domain Bacteria; phylum Gemmatimonadota; class Gemmatimonadetes; order Gemmatimonadales; family Gemmatimonadaceae; genus JALZAE01. The sequence continues at coordinate 63,768 of JBBROY010000029.1, forward strand.
CGCGCGGCGGGCGCGCAGCGGCACGAGCGCCGGCGCGCCGACGGCGGGATCGCGTGTGATGAGCAGCGGCCATTCGTAGATCGGCTCCAGAATTTCGGCGCGCATCACGCTCGACGGCGGGCCGGCGGCGGCAACGCGCCCCTCGTGCAGCAGCACGAGCGTATCGGCGAATCGCGCGACGAGATTGAGCTGGTGACTCACTACCAGCACGGCCAATCCCTCGCCGGCCAGCACGGCCAGCAGCTCGAACGCCGCCATCTCGTGGCCGATGTCGAGAAACGTCGTCGGCTCATCGAGCACGATCGCGTCGCCGCCCTGCGCGAGCCCTCGCGCGATGCGCACGCGCTGCCACTCGCCGCCCGACAGCGTGCCGACATCGCGCTCGACGAGCGACTCGACGGACGACAGGGCGATGGCGCGCGCGATGGCGGCCGCATCGTCGGCACCTTCGCCCCGCCACGGGCCTTCGTGCGGATACCGGCCGAGTGCGACGTACTCGCGCACCGAGAGTGGGAAGACCGGCTCCTCGCGCTGCGTCACCACGGCGACGCGACGCGCGACGGCGCGACGGTCGAGCGAGTGCAGCGGCGTTCCGTCAATCAGAACGCGGCCGCTCTCCAGCGGATGCGCACGCAGCAGTGTGCGAACGAGGGTGCTCTTGCCGGAGCCATTCGGTCCCGCGACGGCGACGATCGTACCGCGTGGCGCCTCGAGCGTGACGCCGTCGACCGCGGCGCGCGTGGCGCGCGGATAGCGAACGCGGACGTCCTCGAAGCGAATCACAGCCGCTTCCGCAACTGGATGAGAAAGAACGGCACGCCCAGCAGCGCCGTGACGGCGCCGAGCGGCAGCTCGGTGGGCGGACGCGCGATGCGCGCCGTGAGATCCGCGGCGAGCACGAGCGCCGCACCCGCCAGCGCCGAGCCGGCGAGCAGCGCCCGATGACCGCGAATGCCCGCCGCGCGCACGAGGTGCGGCACGACCAGTCCGACGAAGCCGACGAGTCCCGCCGCCGCGACGGTCGCCGCCGCGACGAGCGAGCTGAGCAAAAAGATGCGCCGCCCCGCGCGCTCGACGTCGAGTCCGAGCGCGGCCGCGGGTTCAGCGCCGAGCGCGAGAACGTCGATCTCGCGCGCCGACCAGACGAGCGCGCCACCGCCTAACGAGAGATAGAGCGCCAGCCACCCTACGCGCGCCCAATCCGCATCGGACACCGAGCCCATCATCCACCACAGGGCGCTGCGCGTCGTGTCGGGCGCTGCGCCGGCGAGCAGCACCATGATGGCGGCGTTGGCGAAGGCGCCGATGATCACGCCGGCCATCAGCAGCACGCGCGGGTCCGCGCGGCCACCGACCGCTCGCGCGACACCGAGCACCGCCGCGATGGCGACGCCCGCTCCGGCAAACGCGGCCAGCGGAACGGCGCCGGGCGCGGAGATGCCTAACGAGACGGCGATCACCGCGCCGACCGCGGCGCCACCGGACACGCCGAGCAGATACGGCTCGGCGAGCGGGTTGCGCAGCGAGCCCTGCAGTGCCGCGCCGGCAATGCCGAGCCCCAGTCCCACCAGCAGCGCCATCACCGCACGAGGCGCGCGAAGCGCTCGAACAATCGAGACCGTACCCGGGTCGCCCTGACCGAGGATCGCGCTCCATACCTCGTGCAACGACAGCGGCACGGCGCCCCAGGCGATCGCGGCCGCGAGAAGCACGAGAACCGCCAACCCGCTGAACAGCCAGAAGAGCGAGCGTCTCATCGGCGCGGCAAGCTCACGTCGGGATGGAGCAAACGAGCCAGCGACGCTGCCGCCTCGCCGAGACGAACCGATGGTCGACCGACCAATCCCGTATCGACGACGACGATGCGTCCCGCGGCGACGGCCGGGATGCTGCGCCACTTCGGATCGCCGCGAATGGCGGCGGCGCCCGTCGGTCCGGCGATGACGAAGTCCGGATTGAGTCGCGCGACATCCTCGAGTGACACTTGCGGCGACGGCAGCGGCGAGTCGTGGTAGACGTTGGTCGCGCCGGCGTAATCGAGCAGCTGGTCGAGGTAGCTCCCCCCGCCAATCGTGTAAACGGGAGACGACCAGACGTGCCAGAACACGCGGGGCCGGGCAAGTCTCGCCGTAGCCGATTGCACGGCGAGGAGCGTGCGTTGGACGCTATCGACTACCGTTTCAGCGAGCGCGGAATCGCCGGTGGCCATGCCCAGCAAGCGCACGGCGCGCGGGAAGGTCTCGATGCGATCGTTCTTGAGCGATAGCGTGCGCACGCCCGCGGCCTCGAAGCGTTCGGCGGCCTGCCGATTGTCGTTGCTGGCGTAGAGCACCACGAGATCGGGATGCGCGGCGAGCACCGTTTCGATGTTCGGGCGAATGCCGTCGCCCATGTCGGGGATGGCGCGCGCCGCGTCGGGATAGGAATCCCAGTGCGTGCGCCCAATAACCCTGCCGCCCGCGCCGAGCGCGAACAGTATCTCGGTCGTCGCCGGCGAGAGGGAGACGATGCGGCGCGCGGCGTTCCGAGGGACGTGTCGTCCGAAGTCGTCCACCGCGGGTGATTCGCCAGCGGGGACCGCCGGTTGCGGCGCCCCACATGCCGAAACGGACAGGGTGAACGCGAGTGCGGCGAGCTTGGCAAAGCCGTAGGTACCGATACGCAACGCGGGCATCCTCCCATGGGGAAGATGCCCGCGTAAGAATTCGCCCGACTGATGCGATCGCGGCCACCGACCCTTGCTCCGAGGGATCGAGAGTGTGGCGCGGACGCGAGGCGTCTCCTGGCTTCGGGCCGCGGCGCTCGCCTTCCCGGCTCTCTCGTGCGAGAGCTAGTGGCTGCGTTGAGCGTGCGTGTGCTGACTGCCCGTTACAGTGGCGGGACCGCGCCGGAGTTGCACCGGCTTCCGTGACCCCGTCCGCGTTTCAATTGTGCAGTGAATGTAGGCGGCGATGCGCGGCGCATCAACCCGGCTGTCGTTTGGCGGCGAGCAGCTCGGCCAGTTTGGTCTTGAGACGCATGCGATCGCGCTCGTACGCGGCGCGCGCGTCCTCGCTTGGCGATGGCATGCGCTCGAACTCGGCGTCCTTTTCGGCGATCGTGTGCGCGAGGAGGTCGGCTTCGCTCACCGGTACGGTGCGCGGCGCGGATGCTGGAGGCCGGCGCGTGTTTCGCCGCGCCCCCCACACCGCCAGCGCGATGAGCAGCGTGGCGCCGACGGCGATCGCGATGAGCGCGGCGTACAGGGTGCGCCGGCCGGCCGAGACCACAGCGGGAGCGGTGATTTGTAGCACCGCGTTGGCCGGAACGTCCTGTGACAGGTACCGACTGAACGCGCGCCCTTCGACCGACACCGCCTTCGCCTCACCAACCTTCGCGCCGGCCGCGGTGGCGCCGGGCTCCTCGAGCAGCACTTCGACCACATCACTGGCGCGCTCGATTGGAATGCTGAGGGGAAAGGCCGACGACGGGAGTCGGTAGGAGAATGAGAGCTGCTTGAGTCCCGGGGCCATCGGCGCCGTCGCGACGACGCGTCCGCTGTCCAAGCGAAGTGCGTCGGGCGGAACGTCGCCCTCGCCGGCGCGGAAGTCACGCGCCTGCGCGGGGACGATCGCGCTCCAGGTCGCGTGACGGTCGTCGGTCGAGATGGCGGTGACGCTGGTGTCGTTCGAGAGCTCGTACACCTCGATGATCTCGCGATCTCCTTCGGTACGGGGCGCCGCGACGATGACGTGGCGGCCGCGGACACGCAGTGGGAGCTGCGCGGTGGTGGTGTCGTAGACGGTGATCTCCGCATCGGCCCCGCGCACCACATCTCCGCGCAGCGGCGGCGAGAAGTACGCGATGGTCGCATAGCGCACCGAGACGAAGTAGAGCGCGTCACGGCGGCCAGCCGGCGTGTAGCGAAGCGTATACGCGCCGTTGGCGCCGGTACGAGTGGAGTCGAGCGGCGCGGCGCGATCGGCGCCGACGCGATGCACCACGACCCACACGCCAGGGATCGGGACGGTGAGCGACCCACCTGGCCGTACGACGCGCCCGCTGACAATGCGCGGCCGCGACTCGCGCGCGAGAAGCGTGTCGCCCGAGTCTCCAGGAGATTGCGGCACGGCGGGCTGCTGCGCGTGCAGCGCCGACGCCCGCACCCAGAACGCAGCGCCGATAAGGCAAAGGCGGCCGACGGCGGCCGCCCTGGACATCGTCGCGTGACGCCACGGGCCACACGGGCGCTCAGAGATTGAACTTTCCAAAGTCCTCGGGTCGCATCTGCTCGAGGTAGTGCTTCAACTGCTCCTTGTTCAACCGGAGCTGCTCGGTCTGCGCGACGACCTCCTTCGGCAGCCCACTCTCGGAGTCCGCC
>JBBROY010000030.1:0-65713 GCA_038228795.1 Gemmatimonadales bacterium
AGGTCATCGGAGCGCTTTTTCTGCGCCGAGGTGACGTTGAGATTCTCGCGCGCCGCGCGCGCGTCGGCCGCTGACTGGTTGTACTGGTTCTGCACGTCACGCGTATCGATCTGCACGAGGAGATCACCCGGCTTCACCAGGTTTCCCGTCTCGACGGTCATCTTGGTGATGAGTCCCGAGGCTTTCGACTTGACTTCGACCACATTGATGGGCTCGACCGCCCCCGTGGCCTCGGCGTCGAGGCGAATCGTCTGCCGGCCAATCGTGGCGGTCTGAATCTTGGGCTTGTCGTTCTTCCCCTTGTTGCAGGCGGCGACGAGGGTAAGGGTGGCGAGCAGGAGCCCCGAGAGTTTCTTCACGACTATCTCCTTGCGGTCAAAAAAAATGCAGCGATCGACGATCGGATGTCCCTTCGTTCTAGAATTCGCGCCCAATGAGGGCGGCGATCTGCGCTTTGGCGACACGCAGGTTGAAGCGCGCCTGGATCAACGCCGCGCGCGCTTGGTTGAGCTGCGTCTGCGACGTCAGCACATCGAGCAGCACCGAGGCGCCGAGATTGTACCGCTGCTGCACGACGCGCAGATCCTCTTCCGCGGCGATCACGGTCGACTTCTGGATGGCCACCTGGGCTTCGAAGGTGCGCACGGAGCTGAGGTTCTGCACCAGCAGCTGCTGCTGCGCCGCGCGGGTGTCCCGGAGGATCGCCTCGGCGTTGGAGACGGCGACGTCCGCCTGCACCTTCTGTTGTTCGCGCTGCAGCTGATTGAAGAGCGGATACGAGAGCGAAAAGCGCAGGGCGCTCTGGTAGGTGTAGTCCCTCTGGTACCCGTAGGCGATGTCACTCCCGGTGCCGGTGCGGCCGAAGGACGCGTCGAGCGTCGGCAAATATGGGGTGCGCGCCGAACGCGCCGCGCTGTGTGCGGCGACCTCGTTTGCCATGGCGGCCACGACCGTCGGTCCTTCCGCCGCCAACCGCGCCAGCTCGACGCTATCGGGAAGCGTGGGTCCCGTGTCGGCCGTGTCGGCAGGCTCGGCGGTCACCGAGAAGGGCGTCGCGACGAGGCGGGTGAGCGACGCGTTCGCCGTCTCGAGGTTGTTGCGGGCGGTGAGCAGAGCGAGTTGCGCGTTCTGTACTTGAATCAACGCGCGGAGCGAATCGGAGCGCGTCGCCACGCCCGCGGCGACGCGGGAGTTGGAGGATGACTGTTGCTGCATCGCCTGCTGCAGCTGGGTGCGCGCGGCGCTTTCCGATTCGCGGGCGGCCAGCGCATTGTAGAAGGCCTGCTGCACGCTGAGTGCGACAACGAAGCGTTGGTTGACTTCACCGGCCGCGGCGGCGGCGACGTTCGCCTTCGCGGTGCCGATGCCGAAAAAGCGACGGCCGCCATCGAACAGGTTCACGTTGAGGTTGAGTCCATCGCTTCCAGTCCATTTCGCCGGCTGGAGCACGCGTCCCGAGGCGGGGTCGGTGCGCGAGGCGAGTGTTGGCGTGTATCCCGCGCCGGCGCTCACGGTGATGCTCGGGATGAATGCGGCGTATGCGCTCTGCACCGAGGCGGCTGCGGAGCGAATCGAGTTGCGGGCCTGTACTTCGGCCGGTGCGTTGCGCTGCGCGAGGCGCACCGCCTCCACGAGCGAGATGGGCCGCGAGGCCGTGGTGCCCACTTGTGCACACAGAAGCGCCGGCACGAGCGCCGGTGCGACCAGCAGAACGATCCTCCGCATCATTTTCTTTCCTTCTGATTCTGCTTTTGGTTTTTGAGAAAGGCCTCGAACTTCCGCTGTTGGTCCGCGGTGAGGAGCTGCCGAATGTCCTGCAGCGACTTGTCGCGAATGCTGTCGAGCCTCGGCTTGAGGGGCGACATGACAGCCTCGAAGTCGCGGTGGCGGCGCTCGAGGATGGTGTCGAACTGCACGCGCTGCTGCGCCGACAGCCCGAGGTCCGCGGCGATGCGGTTACGCATGTCGCCGCGCGAGTGATCCTTGTGCACGAGCCGATCGGCAGTGAAGCCGAGCGCGCCACCGACGAGCAGCGCGCCGAGGAGGAACGAGATCGCCAAGCTTTTCGAGCGCGTCATGGTCGACCCCAGCCTATGGTTCGAGGACGTAGCGGAGCGTCGCTTCGTGCGCCGACAATCCGGTGGTTCCGGTGGCGATCTGTTGCGGGAGCTCGCGGGGGGTCTCGAGGATCGTGTTGGCGGCCACGTGCGCCTCGGCGTTGCTGGCGAGCGCCAGTCCCCCGCCAGCGAGCAGCGCGGCGATGCCGGCGGCGATCAAACCCCCGCGCACCCATTCGCCGTACGGCTGCCACCAGACATCCTCGGCCGCGCCGACGCGCGCCATGATGCGCGCCTCGAGCGAGTCCCAGTAGCCCACGTCCACCGGAGGCGCGTACATGCGCCGCAGCGTGCGAGTGACGATATCATCGCGCCCGTCAGGGCCGATCCGTCGTTCCATCATCGTTCGACACTCCAGAGATCGCCCAGTCCTTTCCGCAGCGCCGCACGCGCGTGATGCAGATCCGATCGGGCTGTGCCTTCGGGGATTCCCAGCACCTCGCCGATCTCGGCGTGCGTGAATCCCTGTACATCATGTAAGACGATTACCGAGCGCTGCCGTTCACCAAGTTTTCCTAGCCCCTGCTCCAACCGGCGCCGCAGCTCATCGGCTTCCGCCGGATCGCGGAACGGCGCCGCGATCGTCTCCGGCAGCGACTCGGCCGCCCGGACCTTCCGCCGCCGCCCAATGTCCAGCGCCGCGTTGGCGACGATCCGGTGCAGCCATGCGCCAAACGCCTGCTCCGGACGGAAGCGCGCCAGCGCTTTGTAGGCGTGAAGAAAACCTTCCTGCACCGCATCTTCGGCATCCTCGTGCGTGAACACGATGGCCCGCGCCACCGCGTACGCGCGCTGCCGATGCAGTCGTACCAACGCCGCGAACGCTTCACGCTCACCACCCTGCGCCGCGAGCACGAGCTCGCGCTCGCGCACCCGTGCCGGCGTCGCCGACGCGTCCGTCAAGTCAGCCATGGGCGCACAAGGCATTGCGATCAGGACAGAGGTCATCGAGCGTCCGTGGTGAGCTCATCATGAATACGCACCGGGCTCCCGCGGCGTTGAGTACGACCGAACGCTGCCGGCGGAGATCCAAGCGAAGAGCTACAGCGCGCCAGACGCGGTTGTATTCCCCGCGCCGCCGGGAGTGCCCGCGAGCCCCACCGCATCGGCACTGCGCTGCAGTGCGCCGACGACGAACGCGATGTGCTCGTCGAGATCGACGCCAAGCTCCTGCGCGCCTTGCACCACATCCTCGCGGCTCACGCCGCGCGCGAATGCCTTGTCCTTCATTTTCTTGCGAACCGATCTCGCTTCGACCTCGAGCACGCTCTTCGATGGCCGCACCAGCGCCGTCGCGGTAATCAGCCCCACGAGCTCGTCGACCGCGAACAGCGTCTTGGCCATCGGCGTGGTGCGCGCGACTCCGCTATATGTCGCGTGTCCCATGATCGCCTCGAGAATGTCCTCGGGCCATCCGCGCTCGCGCAGCACGCGCACACCGTGCGCCGGATGCTCTTCGGTTGCAGAATGCGCGGCGTTGGGAAACCGCTCGTAATCGAAGTCGTGGATGAGACCGGTGAGCCCCCACCGCTCGGGATTCTCTCCGTAGTGCTCGGCGTAGGCGCGCATGGCGGCTTCCACGCCCAGCATGTGCTTTCGAAGCGATTCGCTGGCGGTGAATTCCTGCATCAGTGCGAGCGCGGACTCGCGGGACGGAAGTGATTGTGACATGGCGGAGAAGATAACGCCGGGCGCGACGGTCGTGAGTCGTGATCGGTGCTGGAGTGCCGCCGCCCCCGCTAGTGTGCCGGCCCCATGCTCCCCCGCCCTCGGCCCGTCTTGAACAGCAACAAGAGCGGGAGGGCGCTCAGCAGGAGAATGCCCGCAAGCAAGTAGATTTTCGAGAACGCCAATACGCTCGCCTGCGCCACGACCTGGCGGTCGAGAATGGCGAGCGCCTGCTGCTTGGCCATGATGGCATTCATTCCCTTGGCCGAGAGCGCCCGCGCGATCGCATCGACGCGCTGCATCGCCATCGGATCGCCGGTCGTGACGTGCTCGCTCAGCAGCGACTTCTCGATCGCCTGAAAGCGCGAGAGCAGCGTCGCCATGATCGCAATGCCGAGCGAGCCGCCGAGCTGGCGAGTCAGATTGAACAGGCCGGTGCCTTGCGCGAGCTCGCTCACCTTCAGCTCGGCCATCGAAGCACTGGTGAGGGGCACGAAGATGAGCCCGAGTCCGACGCCGCGCAGGATGAGTGGCCAGAACATGTCGTCCGTGCCGGCGTCGAGCGACAGATGCGATAGCATCAACATCGCCCCGAAAAAGCACAGCGAGCCCGCGAAGACCGTGTACCGCGCATCGAGCTTGTTGGCTAGGCGACCCACCACCGCCATCGTCGCCGCGGAGGCCAGCGCGCCCGGGAGGATCACGCGCCCGGTCTGCCATGCGGTGAATCCGTGCAGCGATTGCAGGAAAATCGGAAGCACGAACACCGAGCTGTAGAGTGCAAGCCCGAGAAACGATGCGAAGCTCACGCCTGCGAGCAGCTGCCGGCTCTTGAGCACGCGGAAGTTGATCACCGGCTCGTCGGTGCGCAGCTCGTGCCACACGAGCACGATACCGGAAATCAACGACGTGCAGGCCAGCCCTGTGACGAAGCGCGAGTCGAACCAATCATAGCGCTCGCCGCGCTCGAGCATCCATTGCAGCGACCCGACGCAGAGGGTGAGCAGCACGATGCCGAGCACATCGATCGAGTCCGCGCGCTCCTGGTGCGCCGCGTTCCGCACGTACGTCACCACGAGAATCGCGGCCAGGATGCCGAGCGGCACGTTGATGTAAAAAATCCACGGCCACGAATAGTTGTCGATGATCCATCCGCCGAGCGTGGGGCCGAGCGTCGGCCCGACCATCACGCCGACGCCGAAGATCGCCTGGCCGATCCCTTGCTCGCGTGGCGGGAAGGCCTCGAAGAGCGTCGACTGTGCCGTCGACAGCAGAGCGCCACCGCCTATTCCCTGGATCACGCGCCAGAAGACGAGTCCCCACAAGCTCGTCGCCGCGCCGCAGAAGAAGGACGCCGCGACGAACAGCATGATGGACCCGGCGAGATAGCGGCGCCGCCCGAAGTAGGCCGATAGCCATCCCGACATCGGAATCACGATCACGTTGGCGATGATGTAGCCGGTCGACACCCAAGCGATCTCGTCGAGCGTCGCGCCCAGGTTCCCCATCATGTCGGGGATCGCGACGTTGACGATCGACGTGTCGATCAGCTCGAGCACCGCCGCGAGAGTGACGGCGATGGCGATCAGGTACTTGTTCTTGTAGCGCGCCTCATCGGAGAGGGCGTCGGACACCCGCCCGACGGGCGACGCTCCAATCGTCGTTGCCATTCGCGCGCTCGGCTACTTCGTCGAAACGTGCACGACCACCGACATGCCTGGGCGCAGTGGGCGATCCTTGCCCAGTCCGTCGGTCACCACGACTCGCACAGGGACGCGCTGGACCACCTTCGTGAAGTTTCCGGTGGCGTTGTCGGGTGGCAACAGGGCGAACTTGGCGCCGGTCGCCGCGCCAATGCTCTGAATTTTTCCCTTGGCGATCGCGCCACCATACGCGTCGAACTCGATCTCGACCGCTTGGCCGACGCGCAGATCCGCGAGCTGCGTCTCCTTGAAATTCGCCGTGACCCACGCGCCCGTATCAGCGACGATGTACATCAGCTGCTGGCCCGGCTGCACCAGCTGCCCGGCCTCGATCAACTTCTTCGATACCAATCCGCTCACCGGCGCGGCAATTTGCGTGTACGACAGCTGCAGCTGCGCGTTCTGCACCGAGGCTTGCGCCGCGAGCAACCGCGCCTGCGCCGCACGCACGCCGGCCTGGGCGTTGACGATGGTCGCGCCCGCCGCGGAGGCCTGACGCTGCGCGGCCTGCAAGTTCGCTGACGCCGCGTCGGCGGTGGCCTGCGCGCCGTCGAGCTGCTGCTTCGAGATGATCTGCTTGTCGGCCAGTTCCTTGAATCGATTCAGATCGGCCAACGCACGCTCCTGGTTGGCGCGCGCCGCGCCCACCTGGGACTCGAGCGAGCCGCGCTGGCCGGTCGCCTGCGCAACGGCAGCCTGGGCCTGGCCGGTATTTCCGCCACTGCTCGTCATGGCCTGCGCCGTGGCCAGATCCGCTTGCGCTTGCAGCAGACGAACCTTGTACTCCGCCGTGTCGATCGTCACGAGTACATCGCCCTGCGTGACGAGCTGATTCTCCGCGGCGTTCACGCCGGTGACGTACCCGCCCACCTTCGCCGAGATGGGGATGAGATGCCCATCGACCTGCGCGTTGTCGGTGCTCGCGTGCGCGCGGCCGTAGCTCCAGCGCTTCACGCCCCACACCGCGGTGACAATCGCCAGGAGCGCGACGATCGGCAGAATGAAGCGCCGCTTGCTTGGCGCCGCCGTCGGCGGTGCCGGCGTGGGCGTAGCGGGGGGGGTGCTCGTGCTCTCGGTCATATCCTTCTGAATCGCCGTTGCCATGGTTCTGTTCCGGATGATTGTCGTTACGCGTACATCGTTACGGTAGCGTGGTGACGGAGCCCTGCGCGCGCGCGAGTGAAATGCGCGCCGCTTGATAGTTGGTGAGCGCATCCACGAGTTGCGTGCGCGAGGCGTTGAGACCCAACGACGCGGTGATGACATCGGCATTGCCGGAGACGCCAGCGCGAAATCGGTCGCGCGCCTGCGTCACCTCCTGCTCACCGAGTCGCAGCCGCTCGCGCGCGGCACCGACCTGCTCGCGAGCCGACGCCATGTCCAGCAGGGCACCGCGGACGTCGAGCGAGGCTTGCTGCTCGAGCTCGCGCCGTCTGGCAGTAAGCTCGCCGACCAGGGCGCGCTGTTCTTCGATGCGACCTTCGCGACGGCCGCCCTCGAAGATCGGCAGCGAGACCTGCAGTCCCCACGTGTAGGTGCGGAGGAGATTGCTGAGAGAGGGCTGCTTGTCGTTCGCGGCGGTGATTGCGCCGTAGTCCGCGCCGATGCCCAACGACGGCAAGCGCTCGGCGCGAATGGCGGAGACTTGCTGCTCAGCGGCGCGGATCTGAAGGTCGGCCGCGCGCAAGTCGGGCCGCGTACGCATCGCCGTCTGGATCGCTTCGGGTACGCCCGGGGGCGCGTCGGTGATCGGGAGCCGGGCGAGCGAATCGGTAAGCACCATTGGCGCATCGAGCGGCAGATTCACCGCGCGCAGGAGGTCGAGTCGCGCGCGGTTGCGCTCGTTGCGGGCCGAGATGAGCTGGGCACGGATCGACGCGAGCTGCGACTGGCTGCGCGTGACGTCGAGGCCGACGCCAACGCCTGCGTTCACCTGCTCACGCGCGATGCCGAGGAGTGAGTCGGCGAGGACGGAATCGGCGACACGCGCCGCGAGCTGCGCGTAGGCGCGAAGCGCGCGGAGATAAGCGGTCGCGGCGAGGGTGGCGGACTGTTCGGCGGCGTTGGAGACGTCGGCGGAGACGGCGGCGGCGCTCGCTTTGGCGGCGCGAATGCGGCCGAGTGCGCCGAAATCGATCAGATTCTCACTCACGTGCCCGCGGAAATCGACCGCGTAGGTTGGTCCAGCGATTTCTCCGTTTGGATCGAAGAACGGCCGCTGTCCGGGCACGGTGGGAAATTGGATGCCGAAGGTCGAGGTATTGAAGGTGCGGCCCGACTCACCGGCGTTGAGCGAGAGATTCGGAAGCAGGTCGGCGCGCCGCTGCGTGATGCGGGCGGAGGCCTGCTGCTCGCGAAAGCGGGCGACCTCGGTGCTCGCGCTCTGCTTGGCCGCGAGCCGCGTCGCTTCGCCGAGCGACAGGCGGACCGGGGGAATCGGCGACTGCGCGGCGAGGGGAAGAGAGGCGACGAGCAGAGCGGCGAGGGCATGGGGGAATGTGCGATTCATTCGCGTGATCCCGCGCCGGTGGCGTCGGGCTCCGAAGGGGTAGCGGTGTCCGATCTCAACGCATGCAGCACGAAGTCTGTCATCTGCTCGAGTACAGCGTCGGGGTCACCGGCGACGACGGCGAACTGGTTGCGATTGCAGGCCCAGACGGCGTTGGTGACGAAGACCGCGTGCGCGATGCGCGCCGCGACGTCGGGATCGGTTTGGCGGAACTCCCCAAGCGCGATGCCGCGGCTGATGATGGAGCTGGCGAGATTGAGCGCACGGGTCACCACCTCGCGCACGTACCACTCGCCGAGCTGTGGAAAGTTCTTGAGCTCGAACATCATCAGACGGTGGACCGTCTCGAAGATGGGCGAGTTGAGATTTTGCCAGAGGCCGCGGTAGTAGGCGCGCAGCTGTTGTTCGGGGTCGCCACCGGCGTATTCCTGCTCGGCGCGCTCGATCTGCGAGATGACCATCTCGCGGATCATTTCGGTGAAGAGCGCTTCCTTGTTCGGGAAGTAGAGGTAGATGGTGCCTTTGGAGACGCCGGCGCGCTTGGCGATATCCTCGAGCCGGGCGGCAGCGAGGCCGCGCTCGCCGAAGATCTCGAAGGCGGCTTCCATGATCTGGCGGGGGCGTTCGCCGGGAAGCCGTCTCCATCGAGGTTCTGCGCGATCGAGTTGGATGGCGTCGCTCATAATTACCGACTGGTCAGTCATTGTTTAAGCGCCAATACGTGGCTTCAAGCGCTGATCTGCACATACGTATCGTGTATAACTTACCCGTCAGTAATATATCTTGCTTAAGGCTTCGCACAAGAGGGGAAGGACGCAAGCCACAGTTGGCTGTTGCGCCAGTTATGTCATAGATTCTGCGCGCTTGAACGCTCTTTCGTCGCCAACAAAAAGCGCCGACTCTGAGCTACGAGTCGGCGCTTCATAAACACTATACCTCGATCAGGGCCGCTACTTCGGTGTCTCCGCGGCCGCGGGTTCAGCGTGCGAATACTTGGCGTTCGTCATCTTCACGATGCCGAAAAGGGCGAAGAAGAGCAGTACCACCGCGACGACCAAACCAGTGAATCCGGCCTTCATGTCCTCGGGACGCGGAGCAGCCATGATGTTCGTTCCTCCTCGCTGGTTGTCTACTCGACGCGCACCTTGGTCATCACGTCATTGCCCTTGATCGTCTTCATCGCCTCGAGCCCGTCCGTCACCTTGCCGAACACCGTGTGCACTCCGTTCAGGTGCCGGGTGTTGGCCTCGCTCAGCACCATGAAAAACTGGCTGCCCCCGGTGTCCTTCCCTGCGTGCGCCATCGACAGCGAGCCGACTTCGTGCTTGCGCGGATTGCCAGCGGTCTCGCACTTGATCATCCACCCTGGGCCGCCCGTGCCAACGCGCCGGTCGCCCTCGGGAAGATCACGCGAGAGGGGATCGCCACCCTGCACGACGAAATCCTGAATCACGCGATGAAATTTTACGCCGTCATAAAATCCGGAGTTCGCCAACTTCTCGAAGTTCTCCACGGTCTTCGGCGCGTCGGTATCGTACAGCTCGGCGGCAATGGTGCCGCGGTTGGTCTCGAACGTTGCCTTCTTCACTGATGACCTCAGGTGACGTGTGGCGCGGAATCTACTGTGCCGGCTCCCCGGCCCCTAGCCCCAAGCCCCTTGTCCGCAATGATTTTCCATTCCGCGCTCGTCACCGGCTGCACGCTCAGCCTGCTCCCCTTTCGCAGTAACACCATCGTCTCGAGCCCCTTCATCTTCTTCAGCTCGGCGAGTGTGACCGGCGCGTGGAACGGCTTGACCGCCTTCAGATCGACCATGTACCAGGTTGGCGCGGTAGGATCGCTCTTTGGATCGAAGTGGCTGTCCTTCTTGTCGAACGCGGTCGCATCGGGATAGGCGGCGCGCGCGACCTCGGCGATCCCGATGATGGCGGTCGGGTCGGCGCTCGAGTGGTAGAAGAAGACGAGATCGCCCTTCTTCATTCCATCGCGCATGAAGTTGCGCGCCTGAAAGTTCCGCACACCGTCCCAGTGGGTGGTGCGGTTGGGCAGGGACCAAAAATCATCCCAAGAGAAGGAGCCAGGCTCGGACTTCACGAGCCAATAGCGTTTGTCGTCGCTCATACGAGGGAAGATGGACAGGTCCTGGCCAAAAAGCACGCTCCACACCTGGGCGCTCGGGCATCGCAGATCGCGCGGCCGTGGTCGATCAGGAGGTGCGACAGCTTCGTCCACCGGTCGCGTGCCACGAGCGGAATCAGCGCCTGCTCGATCTTCACCGCATCGGTCTCCCTGGTCCAGCCGAGCCGCTGGCTGAGGCGCGTGACGTGGGTGTCGACGACGATGCCCTCATTCAACCCGAATGCATTGCCAAGGATCACGTTCGCGGTCTTCCGGCCGACGCCGGAGAGTCTGGTGAGCTCCTCCATCGTTTGCGGCACAGCGCCGCCATGCCGTTCCGCCAACGCGGTCGCCATGCCGATCAAGCTCTTCGCCTTGCTGCGAAAGAATCCGGCGCTCTTGATCAGCTCCTCCACCTCTTCCTGCTTCGCCGTCGCGAGCGACTCGGCGGTCGGGAATCGCGCGAACAGCGCCGGCGTCACCATGTTCACGCGCGCATCGGTACACTGCGCGCTGAGAATCGTCGCCACGAGGAGCTCGAAGGGCGACCGATGGTCGAGCGAACAGTGCGCATCGGGATATGCCTGGTAGAGCGCATCGATGTGGGCCGTCACATTGGCGGGGCTCGTTTTTCGGCGCGCTTTCGTCGCGCGGCGCTTCGCGAGCGGCTTCGCGTTCTGCTTCTTCATCCGACGGCCACGCCGCCGACCCGCGCGCGATGAACCAGCGCGTTGCCGCCCGTCTCGCCGGTCTCGACCAGCTCCTCGATCACCGAGAGGGTCGCCGGGCCGATGCCGGCGAGAGCGGCGAGCGTGCCATCGCGAAACATCGGCCTGATGTCGTCGGTCTGGATCGTGAGCACGGCGCGCGCGGCGGCCTGGTACGCCTTCGACTTGAAGCGATTCTCTCCGCGCAATTCCAGTAGCTCGCCGATCTGCGTGAGCACGTGCGCCGTGGTTCGCGGATCCATTCCGAAAACTAACGGCGGCCGGCGCTCAGCGCTCCAAACGCACGATGGTGTGGGGAATGCGCGATTCGTTCGGCGGAGCTCCGCCTGGAGTGGCGGTCAGCGCGCCGCTGTGTGTGTCGAGGTACCAGAGCGCGCGCAGCACGAAGCCCTCGAGCTCGCTGGTGGTAGAAATTGAATGAAAGCCCATGCGCTCGCCGCCCGGGATCGTATTGGCGAAGGGAGATCCCTCGGCACGCCAGGGATGCGCGGCGTGCGCCGCGGCGGTCCGTGGGTCGAGGTCGGTGCGGTACGAGACCAGCGATACGCCGGGCCGGTCAGGGCGCACGCCGAGCAGCAGCAGAATGCGCAGATGCGCGCCGGCGTCGGGAGCGGGCAGCGTCTCGTCGACGAAGACGAAGCAGCCGTCCACCGGCTCGTAGGCTGCTTCGGCGGCGACGCGCGCCCACACGAGCTGATTCGGAAGCTGGAGATAGCACGACGGCGGCGCGGCGAGAATCCAATGGCCGAGGTCGAGGTGCGGCGCGAGCAGCGACTCGGCCGCATCGCGCTCGAACGCGTAGAGCCGGCGGCCGAAGGCCCAGAAGTGGAAGGCGTGGAAGAGCAGCTCGGCGTACTCGTCGGTCGCCTCTGCGGGCGCGTCGTCGGAGATGAGTTCCTGCATGGTGGCGCCGACGCTGGCGAGGAGCAGGAATTGGTCGCGGCGCTTGATATCGGTCCCGCGCGAGGCGGCCTCATCGCGAATGGCGGGGAACTCGTGCTGCTCGAGCGGCTCGAGGATGCGCTCGTACGGCGTGATGCGCGCGGGGGTCGAATCCAACGTCAGGTTGGATCCTCGACGCCGGCGCTCGCGCGAAGCTGGCGTACCAGATCGTGCAGCTGCTGCTCGGTCAGGTCGATCTCCTGCGCCGCGCCGCTGAGGTCGATCATTCCGGCGCGCATGGAGATGGCGACCTGGTTGAGGTAGCGCACTTTGCGGAGGATGTCTTCGGTCACGTCGCGGAGCGCGAGATAGCGGCGGCGATTGGCGACGGCGCGGCGGTAGCGCGCGTAAAGCTCCTCTTCGGTCAGGCGCTGCGCGAGCGCGAGCACTTCATCCTTGGTGCGGCCAGGCAGCATGCCGCGGTCGGCGACGGCGGGCACATCGGATTTCGGATCGCTGAACCAGAGGCGCCCGACGTACTCGACGCCGTCGAACGCGATGCGGCAGGACACCTCGTGGCGTCTGTCGTTGACGGTGATCGACCCGATGTTCGGCTGCGCGGTCTCGTGAGCGGGAGCCATGACTCAAGATAGCGTGGAAAGGTTGGTCGTCGCGAGAAAATCTCTCACGGCCGAGAAGAGCGCAACCGGCTGCTCGACGTAGGGCACGTGCCCGCAGTCATCCAACAGGACGAGCGAGGCCCGTGGAATCGCACGCGCGATGGCCTCGGAGGAGGCGACGGGAATCGGGTCCTGACGGCCGTGCACTATGAGTGTCGGCACGTCGACGGCGGAGAGTTGGGCGGTGAGGTCGTAATCGCCGAGGCTTTCCCATACGGATTGCTGCGCGCGGCCCATAACGCGGAAAGGCGTCAGGTCGCGCGCGCGATCGGGGTGGGCGAAGTATCCGGCGACGCTCAGCTCGAACAGCCGATGGCGGTATGCCTCGGGATCGCGCTCGCGGAGTCCCGACGCGGCGACCTCTTCGCGCATCCGCTGAATTTCTGGCGCGGCTTGGCGTCGCGCCATCTCATACTCGAATGTGGCGCGGAACTCCCGGTTGACGGGCGCGGGATCGATGAGGATGAGGCGGTGTAGCGGCGCGGTGGTCCGTGCGGCGGCGTCGGTCGCGTAAAGCATCGCGAGCAATCCGCCCCAGGAATAACCCACGAGCGAGAGCGCGTTGCCGAAGTGGAGCTCGTCCACCACGCGAATGAGGTCGTCGACGTGCGTGCGCCAGGTGATCGGCTCGCGGTCATCGCTCTTGCTTCGTCCACCGCCGCGCTGGTCGTAGAAGACGAGCTCGTAGCGGTCGGCGAGCTCGAGCATCTGCGGCAGCAGGTAGTCGTGGTGCGCGCCCGGTCCGCCGTGGAGTACCAGCAAGCGCGGCGCGCCCACGGAGCCGTAGGCGCACCAGTAGAGTGGAACGGCGGTGGTAGCAGTGAAGCCGAATTCGCGGGGCATGGCGCGGTGCGCGGGGAGTGGTGCAGAGGTGCGGGCAAACTCCTCCCGCCCCAAGCTAACAGCACCGCGCCCGGTGGAACGCTACCAGCTCAGCGAGCACACGATGCGGCCGCGGTCGTACTGTTCCGACCTCGCTGCGAGCATCAGGGGCAGGCCGTGCGGACAAACGTGGATGCGATGCGCGCCGTGGTGGCGTGCACCTGCACGGTGTCCTCGATGCGCCGGCCATATCCACCGGCGATCGTGATGGCGACGGGGATGCCGACGTCGCGGCAAGACTCGAGCACCATCACATCGCGACGGGCGAGACCGTCGAAGGTGAGAGCGAGCCGGCCGAGCGTGTCGTGCTCGTGTGTGTCGGCACCGGCGAGATAGATGACCAGCTCCGGTTGCGCGCCGGCGAGCACCCGCGGCAGCGCGTCGGCCAGCAGCCCGAGATAGAGTTCGTCCGCCGTGCCATCATCGAGCTCAATGTCGAGGCTCCCGGGCACCTTGTGGAATGGATAGTTCTTGCCACCGTGCATGCTGAACGTGTAGACGCGCTCGTCGTCGGCGAAGACGGCATTGGTGCCATTGCCTTGATGAACGTCGAGGTCGATCACGCACGCACGGGCGATCCTCCCTTCGCGCTGCATCAACCGGATCGCCACGGCGACGTCGTTGAAGACGCAAAATCCTTCACCGTGATCGGGGAAGGCGTGGTGCGTGCCACCGGCCAGATTCATCGCAACGCCATGATCGAGCGCCGCGCGCGCGGCATCGATCGTCCCTCCGACGGCACGGCGGCTCCGCTCCACCAGGTACGGCGACCACGGAAATCCGATGCGTCGCATCTCGGCCGCCGTCAACTCGCCATTCGTCAGACGCCGGACATAGTCGGGTGTGTGGACGAGCAGCAGCTCGCTCTCGAGCGCGCGGTGCGGGTCGTGGAGCTCGGCGATTGTTTCGCGCGCCACGCGATCGCGAAGCAATGCGTATTTCTCGATCGGGAACCGATGGCCGGCTGGCAGGGGAATGCCATACGACGCGGAGCTCCACGCCTGCAGCATGCGCTACCGCGCCCGGCGCGACGCGCGGACCGCGTCGCGTAGCACGCGCATCCCCGCGGCGACGTCGCGTGGCCGAACGGCGGCGAAGCCAAGCACGAGGCCGGGCGCGCGCGGAGGCCCCAGATAGTACGTCGACAGCGCCGTCGCCTCGACGCCGAGCGCGGCGGCTCGCGCCGCGACATCGCGGTCGCTGACGCCGGCCGGAAGCCACGCGATAGCGTGAATGCCGGTATCGGATGCATCGAGCGTGAGCTCCTGCGACGCCTCGCGTGCGGCGGCGGCGATCAGCGCCTCACGTCGCGCGGCGTACTGCGCGCGCATGCGCCGCACATGGCGCGCGAAGTGGCCTTCGGCGATGAAGTCGGCCAGCGCGGCCTGCTCGAGTGCCGGCGGCTGCTGGTCGCCCGCCTCGCGCGAGAGGCGGAACGACTCCGCGAGCCCGCGTGGGACCACGAGGAACGCCAACCGGAGCGACGGAAACATCGTCTTGCTGAAGGTGCCCAGGTAGATCACGCGCTCGTGCTGATCGAGCGCGTAGAGCGCGGGGAGCGGACGGCCGCCATATCGATACTCGCTATCGTAGTCATCCTCGACGATCCACGCCGCGCTGGTGCGCGCCCAACCGAGTAGCGCGAGCCGTCGCGGCAAGCTCATCGTCATGCCGAGCGGATACTGATGCGACGGCGTGACGTAGGCGAGTCGCGCCGAGGGGGCGCGGGCGCGTCCATACGGGACATCGATGCCCTCGGCGTCGACGCGCACGGGCATCACGCGCACGCCGTTCGCCGCGAAGGCCGCCCGCGCGCCGAGGTAGCCCGGCTCCTCGATCCAGACCTGATCGCCCGCGTCGAGCAGAATGCGCACGACGAGATCGATCGCCGCGAAGGCGCCGGGCATGATGATGACCTGAGTCCAATCGCACTCGACGCCGCGCGCACCGGCGACGTGCGCGGCGATCGACTCGCGCAGCGGGCGGTACCCGCCTCCGTCACCGTAATCGAGCAAGGAGAGTGACAGGCGCCGCGCGCGGCGCGAGACGAGGCGCGCCCAGAGCGAAGTGGGGAAGAGCTCGAGCGCGGGAATGCCGGCGCGAAACGGACGGGCCGCCGGCGCGACCCGAATACCGCCGGACGGAATCGCCGACAGCGCATCGCCGCGCCGCGAAAGACGCGGCGCGCGGCGGGCCGGCGCGGACGGGCGTCGTGATGCGACCGCCGAGCCGCGCACCGGAAGCTCGCTCGCCACGCGCGTACCGCTGCCGCGTGCGGTGGAGAGATACCCCTCCGCCGCGAGCTGCTCGTAGGCCAGCACCACCGTGGTACGCGAAACCGAGAGCTCCGATGCGAGCGCGCGCGTGGAGGAGACGAGCGCGCCCGGCGCGATTCGCCCGGTGAGAATTGCCTCGCGCAAGCCGCGATAGAGTTGGCGCTGCAGCGGCTCGGCCGATCGGTCATCCAGCGGCAGGAGCGGCGGGAGCCTGCGCGGCGCCGGTAGGCGCGTACGGAGCGTCATGGGTGGTATGATCGAACCGGCGGAAAGTGGCGCTATTGGTCAGGCCAACAGCCGGTAGGTTACGATCGACAGCGTTGTCACGCCAGCGGGGAGCTTCATGACCACCATTGCGTTCGCCACAGACTGCCACCACTCGACGCTTGCCGCCGACGACCGGCTGGCCGTGCGCCGGCTGGAAGGCGCGGGGGTGCGCGTCGAAGCGGTGGTGTGGAACGACGAGCGCGTGCGCTGGTCGTCGTTCGATGCGGTGATCATTCGATCGACGTGGGACTATCACCTGCAGGCGCACGCGTTCAAGCGGTGGCTGTCGCGGCTGCGCGCCGCCGGCGTTCCGGTGTGGAACTCGCCGGCCATCATCGGCTGGAACATGGACAAGGGCTATCTCGAGCACCTGTCGCGCGCCGGGATCTCCGTTGTGCCGACGGTGCGGATCAGCTTGGCCGACGTGGTGCCGCTGCGCTCGGTGCTCAAGCGCCACGGCTGGAGCCGCGCGGTCGTGAAGCCCTCGGTGTCGGCCAGCGCCTACGACACGTGGCAGACAACGACCGAGCTCGCGGCCTTTGGAGATGCGAGGGTCGCGGTGATGCTCGAGCATAGCGACGTGCTCGTGCAGCCGTTCATCGAGGCGATCGAGCAGGGGGAGTGGTCGCTGGTGTTCCTGGGCGGCGAGTTCAGCCACGCGGTGATCAAGCGTACGGCGAAAGACGACTTCCGCGTTCAGCGCGAGTGTGGTGGGTCAGCCGAGCGGGCGGTTCCACGGGGGGAGCTGATCGAATTTGGGCGGCGAGTATTGGCCTGCGCGCCCGATGCGACGCTTTATGCGCGAGTCGATGCATGTGTGGTGGACAATAAACCGATGGTCATGGAGCTGGAGCTGATCGAGCCGTCGTTGTTTCTCGACCTCGATGGCGGGGCCCCGCAACGTTTCGCGGAGGCGATACTCGCGAGAGTTGAAGATGTCAGGTGTCAGATGTTAGATGTCGGTGACTGCCCACCGCTGAGAAACAGTGGCTGACATCTGACATCTGACATCTGACGTCTGACGTCTGCCCCTTTAGGGCAGCTGAGAACTTCCGGGAGACTTGTAGACAGTTCCAGCCTTCATCACGAAGACCGGTCTCTCCGTGACGTGAATGTCCTTCAACGGATCACCGGGCACCGCCACGATGTCGGCCCACTTTCCGGCCGCCAGCGTGCCGATGTGCTTGTCCCAGCCCAGCAGCTTCGCCCCGCTGGAGGTTCCGGCCACCAGCGCGGCCATCGGCGTCATGCCGCCCCACTCGACCATCAGTCCAAACTCGCGCCCATTGGCGCCATGAGCGCCGACGCCGGCGTCGGTGCCTAGCGCGATCGGCACGTTGTTGGCGACGGCGATCCTGATGCCGCGACGCATCGCCGCGGTGGCGGCGAACGCTTTCTGGGCGCGCAGGCCCTTGAG
Source organism: Gemmatimonadales bacterium (assembly GCA_038228795.1). Lineage (GTDB taxonomy): Bacteria > Gemmatimonadota > Gemmatimonadetes > Gemmatimonadales > Gemmatimonadaceae > JALZAE01. Next base: position 17,248 of record JBBROY010000030.1, read on the forward strand.
CACGCCGCTCTTCGCCGCGTTCTCGGACGCCTCGCCGGCGCTCAGCGTCGGCACGAGAAAGGTGCCGCGCTGCACCATCATCTTCGCGGCCTCCTCGTCCAGAAAGCTGCCGTGCTCGATCGATGCGACGCCGGCGCGGATGGCGATCTTTATCCCCTCGATCCCATGGGCATGCGCAGCGACCTTGCGCTCGAGCTTGGTCGCTTCGTCGACCATCGCCTTGAGCTCCTCGTACGTGTACTGCGTCGCGCCGACGGCATCGCCGTCCGAGAGCACGCCGCCCGTCGCGCAGGTCTTGATCACGTCGGCGCCATATTTCACCTGATAGCGCACGGCGGCCCTCACTTCATCCGCACCGTTTGCGATCCCATTCTTGATCGTGCCATCCATCAGGCCAGGCCTGAATCCATTCTCATCGCAGTGGCCGCCAGTGATGCCGAGTGCGTTGCCGGCGTTCTGCATGCGCGGACCGATCGCCCGGCCATCGTTCACGGCTTTGCGCAGCGCCATGTCGTCGAAGTTCGGCGCGCCGACGTTGCGAATGGTGGTGAAGCCGGCCATCAGCGTTTTCTGCGCATTGGCGACGCCGAGGATCGCGCCGTAGCTGTCGTAGTCGCGCACGAGGGCATCGTCGCCGGCCGGATCGCCGAGGGTGCGGCCAATGATGTGAGTGTGCGCGTCGATAAACCCGGGGAGCAGGGTAGCATCGCCCAAATCGATCACCTTGGCGTTGGCGGGCACAGTCACGCTGCCCTGGCGCCCGACGGCGACGATCGAATCGCCCTCGATGACGATCACCGCATTGGTGATCGCCGGCGATCCGGTTCCGTCGATCAAGCGCGCGGCGCGCAGCACGATCGCCTGTTGAGCGGGCGCGACGCTCGCGCCGAGCACGATCGCCACCGCGGCGGCCCCAACGATGAGGATCAGTCGTTTCATCACGGTATTCTCGTTCAAGGGGAAAGGGCGACTACCTGCGTTCGCCGAGCGTGACGGACAGCGTCATGCGTGCGCCATCGCGCAGGATGACGATCGAGACGATGTCGCCCGGCTTGTGAGCGCGGAGCGCGTCGGTGTACACGTACAGATCGGTGACGGATTTTCCGCCCAGCTCGACGATGACGTCGCCCGATTGCATTCCTGCCTTGCCGGCCGGACTTCCCTCGCGCACGCCGCTGAGACGGACGCCTTTCACTTCGGTCGCGCCCATCTCCGGAATGGTCCCGAGATAGGCGGAGCCGTAGCCGGTCGACGCAGCCGACGCGCTCGACGACGCCGTGCGCGGCCGTTCAGGCGCGCGCGTGAAGGTGAGACGGCCCGGGCGGTCCGCAATCTCGCGGGCGATGCGCATGGCGAGGTCGATCACCCGCGCCTCGCCGCCGGCGTTGATCTTCTCGACGCGATCGGTGGCGCGATGATAATCCTCGTGCACATCGGTGAAGAAGTGCAGCACCGAAACGTTCTTTCCGTAGAAGCTCGCGTGGTCGCTCGCGCCAAAACCGTCGCCGATGGCGGTGATCGCCAGCTTAGGATCGATGTTCGCCGCGTTCACGATCGACGGCAGCTCGGCCGCCGTCGCCGTACCGTAGACGAGGAGCTTGTCGTTCTTCAACCGACCGACCATGTCGAAGTTGAGCATCACGAGAGCGCTGTCGAGTGGCACTGGAGATTGCTGCACGAAATATTCGGAGCCGAGATCGCCGAGCTCTTCGCCGCTGAAATTCACGAAGAGCATGGGACGCGCCGCGGGACGGCGCGCGAAGAGTCTGGCCATCTCCATCACCGCCGCGGTTCCCGACGCGTTGTCGTCGGCACCGGGGCGAATCGCATCTTTCGCGTCGGGGTCAAGCGCGAAATCTGGCGAGCGGCCGAGGTGATCAAAGTGCGCGCCGATGACCACGTACTGGTTGCGCAGCCGCGGATCGGTGCCGGCCACGATGGCATACACGTTCTGCGTCGAAAGATTCGACGGGCGGCCGGCGTGCAGGTCCGACGGCGAATGCGCGACGAATCGCTGCATCGCTGGATGGAGCCCGAGCGCCGAGTAGCGGCGCGACAGGTACGAGGCGGCGCTGTCGTTGCCGGGCGTTCCCGTTGCGCGCCCTTCAAGAGCGTCGCCGGCGAGGAACGCGATGTCCGCGCGCACCGCGGCGGAGTCCGCGGCCGCCGGGGACGGCGACACGGCTTGGGTGTGACACGCGGCGAGCGCCGTCGCGAGTAGCGCGACGCCGGTGGCGCGCGAAAAATGACCGAACATGCTGGGCGACAATTCTTGGCCGGGGCGGTAGTGAGGTGTGGCGTTCGCCACGTATGTTATGCCTCGCGCTCCGGCCCCGCCAACCTCGAGCACTTCGTCACGATGCGACCGCTCGCACTTGCCCTCATTCCACGCGCCGTCGCGATCAACCTCGCGCTCGGCGCGGTCGTGGCGACGCTGAAGCTTCCGGTCTATCTCGACTCGGTGGGCACGATCCTCGTCGGCGCGCTCGCTGGCCCGGTCGCTGGGATCGTGACGGGCATCGCCAGCAACTGCGTGCTGGGCTTGCTGAGCCAGCCGTTTTTCTTCGCCTTCATTCCGGTGGCGATGGTGATCGGGGCAGTTGCCGGCGTGGCGGGTCGCATGGGCGCGTTTCGCTCGATCGCCGGCGCGATCCCGACCGGCATCGTCACCGGCATCCTCGCCGGCTCGACCTCGGTGCCGATCGTGATCCTCGTCTTCGGCGGCGCGACGCCAAGCGGCACGGGCATCATCACGGTCATCCTGAGGACCATGCACGTGCCGCTGAACATTGCGGCGACCGTGGCCAGCGTCGGCGTAGACATCATCGACAAGACACTGTGCTCGGTGCTCGTCGCGGTCGTGTTGACGCGCTTGCCAAAGCGGCTGCACACGCGCTTTTCCGCGACGCCTGCGCGCGCGCGCGTCAGCCCATGACTGCATCGCTCGACCGGTGGAATCCGCTGACGCCGTTGGCAGCGAGCGTGTTGCTGGTGGTGCTGGCGTACGTGGGACCGCAGCCATGGAGCCCTATCGCCGCCGTGGCCATCGCGATCGGGCTGGCGCTGGGCAGCGGCGCCGGTGCCAGCGTCACGCGTCTCACGCTGCTCGTCGCGGTGCCGTCCTGGGCGTTCATCTTTCTTATGGATGGGGTGTTCGCGCCGTCGGGCCCCCGGTCGGCGGCGATGCCGGCAGCGGCGGCCTCGGCGCTCGCGATCGCGATTCGTTTGGGCGCCGCGATCGCCGCGCTCGGATGGGTGGTGGTCGGCGTTCCGCCGCGCCGGCTCACGCGCGCGCTGGCGGCGCGCGGCCTGCCGGGCTGGGCGGCGTACGTGATCGTCGCCTCACTCGAGGCGGTGCCACAGGCAAAGCGGCGCGCCGAAGAAGTGCTCGACGCGCAGCGCTGTCGCGGGCTGGCTGTGCAGGGCGGATTGCTCGGCCGGGCGCGAGCGCTCTTGCCGCTGGCGGGTCCGCTCGTCGTCGGGTTGGTGACGGAGTCGGAGGAGCGCGCGCTGGCGCTGGAAGCGCGCGGGTTTCGGCCGAGCCGGCCGCGAACGGCGCTCACACCGTTGAGCGATCGGAGTGGCGAGCGACAACTGCGCTTCGCGCTATGGCTCGCGACGATGGCGCTGATCGCGTGGCGCTTGTTTCTCAGGTGAACGACATCGTTGCGCGTCTCAGAATTCGCCGAGTGAGTTACGGCGACGCGGTCGCGCTGCGCGACGTCGATTTCGAGGTGCAGGCGGGCGAGATTGTCGGCATAGCGGGGCACGTGGGCGCTGGGAAGACGACGCTCGCCCTGGCCGCCGCCGGTCTCATCGGCCGCGCGATGCCGGGCACGATTGACGGCACGGTAGAACATCCGGCTGGCGGCGATCCGCCGGCGGCGTACGTGTTCGCCAATCCGTGGACGCAGCTGACCGAGCTCGGCGGCACGGTGGAAGAGGAGATCGCCGTGGGGCCGGAGAACCAGGCGCTCGAGTCGGCGGTGATTCGCGCCCGGGTCGACGATGCGCTGCGCCGCGCCGACGCCGTCCATCTGGCGACGCGCCTGCCGCAGGAGTTGTCTGGCGGCGAGCTGCAGCGGGTCGCGTTGGCGTCGGCGCTGGCGCTCGACACGCCGCTGCTCGTCCTCGATGAGCCGACGGCGCAGCTCGATCCGGAATCGGCGCGCGCCTTCGCTGATGCACTGCGCGGATTGAGTGACACCGGGAAGGGAATCATTCTGGTCGAGCAGAACCTCGCGCTGGTGCGCGAGCTGGCGACGCGGCTGATCGTGCTCGCCGATGGCGCGGTGCTGGCGGACGGTGCGCCGCACGACCTGCTCGGGCGCTGGCCGCCGGTCGATCCGCGGCTGGGCGCGCCGGCCGACGTTGAGCGAGAACACGAGCCGGCGCTCATGCGGCGCCCGACGAGCGGTGCACCGCTGCTCGACATCGCGGGCCTCAGCGCGGGATATCGCGACCGCGAGGTGCTGACCGACCTCTCACTGTCGATCCCGGCCGGGAGCGCCGTCGCCTGGGTGGGGCGCAATGGCGCGGGCAAGAGCACGTTGGCCAAGACGATCATGGGGCTCGTTCCGCGCCGGGCCGGGACGATCAGCGTCGGCGGCATAGCCATGGATTCGTTGCCGACGGAACAGCGCGCGCGCCACGTAGGTCTGGTGTTCCAGGACCCGAGCCGGCAGCTCTTCTCGCGCTCGGTGATCGACGAGGCGATGTTCGGCCCGCGCGCGCTCGGCATGGGCGCGGCGGAGGCGCGCGCGAGCGCCAGAGAAGCGCTCGAGATTGTCGGGCTATCCGGCGCGCAGCAGACGCATCCGGGCGACCTCAGCCCGCAGGCGCAGCGCCGCTTGGCCATTGCGGCGGCGATGGCGTCGCGCCCCATGCTGCTCATCCTCGACGAGCCCACCGCCGGCCAGGACGCCGAAGGCCGCGGATTCATCGCGCGCGCTCTCGAGGTTCAGCGCACGCGAGGCGCGGCAGCGGTGATCACGCACGACCTCCACTTCGCGAGCCGCCAATGTGATGCGGTGCAGCGAGTCGGCTCCGCGACGTGATGGGCTGACGGTGGCACTCATCGTTTTCCTTCGCGGTGTCAATGTCGGCGGCCACAGGACGTTTCGCCCGAGCGTCCTCGCACGACAACTGAGCGACTATGACGTCGTGAATGTTGGTGCGGCAGGCACGTTCGTCGTGCGCAAGCCTGGATCCCGGGCAGCGTTCCGTGCCGCATTGCTCCGGAAGCTCCCATTCGAAGCGGAGGTCGCGCTCTGCGACGGGCGCGATCTCATCCGGCTGGAGCTGGAGAATCCATTTGGGACCGAGCCGTCGCGCCCCGACATCGTGCGATTCGTGAGCATTCTGTCGAGCGCTGGCCGCCTCCGGCCCTCCATGCCGATCACACTTCCGCCGAGCGGGGAGTGGTTCCTGCGAGTGATCGCGAAGAGGGACCGATTCGTACTCGGAGTGTACCGTCGCCACATGAAGACGATCGGCTATCTCGGCCAGCTCGACACACTGTTCGGTGTGCCGGCGACGACACGGAATTGGAACACCATCGTCGCGATCGTGCGGATCTTGAAGCCGCAGGGCGATGACCACGTACGATCGCTACGTCGCGAGCTGCGCGGGCTCTAACGGAGTTGCTCTGGGCTTCAACGGGAAATGCAGCCGCAGATTTCCGCAGACGAACGCAGACAGGGCAACAGCAAATTGATGTTTCTTGTCCGCAGCTTGCAGTATCTGCGTTCTTCTGCGTTCATCTGCGGCTGCTCTTGTTGCTTGTCCGAAGCGCCACGTCTCTCGCCCCGTCAATGATCTGCGGCCCTCATCGGGCGAGCAGATTCGTCTCGTACGTGACGGCCCGGCAGGCGGCGGCGATGAGATCGGCGGCGTGTTCGACGTCGGCCAGGCTCACCATCTCGTTCGGCGAATGCATGTAGCGGTTGGGAATCGACACCAGCGCGGTCGCGACGCCCTGCCTGGCGACATGGATGGCGTCGGCGTCGGTGGAAGTGTCGCGCGCCGCGGCCTGCACGGTGAAGGGGATCGCGTGCTTCTCGGCGGTTTCGCGCAGGAGGCTGAACACAGCGGGCGCGATGATCGAGCCGCGCGTGAGCACCGGACCGCCACCAATGGGATGGTCGCCGAGCTCTTTCTTCTCGAGTGTGGGATGATCGGTCGCGAAGGTGACGTCGACGACGATCGCCATATGCGCGTTGACGCAATTGGCGCAGACGCCAGCGCCGCCGCCGCGCCAGGAAATTTCTTCCTGTGTGGTGGCCGCGGCGACCACCGTCGCCGCGCCCGGCTCCGTGGCGTAGCGGCGCAGCGCCTCGAGGACGGTGAAAGCGCCGATGCGGTCGTCGATCGAGCGTGAGACGATTCGGCCATTGGGAAAATCGAGCGTGCGGGAGTCGATCACGCCGGCGTCACCGACCTCGATGCGCTCCGACGCCTCCTTCTTGTTGGCGGCGCCAATGTCCACCCACATGTCGGTGAACTTCGACGCCTTCTCGCGATCTTCGGTCTTGATGAGGTGAATCGGCTTTTTGCCGACCACGCCGAAGACGTCACCGCTGCGGGTCGCGAAGCGAATGCGCTGGGCGACGAGCACCTGCGGATCCCAGCCGCCAATCCCCTGAATGTGCAGAAATCCTTCGTCGTCGATGTGCTGCACGATCACGCCGATCTCATCGATGTGGCCTGCCAAGAGAATCGTGGGGCCGCCGCTCCCGGCGACGGTCGCCATGCTGTTGCCGAGTACGTCAGACGTGACCGGGCTGGCAAAATGCTCGGCCTCTTCGCGCCAGAGGCGGGAGGCGGCGCCCTCGAAGCCCGACGGGCCCGGCGTATCGAGGAGCTTCTTCAGAAAAGCAATCGACGAATCAGCGAACATGCATCTCTCGGAGCGGCTAAGGTGGCGAAAAGATAGTGGGGAGCGTCAGCGGCGCGTCACGTCGCGGGCGTGAATCGGTTCCGGCGCGGCGAAAAGAGACGGATGGAAGATCGCAGCCATGACCTCAATGCCATCGACGATCGACGGACCCGGACGGCTCGTGAGCGTACTCCCATCTATGGCCCACAGCGCTCGCGTGGCCAGCCACGCCCACTCCGGGAGCTCGCGCAGACGCATCGCCTCCGCGGCGGCGCGCTCGATGTCGTAGCCGCACGGGGCGACGATCACGACTTCGGGCGCGGCACGCGCGACCTGCGCCGCGTCCACCACCACCGAATGTGCGCCGGCCTTTGCCATCATGTCGGTGCCGCCGGCCCGCGCCACCATCTCGGGTACCCAGTGTCCGGCGACGAAAATGGGATCGGTCCACTCGATCACTGCCACTCGAGGGCGTGGGGCCCGCGCGGCCTTGAGGGTGGCGTGCACGCACGAAATCCGCTCGTGCATCGCCGCCAGGAGCACCGCGCCGCGATCGCGCTGCCCGATGGCGGTCGCCACTCGATCGACATCCGCGAAGACACCGTCGATGGTCGTCCCACCCAGCGTCACCACTTCGGGATTTCGCGTCATTCGGGCGGCGAGCGCACGGACGTCGCCCTCGCTCACGGCGCACACATCGCAGATGGCCTGCGTAAGGATCACGTCAGGCTCGAGCGATTCGATGAGCGCGTCGTCGAGCGCAAAGAGCGGCGCGTCGGCCTCGACTGCCGCACGGACGCCGGCGTCGACAGCACGTGGGGCGAGGTGGACGTCGATGGAGCTTCGCGTCACACGAGCCGCATGCAATGCCCCGGGCGCGTCACACTCGTGCGTGACCCCGGCCAGCAGATGTGACGCACCCAGGGCGACGACGATGTCCGTCGCGGCCGGAAGGAGCGAGATGATGCGCACGCCGTTCAGGCGTTCCGCTCGATTGGCACGAGGGCGAGGACGACCAACATCGCGAGGAGTCCGATGAGGTACCAACTGGCATCGCCGGATAGGTAGTAGCTGACGCCACCGCACAGCGCGGCAGCCTCGCCGACCGCCCAGGCTCGAATCACTCTCGGCGCGCGCTGAACAATGTCCCGGATCTCGGCGAGCTGATTGCGAGTCACAAGCGCGAACGCGATGGCGAGCACCGACACGACCATCACGGCGTACCGGAGGTACGGCGCCACGTCGCCGCCAGTCGAACCTGGCTGCCGGTGCACGTACCAGCTTGTCGCGCCAAAGAGTACCAGCCCCATGAGGAGCGCGCTGCGAATAATTCTGAGCAGCTGCGCATTGGGCGGCTTCTGAGTAGTCTGGATCAAGGTTTCTCGTACACCGGCTTGCCGCCGAGCCAGGTCGCGATCACCTGCGTGCTCAGGATGTACTCGGCAGGCATCTTCATGATGTCGCGGTCGAGCACGACGAAGTCGGCATACTTGCCGGGCGTCAACGAACCGAGCTCCTTCTCTTGGAACGCCGCGTAGGCGGGCCAGATCGTCATCGATTTGAGCGCCTCCTCGCGCGTCATCTTCTGCTCTGGATGCCAGCCCTCGTCCGTCCAGTTCTCGGCGTCCTGTCGCGCGACCGAGGCGTGGAAGGAGATGAGCGGGTTCACCGACTCGACGGGAAAGTCGCTGCCATTTGGAATGACGACTCCGGTGTTGAGCAGCGACCGCCACGCGTACGCGCCGAAAAGCCGGCCGTCGCCGAGCCGGTTGCCGGCCCAGTACATGTCGCTCGTCTGATGGCTGGCCTGCATCGATGGGATCACGCCGAGCCGGGCGAAGCGGGGGATGTCATCGTGGTGGATGATCTGCGCGTGCTCGATGCGGAATCGATGATCCGCGATGGGCACCTCGGCTAGCGCGGCTTGGTACGCGTCGAGCACCAAGCGGTTGCCGCGGTCGCCGATGGCGTGGGTGTTCACCTGAAAGCCGGCGCGCAGGGCGCGCACGGCGACATCGCGAATGTGCTGCGGGGCCGAGATGAGTAAGCCGGTGTTGCCGGCGTCATCGCTGTAGGGCTCGAGCAGCGCCGCGCCGCGCGAGCCGAGCGCGCCGTCCATGTAGAGTTTCACTGAGCGGAGCCAGATGCGGCCGTCGTAGAGGTCGCTCTGTGGTCCCTTGGCGAAGTAGTACGACTCGGCGGCGCTGTCGTCGGCGACCATGACGTAGTTGCGGAGATTATAGCTCCCCGCTTTCGCGAGCTCCTCGAAGATGTCGATCGTGAAGCGAGATTCGCCGGCATCGTGCAGGCCGGTGAGTCCCCAGCGATTGCATTCTTTGATCGCGGCCAGCACGCCCGCGCGAACCTCGTCGCGTGACGAAGACGGGATGACGCGGCCGACCACTCCCTGTGCGTTGTCGACGAAGACGCCGGTCGGCGCGTTGGCCGCGCCGCGAACGATGCGGCCCCCGCTGGGATCCTGCGTGGCGGCGGTGACGCTCGCGGCCGCCATGGCTTTGGCGTTGGCGAGCGCCGCGTGGCCATCGACGCGCGTCAGGTACACCGGATTGTCGGGCGTGGCGCGCGAGAGCGCCTCGTGCGTGGGGAAGCGCGTATCACCCCAGTGGTTCTGGTCCCACCCGCGACCGACGATCCACTCGCCGGGCTTCGCCGTCTTGGCGCGGGCGACGACGCGGGCGATGACTTCGTCGTACGATTTCGTGCCGACGAGATCGACCGTGCGCAACGCCGCGCCGAGGCCGGTCAGATGGCCGTGGGCGTCCGTCATCCCCGGGATGATGATGCGGCCCGTGTAGTCGACCACGCGGGTGTTCGGTCCCTTGAGCGCCATGGCGGCGCTCTTTGATCCGGAGAACGCGATGCGGCCGCCGCGGATGGCGATCGCGTCGACCATCGGACGGGCATCGTCGACCGTGTAGATGTGCGCGGCGGTGACGATGAGGTCGGCGGGCTGCTGCGGCGCCGGCGCTTGTGCCAGAGCGGCGCTCGACGTGAGCGCGAGTGCGGCGAATAGAAATCGCGACATGGTGGCGGGAGGGAGAAATGGTTGACCGAGCAGCCATCAAGGTCGCGATGGCCGGAGCCGAGCGGTAGAGCCTTCGCCGGCTACTTCCTGCGACCCGCCCAGGAGAAGAGGCCACCCTGGTACTCGATGGCCCACGTGGCGTGGCCGCGATCGAGGGCGAAGCGCACCTCGTCGTCATCGCCGACGCGAAAGGTGTCCTCGGCGATTCGCTGCATGAGCAGGCCGGTGTCACGAGTGCCCGCGGGGCGCGCGCGCAGGCCGTCGGCGGCGACATACGTCTCGAGGCGGCCGAGCTCGGTGTCGTACAGCCCGGCGTAGCGCGCGAGACGCGCCGGCGGATCGAGCGGCAGTGTTTGCCGTTGCGGAGCGTTCAGCATCAGACGCACGATGCGCGCGCCGACCACGCGCGCATTTGGGCGCGAGTCGCTGTTGGCGAGCACGACGACCGTGATGTCGTCGTCCGGCAGGCGGAGCAGCACCGACGTGAACCCGGCGCCGCTCCCCGAGTGCCCGAGCATGCGATGTCCGGCAATCTCACCGAGGTCGGTACCGTAGCCGTAGTCGAGCGGAGGGTCGCCGCGCAGTCGCGTTGGCGCGCGCATGATGGCGAGCGCTGCCGAATTCAGAACGCGTCCCGCGTCGAGCGCTGCCTCCCATCGGAGCAGGTCGACCACCGTCGAGCACATCGCGCCGGCGGAAAAAGCGGAGTTCCAGCTGATGGGGTCGGCGTTGTCCAGGCTACTGCCGGCCGCGCTCCGGTTGACGCGATAGCCCTGGGCGCGATCGGCGATGATCGGTCTGTCTTCGCAGTAGCGCGTGTCGCGCATGCCGAGTGGCGCCGCGATTGAGTCGCCGATGTAGCTCGCGAACGACACACCGCTCGCTCGCTCGATCATCAATCCCAGGAGGAAGAAGCCCGAATTGCTGTAGCGCCACGACGTGCCCGGCTCGAAATCGTACGGCTGATTCGCGATCATCGCGACGATGGCTTCGTGCGACTGCTCGATCCGTTCTCGATCGCCCTCGAATCCCGGCATCTGCGTGTAGTCGCGAATGCCGGAGGTGTGATTCAGGAGCTCGCTGATCGTGACGCGACGGGTGCGGGTCGGGAACTGTGGAGCCAGGCGCTGGATGTCCTCGCCGAGTGTGAGCCTGCCTGCCTGCTGCAAGCGCAGAATGGCCGCGGCGGTGAAATTTTTGGTGATCGATGCGACGTGGTAGACCGTCCGCGCGGATGCGGGCACGCGATGCTCGAGGTTGGCGAAGCCATATCCCTTGAGCGTGATCGTGTCACCGCCGCGGACCACGGCGATGCTCATCCCCGCGATCGGTCCCTCGCGAAGCGCGGCGCCGGCAATGGAGTCGATCCCGGCGACAATCTGCTCGCGTCTCTGCGCGCCGAGCGGCGCGGCGAGGATGAACGCGAGAAGGATTGGTGTGACGCACGTCATGCGCATCGGACCCGTTACTCCAGGCTCGGCTCGTACGCCTCCTCACGCGTGGTCATCATGTCTTCGTGGCGCGCCATGATGCGGACGCAGGTGTTCCAGCGGAGGATGGCTTCGTCGTTGCCGGCGGGGCGCACGGCCTCGGCCTTGGCATACCAGCCCATCGCCTCGCGCAGCCAGTCGGCCGCGATCTCGTGGCTGCGAGGGCCGCCGTGCCGGAGCTGCGCCTTGGCGCGACGCTCACAGACGATGCCGGCGTAGTAGCTCCGCTTGTACTCATCCTTCAGGCGCGGCAGCACATCACGCGCGCGGCGGACGCCGTCGGCGAGACCCTCGCCCACCTGATCGGTGATCGCGAGCACGAGCATCACCAGCGCCTGCTGATTGTCGGGCTCGAGCTCCAGGACGTCGAGGCAAATGCTCTCCGCGGCGGAGGAGTCGTTGAGCAACCGATACCGTTCGGCTTTCTGCAGGGCGGCCGGGATTCCGGCGCTCGAAATGGGCTTGAGCTCTGGAGAGGACATGCGCGCCTCCGCGCTGATACGTCGCAGCCGTTACGGCTTCACGAGCGTGCCGCGAGCCATGACTTTATCGTCCTGGCCGTGCATCTCGAAGCCGGTGAGCCTGTCGTTGGTGAAGAGGAAAATGATCGTAGCGTCCGGCTCTTCGCTGTACACCACGCCCTTGCTATAGAACAACGGATGAAAGCGATGTTCGCCGGCGGGGAGCAGTTCGGACGTTCCGTCGAGCGCCGGGTCGAAGGGGGGCGCGCGCATGCGCACCGCGCCGGCGGAATCAAAGACCACGAACCGGACGGGGCGCGGCGGTGCGCCCTCGCCGGAGAAGGTCACATCAAAATTTCCCGCGTAGCGCGCGCGCTGCTCCACGGCGAGTGCGATGGCGCGCGTAGGTGTGACTCCGAAGTGGATCGGGACGTCGGCGGTGCCCCATCGCAAGTGAAGCGTCGTGCCGTCGCGCATCACCGCCGGAAACCACCAGGTGAGCACATCGGTCTGCGGCGCGGTGGCGGTCTTGACCGTCAGCTTCAGAACAGCGCTTTCCGGCCTTGGCCGCTGCGTATGAAACGCGCGAGACGTCTTGTCGAAGATCACTGTCCACTCGCCCGGCCCAGGGATCATCCAGATGCCGTACTTCCCTTTGGGGAGCGCCTGGCCGTTGACCTTCACATCCTTGTCGACGTCGATCGTCGTCGCCCAATTCGCGCCGGGCGTCCACATCTCGCCCATCCGAACGACCTTTCCAATGAGCGAATCGCGGCCACGGGCGACGGGCCGATAGTACTCCACGGTGATGGTCGTACCATCGACGGTCTGCGAGACCGTACCCTTCTCGCTCGCCAGCACCTGCGCCCGCGCGCCCGACGCGGCGAGCGGCAGCGACGCACAAACGATCGCGACGCGAATAACTCTCATACGCACCTCGTGTGAGCTGGTCAGTCCGACGCCTGGCGCCCGATGCCCGACGTCCTTCGACTGAAAATCTTCACCAACCGTCCAATCGGATCGTAGAACTCGTCAACGACCCGTTCCTTCAACGGAATGATCGCATTGTCCGTGATCGTGATGCTCTCCGGACAGACTTTCGTACAGCACTTCGTGATGTTGCAGTAGCCGATGCCCTGACTCTCCTTGAGCTCGGCGACGCGGTCCGCCGTATCGAGCGGATGCATCTCGAGCGCCGCGGCGTACACGAAGTGGCGTGGGCCGACGAACTCGTCGTGCTTGTGATGCTCGCGCAGCACGTGACAGACGTCCTGGCACAGAAAGCACTCGATGCACTTCCGGAACTCCTGCACCCGGTCGACGTCGGACTGCTGCATGCGCCACGTTCCATCGGGCGCGTCTGGCTTCCGGGGCGTGAACTTCTTGATCTTCATCTTCGCACGAAAATTCGACGACACGTCCGTGACCAGATCGCGCACGGCCGGGAAGGCGCGCATCGGCTCCACCGTCACGGGCTGATCGAGATCGAGCTCGTTCAACCGCGTCATGCACATCAGCCGGGGCTTGCCATTCACCTCGGCCGAGCACGAGCCGCACTTTCCGGCTTTGCAGTTCCAGCGAACGGCGAGGTCGTTCGCCTGCTCCGCCTGAATTTGGTGGATGGCGTCGAGCACGACCATCCCCTCGGAGACATCGGTCGTGTAGCTGCGAAGGGCGCCACCGGCACTGTCTCCACGCCACACGCGGAACGTTGCACTGGACACTGAGAACCTCTGGTGTTGAGAGGCGGGTGTGGGGTGTTGGCTTTGGTCGCTCCGGAGATCTTGCGCCAACCGCACCCCCACCCCCTACATCCGCTTCACCTACTTCATTTCCTCTATGACCTGCTGCAGCTCGTCCCGAATCGGCGCCAGCGGCACGCGCTCCATCTTCATCGTGCCGTCGGTGTGTTTCCTGAGCACCAGGTTGAACGTACCGAACGCCGGATCCTTCTCCGGATAGTCGTCGCGGAAATGGCCACCGCGGCTCTCGCGGCGCTCGAGCGCGGAGCGCGTGATCGCCTCGGAGACCGTCAACAGATTCGGCAGGTCGAGCGCGGTGTGCCAGCCCGGATTGTATTCGCGATTGCCGTCGGCGCGTACGGTGGTGGCGCGCGACTTGAGCGCGGCGATGCCGTCGAGTGCCTTTTTCATCTCCGGTTCGGTGCGCACGATACCGACGAGATCCTGCATCATCTCTTGCAGCGCAAGCTGGATCGCGTACGGGCTCTCGCCGCCATCGCGCTCGAATGGCGCCAGCGCCGCATTCGCCGCGGCGTCCACCTGCGCCGGGTCGACTGCCGCACTCGTGTTATCGGCGGCGAACTTGGCCGCGTACTCGCCCGCGCGCTTGCCGAAGACAATCAGGTCCGACAGCGAATTGCCACCGAGCCGGTTGGCGCCGTGCAGACCGGCGGCGCACTCGCCGGCCGCGAAGAGACCCGGCACGGTGGACATCTGCGAATCCCCGTCGACACGAATGCCGCCCATGATGTAGTGCGTCGTCGGACCGACCTCCATCGGCGTGGTGGTGATGTCGATGTCGGCCAGCTGTTTGAACTGGTGATACATGCTCGGCAGCTTCTTCTTGATGTGCTCGGCGGCATGCGGCAGCCGCTCCTTGATCCAGGCGATGTCGAGAAAGACGCCGCCATGCGGCGACCCGCGGCCTTCGCGCACCTCGCGCTGGATGCAGCGCGCGACGTGGTCGCGCGTGAGGAGCTCGGGCGGGCGGCGCGCCTCCTTATCGCCCTGCGTGTAGCGCCAGCCCTCGTCCGGATTGTCGGCGGTCTGCGCGCGATAGTTGGCGGGAATGTCGTCGAACATGAAGCGGCGGCCTTCCTTGTTCTTGAGCACGCCGCCCTCGCCGCGCACTCCTTCCGTCACGAGAATGCCACGCACGCTCGGCGGCCACACCATGCCGGTCGGATGGAACTGGACGAACTCCATGTCCTGGAGCGCCGCGCCGGCGTCATAGGCGAGCGAGTGCCCGTCACCCGTGTACTCCCAGCTGTTGCTCGTGATCTTGAACGCCCGACCAACGCCGCCGGTGGCGATCACCACGGCCTTCGCCTTGAAGAGCCGGAATCGGCCACGCTCGCGATCGTACCCGAAGGCGCCCGCGATGCGATCGCCATCCTTCAAGAGCGTGAGCACCGTGCACTCCATGTGCACGTCGATGCCTTGATGGATGCCGTGATCCTGGAGCGTGCGAATCATCTCCAGTCCGGTCCGGTCGCCGACGTGCGCGAGCCGGGGATAGCGATGCCCGCCGAAATTGCGCTGCAGAATGCGGCCGTCGGCGGTGCGATCGAACAGCGCGCCCCAGCTCTCGAGCTCGCGCACGCGGTCCGGCGCCTCCTTCGCGTGGAGCTCGGCCATACGCCAGTTGTTGAGGTATTGCCCGCCCCGCATCGTATCCGCGAAGTGAACCTTCCAACTGTCGCGATCGTCGACGTTGCCCATCGCCGCCGCCACGCCGCCCTCGGCCATGACCGTGTGCGCTTTGCCGAGCAGCGACTTGCAGACGAGTCCGACTCGCACGCCGGCGGCCGCGGCGGCGATCGCCGCGCGAAGGCCGGCACCACCGGCGCCGATGACGAGGACGTCGTGCTCGTCCATCTGATATTCAGACATCTATGCGGGCACCCGTCGGGAGTGTCGCATCAAAAGATTCGAAAATCATGCACGATTCCCATGCTACAGAGCCGCACGTATGCGTCCGTCAGTGCCACGCCGAACAGGCTCATCCACGCCCAGCGCATGTGCCACCGGTTGAAGCAGCTCGCGCAGTCGTAGAGCGTCTTGCGCACCGGTCGGCCGGACAGTTGGTCGAGATAGCCGCCGACGATGTGGCGTAGGGAGTGGCAGCCGAACGTATAGCTCGCCAGCAGCACGACGTTGAACGCGAGCACGAGGGTGCCGACGCCGATGCCGAAGTGCTTCACGCCGGCGGCGTCCGCGAACCACATCGCCTTCCAGACGTCGAGCGTGAGGAAGATCAGAAAGAGGAGCGCGAAGTAGAGGAAGTAGCGGTGGATGTTCTGAGCAATGAGCGGAAAGCGCTGCTCGCCCCAGTATTTCTTGCGTGGCTCCGCGACGCTGCAGTTCGGCGGATCGGCCCACATCGCCTTGTAGTAGGCGCCACGATAGTAGTAGCAGGTGACGCGAAAAAGTCCGGGGAAGGGGAGAATCAACAGCGCCGGCGAGAAGGGCAGCCAGGCCGGCCACGCCCCCGGTTTGGGCCCGAACCAGGCGTGCGGCGAGTCGCCCCAGACTTCTGGCGAGTAAAAGGGCGAGAGATAGGGGCCGAAGGTGTAGTGCGCGTTCTGAAACGCGGCCCACGTCGCGTAGACGAGGAACGACGAGAGGATGATCGCAGTGACGAGCGGTTGGACCCACCACGCATCGCGCCGCATGGTGACCGGCCTCGTGTCTACGACTGGGAGCTGCGCATGCGCCATCGCATATCCTCGCCCGCGAAGAGTGTGGCTGTGGGTCCGCGGGGAAGGTCCAGCGCAGAGAAGTCGCTGTCAACCGGAGCGGGGTCTCTTTGTTTTTGTTTGACGGCGCCATCGAGCGCGAGCGCCGAAAAGGTTCGCGCCGCCGCTCGGCAGGCATCGAGCTCGGTAGTATACTCGGCCTTCATGAGACGTGATTGATCCACCATCCCACGCCGTGAGCGAACATGAGTCAGCATCTCGAGCGAGACGTGCGATTTCTCAAGATGTACGCCGTCGCCACGACGGTGGTCATGATCGTCGGCGCTGGATCGGCATTCAAGCAGCCGGCGCGCCACGAGAAGTTCACCGAGATCGACGTCGAGCGCATCAACATCATGGAGCCGGACGGCAAGTATCGTCTGATCATCTCCAATCGCCCTCGGTCGAGTGGACCGATTTACAAGGGACAACCGTTCGGCTATGCGGGCGGCAATCGGCCCGGCCTCATCTTCTTCAATGATGAGGGGACCGAGAACGGCGGACTCACCTTCACCGGCCAGCGCGGCGCCGACGGCAAGTACCGGGCATCGACCCACATGTCCTTCGACCAGTTCAATCAGGACCAGGTGCTGAATGTCGACTACGCCGACAACAACGGGCAGCGCGCCGTCGGCATTTCGATGCTCGACCGCGCCAACGTCGACATCCTCGACATGGTGCGCGAGCGCGATTCGATCATGAAGACGACGGACACCGTCGCGCGCGGCGCCGCACTTAAGCGCTGGGCCGGTCCGCGCAATGGAGAGCCGCTGGCCGCCCAGCGTCTGTTCGTCGGGCGCGACCAGTCGAAGTCGGCCATCCTCAACATGTCGGATCCGAGCGGCAGGACGCGGCTGCGACTCATGGTGGATTCGCTCGGCGCCGCGCGCATCGAGTTCGTGAACGCGAACGGCCGCGTGACGTCCACCATCGACGACAAAGGCGGCGGCAAGTGAACCGCGGACCGGATGCGAGCCGCCGTCAGCCGATGATATTCTTGTCTTCCCACCTTCGCTGTGGACCCGTTGAGGAACAACCATGCGCAAGCCGATCGCTGTCGCCATCCTCTTGTTTGTCTGTACCTCCGCGCTCCTCTCCCAGGACAAGACTCGCGCGCGCGAGCTCGGCATTCCGATCGGCGGCACCGCCGGTCCGCTCGATGCGATCACTGATGTTGCCGGCATCGAAGTCGGGCACACCACACTGATCTCGGGAAGCGGCAAGCTCGTTCGTGGCCAAGGACCGGTTCGCACCGGCGTCACCGTCATCCTTCCGCGCGGAAAGAGCAATCCCGATCCCGTCTTCGGGGCGTGGTTCACGCTCAACGGGAACGGCGAGATGACCGGAACGACCTGGTTGCAGGAGAGCGGCATTCTGGAGGGACCAATCGCGATCACCAATACGCACAGCGTCGGCGTGGTGCGCGATGCCATCCTTCAGTGGCAGGTGACGCGTCCCGGCTTGCAGCCGTGGGGACTTCCCGTGGTCGCCGAGACGTATGATGGAGGGCTGAACGACATCAACGGATTTCACGTGACCGCGGCGCACACCATCGCCGCGCTCGACGGCGCGACGAGCGGTCCGGTGCCGGAGGGCAATGTCGGCGGCGGCACGGGCATGGTCTGTCACGGCTTCAAGGGCGGCATCGGCACTGCGTCGCGCAAGCTCGCCGTGGGCGCGGGCGGATATACCGTAGGCGTGCTGGTGCAGTGCAACTATGGCTCGCGGCCCGAGCTGCGCATCGCCGGCGTGCCCGTGGGTCAGGAAATTCCCGACCTGCTCTCCTGCATTGCGTCCGAGGATCCATCGCTTCGTCCGGGCCGCCCGCGCTGCGGCGCCGCGCCCGCGCCGCGCCCGCCGGACAACGATGCAGATGCTGGCGCCGGCTCGATCATCATCGTCATCGCCACCGACGCGCCGCTCCTCCCCCATCAGCTCAAGCGTCTCGTTACCCGCGCCGCGCTCGGCGTCGGCCGCATGGGTGGCAAGGGAGAGAACAGCTCCGGCGACATCTTCGTCGCCTTCTCCACCGCCAACGCCCGCGTTTACGGAGACACCGGCGTGGCATCCGTTCAAATGGTGCCGAACTCACGGCTCAATCCGCTGTTCTACGCCACGGTGCAGGCGACGGAAGAAGCGATCGTCAATGCGCTGCTCGCCGCCGAGACCATGACCGGCGCGGATGAGCTGCGCGTGTTCGCGTTGCCGCGCGACCGGCTGGCGGCGGCGATGCGGAAGTACGGCCGCGGCCGGTGAGCGTCGCCAAACTTCAGGCGAAGAGACCAACCTGGCCGCCGGTATGCCAGAAGAGAACGGTCGCGTCGTTCGAGAATCGTCCCTCGCGTACGTAGGCGATGAGCGCCGCGAGCGCTTTCGCCGTATACGCGTGATCGACGAAGAGCGCTTCCTGTCTGGCGGCGAGCCTCTGCGCCTCGGACGATTCGGGGGACGCCCGGCCGTACCCCTCACCGACGAATCGATCGTCGATCTCGATGCGGCATGCGTTCAGGAATGCGTCGCGGTCGAACCCGAGATCCGCTCCCATTCCGGCGAGGATAGAGCGGACCTGCGTCTCGACCTCGTCTCGCGAATCATCCGCGCTGACCCCGATGAGGCGGGTGGCGATCCCGTAGACGGCACAGGCCGCGCTGAGTCCGGCGTGCGTTCCGCCCGAAGAGGCCGCGTGAACGATGACGTCCGGCGCCGACATCTGACTCAGCAGCTCGCCCATTGCGCGCACGAAGCCGAGCGCGCCACGGGGCGTCGAGGCGCCGAGCGGAACGACGTAGGGAGCAGCCCCTTGCTGCCGCAGTCGCGCCACGACCGCGTTCATGTGGGGAACCCGCTCCTCGCGTGACCCGACGTACTCGATCTCCGCGCCGAGCAGTTCATCGAGCAACGCGTTCGCGCACAAAGACTCGGGCCGGCGGCCATTGATGACGAGTGAGCAGCGCAGCCCCAGGCGGGCGGCGGTCGCGGCCGTCACTCGCGCGTGATTCGACTGCACGCCGCCGATCGTGACCAAGGTGTCCGCTCCCGCGGAGAGCGCCTCGGCGGCGGTGAACTCCATCTTGCGCACCTTGTTGCCGCCGAAGGCGAACGAGATTGCGTCATCGCGTTTGACGAGCAGACGGGGGCCGGATCCCAACGCCGTTCGCAGGCGTGTCATCTCCTCCACGGGCGTCGGCGCACCGATAAGCGGAACGATGCTCGTGCCGGCGATTCGAAGGAGCGCGTCGCGCCGTTCGATCTCGGGAAGCAGTGGCGCGGCATCGCGCTCGGTGAACGGACGGAGTGAAGGACGCGAGCCGGTCGCGTTGTCGAGCGGGATGTCCGCGGCGGGCCGGTTCATCGTTTGGAATCCTCTGGCGCGTAATTGTATGCGAAAGCAGGATACAGTCTACGAGTGCTATTGCCTGGGTTTTCGCGAATCGTAATCATTCGCGCTGACAGACGAGCTACCAACGCGCCGCCAGTCGCGCCAGCTCCATGCCCGCTGACCCAACCGTGCCCCTCGCCACGAGTCATTCGCGACCGCGCGTAGAATGCGAGGATTGCGCGCGCTCTCTCGATTGAACCGCGAACATGCCTGAGACGTTCGATGTCGTGGTCGTTGGAGCCGGACCGAACGGCCTGTCGGCCGCGATCGTGGCGGCTCGGCACGGTCTCTCGACGCTGGTGATCGAGGCCGCCGACACCGTTGGCGGCGGAACACGGAGCGCCGAGCTCACGCTGCCGGACTTCGTCCATGACGTCTGCTCCGCGGTTCACCCCATGGCCCAGGCGTCTCCATTTTTCAAGTCGCTGCCGCTCGCCGCGCATGGCTTGACCTGGGTCACTCCTCCCATCGCCTGCGCGCATCCGCTCGATAGCGGAGACGTCGCGCTCCTGACGAATTCGCACGAGGAAACGGCGCGGCTGCTGGGCACCGACGAGGAGGCGTATCAGTCCTCGATCGGCGCGATTGCCCGAGAGTGGCAGACCATCGAGACCGACGCCCTCAGTCCAATCGGCATTCCCTCGCATCCGCTGCAGTTCACGAAGTTCGGAATCCGGGCGCTCATGCCCGCCACCACATTTGCACGGCGGCAATTTTCTACCGAGAAAGCGCAGGCTCTGTTCGCGGGGAACGCCGCGCATTCCATTCTGCCCTTGGAGCGCGTCGGCAGCTCCGCGATTGGATTGGTTCTCGCGGCGGTGGCCGGTATCTACGGTTGGCCGATTCCGAGGGGAGGTTCGCAAGCGATCGCCAACGCGCTCGCGTCGTACTTGACGTCGCTCGGTGGTGTGATCCGAACGGGCCAGCGAATCGAGTCGATCGACGAGCTTCCGCACAGCAAGATCGTGCTGGCCGATACCTCTCCTCGCGCGTTGGCGCGCATGGCGAGCGGCCGCATGTCCGCTGGTAGCCGGAACGCGCTGGAGCGATTTCGTTACGGGCCGGGCGTGTTCAAGGTCGACTGGGCGTTGTCGGGGCCGATACCGTGGAAAGCCACGGACTGCCTGCGTGCGGCCACGGTGCACGTCGGTGGCACGCTGGCCGAGATCGCTCAAGGCGAGCGCCAGCCATGGGAAGGGCGCAGCGCCGAGCGGCCGTTCGTCCTCGTGACGCAACCCAGCCTCTTCGACGATAGTCGCGCGCCCGCGGGCCAGCACACCGCATGGGGCTACTGTCACGTTCCCAACGGTTCGGCCGAGGACATGACGGCGAGGATCGAAGCGCAGATGGAGCGCTTCGCACCCGGATTTCGCGACACGGTGATCGCGCGCGCCAGCCGGTCGCCGGCCACGCTGGAACAGGAGAACGCGAATCTCGTCGGCGGCGACATCAGCGGCGGCGCGAATGATCTCGTGCAGCTCTTCCTGCGTCCCACGCGGCGCATGTATCGCACCGGCGCCAAGGGGATCTATCTCTGCTCAGCGTCCACTCCGCCGGGTGGCGGCGTGCATGGCATGTGTGGCTATCACGCGGCGACCCGGGCAATTCGCGACGAATTCGGAGCGTTGCCACGTTAGCGAGAGAGCACCAAATCCTTGACAGTCGGCATACGGCGTTCAAGCGAGCAAGCGACTCCCCGATACCGTAAAGAACTCTTCGAACTCGCCGAGCACGAGCGTGTCGAGCAGCGCCGCCGCTTCGGGAAAACGCGCACTCGCCTCGGCCCCCGTTGTTGCTCGAGCGAGCTCCACCTCGCGCACGGCTCGATAATACTCGCCAGTCATCGTGCCGCCTCCCGCGATCGCTGCGCCGTGGCGGATCCATTGCCACAGCTGGGTCCGTGAGATTTCCGCGGTCGCGGCATCTTCCATCAGGTTGTGAATCGCGACGGCGCCCGAGCCACGTAGCCACGCTTCGATGTACAACAGCGCGACCTCGACGTTCATGCGGATGCCTTCCGCGGTGACCTGTCCGCCGGCAACCGAGGCATCGAGCAACTGCTCGGCTGTAGTGTGTACGTCGTCGCGCGACCGCTCTTTTTGATTCGGGCGCGAGCCGAGCACGTCGTCGAACACAGCGCACGCAACCGGGACGAGATCCGGATGCGCCACCCAGGTGCCATCGAAGCCCTGCGCGCTCTCGCGCTGCTTGTCCTCTCTCACTCTCGCGAACGCGCGCGCATTGACCTCGGCGTCCTTCCGGCTCGGAATGAAGGCGGCCATGCCACCGATCGCGTGCGCGCCGCGACGATGACAGACCTGCACGAGGCGCTCGGCGTACGCGCGCATGAACGGCACCGACATGGTGAGCTGCGCGCGATCGGGCAGCACTTTGTCGCGTCGCGACCGGAACGTCTTGATGAAGCTGAAGAGATAATCCCAGCGTCCGGCGTTCAGCCCGGCAGCGTGCTCGCGCAACTCATAGAGGAGCTCTTCCATCTCGAACGCGGCGGGGAGCGTTTCGATCAGCACCGTCGCGCGGATGGTGCCGCGCGCGACGCCGAGCGCGTCTTGGGCGGCAATGAAGACATCGTTCCAGAGCCGCGCCTCGCGGTGACTCTCCATCTTCGGGAGGTAGAAGTACGGTCCCGACCCGCGCGCCACCAACTCGCGCGCGTTGTGAAAAAAGAACAGGCCGAAGTCGACGACGCTCGCGCACGCCGGCTCGCCGTCGATCAGGATGTGCGCCTCATCCAAATGCCAGCCGCGCGGCCGCACCACGAGCGTCGCGGTGGAGTCCGCGAGCCGGTACGCTTTGCCGCCCACGTCGAGCGCGAGCGTTCGCCGCACGGCGTCCATCAGATTGCGCTGTCCATCGATGACGTTGTGCCAGGTGGGCGAGCACGAGTCCTCGAGATCCGCCATGAAGACGCGCGCGCCGGAATTGAGCGCGTTGATCATCATCTTTCGATCGACAGGCCCCGTAATCTCGACCCGTCTGTCGTTCAGATCCGCCGGCGCCGGTGCCACTTGCCACGACGCCGCACGTATTGGCGCGGTCTCGCTCGGAAAGTCGAAGGCGCCGCCCGGTTGCACGGCGGCAAGCTCGGCGCGCCGCACGCTTCTTTCACTGAGGCGCGCGCGCCGCGTCGCGTCGAAGCGGCGATGCAGCTCCGCGACGAACGCGAGAGCCTCCGACGTGAGGATCGCATCGGCGCCCGCGACCGCTACCCCGATGAGCTGCACACCCGGTATCAGCTCTCTCGCGTGTGTCGACTGATTGAACGAACGGGAGCTCAGAACTGCTCCGATTCCGTCGAGCCGGTGAGCGCGGTCGTCGACGCCGCGCGATTGGAGATGACTTGCGACACCTCGTCGAAGTAGCCGGTACCGACTTCCCGCTGATGCTTGGTGGCCGTGTAGCCATTCGGCTCGGACGCGAATTCTGCTTCCTGCAGCTCCGAGTACGCGGTCATGCCCAGCTCGCGATAGCGTCGCGCCAGCTCGAACATGCCGTGGTTGAGTGAGTGGAAGCCCGCCAGTGTCACGAACTGGAATTTGTATCCCATCGCGCCGAGCTCGCGCTGGAAGCTCGCGATGGTCGCGGCGTCGAGCTTCTTCTTCCAGTTGAAAGACGGCGAGCAGTTGTAGGCGAGCATCTTGCGCGGGAATTGCGCGTGCACCGCTTCGGCGAACACACGGGCGTCATCGAGATCGGGCGTCGACGTTTCGCACCAGAGCAGATCGGCGTACGGCGCGTAGGCGAGCGCCCGCGCGATCGCGCACTGAATGCCCCCGGTGATGCGGAAGAATCCCTCCGGCGTTCGATCACCGGTGAGAAAGGGAGCATCGAGCGTGTCGACGTCGGTGGTGATCAGCCGCGCGCTGTCGGCGTCGGTGCGGGCGATGAGAATGGTCGGCACGTCGAGCACGTCGGCCGCGAGCCGCGCCGCGACGAGCGTGCGAATGAAGTGCGACGTCGGCACGAGCACCTTGCCGCCCAGGTGACCGCACTTTTTCTCCGAGGACAGCTGGTCCTCGAAATGCACACCGGCGGCGCCCGCCTCGATCATCGCCTTCATGAGCTCGAACGCGTTGAGCGGGCCGCCAAATCCGGCCTCCGCATCGGCGACGATCGGCGCGAACCATTCATGCGCGCCCCGCGTGCCCTCGACCCCATCCACCTCGTCGGCGCGCGTGAGCGCTTGATTGAGGCGACGCACCATCGCCGGCACGCTGTTGGCGGGATACAGGCTTTGATCGGGATACGTCTGGCCGGCGAGATTGGCGTCCGCGGCAACCTGCCAGCCGCTCAAATAGATCGCCTCGAGCCCGGCGCGCACCTGCTGCACCGCTTGGTTGCCCGTCAGCGCGCCGAGTGCCGCGACGTACTCGCGCGACGTCAGCATCTCCCACAGCCGCTCGGCGCCGCGACGGGCGAGCGTGTGCTCGATGCGCACCGATGCGCGCAACCGCTCGACGTCGGCCGCGGTGTAGGGACGGTGAATCCCGTCCCACCGCGAGCCGGATCCTTCGCGCCGGCCGGCATTCGTCGTCTGCTGCGGAGTGAGCGCGAGAGTCGAGACATTCATGTGAGAATCTCCGGTCGTGAAGCGTGTAAGCTAGTCTGGATTGCGGAATGCTATCCGGGGCACGCGACCTGCTCGGGCGCGGTGGCGGCGACCATGGGGGAGCGGGCAAGCGAGCGTCCGACGGCGACCGCGACGAGCTCGACTGAGCGCATCAGCGAGCCGAACGCCGCGGGAGTCAACGATTGTTCACCATCCGAGAGCGCGGTGGCTGGATCGGGATGCACTTCGATCATCAGTCCATCGGCACCGGCCGCGATCCCGGCGAGCGCGAGTGGGCCAACAAGCGGCGCGAGGCCGGCGGCGTGGCTCGGATCCACGATCACGGGCAGATGCGTCTCTCGCTTGATCACCGGAATTGCCGACACGTCGAGCGTGTTGCGCGTCGAGACCTCGAACGTGCGGATGCCGCGCTCACAGATGATGAGATTGGGATTGCCGCCAGCCAACACGTACTCGGCGGCGCTCAACAGCTCGTGAATCGTGGCGGACATGCCCCGCTTGAGCAGCACCGGCGTCCGGCCGCGCCCCACCTCGGAGAGCAGCGCGAAATTCTGCATGTTCCGCGCACCGATTTGCAGAACGTCCGCGTAACGCGCGACCAGCTCGACCTGGCGCGGATCGACGACCTCGGTGACGATCGGTAATCCGAATCGATCGCGCGTCGCGGCGAGCCACTCGAGGGCGGCCACACCGAGTCCTTGAAACGCGCGCGGCGAGGTGCGCGGCTTGTAGGCTCCGCCGCGGAGCATCGACGCTCCGCTCCCCCGCACGGCGCGCGCGACGTCGAGCAGCATGTGCGGTCCCTCGACGGAGCAGGGACCAGCGATCACGACGATGGGACTTCCCCCCACCGAGACGCCGAGCCCATGCGATCCGACCGGAACGCGCACGATCGCGTTCGGTGGTGCCGCGCGCGCTTGGGTCAACGCCAGCACGGCATTTCCGACGGTCGTTGGCGACGTGTGAAGTGCTAGAGATGCGCTGGACATGATCTTCTCGGCGTCTGGCGTGGGCAGCACACACAAAAAAGGCCCCCGAGAATTCGGGGGCCGGTTGAAGCGGTGTTTGATCGGCGAGCTACCGACCTACATGCGCGCTTCGTCCCCCGGAGGACCGGAAGGCGAAGTAATAAAAGTAGGTCTGTGCGGAGGCGTGGGCCGTCATGAATCCGAATATATGGCTGTAGTGGGCTGACGCAAGAGAAATGAGAATGAGTCGCGATGGATTCGCCGGATCCACTGCTCAGTACATGAACTCCTCACGAACGATCTTCCCGTCCTTCACGGTATAGAGCGCGACTTCCTCCATCTTCATGCGCTTTCCGCTCTCCGCCCCTGTTTTGGGCGTCACCTCGAAATTGAACACGACGGAAAAGCGATCTCCCAGCGCGAAGGGCCCCTTCGCGGACGCGGAATGCACCTCGTGATTGGCCACCCACCACTCGTTCTTGCCGCGGATTGCCTCGAGCCCCTTCATTTCCGCCGGCATCCCGGGCGGAGTCTGCGCCTCGATGCTGACGATGTCGGGACTGTACAGTGTTGCCACCGCTTCAAGATTCTTCCCCTCGCGGCAGAGGTCGACCAGTCGCTGCCCAATCTCTTTCGTATTCATGTTGCATCCTCCTGTCGTCGGTTCGGCGCGTTCCAGAAGCGGGAGAATCTAGCGCGACGCGCGCTAATTTCGAGTCCCCTGTCCCATCGCGCGCATTGCCTCGCTGAGCGCAAGCGCCGTCCACGCCGCGTACATCTTCGCCGACGGATGTAAACCATCCGGCGCGACGAGCGACGCATCGGTCGCCGCCTCACGCGACTCCGGCGTGACATCGACGAAGCGCGCCAGCCGTTCGATCGACGCGCGCTTGGCGATCGCGTTGAACAGATCGATCTCGCGCCCGATCTTCGCCCGGTCGCGTCCCTCAGCGAACGGCGTTGCGCCCCAATTTGGAATCGACACCACGATCACCCGGCGCGGATCCCCGTCGGCGAATCCGATCGCCCGGTCGAGTAGCGCGCGAAATTGCGTGTCGTACTCGGTCGCGTCCCGGCCGCGATACTGGTTGTTCACGCCGATCAACAAGGTCACGAGCGCGAAGGGCCCCTTGGGATCGGCGCGATCGATCGCCGCCGCCAACTCGCTCGTTGTCCAGCCGGTGCGCGCAATGATGACAGGATCGTCGATCGCCACGCCCTTCGCCCGCAACGCCGCGGCGAGCTGAACAGGCCAGCGTGATGCGGAGTCGACCCGCTCGCCGATCGTGTAGGAATCACCGAGCGCGAGAAAGCGCGGCCTTTCCCGGTCGAGCGCACCCTTCGGCGCGGCGGCCGCGCAGGCGACGAGCAGCGCGAGGCCGAGGAGATGCGTCGTCATGACAGTGGTACGACGGAGCGCAGCGGCCGGATCTCGCCGCGCTATTCGCGCTTCCTCGTCGCCACGTAGTAGAGGGGAAGCGCCAGCAGCATCGCGTAGAAAAACAGCCCGACGAGCCGGCTGGTCGCGAAGCCGCCGAGGGCGCCGCTCATGTCGATCTTGTCCGCCCAGGTGTGACGGAGATCCGCAAGCACGATGGTGCCGAGCGCGGCGACGAGAACGTTCATGATCGCGCCGCCCGCGATGAGCCCCGACGAAAGCAGAACGCCCGGCCCCGAGTCGGCCTCGGCGTCGCTCTTCGGCGGCGCGCGTCGCTCGGCCAGCCAGCGAATCGCCCCGCCGACAAACATCGTGGCCGAGGTCGAGATAGGCAGATACACGCCGACGGCGATGGGCAGCGACGGCAATCCGAGAATTTCCATCGCAATCGCGAGAAAGGCGCCGATGAGGATCAATCCCCATGACAACTTCTGCGTCAGAATGCCATCGACCACGAGGCGCATGATCTGCGCTTTCGGCGAATCCAGCTTGGTCACCTTGCGGCCGCGAAAGTCCGTGTCCTCGCGACCGCCAATGCCCGGATCGACGAGATACTTGATCGCGCCATTCTGGTCGAGCAGATATTCGCCCGCCGGTGCCGGCCCCGTCTGCTCGAAGAGATGGCCGACGCGATAGCTGACGCCATCGACAACGCGCGTCCCCTCGATCTGCGCGGCCGGCACGCCGACACCAGCGTAATCGCGCACGACCAGCGTCTCGGCGCTCTTGTTCAGGAAATTGATCGTGTAGCCAACGAGAAGTGCCGAGCTGGCCACGCCGAACACCAAACCGATCTGCTGGCGTCTCGGCGTGGCGCCGACGAGGTAGCCCGTCTTCAAGTCCTGCGACGTCGCGCCGGCGACGGCGGCCGCGACGCAGACCACGCCGCCGATCGAGAGCGCGAGCACGCGATGCTCGATCCCCGTCCATCCCACGGCGAGAAAGATCAGCGCGGTGAGCAGCACCGTCGCCACCGTCATCCCGGAGATCGGATTGGATGACGCGCCGATCGCCCCGGTGATGCGCGACGACACGGTGACGAAGAGGAAGGCGAAGAAAACGGCCAGAATGGCGCCCGCGATGTTGATGCCGATCTGCGGCAAAATCACCATCGCCGCGCCGAGCACCACCACCATCCCCAGCACGAGCTTGATTGGAAGATCGCGCTGCGTACGACGCTCCGTTTCTCCCGAGCCGGCCGCGCTTCGCACGTCGCCCACGCCGCCGATCACCGCTCTCACGATGGTCGGCAGTGCGCGGAGCAAGCTGATGATGCCCGCCGCCGTCACCGCGCCGGCGCCAATGTAGTAGACGTAGTTGGCGCGGATCGCCATGGCGTCCATGCCGCCGATGAGCGTCGTCGCCGGCGCGATCGCCGTCGTGAGGCCCGCGCCGAAGTACTTGATGGTCGGAATGAGGACGAAGAACGACAGACATCCGCCGGCGAACAGATAGCCGGCGATGCGCGGCCCAATGATGTAGCCGACGCCGGTGAGCTCCGGACTGATCTCGGCCCGGATCTCGCCGAACAGCTCGGCGCGACCGCCCGCGACGATGCGCTGGAAAGTGCGGACAATGACGTCCGGCCACACGTGGAAGCCGGTGTTCATCAACTTGTAGAGCGCGCCGAGGCCGAAGCCGGTGAAGACCATCGCTGCCTGCGTGCCACGCTTCTCGCCGACGATCAGCACTTCGGCGCACGCTGTGCCTTCGGGATACTTGAGCGTGCGATGCTCCTTCACGATCAGTGTGCGGCGGAGCGGTACCATGAGGAACACGCCGAGCAATCCGCCGACGAGCGCGATCGCCGCGACCTTCATCGGCGGCAGGGCGTAGCCGAGCAACAGCAGCGCCGGCAGGGTAAAGGTGATGCCGGCGGCGATCGACTCGCCCGCCGAGCCGGTGGTTTGCACGATGTTGTTCTGAAGAATCGTCGCCGGTTTCTGGCGAAACACCTTCGCGATCCAGCGGAAGATCGTGATCGAGAGGACGGCGATCGGAATCGACGCGCTCACGGTGAGTCCGACTTTCAGGGCGAGAAAGACACTCGAGGCGGCAAAGACCAGCCCGAGGAGGATGCCAAGGATGATCGCGCCAGGGGTGAGCTCGGCGAGGTCAGTTGCGTCGGAGATGTAAGGCTGGTGGAGCTGGTCGTCGGCTGACAGAGGGACTTGGTCCGCGTTCGGACTGATGACCGGTTGATCAGGGACGGACTTCACTGTGGCTCCGGCGGTGGGCGAGGGAGACGAATAAACTGTCGACCACTGACCACCGCTAGTAAGAGATGTCAGACGTCAGATGTCAGATGTCAGCGTCCGCGCATCGACGAGGTCACCGACATCTGACATCTGACATCTGACACCTGCCCGCATGCCATCTACGCCGCGATATCCGTCGGCGGCTTGTCGTCGGAGTTGGGCGGAGTCTTACGGGGGGTTGGCAGCTTCACGTACTTCCGCAACACGAGCATTGCACCGAACACGATCAGTGCCAGCGGAATGAGAACGCCCATGCTCGCAATGATGGCCGCGACGAATTTCACAAAGCTTCTCCAGGCATCGGCGAACGCCTCGGCGATCACGTTGGCGCCACCGCGCGGGCTGACGACCGGCAACTTCTCGTGCACATTGATCGTGAGGGTGCTGATGGCCGAGCGTGTCTTGAGGTAGCGCATGCGTCCCTCCATGCGCTCGATCTCGCCGCGCACCTCGGACAGCTTGTTCTCGACCTCAACGATGTCCGAGAGCTTGCCGGTCCGCGTGGCGAGCAGGTCGATCAGGCGGCTCTCGAGCTTGTGCAGATTCGTCGCGCGCGAGGCGACGTCGACGAACTCTTCGCCGACATCCTCGGTCTGCACGTTCACCCCTTCGACTTTTCCGATCGGCGCCAGCCCGGTGAGGGCTTCGTCGAACCGCGAGGCGGGGAGCTTCACCTCCAGCGTCGCGGTGTGCGTCTGATCGTTGCCGGACATGATCGATGTGTTGGCGACATAGCCACCGACGCGGCGCGCAAGCTCGCGAATGCTGTTGATCCCCGCCTGCAGTGAGTCGACGTAGATGCTCGCCTGACCCGTGCGGATGATCATCGACGGCACGATCGAGTCCGTGTTGGTCCGCGTGTCGAATCCCTTCGGCGTGGAGGCCTGCGCCGCGTTGCTTGCCTGCCGTTGCGCCACCTCATCGCGCGGCGCTCGGGCTTTGTCCTCCATCACCCTACCCGTGGCGGCAATGGCAGACCCGGCATCCACCGAGGGCGAGGCGACGCGCTGCACTTCTTCCAGTTTCGACTGTTCCTTCGCCGCCTTACAACCCACCACTACCAGCAATGCCGCGCTCGCGGCCATGACCCACGCTTTCATATCGACCTCGCTCAGGGGGGAGTGCGACAATGGGACGCCGCCGAGGGCGGGACTTGCACAAGGGCGTTGCGTGCTGCTTGCTACGTGCACGGCACGCACCCCGATGACCGACGGGGCGGCGACGAGTCACGGATGACCAAGTGCTGTGAGCACGCCGCACGCAACACGCAGCGCTTTCGCAGTGTCCTCCCCGCTTCCCCGACGCGATATTCCGCAGGTCCCCGACAGCCCTCGCCCACCCCGTTTCCGCCCGCCAATGATTTCTTCACACTCTGCTCTAACCCTGGCGGTCTTCAGCTGGCTCCCAGTCGCCGCCGCCGCGCAGTCGATCTCCGCCCCGGTGAGCGGGATCGCGTACTCCGTCACCTTCGACGAGACGACTGCCCGCAGCCGCACGGTGAAGGTCGCAATGTCCTTGACGACGACGGGCGCCGGGCCGCTGCTGTTGTCGCTGCCCGCCTGGACACCAGGCGCGTACGAGCTGACCTACTTCGCCAAGTGGGTGAGCAACTTTTCGGCGACAGGCGACGGCAAGCCGCTGGCTTGGGACAAGCTCGACTACGACACGTGGCGCGTAAGAAACGCCGGCGCCTCCCACATCGTCGTGTCATTCGACTTCCGCGCCGACTCGCTCGACAACGCCATGGCGTGGGCGCGGAACGATTTCCTGCTGTTCAACGGCACGAACCTGTTTCTCTATCCCGAGGGACGCGGCTTCGAGTTTCCCGCCACCGTGACCGTGCACACGTCATCCGCCTGGAACGTCGCGACGGGGATGACATCCAAGTCCGCGCGCGCCTATGGCGCCGCGAATTATCACGACCTGGTGGACATGCCCTTCTTCATTGGGCGGTTCGATATCGACTCGGCGCGCGTCGCCGACCACTGGGTGCGGTTTGCCAGCTACCCGGCTGGCAGCGTGCAGGGGCCGGCCCGCGCGCAGGTTTGGGATCAGTTGAAGAAGGTGATCCCGCCCGAGATGGCGGTGTTCCGCGACACGCCGTGGCAGACGTACACCGTGATGCAGATCGCCGATTCCAGCTACGGCGGCGCGAGCGGGCTCGAGCACCAGAACTCGCATGTCGACGTGATCGCGCTCGGCGCCATCGGCAGCCCCTTCATGCCATCGCTCTACGCGCACGAGATCTTCCATTCGTGGAACGTGAAGCGGCTGCGCCCGATCGACCTCTGGCCGTACCAGTACGCGCACGAGCAGCCGACGCCGTGGCTCTGGGTGAGCGAGGGCATCACCGACTATTACGCCGACCTCGCGATGGTGCGCGGCGGCGTGGTCGACTCGACGGGATTCTTCGACGCGACCACGGGCAAGATCACGGAAGTGAGCGCCGCACCGCCCGTCGCCCTGGAGGATGCGTCGCTCTCGACCTGGATCCATCCGACCGATGGCTCGGGTTACATCTACTACCCAAAGGGCTCGCTGGCTGGGCTTCTGCTCGACATCCAGATCCGCGACGCCAGCGACAACAAGCAGTCGCTCGACGACGTGATGCGATCGCTTTACAACGAGACCTACAAGGTCGGGAAGGGATTTACGCCCGAGCAGTGGTGGCACGCGCTGAGTACCGCCGCGGGCGGCAAGTCGTTCGCCGAATTCAATGCGCGCTACATCGACGGCCGTGAGCCGTTTCCCTGGGCGGTGACGCTGCCGCTGGCCGGCATGCGGTTGGCCGAGGACAAGGAGCCGAAAATCGGCGTGCAGACCGTCGCCGACACGAGCGGGATCGTCGTGACCGGTGTCGAGAATGGCAGTGCCGCCAGCGAGGCGGGCGTGCGGCCGGGCGACATGCTAGTGTCGGTCGGCGACCTTCTCGTGACGGACGAGACCTTCGGCCAGAAATTCCGCGCGGCCTTTAGTGCGAAGGAGGGTGCGTCGCTGACCATCAAAGTGCGCCGAGGGGGCCAGATTCAGACGTTGACGGGACACGTCCGAATGGTGTCGAGCTTCAGGGTGGAGGCTGATCCCGCGGCATCGGCAAAAGCGGCGCGAATTCGCGCGGGGATTCTGCATGGGCTGACCGACAAGTGACGCGCCATGCCTGGCGCGGGTTGTGTCGGGCGTTCCATAACCCTCGGATTTTTTCGCTCGACTACCCGTGGACCCCCGAATAGTCTTGTTCGTATCACCAGCCGAGAGACTCGTAATGGTGTCCCGCATCTCGCCCAGGCAACCGCTTCACGTCGCCGGGTTCCTGATTGCCGCGGCCGTTCTACTGTCTTGCGGCGGCGATTCGCCGACCGGCAATCTTACCGGAATCCCGGCGCGTTTCGACATCGTGTCGGGTGATGCGCAATCGGCGACGGTCAACACCGCGCTCGCCAATCCGATCGTGGTGAAGGCGCTCGACGCGAGCGGCAACATCGTGGCGAACGCGGTCGTCAACTTCGTCGTCACGGTAGGCGGCGGCTCGGTCTTCGCCAGCGCCGTGCAGACGAACGCCGGCGGCATCGCGCAGAATGTCTGGACGATGGGCACGCTTGCCGGCGCCCAGACGGTCGAGGTGCGGGCGATCAACTCCGCCGGCCTGCCGGTCACCTACGGAACCTTTCACGCCACCGCGACGCCAGGAGCGGCGGAGTCGCTGAGCAAGATCAGCGGTGATGCGCAGACCGGAGTCGCCGGCGCGGCGGTGACGGACTCATTCGTCGTGAAAGCGGTCGACCACTTCGGCAACGGGGTGCCGGGCGTGGTCGTCACCTGGACCATGGCGAGTGGCGGCGGCAGCGTGAGTCCCTCGACGTACACCACATTGAGCGCGGCGGGCTCGGTCGGCTTGGCGAAGGCGAAGCCGACCCTGGGAACGACGGCGGGCGTGAACACGGCGACGGCGTCGGCGACCGGACTCACTTCGGTCTCGTTCTCGGCGACGGGAACGGCCGGCGGCGCGACGACGGTGACGGTCGTCGCTGGCGACAATCAGACCGCCGCGGTGGCGACGACGCTCCCGGTGCAGCTCAAGGCGAAGGTCGCCGACGCGAACGGCAACGCGGTTGCCGGCGTCGCCGTCACCTGGAGCGTGAGCGCTACCGGCGGCTCGCTCGCCGGCGCGCAGACGACGAGCGACGCGAGCGGGTTCGCGACCGCGACCTGGACGCTGGGCACCGTTGCCGGCACGCGCACGGTCACCGCGCAGTTCGGCTCGGCGGGGACGGCCACGTTCCACGCCACCGCCACGCCAGGCGCCGCATCGGCGATCGCCAAAGTGAGCGGCGACGCGCAAAGCGGGTCCGCAGGCGCCGCGTTGGCGGCGGCGCTCGTGGTGCAGGTGGCGGATCAGTACGGAAACCTCGTGTCGGGTTCGACGGTGACGTGGAGCGCGGCGGCCGGCAATGGCTCGCTCGCACCCGGCAGCTCGACGACCGACGCGAATGGCCGCACGCAGTCCATCTGGACCTTGGGCGGCGTCGGGAGCAACAGCGCGACCGCATCGATCGCCGGAGGAATCTCGACGGTGTTCACCGCGACGGCGGGTGTGGCGGCGGGCACCACGCTTTCCATCATCAGCGGCGATGGTGTGACTCGGACGGCGAGCCTGAGTACGGTTGCGTCGCCGATCGTCGTCAAGCTGGCCGACGCTGTCGGGGTCGGGGTCAGCGGAGCAAGCATCACCTTTGCTGTCACCGTGGGGACGGCGACGCTGTCGTCCGCGACTGCCGTCACCGACGGATCCGGTCAAGCGAGCAGCGGATTCTTTGGCACCGTCGCCGGTCCGGTGGAGATCACGGCGAGTACGCCCGGCGTCACTCCCGTCGTCTTCCACGAGTCGATCGTGCACGGGCAGTTCACGTTCCTGAGGCCAGTCGACCTCCCGGCAACCGCGCCAGCGGGCTCGACGGTCGACTTCCACGTGACGTACATCGACGCGTTCGGCAATCCCGTGCCGAACCTCGGTCCGATAACGCTCACGCCGACCCCAAATACGATCGTCGATCTCTCCACGTGCGGATCAGGCCACGCCGATGCCGCGGACGCAAGCGGCAATGCGACCGCGCAGTGGACGCTCTGCCCGTATCCAACTCTGCAAACGGCCGAATACGCCAATCACGCGCAGTTGAGCATCGAGGGGACGGGCGCTCCGTTGACATTCTACCTGGCCAGAAAGTTTTCGCCGAGCATCGGCTTCTCGACCCAGGCTATCGTCGCCACGGATGCCACAGGACGCGTCGCGCCCGGAATCACCGTCACCTATACTCTATCGGGGAGCACGGTCAGCGGGATGACGGTCCATGGTTTTGCGATGGGCAGCTTGATTCCGACCAGTAGCACCTGCGGCGCTCCCTGTTCGGGATCGGGCAACACCAATCGCAACGGGCAGACATCTGTCGACTGGAGACTCGACGTTACGCCTGGAACGATCACGGTGACCGCTCCAGGCTATGCGCCGATGACGCTCACGCCATTCTAGACGCTACGGCCGTGCGCCCTTGTACGACTCCACCATGCGCGCGTCGCGCGGCGCAACTCCGGTGGCGTGCTCGCGCATCGCCGCCTCGACCTCGGTCAGCTCCCGCGGCGCCTTCGACAACCACTCGAGGCCCGCGGGCGTGATCGCGTAGTCGTCCTCGATGCGCACGCCGATGTTCTTGTATTTCTCCACCGCCGGACGGATGCGCGCGATCAAGGCGCGGTTGCGCTTCGTGTCGGCCAATCCCTCGAGCAGCGACGCGCGAACGTATACGCCCGGCTCGATGGTGAAGGCGCTCCCGATCGCGAGCTTGCCCGTCAGATAGAATTGATCGGGGTCGTGTACCTCGAGTCCGATGCCGTGACTCAAGCCGTGCATGTAGTAGAGGAGATACTGCGGTATCTGGCATGTCTCCCTGCCGCAGCCCTCCGGCGCTCCGTCGAATGTCGCGTCCGCCGCCTCGATCAGTCCCAGCTTCGCCAGTCCGGCCGCCAGCGTGCGCGCGGCGGAATCCATCATCACGCGCGAGGCCATCCCCGGAAGCGCGTTGCGCTCGGCCGACGCCTGCGCGTCGCGCACGAGCTGGTAGATCGCGCGCTGCTCCGGCGTGAAAGTGCCGCTCACCGGTACGGTGCGCGTGACGTCGGCGGCGTAACCATCGTACGACGCGCCGATGTCCATCACCACCACGTCGCCGGCGTTCATCACCCGGTCGTCGGCGTTGTAGTGCAACGTCGTCGAATTCGGACCGGATCCGACGATGGTGGCGAAGCTCGGACGGTCGGCACCGTTGCGGCGGAAGGTGTACTCGATCAGCGCCTGTACCTCGAATTCGTTCATTCCCGGAGCGATCGCCCGCATCGCCTCGAGCTGCGCCGACACGGTCACCGAGTCCGCCTTCCGGATGAGTGCGAGCTCCGCTGGAGACTTGGTGCCGCGCAGCTGCTGGACGATCTCATTGGCGTCGACCACCTTCGTTTTCGTCGCGGCGGTCAACCCTTGCACGAGCTGCGCGTCGATGCTCAGCGGCTCACCCTTCTCCGACATCTCGGCCACGACGTACAGCGTGGGCTCCGAGCGCAGCAGCGAGTCGAGCAGCGGGCGCAGCTGGTCGGCTGCCCGGGAGGGAAGGCCCGTCAGCTTCGTCGCGCCGTCCGCGCCGTAGCGGGTTCCGGTCCACACCTCGCGCGACGGTTGCCGCGGAAGTACCAAGAGCGTCGTCTGCACATCGCTCTTGTGCTTGACCATCACGAGCGCGGCGTCGGGCTCCTTGAAGCCCGTCAGATAGTAGAACGAAGGAGTCTGATAGAAGGACTCGTAGTCCTTTGATGGCTCTCTCGCGCCGATCGCGACGAGCACGCCATCGCCCAGCTTCGCGGCCAGCGCGGCGCGGCGCGCGGCGTATTCGCTTTGCGGCACCTGCGCCTGGGCGCACACGGCGAGCATCGACAGGGCAGCGAGCGCGCCGACCGCGGCGCGGCTTGGACGAGCGAACATCGAGCTGATCTCCAGAAGAAGGATGCAGCCGAAAAGATAGCGACCGCGCCGCTCTTGACCGGTGCGCCGATTGGGTGAGCATTCTATGTGCGCGATGTCAACGCACATTCCTTCACTCGACGAGGTTTTTCGTGACCGACCCAATGCCCTCCGCACCGCCGGCGCCGGCTTCCGTGTGGGAGGACCTGATGGACATTTGGTACGCCCCCTCGACGGTATTCCGGCGGCGGGAGAACGGCAATTTCGGCGTCGCGCTCGTAGTGCTGTGCGTCGCCATCGGCGTGCTCGCGTTCGCCGGCCGTGGCGGTATGCAGCCAATCATGGACGCGGAATTCGCGCGCCAGATGGTGCTGGCGCAGAAGGCAAATCCGAGCATGACGGCGGATCAAGTGTCGGCGGGTAAAGCGATCGCCGACAAAATGAGCTCGATCGGTCCGATCTTCGCCGTGCTCTTCACTGTGTTCGCCGTGTTCGCGCTCGGATTCCTGATCTGGATCGTCGGCAAATTCTTCGGCTCGAAGCAAACGCTGCCGTCGGCGTTCGTCGTGTCCACCTTCGCCGCCTTTCCCTGGATTGCGGAAGGGCTCTTCAACGTCGTTCAGGGGCTGCTGATCGATTTCAACGGTGCGAAATCGCGATACGCCGTCACGGCGAGTCTCGCGCGCTTCATGGATCCTGACAACACGGCGCCGCGACTGCTCTCGCTCGCAGGGCGCGTCGACGTGTTCGTGATCTGGTGGGCGATTCTGGTGGCCATCGGGCTCAAGGTCACCGGCAAGCTGACGGCAGGGCAGGCGGGACTCGCGGCGTTCATCGTCTGGCTACTGGCGTCGCTTCCAGGGCTGATTCGCGGCTGACGGGCGTCGGGCGTCGGACCACTATCGAATGACCAGCTTCGCGATCGTCTGCAGCTGCATGTTCGATGTCCCTTCGTAAATCGCTCCGATCTTCGCGTCGCGATAGAACTTCTCGACCGCATAGTCCTTCGTGTAGCCGTAGCCACCATGCAGCTCGACGCACAGCGATGTCACTCGCTCGCACATCTGCGATGAGTAGAGCTTTGCCATCGCCGCTTCCCGCGTGAACGGAAGGCCGGCGTCCTTGAGGCGCGAGGCGTTGTACACCATCAGCCGCGCGGCCTCGAGCTCGGTCGCCGCCTGCGCGATCTGGAACTGCACCGCCTGAAAATCCGCGATGGCCTTGGAAAACTGCTTGCGCTCCTGGACGTAGGCGATGGTCGTCTCCAGCGCGCCGCGCGCCACGCCGATCATCTGCGCGCCGATGCCGATGCGCCCCTCGTTCAGCGTCTCGATCGCGATCTTGTAGCCCTGGCCCACCGGGCCGAGCACGTTCTCGTTGGGCACGTCGCACTGGTCGAGCAGCAGCTCGGTCGTGCTCGATGCGCGGATGCCAAGCTTGTCCTCCTTTTTTCCCACCGAGAATCCCGTGAAGCCACGCTCGACGATGAACGCGGTAATCCCCTTATATCCGGCTTGCGGATTCGTGTTCGCGAACACGATGTACACGCCCGCCTCGGCGCCGTTGGTGATCCACAGCTTGCGGCCGTTGAGAATCCAGCGATCGCCTTTCTGCTCGGCGCGCGTGGCGAGGCCGAAGGCGTCGGAACCCGATCCCGCCTCCGAGAGCGCGTAGGCTCCGCACGTCTCCGAGGTCAGCTTGGGCAGGTAGCGCTGCTTCTGGTCATCGGAGCCGTAGCGCGTGATCGGGTAGTTGACGAGCGTGTTCTGCACGTCGACCAGAATCGCCGCCGACGCATCGACGCTCGAGATCTCCTCGACGGCGATCGTGACCATCATCAGCGTGCCGCCGGCGCCGCCGAACTGCTCGGGCACCTCGATCCCCATCAGCCCAAGCTCGAAGCACTTGGGGATGAGCGTCTTGTCGATTGCCGCCGCCCGCTCCATGGCCGCGACGCGCGGCTTGACTTCTTCCTGGGCGAAGCCGGCGACGGCCTCGCGGAACATCGTCTCCTCATCGGAGAGCGTCGTGAGCGGCGGTCGCGCGGTGCCGAGGTCGGTTGTCATACCGAAATCTGGCGAAGGACCGCCAGCGATGTCAGTGTCGGCGAGCGGGCCGAACGTGACCCGCGCTCTTCATCGCTCGCTTACTGCGATCGTCCCATCGAGCGCGATGTAGTAGTAGCGACCGCCGGCCGCGACGATCTCGGGCACCGCCGGCCGCCGCCTGAGCACGAACATCACGTCGCTGTCCTCCGGCCGGTCCGATAAGGCCGAATGCGACCCGTACTCCGTGCCGAGCGGAAGCACAGTCTCGAGCAGCGAGCGATGCATGGTGCGCCGCTCGACTATCTGCGCGCCATCGGCGCGCACGCGATAGCGCACGTCGTCGCCGAGCGGCCAGAGACCGAGGCGTGTCTGTTCGGGCACCCAGTATACCCATCGCTCGCCATTCGCCGCGGGTAGCACGATCGCGCGGAACGGCCGCGAATGCTTGCCGAACGTTCGCTCCGTCGTCTCCACCGCCAGTACATCGATGCGGTCCGACTCGTCACCGATGCGCGCGGGAAGAAAGGTGTCGACGCCGAAATCGTCGGGCCCGTTCCGTTGCGTCGCCTCGTAGGCGACGTAGAAGGTGTCGCGCGCCGCGCTCCAGTGACCGAATCGCACGACGAATCCCCGATCGATGCGGCGGACGACGTACCGCGTCACCAAACCCGGCGGTGGATCGCGCCGCGACAGCGCGTCGAGCGCGCCGACGATCGCCACGTCGTACGCCGCAAGGTCGCGTCCGCGCTGCGTGATCTCCGCCAGCTCGGAAGCGCTGGCACTCTGTGCGCCGACGCGCGCCGCGACCAGCAGCAGCGCGCAGATGAGGGAGGGAAGACGCATGGCTAATGACGACGCGCACTCGGCATTCGGCACTCGACGTCCGGGGTTTGCGGTCACGAGTGCCGAGTGCCGAACGCCGAGTGCCGCGGCCACTAGTGGAAGACGTCCAGCGCCATCTCCACTTTCCCAAAGGGTGCCGACACCTGCACACCCTGCACGGCTTCGCGGACGCGGGAAAACATCTCGCGCGCGATCGCGATGCCCTCGGCCACCGCGTGCTCCTTCGATTTCAGGGTGGCCGCGCGCATGCGTTCGATCACCGCCGTGGGCACTACGACGCCCGGCACCTCGTTGGCGAGGAACTCCGCGTTGCGCGCCGACACGAGCGGCCAGATGCCGGCGATGATCGGGATGCGTACGTGATCGATCTTCGCCAGAAAGCGCTCCAGCTGCTCGACGTCGAACACCGGCTGCGTGATCGCGTACTCGGCGCCCGCGTCAACCTTCCACTCGAACCGTTTCAGCTCGTGCAGTGGATCGATCGCGGCGGGATTCACACCGACCCCGATCGCGAAGCAGGTTGGCTTGCCGATCGCGTTCCCGCCCGGATCGAGCCCGCGATTGAGCCGGCTGACCAGATTCGTCAGCCCGATCGAATCGATGTCGAACACCGCGGTCGCGTCGGGGTAGGGACCCATCTTCGGCGGATCGCCCGTGATGATCAGCATGTTGCGCAGGCCGACGGCCGACGCACCAAGTAAATCGCTGAGCATGCCCAGCAGGTTGCGGTCGCGGCAGCAGTAGTGCGTGACCGTCTCGATCCCGACGCGCTGCTCGATCAGCAGGCTCGTCATGAGCGCGCCCATGCGGCTCTGCGCCCGCGGTCCGTCCGGCACATTGACCGCATCGACGCCGGCGCGCTTCAGCGCCTGCACTCCCTCGAGCATCTTCGTCGCATCGACGCCCCGCGGCGGCACGATCTCGACGCTCGTCACGAACGTCTTCGCCGCGATCTTCGCCGCCCACTGTGAGCGCTCAGCGAACGGGATGGGCTCGACGCCCAAACCCCGCGTGTCGGGCGTCGGGTGCCTGGTGTCGGGACTTGCTGTCGATTGACGACTGGCGACGGACGAATGCGTTCTCGGTCTCAGCGGCCGAATCCCCTCGACGATCGAGCGGATGTGCTCGGGCGTCGTCCCACAGCAGCCGCCGATGACCTTCACGCCGGCGTTGAGCAGATGGCGCGCGTATGTCGCCATGTACTCGGGGCTCGCCATGTACATCGAGCGGCCGCCCACCTCGCGCGGCATACCGGCGTTCGGCTGCGCGCTCAGCTTCCGGCGCGTGACGGCGGCCATGCGCTCGATCGCCTCGAGAATCGTCTGCGGACCGACCGAGCAGTTGAGTCCGATGACGTCCGCACCTAGAGCATCGAGTCTGCGGGCGATGTCTTCCGGGGCCGCGCCGTACGGCGTGAGTCCATCGGGCCCGATGGTCATCTGCGCGATGACGGGGGCTGCGGCGTCGACGTCGCGCGCCGCGAGAATCGCCTGCTCGATTTCATCGAGGTCGGCAAAGGTCTCGAGGATGAAGAGATCGGCGCCGCCGTCGCGCAGCGCCTGCATCTGCTCGCGGAAGAACGTTCGCGCTTCCGCGCGAGACGTCGGCCCGTACGGCTCGAGCCGAACGCCGAGCGGCCCGACCGCGCCCGCGACGAACACGCCCTCGCCGGCGGCCTCGCGCGCCAACTCCGCCGCGCGCCGGTTGACCTCGACCACCTGGGTCTCGAGTCCGTACAGTGCCAGCTTCAGCCGATTGGCGCCGAACGAGTTGGTCTCGAGCACATCGGCGCCGGCGCGGACGTACTCGCGGTGCACGTCGCGCACGAGATCGGGCTCGCGCAGGTTCAACTCGTCGTAGCACACGTTGATGAACACGCCGCGCGCGTAGAGCATCGTCCCCATCGCGCCGTCGAAAACGAGTACGCGCTGCGGGTCGAGCAAATCGCGCTGATCGCGCTGATCGCGCACGGCGGCGGAGTTGGCGATGCCGGTCATCCGACCGGCTCCAGCGACGCGCCCGCGCTCAGCGCGCCGCTCTCCGTTCCGCGCACCGCGTAGTACTTCGCCTCGGGATGGTGCACCACCATCGCCGCCGTCGACTGCTCCGGAATGAGCTGGAACGCCGAGCTCAGCTGCATGCCCAACGAGTCGGCGGCGGGGAGGATCTTGAACAGCTGCGCGTGATCCTCCAGGTCCGGACAGGCGGGATAGCCCCACGAGTAGCGCTTCCCCTGCTCGTCGCCAATGCCGAGCTCGCGGCGAATGCGCAGATGCATCCACTGTGCGACGGCCTCGGCGGTCTCGACCGCCAGTCCGTGCAGGTAGAACGCCTCGGAGTATTCGCCGCGCGCCTGCAGATCGTCGAAACGCTTCGTCGCCTCATCGCCGACCGTCACGATCTGGAACGCCGCCACGTCGAGCTCGCCCGATTCGGAGGACCGAAAGTAATCGGCGAGGCAGAGCCGCTCGCGACCTTCTTGCCGCGGGAACTTGAAGCGCGCGATCTCGCGCAGCGAGCCACCGTCGCTCTCGAACGCCGCCGGGTCGTAGACGAGCAGCTCGTTGGCGGCCGACTGCACGGGGAAATAGCCGTACACCGCTTGCGGCACGAGCCAGCGTTCGCGCTTCGCTTCACTCGTCAGGCGCTCGAGCGTCGGACGGAACTCCTCGCGTACGGCGCGTTCGTACGCCTCGCCCGAGCCGCGGCCGCCCCACTGCAGGCGGAACAGCTCGTCGATGTCGAGCAGAGCGAACAGCTCGTCGAGCGGGATGTCTCGCAACACACGCGTGCCGAAGAAGGGGGCGCGCGGCACCGGATTGTTCGCGGCGACATCGCTCCTGCGGCCGGCATCATCGCCGCTCGCGACATCTTTGCCGACCTGCGTATGCAGAAAAATGTCCTTGCGCGCCGCGTCGAGCGTTTTGGCGACGAACTCGTCGCGGTCTTTCGCGATCAGGGCCTCCATCGTGTCGAGCCCTTCGAAGGCGTCCTTGCAGTAGAAGACGCCCGGCGCGTACGGTCGCTCGCCGTCGACGAAGAGGGCCCGTCGCCCAAATCGCCGGTTGATCGCCGCGCCGCCGATCATGACAGGGAAGACGAGTCCGCGCTTGTCGAGCTCCTGCACGCAAATGGGCATCTGCTTGCTCGTCGACACCAGCAGCGCCGACAGTCCGATCGCCGTCGCGCCGACCTCGACCGCCTTGTCGATGATCGTATTCACCGGCACCTGCTTGCCGAGGTCGTATACCGTGTAGCCGTTATTCGAGAGGATCGTGTTGACGAGCGACTTGCCGATGTCGTGCACGTCGCCGTACACGGTCGCGAGCACGACCTTTCCCTTGGTGTAGCCCTCCTTGCGCTCGAGAAACTGCTCGAGGTGCTTCACGGCCCTCTTCATCGCCTCGGCCGATTGCAGCACGAAGGGGAGGATGAGCTCGCCGGCGCCGAACTTGTCGCCGACCTCTTTCATCGCCGGCAACAGTACCTCGTTGAGCACGCGCACCGGATTCTCGCGCACGCCCGCGAGGTCGAGCGCCTCTTCGATACCGTCTTTCTTGCGGTGCACGATCCGCCAATGAATCCGCTGGTCCGGCGACATGTCCGCCGTCGGATCCTCCAGGGCTTTGTCCGACGTCTGTCGCCCGGTACCCGACGCCTGGAAGTATTCAATGAACTGCTGCAGCGCGTCCGGCGCTCGATTGAACACCAGATCGTCCGCGAGCGTCCGCTCGTTTTCCGGGATCTCGAAGTACGGCCGCACGTGCGCGGGATTGACGATCGCCATGTCGAGTCCGGCGTGGACGCAGTGGTGCAGAAACACCGAGTTGAGCACGGCGCGCGCCGCTTCGCCCAGGCCGAAGCT
The DNA here is from genome assembly GCA_038228795.1 of Gemmatimonadales bacterium. Taxonomy (GTDB): domain Bacteria; phylum Gemmatimonadota; class Gemmatimonadetes; order Gemmatimonadales; family Gemmatimonadaceae; genus JALZAE01. The sequence goes on from JBBROY010000030.1 coordinate 59,992, forward strand.
CACGTTGCTCACGCCGAGCGAGGTGAAGACGCCCGGCAGTTCCTGCTTGATCGCCTTGATGCCGAGGATGGTCTCCTTGGCCGAGTCGATCCACTCCGCTTCGCCCGTCGCCAGGGTGAAGGTGAGATCGTCGAAGATCAGATCGCCGGGCACGAGGCCGTATTCGTTGACGGCGATGTCGTGGATGCGCTTCGCAATCTCGAGCTTGCGGGCGGCGGTCTTCGCCATGCCGATCTCGTCGATCGTCAACGCGACGACAGCGGCGCCATGCCGCTTCACCAGCGGCAGCACGCTGTCGATGCGGAGACGTCCGTTCTCCATGTTGATGGAGTTGACGATCGCGCGGCCGGGAATGTGCTGCAGCGCGGCCTCGATGACGTCGGGTTCGGTCGAGTCGATCATGATCGGCGCGTCGACGCTCATGGACAGGAGCTTGACGACCTGCGACATCTGCTCGGCTTCATCCCCGCGCTCGGTAAGCGCGACGCAGACGTCGAGCACGTGCGCTCCCGACTCCACTTGATCTCGGCCGACGGCGACGACGCCTTCGTAGTCGTCGGCCAGCAGCAGGCGCTTCACTTTGCGCGAGCCCTGCGAGTTCACGCGCTCGCCGATCAGGAGGGGCGGCGGGTCCTGGTGCAGGGTGATCGCGCGCATTGCGCTGCTGACGCGTGGAACGGAACGATGGTGGTCTGCGCGCGCGCGCATCGTATTTTGATTCTCGGGGGGGGCCCCCGCGGCATCGCCCGCCGACTGACGACCCGCGACAGATGACTGCCGTTGACGCTCAACGCCGCGCACCGCGCTGACGATCGCGCTCAGGTGTTCAGGCGTCGTCCCGCAGCACCCCCCGACAATCCGCACCCCGAAGTCGCGCACGAACTCCGCCAGCGCATCCGCCATCGGTTGCGGCTCGAGCGGATACACCGCGTCCCCCGTCCCCGTATTCAGCGGCAGCCCGGCGTTCGGGATGCAGCTCACCGGCAGCGTCGCGTGCTCACCGAGAAAACGGATCGGCTCGCGCATGTGCTCCGGCCCCGTCGAGCAGTTGAGCCCGATCACATCGACCGCCAGCGATTCGAGCGTCGTCATAGCGCTCGCGATGTCGGTGCCCAGCAGCATGCGCCCGCTCGTGTCGAGCGTCACCTGCGCCTGAATCGGTACGCGGCGGCCGATCTCGGCGAACAGGCGCTCGAATCCGACGATCGCCGCCTTCACCTCGAGGATGTCCTGCGACGTCTCGACCAGCAGTACGTCGACGCCCCCTTCGACCAGCCACTTTGCCTGCTCGTAATAGTTGTCCGCCAACTCGGTGAAGCTGATCGCCGACAGCACCGGATCGCTGCTCGACGGCAGCATCCCCGTTGGTCCGATCGAGCCGGCGACGAAGCGCGGCCGCTCAGGCGTAGCGAATTTGTCGCACGCCGCTCGGGCGAGTCGGGCAGCGCTCACGTTGATCTCGCGCACCTTGTCGCCCAAACCCCACTCGTGCAATCGGCGAGGCGTGCTCTGAAACGTGCACGTCTCGACCACCTCGCATCCCACGGCGAGAAACGACTCGTGAATCGACTGGATCACGTCTGGACGCATCAGCACGAGGTAGTCGTTGCATCCCTCGAGCTGCTTCCCGCCAAAATCATCGGCGGTCAGATGATACCGCTGGATGTTCGTCCCCATCGCCCCATCGTAGATCAACACGCCGCGGTCGAGGGCGGCGAGATAGGGCGTGGACGGGCGGTCGCGAGTTATCAGATGAGTCACCAATAAAAAACAAAATTGCCCAGAGCGCTTACGCCCCGGGCTGGCGCTTTAGCGAATTGTTTAACGTGGCCGCAAGTTGCCTGGAAATCGCCACGAGGATCAATTGTCGTCCCGCATACTATTCTGCGCCGCGCCCGCGAGCAAGGTCGACGCGCCCGAGCCTCAGGTCGCGCGGCGCTCCGGTTCCGGCGGCGCATCTGTCCGTCCGCGACCACTTGCTTCCACGCGCTCGGCCACACGGTGAATCAGCGCCACCAGGCGATGTCGCTCCAACGGCAGCGCCAGCTCCGCCATCACCGCGCGCTGCAGCGCGGGGGTGAGCGGTGCGACGCTGCGCGAGCCCGTGTGGTACAACAGCAGCGCGCCGCCCGGCGCCGCGAGTCGGGTCAGCGCCGACTCCATACGGCCGAGCTGGTGATCGGCGACCACCACGAGCGGCGGCGTGTGCGACGCCACCTCCACCGCTTCGCCCACGCTGTCCGCCAGATGCACGGCGTGACCCGCCGAGGCGAGCGCTTGCGCCAGCCCCTCGAGCAGGGACGCGTCGGTTCCGATCAGCAGGACGGCAGCCATGCTGATGAGTATCGTCCTGGCAGCGTCAGATCATCAGTCGTGACGCTCAGCGCGCTCCCAGCCAGAGCGCTTGGTGCAACAGCCACTGGACCACTTGCAAGAGGATCCAGGCGACCACCGGCGTGACGTCGACCGGACCGACCGGCGGGACAAATTTCCGAAGGGGCCGAAGAATCGGCTCGGTGAGCGTCACCGTCCATCGCAGCCACCGGCTGTACAACGATACGCGCACCCACCCGGCAATCACACGAATGAGCAGCGCCAGAACGAGAATGCCAAAGATCCACGAGATCGCGATGTCGGCGATGCCGCGCACGCCAAGCTGCGCCGATGCGCCAAGCGCGAGCAGCCCGCCGCGCGCGAAGTCGAGCGTCACCAACACGACAATGCCGCCCAGCACCACCGCGACCAGAGCCCACCACGGCGCGCTGCTCGGCACGCCCCCGGCGCGCACCACGGCGCGCTCCACCGGCGCCACCAATGGATGCACTGAACGACGGAAGAAACGCGCGACCCGACCAAAGGGATTGAGCCGGCGCGTGCGCACCAGCCAGTCGATGCCGAACACGACGAACAACGTGACCGCCGCGATGAGGAATGCGCTGCGCAACACCTCGATCACCATATCGAGAATCGTGACGGCGGAGTTCATCGAGTGTGGATGGCTAGAGCGGGCGCTCGTGCCTCACGAGCATCTTGATCGATCGCCACACGCCACCGGCGCGCTCCGCGATCGACGTGCCATGCCACATGCGGACGAAGGCGTCCAGTCCGCGCGCCTGCTCGGGTCCATAGCCGAACCACCATGGCTCGCGCAGGCGCGGGACCAGGTCGACGATCACTGTCTTGGTCTGCACACACTCGAGCAATCCGGCTTCGCCGTGCGATCGGCCGCTGCCACTCTGTTTGATCCCGCCGTGCGGCGCTTCGGCGATGCCGGCCTGGATGATCGAGTCGTTGATCGACACCGACCCCGATTCGATGCGCGCCGCGACCGCCCGCGCCCGGCGCACATCGCGTCCCCACACGCTCGCGCTCAAGCCGTATTGGGTCGCGTTCGCCATCCGCACCGCCTCGTCGGCATCGCGTACGCGCACCACGGGAAGCAGCGGGCCGAACGTCTCCTCGCGCATCACCCGCATCTCGCTCGTCACGCCGGTCAGCACCGCCGGCGGGAAGAATCCGTCGCCCGACGTGTGCCCGGCGCCGGCCGGTGTACGCGCGGCGATGCGCGCGCCGTTCGCGAGGGCATCGTCGAGCTGCGACTCGAGCAACGCGCGCTGCTGCGGCCGGATCACTGGGCCGACGTCGGTGTCTGGCGACGATCCCGCGCCCATCTGGAGCGCCGCGACCGTCTCGCCGAGCCGGGCCACGAATGCGTCGTACGCTCCATCGACCACGAACACGCGCTTCGGCGCGACGCAGGTCTGCCCCGCGTTGCTGAACCTGCCCCACGCAATGCCGCTGACTGCGTTCACGATGTCGGCGTCTTCGAGCACGATCGCGGGATCGCTTCCGCCGAGCTCGAGCACGCACGCGATCATGCGTTCAGCGCACGCGCGCGAGACTTTCAGACCCGTCGCATTGCTGCCCGTGAAGAAAATCTTGTCGACGTCGCCGGCGATGAGCGCCGCGCCCGCGCTCCCGTCGCCCGCGATGATGTGCAACACGTCGTCCGGCAAGCCCGCCTGGCGCATGAGCTCGCCAATCATCACACCCGTACCCGGAGTGAATTCAGAGGGCTTGAGCACCACCGCGTTCCCGCTCACCAGGGCGGCCAGCACCTGCGCGCTCGCCAGCATGAACGGATAGTTCCAGGGCGAGATGATGCCGATGACGCCGAACGGCTCGTGCGTGATGTGCACGCGTTTGCGCCAGAAGGCCGCGTTGCCCGGCGTCAGCGATCGCGGGCGCAGCAGTCGCGGCGCGCGGCGGCGATAGAAGCGCGCGAAGTCGAGCACGAGCATCACTTCGGTTCCCATCGCCTCGGACGGGGGCTTGCCGTTCTCTCGGCAGATCAGCTCGGCCACCTCCGCGCGCCTGGCGTAGAGCGCACGGCGAAAGCGCTCCAGCACCGTGGCGCGCTCGCGCACGGGCGTCGCCGCCCAGCCCGGTTGCGCGCGCCGAGCCGCGGCGACTGCTCGCGCGACATCGGAAGGGGACGCGGAATCGTACTCGCGCCATACTTCTCCCGTCGCCGGATCGCGCGACTCCACGCGGCGCGAATTGGCGCGAGCGGCGTCGAGCATGGGTGGCAGGGAATCGGTGTGCGTGGTCACGGCCGAATCTTCGACCATGCCGCACGGAACTGCAAGAACGGAAGGCGTCGTGCTTCGCCCGCTATCGTTCCGCGCTTCCCACCGAGATCACCGGAACGAACGAGATGGAGAACGAGAGCCGAATCTCGGGCGACGGTTGCACCAGGCCGAACATGTGGCTGTGCGGTTCGATTCCCCACCGGCGCACGTCGATGTTCGACTTGCCGTCGGCGACGATACGCGCTCCGATTTTCGCCGCGCTTCCGGCGAAGCGGACGGAGCGAACCACGCCGCGGATGGTCAAGCGACCGTCCATGAACCACTCATTCGTCGATTTCCCGGGCAGCACGGAATCGATCGTGAAGATGATCTCCGAGGTGGCCGGAGCGTCGAACGAGCTGCTGAACTCGCGCTGAAACATCCGGGGCGCGACCGCGAGCGATCCAAACTCGAAGCGGACGCTGCCCCGCACGGCCGTGGTTCTCGCGTCGGCGAGTTCCATGGAGCCATGCAAGTTCTCGCTCCGGCCCGCGATCGTCAGCGCGCGCGCCCGCCCTTGCAGGCTCACGAACGAGACCGATTCATCGAGCTGATAGAGGGCCTGCGCGCCAACCTTCGCCGCGGGAGCGGCGAGCGCGAGGGCGAATGCGATTAGCGGGGCACGTCTGGAACGGTCCACCAAGCCTCCAAGTACCGGCTCGCGCAGCGTTGTGTCTACAGACCGCATCCTCGACCGATGCCTACGAACTATTATCGGCGTCTACCAGGGTGACGACCTGGCTCGCCGTGCAGTCACCGACGCTCGTGTATTTTTAACCGGCCGATTCGCGCAGGCCAGCTTTGTGACCTTGGTCACACTCAATTTTAAGGAGTTTGGCCGACCGCGCTAGTTCTATTTTCTACGTTCGGCGCTCGCGCTTCCGCCCTTGGCCACTCTCTGTTTCCTTGCCCTCGTTGCGCCGCTCGCCACATCCCGCCACCTTCGAGGCATCCTCACCGCACCAGGTGCCCGATGGATCGCCGAGCCTTCCTCGCCAGCGCGGCTTCGGCCGGCGCTGCCCTGCCGAGCTTTCACTCGTCGGCTATCGCCACGATGCTTCGCGCCGATCCGATCGCCGGATCGCAGATCC
>JBBROY010000031.1:0-64549 GCA_038228795.1 Gemmatimonadales bacterium
CCCAACGCGCGTCGCAGAAAATAGAGCGAGCGCCGGAGTGCGGCACGGGCATGCTCGGTGTCCAACTCCGGCCAGAAGAGCGCGAGCAACGTGTCGCGACGGTGAAAGCGCTGCGGCGTGGCGATCGCGAGATATACCAGCAGCGCCAATCGCTTCGGCTGTTGGAGCACCGGCCGGAACTCATGGCCATCGGCTCCCCGCAAGTCGAGGACGCCGAGCGTGCGGAGATCGATCATGCGGCGAACGTATTCGCTCGTGACGAAGGGGGCAACTCGCGGTTGTTCCGTCGCGCCTGACAGTCGGCGCGCTCGTGCGCATCGCATCTGTCCTGCCCACACGCGAGCGATGGTTCGCCGACGGTTTTTTCCGCGAGCTGCGCTCGATCCGGCGGCGGCGCTGCGCGATTAGCGCGCGCCACCGCGGATACCCGTAAGACTACGGCTTTCGCACTCGCGTGGCAGCGCGATGCTCGGGCGTGCGGATGCGCGGCTTTCGAGCGGTGTGCTTCGTAGTGGCTCGCACGCTGGCACCCGCGGCGGCGGCAGAGGCGACCGTGCCCGACGGGCGGGGCGTCGCGGCGGTCTTCGAGCGCGGCGGCGAAGCCGTCGGATTTTTTGCCGCCGATCCGCGGCCCGACGGTGCCGAGAGTGGGCTGGCCACGGTGGGAGTGACCGCCGGTGCAGCCGACGCAACCGCTCGCGCAACTGCCGGCACCGACATCTGAGCCGCGGCTTTCACGCGCGACTCGCGCGCTCTCGCACGAGCGGGCGCGAACCACGGATCAGCGGCCGAGGCCTCGTCGAAGGCGACGGTCGCCTCCGCATCGCGGTGCTGCACCTGCAGCCATACGCCGCGACCATACGACACGAGAGCACGCGCATTGGTGGTGCGTCGGCGTGCGATCGCCGCCCGCTCATCCGCGGAGAGCACGACGCCGAGCTGCTCCATCAGCCCGAATGTCACCTTCTTCTCGGCATCGATCACCCGCTCGAGCGGGGCGGCCGCGACCACCGGCGCGCGGACCGCGCCCGACGCGACCGCGATCAGCGAAGACTCGAGCCGCAGCTCGCTACTCGCCTGACCTCCGAGCGCGCCAACCACCAGCTCACTCGCCGCGCGAAATTTGCCGCCACTCGGCGCCGTCAACGGGTCGCCGGTGCTTGCCAGCCGAATCTCGTCCGCGAGCACCGCGGTGCGCATGCGATCCACGACGGTCAGCTGCGGGGACTGCGCGAGATCGGCGATCATGAGATCGGACAGCGCATACGCGATCGACACGGCAACGCTGTCGGTCGTGTCCGCGCGCATGGCGGTGACGCCGATGGTCCGGCTCATTGCGCCGGCGCCGGCGAGCGCGCGCTCCTCGCGCACGGCCTCGTGCGCGGCCGCGGTCGCGGCCGGGGATCGCGCGGGAGCCGCCGGCGCGATGAGACGTGGCTGGCAGGCAGTCAGCGCGGCGGCGGCGGCCAACGACCAGGCGCGGATGAAGCGGTTGAGCGTGTAGGTCATCGCCGGCCGGGTGAGGCGCGTGGCCGCTCCCACCGAAGGAGGCGGCACGCGCGCGTACACTTGGAGTACGATTGGCGACGCAAATCGTTAAGGACAGATTGTCGTCGACCCTCAACGTGCCGTCAGCCGCCGCTCTTGCTCCAGGGCGGAACGATGCCGTTGGTGCGCGCATACGCGATCGACTGGCCGAGATGCTCTCCGGCGTGCTCGGCGGCGCCAAGCAGCAGCGCTCGCTTGGTCATCTTCATGCCGAATAGCTCGACCATCGCATCCGAGTTCGCATCCGTCGTCGCGATCACGGCGTTTTTCATGTAGGCGAACGATGTTTTCATCGTCGCCAGCACCTGCGCCTTGCTCGCGGGACAGGTCTCGATCTTGTTGACGTCGATGCCGGCGGGAACTTTGGCGCCGAGCGGCGCGCCGAAGAGGTAGTTCGCGCCGGCGATATGGAGATAGACCTCGCACACCGAGCGCACGCCCTTAGCGGGCCGCCACGAGAATTTCTCTCACGGCACGGCTTCGGCCAGCGCCATGTATTTCTTTTCGGATTCCTCGAAGTTGCCGAGGAATTCCGCGCGCCATCCCGTCTTGGGCGCCTGGGCCAACGCAGTCGCGGGCACCGCGAGCGCCGATCCGAGCGCCAGCATCGACATGATCTTGAGAACACGCATCGCAGTCTCCAATGGGGTGGGGTAACGATTCGTCACGCGGGACAAGTGCAATGAAGGGTGATCGCGGGGGCTCCTAGCGCTTCAGCAAGCGTTCCGCGATGCGGTCAACCAGGGCACTCGCATCTGCGTTGGCGGCGCTGGTGAGGATAATGATCACCGCACGACGCTCCGGAAATCGCACGAAGGCGTTTCGCTTTCCGTCCGGTGTGCCGAACGCACTCTGGCGCGCGAGGCCACGATACGTATCGACCCGCCAGCCGAGCGCGCTCCCCGAGGTGCCCGATATCGGCGTGAAGAGGTTCGATACGCTGTCGGTCGTGAACGCTTTGATTGTCGTGAGCCCCAGCTCGAACCGATACAGCTCGTCGACGTTCGACTCGAACATGCCGGTCACCGAATCGGCCACCGTTTTGTGCATGCCGATCGGCGTCATGATGCGGCGCGTGATCAGCTGCGCGTAGGGCGTGCCGCTCTTCTTCGCGAGCAGCGCGACGAGCTGGCGACTTCCGTCGGGTACATCGGCTTGGCGCGACAGGAATTGGCGCACGGTGGCGGTGCCGCCATCGGCGAGCGGGTCGTCGAGCTTCAGCTTTCCGTCGCGCTCGACGGCCAGCGCGGCGGTCGCGTTGAGCGCGTACGACAATTCGCCGAGCGGGAAATTCGGGATCGTCGTCGTCGGCATGTACTTGCGTTGTGGCGCAATTCCATAGGACGAGCTGATGAACACTTTGCCATTCTGTGCCACCAGCACGGTGGCGGCTGGCGCACCCGGCGTCGCGAAGTTGGCGAAGGTGGAATCGATGAACGCCTGCGTCAGCGACGACTCCTCGATCGCGCGATGGACGATGCGGCGCGTGGCGAGATTGTACTTGTCGCCGGGATGCAACGTGAGAAAGGGAGCGCCCGGATCATTCGCATCCTTGCCACCGTAGACGAAGGCGCGGTTGCGTCCAATGATCTCGGCCACGTCGCCACGGACGACCCAGGCCGTGCCCTCGTCCTCCGAGATGCCGAGCAGCTCGGGATACTTTGGGATGATGGAGTCGGCGAGATCGGCCAACCGCTCGCGCGCTACGACGTGCTGGTCGATCGCCACGCCGCGCAGAAAGCCGAAGGCTTTCTCGTAGCCGGGATAGGCCATGATGAGGTTGTTGCTCGACGGAGCGCCGCGGACCATGTAGCTGCTGAGGATCGAAGCGCCGGCCGACGAGCCGCCGGTAACCCCGCCACGCTCGAGCACTTCGTGGAATGCCTGCTCGGTCTTGGTGCCGGCGTACAGATCGACCAGATGAAACTGCCTGCCGCCCTCGAACCATACGCCGCCGGCGCGCTTGATCGGCGCGATGAAGCTGTCGGAATCCGCCACCTTGCGATTGTTGGTGTGCAACACGAAGACGTTCTTCGCGCCGGCGGCCTTGAATGCGCGCGTGCCCTGCCAGTCGGGGGGATAAATGGTGTCGCCGCCGGCCGCGGGCACGTCGATGATGAGCGCGTCGGGTCCACCCGCGAGCTCGATAAACTTGCCGAGGATCTCCGGACCCATGCTCCCTCCGCCGACCACGACCACCGAGCCATGCGGCGGCCCGACCTTGGGTGGCCCGGCAGTGTCCGTCGCCGATGGTCCCTGACTCATCGACACGCAGGACGCGAGCACGAGCGCGCCGAAGAGGAGCGCGAGTCGAACGCGCGGCGCGAAGGGTGTAGTCATCGCGGAAGGGAATTGGAGGAAGTCTGCTTTTCCAGGCGCAGCCGGTCGAGCGTCGCATCCCACGCCGTCATGAGCTGGCGCGCGACCTCGGCCGGCGCGGTACCGCCGAGCATCTCCGGCGACACCGGCCAGGTCGTCCACCCGTCCGCGACGACTGGGCCGAGGGAGCAGCTGATCTTGCGACCCGGCATCGCGCGAATCGACGAGTTCGGGTCGAGCTTCCGCTCGCGCAGAATCTTGACGAGGGCGTTGACCACTTCGCTAAAGCGCTGGTCGAGCTCGTCGGAGGAGAGGGACATCCCTGAAATTACGGCTTCGAGCCCGAATCGCGAATCCTCGGCACCCGCTCATCACAGATTTCGCGACATCTGTGATGAGCGCGCCGGTTCGACCTCTACTTCGGGATCGTCTTCAGCCACTTCGCGACGCCGCCGTGATGCGAGCAGGCTCCGCGGTGGTGCTGGCTCATCGAGAACGTTCCATCCGTACACTGCGCGGTCGCGGTGGCAGGTGCGGTGCCGTTCGACGGAGCAGGTTGCGCCGATGGCATCGGGGCGGGCGCCGGGGGCATGGACGCCGGCGGGAGCGGAGCAGGCGCCGGGGTGCGCGTGCGTGGGGAAACCGGCGGCGGCACGGGCGCAGGTGTGGGCGCGGCGCGCGGTGCAGCCGGCGCGACGGGCGCGGCCGACGCGGCTGGCGCCCTGCCGGCGACTCCGCCGTGACGCGAGCACGCGCCACGTCCGGGCTTGGACATCGACCCATCCGTGCACGACACCATCGCCGCCTTGGCCGCAGCCTTGGCCGCAGCCTTGGCCGCAGCCTTGGCCCTCGCCTTCGCAGCTTTGGTAGCCTTGGCGTCCACGCCGCCGTGTGCCGAGCAAGCGCCGCGGCCGGCGGCGGCTGATGGCGATCCATCCTTGCAGATCGTCTCCGCTGCCTGCGCCCGAGTCTGAGCCGGCAGCGCGGCAAGCAGAGCCGCGAGCGGAACGGCCCATAGCATTCGTAGTCTCATGAGTCCTTCTCCGAGTCGGATGAGGGGTACTGACGGTCAACGTACGACAGCTTAGCAAGAGCCGCACCGATGAGCGCCAGCTGCCCCCTAAAGAAAAACGTCCGGGCCACCGGGCCCGGACGCTCGTGAAAAACAGACCTGCGGCCGCGGTCAGTGGCTGATCGCGAAGAACCACGCGCCGATGATCGGGCCGCGGGGCGGACGGCTGCCCGGAGTCGGCGGGGGCGATCCAGCAGCGGGGGCGGGAGCGGGCCCGTACTCGGGCTGGAACAGATACGCCACGTGCTTGACTGGGTCGACGGTAATCGTCTTGGCGCCCGGCATCGTCGCCACCGTCGCGACCACCGTGTACTTGTCCGGCCCGTCCTGGTGCACCACGGTCACGTTGCCCGCGCGACCGGCCGGAATGTAGATCAGCTTCTGCGAATCGTCCCATCCGAGGGCATCGACGCCATCGCCGTTCGTGATTTGCGCGACGATCTTGCCCGACTTCGCGTCGACGACGACCGAAATCTTGCCGCAGCCCGCGAAGATGCGATCGGTCCGTCGATCGTAGGCGATCCCGGTCGGCCCGTCGCACGGCGCGAGCGGCCACGACGCGAGAATTTTGAAGCTCTTCTCGTCGATCACCTGGATCGTGTTCTTGCTCTCGTTATTGACGAAGATCTTTCCCTTGCCATCGCTCGCGGCGCCTTCCGGCGCGTTGTCTTCGAGCTCGACCGTGCCGACGACGTCGCCGCTCTTCGCATCGATCGCCACCGCGGTACCGGGACGGCTGTGGTTGGTCAGGATGATCCGGTCCGAGAAGTCATCGTACATGATGCCATCGAGGCCGCCGACCTTGATCGGAATCTTCTTGATGAACGCGAGCGTCTTCAGATCGAACATCGTCACGCTCGAATCGCCGCCGTTCGTCGTGAAGCCGTGATTCGACTTGGGGGCCAGTCCGACGCCGTGCACACGCGGCGTATCCATGATGTCGCCGAGCACCTTCCCGGTCGCGCCGTCGATCACCATGACGTGCGTGCCACGCGAGACGAAAACGCGCCCCGTGCCAGCCTCAGCCGTGACGTAGTCCGTGCCGCCCTCTCCGCCAATCTCCCACTTCTCTACTTTGAACGCCTGCGCCTGCGCGGCGCCCGGCGACACTATAGCGACGGCAACGAACAGCGCTGCCGCGGAGAGCTGATATCTCGTCATGCGGTCCTCGATTGTGAACGCGGATCGGTAGAAGCACGCGGCCAAAAAGCTACGCGCTCATACCTGTCCGCTAGGTGACAGTCATTCTCAACGCTGGGCGTTCGCAAGCTCCCGCACCGCTCCAGCCGTCCACCGGACGCGCGCCTTGTCGGCGGCGCCGGCCACATCGCCGTCGAGCGCCGTCGCCAACTCCATCAACGCCGAGCGCCGTGCGGCGCCGCTCGTCTTCTCCGCGCCGTCGAGCTGTCGCGCGATAGCCGCGGAGCGGTCGCGCGAGATGCCGTTGTTGCGATTCAACTGATCCAGGTAGGCGCGCGCAAGCGCAAACGTCGCCGGCCACACCAGCTTCGGCTGCTCCTGCGCATTGAAGTGGTCGAAGCGGACGGACTTCGCCGCATCGATCTCGTTCTGCGAGAGGAGCGGGCTCGGCGTCAGCTCGAACAAGTCGAGGCCGCGCGAGATCTCGGAGCCGACGATGTAGCCGTTGTACCAGTAGGATGACCAGTAGCCGGCGTCGACGAGCTTCGTCGAGTCCATCGGGCCGCGATCGTAGTAGGCGATCTCCTTCGGGTGCGAGACATCGCTCCAGTCGAACACCGAGATACCGCCCTGGTACCAGGACTGCACCATGACATCGCGACCGGGAATCGGAATCAGCGTGCCGTTGTGCGCAACGCAGTTCTCGTTCGAGGTCTGCGCCGCGGACAACTTGTAATAGCTCTTGAAGGTCATCGTCGTGCCGGAGAGCGTGAACAACGCATCCGCTCCCCACTCGGGCTTGTCCGTCACACGGCAGCGGGGCTGCGAGCCGCCGCCCCATTCGTCCGAGAAGAGAATCTTCGTGCCGTCGTTGTTGAACGTCGCCGAGTGCCAGAAGGAGAAGTTCGAGTCGGCGACCGCGCCGATGCGCTTCGGGTGCGCGACGTCGCGAATGTCGAGCAGCAACCCGTAGCCGCCGCATGCGCCACCGGCGAGACCGATTGCCGGATAGACCGTGATGTCGTGGCACTGCGTCGGTCCGCGCCCCGCGCCAGGCCGGGGAGCGTTGGGCCGTGCCGGTCTGCCGCTCGCCGCGGCCCGCGCCGCGGCTGCCGCGACATCGGCCGGAGTCTCGGCGTGGCGAACCGGCGCGGTGAGGTCGTCGAAGATGCGCGGCGAGCTCACGATGTGCGCCTGCTCGGGATGAGCGAGCGGCACCTGAATGACTTCGATGCGGAAGAGCGCCGTGTTCGCATCCTGCGTGGGCTCCGCGCCCGAGCATCCCTCGAGCTCAGCGGCCGAGCGTACACCGGCCGAGCCCGACACGTAGATGTAGACGTTCGCGTTGTCCTTTGGATCGGTCACCAGCGTGTGGGTGTGCGAGCCGCGGCAGGTCTGCACCGTGGTGACGTACTTCGGCACGCCGATGTCGGTGATGTCGAATACGCGAATGCCCCGTGCGCGGTCCTTGCTCACCGTGTCGACTACGCCCTGCATGCCACAATCTGTACGGCCGTTGGTCGCCTCGGCCGAGACGAAGAGCAGATTGCGATAGACGGTGACATCGCTCTGCGAGCCGGGACAGACGTACGCGCTGCGCAATGTCGGGTGCGAAGCGTTCGAGATGTCCCACACCTGATAGCCGCTGTAGTTGCCCTGAAAGACGTAGTTGCCGACGAACGCCAGATCAGAGTTCGTCAGGCGCCGGTCACCGGGGGTGCTCGGATTTGTGAACTTCTCCGAGGGTGGCGTCTTGGAGACGACGCGGAGATTCCAGATCGCCTCGCCGGCGTCGTACCACCCGGAGCGCAGGCCGACTCGCGGATCGGGTGTCGGGGCCGACGTCGACCACGCGGGCGCGGGACTCCCGTCTGGCGCCGAGGCCGAGGGTGTCACGCAGCCCGCGACCGCCAGTATTCCGATCGCGGCAAAGAAGGAAAGCGACGCGGTACGACTGTGAGCGCCCGGACGTCGGGACGACGGATCGGAGGTCATGGCTGATTCCATTGAGGTGTCATGCAAGGATGTGCGGGCGTTGCTGCGATCCGTCACGGGTTGCGGCCCTCGGCCGGCAGCCCGAGCATGAGGCGCATGCGATCGATCTCGGTCGTCTGGTCGGCGCCGACGTCGGAGGCGAATCGAAAGATGTAGAGGTCCTGGCCCGCGCCCGGGCTGCCGAAGAGCTGATCCACCATCGTCAGCGCGCCCCGGTGATGCTGGATCATGAAGGTCAAAAAGAGCCGGTCGAACTCGGCGCCCGACGCCTTCGACAGCTGGGCCATTTGCTCGGCGGTGAGCATGCCCGGCATCAGCGCGGGCAACGCCATGCCAGCCATGTCGTGACCGGTCATGTCGTGCATCATCGCCTCCGGCACCGTTTCGCTGCGCTCGCGGAGCCAGCGCTGCATGAAGGCGATCTCGTCGCGCTGCGCGACATCGATGCGGCCGGCGAGCGTCTTTACCGATTCACCGGCGCCATGGCTCGGCGCCCAGCCGGCCATGACCACGGCTTGCGCGTGGTGGCCGATCATCCCCTGCATGAAGCGGACATCGGCCGCGGTGTAGGCCATTCGGCCGCCGTCGGCCTTGGCCTGCGCGGCGGGCGAGAGTGGCGCGCTCGCTTGAGCGTGAGACGGCCGGGCCGATAGGGCGCAGGCCGCGATGGCGAAGCCCGCGAGTATCGATACGGCGGACTGCGGTCGAGATAACGTCGTCATGATGTTTTGCTCCCCCGGTGTCATACGAGTTAACGTATGGCTGACCGAAAGCGCTGAACAGGCTCGGGGAACAGCGGGCGTCGGCAGGCCGACGGGCTCCTCGAGCGGCCTTCACGACACGTGCTCCGATGGTCGAAGGCGACCCGCAGCGGAGTCGCCTTCGTCCTGCGCACTGCGATGGGCGTTAGTGCTTGCCGCCCGACATGCCCGACATCGCCACCGGATGATCGGGATCCTCGGTGTTGCTCATCGGGCCGAAGAGGAGCTTCTCGGTATAGGGGGCGGGCTTCATCGCCTTCATCGCCATGATCTGCTCGCCATACATTTTGCGAGCGGCAGTGACCGATCGTTTTCCACGAATAATCTCGTCGGCCAGGTTGAGCGCGAGAAAGTTCGCTCCCTCCTTGTCGCAGCGCGCGGAGATCTCGCCCGCGGTGCGCTCGACGACCACGCTGCCATCATAAGTCGCGAGACCGTTGTACTTGCCCGGCACCGCCCTGTAGTCGATCCATTGCTGCATCACGTCGGTATGGTGCGCCGGAAATTCGTGCGGGTGCTCCGTGCGGTAGACGATGGTGCGCTTCCACGGCCCCGTCTTGCCCCAGACCATCATGTCGGACGACATCGCCGCGGGCGGGCCGTACTTCTTCGTCATGAACATCGCGGCTTCCTTCGATGCCGCTGGCCATCCGTCCATCATCTGGTCCATCTTGTCCATTGCCATACCGCCCTGTGCCGCGGCGGTGCTGCCGAGCGCAACGAGCGCTGCAAGGACCGCTCCCGTCATCCGCGTTCTGTTCATCATGATGGACTGCTCCGAAGTGATCGACGTGTGGCGCACGAATCATTGGCGATGCGTTCCGCGTCCGCCGGTTGATAGACGTACTTGCATTTCGCACGCCAAACTGTTTCACATAGTTGTGCGACAGTTCGCGAGGGACGCCCATTCTGGTGCACGGGAGACCGCTCGCGAACTCCATCTCGACCGCCGACATGGTGCCACATATCCGCGGGCGGCAAGGCCGGCAACCGCCGTGCGCGGCGCGGCTCCGCGCTGTATCATCGGTGTCGTGTGGGTGAATGGCGCCATGCGCCCGCACTCATCTCCGCATCCATCCGTGAGCGCTGCCATGCGTATGAGAGAGTTGCTCGCCGCCGTCGTGCAGGCCTCGATCCACATGTCGTGCTCGCGCTAGTCCGCACGTGAAGTCGCCCATCATGCGGCGCGAGCCGCTCCTTGACCTGGTGCGCCAGCGCGTGTCGGGCAGATTGCGCCTTGGCCTGCTCCGGCCCGGCGACCGCATTCAGAGCGTGCGCGTCGCCGCACAGGAGCTCGACGTCGATCCGCGAGTGGTTCTCGCCGCGTACCAGCGGCTCGCCGCGGAAGGGATGCTCGAGTTACGTCCGCGCTCGGGCGTGTACGTCGCCAATCCATCCGCGATGCCCATGCAGGGTGCGGGACTCGTATCGGATCGCGAGACGCAGTGGCTGATCGACCAGCTTGCGCACGCGCTGGAAGCGGGGATGCCGGCACCGAGTTTTCCCGAACATGCGCGCCGGGCACTCGAGACGCGTCGATTGCGCGCCGTGGTGGTCGACCGCAACGACGATCAACTGTGGTCGACGGTCGACGAGCTGACGCGCGATTACGGATTCGAGACGTCGGCGATCGATCTCGATGGATTTCACCGAGGGGATGGCCTTCCGCTGTCGCTCCGCCGCGCCGATCTGGTCGTCACCGCATCGCCGTCGAGCGCCGTCACCGCGCTCGCGAAACGCGCTCAGCTACCGTTGATCGCCGTGAGCATGTGCCCCGATCTCTTCGCGGAAGTCCGTCGTTTGCTGCGGCACGATGCCGTGTACTTCGTCGTGTCCGATGCGCGCTTCGCAAAAAAGTCGCGCGCGTTTCTCGCGCCCGCGCGCGGCCCGTCGCGCTTCCGCGCGTTGGTGTACGGCCAGGATGACCTTCGCGTGATTCCGCCTTCCGCGCCCGTCTACCTCACCCGCCTGACTCGCGACCGGATGCAGCGCGCGCACGACTCGTCCGCTGGGGCCAATGGCGACGATCCGCGGCTCCTCGAGCGCGTGCTTCCTGAAGCGCGAGTCTTTTCCGCGGAATCGGCGCGCGAGCTGATCTCGTTCGTGGTTCGCGCGAACCTCGCCCCGCCACCCGCGTCGAGCCCGGGGACCGCTTCCCCATCGCTCGCCGCGGCGTACGCGCTCGCGAGCGCTCCGCCTTCTGGCAGCCCGTCCCGTCCGGCGGTCGCGGCGCCTAGCCGCCAGCGCGCTCGTCGAGCGCCCCCACGTTCGCTCGGACGATAAAGGAAAGAATCTCGCGGGCAGCATCGTCGGAAATGAGACGCGTCTCCGGCATGACGCGGTCGAGAATGGGATGTCCCGCCATCCGCTCTCGCGCGGTACGGCTGACGAAAGCGGGAGCACCATCAGGAATGCCGATCCCCCCGACGTCGCGCAGCTCGATGATCCGCAGATTCATCGCTCCCGGCGACGACGCGTAGATCTTTCGCAACTTCGCCGAGAATCGTGGATCGGTCACCACGAAATACACCGGCATCGTCGGGAGTAGCCTGGCGATTTCCGCAAACACGTCGGCCCGGTACGAGATGGCCAGCCACGGAGTCTGTGCCCGCGCCGCCAGCTCCTGCACCTCACCCGCGTGAAATGGCGTAGTGACGAGAAGACGAACCCCGCTCAGTGACGGAGGGGTTGAGCTCAACATGTCGTCGACGTTCAGGCCAACGGCGTCGAGGCCGAAGTCCGACCCGAGCGCCGCGGCGAGCGCGGCGATCTGATCGTCGTTGCACTCGACTCCCGCCACGCGCACGCGCACCGTCGTGAGCAACCGCCCAAGTTCCGGAAGGAGATCGGGAATCGTGCTGCCCAGGGCAAACCCCTGATGCGCCACGTCGAGCGCCCACGCCGCGAATGGAGAAAGCTCGCCGTCACGCGTGGTTCGGACCGACCGGCCACGCATGCCGAAGAAAATCCCGGAACGCTGCCGCAGTTCGACCAACCCCTCGCGCTCGAGCTCGCGATACGCGGCGAGAATCGCCCGCGGGCCGACGCCGAACTCGGCGGCGAGGTCGCGAACGCTTGGCAATCGCTCGCCCGAACGGAGCAGCCCGAGATGCATGCCGCTCAGCAGCCGCTGCCGGAGCGCGTTCGCCAGGTCATGCCGCTGTGCCATGATCGGTGTCTCCTCGAGAATGATGCCGACGCGGAGAGTCTCGCGCGCGCGGCACCGCGGCGCTAGCAGCCACAGATGGGGAAAGTCCCGGCATCTGTTGCATAAAGAGTTGCAGCAGCGTGGCGTACGAAATGCACTACTGCGCCAAACATCGGGTAGCGTGTGTCGCGCTCTGAAATATGGAGTTGCTCGAAGTGTCGTTTCCTCTCTCGGATGAGGCCGTCATGCCCCGCCGCCGTGCCCTTCGCCGTTCGTTGCCCCTGGTGCTTGCGTCGTCACTGATCGCGTTCGCGCTCGCCGGATGCGCTGGCGGCGGGATGAATACCGAATCGAATTCCACGGCGATGGCCGGAGGATCGGACGGACCGTCGGATCAGGGCACGCCCTCGCCGCGCCAGGACGGTAGTGCCGCGGCCGGCCGCGATGTCTTCCGCTTCGAGACCTTCGGCAATGAGGGATTCTGGACCGACGCGGTACGGTTGCCAGCCGGAGTCATGGCGGCCAAGGTCACGCCAATGCAGGCGCTCGAGCTGGGCCTACAGATCGACGTCGATGCGCTCGACCAGGCGACGCGCGATGCGCTGGCCGCGCAGCTCCGCACCGATCCGACCGGCCGCTCGTCGGCGCTCCTCAACGATCCGATGACCACCGGCAAGCTGATCAACGCAAACGCCCTGATTGGGATGCCGATCAAGGACAGCAACGGCGACGGCGTGATGGACGCGTCGCGAGGCGACAAGGTGGGAGCAAGCTGCGCGCTCTGTCACACCATGGCCGACGGATCGATGCTCAAGACGCCGAATGGTGGCGCGATCGGTCATCGGCAGGACGGACTGGCCAATCACAGTCTCAGCATCGGTAAGATTTTCGCGACCGCGACGAACTCGCGCGCGCTCTATCCCGTGCTGCAACTGTCGCTGCGCGCCAACGGCGGCAAAACGCTCGGCCGCGCGCCCGTCGGCTTGACGGAGAATTCGACCGAGGCCGACGTCGATGCGTACTTGTCGAATCCCGCGTTCTACCCCGTCGGGATGTTCGACGACACCTTTGACGGCAACGGCGATCCGATGCACAACACGCCGCTCTTCCGCCAGGATCTCGCCGCGCCGTACGGCAGCGAAGGGTTGATCGTCAAGCTGGACAACTTCAGCAATCTCGTCTACACGTCGCTGTTCGATCAGACGATGCTGACGACACCGGGCGGACGCGCGTTCCTGCACAAGCTCGGCGGCGCGGCGGGCGACGAGATCGCGGACAACTACGTGAAGGTGCTCGCCGCCACCGGCGTGACCGGATACCCCTACGTCAAGGCAGCGCCGCATCCGAATCCAGGGAGTGAAGATGCGCCCGTCGGCGTGCGCGTCGACAACGCGACGTTGGTGAACCTCAATGCCTACCTCGCATCGTTGCAGGCGCCGCGCGGTGCGCGGGTCGATGCCGCCATGGCATCGCGCGGTCGCCAGATTTTCCGGACCGCCAGCTGCACGACCTGCCACAACGTCGATCAAAGCAGGCCGGTACCGACGACGGTGCTCGCGATGAAGACCATCTTCCCGGGCGACAACCCTGTCGTGCTCGCGCAGCGGATGCCGCCGCTCAACCCGGTGGTCAACACGGTCGAGTCGTTCTTCGATGACAAGATGGCGGTCGTGAACGCGAGCATCCGGGGCGACAAACGGGGCATCGCGCTCCCCCTCCTGCTCGATCTCGCTCGCAAGCCCGTGTTCCTGCACGACAACTCCGTGCCGAGCCTCGACGCGCTCCTCGATCCGGCGCGCGGGCCCACGGTGCCGCATCCGTTCTACGTCGCGGACGCGCAGCAGCGTGCGGCGGTGGTCGAGTATCTGCGCGGGCTTGAAGCGGGAAAGCGATAGATCGCCGGCGGGGCCGGTGAGCATCGTCGCGGGGGCGGTCACTATTCCGGCAGCTGAGGCGAGCGATGACGAGCTGCTTCATCGCCTCGCCGCCTCCTGTGACGAGTCGGCGCTCGCGGCGGTGTTCGATCGTTACGGGCGCGTCTTGTATCCGTTCGCACTTCGGATCGTTAGCGATCCGGAGGATGCGGAAGAAGTCGTGGACGACACCTTCTGGCAGATCTGGCGGGAGGCCGGCCGGTACGATCCGCGGCGGGGGCGGCCGATCACCTGGATGTCATCGATCTGCAGGTCGCGCGCGCTCGATCGAGTGCGGAAGACCGGGCGCCGCGACGCGAAGGAGAGCTCCTTTCGCCATGCTGACGCGCCGGCGCCCGGTCCGGAGGAATCGGCCGATCCTTCGCCGTCAGCGAACATCGAGGCTCACGTCGAGAGCGTCGACCGGGCCGAACGCGTGCGCGCCGCGCTCGCCTCGATTCCCAGCGAACAACGCCACGTGATCGAGCGCGCGTACTTTGGCGGCCTGGCGCAGCGGGAGATCGCGGAGGAAAGCGGCGTACCTCTCGGCACGGTGAAAACTCGCATGCGGCTCGGCCTCATCAAGCTCCGTGAGGCGCTGTGGGTGTGTGGAGATTCTTCGGCATCAGAGCACATGTCCGAAACGCGCGGCGTGGATGTCGCCGGCCGTCAGGTCGCGTCGCGCGTGCCGCACATCACGAATGAGCCGCAGCCGCGAAGCTAAAAACGTGACGACTCGAGGTTTGCTCGTCTGACTCGAAGTGCAGCTGGGGAAGGATGCCGAGGTCGAAGCATTCCTCCGTTCGGCCCTTCGGCTGGACGCGTAGCCTCAGGCCGGCACGCTCTCGTTCCACCGCACCGCCGACCCGACACGCACGTGCAAGTGCTCGAGCCGTCGCGGCCCCACGCCCGTGAGCATCGCGCGACAGGTTCGGCAGAGTACCGCGCTGGGATCGAGCACATCGACAACTCCGCTTCGGTCTTCCGCCCAACTCCCGCGCGAGCGACACACCGAGTCGAACACGCGACGGCCGCCGCACACGAACGGTGTGTTGACGATCCGTTCGCTCACGGCGTGGTACTTTGGCTTGCCGGGCGCGCGTGAGAAACCGACTACGAATCGATCGTCGGCGAGGAGCGCCGTCGACTGCGCGAGGCGAAGGTCGTGACACGATCCCATGTGCTCACCTCTGGTTATTCGATGGAGAAACCGGGGCGCGGCGCGCGCGCCGAAAATCTCGGCACGCGCCCGAACCTGAACCGCCTACGCCAGGAACGGCGTGACGATGGCTGTGACTTGCGCTTTGGTGAGCGGCTCATCGAACGCTTCCGTCGCCGCGGCGACGTTGGCGATGCCCGGCAGCGTACTCACGTTCACCGCGCCTTGCGTCACGTTGTCCTCGCCGTCGTAAATCCCCTGCGTGAAGGCCGGCAGATCATCGCGGCTGTTGCCGGTGATCCATCCCTTCTTACCGCGGAGACGCCGAATCTCCGACGCGTGGCGCGCTTCGATGGAGTGAATGGTCAGCGCGGCGGTCAACACCGGCTTGTCGTTGATCAGGCGCGGCGCCTGTCCCTTGTACGCGCGCACCCCCGTGTCCTCGAAGGCGTGCGCGAGGACCTTGAAGGTCTCGTACTGTCCGGCGGAAAAATTGAACCCCGCCACGTTGCCGTGGGCCGTGAAGTCGAACGCGGGTTTCGCGTTCGGCGTCGCGCCTTTTCCGGTGATCAAGCCCTGGAGCGCGGTCACGTGGGCCGTTTCGTGCGCGCTGATGGTCGTGAAGATCGTGCGGTCGGCGGCGTCAATCAGACCGGCCGCGGCCACGCCGCGCGAGTAAAACTCCGCTTCCAGATACTCGAGCAGCAGCGCGAACTGCAGCACGTCGAGTACGTCGGTCGGCGTCTGACCGAATACATCCTTGGAGAGCGCGGCGAGCGCGATCGGAATTGAGCCGAGCGCGAGCGCGGCGGCGAGCTTTCCATTGATGGATGCGCCCTGCGTGATCTCTGCCTGCCGGTCGTCGAGCCGGCTCATGATCTCGGGATCGACCGAGTCGAATAGCGTCTTTGGCGTCATGGAATGGTCGCTCCTCAGCCGTTGCCGTTAGGACCTTGCACGAACGTCGCCGGCGGGTTCGCGAAGGTGAGTTTGTCTACGATGTAGGTCTGGGCGGCCGTGGCCACCTTGCTCGGACGGAACGCGTCGTCGAACGACTTTGGCGCGAACGCGTTGGTCTTGGGCTCGATGAGGTCGTGGATCGCCGAGGCGTGGCGCGCCTCGACCGACACGATCTTGCCCGCGATCGTCAGGTTGTCCGTGCTCGTGATGTACTGCGCGGCGCCGTTGTAGGCGGCGACGCCCAGGTCCTCGAACGTCGCGGCCAGGTTGAGCACCGAGGTGCGATCGCTGAAGTTGAGCGAGCCGTACGTCGTGGTGAGCGTGAAGCCGTTGGCGGCGCCGAGCGCCGCTTTGAAGAACTCGCGGTGGATCACCTCGTGCTTCTGCACGTCGGCGAGCACGGCCCGGTCGGCCGCCGGAAAGCCCGCAAAGGCGGCGATGACACGCGTGTAGAAGTCTGCCTCGAGCTGCTCGAGCGCATACGCGAACTGCAGCACCGCGATGTCGCCCTTGGCAAAATCGATCGTCAGCGTGTTGCCCGTGCCCGGGCCCGTGATGCTGTTGTTGTCGCTACACGACGTCAGCACGCTTGGCAGGAGCACGATCGCGCCGCCGATCCCCATCAGCTTCAGGAAATCGCGCCGCGTCGCCGGATCGCTGAACTGCTCGGCGCGCGAAATGAGCATGGTCTTCTTGTCGGGCATGAGCGTCTCTCCTTGTGACGTGTCGGTGACGTCGATTCGCTCGCTAGCCTTCAGACATCGCGTCGCTCCGGCTAGCATCGGGCGCGCAGCGTGGTACGGACGATTCGTGAGAGCGAGAATCCGAATTCGCCGAGGAATTCGTAGTCGTCGAGCGCGAGCGTTGCGTCGACTGCCGGGCGGGCGAAGCAAAGCTCGGACCGACTGCTGCACGCGACATGGTGCAGATGGCGAATTTCCGCGGCGAATGCGGATTCTCCCGACAGAATCTAGGGATAATCCTGACACGCTGCTGCGCGAACGTGCAGCAGATGCGCGGCCGCATTTTCAACTGCTACATCGTCTCCCGCCGCGCACGCACCATGCATCTGCAACGTCACGGAGGTTCGACACATCGATCGACAGAGCAATACACAGGCGCGGAGTGAGATCGTGGCGTTCAACCGGCAGACGGACATCGCGCAGGTGCTTCGGCAGCGCATCGAGCGGGCGATTCAGGCGGGGGCGATCGGTGCGGGCGACCGGCTCCCGAGTACGCGCGAGGTGGCGACCGAGCTGGATGCGGATCCACGCGTGGTGATGGCCGCCTATCGCCGACTTGCAGAGGAAGGGCTGGTCGAAATGCGAGCACGCTCGGGGGTGTTCGTCGCATCGCGCGCGCCCGGCGCCGATCGGCGCGCGGCGCGCGATCCCCTAGCCTCCAAGCAGGATTGGGTCGTCGATCTGCTGGTGGATGGCGTGATGCGCGGCGTGCCCGGTCCAGAGATGCCGGCGTTGCTCGCACGGTCGATCGCGGCCCGCGAGGTGCGCACGGCCGTCATCGCCACGAGCGATGATCAGACCCTAGGGATGTGCCGCGCGCTGAAGGAAGACTTCGGCCTGGCCTGCCAACCGGTGCGCGCCGCCGACATGGAGAGCGCGGTCGCGCGCATGGCGAAGTACAAAGAGGATGCGCTGCCCACCGCGATCCGGCGCGCTCAGCTCCTCATCACGACCGACAAACATGGACCGTGGGTGACGCGGCTCGCCCACCAACTCGGCAAACGCGTCGTCGTCGCCAGCGTGCGTCCCGATCTCGTCAGCGACGAGTGGCTGCTGCTGATGGGCGGACCGGTGTTCGTGGTCGCGCAAGATCAGCGCTTTCTTCGGCTGCTTCGCGCGTACCTGCGCGAGTCACCGCAGGCCGCGGCGCTCGAGGCGAATGTGCACATGCTGGTGGCGGGCCGCGACGACCTCTCCGTCATTGCGGTGGACGCGCCGACGTACGTCACCGAAGCGGCGCGTCATCTGCTCGGACGCACTCATATTCCAGGTCGCCTCATTCCGACCGCGCGATTCTTCGCCAAGGACTGCGTCCGCGCGATCCTCGAGCAGGTGGTCGAGCTCAACGCCAGCAGGTCGTAGCTGCTTGACAGCAGGGTGGCTCGTCCGTCGCATTCGCCACGCGCCGCGGAGTCTGGTGAGGAGCGATGCGTCGGCGTAAATTACTGGACACTATGCCCATGGGCCTCGAGATCTGGCGTGACTGACACGGTGCCTTCGGAGACGCCGAGCGCTCAAGAAATGACCCGTCGCCTCATCGCTCGCGAGGCCGCGGAGAACGGCGCGTTTGACGACGCGACCGTCGCCCATCGTGCCTGCGAGCGGGCGTACCACCAGCTCGCGCGCTGGCTCGGCGCGACGGGATGCCGGACGCTATTTGCGCGCGCCCTGGCGCAAACGCGCGGGGACCACATCGCGCTGGTGGAGATGCGACTGGGCACGAGCGAGGAAACGGCGCTGACGCGTGTGCGCGAAGCGGTCGATTCCTACGGCGCGCCCGCGGTGGCTCGCGCGCTCGGCGCATTGCTCGTCGAGATAGTCGCGCTGCTTGGCCGGCTGATCGGCGAGGACATGGCAGCGCGTCTCGTGGAAGAAGGCATTCACAACAACGCGCGAACTGATGCGAGCCCGACCTGATGAGAATCTCGAACGACGGAGCGCGACGCAGTGGGCAATAACGATTCGGGACCAATCCGCAGCCTGGCGACCGGCGTACCCGGTTTCGACGCCATTCTCGGCGGCGGGCTGCCTGAGTTTTCGTTCAACCTGATCGCCGGCCCCCCCGGCGCCGGCAAGACGACGTTAGCCCAGCAAATCATCTTCGCCAATGCCACGGCCAAGCGGCCGGCGCTCTACTTCACCGTGTTGGGCGAGCCGACGCTCAAGATGATCCGCTACCAGCGGCAGTACAGCTTCTTCGACGCCGCGATGGTCGGCTCGGCGGTGCACTACACCAACCTGAGCGAAGAGGCACTCGAGCAGAATCTGACGCTCGTGCTCGAGCGGATGATCGCCGAGGTCGAGCGGGCGAGGCCGCGCATCGTCGTCGTCGACTCGTTCCGAACGATGAGCGGCTCGGGCACGGAATTGGGTTCCCCCGGCGCGATAACGATCGACCATTTCGTCCAACGCCTCGCGCTGCACCTCACCACCTGGGAGGTGACCTCATTCCTGCTCGGCGAGTACGCCGACCAGGAGCAGCGCAGCCCCGTGTTCACCGTCGCCGATGGCGTGTTCTGGCTCTCGCAGGTGACCGACCGCAATTCGGTCGTGCGCAAGCTGCAGGTGATCAAGACGCGCGGCCGCGCGCCCATGCCTGGCTTGCACACATTCCGTATCACCGATGACGGCCTGCAGATCTTCCCCCGTATACCAGAGCAGCAGATGCAGCGGCGCCCGCAAGCGGCCCATCGCCTGCGCACGGGTGTGCCGGGACTCGACGAGCTTTTGGGGGGCGGCGTTCCGGCGGGCGACGCGGTGTTGCTGGCCGGTCCCGCGGGCAGCGGCAAGACCACCTTCGCGACGCAGTTCGCCGCTGAAGGGCTGAAGATGGGCGAGGCTGTGGTGATCGTGGTCTTCGAGGAATACCCCGAAGAGTATCTCGAGCGCGCGGAGGAGCGGATCCCCGAGGTGGACGAGATGCTCGGCGAGGGAAGGCTGGAGATCATCTACCTGCGCCCGCTCGACCTTTCGGTGGACGAAACGCTCGCGGAAATTCTGCAAGCGGTCGACCAGCGCGGCGCGACGCGCGTGGTGATCGACTCTCTCTCCGGCTTCGAAGTTGCCCTCGCGCCGGCGTTCCGCGAGGACTTCCGCGAGTCGCTCTATCGCCTCGTTGGCGCGCTGACGGCGACCGGCGTGACCGTCTTCATGACGTCGGAGACGACGGGGGGTTATCCCGACATGCGCTTCACGACGGATAAGGTATCGTTCATCACCGACGTCATCATCGTCCAGCGCCTGGTCGAGTTCGAAGGCGCATTGCACAAGGTCATGTCGGTGGTCAAGATGCGCGGCAGCGACCACAGCCACGACTTCCGGTTATACGAGATCACTGCCAAGGGAGCGGTGATCGGCGGAACGCTACGCGATTATCGTGGTATCATTACCGGAGTGCCCGAGTTGGTGCTCCGCCCGGCTCGCCCTGATCACGTAGGACTGACCGTCAGCGAGGCGGCCGTACTCGATATGCTGGTGAGGCTCGGCGGCGCATCCCGCGATCTCCTCGCGACTCGGATCTCCGCAGTGCCGAACGAACTGAATCAGGTGCTCGAGCGGCTGGTGGGGCTCGGCTACATCACCCTCGCCGAAGAAAGCGGGAGCGTCTATCGCGCGGTGGCTCGGCTGGGCGGCTAGTAGTGCGGGAGGACCGGATGAATCGCAAGCAGTACGACGGACCAGAGAAGTTGACGCCCACGACCGATGCCGGGATACTCGCCGACAGCTTTTTCGAGCGTTACGCGGAGCGCGTTCCGGCGGCGTTCGCCGTTACGCGAGGCGTGGATCACACGCTCGTGTACGCAAATTCCGCGTTTCGGGATCTGACGGCCACTACGGGTGGCGCGGCGCTCGGCGCGCCGATCTCCAACGCATTCGTCGGACACGACGCGGCCACGCTGACGATCGTGCTCGACCGCGTGAACCGCACCGGGATCGTCGCGCGCGACCGGCGGCTGGAATCCGCCGCGCCTGGCGCTCCGGCGTGGTGCTTCACGGTATGGCCGGAGTCTAGCGACGAGTGGCAAGCCGGCCGGCTCATCATCGAGGTTCGCGAGGCGATCGAGCCGCAAGGGGCATTGTCGATCCAGCGCGAAGTCGCCGAGCGCATGCTGTTGAGCGCGCTCCGAGAAGGCGACGCTGCGCGTGGCGCCGAGGCATCAAGCGGCAGAGCCAACTTTCTTGCCGCAGAAGGCCGCCGCCTTGCTGAATCGCTCGACGAGCGCGAAACGCTGAATGCGATGAGCAGGATGTCGCTGCCGTCGATTGCCGCCTGGTGCATGGTGGATTTGATCGACAGCGACGGTGCGATGCACCGTTTGGCGATCATCCATCCCGGTCCGGAGGAGCAGCGGCTCCTGCGTGCGCTGGAGGGGCGCTGGGCGCCAGAGTTTGGCGACCCGTTCGGCGCGCCGGCGGCGCTTGAGCGTGCAAGCCCGACCATTGTCTCGGCCGGCATCGATGCCACTCTCGCCGCGGCTTCACACGATCCGCTGACGTTACGCGTGCTGCACGCAGTCGGAGTCGGCTCGCTACTCACTGTGCCGCTCGTCATCCGCGACCGGGTCGTGGGCGCCGTGACGTTCGTTGGCGGAGCGCGCGAGGGCGTCTATACGCAGCACGACGTCGCGCTCGCCGAGGCGCTCGTGAGCCGGAGCGCACACGCGCTGGACAGCGCGCGGCTTCACGGCGAAGCCATCTCGCTCAGAAGGGCGGCCGAGTCGGCGAACCAGGCGAAGAGTGCCTTTCTCGGCACGATGAGCCACGAATTGCGCACGCCGCTCAACGCCATCGGCGGGTTCGTGGATCTCATTGACATGGGACTACGCGGGCCGGTCACCGATGAGCAGCATGCTGATCTCATCCGCATCCGGAAGAATCAGCAGCACCTGATGGGTATCGTCACGGACCTCTTGAACTTCGTCCGCATCGGTCACGGCCGGGAGTTGTACAAAATCGCCGATGTGCTCATTTGCGAGATGGTCGCAACAAGCGTCGCTCTGCTGGAGCCACTCATCCGGCAAAAGCCACTTTCGCTCGACGCCGTACCGGGCGACGGCACGATCGTGGCCCGCGCCGACCCCGACCGGGTGACGCAGATCCTGCTGAATCTCCTCTCGAACGCCATCAAGTTCACGGCGGCCGGCGGCCACCTCTCGCTCCACTGCCAAGCGACGGATGACGCTGTCCACGTGCGGCTCACAGATACCGGCATCGGAATCCCGCCAGATCAGTTCGAGGCCATCTTCGAGCCGTTCGTGCAAGTGAGGAGCGGACTCGCGGGGCGGGACGGTGGCGTGGGTCTCGGACTCGCCATCAGCCGCGACCTGGCGCGCGGGATGGGAGGCGACCTCACGGCGGAGAGCGATGTCGGACGAGGCTCGACCTTCACGCTGACCTTGCCGCGGTCTCGCACTCCCGAGGCGAGCCAAGCATAGCGCCTGGGTGGGCTCGTCCGTTGCATTCGCCACGCGCCGCAGAGTCGACTCCCGCTCGCCGCAGAGGCGTATCATGACTGTGAACATCAGTACGCGCGGTGGGCCCCACGAGTCGACCGCGCACGCGGCTCCCGAGCTCTTCTCGTCGCAAGGCGAGATGAGCGCGCTCTGCCGCGCGTTCGACTGGTGCGCGACGTCTCTCGGCCCCACCGACACGTGGTCGCACAGCCTGCGCACGACGGTGATGACCGTACTCGAATCACGTCATCCGATGTTTCTGTTTTGGGGCGCGGATCTCGTGCAGATCTACAACGACGCCTATCGCCCGAGCCTGGCCGAGGGAGGCCGGCACCCGCGCGCGCTCGGCAAGCGCGGCAAAGATTTCTGGACCGAGATCTGGGACATCATCGGCCCGCAGATCGACGGCGTGATGACGCGAGGCGAGGCCACCTGGCACGTCGATCAGCTGGTGCCGATCGAACGGAACGGCCGCATAGAAGATGTCTACTGGACCTACAGCTACAGTCCGGTCCGAGACGATGATGGCTCGATCGCGGCCACCCTCGTCGTGTGCCAGGAGACGACATCGCGCGTGCTGACCGTGACCGAGCGCAGAGCGACGGAGGAGTCGATGCGCGCCGCGCACGCGGAGCTCGAAGCGCGCGTTTTCGAGCGCACCGCGGAGCTGGCGCAAACCAACCGCTCGCTGGCGGACGAGATCGAGGCACGCAGGCGGGCCGAGCTCGACCGGAACGCGCTGCTGCTCCGGCTCGCCACCGCGCAGGAGGATGAGCGGCGCCGGTTATCGCGCGAGCTCCACGATGAGATGGGCCAGCATCTCGCCGGCCTGAGCCTCGGGATCCAGACGCTCGCGGATGTCACGCCCCAAGGAGGTGAAGGCGAGCGGCGCGTCGCGCAGTTACGTACGCATGCGGATGCGCTCGGCCGCGAGCTCCACTCCCTGGCGGTCCGGCTGCGTCCGCGGGCGCTCGATGATTTTGGACTCGAACCGGCGCTGGCGACGCATGTCGACGACTGGTCTCGCCAATCCGGAATTCAGGCCCAGTTCCACTCGCGAGGCGCGAAGTATCGGCTGCCGACGGAGGTGGAAAACGCGATCTACCGCGTGGTACAGGAAGGACTCAACAACGTCGCCAAGCACAGCCACGCTACGCGCGCGAGCGTCGTGCTCGAGCGGCGCGATGGCGATGCGCGCGCGATTGTCGAGGACAACGGACGGGGCTTCAACACCGCCCCGGCCGCGAGGCAGGCCGGGACGACCGGGCTCGGCCTGCTCGGCATCCGGGAGCGCGTCTCGCTACTCGGCGGATCGCTCGAGGTGGAGTCGACCGCGGAAGCCGGCACGACACTGTTCGTCCGGATCCCCATCCGCGGCGAAGAAGCGGCGCGCGGTGTGCCGGATGCCTGACGTGTCCATGGACTCGCCGACCGGCACGACCGCCGACCACCGCCTGCGCATCGTGCTCGCGGACGATCACCCCGTGGTTCGCGAAGGACTCAAACTCCTCGTGAACTCGCAACCCGATATGCGGGTCGTCGGCGAAGCGGGCGACGGAGCCGGCGCGTGGGAGGCGGCGAAGATGTTCACGCCCGACGTGCTGGTGATGGATCTGTCGATGCCGGGCGTGGACGGCACTGAGGCGACGGAGCGCGTGCGTCGCGATTGTCCTACGGTCAAGGTCGTCGTGCTCACCGTCCACGAGGAACGGATCTACCTCACGCGGCTCCTACGCGCCGGTGCCGCGGGGTATGTACTCAAGCGCGCGGCGGCGGCTGATCTCGTCCGCGCACTTCGCGTGGTCGCGGCCGGCGGTACGTACATCGATCCCTCGGTTGCCGCGCTGGTCGTCGATGGCGCCATCGATTCGGAAGCGGTGGCGGACGAGACGCCGGCGCCGGTGCCGCTGAGCAATCGCGAGCGCGATGTCCTGATGCGCATCGCGAAGGGCTACAGTAACAAGGAGATCGCCTCCTCGCTCGAGCTGAGCGTCAAGACCGTGGAGACGTACAAGAGCCGCATGGCGGAAAAGCTCGGACTGAGAAGCCGAGTCGACATCGTGCGCTACGCGTCTCGCCTGGGGTGGCTCGACGAGCCGAGCTGAGCCGTCGCCGGCGCGATCAGCCCTGTCCCATCGCCGCCCGACGCTGCTGCACTAGCTGCTGAAAGCGGTCAATGAATTGCTTCTGGCCGGACATGGTGCGCGCGACCGTGTTCAGCCGGAGCTCGACCGTCGTGCCATCTTTCATGGTGATCGAGATCGTTCGCTGGTTGAGTGTTCCACCCGCGGTCACCTGGGCGATGGCGTCGTAAAGAATTTCTGAGACGCCAAGGTTGACGGTCTTGAGCGCCAGCACTCCCATCTTCGTCCGGATCAGGAAGAGCCTGCGATCGGTCGCGACGCCGAAGTGGAGCGCGTGCCCTGACGTGACTGCTCCGCCGATTGCTCCAAGTGCCACTCCGGCCGCGGCCAAGCGCAGGAGCGAACCCGTGAACAACAACGCGGTCACGTGAAATTGCTCGCCCTGCCCGAGCCGCGGCGCCAACTCGGCGAAGACGAACGACTCGTATTTGTTCTGCGGCGCGGGCATGCCGCTGCTCTGGAGCACGGGCGCCGGCGCACCGCCGCCGCCGAACAGGAAGGCGAGCGCTGAGTTGCCCGCGGGCAGCCAGTCGCCGGACCCTGACCACACGAGCGTGTCTGGCCGCACACTGCCGGCGCGAATCATCGCCTCCATCGTGGCGCGTGGGACTGGGCCGGTTGCCGCGCCCTGCTGCACATAGAACCAGCTCTCGGGAGGATTCACGTTGCGCCCTCTGATGTGGGACTCGTCGCCCTTCGACGGACCGGCGACGATGCCAGAGACGAAGAAGACGTCCCACTTCAAAGGCGGAATCGCGTCTCGTCGCGGGTCACCGGGCATGATGCATCCGCAGAGCTGGGACGGCCAGCGGTTTCTCACGATGCGGATTGCACCCCCGGGGGATGATATTCCCTGGGAGGGTTCGCCCGGGACCACGACCCGTGCCTCCAGGGGTGAACTTTCCCGGCTGAGCGCTACATTCTCGCGGACGTTTGGCTGTCACCCTCGCATCGAGTCCTCCATGCGCTCCCTTCGACCGCTCGCTCTCCTCGGCGCCATCATCATCGCACCCGCCGCCCGCGCCCAACTCTCAACGCCACTGGACTCCACCACGCTCGCCGCGTTGTCGTGGAGAAGCATCGGGCCCGCGAACATGATGGGGCGCGTCGCCGACTTGGCGGTCGATGCGAAGAACCACAAGATCTTCTACGTGGCCAGCGCGGCGGGCGGGATTTGGAAAACGATCAACGCGGGAACGACGTTCTTCCCGCTGTTCGATCACGAACAGGTCGTCTCGATGGGCGCGCTCGCCATCGCGCCGAGCGACGGCAACATTCTCTACGCCGGCACCGGCGAGCAAAACTCGCGCAACTCCATCTCGCCCGGCGGGGGCCTCTACAAATCGGTCGATGCCGGGCGTACGTGGAAGCTCGCCGGACTCGAAGCGACGCAGGCGATCGGCCGCATCGTCGTGCACCCGACCGATCCCAACATCGTCTACGTCGCCGCGCTCGGCCACACCTGGAACGCGAACGCCGAGCGCGGCTTGTACAAGTCGGTCGACGGCGGCACGACGTGGACGA
This sequence comes from Gemmatimonadales bacterium, assembly GCA_038228795.1. Lineage (GTDB taxonomy): Bacteria > Gemmatimonadota > Gemmatimonadetes > Gemmatimonadales > Gemmatimonadaceae > JALZAE01. Next base: position 25,880 of record JBBROY010000031.1, read on the forward strand.
TGGCGAAGTTCGTGAGCGACAAGGCCGGCTTCATCGATGTCGTGATGGACCCGCGCGATCCAAACACGCTCTACGCGTCGAGCTGGGAGCGCCTGCGTGGACCGTACTTTCTCAAGAGCGGCGGACCGGGCTCCGCGCTCTGGAAGACGACCGATGCCGGCGCGACATGGACGGAGATCAAGGGCGAGGGCTGGCCGACTCAGATGAAAGGGCGCATTGGGTTGGCGATCGCGGCGAGCAATCCGAAAGTGCTGTACGCCAACGCCGAGGTCGACACGAACCCGAATCCGCTCAAGAAGGGAGAGAAGGCCGACACGTCGAAGCGGCAGAAGCCAAACAGCGGCGTCTATCGCTCGGCCGATGGCGGCGCGACGTGGACGCGGATGTATCGCAACGAAGGCGACGCGCGCCCGTTCTACTACTCGCAGATTCGCGCCGACCCGAAGAACGAGAATCGCATCTACTGGATGTCGTCGGTGTTTCATTTTTCGGACGACGGCGGCAAGACCGTCCGGCGTGGCGCGCTCAGCATTCACACCGACTGGCACGCGATGTGGATCGATCCGGACGACACTGATCATTTCATCATCGCCGATGATGGCGGGCTGGCCATCACCTGGGACAAAGGTGGCACGTACACCTTTCCCAACGTCTTCGCGATCGGCCAGTTTTACGCGGCGAGCTTCGACATGCAGAAGCCGTATCGCGTGTGCGGCGGCCTGCAAGACAACGGCAGCTGGTGCGGCCCGAGCCGGTCGCGGCAGCGCAGCAGCCCGACGACGCCGGCGCTGAGCAATGCGGACTGGTTCAACATCGGCAGCGGCGATGGTTTCGCCACGGCGCAGGATCCGACCGACCCGAACATCATCTACGCCGAGTCGCAGGGCGGCAACATCTCGCGCTACAACATCGCCACCGGCGCGCGGATCGCGATTCGTAGCGGTCGCCCGGGCCGGGGGCCATACGAGGATTCGCTCGTCGTCGTCCGCGGCGATACGACCAAGCCGGAGACACCCGAGATTTCGCGCGCGCTACAGCAGGTGCGCGACAAGGCGAAGCTCGACTCGACGGCTGGCCTGCGCTTCAACTGGAACACCCCGTACTTTCTTTCGCTGCACAACCCGTCGGTGGTGTACGCGGGCGGCAGCAAGGTGATCAAGTCGAGCGACCGCGGCGACCACTTTCATCCGATCTCACCCGATTTGTCGGGGCACGACACGATCAAGATCAATGTGTCGACCAAGACGACGGGCGGCATCACCGCCGACGCGACCGGCGCCGAGACGTACGGCACGGTGACGGCGTTGGCCGAGTCGCCGATCCGGCCCGGCATCCTCTGGGCGGGCACCGATGACGGAAGGATCTGGCTCACGCGCGACGACGGCGGCCACTGGGACGATCTGACGATGCGATTCGCCGGTGTGCCGAAGAACAGCTGGGTCACCCGGATCGAGGCCTCGCATTTCGACACCTCGGTGGTCTACGTCGCGTTCGACAACCATCAGGAGAACGACTTCGCGCCCTACCTGTTCGTGTCGAACGACATGGGCAAGACGTTCGCGTCTTTGGTCAACGACCTGCCGCGGACGGGTCCGGCGTTCCTGCACGTCGTGCGTGAAGATCCGATCAATCGCGATCTTCTGTTCGTCGGCTCCGATGTCGCGGCGTACGTGTCGACGAACCGTGGCAAGCGTTGGCAGCGGTTCATGACGAACATGCCGACCGTGCCGGTGCACGATCTGCGGATTCATCCGCGAGATCACGAGATCATCGCGGCGACGCACGGCCGCGCGTTGTGGATTGCGGACATCGGGCCGCTCGAGCAGCTGCACGACAGCGTGATGAAGCAGAGCGCGTACTTTTTCCCGCCGAAGGCGGCCTACCAGTACACGCCGAGCGAGGTGCAGAACTGGGCGGGCAACCACCTGTTCGCGGCGGAGAATCCGCCGTACGGCGCGGAGCTGGTGTACCGCCTGACGAGTGGGGACGCCAAGAAGGACACGGCGCGCATTACAGTCACGAACGTCGCGGGCGATACGATTCGCTCGTTCACCGGGCCTGGCGGAGTGGGCATCAATCGCGCGGTGTGGGATCTGCGCCGCAATCCGTTGCCGCTCGGGCCGGCGGCGTTGCGCGACAGCATTATCGCGGCGCGGGTGCGGAAGGTGCGCGACGACTCGATCAAGGCGGCCGCGAAGGGGACGGATACGACGGAAGCGGCGCGTCGCGATTCGACGGCGGCGCGCGAGCGGCGCGCGCCGGGCTACATCAATCTCCGGCCGGCGGAAGCGGCACCGGGTGCGAGCGAGACTCGCGGTGGCGGTGGCGGCGGCGGCGGGGCGCGCACGGGCATCAACGTGGAGCCGGGAGACTATCTCGTCACGATTCGCGTTGGCGGCGTGGTGATGAAGCGCGCCGTGCGAGTCGAGCGCGTCGGCGAGATCATCGAGGGCACGCCGCCGCCGGATGACGATCACTAGAAGCTCGCGTGTCGGAGAGTGCATCGCGCGCGGACTGGCGCGGGCGCCAGTCCGCCGGATCCCTCGGTAGCACACGGAGCGTCGGGGAGGCTCCCGCCGTCCTTGCAAGGATCTCACTAACAGCCAACCTCGGAGTCGCTCCACGAGTTCGCGTGGTGTCGGGTTCGGCGCGGGCCCGCCGTAGTACCTAGGAGAGCACGACGCGCCAAATACCGACGTCGCGGACTCAAGTCATTTTGCCTGAGGGCACCCATGGCTCCTCATCCTTCGCTACTCCGACGCGTTCTTCCAGTCGCAGCGCTACTCCTGGCGGTATTCGCGCCCCTTGCCGCGCAGGAGCGCGGCCGCATTGTGGGGCGCGCGACGGACGTGCAGAGCGGCGAGGGATTGGCCGCCGTGCAGATTGTCGCCCGGGGGATACAGGGCTCGGTGCTCACCGGGACGACCACGCGCAGCGATGGCGCATTCACGCTGCAACCCTTGCCGGCGGGCGAGTACACGGTCGAGGCCCAACGCATCGGCTATGCGAAAAGCAACCGGACGCGTGTGGTGGTTCGCGAGGGCGAGGCGACCACGGTCTCGATGGCGCTCTCCTCCATTGCGACGCAGGGTCAGGCGATCGTCGTCACCGGCGCGCGGCGCGAAGAGCGCGCGATCGACGCTCCTGTCTCGATCGCCGTCGTCGAGGGAGAGACGATTGCCGAGCGGCAGGAGCCCACGGTGTTTGGCGCGCTCAAGGCGGTGCCTGGTGTCGACTATTTCGAGACGGGCTTGGCGCAACAACAGATCAGCGCCCGCGGATTCGTGAGCCCGTTCACGAGCGACGTGTTGCTGTTGATCGACAACCGGCTCTCCTCACTCCCCGGAGTGGCGAAGCCGATCGCCGGACTCCTGCTCGCGACGCAGAACGACATTCGCCAAGTCGAAGTCGTACTCGGTCCGGCGTCAGCGCTCTACGGCGCTGGCGCGGCAAGCGGAGTAGTGAACGTGATCACGAAAGACCCGCGGGAATATCCAGGGCAGAGCGTGCAGATCACGGTCGGCACGCACGACCTCTTTCGCGTGGGCGTACGCTCGGCGGGAATGCTCGGCGAGAACTTTGGCTACAAGCTGAGCGGCGAGCGATACACCGCGCGCGACTTCGAGACGAGCAACCAATTCGTGGTGCGCAATGATTCCGGTCGCACGCTGTTCTCGATCGCCGACACCGGCGTCGCGCGGCCACAAATCAATGATGAGGCGATCAGCGGCTCACTGTATTTCTATCCGGCGAGCGGAGCGCGGGTCGTGTACTCGGGTGGTCTGACGCGCGCTACCTTTATCAATCTGTCCAATATCGGGCGTCTGCAGGGTGACGGCTGGGACATCTACTACCACCAGCTGCGAGCGAACATTGACAACGTCCTCGGGTTGGGATCGCTGTTCATTCAGGGGTATTACACCGGCAACAGCGCCGGCCACACCTACAACATCGACGCCGCGACGCAGGATCGCATTCCGACCGCCTTCGGCGGGCCCGGTCTGACTCGCGGCGACGCGATCGCGCGCGAGACGTTCATCGACAAATCGAGCCGAATCGATTTCGAGATTCAGCACGGCGTCTCCTTCAACGGCACGCAACATTTGACGACGGGCGTACAGTGGCGCCGCAGTCGTCCAAATAGCGAGGGCACCTATCTCAGCGATGGCCCGGGCCTGCCTTCGATTCGCGTCGATGAGACCGCGGCGTACGCGCAGTACGAGAATGAGATGGTGCCGCATCTGCGGTTCATTCTTGCCGGTCGCGCCGATCACAATACGGATTACGGCAGCTTCGTCAGTCCGAAAGCGGGCGTCACCTACACGACCGGCGATCGAAGCTGGCGACTCACCTACAACCGCGCGTTCGACAGTCCTCCACTCCAGGTCGAGCACGCGCTCAGCGTGCTGTCCACGAACTACGCCGGTACCCATCTGCCGCTCATTCTGCGGGGCGCGTATCAAGGATTTCAGTTCGTGAACATCGCCGGCGGCGCCCCGCTGCCGCCGATCGGACCGCTGAAACCGGTCGACATCACCTCGATCGAAGCTGGATTCAAGGGCGCCGTGTTCGGATCGTTAGTCGCCGACGCGACAATTTACCGCTCGCGCTTCAAGAATTTCATCGCCGGTCCGCTCCCCATCAACGACCCGGCGCACGGCATCTTCGTCGCCGATGGCAACGGTGGCGCGCGACGCGAGATCACTCTCACGTACTTCAACTACGGCGAGCTCGGCGTCTGGGGCGGGGACCTCGGCCTCCAGCTGCCCCTCACGCGAATGGTCGCGCTGAGCGGCGCGGCTAGCTACGAGCGCCCGGATGACGAGTTCAAGAACGGTCGCGCGGGCGTGGCGAAGCCGAGTTTCAACGCGCCCCTGCACAAGTATCACGCGGGGATCACCGCGGACGGATGGTGGCGGCCCGGCAGCTACGCGGAGCTGAATTTCAGCCATGTCTCGCGCTTCGACTTCGTCGCCGCGCAGGCCTACGGCACGGGACCCGTGCCGACGTACGATGTCGTTGACGTGAACGCGGGCATTCCCCTGCCGATGCTCACCTTTGCGAGCGTGCGCGCGGGTATCGCAATCAAGAATCTGCTCGACAAGAGACATGTCGAGCTGCCGGGAGCGCCCGTACTGGGACGGGTGCTGATGGCCACCTTTTCGACGGACTATCGCTAGCGCCAGCGCTCAGCGACGCGCCCGCCAACCGGCCACGCTACTCAGGGAAACTCGCCGGGCCACGCGCGATGCTCTCTCCGAGCGGAATGCGCACGTGCGCAACTAGATCTGCATCTCTCCCGGCGGATAGAGCGCCGCGAATCGCGGATCGCGCCGCAGACGGTACGCATCGGGCCACGACGGCACGGCGAGTGAGAAAGGATCCCGATCCCGCAGTCCCTGCTCGGCGTGCACGAACGCCTCGTCGAGCAGATTCGCGCCAGCGGCGCTCAAGGCGAGCGTCCACGGTTGGATGAACTCCTGGCTCGCGCGCGCGAGTAGTTCCGAGTACGCGCTGCGCGCACCCGCGCTCTCCCCAACGCGATCGAGCTCGACCGCCAACGCGCTGAGCGCCCAGGGATGTCGTCCCGACACGCCGAGCACGTAGCGAATGACGTCCATAGCGCGCTCGTGCTCGTTCGCCCAGGCGCAGCACCAGAACAGGCACATGCGCGCATAGAATGAGACCGGGTCGAGCTCCACGGCGCGTTGCGCAACGGAGGCCGCGGCGTTGCCATGTCCCGCGAGCGCGCGCGACAGCGCTTCACATGCCGCGGCGTACCCGCTGAGCGGATCGAGCACCACGGCGCGCTGGGTATCGCGCACCGAGCCCGCGAAGTCGCGCTGGCTGATCGCGCGAATCCAGAGCGCGCGCGAGCAGATGACCTGAACGTTGTTCGGCTCCGCCTCGAGCGCGCGAACGAACTCGCGCTCGGCGGTACGCCAATCGAACTCGAAGAACATTGCGCAGAGGCCGGCGGTGTGGTGCGCGTCGGCCAGCTTGGGGGCGAGTGTCAGCGCCGCGCGAGCCGAATCGGTCGCCTGGTCGCGCACCAATTCTGGAGATACCAGTCCGTACAGCACCAGAAAAGCGAGAGCCTCGCCGAGTGCCGCGTGCGCGTGGGCGAACTCGGGATCGAGGGCGATCGCTTGCGTGAAACAGCGCACCGCCTCCCGCATCGTGTGGCCGAGACCGTGCAGCTGAGCGCGTCCCTTGAGGTAGAGCTCGTACGCGGCAACGCTCTCTGTCGGGGGTTCGACCAACGCCTTGGTGTCCCCATGGAGGGTCACCTTGAGCTTCTCGGCCACCGCCGTGGCGATCTCATCCTGAATGACGAAGATGTCGGTGAGCTCGCGGTCGTATCGCTCCGACCAGATGTGATAGCCGTCGGCCACACCGATCAGCTGCACCGTGATGCGAACCCGACCTCCAGCTTTGCGTACGCTCCCTTCGAGCACGGTGGCGACGTTCAATTTTTCGCCGACGGTACGCAGGTCCTCTTTCTTGCCCTTGAATGAAAAGGCCGACGTGCGCGCGGCCACTCGCAGTCCAGGCAGGCGGGCCAGCGCATTGATGATTTCTTCGGCGATGCCGTCGGCGAAAAATTCATTCTCGGGGTCGGCGCTCATGTTGTCGAAGGGCAGCACCGCGATCGATTTCTCTACGGCTTGCGCCGGATCGAGCGCCGGCCACACGGTCGCGTGGAGCGCGGCGCCGAGCGCCTCCTTGAACAGCTGCGCCGAGGCGAACCGATCATCGGGATCGCGCGCGAGCGCGCGGCGGATCGCATCATCGACGGGGCGCGCCAATCCCTCGCGCTTGGCCGACGGGCGCGGCGGCTGCTGCGTGAAGCGCTGCACCAGCACCGCCTCGGCGGTCGGGCCGGTGAAGGGCGGCTCTCCCACCAGCATCTCGTAGACCACGCAGGCGAGCGAGTAGATGTCGCTTCGCTCGTCGATCACGGGTTCTGCCGATGCCTGCTCGGGGCTCATGTAGGCGGGAGTGCCCAGCGAGATGCCGGTGCGCGTGAGCCGATCATCGCGCAGCTCGCTCGCAACGTGCGCGATTCCGAAATCGGCCACCATGGGATGACCGGCTTCGATCAGAATATTTTCCGGCTTGATGTCGCGATGTACGACGCCTCGCGCGTGGGCGTAGCCGAGGGCATCGGCGATCTCGCAACCGAAGCGGAGCGCCTCATCAACCGGGAGCCTGCCGTCGCGACGCAGGCGATCGCGAAGGGACTTGCCTTCGGCCAGCGGCATCACGTAGAAGAGGAAGCCGTTCGCGGCGCCCGAATCGTAGAGCGGCAGGATATGGGGATGGCGAAGGCTCGCGCACAGCTCGATCTCGCGCAGGAAGCGCTCGGCGCCCACCTCAGCGCCCAAGCCGTGATCGACCACCTTGATCGCGACAGGCCGCCGATGCTTGATGTCGCGCGCGAGATAGACCGTCGCCATTCCTCCGCGACCGAGCTCGCGCTCCAGCTCGTATTGGCCGGCTAACGCTTCGCGGACGCGCCGGAGATCGTCCGTGTTGTCCCATAGCGTGGCGAAGCGCTCGGCGGCCGGCCGGTCGAACAATGCGTCGCCACGGTCGCATTCCGTCAGCATGCGCTCGAGCTCCGAGCGCAGCAGCGCGTCGCCGGCACAGGCGGTGGCGACGAAGGCGCTGCGTTGCGCGGGCGCGAGCGCCAACGCCGCGTCGAGCAGCGGCTCGATCTGCGCCCACGCTTCGGGTGACACCGGCGATGCACCGGCGCGGGGGGCTGGCTCGGGCGCGTTCATGCGCGAGAACGCATCGCGGCGCGCACCGGATTCGAGTGCGACATCACCGGGTCAGTAAGCGGCGGAGTAGCATGCGCGCCTTTGCCCAATCACGCTGTACCGTACGCACCGTGACATCGAGCGCGCCGGCGATCTCCTCTTCGGACATTCCGCCGTAAAAGCGGCATTCGACCACGCGGGCGAGCCGCGGCGCCGTTGCTGCGAGACGTTTGAGCGCGTCATCGATCTCGAGCAGCGCGTCGGGCGCATCTTCGACCGCGACCGTGGCGTCATCGAGGGTGATCGCTGCGCGGCCTCCCCCACGTTTGCCGGCGGCGCGCTCGCGCGCACGGTCGACAAGGATCTGCCGCATCGCGAGCGCGGCCGTCGCGAGGAAATGCGGCCGGTCGCGCCAGGCGCCCGGCATACCGTGGGCGAGCTTCAGGTATGCCTCGTTGACGAGCGCCGTCGTCGCGAGCGTCGCATCGCGGCCATTCGATCGCCGAGAGGCGAGGTGGCGGTGCGCGATGCCCCTCAGCTCGTGATACACGATCGGCACCAGCCGATCGAGTGCTTCGCTATTCGGTGCGTCGCCGACGAGTGGGAGCGCCACGTGGCGATCGGCGGGACCGGCGCGCGGCGCCGTGCCAGACTCCGCGGGTTCCTGTTCTCCGCCAACGTCTCGCATGAGAGTCACCTACCGACGAATGCGCGCGCCAGGCGTGAAGCGAACGCGCTGCATCGAAACTGTCCTGGAGAGGCGTCGCCAGACTCGACGGCAACGCCTGACCCGCGTTGCGCGCCAAACATGCGCGGCAAGACGTGCGAGCGCAACTGAGGCGCGATGTCGGGTTCCCGCGTGGGTTCTCGTTATTGCCGGAAGAGAACCCCGCCCGCTTCACCGCTCGCCGACATCGTCAGGAGCAGACATGCATGCCTCCCGTATACTCACCGGACTAGCGTTCACTTTTTTCCTTGCCGCCTGCGGCGATGCACCCGTCGCTCCCCGCGTGCCGGCCGATGCGGCTGTTGTGCCGTCCATTTCAGCCGATCGGGAGGAAGAGTCAGGTGCCGGCGGTTCGCGGAAACTCTTCGATCACTATGTCGCGGTGGGCACGAGTCTCAGCATGGGATGGCGTTCGGATGGCGTGCTCGCCCAGTCGCAGGAAACGGCGTGGCCGGCGCAACTCGGACTCCTGGCGGGACATCAGCTGCGGCTGCCGCTGATCGCTTTTCCGGGGTGCGGTGCGCCGCTCGCGGCGCCGCTCGCCAGCGGAGTCCGGGTCAGCGGGGAACCGGCCGCGGCATCATTCGACACGCGGGTGTGCGCGCCCAACCTGCCCGGCATCACGCTGCCGGGTCAGAACGTCGCGATCGTCGGAGCTCGAACCGATTTAGCGCTCCTTCAGACGCCCGAGGTGCCCGATTTCTATCAGCGCGTCTATCAGCGCGTGCTGCCAGCCGGCATGACGCAGGTGACCGCAATGATGGCGCAACATCCGCGACTGGTCTCCGTCGAGCTCGGGGCCAACGAGGTACTCGGCGTGACCTCCGGGGCGTACGTGCCAGGCCAAACCGTGATCCCGGTCGGGTACTGGGCGCCGTACTACCATCAGGTGCTGGACAGCGTGCAGAAGACGGCTCGATTCGCTGTCGTCACCGGATTGATCGAGCACACGATCGATTTGCCGGCGTTCCGCCGCGGCTCGGAGCTCTGGAACGCGCGCGCGACCTTCGCGCCATTCAATGTCGCCGTGAGCACCGACTGCCACGACAGCCGCAACGCGCTGTTCGTACCGGTCATCGTTCCGACCGCGGTGGCAACGGGCGCCTACTACGCCGGTCACGGGTTCGGCGTATACACGCTCAGCTGCGCCGATCACCCCGATGTCGGCCCCGATGGCGTGGCAATTCGCGACTACGTGCTTTCAGCCACCGATCTGGCGGCGGCCGATGCGCAGCTCGCGCAGATGAACGCGATCATTCGGCAGGAGGCTGACCGGCGCGGCTTCGCGTACTTCGCGCTGAGCGCGCTGTACGAGCGCGTGAACGTCAAGCCGGCGTTCAGCGCGACAGCGCTCATGACGTCGACGACGCCCTACGGACCATTGATCAGTCTCGACGGCATTCATCCGAGCGCCGCCGGCTCGACCGTGCTGGCGCTGGCCGCCGCGCGCGCGTTGGAGCAGCACTACCGCTTCCGCCGCTTCGATTTCGACGGCGACGATCGGCCGCTGGTCGCGCTTTCTCATTGATTCGCGAGCCGCGCGCCGCGGCCGATGCACTCACTGGAACGAGGAGACGACATGCCTCATTTGCTCCGCAGCATACGATCGCGGCTCGTGTTCGCGGCCGCGCTGATAGTGCCAGCGATCGCTGGATGCATCACGTTCCGAAAAGTCGGAACCGAAGAGCTTGGCCGGCCGTCTGTACCGCGCGAGATCAAGACGCCGGTGAAGGCGCATCTGGTCGACGGTTCGACAGTCGTGTACCAAGGCGGCGTCATCATTCGAGACGGCGCGCTGAACGGCGCTGGCCAACGGTTCGACCTGGCGCTCGGCATAACGATCGCGAACAAGCCGATCTCGCTCGACAGCGTCGCGGCAATGGAGAGTTACGTCAGCCAGACGCGATGGGGACCAACGCTCATCGCGTCGACGCTGGCGACGACCGCGACCGTTGCAGTCATCGGCGCGATCGGACTCGCCGCGAGCCCTTTAAAGACGAAATCGGGTTGCACGGGCTCGAGCTGCGGCTCCTGTCCGACCGTGTACTCGGACAGCGCCGGCGTGGCGCGACTCGAGGCCGAGCTCTTCTCGTTGAGCATTGGACCGCTCTTCGAGCGGCGCGACATGCACGTGCTGCGCGCGCAGCCAAGCGCGTCGGGAATGGTCACGCTCGAAGTGCGCAACGAGATGCCCGAGACACACTATTTGAATCACCTCGCGCTACTCGAGGTCGCGCATGGCGCGGACGAGGCTGTCGTTCCCGATGGACGCGATCAACCGTTGGCATATCGGGGAGCGGTTCGACCGAGCTCGGTGCGCGACCGCGAAGGGCGCGATGTCCAATCGATGCTCGATGGCGACGATGTGTTCAGATCGCCACTCGCGCGGTTGCACAACGCGACGTCGGCGGACCTGGAAGACTTCATCGACATCGTCGTGCCCTCTCCGGCGGGCGGCTTTCCGTCGGACAGCGTGGCGATCGTGTTCGACTTGCGCAGCAGTCCGCTGAGCAACGTGCTGCTTCGCGATGAGATGCTGGCGGGACAGGGAGCGCTCGGCGTCGACTGGCAGGGCAAGGATCTGCAGACGATGAGCTACGCCATCGAGCTCGGCCGCTGGTATGGCCGGCGAATGGGGATGCACATCTCGGTGCCGGCGGTCGGCACGGTCGGCGAGGCACGTGCCTTTGATGAAGTCGCGTATATCGCTGACGACGGGCCAGTCGTATGGCGTCGCGTGGCGGCGGTGGTGCCAGCGCCCCGGAGGAGCGGAAGCAGCGCGAGCATGAGCGACACGCTGCGCGTTCGACTCTCGTTCGTGGCCGACCACTGGCGCATACGATCGCTCCGCGTGGCCGCCGCCATGCGCCGGCCGGCGACGCGAACCGTGTCGCTCTCCTCGATCGTCGACGCGCGCGACCAGGCCGACAGCGCGGCATTGCGCAACTTGCGTGATTCCGACACACGCTATCTCATCACGACGCCGGGCCAACGCTTTACCGCGCGATTCGATGTCGGGCAGGGCGCCGGCGGCTCTCGAACGTTTCTTCTCGCGGCACAGGGCTACTACACGGAGTGGATTCTCGCGTCGTGGCTTCGCACCGAGCGCGCGCCCGCCCGATATGTACCAGGCGACAGCTCGCTCGTACTCGCCATGCGGCACTGGGGTGCGCAGCGCGGCGTGGAGAATCGCGAGTTCGTTCCTTCCTTTATCCCGGTGCGGTGAACGCCATGTGCATGACAACACGCGTGCAGTCGCGGCGGGCGACGGTCGGGCGCGGTCGCGCGCTCGTGTCACTCCTCATCGTCCTTGTTTTCGGAGGGTGTCACGTCGGACCGGGGCCGGAGAATTATGCGATCGCGCACCGCGCCACCGGCGTTACCACCAGCATCACAATGAGCGTCAGCGGCGTATCCGGCGAGCTGCTCGAGGTACGAGATAGCGGGCTCGTTGTTCTGAGCGCGGCCCGAGTTCTGCTCGTGCCGTACCGGTCGATCCAACGCGCGACGTTCGAGCAACTCGACGTATCGATCGGCGGGGGCCAGCCGCCTTCCGATGAAGGGCGCGGCATCCTGCGGACCGCGAGCCGATTCCCCCAAGGGCTCAATGCTGAATTAGAGCGGCGCTTGCTCGCCGCGCTTGGTCAGTCCGAGCTGCAGGTGATGTCGCCGTGACCTGGGGACGCTGGAGCATCATCGTTGCCGCGCTGTTCGTCACTTCCCAACAGGCACTCGAGGCGCAGCATCCGGCCGACCACAGTCGTCTCGCACGCGAGGCGGCCGGGCCCGACAGCGTCGCGCGATTTCTGCAGCGCGCTCGAGACGCCACGGCGCGATATCGGGACCGACAGGTGGCGATCAGCGACGGCTACCGCGTGATGGGGCCCGAATTTCCGGGGATGGGCGAACACTGGATCAATCTCGCGATCGTGTTCGGGGCGCACTTCGACGCCGCGCGTCCGGCGATTCTCGAGTACGCGACGATCGACGGAGCGCCGACGCTGGTCGGCGTCGCGTACGCTTTGCCATTGTTGGCCGACGAGACGCCGCCCGATTTTCCCTCGGCCGCGGCGTGGCACGCGCATCGCGAAACGGTCGATGATGAAGCGCGTCTGGTCGAACAGATTTCAGCCGCTCACGCCGGCCAACACGCCGACGCCGGCGGCGCGCGCCTCGCGATGCTTCACGCCTGGATCTGGCTCGACAATCCCGATGGGCCGTGGGCAGCGAACAACTGGTCGCTGCCATTCGCGCGGGCGCACGTAATTCCACCGCGCACCGCGGACCGCGCCTCGGCTCGCGCGCTCTCGCTCCTCGACGGCGGAGCAGACTACTATGCGACCCTCTTCCTCTCAGCCTTCGGCGTCACGGCCGCGGATTCGGCGGCGATTCGCGTCGCGGTGGATCACGCGGTGCGCCGGGTTCACGCTGTGCGTGCGGCTCACGCTTCGACCGAAGCAGACGCCGACGAGGTGGCGGCACTTCGTTCCGTTTGGCACGAGCTGTGGACCTCGATGCGCAAGTCTGTCACGGTTGCGGCGTGGGAGCGCGCAACGACGCTCGCTCGCTCGATTGACCCGTAGTCATCACCGCGGGGCGTGAGCGGCGCTCATGATCGCGCCGATATTGTCCGGCGACAGGAATTCCGTCGGTGCGATCGTCCCCGCGTTCATTTGCGCAAAGCCGTCCATCGCGTTCTGGTTTCCAAGGATCGCGCCAAATAGCTGCTGCATCTCGGGTGGCGGCGGCTCCAGCTTCGCGAGCGTGCAGGTGAACTCGTACATCGCCAGCACGTGCTCATCGCGGGCGCGTTGATAGCCAGCCATCGCCTCGTCAAACGGTCGGGCGCCGGTGAAGCTCTCGTCGAGCGCGGTCACACAGCGTTCCGCATCGCGGAAGGCGTCGTTGATGCCCTGCGCCGTGATCGGGTCCTTGTTGTAGCCCGCATCGCCCACGAGCACCCAACCGGCACCGTACGGCTTACGGAAAAAATTCGGCACCACCGCGCCCGAGAACCGTGCTTCGCGCTTCGCGCCTTTCACGCGTTCAGCGAACTCGGGCACGAGGTCGATGGTCTCGAGATAGTTGCCTTCGATGTTCTGTTTGTTTTTCTCGAATTCCGCGTAGGGCCAGCCCAAAACGATCATCGTCAAGTCGTCGTGTGTGGGCGCCGCGGCAAATCCACGGTTCGGGCGGATGTAGGTCTCGAACCTCCCGTTCATCGGGAGTCCGCTCCAATACGTGTAGTAGCCGGCGAGCAGCGGAGGTTTCTCATTGTACTGTTCCGGCCGCACGGCCTCGGCGACCATGGAGTGCCGGCCATCTGCGCCGATGACGACGTCGGCGCGCTCGCTGATGACATCGCCGGACTTCGAGTGGCCCTTGATGCCGACGACCTTTCCGTCTTCGGCCAGGATTTCATCGACGGTGAATCCCTCCCGGATCTCACCGCCGGCTTCGGCCGCGGCATCGACGAGCAGCTTGTCGAGGATCGTCCGACGCGCGCAGTATGCAACTGGCGCATCCGGTTTGCCCGGCGCTCCGCTCAGCGTGAAAGGACCAAAGTCGTAGCTGTAGGTGTCAATCGGAGGACATCCCGTGGCGACGAGGCGGTCGAGCAAGCCCCATCGCGAGAGCGCGGCCGCGGCAAGCGGCTGCACGATGTGGGTCGACACCGTATCGCTCGGGAACGTCGCGCGGTCGACGACCAGAACGCGGTAGCCTTTTCGGGCCAAGAGCATGGCCGTCGGTGAACCGGCACAGCGCGCTCCCACGATGATCGCATCATATTTCTTGTTCACGTAGTCTCCTGTCGCGCTCGCTTCCGGTCACGATGTCGTCGCCGTTCTGATTAACTGTTGGCGACGACTTACGGAAGTGATGGCGCTTCCGGATGGTTCCCAGAACGGAGCAACGCGCCTCGCTAGCTCTCGGCGTATCTTGCGGCGTCGCGTTGCGCGCCGGCCTCCCACCGCCACTCACGATGAATCCCTCCCGTCCGACGATCTGCGTCGCCGCCATTGTTTTCGCTCTTGCCTCGACATCCCTTCGGTCGCAGGCGCGACCGCCCGTTGGCGACTCCACGCCGCGCCAACGCACCGCCGGCGCCCCGGGTCCGACCGCCAAGGACTCGGTACCCCAGACTGTCGACCCGCTCGAGCGCTTTCTCGGCAAAATCTCCTATCGAAGCCTCGGGCCGGCCGCCTACAGCGGCCGCGTCACGTCGCTCGCGGTTCCCACGCCGTATCGCAAAACGATCTACGTCGGCGCGGCGGGCGGAGGCGTCTGGAAGACGAGCAATGGAGGAACCACCTGGCGGCAGATCGGCGACTCACTCGGCGTGCAGACGATCGGCGATCTCGCGGTCGCACCGTCGGACACGAACGTCGTGTGGGTGGGCACGGGCGAGCGCAATTCCCTCCGCTCGCAATCGTGGGGCAACGGCGTCCACAAGTCGACGGACGGCGGCAAGAGCTGGCACCACATGGGACTCGCCGACTCCCGCGCGATAGCCCGCGTCGTCATCCATCCGACGAACCCCGACATCGTCTATGTCGCCGCACTGGGTCATCTGTGGGGATCGAACGCGGAGCGCGGCGTTTTCAAGACGACCGACGGCGGCGCGCATTGGACGAAAATCTTGTTCGTGAACGACACCACCGGCGCGACGGACCTCGAGCTCGATCCATCGAACCCAGAAATCGTCTACGCCGCGATGTGGCATCGCATGCGATTGGGCGGATCGCACATGGTCGGCGCCGGGAGCGGCAGCGGCATCTACAAGAGCGCGGACGGCGGCAAGAGCTGGACGAAGCTCTCCGATCCCGCACGGAACAACGGTCTCCCGACGCGCGACATCGGCCGGCCGAGCCTCGCCGTGTCGGCCAACACGCCGAGGACCGTGTACGCCATGATCGCGGTGGATCGCGCCGTGACGGACGTCGGGGCCTCGCCATTCGGCGGCGTGTTCAAGTCGACCGACGCTGGTGAGCATTGGACGCACGTGAACGATCTCGCCGCGAACCCGCACTACTACTACGATGAGATCATCGTCGATCCAAAGAACGACCAGCATGTCTATGTGCTGGCGTCACCGGTGCTCGTGTCAAAGGATGGTGGCGCGACCTTCTCGGTCGACTCGCTCTACAACGTGCACGTCGACAATCACGCGCTCTGGATCGATCCGGCCGACAGCGCCCACATGATCCTCGGCAACGACGGCGGCGTCTACATGACGAACGACGGCGGGAAAGCCTGGGAGCACGAGCAGCTGCCGATCGGCCAGTTCTACACCGTCACCGTCGACAGCTCCGTCACGCCGTATCGCGTGTGCGGCGGGCTACAGGATAACGGCGTGTGGTGTGGACCGAGTCGCACGCGCGATTCCGTGGGCGTCACCGATGCGGATTGGTATTCGGTCAACGGCGGCGACGGCATGTGGGTGCAGGTGCCATGGCACGATTCGCACATCATCTACAGTGAATTTCAATTCGGCACCATGACGCGCGTCGACACGCGCACGTGGAAGCGGGAGACGATCAAGCCGCTCCCGCTCGACGCCGGAGATGATGCGGGCTACGACTATCGCTGGGGCTGGACCGCTCCGCTCATTCTCTCGCAGTTCGATTCGACGATGCTGTACGTCGGCGCGAACCGGCTTTTTCGCCTGCACGATCGTGGCGACAAAGGGATGGACTTCGAGCTGCTCGGCCCCGACATGACGCGCGCCGATCGCGCCCGTCCGGCGCCGGAGGGCGGCAATACGAGCTACCACGCTCTCTTCTCATTCGCCGAGAGTCCGCGCGATCGCAAAGTATTGTGGACCGGAAGCGACGACGGACTCGTCTGGCTCACCCGCGACGGCGGCATCACCTGGACGAATCTCACGGGCAACTTTCCCGCGGGCGCGCCGACGAGCTGCTTCGTGAGCACGATCGCCGCCGGCCATCAGGACGCGGGCACCGCCTGGCTCACCTATGACTGCCACCATCGCGATGACTATCACCCGCACGTCTATCGCACGGCCGACTATGGGAAGAGTTGGACTGAGATCGCTCGCGGCCTACCGGCGGACGGCGGTTCGCTGACCGTGTACGAGGACGCGTTCAATTCCCGGCTGGCATGGGTCGGCACCTCGGTCGGCGCCTACGTCACGGTCGACGGCGGCAAGCGGTGGCACCGCATGGGGCGCAATTTGCCGAGCGTGCCCGTCGAGAAATTCGCCATGTCGACCAAGCAGCGCGAGCTCGTAGTTGGAACGCACGGGCGCGGCATCTGGGTCGCCAACGTGAGCGCGCTCGAGGAGATGACGGACACGCTGCTGAATGAACGCGCGCATCTCTTCGCCAGCGCGCCCGCGCTCCAATACCGCTACTCGGACACGTACCCGTCATTCGGCTCCCGGCCGTGGACCGCTTCGAATCCCGCGCGCGGGGTGGCGATCAGCTATTGGCTTCGCGACGCGCAACCCTCCAGCGTCGATGTGTACGTCACCACTGCGTCCGGGGACACGGTAAAGAAAATCACCGGACCCGGCTATGCCGGTCTGCAGAGCGTGACGTGGGATCTCAGCCGCGACAAGCCGAGGCCGCGCGAGTTGGGCGGGCCGACGGATCCCAAGGACCTCCGGCGGATCGAGCCGGGTGAGTACACCGTGTCGATCACCGTCGGGGGCAAGAAGCTGAGCCAGAAGGTGCGCGTGGATGAATGGCCGGCCGGCGGGGTGGGCGGCGTGCGATGACAGCCTGCGCCAGCGGTCTCTGGCAGCTTCGCCCTTGTTCGCCTCTGGCGCCCGGAGTTGATTGGATATTGCCTGTCAGCGTTCGCGTAATCCGCTCTGGTGCCGGCCGCCGGCCCGTGAACACCACACTCTTCGTGAGATAGCTCAATGCCGAGACTTTTTTTCATCCCCGCAGCGCTTGCGTTGGCGACCACGCTCATGGCTCAAGACCCGGGCACGGTGGTACCCGCGACCGAGAAGCACGGCGGCAGCGACAAGGTGCACGTCCAGAGTCACGTCCAGGCCTATGCTGGCCCGTGGAAGGCGGCCGATGTCGAGCTCGAACAGGATCCAGGTCGGCCGTATGTCTACGTGTCCGGTTTCGTCAATTTCGGTACGCAGATCTACGATATTCGCGATGTGTCGAATCCGAAAAAGATCTTCGAGTGGACGATCGAAAATCCGGAGCTGCACCGCGGCATCGGCGCCATGGACGGGAAGTACTTCAAGATCGGCTCGAAGTACTACTACGCGCAGTCGTTCCAATTCATGCAGGGCGGCCCCGATACCGATCTCGGCGCGGTGATCTTCGACGTCACCGGCCTGCCCGATGCGTCGAAGGTGAAGGTCGTCGCGCGCATCCGATATCCGAAGGCGCCCGGCGGCTTTCACAACACCTTTGCCTACAAGCATTCCGACGGGCGCGTGCTCTATTTCGCCACCGTCAACGAGCAGCAAGCGGTCGTCTACGATCTGCAGAAAGTGGTGAGCGGTGCGGACCCGAGCACTTGGCTCATTGGCGCGGTGCCGAATCCGACGCCGTTCAAGCAGATCGGCGCGGGCGGCTACCACGATTTCTACGTCGGCTACGATCCGGCGACGCATCAGGACAAGTTTTACGGCGCCGGGCTCGGCGGCTACTCGGTGTGGGATGTCACGCGCCCCGAAGCGCCCAAGCAGCTCTTCACCATCACGACCGTCGGCATGGACATCGCGCACACGTTCACGCCGTCGCCCGATGGCAAGTACGCGGTGACGGAGACGGAGTACCAGTACACGCCGCTCCGCATCTGGGATCTGACCAAGGCGCAGGCGGGACAGCAGCAGAACGTCGACCAGCCGATCAGCGCGTGGACGGCGGACTGGCACGACCTGTCGCACAATCACGAGGTGCGCTGGCCGTACGTGTTCGTCTCGGCCTATGAGGACGGCCTGCAGATTTTCAACCTCAAGGACCCGAAGCATCCGGTCACCGAAGGACACTTCTTCACCTGCGAATGCGTGCACGAGCACGGCTTCGGCGGCAGTCCGGACAACGGCTGGCAGAGCACGACGAGCGTCGAGCAGGGCGCGTTCGGCGTCGACATCCGCAACTACGATGGCCTGGTCGTCGTGTCCGACATGCGAAGCGGGCTCTGGCTCGTGAAGATGGACGGCTTCACCGGATGGAATGGCAAGGACTTCGGGATGCCGAACATCTCCAGCGTGCAGGACTACGATCGCGGGCCGGCGGGCGCGCCGGCGCGCACCGTCGTCCCCGACGACGGCGGGACGCGGCGTTGAGCACGAGGGGCCGGCTGGCGGCGATTCGATCGGCACGGCGATGCGCATGCATCGTCGCGCTGATCGTGCCGTCGGCCGCGGCGGCACAGACCGGTCCGTACGACATCCACCTCCTCTCGACGCCCAGTGCTCCGCAGTCGGCGGGCGAGGCGCGACTGCAATTCGCGTCGTCGCCCTTTGGCATCGCCGTCGCTGCCGACGGGCGCGCGATCTATGACGTGCGAATCACCGCGTCGGGTTTGCCCAGTCCCTCCACCGTCGGCGCCTACTCCGCGTTCGTCGCGTGGGCGGTGACGACGGATTTGAAGGAATGGGTGCGACTCGGATCGGTGACGAACGGGACCAACGTTGTCGGCTCGCTGCAGATGAACAAGTTTCTTCTGGTGATCACCGCGGAAGCCTCGGCGTCGGTGGCAATGCACGCCGGCCCCACCATGCTGCACGGAACATCGCCGAGCGGCTGGCTGCAATCGTTTCTCACCCATCCGCTCTTCCGCGGCATCTCGCAGTGACGGTGGGCTCGATGCTGCGCGCCGCCTCGCACGCGGCGGCGCTTGCCATGATGGCCGCCGCGATCACGACGGCGCAGGCGCAGACGAAACCGCGCGCGGACAGCGCGGCGAAACGAGCGGCGAAGGACTCCGTGGCGGCGCGCGGGATGCAGGGCATGATGCCCGGCATGGAGATGGGGCCGGCGAAGAAACCGGGACCTGGGCCGCGTACGAGGCCGGCGACATCGGCGATGCCGAACATGGCGATGCCGGTGCCGATGCCCGCCGGAATGCCGATGATGCCGGGCCTCGTCGGACTCCGGCCGGCCGGATCGACCTTTCTTCCCGGCGCGGGCGTGAGCGTGGCGACGCTTCCGGCCGCGAAGCCGCGTCAACTGGTCACACTCGGCGACGGCGACACGCTCGACCTCACGGCGATGCTCGTGCGACGCACCATTCGCGGCCGCGCGTTCGCGATGTATGGCTTCAACGGACAGGTGCCCGGCCCCCTCATCCGCGTGCCGCAGAACGCGACGATCATCGTCCGCTTTCACAATCGCATCGATCTACCGAGTACGGTGCACTGGCACGGCGTCCGGCTGGAGAATCGGAACGACGGCGTGCCCGGCTTGACGCAGGAAGCGGTCGCCATCGGCGGCACGTTCGTCTATCGCGTCCACTTCCCCGATGCCGGTGTGTACTGGTATCACCCGCACGTGCGCGAGGACATCGAGCAGGCGATGGGTCTGTTCGGCAACATGCTCGTGGATTCGCCGGACAGGGACTACTACTCGCCGGTGAACGAGGAGCAGGTGCTGATGCTCGACGACCTGCTCGTCAACGGCGACACGCTGATCCGGTTCGGCAGGGAGGGGCCGGACTTCGCGCTGATGGGCCGCGTCGGCAACGTGATGCTCGTGAACGCCGAGCCGCGATATTCGGCGCGCGTGAACAGGGGCGCTGTCGTGCGCTTCTATCTCACCAACGTGTCGAGCTCGCGAACGTTCAACCTGTCGTTCGGCGGCGCGCCGATGAAGGTGGTCGCGTCGGACGTGAGCCGGTTCGAGCGTGAGGAGCGGGTGCCGAGTGTCGTGCTCGCCCCCGCCGAGCGCTACATCGTCGAGGCGCGCTTCGACAAGCCGGGACGCTACGCGCTCGTGAACGCCGTGCAGGCGATCAATCATTTCGCCGGCGAGTTCTCCTCCCAGCTGGACACGCTCGGCACCATCACTGTGCGGGCGACGCCGGCGACACCGGACTACGCACGGCAATTCACGACGCTGCGAGAGAACGCCGCCGTCAGCCGCGACATTGCGTCGTACCGCGCGTCGTTCGACCGCGCTCCGGACAAGACGCTCAACCTCACCGTGAAGACGACCGGGCTACCGCTCGCCACCGTGCAGTTCATGAGCATCGACACGGCGTATTTCGCTCCCGTCGAGTGGGTCGACGGCATGCCCGACATGAACTGGCTGTCGACGAGCGAGCAGGTGACGTGGATTCTCCGCGATGCCGCGACCGGCAAGGAGAACATGGACATCGACTGGCACGTGGCGCAGGGGTCGATGGTCAAGCTGCGCATCTTCAACGATCCGACGTCGTTCCACCCGATGCAGCATCCAATTCACCTACACGGGCAACGCATGCTGGTGATCGCGCGCGATGGCGTGGCGACGAAGAATCTCGTGTGGAAGGACACCGCGCTCATTCCGGTCGGCTCGACGGTGGACGTGCTCATCGATGCGTCGAATCCCGGCGCGTGGATGCTGCACTGTCACATCGCCGAGCATCTCGGCGCGGGGATGATGGCGGTGATGCACGTGGATCCGGCGGGTCGCGGGGCGCCGGTCAAAGGTCGATAGTCGCGCCGCCTCTTCTTGCGACTGCGACTATGAGCATGTTTTTTCTCCCTCGTCGCACCGACCGCTCCTCGAACCCTTCGTCATGCCGCTGACTTCTATTCCGCGCGCTCGCGCAGGGCTGACAGCAATCACGTCAGGCGCGGTGGCCATGATCGGTGTGTTGTGCTCGACCGCCGGCCGCGTCGCGGCACAAGCGACAGTCACCCGCGACAGTGCGGCTCGCGCGGCCGCGACGTCGCCCCGCCCGGAAAAACCGCCCGGCATTCAAGACAACAGCTTCCTGATCGAGGAGGCCTACAATCAGGATCCCGGCGTAGTCCAGCACATTTCGCAATTTCAACACGACCTGCGGGTGAAGGCGTTCACCTTTCAATTCACGCAGGAGTGGCCGGTCGGCGGCATCACGCACCAGCTGAGCTACAGCGTGCCGATCGTACGTGCGGATGCGGTGACGGGAACTGGCGTCGGCGACGTGCGTCTCAACTACCGGTATCAGTTGATTGGCGACGCCGACGCCACGTTTGCGGTCTCGCCTCGCGCCACGGTCATCCTTCCGACGGGCGATTACCAGCGCGCGCGAGGCGCCGGTGCGACTGGATACGAAGCGTGGCTGCCCGCGAGCTTGGTCCTATCAGATCAGTTCGTCGCGCATGGCAACGTGGGGCTGACGCTCACTCCGCGCGCCCGAAATACCGATGGCGATCGCGCCACCACCCGTACGTGGACGTTTGCCGGAAGCGTGGTGTGGCTCACCACGCCGAGGTTCAACTTCCTCGTCGAAGCGCTCTATCAACGCGCCGAGGATGTGGCCGGGCCGGGACAGGTCGCGCGCTCGAACGGCGTGACGATTTCACCGGGCGTGCGCTGGGCCTACAACTTTCCCTCCGGATTGCAGATCGTGCCCGGCATCGCCGTCCCGTTGGGCTTCGGTCCGAGCGCCGGAGAACGCAGCGTGTTTTTCTATCTGAGCTTCGAGCATCCATTCACGCAGGCGGCACGGGAGAAAGCGCGCGGCGAGTGAGCGTTGCCTGCGTCAACCGGCTTCGCGCGCGCGGAGCTACCTGCGCGCCGCGCGGTGCGCTTTGTTTTGCTCGAACCGTTCCTCCACCCACGCGTACACCGTCGGCAATACGAGCAGCGTGAGGGCGGTGGCCGAGATGAGTCCGCCGATCACCACCGTCGCGAGCGGCCGCTGAACTTCCGCCCCCGCGCCGGTCGAGATCGCCATCGGGATGAAGCCGACGCTCGCGACGAGCGCCGTCATGAGAACCGGACGCAGCCGGACGAGCGCGCCATCACGCACCGCGTCGGCCACCGAGGCGCCATCGGCCCGCAATTGGTTGATGTAGGTGATGAGCACGACCCCGTTCAGCACCGCGACGCCGAACAGCGCGATGAATCCGACCGACGCACTCAGATTGAGATTGAGTCCCCGAAGCCAGAGCGCGCCGACGCCGCCCACGAGCGCGAATGGCACGTCGAGCATGACCAACAGCGCGTGACGCACCGTGCCGAAGCTCGCGTAGAGCAAGCCCGCGATGAGCAGCAGTACGAGCGGAACGATCACGGCCAGCCGCCGCATCGCCCGCTGCTGATTCTCGAACTGCCCGCCATACGTCACGTAGTACCCGGACGGCAGCGAGACCTGTGCGGCGACCGCGCGCTTAACGTCGGCGACGAATCCGCCCAAGTCGCGACCACGCACGTTCGATTGCACGACGACATAGCGTTGCCCGCCTTCATGAGTGATGACCTCCGGCGCCTCGACCGTGGTCACGCGCGCGAGTTGAGCCAAGGTGACCGTGCCACCTGCCGGCGTGCGGATCAGCGTCTGCCCCACCGCCTCGGGCGTTGACCGGTACGGCGCATCGAGACGCACGACGACCGGAATGCGCCGTCGGCCGTCGAGCACCGTCGTCGCTTCCATGCCGCCGATCCCCGTCTCCACCGCTTCGCGCACGTCGGCGACGTTGAGTCCATAGCGCGCGATCGCCGTCCGATCGAGCGCCACCTCGAGTTGCATCGCTCCCGCGCTCACGCCAACGGACGCGTTTTCTGCACCCCGCACCTTCCCGACGACACGCGCAATCGCCTCGGCCTTCTCCTGCAGGAGGGGAAGGCTGTCGCCGTAGATCTTGATCCCCAGCTCCGTCTTCACGCCCGAGATCACTTCATCGAGCCGCATGCGCATCGGCGCGCTGAACTCGTAGTCGAGGCCGGGGATTTCGGCCAAGGCCGAGTCCATCTTCGGGATCAGTGCGTCGAGGGATCTCGCGCGCCATTGCGATCGTGGAGTGAACTGCACATAGACGTCCCCCTGATTGAGCGCCATCGATTCCGTCGCTTCCTGCGGTCGGCCGAGATTGGTGACGACGCTCGCCACCTCGGGAAAACGACGGAGCGTTCGCTCGACCTCGGTGGAGACGGAGATGCCTTGCGGCAGCGAGGTGCTCGGGATGCGCCGCGTCTCGATCAAGAGATACCCCTCATCGAGCTTGGGCATGAACTCCGTCCCGAGCAACGGGACGGAGCCCAACGCGACGGTCAACAGCGCGACGGCCGTACCGACGACGATTCGCCGATGGGAGAGCGCCCAGGCGAGCAAGCGCCCGTAGCGCGCGCGCACGCGCGTGAGCCACGCGGGCTCTTCATGCGCGACGTCGGAGCCATGCGCGCCAACGCGCGCGAACAGGAACGACGACAGGGCCGGCACGTACGTGAGAGCCAGCAGCAATGAGCCGATCACGGCGGCGCACACCGTGAAGGCCATTGGGCGGAACATCCGGCCCTCGAGTCCCGTGAGCGTGAAAATCGGGATGTAGACCGCTACGATGATCGCAATGCCAAAGACGACCGGCCGCCCCACCTCGAAGGCCGCTTGGCGGAGCACCTCTTGCCGCGTCGCAACATCACCCGCGCCGCGCGTCTCTCCCAAGCGCCGCACGAAGTTCTCGACCATCACGACGGACGCGTCGACGATCAACCCGAAGTCGAGCGCGCCGAGACTCATCAGGTTTGCGGTCACGCCGAACTGGCGCATCGCGAGAAAGGCCGCCAGCAGCGAGAGCGGAATCACGGACGCGGTGAGGAGCGACGCGCGCACGTTGCGGAGGAAGAGAAAAAGGATCGCCGTGACGAGCAACGCGCCGACGATCAGGTTCTTGAAGACCGTGTGCGTCGTGCGCTGCACGACCTCGCCTTGATTGTAGAAGGGGACGATGCGCACGCCCTTCGGCAAGAGCGGTTTGATCTCGTCGAGACGCTGGAGCACCCGGCTCACGACCTCGCGCCCATTGGCGCCCTTGAGCATGAGCACAGTCGCCGACAGCGCTTCGCCCTTTCCGTCGCGCGACACCGCGCCATAGCGGGGCGCGGGAGCGACGATCACCCGGCCGATGTTTCGCGCATAGATCGGCGTGCCGCCGCGCGTGGCGAGCACGACGTTGGCGATGTCAGCCGTATCGATCACGCGTCCTAGGCCACGCACCGTGAGTCGCTCCCCGCGATCCTCGATGTAGCCGGCGCCGAAGTTGGCGTTGTTTTTGGCGAGCGCCGTCTCGACGTCCTGAAGCGTCAGGCCGTATCCGGCGAGCTTCGCTGGATCGGCCAGCACGTGGAATTGCTGCTGCATGCCGCCCCACGTGTTGACGTCCGCGACCCCGGGCACCGTGCGCAATAGCGGTTTGATCGTGTATTCCTGGGCGGTCGTCAGATCGATCAACAACAGCGTGTCCGCGCCGCGTGCGCCCGCACTGTCAGCGTGCACGTTCGCCGCTGGATCACGCTCGACCAGATACTCGAGCACTTCGCCCATCGCGGTCGCCGGCGGACCGAGCATCGGCTCCGATCCGGATGGCAGCTGCATCGCCGCGTCCAACATCCGCTGCTGCACCTGCGCGCGCGCGAAGTAGAGATCGACATCGTCATCGAAGGTGACCGTGACGACCGACAGACCGACCTTGGAAATCGCGCGCACACTCTGGGTCCGTGGAAGTCCGAGCATGGCGACCTCCATCGGATACGTCACCTGTTGCTCGACTTCGACCGGCGAGAGTCCCGACACGGTCGTCATCACCAGAACCTGGTTCGGGGTGAGGTCAGGGAACGCATCGGTGTTGAGCGTGGCGAACGCCCAGACACCAGCGCCAGCGAGCAGCAGCGCTGTGGCGGCGACAACGAGACGAAACCGGAGCGACGCAGCGAGGAGGCGATCGATGAGTGTGCCCATGGTCAGCTCCTCACATTTCCATCTTGGGCATGACGCCCTTCTGGAACTCGGCCTTCACGGCGAAGGCGCCTTGCGTGACGACGAGATCGCCCGCGTTCAGTCCCTTGATCACCGCGACCCTGCCGCCGCCGCGCGCACCAAGCTCGACGGCGCGCTTCACAAAGCGCGCTCCCCCCCGGGCGTCCGGTTCGGCGACGAACACCGTTGGCACACCCGCGACGAGCTGCACCGCGTCCTCGGGCACGAGCGCTGCCTGAACCGACCGCGCGCCCTCCACTCCGACCGACGCAATCATCTCGGCCTTGAGCTTTCCTTTCGCGTCGGACGTGATGGCGCGAATGGCGAGGGTCCGCGTGTCGGGATCGAGACCCGCACCCACCGCGTCCACCTTCGCGGAAAAGGTGTCCGCGGGGAAAGCAGGGACGGTGAAACGCAGCCGCCCGCCTCGCGTGAAGAGTCCGGCCATCGTCTCCGGCGCGGCGATGCTGAGCCACAGGTTCGTGGGGTCGGTCACGACCACCAACGGCGCGCCTGCTTCGACAACGCTGCCCTGCACCGCCGGCCGCGCGAGTACGACACCGGCGAGCGTGGCGCGCAACGCGATCTCCCCACTCGCCGATGCGGACGTGCTGGCGTCGAGCGTGCCCGCCGTGCCGCGCGCGCGCCGTATTTCCGCTTCTGCCTGCGCGAGGGATGCGCGCGCCAGCTCATCGTCGGCGATCGCGCGCTCGTAGTCCTGTCGCGGAATCGCCTTCAACGACAGCAACCGCTCCGCCCGGTCGCGGGCGCTCTTGGCGTACGTCGCCTGCGCGCGCTTCGACGCGAGATCCGCCTCGGCTTTCGAGACGTCGGCTTGCGCCATTCCGGCGTCGGCACTCTGCATGGTGACCAGCAGCTGGCCACGAACAACGCGACTACCAGGACGCACGCGAACGGATGTGATGCGGCCGCGCGCCGGTGCGCCCAGCCGCGCCGTCCTGTCCTCGTTCGGAACGATCTGGCCGGGCACCGTCGCCGTGGAGAACGATGGGCTCATCGAGACCGGCGACCAACGAACGCCGCCGTGCGCGATCTGCGACGCGTTGAAGGTGACGTCGCTCGCCGCGGGCTTCATGTCGCTCGGCGGATCGGCGTTTCTGCGATCGGAGCAGCCGGCCAGCACAACGAGGACGATGAGCAACGCGATGACGCGAGGTTGCCCGAGTAGGGCGCACAGCTCGCGCGGATGGCGGGAGAGGACTTTCATCGGGTACCAGGCAGGTGGTTGCGTGACGAGTCCGGACCGAGCGCCTCGCGGAGATCGATGCCGCGCGCGACGAGGAGATCGAGTACGCTCTCGTGTTGTCCGTACAACGTGCGATAGTACGCCAGCCGCGCCTCGCCCCACGCGCGCGCGGCGTCGAGCACTTGGATCAGCGGCACCGCGCCCTCGCGGTACGCGCCCAGGGCGATTCTGCGAGCCTCGTCGGCGCGCGCGAGGAAACTCGACGTTGATTGCGCGGCGTCAGCGGTTGTTGGCCCAGCCAACAGCAGCACGCGATCCGTGAGCAATCGTGCCGCTTCCCGCGCTCCGTCGATCTCGGCGCTAGCGCCTCGCTCGCGATCGGCGAGCATGTATTGCGCTTCGTCGCGCTCCGCCTGCGCGCGCGCCACCTCGCCGCGATTCTGATCGAAGAGCGGCAACGGGATGCTCACGCCGGCGATCATCGTCGACGTACCGCCGCTCCGCTTGACGCCGATCGTCGCGCCGAGCTGGCGAACGAGCATCCAGCGCTCAGTTGCGACACCCGCGCTCGCGGCCGTCACGCGCTCGCGCGCGGAGAGCACGTCCGGTCGTTGGTCGAGCCCGATCGGGTTCCTTCCCGCGAGGCTGTCGGCACGGGCGCGGCGCGTTGGCGTCATCGCGCTCGAATCACCCGGCCCGGCCAGCACGAGCGGGAGCGGTGCGGGCCCCGCATCGACCAACGCCGCGTTATGTGTGGCGGAGCCAAACGGCGACGTTGCATCGCCCAGATAGGGAGACAAACCGGCGCGCGCGCGCGCAAGCTCCGCCTCCTGCATGGTCTGGTCGGCCAACGCGCGATCGCGCTCCAGTTGGGATCTGATGAGATCGGCTTCCGCCGCCGCGCCCTCGTCGACCCGCTTCCTATTGTATGCGACGAGCGTGTCGAGCCAGCTGGCCACGTCGCGGGAGACATCCACGCCAGTCTGCGCGAGCGCCGTTCTGTAGAACGCGTGCGCCGCGGCACGCGCGATTCGCTGGCGCTCGCCGACGGCGTCCGCGCGAACGGCGCGCAGCTGCGCATCCGCCCGTCTCACGCGTGGCGCTCGTTGATAAATCGATTCGAGCGGCAGCGTTGCCGTCGTCATGCTCTCGCGCTCCATGCCGAGTGGCATGGCGACCGGGCCGCTACCTGGGAATGGGGTGTTGTCGACCTGGTACCCGATGATGGGATTGCCGAGGAATCCCGCGGTCGTGCGCGACGCTTCCGCGGCGCGCACGCGTGCGCGCGATGCGGCAACGAGAGGATGCCGTGCCGCGACGCTGTCGAGGAGCGCAGCCAAGGTGAGGCCGGTCGCGAGGGGGGACGGCGACGTGGTCGCGCTCAGAGCTGCGCTCGATGGCGTCTGGGCGGAGATCGATCGCCACGCGATCGTGAAGGGCGGAATCGTCAGAAACAGCGCCATCATCGCCGGCGCCCGGAGCAAGGACAATCCGGATGTCGGCCGCGGGTGTCTCGCTCCGCGGTTGGTGATGTCCCGAAGCCGTTCGACGATTCGCGGATTTGGATTGCTCGATGTCATGGGTCGTTGGTTGAATGCGTGTCAGCCTGTGAGTCCGCTCGCGGCTTCGCGCGGTCCGCGGCGCGACGATGACCGAGAGCCTGCATGCGCAGGTGCGCACGCGGGCCCGGGAGAGCGTGATCCAAACCGTTGCGAGTTGCGCCGACTATGCGACGCGGTTCGCGATGCGGCGGATGACGCCCTAGAGCGCGAGCTGTGGCGGAGGGACGAGCGGCGCGCGCGCGATGCTCGGCGGCGCCGTTGGCTCGACGGCCGGGACGAACGGCGGAGCGGCCACGGCAACCGCAACGACGCCGACAGGCGGCGGCGGCGCATAGCACGACAGGCATCCGCAGATGGCCGCACGCGCCGGAGCATCTCCGTCCGCCGGCGCGGAAGAAACCCCGGCGTCCGCGCGTGCAGCGCCGGCCGAGTCATCTCGCTCGGCCATTGTCGCCGGTGCGACCTCGGTCGCGGTCGTGGGTGAAGTGATCGCGGTAGGAGTAACGATCATTCCTTCGGACTCGCACTCCATCCCCATCGTTGCGACCGGACCGAGCATGCGCGCGAGCAACGGCTGAAAACCGGCACAGCCGAGATTCCACACCGTCATCACAGCGATGACTGCGCGGAGCGCTCGGGAAGACGCAGACGACCGGACGTTACTACGCAAGCGACGCATGCAGCAAACAACCTAGCGTCGGATACTTGGCGGCGATACAGCGCACCTGAATCCGGAAACGCTCGAATGGGCACCGCTAGGGTTCGCTCTTCCGGTCAGAAGACGACCCACGTGTAGAGGTAGAGGGAATTGTTGTCCGACGCGCGCCGCCCCCCTATAACATCGTACGCGGTGCTCGCGCCGTTAAATCGGCCATACGCGGTGTACTGAAGGCTCACGCGAGTGTTTTGCCAGGGATTGAGGCTAATCTCGCCCGTGAACCCGTTCGTGTTCGGGCTTCCCGTGCGACTGCCGTTCAGCTCCCCCGGCGGAAACCGCAGCGCGTCCGCGCTTCCGGACGTGCTGAAGAACCCGAGCGTCCCGCCGACATAGTTGTTTGGCAAATACGAAACGTTCGCGCGAAAGCTCTGCAGAGTGGCCCGGCTGTTTGCCGACTCCATCGACAAGACCGAGGCATCAAGCGTCTGCGTCTCGTGGATGAGGCTGGTACGGCCGATGAGCATCGCGCCGGTCACGTCGAGCTTATGCTCGATCTGTGCATCGACGCCCAGCGTCGTGTACCGGTTCGTGGGCCCGCTGACTCCTTTGGGAATGAGGCGCGCACCCGCGAAGCCGAACCCACCAACCATTAGGTATGTCGACTCGAACGCGTGCTGCAGCGCGATGCGGCCGTACGGGACCACGCCGCTCGTGACATTCTGCGATCCCGAGTCGAGCGGTGCGCGCGTTCCCTGCTGCGCCGACCGATATGCGGTGAACTCAGTGTAAAGCAGATTGTTCCACAGTGAATATCCGCCGAGACCCAGTACCTGCTGCGAGAGATTCCCCTCGATCAGCGTACTCGCGATTGGCGACGGCGCGACCGACGAGCTCATGAACGGATAGCCCCACGCAGGCACTGTGTTCCACACATCCTGAGTGGTCGGACTGTTGTGCAGGGTGACACCGAATAGCAGGTCCTTGTCGAACCAGCTCGTGTGATTCGCGTAGCGCAGGTCGACGTTGTCAATCCCGAAGGTGCCATCCTGAGCCGCATAGGTGAACTGTACGAACGCGCCTATTCTGGGCGTGATCTCACCACCCAGGAACAGACTGGCCTGCTCAGGGAAGAGAACGCTGTTATTCTGCGCCTGAGGAAGCGCCGTGTTCATGCGCGTGACCGACGCCACGATCATGGCCGAGAGAGGAGGGATGGGTATGAGCTTGAGGGACGGGCGCGCCGAATCGCCGCCGTTGATCGTCGTGAGGCCAGTCATGGTATAGCCGTTCAACTTGAACTGACGGCCGAATGGAGTGAGTTGCGGAAACTGATAATGGCATGCCGCGCACGCGAGACCGGTCTGACGCGAGAAGCTCGGAATGATTGCCGTCGAGTGATAGAGCGCCTCAATCAGCGCCCGCGGTGCCACGCTCGTTCGCGCACTTACGTACGACGTCGGCGATGTACCACCGACACCAGGTAGTAAGTTCGACGCGGACGCCGCCGCCGGCCAGACAACGCCAAGTGCGAGAAAGAAGGCGATGCTGATGAGGTGCCCAGTCCGGCGTTTGTGGCCGATCACTGCGAGTCGACGACTGTTCACGATTACACCCACTGTGTTGGGAAGGCCTGCCTGCTACGCTCTGGTCTTTTGTTTCCTACTTCTTGCGCTCACCCGGTTGGCGTCACGGGCAACATACTTGGGCTTGCGCTGAGTCCGTAAATCCATCCAACTACAATGCCATACGCGATGTGGCCCAGCAGACTACCCGCAAGCAGCTCCATGTCGCCGCGAGCGAAGAAGCCCGCGCCCACCAAAGGCATGAATACGATTTGCGCGACGATGAACACCACGACGCCATAGATCGCACCACGCCACGCCGGTGGTCCCGGCAAGCGCGCGGCGAGGAGCCACGCGTAGACCAGCGCTAACAATATTCCGACGACGAGATGGACAACCCATCCTCCGGCGACACCCACGTTCAGGTGGGCGACGGACACCGACATGAAGGAGCTGAGAATCTGTCCGACCGCGATCTTCGGCAGCCCGACCGAGGGCTCCACTTGCCAGAGCGCGGTCATCACGCCCGTGCCGATTGCCCCAGCCGCGATCGCCCGTTTGGCGTCGATGATCCTGGGCTCCATGATCATGGCTTGGCGCCGCGATGGCCGACGGACCAGATGTATGTGGCCACGCGCGCCGCGTCGCCGTCACCAATACCGCCTGGATGCGCAACCATTGCCGTTCCGCTCACACCATGGGTTATCACGTAATAGATCGCTGCCAAGTCACCGCCTTTCGCGTCTTTCCAGGCGTGAGACTTGAGCGTCGGCGCGATAGGTCCGCCCTCGAGATTCATTCCGTGGCAGGCGGCACAACTACCCGATCCATGGAAGACGCGTCGCCCCGCGTTCACCATCTCGGGCGAGATTGCGTTCGTGTCGGGTAGCGCATTCTGCCGCACCGCATGAGGGCGGGGCGGGGCGGCCAGCGCGGCGACGCTAATTACGATGCCGAGCAGGCCAGCGGCCCACGCAATGTTCGGGACGTACATGCTCACCACTCCGGCCATGGGCTATGTGGACAGCCGGTGTAGCCTGATGCTACCTCCGGAGAGTGCTGTGGGCCCCATGTCCAGCCGTTAGGCGAGACGAGACAGCCGACACGGTCGTGTGCGATCGTACTTGCGAGGTGCGCAAGTCTTACGCCGCGAATCCTTCTGTACTCACATTCATGATTGGCGGATGAGGTCATGTCCGGAAGCTATGACCGGGAACCGGCGCTCTCTGTCAGCGCACACCCCGAATCTTTGTCGGGGAAGCATACGCGGCCGCGTCGGGGATTCCCGGACGTTGCTATCGCGCATGAGGATGGGCCGCTCGACGCGCATACGGCGACTCGAGCGCGTACCCTCGGGGATTCTCCTACGATCCTATCTGGCGCGCGAGTACATCAAATCCACCAGCTCGTCATACATCGCGCTCGCCTCATCACCGCCCGCGCGCATCGCGGTCGATGCGCAGTGCTTGAGATGATTGCGCATCAGCTCGCGCCCCACCGCACGAAGCGCCTCGTGCACGCTCGAGATCTGCGTCATGATGTCCGCGCAGTAGCGATCCTCGTCCACCATTTTTTGGAGACCGCGCACCTGACCCTCGATGCGGCGGAGCCGGGTGACGTTGCGTTGCTTGACGTCCGCATCCACGGCGATCGCCTTGCGTCCGACAGCACTCCCCACTCCATCGGCATTCGCGAGCGCGCACCCGCACCCGACCGTCGCGGTCGCCTCTCGCTCAACAGGCAGCCGCGGCGCGGCTCTTGCCGAGCCGCGCGATGCAGGCGCTCGCTTCTTTGTGGCTGGCGTCATGTCATGCCTCTCGACTCTGTTTGGTACGTGATCTCTCTTCGCGACTTTGTCATCAGGCGATCCGCGCCGAGCGCAGGCGTAGACTGTTCGTCACAACGCTCACCGAGCTGAACGCCATCGCCGCGCTCGCCAGGATCGGACTCAGGAGAATCCCGAACGCCGGGTAGAGCGCGCCCGCGGCGATGGGAATCCCGATCACGTTGTACGTGAATGCCCAGAACAAATTTTGCCGCATCGTGCGCATCGTGCGTCGCGACAGCTCGATCGCCTGCGCCGCGCTCGTGAGATCGCCCCGCATGAGCACGACATCCGACGCCTCGGCCGCGACATCGGTGCCGGTGCCGATCGCCATGCCGATGTCGGCCTGCGCCAGCGCGGGCGCGTCATTGATCCCGTCGCCCACCATGGCCACCACCTCGCCCGCTTCCTGAAGCCGCTTGACCTCGGCCACCTTACCCTCGGGCAGAACGCCGGCGATGACGCGGTCGATGCCCGCTTGCGCGGCGATTGCCCTAGCCGTGCGCTCGTTGTCGCCGGTGAGCATGACGACCGTCAAGCCCGAACGCCGCAGCCGGCGAATAGCCTCGCGCGAGCTGGCTCTGATCGGATCCGCGACCGCGATCGCGCCAGCAAGCTCGCCATCGACCGCTACGTACATGGCAGTTTTTCCCTCGCCGCCCAGGCGCTCCACTTCCTTGCCGAGCGGCGCGACATTCACCGAGTGGTCCGCCATCAGCGCCGCGTTGCCGACGGCCAGCTTGGCGCCGTCGACGACACCGACCACTCCCCGGCCAGTCACCGCGTCGAATGGCTCGGGTCTGCTGATCGCCAGCCCCTTGTCTTTCGCGAACCGCACGATCGCATCGGCCAGCGGATGCTCGCTCGAGGATTCGATCGAGGCGACGAGCCGCAGCAGCTCATCGTTCGAGAGATCCTTTGCGCGCGACGCGTCAACGTTCGCGGGCGCGCGCACGATGTCGGTGACCGTCGGTTTTCCTTCCGTCACCGTTCCGGTCTTGTCGAGCACGATGGTGGTGACATCGCCCGCACGCTGCAGCGCCTCGCCGCCCTTGATGAGCACGCCCAGCTCGGCGCCCTTCCCCGTGGCGACCATGACGGCCGTCGGGACGGCGAGCCCCATCGCGCACGGACACGCGATGATGAGCACCGCGACCGCCGCGGCGAACGCGTGCACGGCCGCGGCGCCAGCCGGCGCGCCCGTTACGTGTGACGCGATGAACCAGGTAGCGAACGTCGCGACGGCGATCGAGATCACGACAGGTACGAAGATGCCGCTCACCTGATCGGCCAACCGTTGAATCGGCGCGCGCGAGCCCTGCGCGTCGCGCATCAGCTTCACGATGCGCGCGAGCGTGCTGTCGGCGCCCAAGGTCGTCGCGCGGTAGTGGAAGGCGCCGGTGCGGTTGATGGTCGCGCCGATCACCCGCGCACCCTGCTTCTTCTCGACCGGCAACGATTCACCGGTCAGCATCGATTCGTCGACGGCGCTCGTCCCCGAGAGCACTTCGCCGTCGACCGGAATGCTCTCGCCGGGACGAACGATTACCGTGTCGCCCTGAGCGACTGTGTCGATCGCAACGTCGACTTCCGTCTCGTTGCGCAGAATGCGCGCTGTCTTTGGCTGCAAGTCGACCAGCGCGCGGAGGGCACTCGATGTCTGACGCTTGGCGCGCGCCTCGAAGGCGTTGCCGGTGAGAATGAGCGCGATGATGATGATCACCGCCTCGTAGTACACATCGGGGGCGACGCCGCGCGCCACGAAGAAGTCGGGCGCGAGCGTCGCGATGACCGAGTACACGAACGCGGCGCCAGTCCCCACGGCGACCAGCGTGTTCATGTCCGCGGAATGGTGGCGAAAGGCCGCCCACGCGCGCGTATAGAAATGTCGCCCCGCCCACGCCATGACGCCGGCGGTGATGACGAGCAGCACGATGGCGATGAGCCGCGGCGAGACGGCGTACAGCCACGGCATCGCGCGCGCCAGTGGAGGATCGAGCACGCGCATCGTCCAACGCATGAAGGGGTCCGACGCGCGACCAAGCCCGAGATGCGCGTTCGCCGCCATGAGCGGCATCGAGACGAGCATCGCGACGCCACCGATTGCCCCGCTGACGATCGCCTTCCGGCGCAGGTCGACAAACTCCTCGGCCTGCGCGCGGTCGCGCGCCTCCTGCTCCTCGAACGCTGTCTGCGATGCTGGAGCGAGGTCGGCTCCATAGCCGGTCTCGCGGATCGCGCCGACGAGCTGTTCGGGATGCACGACGGCCGGATCGAATGTGACCGTCGCGCTCTTCATCATGAGGTTGACCGACGCATCCGAGACGCCCGGCTGCTGCTGCAGCGTGCGCTGCACGCGAGACTGACAGGCGGCGCACGTCATCCCGCTCACGGGGATGCGAATCGTCTCGGTCAGCGCGACACCGTTGGCTCGTTCGTCCGCCCGGCTCGGTCGTACGTCGGTGCTCATGCCCCTCTCCTCATTGCCACGTCACGCTTCCGCGACCAGCTCGCCGCGGAGCATGCTCATGCCGCAGGTAAAGGCATACCGGCCTGGCGCAGGCGGTGTCAGCTCGACCGTGGTCTTCGCGAACGCCGGCAGGAACTTTCGGATGCCGAAATCCGGAAACACCACTTCTTCCGAACAGCTCGACGATTCCCGTCGGTCGAACACCAGACGAACCGGCTCGCCGGCCTTCGTGCGCACGACGCGCGGGTCGTAGCCGCCCTGCACCGTGATCGTGACCTCGGCCGCCGGTGCCGCGCCCGCCGGCGTTCCGTCGGCGCCGGGTTGCCGCACCGCGGCGCTCGCCACCGCGACGCTGTTGCGTCCGGCGGCAAAGAAATACCAGTTCACCAGCGCGATCGTGACGATCGCTCCGACCAGAACCAGCCAGTCGACCGTGTTCACTGCGCCCTGGCCACGAATGAAGGTGTGCGCACGGCGCTCAGGCGGCGGCCGGCGCCGCAGCGTATCCGGCAACCGCGACGGCGCTCGCGATGGCGCCCGGGGTCGTCGCCGCCGGATCGTACGCCAAGCTGGCCGAGCCGATGCCGACGCTGTCGACCTGTACGCCGTTCACCGCCTTCAACGCCTTCGTGACGGCCGCGACGCAGTGGCCGCAGCTCATGCCATCGATCTTCAATGCCAGCCGTTCCATGCTTCCTCCGGTGCGGGGGGAGATACCCCCCATGGCTATCAAGCTATATACCCCCATGCCCTATTGCTAGTCCGTCGGGCGTCGCGTTCCCCCCGCGCGGCCGGTGCCGTATTTTACGATGCGTAAAGGGCGGGCCGATGGCGAACCCCTCGTGGAGATCCCGATGATCCTGCAGCCGATCGACTACGTCGTGTTCTCGTGGCTGGTGATCGCGCTGCTGTCGGCCGCGTATGTCGCGTACGATCAGTTCCGGCACAACCCCGAGGCGACGGTCATGAAGTGGGGCTTCGTGCTGGTCACGCTCTACATGGGCCCGATCGGCCTCCTGCTGTATGTCCTGGCCGACAAGGAGCCCGCGCCCAACACGCACGAGACGTTCGTCGCGCCACTCTGGAAGCAGGGCGTCGGCTCGACGGTCCACTGCGTCGCGGGAGACGCCACCGGCATCATCCTCGCCGCGGCCGCCACCGCGCTGCTCGGTCTCCCGATGTGGGCCGATCTTCTCGTGGAGTACGTGGCCGGCTTTCTTTTCGGCCTCCTGATCTTTCAGTCCCTCTTCATGCGCGCGATGATGGGCGGCTCGTACGCCGAGAACGTGCGGAGGAGCTTCATCCCCGAGCTGGTGTCGATGAACGCGATGATGGCGAGCATGGCGCCCGTCATGACCACCCTCATGATGGGGCGCGACATGCGGGCCATGTGGCCGGGCGAGCCGCTCTTCTGGTTCGTGATGTCGCTCGGCATCACCGTGGGATTTGCCGTGGCGTATCCCGTCAACGTGTGGCTCGTGACGCGTCAGATGAAGCACGGGCTCATGACCGTCCGCGGCGGTCCTCCCGCGAGCGCTCACAGCGGGCACACCATGCCGGCGTCGGGCACCATGGCCGGACCAGGGATGGAGTCACAGGCGATGATACCGACCGTCACGCGTGCCCAGCTCGCGACAGTCACCGGCTTCACCCTGTTGATGCTCGCGGCAGGGATGTACGTCCCCGCGGCGTTCTACAATCTGCGCCTGAGCGCGGAATCCGTCGGGCGCGCGATCATGCCGCCCGGGATGATCACGACCACCGAGACGACGGCCGACGCCATGCGCGACATGGCCGCCGCCGATCCCCGCCTCGTCGCCTATCACGCGGGCGCGGCGGCGCGCGGCGACCGTCCGCTCGCGCCGCGAGTCGAGAACGGCGTCAAGGTCTTCGACTTCGAGTCGTCGGTGATCGAGTGGCACATCCTGCCCAACAAGTCCGTCACCGCCTACGCGATCAACCGGCAGGTGCCGGGTCCGCGCCTCGAATTCAGCGAAGGCGACCACGTCCGCATCAACTACACAAATCATCTGCCCGACTCGACCACCATGCACTGGCATGGACTCGAGGTGCCGAACGCGATGGATGGTCCGGCGAACATCACGCAGCGGCCGATTGCGCCCGGCGAGCGCTTCGTCTACGACTTCGTCGCGCGGCAGTCCGGCGCCTACTTCTACCACTCGCACGACCGCCCCGACCGGCAGCAGGCGTTCGGGCTCTACGGCGCGCTCATCATCCGTCCTCGCGATCGCGCCTCGGAGCCCCCTGCTGACCTCGAGTACGTCGTTCAGCTGCAGGAGTGGCTCAACCGCGACGGACTCACCTACCCCGCCATGATCATGGAAGGCGCGCTCCCCAACTACTTCACGATCAACGGCAAGGCGTATCCCGCGACGGATACGCTGCGCATGCGCGTCGGGCAGACGGCGAAGTTCCGCTTCATCGGCACGAACAACAACTTCATCCACCCGATGCACATGCACGGCGGCCCGTTCAGGGTCGTCGCGCGCGATGGCGTGCCGCTCGCGCCCGCGGCGCGCTTCGACGCCGATGTGATCAACGTTGGGCCGGGCCAGCGGTACGACGTGGTATGGCTGGCGCGCGAGCCCGGCAAGTGGATACTGCACTGCCACATTCCGCACCACACGCTCAACAACAACGTCGAGACCAATGGGGCGGGCGGCCTGACGCTGCTCGTCGAAGTATCGCCGTGATGGCCGGCGCGCCCGCGCTACGGTGCGGCGCGCTTTGCGTGCGACGACCAGTGTATCGCGCGAATCTTCCACCCGCCGGACTCGCGCGCCAGCACCGCGAGCTCCGCGCCCACGAGTTGATCACTCGGCCGTTGTACGTGCCCTCGGTCACGCTGGTCGTCGTCACCCAGGCCGCGTCACCGCGCACCGTAACGTGCACGATGCTGCGCGTCGACGGCACGGCGCGAGCGAAGACGATGTCGGCGCTCAAGTGGTGCGAGCGATACTGCTCGCGCGTTTGAACGTCGCCCGCTTCGACGATCAGCGCGTCATCGGCCAAGAGCGCGAGCGCGGCAGAGCTGTCGCCGGCAGATAGCGCATCATGGAACCGATGGAGAGCGGCGGCTACGTCAGCGCTGTCCGTGCGCGCGAGGGGTGCCGCCGGCACCTCGCCCGTGCCGGCTTCGAGGCTGGTCGCGATGAGTAGAACGAGCGTTGCCGCAACGGCTGCGAACAACGCTCTGCGCGGCACGCCTGAAACTGGCGGCCAGCCTTCGTCTGAAATGCGACGATGAGATACCATCAAAAGCCCTCGGTGGTCGGAGTACCAGGCGACTGGTCGGGTATAGCTTATGCCTCGTAAGAATACAGCGTACGCTGAAAACGAGCGTGATCGCTACCGCTAACTCCTTAGTCCTGAGGCCGCATGACCATCACCCGACTCGTACGACTGCCCCTTGTCATCGTAGCCTCCGGCGCAGCGGCCGCCTGCAGCGGAAATTCTGATAACTCTTCCGCGAAGCCCGACAGCGCCGCGAACGCCTTGATCGCGCCGGCGAAGCACGACAGCGGCAAGGCCGCGCCCGCGATGGCGCGCACCGACAGCACCGCCGCCGCCGCGACTCCATCGGCCGATCAGCAGTTTCTGCGCATGATGAGCGACCATCACCGGGGACTCATCGCGATCGTGCACGCCACGGTCGAGCGCAAGGACAAGGTTGGCGTCAAAGCGGAAGCGCGGACGATCGACGCCAAACAGGATGCCGAGCTCGATGCGATGGTGACGATGCTCGAGCAGCAGTACCACGATCCGTACGCCCCCAAAGTGACGCCCGACAACAAGGCCATGCTCGACAGTCTGACGCCGAAGAGCGGCGCGTCATTCGATCGTACCTTCCGCGAAGACATCATCAAACATCATCAGGACGGCATCGCGATGATCGATCAGTACGCACCCAAGTTGACCGATGCCAAGGTCAAGGCGATGGCGGAGAAGATGAAGGCCGGCCAGCAGCACGACATAGCGGAGCTGCAGAAAA
>JBBROY010000032.1:0-57805 GCA_038228795.1 Gemmatimonadales bacterium
CAAGGCGATCCCGCTGTTCGAAGACGCGATCGCGAAGGACTCCGGCTTCGCCGCGGCGTACGTGCAGCTCGCGAACACCCTTTCCAACGCCGGCCTCCAGCGCGCACGACAAGACACACTGTTCGCCGCGGCGTACCGCTTGCGCGCGCGGTTGCCCGAGCGCGAGCGCTACGACGTCGAGGGCGCCTACCTCACCACGCGCAATCGGCCGAAGGCCATCGCGGCCTACGAGCGCGCGGTGGCGATCGACTCGTCCGACACCGAGGCGCTGAACTCGCTGGCGATTCTCTCGCTACGGACGCGAAACTACGCCCGCGCCGTACAACTCGCCCGGCGGACAGTGGCGGTCGAACCCGAGAGCGGCATTCTCTACGAGAACCTCGCGACCACGCTGGCCAATGCGGGGAAGCTCGATGAGGCCGACTCCGTCTACCGCGTGGTGAAGGCGAAACAAGTCCAGTACCCGACGGACCGCTCGGAAGCCATCCTCTTGTACGTGCGCGGAGAGCTCGATTCCGCCGAGGCGCGCGCGCGGGCCGGCATGAAGAGTCCGAACCCGCAGCTGTCGCGCGTCATGCTTGCGCTCCTGCGACAGATCACGCAGGTCCGGGGGCGCCTCCACGAATCCGACATGCTCGCCGCCGAGCTCCGAACCCGCAACGCCGCGCGCGGTGCGCGGGTGGACTCGCTCGCGGTGCCGATCCAGACGGCGCTCGACGATGCCTGGCTGCGCGGGCAGAGCCAGCGCGGCATCGCCAGAATCGACTCGGCGGTGCGCGCGCATCCGCTCACCGCCGCGTCACCGCCCGGTGCGATGCTCGACGTCGCATCCAACTACGCGCTCGCCGGCGCCCCGGCGCGCGCGCGTCCGCTCCTGGCACGGTACGACTCGCTGTCGCGTGATTCCGTCAAACGCGAATCGTGGAATGGGCAGCGGGCCTATACCGAGGGGGGGATCCTGCTGGCCGAGCAGCGCACCGACGACGCGATCCGTGCCTACCGCCGGATGGACGTGGACGCCGACGGGCTACCGCACTGGTGCGGGTTCTGTCTCCCCGTCTCGCTCGGGCGCGCGTACGATCAGGCGAACCAGGCCGACTCCACCATCGCGAATCTCGAGCGCTACCTCGCCAACACGACCGACACCCGCATCAACATCGACACGTGGATGCTCGCTCCTTCGCACAAGCGGCTCGGCGAGCTCTACGAGGCGAAGGGGGATGCGAAGCGCGCTGCGGCTCACTATGCCGCGTTCGTCGAGTTGTGGAAGCGCGCCGATCCGGAGCTTCAGCCCAAGGTGGCGGAGGCCCGAACGGCGCTCGAACGGATGCGGCGAAAGGTGGCGCAGTAAGGTCGCGATCGCGGCTCAGCCAAACGTCCCCTCTTTCGGCCCTCGCGCGCTCTTCGCGATCTGCCTGATCGCGCCGAGGTGATACGCGAGATGCGCAACGCTGCCGATCATGCCGCTGAGCTCCAGCGTCGTCATCTCGCGCGGTGAGCCGAGGGCACCGAGCCAGCGCCGCGCCTCCTCGCTCAGTCCGGCCCGGATGTCTTCCCACTGTGCAGCAGACACCGTGGACGTCTTCCACGCCTCGTCCCACCTCGCGTCGGCGAAGGGATTGCCACCCTCGCTCGCCCAGCGATTCATCAGCGACAAGCCATAGCGCAGGTGCTGCGCGTGCGCCGCGATCGTCGCGCCGTCGTGGACGCTGCGCGATGCGTCGGCGGCCGACAGCGCGTCGAGCGAGCGCAGGAGCCCGACATCCCCTGAGTTGAGGATGAAGGCGCCGCCCCGCTCGTTCGCGCCGTCGACCAGCTCCGCGAAGAGCTTCGCGAGAGCCGAATGCGTTTCCGCTGGGAGCACGGCCGCGTTAGTCACTGCTTGGTCGCGGTCTCGGCAGCGCCGTCGGCGGCAAGATGTTGTTCAGCCGCATGTAGTTCGCGAGCTGACTGTAGTGGTCCGCCAGGTCGAGCGCGTGGCCGAGCACCATCTGCGCGCGTGCCGCGCTGCGCGTTTGGCCGTTGCCCATTGTCATCGTGAATTGTTCGCCGAGCTTCGCGTCGTCGAGCTGCGCGAACGCGCTCTCGCAGAAGGCCAGCGACGACTTGAGCTTGGCCATCAGCGTATCCTTGGGCCACTTCGCCTTGAGCGAGTCGGCGGTGGTGGAGTCCGTCGCAGGCACCGTCGCTTTCATCGCGCCGAAATTATTGCAGAAGAAATAATTGTCGCTCGCCAGATGTTGGGCGATGTAACCGATGCTCAGCTGCGCCGGGGTCGGCTTGTAGGAAAACTTCGACTCGGGGATGGAATCGAGCGCCTGCGCGACGAAGCGCTGGAGGCCCATGGTCCTGTTGCGAAATACGGTCGTGATCGGATTGGGCTGCGGGCCCGGGGCCGGCTGCTGGGCGGCGAGGCTCGCCGGCAGCGCGAGCATCAGAACCGCCGTGGACCAGATCTTCATGCGTTCCCCCGTGAGGATGCACTGCGATGAATTCGTGTTGGCGAGTCGTTGATAGTTGCCCTGGAGCGCCCATTTCGCAACAGAGTTCACCAAACACGGACGAGGTCCAGGTGGCAGCGAGGATTCGTCCCGGGCTAGTGGCGGCCTCGACTCCCGGGCGCATCTCGCTACGCGGCTGACTACTTGTGGCACTGGGCATTCGCTGCCGCATTGAGTGCAGCGGCGATCCGATCGACGATGTCGACATTGGCGAATGCCGTAAGCGAGTCCTCAATCATGTTGCCGGCCAAGCTGCTGACCTCGGCCGGCAGCGGGCTCAGCCGCAACGTGCCGATGCGCCAGACCTGATGCAGCTTGCCCATGCTTCCGATCTTGCATTGCTCCAGATCCAATATCGGATCGAAATGCAGCTCGTATCGCACATCGTCGGCCGCGCCTCCAATGCCGATCGTTCCACCGAAGTGACAAGGCTGCACGATGTCCGTCGGGTCGGGGCGCAGGCGAACGCTGAATGCGCTCATGGCCACATGCGCGATGGAGAAGGTGAGTACGAGCCCGTCGCTCACTACGCGAAGGTCAGGATCGGGTACGGTGAGGGCGAACTCGCCGGCGTTGACCTTCACGCCGAGGCAGCTATTGATCATGTACTTGTGGCCGGCGAGGAGCGCGGTGTTGATCGTAAATCCCTTCAACGCCGATACCGCAGTCTTCACGTACTCGTTGATCGCCGGATCGTCTGTGAGGCGCCGCGACCTTCCGACCGTGTGCGGTGGCATCGCGATGAACACATGCGCTTTCGGTACGAGGTGCGGATCGGTCTGGCCGCGCGCATTTTCGTCGTTGGCGGACATGACTCCACGAATTGCCGTGGTGGTCGACGTCGTGTCCTCGATCGGATGGATCGGCGAAACGTCCACCTTCATGGAATTGAAGGAGCCGGTGGTCGGCTTGGTGGTCTGCTTGCCCTCGGGTTTCGACGATGAGCTCGAGGGTGCACGGGCCTCGTTGATCGGCGGCGCCGCCGCGATACTACAGCACGCGTCGAGACCATCCACCGAAACGCGATTCGTCTTGAAGTTGGCGAAGATCGGCTGACCGACCTTGAGCCTGGCGAGCACCGCGCGATCAGCCACGATGAACTCGAAGTCGCGCTCCGGCTCCTTGGCCTGTGCCCGCACGTGGCCCGTACGCAGGTCGATCGTGGTGATTGCACAGCAGGCGGAGCTACTGGCCGTAACGGGCCGCTGCACGGCCGGCTGAGCGAGCACGACGGGTGGGGCGAGCGTCAGCATCGCGAGTAACGTGGTGAGCAGCGCGACACGTCCGGCGATGCGGGCAGAAATCGTGGAGAGGATCATGGTGATTTCATCCTTGGGGTAGCAGGGTTGACCGGCTTCGCTGTCGGCGGATTCGCGATCGGTCTCAGCGTCGTAACCGAGGCAGGGTCGGCGCGCTCGGCCACGATGCCGCCCTTGAGCAGCACGCTGCGCGGCGCGCCCGTCAGCGCTAGCCGATACGTCGTGCCGGCGACAACGACGATCGCCGGCCCCGCCGGTAGCACCGCTGGAACGGAGAAGTCACCGTTCGCGCCCGTCCGCACGACGTACGTCTTACCGCCGGCGGAAAGCTTGACGTATTGCGCCGCGACCGGTTGTCCGTTCGGCTGTTGCGCCTTGCCGGTGAATGCCGCCGCCTGCGTGATCGACTCTCCCTGGAGCGTGTACAGAGTGCGGAACAGGTTGTCGATATAGAGCTCGACCCAGAATTGCTGACTGGGCGCGCACGTGAGTGTCACTTTGGTCGATTGCGT
The DNA here is from genome assembly GCA_038228795.1 of Gemmatimonadales bacterium. Lineage (GTDB taxonomy): Bacteria > Gemmatimonadota > Gemmatimonadetes > Gemmatimonadales > Gemmatimonadaceae > JALZAE01. Next base: position 4,273 of record JBBROY010000032.1, read on the forward strand.
CGCTTCGGCGAATTGCTGACGCGATGCGGAATAGCTCACGTCCCACATCTGATCACCGCTGCCACGAATCGTCGCTCCGAAGCCGCTCAAGTGCGTGACTTCCGTCTCGCTCAGCGTCGACGTCGTGCTGTTCGCGGTGAAGTCGCCCTGCGAGAGCTCCGCGAAGCTTCCTCCCTCGGGCTTGCAGGGGAGCATCAGGACTTGCGCGAAGGGCTGCAGCCGGCCGCTCGATCCGCGCGACATCGCCACCGATCCCGGCCGAGTTGACAGCGGGCTTGCGGGATTGCCGGACACAAAATGCAGATCGAGGGCGAGAACGTGATCGGCAAACGCTTTCGGCAGGCGCGCCCGCACTTCGTCCACGGAGAAGTAGTTGGGCACCGAGTACGCCATCGGCGCCAATGAGACACGGCCGTTGTGCACGATGTACACGAAGAGCACGTCCTCGAGCACGACGAACTTGTCGCCTCCGCCAGGATACTTGTGCGCTCCGGTGCTGAAGCCCAGCGACACGGCGAACGAGTATCCGTGAGAGCTGTCGGCGGCCACGGTGGAGGAGCTCGTCTTGGTGACGACGGCCTTCTCGCGCAGATCGGCGACAGTCTGCCACGCCTTTCCGGCGCCCGGCGAGACCGCGTCGAGTCCCGTCGCCATCGCTTCATTGAACAGATCGGTGAGCTTCTCGGGATTCACCTCGTCGACGAGGCCGGTCGTTCGCGCTGTACCCCAGGAGAGCGTCGTGTTCACTGTCTTCGTCTGCGAGTACTCAGAGCTGCTTCCGGCGCCCGGCGGCTCGTAGACGATGGCGACGAGGAGATGCGGAACGACGAATGCCCCGAGCTGCTCGCGGAGTTGCGGCACGATCATCACCGCACTGTCGTGCCCGAAGGCATGGATGCGAAGCGACTGCGCTCGCGTGGAATGCACCTTGAACGAGAATCGCGCGCGGTTCCCCGCGATCTGTGCCGGCATCTCGGTCTGCTGCCCGTTCGCCTCCGCCACCATTAACGACAGACGAAAATCGGCGGGTACGCTGCTGAGTGCGACCACGTAGGTCACGGCGTACGAGGCGATCGGCGCGACAAGATGCGCCGGGATGGTCCCGCCGTTCAGCGCGCACCGGCAGGCCGGCGTCCCAGTTGGACACGCCGCGGCGAGTCCTGGAGTGAAGGCTCGCTGCGTGCCGTCGTAGCTGCCGACGTCGATTGTCTGCAATGCCGGCATGGGCGGCGCGAGACTGTTCATCTGCTGCGCGGCCTGCTCGATGAGCGGCCTCCCGGGCGCATCCTGTGCCGAAAGTGTTTGTGCGGCGATGCCGATCGCGAGCGTGGCGAACGCACTCAGCACTCTCGCCGCTCGTGACCGCGCATCGTGCCACGGTATCCTGCTCTGGTTTTCAGGTTGAGACATCGAATGCACTCCTTCAGTCGGTGTTCGTGCGCGCGCGCCGCGCAAACCCCACGGCGTGTCCATCATCACGTCAGTCGTTACGTCAGTCGTTCGGCGGCGCCGCACCCGCGGCAGCGGGCGAGATCTGCAGTGCGGTGTCGGCGACTTGAGTGAAGCCGCGCAGGCTCGCCGAGAGCTGCGCGAGAGTGCTCCTGGCCGTCTGCGGATCGCTCGCGTGTCTGAAGGCGGCGAAGGCGGTTTTCACGCTCTCGGTCTTGTCGGGCAACGCACCGGCTGTGCGAAGACCGAGCACGACGAGACTCAGGTTGCGGTATTTCGCGAGGAAATCGGGGAGGAGAGTGGTTGCTGCCTCGAACGCGAGCTGCAGCGTGCTCATGCGCTTGTCGAGCGCGGCCTGCGTGATCGGGCTCGCCGCGAGATCCGACGCGATGGTCGAGTCGAGCGATGCGGTTGCGATCGCGAGGTGGTCGACCGCCGTCTCGAACGCGCTGGGCGCGGGAGCGAAGATCGGCGCGTCGATCGTCTTGGGGCGCGAGTACGTCGTACGCACGACCTGGTACCTGTAGATCATGCCGTGATCGCCGACTACGTACGCACGATCGCGGCGCGGCGCGGCGAAAGCTTTTGGCTCACTCGGAAACGAGAATTCGCGCGAGAGCCACCGCCCGCCGCCATCGGCGGTGAAGCTCACGCGATCTCCATTCACGGAGAAGGCGACTTCAGGATCCGTGAAGGCGATGCTGTTCGAGCCACCCTTGCCCGCCACGCCATGCCACGTCGCGCCACCATCGCTCGTCGCGAACAGGCGCCCATGGTAATCGCAGATGAGACCGTGCGCGGCATCACTGAACGCAATCTGACCGACCGGCCCGCGGAACGAGTCTTCGATTGTGGCACCTTCAGCGACGTGCACCGTCCAGCTGCTTCCACCGTCCGTGGTCTTGGCGACAAAGACCTTGTCCTTCACGTCGCGGCTGCCGCCGAGCGCGAAGCCGATTTCCGCCGAGATGAAGCTCAGGCTCGTCAGCGAGCACTCGACGTCACGCGACAGTCCCTCGACCTCGGTCTTGGCGGCGCAGGTGAAGGCTTCCTGCCAGTCCTTCCCGCTATTGCGCGTGATGAAGATCTTGGAGCCGACGAGAGCAGCGCCATTCGAGGCCGAGGTAAACGCATAGTCGGCGTAGGTGTTCGCGAAGACGTGCGGAATCGCGCCAATCTGTTCCCAATGCTCGCCGTCAGTGGTGCGGAGCAGCTTCGATGCCGTCTGCGGGAAGCGCTCCGTGACCCATCCATGTTTGTGGTCAATGAAGCGCAAGCCATCGAGCGGCGCATCGGCCGACTTGGCGTCGCCACCGAGCTGCGCGGTCCAATGCGCACCGCCATCGTTCGTTCGCAACAGTGTTCCGTGCTCGCCCGCCACCCAGCCGAGCGAAGGGGTAACGAAGAATACGGAGCCTAGGTTGATGTCCTCACCGTAGTTGACCGCTTCCCAGATCGCTTTCATCGGAGATGGCGCGCCGCGTGGCGCTCCGGTCTGTCCTGATGCGCGCGTCGCGAGCGTGAGGATCGCGGCCGCGACAACCGCGCGATGTGCCATCGTGCGCGCGGCAAACGTCCGGCATCTGTTGCGCTGATGTGACATGCACCTTCTCCTGCTCGATTGGTGGTGCGCGACAGCGCGCGTGTCTTGCTGGAGCATGAGGCAGGGCATACGTTCGTCCGACTCGCGACTCCCGCAGAGATGATCGGAGCTCGACCGCGGCAGAACGCTTCCTTCCCACCCGCACCTCCTATGTCGCCGATCGGACGTGACCGTTACACGGGCGATCCGAGCGCGTCGTCAGGTGCCGAGGCGTCAGCGAGCGCGGAACTCCCCACCGAGCATCAGCTGATCGATCGGTTCTGGGGGCGTGTGTGCGTTCTCGCGGCCCGCCGGTTGCGCGATCCCAACGCGGCGGAGGACGTGGCGCAGGAGACGATGCGACGCGTCGTCGAGGCGATGCGCGCTGGTCGCGTGCAGAATCCGGCGGCGTTGCCGGCGTTCGTGTTTCAGACCGCGCGCCACATCTGTCTGCATTCGTTCCGATCGCAGAGCCGCGAGGAGCGCGCTCTCAACCGATTCAGCGCCGACGGCACCGCCCCCGACGATGTGCCGGACGCACTCATCAAGTTGATCTCGTCGGAAGACTGCGTGGCCGTGCGCGCCGCACTCGACCGGTTGCCAGAGCCGGAGCGAGCGCTGCTGTTGGCGCTGTACTTCGAGGGAATCGACAGTGCATCGGTCGCGACGTCATTGGACGTCACCGCCGGTGCGCTCCGCGTGCGCAAGCACCGAGCGCTCGGACATCTCGCGGAGTTACTCGGCCGTGCCCCCTCAGTGAAACGCTCACCGTTCATCGGGAACCTCTAGGCATGGATGCTCCGCCGCTCACGTGCGAGCTCGTCGATCGCGACGACATCGATCACCGGTACCTCGCCGGCCAGCTCCCACCGGACGAGGCAGACTCGTTCGAGCAGCACTTCTTCGGCTGCGAGCGGTGTTGGATGCTCGTCGAGCGGGGACTCGCGCTGCGGGCCACCGCCGCCGCGGAGCAACGTGTGCCTAACGTCCGGTCCGTAGCGCCCGGAAAACAGTCTCCGGCCGTGATGCACCGCGAGCGCTGGTGGGCAGGACTCGCGGCAGCCAGTGCCGTGCTCATCTCGGCGGCGGTCTGGTATTCGCGGAGCACCGTCGCGCCCAACGGCGCACGAGACGGCCTCGACGCTGTGCGTGGTTCCGACGCCACAGTGGCCGCGCTCGCCAGCGTGCGCGGCGATTCGATCTTCGCACGCTGGCATCGCGTGAGCACGGCGGCCGACTATCGCGTTCGCATCTCGGCGGCTGATGGAAGCGCGCTTATCGAGCGCGAGGTCACCGACTCCGCCGTCACGATACCACGAAGCGCGCTCCGAGCCGCGACGGCCGGCACACTCTACCTGAGCGTGGTGGCGCGAGACGCGCTTCGTCGGCCGGTCGCGCAGTCGGCGCTTACGCCACTCGTGCTCGAGCGGCGTTGAGCGTGAGCCGGCATCGCGTCCGTTGCGCATCCGGGCGATCAGCACTGGCGACCGCGCTGGTGCTCGTCGCCGGATGTACGGAGCATTCGGCACGCGCGACATCGCGACTCGATGCCGCGTTTCACATCGCCGACAGCCTGCGTCTTGAAGGCCGATTCGCGAAAGCCAGTCCGATCCTGCGCGCGTTGCGTGATTCGTTCGCGCTCACCCACGACACGGCCGGACTCTGGCGCGCGGAGTTGTGGTGGAGCGATGCGTTATTGGGCATGGGGCGCGCGGACAGCGCGCGTGCTGCCCTCGACGATGCGCTCGCGCTCGCCGGCACCGATCCGCTGCGCGAGGGCTGGGTGCGCAACGAGCGTAGCCTGCTCTTCGACCGGCTGGGAAAACTCGACTCGGCGGCCGCGGAAGCGATGCGAGCGCGAGCGCTGGCGCGAACGACGCACGACCGAACGCTCGAGGCGAACACGTTCAATGCAATGGGTCGCATCCATTCACTCAGCGGCCGCTACCGCGAGGCGTTCGTCGACAACACACAGGCGCTCGCGCTCAAGCGCGCCGTTGATGGCGACAGCTCACGCGGGGTGGCTACCGAGCTCAGCGAGCTGGGGATCGACTACCGTCATCTCGGTCGCTTCACCGACGCCGAGCACGCCTTCGGGCAAGCGATCGTGTTGGAGCGCGCCCATCGCAACCCCGAGGGCATTGCGCGCGTTTCCTTCAATCTGGCGAACGTGTACGTGGCGACGGGTGACGACGGCCGTGCGCTGCCGCTCATGCTCGATGCGTTGCGGATCGTCGCGCCAACCGGAAACGTGCGCGGCGAAGTGTTTCTCCACACCAACCTCGCCGAGCTCTATACGCGTGCGGCGAGATACGCCGCGGCGCGCGCGCACATCGATTCGGCGCTCTTGCTCAATCACGGCGTCGTCCTCTACTCGCGCCTCGACCTCCTCGGTGCCCTCGGACGCCTCGAGCTCGCGCAACAGAATCCCGGCGCCGCGACGCTCGTGCTCGACTCGGCCCGGCGATTGGCTGATTCGGCGAGTTTCGGCCGGCAGCGGGCGTCAACACGCGCCTCTCTCGCTCGCGCAGCAATAGCGAGCGGCGATGCGCACGCGGCAATGCGGTGGGCGAGCGAAGCGGTGAGCATCGCCGAGGCACTTGGGGGTCCGGAAGCTGAAGTCGAAGCACGCGAGGCGCACGCCGCGGCACTCGAGGCGGCGGGACGAGCGAGCGCGCTCGATGAGTATCGGCGAGCGATTGCCCTGCTCGAGTCATGGCGCGGACGATTGGCCCTCGGGGATTTGCGCATGGGCGTCGCTGAGCCGAGGCTCGGCGCGTACGAGGGCGCGATCCGGATGTTCATCCGTGCAGGACGGCCCGCCGATGCATTCGACATCGCCGAGCACGCGCGGGCCCGACTGCTGCTCGATTTGATGCACGATCATGATGCCGAGCCGGCGGGCTCGCGGCGCGAGAGAATGCGACAACGTATCCGCGAGCGCTTCGACGTCCGCGATGACGTGAGTGCGGGCGAGCGCGACGCGATCGACCGCGAGATCGCTGCGCTCATCGACACGCTCGGCAATGTCGAGCGCGACGCGCGTGAGCACGAACCAACGGTCGGAGTCGGCGATCCGACGCCGCTTCCGATCGCGATGATGCAGGCGCAGCTGTTGACTCGTGGCCGCGCGATGCTCGCCATCTTTTGGGGCGAGCGCGATGTGTACGGATGGTGGATTACACGCACGTCGGTGCGCGCCGCACGCCTCGGACGCGCCGATTCCCTCGCGATGACCCTGGAGTTCCTGCGCAACACGATCACCGACACGTCTGGCCGTGTTCCGTGGAGAGTTCCGGTGAGGCACGCGTTCGAAGCGCTCGTCGCACCACTCGCGCCCGATTCGGCGAGCGAAGTACTGGTGATCGCGGACGGACCGCTGGCGTATGTTCCACTCGAGGTGCTCGTTCCCCCTGGTGACAGCGTCCCATGGGGCGCGACTCGGCGCTTCGTGTACGGTCCCTCCGCCTCAGTGCTGGCCATACTGTCTCGCACGCCGGCTCGTGCGCGTTGGACTCGCACCGTGCTAGCCGTTGGCGATCCGGCTGTCGGCACACGGACCGTACAAGCCGCGGCGCTGGACGAGCGCTCACGCGCGCGCACGCCACTCCCGTACGCGGCAGGCGAGGCGCGCGATATCGCCGCACTATTCGAAGCGCCGCGAAGTGATGTGCTCGTTGGGCGCGACGCGACACTCCAGCGATGGCAGGCCCTCGAGCCTGGGCGCTATCGGTACCTGCATTTCGCAGCGCACACCGTGCTGAGCGGCCGACGGCCAGGAATGTCGGCGGTCATGCTTGCCGACGGCGCGCTCGACCTCGCCGCTATCCGGCGACTCGATCTCAACGCGGAGCTCGTGACACTCTCGGCGTGCGAGACGGCACTCGGGCTCGAGGTACGCGGCGAGGGAATCGTAGGTCTCTCGCACGCGTTCCTCGAATCGGGCGCGCGCGGCACCGTCGTGACGCTCTGGCCGATTCGCGACCGGTCGGCGGCGGATTTCATGGCAGCGTTTTACCGGGAGCTACGCGCGGGCGTCGCCCCAGCCGCCGCTCTGCTCACCGTGCGCCGTCGATGGATCACCTCAGCAGGTATCACGTCACATCCGTCGCGCTGGGCGCCGTACGTGCTCGTCGGCGGCCTCGGCAGCTGAATGAGAGCACGGCAGTACTCAGAAGCCACGCGGAGATTGCAGGACAGAGGACGGCCGCAGACTTGACAGATCTATGGGTGTTGAGTATCGTGCACTCCCCTAGACCTGTCAGGTCAAATGCGGAAGTCCGTCGAGTTCCGGCAGGGCGCGATCGAGCTGCTCGTCCTCAAGACCCTGTCGTGGGGGCCCCAGCACGGATTTTCCATCGCCCGCTGGATCCAGGACACCACTGACGACGTCTTGCGCCTCGAGGAAGGGTCGCTCTATCCGACCCTCCATCGTCTGGAAGACAAAGGGTGGATCGCCTCCCGATGGGGGGCGTCCCTCAACAACCGGCGCGCCAAGTTCTACGAGGTCACGACCGCCGGTAGGCGACAGCTCGTGACGGACACGAAGGACTGGTGGGCGTACGCGGATGCGATCGGCAAAGTGCTGACGGCGACGTCGAAGCCGGCCGCGGTCTGACGTGAGCGACATGCCGAAGAACTCCGATTCGGTCTGGCAACGGTACCGGCACCTCGTACGCCGCCGGCCGGCCGCCGACGTCCGCGACGAGCTGCAATTTCATCTCGACATGCGCGCCGAGGAGGCGCGGAAGGCCGGACTGTCGCCGCTCGAGGCGGAAATAGCCGCGCTAGAGCGCTTCGGCGCGTACGACGATGTCGAGGCTGAGGTGGTGCGCATCGACGATGCTCGCGACCGCCGCCGCACACGGAGCGAATGGCGGCTCGGGTGGCGACAGGACCTGCGGTTCGGCCTGCGCTCACTTCGTCGTGCGCCCTCCTTCGCCCTCACGGCGATCGCGACGCTCGCCATCGCCATCGGCGCCAACACGGCCATCTATTCGGTCGTGCATGCGATCCTGCTCACTCCGCTTCCGTACCTCGAACCGCAGCGGCTGGTCACCCTGTGGGGCTCATCGTTCGGCGAGCTCCTCGCCCTCCGGCAAAAACTCCAGACGGTTGGCGAGATCGCCGCATTCGCCGGAGTAGATGCGAACTTCGACGATGGCTCGAGCGCCGAGCGCCTCGGCGGCGCCGCCGTGACGGTCAACCTGTTCGCCACCCTTGGTGCGCGGCCGATGATCGGCCGGACGTTCTCGCCCGATGAGAACGACCGCGGGAGCACCGACGTGATCGTGCTGAGCGAAGGACTGTGGCGCCGCAGGCTCGGCGGCGATGCGAAGGCGCTCGGTCGGCGAATTCTCATCGACGGCGTGCCCGTGACGATCATCGGCGTGATGCCCAACACGTTTCGCTTTCCGGAGCCGCGCACGACGTTTTGGCGGCCGCTCGTGATCGATCGCGCCAACAACGCGGGATTGTGGACCAGCACCGGTCAACAGTTCATCGGGCGCCTGCGCGCCGCCGCGACGGTCGATGCGGCGCGGCGCGAAATTCGGCGCGTCGCGATCGGGCTTCGTCACGAAAATCCGGTCTGGGATCCCGGCGCCACCTATGGCTCCGATGCCGATGTCGAGCCGCTTCGCGACGCCTTGGTCGGAGGCGCACGCCCGCTGCTGCTTCTTCTGTCGTCATGCGCCGGGCTCGTCCTGCTGATCGCCTGCGTCAACGTGGCGAATCTCTTGCTCGCGCGCGTCTCCGCGCGCGAACGCGAATTCGCCATCCGCGCGGCGATCGGCGGCGGTCGCGGACGACTGCTCCGGCAACTGCTCACCGAGAGCGTGGTGCTCTCCTCGGTGAGCGCGGCGCTGGGATTGGCGCTTGCCGGCGCGGGCGTGTACTGGCTCAGAGCTGCGCTGCCCCCCGACGTCCCACGGTCGTCGGAGATCGCCATGAACGGCGCCGTGCTCGGATTCACCGCGGTGGTCGCATTGCTCACGGGAATCCTGTTTGGTGTGCTGCCGGCGCTACGCGCGACGCGTGAGTCGTCGGGTAGCGACGTGGCGCGCTCGGGCCGAACCGGGTACGGACCGCGACATCACCGCGTTTCGGCAGTACTCGTCGTGGGCGAGGTGGCGCTCGCGGTGTCGGTCGTGATCGGCGCTCAGCTCCTCGTGCGCAGCTTCCGCGATCTTCGCCGCCTCGATCCCGGATTCCAAACCGCGCAAATAGTCACCGCGCGAGTGTCGCCGAGTCGCACTGAGTACGGCGCGCCGGCGCGTGCCGACGCCTTCTACGCGACGCTGCTCCCTCGTCTCGGCGCGCTCCCGGGCGTGCAAGGCGTGGCCGCGGTCAGCCGCCTGCCGCTCGCCGAAGCTGTCCGTGGCGTCGCCGTTCGCGTGGAGGGTCAATACGAGAATGGCAAGGAAACTCTTCCGTGGGTCAATCACCTCGAAGTCATCACGCCGGGCTTTCTCCGAACCATGGGCATCGCGTTGCGCCGTGGGCGGGAATTCACCGACGACGATCGCGAGGGCGTACTCCCGGTAGGGTTGGTGAGCGAGTCGATGGCGCGCCGGTTTTGGCCTCGCGGCGATCCCGTGGGAAAGCGCGTCGGGTATCCGTACGAAAGTCCATGGATCACCGTGGTCGGCGTCGTGGCCGACGTGAGGAGCGACAGCCTGCGCGATACCACCGCACTGTCCTTGTACGTGCCGTTCCTCCAGCGCCCGCGCGATGTGAAGGGGAGGGCGCAGGCCGGCTTTACCATCGTGGCAAGAACATCCGCCGACCCGCTGACGCTCGGACGGGAGGTCCAGTCGATTGTCGCTTCGCTCGATCGGGCGGTACCCGTGAGCTACATCCAGACGATGGACGAGGTCGTATCGGGATCCGTCTCCACGGCGCGATTCGCGATGCTCTTGGTGGGCGGGTTCGCGGTGGTCGCGCTATTGCTGGGTGCGGTCGGGATCTACGGGGTGATCTCTTACGTGGTCAGCCAGCGCATGCGGGAGCTGGGCGTTCGAGCGGCGCTCGGCGCGACATCGGGCGACATCCTTCGCATGGTGATCGGCCGCGCGGCGATACTCGCGGCGGCGGGCGCGGTACTCGGCATGCTCGCGGCAGCGGTCGCGATCTATCCGGTTCGCGCTCTTCTGTACGGGATTTCGGCTGCTGACCCAATCAGCTACCTCACCGTCTCGCTGGGATTCGTGGCGGTCGCGGTGATCGCGAGCGCGATGCCCGCGTTGCGGGCCGCGCGCGTGAGCCCCACGAGTGTCTTGCGAGCTGACTAGTCGCGGTGATGGAATCAGCCACGGAAGGACGCTACTTCGGGTCGGGCATACGCCTTCTTGAGCGCGTCCAGATATTCGCCGAACAGCTCCTTCTCGTACGTGTGGCTCGGCGGAGTCCAAGACCCAGCTGAAAGCCGACCGTCTGGCGAGGAGATCGCGCGGCCTGCATCGTTCGCCTTCATCCTGGACGCGGAGCCGCCGGTGACATCGACCTCGGAACCGGTGACCCGACGTCTCGCCGAGGCGCTCGCCTCGACAAGGTTCGCCGATCTGCCACCGCAGACCATCGACGATGCCCGTCGCGCCACCCTCGACTGGCTCGGCTCCGCGATGGCCGGCGCCCTCGAGCCGCCGGCGCGCATGGCCCAGCGCGTCGTCGCATCGCTCGGTGCGTCCGCCGAATCGACCGTCATCGCGGCCGGCCGCGCATCGGCCGCGGCGTCCGCGTTGGCGAACGGCGTCGCCTCGCACATACTCGAGCTGGACGATGTGCACAAAGGCTCGACGCTCCACGCCGCCGCGCCGGTGATTCCCGCCGCGCTCGCCGTTGCCGAGCGCGAGCACGCCAGCGGGCGCGACTTCATGCTCGCCGTCACGCTCGGCTACGATGCGGCGCTCCGGGTCGGAGAAGCGGTGAACCCGAGCCACTATCGCTTTTGGCACCCGACCGGAACCGCGGCGACTTTCGGCGCCGCCGCGGCGGCGGCGTCGCTCATGAAGCTGAGCGCGGCACAGATGCTCGACGCGTTGGGCAGCGCCGGGACGCAAGCCGCCGGACTGTGGGAGTTCAACGCCGACGGCGCGATGAGCAAGCATCTGCATCCCGGCAAGGCGGCGTTCAACGGGATTCTGTCGGCCGACCTGGCGCGTGTCGGCTTCACCGGCGCGACGCGGATTCTCGAGGGAGAACGCGGATTCTTTCGGGCGACGAGCGACGGCTGCGACGCGTCGCGTATCACGGACGGGCTCGGCACGTCGTGGAAAATCAGCGAGAACTGCTACAAGCTGCACTCGTGTTGCGGGCACACCCATAGCGCGATCGACGTCGCGCTCGATTTGCGCGCCGCGCGTGGATGGACGAGCGCGGCGGCGATCGACTCGATCGCCCATGTTCACGTCGAGACGTACGGCCCGGGCTACGAGATTGTGAAAGAGCCTAACCCGCGCACGCCGTATCAGGGAAAGTTCAGCATCGCGTACTGCGTCGCCGCCGCGCTGCTCGAGGGCGGCGTGGGGCTCGAGCAATTTTCCTCCGACCGATTCTCGGCCGAGGGCGTTCGCGATGAGCCGATTCGCGCGCTGCTCGGCCGCACACGCGTCACCATTGAGGACGATCTCACGGCACAGTATCCGGCGGCGTGGCCCACGCGCCTTGCGGTCACGCTTCGCGATGGCGCAGTCTTGCGTGGCGCGAGCGAATATCCGCGCGGCAACCCCGAGAATCCCGTGACGACGACCCTGCTCGAAGAGAAGTTTCTCGCGCTCGTCACGCCGCGTTTTGGCGCCGGCGTCGCGGCGCGCGCGCTCGCCGCCGTGCAGTCCCTCGACAGCTGCGCCGACATGTCGCGCGCGTTCCACGATCTCGTGCCTGACGGAGCGAGCGCGGTCGCATGAGCGAGATCAATCCGCGCGCGAGCGAATTCCAGGAGTACCGGCAGCCCGTGCGCGAGCTGTGCGGCACATTCGACAGCGCGTACTGGGCGAGCGTCGACGAGCGTGCCGGCTATCCGGAGGAATTCGTCAAAGCGCTGACGGATGCCGGCTGGCTGGCCGCATTGATCCCCGCCCAATACGGCGGCGGCGGGCTCGGCGTGACCGAAGCATCCGTGATTCTCGAGGAGATCAACCGGTCAGGCGCGAACTCGGGCGCCTGTCACGCGCAGATGTACATCATGGGCGCGCTGCTCCGGCACGGCTCCGCGGAGCAGAAGCAGCAATACCTGCCGCGCATCGCATCGGGCGAGCTACGCCTGCAATCCTTCGCCGTGACCGAGCCGACGACCGGCACCGACACGACGAAGATCAAGACGGTCGCCGAACGGCGCGGCGACACGTACGTCGTGAACGGCCAGAAGGTCTGGATCTCGCGCGTGCAGCACTCGGACCTCATGCTCCTGCTCGCGCGCACCACGCCACTCGCCGAGGTGAAGCACAAGGCCGACGGTCTCTCGATCTTTCTCGTCGAGCTCGCCGGCGCCCAGGAGCGCGGCATGCGGGTGAGTCCCATCCGCAACATGGTCAATCACGAGACGAACGAAGTGTTCTTCGACGATTTCGTGATTCCCGCATCGAGCTTGATTGGCGAGGAAGGGAAGGGGTTTCGCAACATTCTCGACGGAATGAACGCCGAACGCATTCTCATCGCGGCCGAATGCATCGGCGACGGCTACTGGTTCATCGACAGGGCGCGCCGGTACGGCAACGAACGCGTCGTCTTCGACCGGCCGATCGGCCAGAACCAAGGCATTCAGTTTCCCATCGCCCGCGCGTATGCGAACGTTCGCGCCGCCGACCTCATGCGCTACGAAGCGGCGCGCCTCTTCGACGCCGGCGAGCCGTGCGGCGCCGAGGCGAATATCGCGAAGCTCCTCGCCGCCGACGCATCGTGGGAAGCGGCGAACGTGTGTCTGCAGACGCACGGCGGCTTCGGCTTCGCGGCCGAGTACGATGTCGAGCGCAAATTCCGCGAGACGCGACTCTATCAGGTGGCGCCGATCTCGACGAACCTCATTCTCTCGTACATCGGCGAGCATGTGCTCGGCATGCCGAGGTCGTTCTGAGCGCGCTGCCGCTGAGCGGCGTGCGCGTTGTCGCGCTCGAGCAAGCCGTGTCCGCGCCATTCTGCTCGCGCCAGCTCGCGGACATGGGCGCCGACGTGATCAAGGTCGAACGGCCGGACGGCGGCGATCCCGCGCGCGACTACGACGGTGTGCTCAACGGCGTGAGCGCGTACTTCGCCTGGCTCAACCGCGGCAAACGCAGCATCGTGCTCGATCTCAAGCAGCCACACGACCGCGAGCTGTGCGCTCGCTTGCTCGATGACGCGGATGTCTTCGTCCACAATCTCGCGCCCGCCGCGATCGAGCGGCTTGCACTTGGTTACGATCGGCTCGCCGAGATGCATCCGCGGCTCATCTGGTGCGGCATTTCCGGCTATGGGCCCGATGGTCCGCTGCGCGACAAGAAAGCGTACGACATGCTCGTGCAGGCGGAGGCGGGCGTGGTGTCGATCACGGGGAGCGCGGAGGCGCCGGCAAAGGTCGGCGTCTCGATCGGTGACATTTCGGCGGGGCTGTACGGCTACTCGTCGATTCTCGCGGCGCTCTACCAGCGCGAGCGCACCGGCACGGGCGGGCGCGTCGACATCTCGATGCTCGAGTGTCTCACTGAATGGATGATGCCGGCGCTCTCTGTCTGGCGGGGGTCGGGGGTCGTGCCGGAACGGGCAGGAGTCCGGCACAACATGATCGTCCCATACGGCGCTTACGCGTGCGCCGATGGCGATGTGATGCTCGCGGTGCTGAGCGACCGCGAGTGGCGTCGGTTCTGCGCGCAGGTGCTCGGCGCGCCCGCGCTGGCGAGCGTCGCGCCCTTCGCGAGCCAGCACCACCCGCTGCGCAACCGCGTGCCGCTCGACGGCTTCAACGAGGCCCGCTTTCGGGTCCAGCCTCGCGCGGAGGTGCTCACCTGGCTCGACGGAGCGGGCATCCCCACGGGCGCCGTGAACGACGTGCCGGCTGTCGTTGCGCATCCGCAGCTCGTCGCGCGGCGGCGGTGGACCACCGTCGCATCGCCCCGCGGCGAGATCCCGGCGCTCGTGCCGCCGCACAACCTCCAGCACGCGCCGCCGCGCATGGGCGCCGTGCCGGCCCTCGGCGAGCACACCGCGGCGATCATCGCCGAGCTTGATGGAAAGGAGAGAGCGCATGACTGAACCGGCACGCATGAGCGGGCGCTGCTTCGAGGACTTCGAGGTCGGGATGCTGATCCGCCATCCACTCGGCCGCACGGTAACGGCGACCGACAACACGTGGTTTACCCTGCTCACCGTCAACACGAATCCGATCCACTTCGACGCGCACTACTCGGCACAGACGGAGTTTGGTCGGCCGCTCATGAACTCGGCGTTCACGCTCGCGCTCGTCACCGGCCTCAGTGTCGCGGAGGTATCGCAGTATGCCGTCAACCTCGGTTGGGACGAAGTGCGGATGCCGGCACCGCTCTTCGAGGGCGATACGGTGTATGCGCAGACGGAAGTGCTGAGCACGCGCGAGTCGAAGTCACGGCCGCATATGGGGCTCGTGGAAGTCCGAACGACCGGATTCAAGCAGGACGGCGTGGTGGTGATCGAATTCCGCCGGACGATTCTCGTCTACAAGCGTGGCCACGTGCCCGAGCGACCGCTGCCGGCGCCGATGAAGGCGTGATGCGCGCGGCGGACGTATCTTCGTAAGTGTCGCTTCTGCCGCGGCGCTACCCGCGCCCGGATACCGTCGCGATACGAGACGCACGCGGTGGTCGGAGGACTGATGAAGGATCGTGACGCAGGGACACGTCCGGGCGATGCGCCGCAGTTCGCGACGGTCGCCTCGGCCCTCTCGACCCAGCAGCAGCTGGCGAGCGCTCTGGCCGCCCGGCTGCGCGATGCCCGCGAGGAGCTCGTCACGCGGTGGCTCGAGCGGATCTCCGCACGCGTCGAGATACTCCCCGGCAAGCTCTTCCCAAGCGAAGAATTGTTGAATCACGTGCCGCTGTTGATCGATGGCATCGCCGCCTATCTCGACCGCTCGGAAGACGACGTCGGCAGTGGCCTTACCGTCGTCGCGAAAGCGATGGAGCTCGGCGCGCTCCGGCACGCGCAAGGGTTCGACGCCTACGAGATTCTCAAGGAGCACGAGCTCCTGAGCGGCGTCGTCCTGGCCTTTCTGGCGACGGTCGTGGACGACCCGGAACTGCCGGGCACGCGCGGTGACACAGCGATCTGCTTTCAGCGCGTTGGGCACGCGGTCGATCAGATTCGCCAGGCTACGATGACGCACTTTCTTCGGTTGTCCGCTGAGCGAGCGCACGAGCGTGAAGAGCGATTGCGCCGATTCAATCGGATGGTGTCCCACGAGCTCAAGAATCGGGTGGGGGTGATTCGAGGCGCCGCGACAATGCTGGGCGAAGGGTGGCTCGACGCAGCGCAGCGCGATCGCTTCATCCGCATGACTGTGGAGAACGCGGACGGTCTCCAACGCGTGATCCAGAATCTCGAGGCGCTCTCGCGCATCGAGGCGGACACCCGGCAGCGGCGAAACGTGCTGCTCCCGCAAACGGCGACGGAGGTGGTGCGCCAGCTCCGAGCGTCGGCCGCGGCGAAGGGCGTGTCCGTCCGCATCGCGCCGGGATTGCCAGCGGTCGAGGTCGATGCCGCGGCCGTCGAGCTCTGTCTCATGAACTACGTCTCCAATGCCATCAAGTATTCGGACCCGGACAAAGCCGAGCGATGGATCGAGATTACGGGCGAGTATCGGCCCAGCACGATTGGCACGGGCGACGCTGACGCCGGAGCGGAGCTCGTCATCCATGTGCGAGACAACGGACGCAATGTTCCCGAGAGTGCCCGAGCCCGGTTGTTCGAGCAATTCTTTCGCGCGCACGCGGAGACGGTGACCGGGATTGAAGGAACGGGACTTGGGCTGAGCATCGTCCGTGAGACCGCCGAGTCGTTGGGCGGCCGGGCGTGGGCGGAGTTTCCTGAAGACGGCACGACGATATTCGCCTTCGCGTTGCCGTCGCGTCGCGAGGAAGATGCCGCGGCGGCCGGGACACGACGGCCCGATGGAGGCACGTTCTGATTCACCGGCGCAGGAGCGGCGCCGGTGTCGCTCAATCAGGGAAAGAACGCTGCGTAGCGGTTACAACGATTTGAGATACTCGACCAGCGCGCGCATCTCCTGCGCGGAAGGGCCGAGCTTGAAGTGCGTGTCGTAGTGGCGGACGACTTCGGTGAGATCCTTGAAGCGGCCGTCGTGGTAGCATCTCTCAACGCCGCGCAACCTTTTTGAGCCTCGCGCCGTCTTACCTTCAGGCAATCTGAAGGAGAGACGATGTCCGACGATCGCGCCGGTTCTACCCAGCGCTCGTCCGCATGAAGCGGCGCGAGTGGCTGAAAACGTCGTGGCGCGTGACCGAGAACAGCCGCCGCGCCCGGTACTACGAGCTCACCTCCACCGGCCACCGCCAACTCGACGTCGAGCGTGAGAGATGGTCGCGCGCCTCGGCCGCCGTCAACGCCGTCATGAACGCGCGCGTCGCCAGCGCCGGAGGCGCGGCATGAGCGCATTCACCGATATCGTCGAGCGACTTCGCGCGATCGTGTTCCGGCGCCGCGAGGAGCGCGAGTTGGAGGAAGAGCTGCGCTTCCACGTCGATATGGAAGCCGAGCACCAGCGCCGGTTTGGCGCCACCGAGACCGAGTCGCGCCGGCGCGGCATGCTCGCGCTCGGCGGCGTGGAGCGCACGAAGGAGGAGGTGCGCGACGCGCGCGGAACCCGCCTTTTCCAGGACAGCGCGAGTGACGTGTCGTTCGCGCTCCGCACGCTTTCGCGCAGCCCAGGGTTCGCCATCGTCGCCGTGCTCACGCTCGCGATCGGAATCGGCGGCACCACCGCGGTCTTCAGCGCCATCGACGCCGTGCTACTCGAGCCGCTGCCGTACGTGCAGCCGGGCCAGCTTGTGCGGCTCTATCAGAACGACGTTGGGCATCGATCCGACCGCGGCTTCGTCACGCCGGTGCACTACCTCGACTATCGATCGCGCATGCAGTCGTTCTCAGCGACGGCGGCGCTGCGCACCTACTCGGAGACGGGCGCCGACGTCGGGTCGGGGAGTGAAGTGAGCCGCATCCGCGTTCTGCCGGTGAGCGCGGACTATTTCGACGTCGTACGCGTGCATCCCGCGCTCGGCCACACCTTCGATCGCGGCGATGAACGCGGCGCCTCGCTGGTCATCCTCAGCAGAGCACTGTTCGAGCGCCAGCTGCACGGCGACGCGCAAGCCATCGGGCGCGCGCTGACGATGAACGGCAAGGCGTACACGGTTGCCGGAGTCATGCCCGACGCGTTCGCTGATCCGGTTATCGGCGCGGTCGACGCGCTGGTTCCCATGGATCTGCGCGATGGGCTCGACGCCGGCAACGCGGACAACCACTTTGTCACGATCATCGCCCGCCTTCGCCCGGGCGTGACCATCACAGAGGCGCAGACCGAGCTCGACCGCGTCGACCTCGCGCTCGCCAACCAGTATCCGAGCGCCAAAGATTCGCGCTCCATTCTCTTCCCGCTCAAGGATGACATCGTCGGCGACTCGAGTCGCGCGCTGCAGATCATGCTCGGCGCGGTCGCGCTGGTGCTCGTGCTCGTCTGCGTGAATCTCGCCAACCTCATGCTCGTGCGCGCGTCGGAGCGGTCCCGGGAATTCGCGCTTCGCTCGGCGCTGGGCGCCGAGCGCGGGCGGCTGGTGCGGCAGATGCTGATCGAGAGCCTCTTGCTCGCCCTCGCCGGCGATGTGGCCGGACTGGTTGTCGCGCGGGTCGCCATGACCGCCATCGTGCGCCTCGGATCGTCGTCGATTCCGCGTCTGGGCACGCTCGCGCTCGAGCCGCGTTTGCTCATCTTTTCGCTCGTCATCGCGACGCTGAGCGCCATCGGGTTCGGGCTCGCCCCGGCGCTACGGGCCGCGCGCGCCGATCCGAGCGATGCGTTGCGGGAGCAGAGCCGTTCGTCCACGGGCGGACGCGCGCAGCTGCGGCTGCGCGATGGACTCGTCGTCGCGCAAGTCGCGCTCGCGTTCGTTCTCCTGGTTGGTGCCGGACTCTTGCTGGCCAGCGTGCGAAGAATTGGCCAGGTCGATCTCGGCGTGCGGCCGGCCGCCGCGCTCACGTTCGAGCTCCATCTGCCGGACGCGCGCTACGATTCGATCGCGCGCGGCCGATTCTACGAGCGTGTGGCGAAGGAGCTCGAGGCGCTGCCTGGGGTGCGCGCCGCGGGGGGCGTCTCCAAGCTCCCCGCCACTGGGCCGTTCCATCAGTGGGGCACGAGGGCCGTGACCGGTCCGGAGGCCCACGCCGAGCGTGGCACCTCGGCGCAGCAGCGCGTGGTGTCGGGCGACTACTTCGCCGCCGCGGGAATTCCGCTGGTCGATGGCCGGCTGTTCGATGCACGCGACGACGCCGGCACGCCGCGGCACGTGATCGTGAGCCGCTCGATGGCGACGCGACTGTTTCACACCGAGCACGCGGTCGGCCAGCAGCTCAGGGCGGGTGGCCGGCTCGCCGAGATTGTCGGCGTCGTCGGCGACGTCGCGGTCGATGCGCTCGGCGGCGCGGACCGGTACGTGTATCACGCGCACCTGCAGTTTGCCGGCGACCGCAACTGGGAGCTGACGCAGGTGGTGCGATCGGACGGATCGCTCGACGCCCTTCAACGCGCCGCGCGCCGCGCCATCGCCGATCTCGACCCACAGCTCGTGATGTTCAAGCCGCGGCCGCTCGCCGATGCGATCGGTCAGGGCGAGGCGCGACGGGAGTTCACGCTCAGTCTGTTGGCGACCTTCGCGCTCGTGGCGCTGGCGCTGTCGGCGCTTGGATTGTTCGGCGTGCTCTCGTACGGTGTTCGTCTGCGCTCACGCGAGTTCGGCATCCGCATGGCGCTCGGCGCCGAGCGGGGCGCCATTCGGCGGATGGTGATGCGTCAGGGGTTGGCCGTCACGGCCGGCGGGATTGCGGTCGGTCTGGTCGGTGCGCTCGGTGCCGCGCGGCTGATGCAGGCAATGGTGTTCCGCGTGAGCCCGCTCGATCCGTTCGTGCTCGCCGGCGCGGCGGCGTTCATGAGCGTGGTGGCCGCCATCGCCGCGTATCTACCGGCGCGTCGTGCGACGACGGTCGATCCGAGGTCGGCGCTCCAGTGAGCTGGTCAAGAGGCTCGGCACTTAGGTGAGACCCAGCGAATCGGATGAAGCGAGCCGCGACTCTAGCTAGAGATCGGCGCCGCGCGCAGCTGATACAGCAGATCGTCCTCGACGCGATACAGGAGCGGAACGACCGCGATGCGCGGGTAGATCGCGCGCAGGCGCGCCGCCTCCTGGAGTACGAATTCGACCTCGTCCGTCACGCCGAATTTCGGAGCGGAGTCCTCGAAGTGCCGGGTGGCGCGCGCCTCATCCCACCCCGCGGCGTTCATCAGGCCGCGCACAAACTGGTCACGCTGGCGGCCGAGGCCGACCATGCCGCAGTCGGTGTGCGCGATGAGGACGATCGTCCGCACGCCGCCGACGGCGATCGCGTACGAGATACGGAACTCGTTGTCGCGCATGTTCGCGCCCGCGGTGCGGAGCACGAAGGCGAAGTCGTTCGGGATGCGCAGCGACTTGCGGCTATCCATGCACATGCCGATCAGCAGCTCGGGCGCCGACGCCGAACCCATGGCGCGTCCAAGATTGTGGTACTCGAGAAGCAGTCCCACCGGCGTGTCCCGGTACTCGGGGAGGATGTCGTCGCGGTAGTTGACGGGGATGATTTGGGCCATGCCGCCAAGCTAGCGCGGCGGCGCGGAATGAGGAGTGGCACCGAACTCGCGCAGTGAAATCGAAAGATCTGTTCCCCCCTCGCCGAGACCCCCGGCACCGCGCGCGCTAGCCGTACGCGATCATGACCGACACCCAGGAGATCGCGCATGTCCGACGCTCGCTCACCGGCAATACCGAAGGTTGTCAGCTTGACGCGGAACGAGGCGCGCGATGAGGCGTCACGCACGAGTCGGCGCGAATTTCTCGTGCGCGCGTCAGCGCTGTCGGCTGGAGCGGCGCTGGCCGCATGTTCGCCGGGACCGGCATTGCCGGCGAAGGACAGCGCCTCAGCGCCGAGTGGCGCGCCGCAGTCGCCAGTACTTCCTCAGAACGCGGACAGCCGGCTCGATAGCGCGCACGGCAGCGCGGGTCATACCGGATCGTCGGCGACGGCGTCGACGGCCGCCGGTGCGACGGCTGCTCCGTACCGTCGCTACGATCCCACGCTTCCGCCGCTCTCGAAGGAACGGACGCTCAAGCTTGCGTGGACCGCGCGCGAGCTGCCGCTTCGCATCAGTCCGACCGCCGTCGTCGCCGCGTGGACATTCGACGGGGACATTCCCGGTCCGATCGTCCACTGCCGGCTCGGCGACACGATCGAGTTCACGCTGACGAATCGCGGTACGATTCCCCATTCGATGGATTTCCACGCGGCGCAGATCGATCCCAAGGTCGCATTCCGTTCGGTCGCACCGGGCGAGTCGATCACCTTCACGTTCAAGCCGAAGTACGCCGGCGCCTTCATGTATCATTGCGGCACCGGTCCGGTGTTGATGCACATCGGGAGCGGGATGTACGGCGCGATCATCGTCGATCCCGCGGTGGCGCTCGCGCCGGCGAAGGAGTTCGTGCTGGTGGAGAGCGAGTACTACCTCGGCGCGGCGGGTGCCAACGGCGTGCAGGCGTTCGATTTCACGAAGATGATGGCGACGCTTCCCGACCTGGTCGCCTTCAATGGACGGCCGAGCCAATATCAGACGGAGCCGATCCACGTGAAGGTCGGCGACCGCGTGCGCTTCTATGTGGTGAGCGCGGGGCCGACGCATCCGTGCAACTTCCACATCGTGGGCGAGCAGTTCGACACCGTGTACCTGGGCGCGCCGCCGTCGCTTCCAATGCGTGGCGTGCAAACGTTCAGCGTGGCGCCAGGCGGCGGGATGGTGTTCGAGTTCGTGGCTGATGTACCGGGCGAGTTTCCCTTCGTGAATCACGGGTTCGGTCACGGACAGAAAGGGGCGATCGGGATTCTGGTGGTGGATGCATGACGAGTTCCGCCGAAAAAGCGTTCGGGGAAGCGCAAGTAATGCGTGCGCTCCGCGTGGTCTCCGTGATCTGCTGCGCTCTTGCCGCCGCCGCTCCTCTGCTGGCGCAGGGGCGCGGCGGCACGGCCGCCGCGGACTCGGCGGCCGCGCGGGTGCGCGAGCGCTACGCCAAAACGGAGACGCGCATCCGCATGCGCGATGGCGCCACGATGTTCACGGCGATTTACACCCCGCGCGACAGCTCACGCAGCTATCCGATCATGATGGTGCGCACGCCGTACGGCATCGCACCCTACGGCGCCGACCGATATCCCACGCGGCTCGGTCCATCGGCACGCTTTCAGGACGAGGGATTCATTTTCGTCTACCAGGATGTGCGCGGGCGCTTCGAGTCCGACGGCTATTACTCGTACATGACGCCGCACCTCACGGCGAAGGGCGGCTCGCGGGACGTCGACGAGAGCAGCGACACGTACGACACGATCGACTGGTTGGTGAAAAACGTGGCGCACAACAACGGACGCGTCGGCACGTGGGGTATCTCCGCGCCGGGCTTCTTCGCTGCGGCCGGAATGATCGATGCCCATCCCGCGCACAAGGCGGCGAGTCCGCAGGCGCCGCTGATCGATTGGTACTTCGGCGACGACCGGCACCGCAACGGCACGCTGACGCTGGCGCAAACGTTCAATTTTCTGATGGGCTTCGGCCGCGCGCGTCCCGGTCCCGTTGAGAATTATGGAGCCGGGCCGACGTGGTCGCGCGACAATCCGGACGGCTATCGGTTCTTTCTCGACATGGGCCCGACGAGGAACGCCGACGGAAAGTTCCTGAAGGGGAGCGTCGCGTTCTGGGATTCGATGATGGTGCATCCCAACTACGACGCGTTCTGGCAGAAGCGCTCGATCGCCACGCATCTGAAGAACATCAAGCCGGCGGTTCTGCTCGTGGGCGGTTGGTACGACGGTGAGGATCCATACGGTCCTCTCCGCGCGTCCAAGGCGATGGACACGCTCAGCGCCGGCACGAAGACCACGCTAATAGTCGGCCCGTGGACGCACGGGAGCTGGGCGAACGGCGACAACGCGTCGTTCGGTTTTCTTCCATTCGGTCAAAAGACGGGGCCATTCTATCGGGACTCGGTCGAGTTTCCCTTTTTCCTCTGCGCGCTCGCCGACCGGTGCGGCGCGCCCTTGCCGCGTGCAATCGTGTATCAGACCGGAGCAAACCAGTGGCGGACGTTCGACGCCTGGCCGCCCAAAGGCGTGTCGCCTCGCGCTCTTTACTTCAGCGCGAATGGCGCGCTGGCCTTCGAGCCGCCGGCCGATGCGAGCGGCGCGGACCGCTACGTGAGCGATCCCGCCAAGCCGGTGCCCTACACGGCGGCGACATCGTTCGGATACTTCCGGCTGTATCCGGCGGAGGATCAGCGATTCGCCTCATCGCGTCCGGACGTGCTCGTCTATCGGACGGAGCCGCTCGCTGAAGATCTGACCCTCGCCGGCCAGATCGGCGTGTCGTTGACGGTGGCGTCGACGGGCACCGATGCCGACTTCGTCGTGAAGGTGATCGATGTCTACCCGAACGACATGCCGCCGAACACCGAGCTGCCGGCGGGCGCCGCGGGTCTGACCGGCGCGTCGCTGGCAGGGTACCAGCAGCTGGTGAAGGGCGAGGTCTTCCGCGCGCGGTGGCGTGAGAGCTATGTGACGCCGAAGGCTCTGGTGCCCAACAAACCAACGCCAATTCACTATCAGCTGCAGGACGTATTTCACACCTTCAAGAAAGGCCATCGGCTGATGGTGCAGGTGCAGAGCAGCTGGTTCCCGCTCATCGACCGCAATCCGCAAACGTTCGTGCCGAACATCAATAGCGCGGTCGAGTCCGACTTCAAGCCGGCGACGATGACGATCTTTCGCTCGAAGACGCGGCCGTCGAGCATCGTGCTCCCCGTGCTCCCGAGCCCGCCGACTCCCTGAGCCGCCGATACGGCCACTAGAGAAGAACAGCAAAGGCGGCCGGGGGATTGACGCAGATTTCCGCGGATACACCGACCGCTCGAATAAGCTGGGACGCGAAGGAAATTTTCCCCTTTTGCTGTTGTCATTCAAGTAAAATCGATCTCCTATTCGGCCCAATCTTTCCCCACCGGGCTCGAACTATCCGCGTTCATCTGCGAAAATCTGCGGCTGCCTTTGCTTTTCCTGTTTGAGGAGCAGCCGGGCTAGCCCGGATGAGCGCGGATTGCTCATGGCTGACTCGTAGGTGTCAGTGATCCGCGGCTTCTCGCCGCACCTCTCCCGCCGAGCTCCACCACCGCCCTTGCGACGCGCTGCGGGCGATCTGCGCGCCCGCGGTCATCCTCCTCATCGAGTTGCGTGATAGGGTGCTGCCGCCGCTTCTTTAACGGCACTATGCGCAACTCGACACATGCCCTCCTCGTCGCCGCTGCGATCGTCGCCTGCCGGCCGATGATCGCCCAGGCGGGCCGGCCGATCGCCATCACTCACGTGAATGTGATCGACGGAGCCGATTCGGTCGCGCGTGCCGACCAGACGGTCGTCATCCGCGGCAACCGGATCGAATCAATTGACCCTGCGGGTGCCGCACGCGTTCCTGCCCGCGCGCTCATCATCGATGGCCGCAGGAAGTTTCTCCTTCCCGGCTTCTGGGACATGCACGTCCACACGTCGATCAACGGTGGACGTGAGATCCTGGCGCTGTATGTCGCCAATGGCGTCACCGGGGTGCGCGACATGGCGGGCGATTGGCCGACGCTCACTTCTTGGCGCTCCGAGATCGCGCGTGGGACGCTGATTGGTCCGCGCATCGTCGCCTCGGGTCCGTACCTCGAGGGCGGGGACGTTCCGGTCCCACACCTGCTCGTACGCACACCCGAGGAAGCGCGGGCGGGCGTCGACTCGCTCGTTCGGCTCGGCGTCGATTTCGTCAAGGTACACGGCCAGCTGACGCGCGAGACCTTCTTCGCCATTGCGCGGCGTGCGCGCGAGCGCGGGATCGACTTCGCTGGACACGTGCCGCGCGTGGTCGGCGCGGCGGACGCATCGGACTCGGGACAGCGCAGCATCGAGCATCTGCTCGCCATCCCGGCGCCATGTACGATGGCCGAATCGATTGCGCTTCGGCCGCGCTTTACCGTGCAGGGCGCGCTAGGCCGGTGCTCGTCGGAAAGTCTCGCGCCGCTCTATGCGCGATTCGTGCGCAACGAGACGTGGGTCACACCGACGTTTACCGCGCAGGTCGAAGTCGCCAGCTGGCCCGGTCACCAGGTGCCTGGTGATTCGCTTGCCTGCTACCTCCCGAAATCGCTGCGCGACTTCGTCGCCAAGATTTTCCCAATGCCCGACGGCGTGCCGCCCGGGGCCGATTCCGCCGGCCGCGCGATGTTCACCAAACGTCTTGCCCAGGTCGCGGCGATGCAGCGCGCAGGGGTGCACGTTCTCACCGGCACCGACGCACCGCTGCGCAACAGCCCGCCAGGATTCGGACTGCACGAGGAAATGCGGCTGCTCGCGCGGGGCGGCATGTCACCGATCGAGATCATTCGCGCCGCGACGCTCGAGCCCGCACGCTATTTCCGCATGCTCGACTCGGCGGGCACCGTCGCGACTGGCAAGCTCGCCGATCTCGTGCTGCTCGATGCCGATCCGCTGCGCGACATTGGGAACACGCGCCGCATCGTCGCCGTTATCGCCAACGGGCGGCTGTACGACGCGACGGATCGCGCGCGCCTGCTTCGTGAGGCCAAGAAACGGGGAGGATGTTGACGCGATGGATTTGCTGGGCATTCATCACCTGACCGCCGTCTCGGCGCGGATTCGCGAAAATCATCGGTTCTACACGCAAACGCTCGGCATGCGTTTGGTGAAGCGCTCCGTGAATCAGGACGACGTTCGCGCGTATCACCTCTTTTACGCCGACGCGAAGGGAAGTCCGGGCACCGATCTCACCTTCTTCGACTGGAACGTGCAGCCCGAGCGGCGGGGCACGCGCGCGATCGTGCGAACGAACTTGCGCGTCGCGGGCCACGATACGCTCGAGTGGTGGGCGGCGACGCTGAAAGAACGCGGCGTCATCGCGCGGGAGATCGCCGAGCGCGATGGCCGTCTCACGCTCGACTTCGAGGATCCGGAAGGCCAGCGGCTTTCGCTGATCGATGACAATAACGCCGGCGTCGCTTACCCGTGGAAGAAGAGTCCCGTCGCGCCGGAGCATCAGATACGCGGGCTCGGCCCGATGGTGCTCAGCGTGCCGAGCCTGCGCCCGACCGACGCCCTATTGCAGAAGGCGCTCAACATGCGCGCCGTGCGCGACTATCCGCATCCTGACGACGCGAAGCAAACTGTGCACGTGTACGAGATGGCCGGCGGCGGCGCGCACGCCGAGCTGCACGTGGCCGAGCAGCCGGAGCTGCCCACGACGTCACCTGGCGCCGGCGGCGTTCATCACGTCGCCTTCCGTACGCCCGATGCGGATTATGATGCGTGGGCCGAACGTCTCGACTCGCTGCGCATCGCGAACAGCGGCAAAGTCGACCGCTTCTGGTTCCGGAGTCTCTACTTCCGCGAGCCCAATGGCATCCTGTTCGAGATCGCGACCGAAGGCCCCGGCTTCGCCATCGACGAAGACGAAGCGACGCTCGGCGAGAAGATCGTCCTGCCCCCATTCCTCGAGCCGCAGAGGGCTGAGATCGTGGCAAATCTGAAACCGATCGACTGATCAGCCGCAGATCACTGACAACGTACAAAAAAAGCTGATCTCTTTTTCTGGCAGGGCTTTCCTGGTCGCGCCCTATCTGCGTTCATCTGCGTAAATCTGCGGCTGCCTTTTGCTGTTGAAGAGCCGCCGCAGATTTACGCAGATGAACGCAGATACGGCCTCGGCTGTTTTTTGTACGTTGTCAGTGATCTGCGGCTGTGCAGATCGCGACTGACATTCCGGTCGGATCGAGCAGCACCGCCATCGTGCGCAACTGTGGCGCCGCCCCCCCCTCGATTACCGGCGCTCTATCACCATCATCATGAACGACCCGGGGATCATCGGCGGCCGGCGGCGCGGATTGGCGGCGGTTGATTCGGCCGGCACGGGCCTGAGCTTGGCACCGACGACGAACACGCGATGCGTCGTCGGATCGAGTCCCATGTTCCGCGCGCCCTGCGTCGTCTTGAGGTTGTCGACGACGTGATACGTGTCCGGAGTATCCTGATGAATCACCGTCAGCGTTCCGTCGGCGTTCGAGGCGAAGGCGTCGCCGGTGCCCGGGTCGTAGGCCGCGCCGTCGGTGCCCGCTCCGATCGGTACCGTGGCGACGACTTTCCCTTTCCTGTAGTCGGAGATCGCCATCACGCCGCTGCGACAGCCGCTGAAGAGCCGGTGATGTTGCACGTCGATCGCCATCGCGACCGGCTGCTTGCACGGCGACGTCGACCAACGCCGCGTGACCTTGAGCGACTTCGCGTCGATCTCCACCACTTCGCTGACGTCGGTGAGATTCGCGTAGACCTTACCATTCCCGGCCGACGCGCCGTACTCGGGCTTTCCGCCGAGCGCGACGTTCTTGATCAGCTTGCCGGCGACCGGATCGATGACCGTCGAGGAGTGCGCGTCGCCATTGAAGGTAAAGACGCGGTTGGATGCGGCATCGTAGATAACGGCATCGGCGTCTTCCGCCGCGGGAATTTTTCCGAGCACTTTGAAGGTCTTGAGGTCGAACATGCGCACGGAGCTGTCGCTGCCGCTGGTGGCGAAGCCATGCCCCGCGCGCTCCGCTACCGCCACCCCGTGCGCGCCATTGATCCCTGATACTTCGCCGATGAGCGTGCCGTCGTTGGCGTCGATCACCATCACGCGATTTTGCCGGCCGACGAACACGCGATGGTGTGCCGGATCGGGAACCACGTAGTCCCAGCCCCCGTCGCCGCCGAGCGTGTAGCTGTGCGTGATGTGATAACCGGGCGCCTGCGCCGCCAGCGACGTGGCGGCAAAGGATAGGACGAGTGCGATGCGACGCATGGCGGCTCCTGGTGGCGTTGCGATCAGAGTTTCGCGGTCAGCGAAAACCGGCGACGGTCGAGAACAGCAAGCTGACATCGTTCCCACGAAATCGCCATCGACAGGCCGCCGCTACGAGCGGAGGATAGCTGGGTCTCATCATTCGAGCATCCCATGTCAGCCGCACGACAGGTAGCAGGGCTCGCCGCGCTCGCGCTCGTGATCGCATGCGGCGCCGCGCCACCCGTGCAACGCGGTGCCGCGCCATCCCCGGCCGAGGACGAGCATCCATCCATCTTCGCTCCCGGCATCATCTCGAGCTCGCTCCCGGAATTTGCGATCACCTTCATGCCCGACGGTAAGACACTCTACTTCAACCGGGCGAGCGCGGACCGCTCGACGCTCACCATCATGACGTCCGCGTGGAGCGGCGGCCGATGGTCGGAGCCCGGCACGGCGCAATTCTCGGGGCGCTATCGCGATGTCGATCCGTTCGCGAGTCCGGACGGACAGCGCGTCTACTTCAGCTCGGATCGCCCACGATCCTCGTCGGGCGTGCGATCGCTCAGCACGTGGTACGTCGAGCGGTCGGCGAATGGGTGGAGCGAGCCGATCGATCCGGGCGAGCCGCTCAACTCCGATTCGACCGACGTGTTCGTGTCGGTCGCGCGTGACGGCACAATGATGTTCAGCTCGACGCGCAACGGACGGCGGCGCGTGTACGAGACGCGTGCCACGGGCGATGGGTGGGAGCGGCCGCGGCCGGTACGATTTGGATCGGTGGAGGATGCCGGGAACGTGTCGATCGCGCCGAGTGGTCGCTTCGTGATCCTGGCGATGGACCGACCGAGAACGCGGTCGGATCTCTTCATCTCATGCCGCGCCGGATCGGCGTGGACGGAGCCGCGCGCGCTGAGTGACGCCGTCAACACGAAATACGCCGAGTTCGCGCCCGCGATCGATCTGGCGGAAACGGTGCTGTACTTCACATCGGAGCGGCCAGGGATGATTGGCGTGCTTCCGGATTCGATCCGCCCGCCGGGAGACATCTATCGCATTGGCGCCAAGGGCGCGGGGATCACGTGCCCATAGTCCGGCCTTGACCGGCAAAATCATCCGCCATCATCTCTTCATACGAAGCACGGCCCATATTCCGCCGACGCCGATCAGCACGCCGAGGAACGCGATGAAAAGTCCCTCGTAACCGTTGATTGCCCGGTCGTGCGACAGCAACTCGATGTCCTTGCCCGTCTTGAGCGCGGACATGGCCAGGAAGAAGACGACGATGCCGAAGACAATGAAGACGACCGAGATGCCGATGAGACCTCTGGGCGACGTCTGGATTCCGGGAGTGATCTTGTTCATCTCCGCTCGCGATCGAGGTAGGCCACCGCTTTGGGCTGGTCATTCGTCAGCACGTGGTTAAGAATCTACCGCAGTAGTCCGTCGCCGCATTAAGATCGAGCTTCGCCCCGCACAACAACTGATGCGTCACAACTGCGTCTCTCCCATTTTATTCACTCTCGCGCTCGGCGCTGGTGCCGCGCGCGCTCAGACTGCCCCAGCGACGCTGGTCATCTACGGACTCGTCACGGACAAAGCGACGGGGCAGCCGGTGGCGGACGCGCGTGTCTCGATCGTCGGCTACGATGGAGAGTCGAACACATCCGCGACCGGGAGATTTGCGTTGCGCGGGGCGCGTGAAGCCGGCGTCGAGATACGCGTTCAGCGCATCGGCTATCGCGAGGTGCAGCGTCCGATTTCCATCGGCGACTCGGCGCGAGTGCGAGTGGATATCGCGCTGGAGCCCGCGCCGGCCGAGCTCAGCGCGGTAGTGACCAGCGCCAGCGCGTCGGCGACGGCGCGACTGCTGGAGAGCACGGGCTTCACCGCGCGCCGCAATCGCGGCATTGGACATTTCGGCGATCGCGACGAGATCGAGCGAACGAAGCCGACGAGCGTGCGGATGTTCTTTCATCAGTACGTGCGGGGATGCACGATGATCTTCATCGATGGCGTCCCGCTGCGAGGGTTGTCGGACATTACCCTCGACGAGATAGCCGGTTACGAGTGGTACTCGCACAACGCGCAGGCGCCGCCGGCATGGGTGAACAAGATGGCCGACTGCGGCAGCCTCATCGTCTGGACGAGAATTCCGGAATAGCGTCGGGGCGCCGTCATCGTATCGACGTGGCGAGCGCCTCCACCGCGCGCGGCGAGTCGAGCACGATCACCCGCTTTTCCCGCGCGACCGCGTCGAGCTGTGCCATCACGCCGGGCCGCCGGCGCGCGCGATAGGTCCAGATCCACCACAGAAACTCCCACGTCAGCTGCTCGGGACAATCGGCCGACATGTCGGGTCGCGTGCGCCCGCGATAGCGTAGCCACCTCACGATCACGCGTTTCACGCACGTGACGCGCGGCAGGTCGAGAAACACGATGGTATCGCTCGCTCGAATCCGCGCCGGAAGCGTGCCCCCATAGTTGCCGTCCATCACCCACGCTTCGGCGGCCGTCAGCGTCGCGACCCGCGTCTCCCACTCCGGTAGTGGAGTCTCCACCCAGCCCGGTTGCCAGTACTCCCTGTCGAGATGTATGACCGGTAGCCCGAGTGCGTCGCCGATGCGGGAGGCGAGCGTCGACTTGCCGGCGCCGCCGGGACCGATGATCAGCACGCGCCGCATCGACGTCTGGCTATGCAGGAGTCGGCGAGATGTGTCTCGGGAACATGAGTGCGCGCTCCACCTCTTCGTGCGAAGCGATGAGTCGCTCGACTTCTCGCGACACCTCGGCGGCCAGCCCAAGATGCGTGGTGAGTCCGGCGACGGTCGCCGAGCCGGCGTGAAGGCGCAGCAGGTTGAGACGGATGGTCTCCAGCGCACCGACCGCTTCGCCGAGCTTTCCGTGAATGGCGTCGCGCGCCGAGCGGAGCTCGGCGTAGTCGGCCGAAGACGCGGCGTCGCCGGCGGCGCCGAGCGCTTCCTGCAGCTCGTCGTAGTGCTTGCGTAGCGACTGCGCGTCGCCTTGCAAGCGACGGAGCAGACCAGGCAGATCGCCGAGCGCCTGCCGCGATTCTTTCGGCAGATTCTCGAACAGCTGCTCGGCCGCCATGCCTAACGAGAGCTCGGTGGCGCGGTGGGTCATCGCCGACTCCGGCCGGCGTTTGCCGAGCAGTTTTCGCGCGAGGAAGAAACACAGTTTGCCGATGCGGCCCTTCCACATGGTCGACCACAGCTCGGTGTCTACATCGCGACGCTGCTGCCGCATTGCGAGGATGGAGATCAGACTGAGCGACCCGATGCCGCAGGAAAAGGCGAATACCTGCACGAGGGCGGCCGCGAGGCCTATGCTCGACGGAAGGACGATCAGTCCCAATCCGGAGAGCGCGGCAGTAGCGCCGGTCGTCTTGGCGATGAGTACCGTGCCCGATTCAACGAGCGATCGCCCGGCACTGGTTCGCAGGTCGACCGCCAGCTCTTCGCGCGATTGCTCCAGCTCCGCATCGAATGCGACGCCGACGTCGTGGTGGGTGAATCCGAGCAGCGACAGCCGGCGCGCCGCGGCAACGAGATAGGCGAGCGGAGCGGCGGTCCCTCCGAGCGCCATCGTCGCGAAGCCCGCGCTCAGGCCAAAGACATATGAAACGCCGATCGAACCCGCGAGCAGCGAGAAACTCCCAATCAGCGTGCCGCCCCCATCGAGCCGGCCCGCGCGCTTCACGAATCCGCGCAGCGCGGCCGGCAACTCGCGCCGCTGCTCGAGCGCCACGCCGAGCTGCTCGCCGAGCGCCTGCGCGGTCGCGGGGCGATGATCCGGCGCCTTGGCGAGGCAACGGTCGACGAGCAGCGCCAGCTTCCGCGGCACGGGTAGACCGAGCGATGCCAGCGGCGGCGGCGGCTCGGTGACTTGCTTGGCGAGAATCTCCGTCGCGCTCGTTCCCTCGAATGGAAAACGTCCGGAGAAGGCGTAGAACGCCGTCGCGCCCCAGGAGTAGAGGTCGCTGCGCGCGTCGACCGATTGGCCGAGTGCTTGTTCGGGGCTCATGAACTCGGGCGTGCCGGATATGCCATCGCTGGCGACGTCGCCCATCGCCGCGGCGATGCCGAAGTCCGCGACGAGCACGCGTCCGGTGGCCGCCTCGAGCAAAATGTTGTCCGGCTTCACGTCGCGGTGCACGAGGCCTTGCGCGTGGGCGTATGCGAGCGCCCATGCGACCTCGCGCAGCACGCGCGCCCCTTCGGAGCCGCTGAGCGGACCGCGCGTGCGGACGCGTTGCGCCAGCGTCTCGCCGTCGACGAACGCCATCACATAGAAGACGAATCCGCCCGTGTCTTCGACGGCATGGATCGGGATGATGTTCGGGTGCGACAGCTTCGCGGCGAGGCGCGCTTCGCGGAGAAAGCGCTCGCGCAGCGTTGGCTCGGCGGCGCGGTCGGGAGGGAGGAGCTTGATCGCGACCGAGCGGTCGAGGTGGACTTCGCGCGCGAGATAGACGACGCCCATCCCGCCGCGGCCGAGCTCACGGTCGATCGAGTATCGGCCGGCGAGGGCGAGCTGGAATGCGAGGAACAGTGGGTCGGGGGAGGCACCGAGCTGATTCATGCAGCAACGATGGGGTCATGCCCGCGATCGTGCCAGCGTCTAGGCTTGAGCCCGTCGCCGGCGGAGATCATTCGGCACGGTCCCGACGCGCGTGCTCGTTGATGGCGGCGACGATCGCGTCGTCGTACTCCTCGCGATCGAACACGAAGGGGCCGAGTTGTTCGTACGACCACTGGTCGCGATACGGTTGGCGAAACTGTTGCCAGGTCACCGTCTCGGGCGTGGCGACGATGCGCGCGAGGAGCGGCCAGCAGCCGGGCTCTCCGCAATCGCAGAACAGTACCGTGGCCTCGCGACCATCGCCATCCGAATCCGGCTCGTCGGTGCCAATGCATCCATCGAGCATGAGAAGCTTCGGAGCGGACGCGGGTCCGTAGGTGCCGGGCGTTGCGACGCCGAGTCCCGCTTCGGCCGCGGCGACGAGCTCGATCAGATCGCGTCCGTTGATGGCGAGGCGCGCAGCGAGACCGGGGCGTCCCTCGCGCGGCTCGAGCTGAATGGTCAGTACGTCCATCGATTTTCCGCGCCAGCCATGAAGAGCACAGCGGCGACGGCCATTTTGGGACTGCGCCTCAACGCGATGAACGCGAACAGCGACGGTATCCACAGCGAACCTAGAGTCAGTAGTGCCTGCCATTCACCTCTCGTTCGATCGCCGATCGGGAGAAACGAGAGGAAGCCAAGCTGAAGCACCGCGCTGATCGAGATGGTGATGCGCGCCAGGCGACGGCGTAGAGTACTCGATGATGTCGCTGTCATCCGACCTCGCCGCAGACGATGAAGCAAGCGCTCGATGAGCGCCTTCTAAAGTTGCATCATCTAGTGCTCTTCCGCCCCCGAAGGCAATGGCACACCTCCTGAGCCGCTAGACGCTCGGCGCCGAGTCGCGCTTGGCCCGGCCCATCGTCACCACGATGCGCGCCCGCATCTCGGTCGGCATCGCCATCGCGCGCACCTTGTCGCGCACGTCGAGCAGCGCGCTCGATTCAAAGGCGAACTCGCCGGCGCAAAGGGCGCACAGCTCCAGATGCTGGCGCACCAGCGTCATCTCATCGCGGGCGAGCTCCCGGTCGAGATAGTCGTCGAGACGCCGAAACGCGTCCTCGCAGGTCAAGCGGCTGAGATGGGTCATGCGCGATCCTCGAAGAATCCCAGCCAGCGCCAATGAGCGGAGCCGCGGAATGGTTCCCGAGCCGCGGATACCCAGTCCTCCAAAAAACAAACGGCAGCCGCAGATTTCCGCAGATCGATCGGGATGGGCCGAGAGTCCTTGCACGCATCGGCGAGCTCCTTCTGCTCTTGTACAAAAAACAAGAAAGAGAAGGGCCCCCTTCGATGATGCGCGAATCCGCTCGGAGCAATCCGCGTTCATCTGCGTAAATCCGCGGCCGCTTTTCGCAGTTGCCGCACCCAATCGCCAGGATCAGCGGCTCCACAGCCGCCCACGAAAACGACCACTCACCCACCAATCCGCGGCTCTCACGGAAAATCCGTAGTGACGAGGTTTCAATCCGCCTAGCATGCGCTTCGTACGCTATGCGGAGCATGATCATGGCTGGCTCGCTGGAATCGCATCTGAATCCGTTGCTCGACGCCGCCTTCGGCGCGGCGCTCAACCTCACACGGCATCGCGCCGATGCGGAGGATTTGGTGCAGGATGCGGTGCTCAACGCCTGCCGCGGATACTCGCAGTTTCAACCTGGCACGAACTTCAAGGCGTGGTTCTTTCGCATTCTCTACAACGCCTTTCTGGCGCGGCACAGGAAATCGAAGCCGGAGCGCGGTTCGGTCGGACTCGATGATGCGATCGAGCTCGCGCTGATAGATGAAAACGACGCGAGCGAGCGACGCCCGATCGAACACGACACCTGGCGCGCGGCCCTGTCCAGCATGCGCACGGAGCAGGTGCTGGCGGCGATGCACAGTCTGCCCGAGGACTACCGCGCCGTGGCGACGATGTACTTCGTCGAGGATTTCTCCTATCAGGAGATTGCCGACATGCTCCGCATTCCCGTCGGCACGGTGCGCTCGCGATTGCACCGCGGACGGAAGTTGCTGCAACAGCGGCTACTCGCGCTCGCCGCCGACGAAGGAATTGTCCCCGCTACGTCACCGGCTGATCGAGCGCCAACAGCCGCTTGCGATACGATCGGCTCACGGTGAGCCGTTGGCCGCTCTGAAGCACCACGACCAACGCGCCCGCGTACCACGGCTGGATCTCGTGAATGCAATCGACGTTGACGATCGCCGAGCGGTGGACGCGGACGAAGGCCGAAGGATCGAGCCGCTGCTCGAGCGAGCGCATGCTCTCGTGCATCAGGTGCGCCGCGCCGGTCACGTGCAGCTTCACGTAGTTGTCGGCGGCCTCGATCCACTGAATCGCCGACGTCTTCACCACGATGATGCGGTCACCGCTACTGACCAGCAGGCGGTCGCTGTACCGCTTGCGCTCGCGCATCGCCGCCAGCATCTGCGCCGCTTCCGGTCCGAGCCCCGCGCTCTCCGGCTGCTGCAAGTGCTTCTTCGCCCGCGTGAGCGCGCGCGCGAAGCGAGCGCGGTCGAACGGCTTCAGCAGATAATCCACCGCGTGCACGTCGAACGCCGCCAGCGCGTACTGGTCGTAGGCGGTGACGAACACCGTCGTCGGCATCGCATCCGCGCCCACCTGCTCGATCACGCCGAAGCCATCCAGCTCC
This sequence comes from Gemmatimonadales bacterium, assembly GCA_038228795.1. Classification (GTDB taxonomy): domain Bacteria; phylum Gemmatimonadota; class Gemmatimonadetes; order Gemmatimonadales; family Gemmatimonadaceae; genus JALZAE01. The sequence goes on from JBBROY010000032.1 coordinate 38,774, forward strand.
GGCATCTGGATGTCGAGAAACACCAGCTGTGGCTTGAGACTCCCAATCGCCGCCACGGCTTCGCGCCCATTCGCCGCCTCACCGACCACCGTAACGTCCGCGTCGCCCTTGAGCAGCGTGCGGATGCCCTTGCGAGCGATGGTCTCGTCGTCGACAATGAGAACGCGTATTGGCACTTCGGCGAATGTCGTGCTCGAATCATCCCCCCGCAACCGCAGCGATGCCGCAAGCCGCTCCAGCGCCTCCTCCGCCTCCGATGAGCGCGATGCGACCGACCTGGTGGCGGTGGTCGTCGTACGCCGCGTTCTGGACGATGATCGCCGCGCTCTTCACGGCGCTCTCGGCGCTCGTCTACGCGCTGATGAGCGGCTATGGGCACGGCCGTGCCGGCGGACCCCCGCCGGTAGCGGAGTGGGCCGCGACGTTGGCGACGATGCTCGCCGACTGGTATCTGTGGGCGCTCATCGCGCCACTCGTCCTCTGGCTCGGCTCGCGCTTCTCGATCGCGCGCGACAGTTGGCGCCGCGTGGTGGTGCTGCACCTCGTCTTCGCCGTCGCCATCGCCTTCGCCAAGGTGACGCTGCGCTACTGGATCGGACAGGCGGTGTCGTGGCTGCCGACGCCCGGGTGGCCGACGATTCTCGACACGCTGCCGATCAACGTGCTGGTCTACTGGTCGATCCTCGGCGTCGGCTACGCGCTCGAGTACCACTCGCGCTTTCGCGAGCGCGAGCTACGCGCGGCGCACCTCGAGAGCAGGCTGGCGCACGCCCAGCTCGACGTGCTGCGGATGCAGCTGCACCCGCACTTCCTGTTCAACACGCTGCACACGATCTCGGTGCTGGTGCGGGAGCACGACAACGACGTCGCCGACCGCATGATCGCACGGCTGAGCGAGCTGCTCCGATTGTCGATCGATCTCGAGGCGACGCAGGAGGTGCCGCTCTCGCGCGAGCTCGAGATCCTCGGCTGCTACCTCGACATCCAGCAGATGCGTTTTCAGGAGCGATTGACGGTCGGGCTCGACATCGATCCCGCGGCGCGCGACGGCCTGCTGCCGACGCTCGTGCTGCAGCCGCTGGTGGAGAATGCGATCCGCCACGGCATCTCGCAGCGCGAATCCGGCGGACGAATCGACATCGTCGCGCGCCGAGTCGATGGCGAGCTCCGTCTCACCATCACCGACGACGGGCCGGGCATCAGCGCCGCGGCGAATGGCGGCTCCTCCGGCGTGGGGCTGGCCAACACCCGGGCCAGGCTCGACAATCTGTACGGTGATCGCCATCTGTTCGCGCTGGCGAACGGGCCGCGCGGCGGTGTGTCGGTGATGCTCAACGTTCCGTGGCGCGTTGGTGTGGCTGCTCGAACCGCACCGCCCGGCGCCCAAACCATCCGTGACGGCGCTCTGTCCGATTAGCGCCACTCCGACCGGATGTTCGCCGACATGGACCAGATCCGCCACGACGTGAAGTACGCGGTACGCGTGCTGCTCCGTCGTCGGCGTCAGGGTCTTGGCGCGGGGGGATCGTTCTCCCACAGCACGTTCATGATCACCCAGCGATTGTTGACCTTCGCGACATGCAAGTAGTCGATCCACGTCGCCGCGCGCACGCGCACGCTCGCCGCGCCGCCGTAAATGTCGAGGATGCGGACATCGTTGAGGCGCTGCGCCTGCGGGATTCTCGAGCCGCCCCCGCCGCGCGTGCCCATCACGAGCGACATCGCGCTCATCTGGATCAGCCGCGTGCGGCCCAGCGAGTCGCTGGTGACGTTGCGTTTGGCGAGCTCAGGGTGCAGCGCGCGTTCCATGCGGGCGCCGTCGGCCGCGTACCAGCCCTCGATGTAATCGAGCGCGGCAGCGCGGATGCCGGCGCTGTCGGCAGCGGTCTGGGTGCGGGCCGCGGTCGCGGTCATCGCGAGTGCGCCGAGGGCGCAGGCGCAGAGCGAGGCACGCAGCGGCGGCAGGCAATCGATCCAGCTCTTCATACACGATCTCCCTCGAATCGGCGGCGCGAGCGCGGCGAGTCCGCGCCGGACTGCCGGCTGCGATGAAGCGTGCGTTCCGATTCCGCGCCGTTCCACGCCCGAGTGACGGCCGCGCCGGTCAGTGTGACGGCCGCGCCCGCGCGCGGGAGAGGCGCGTCTGCTTCCTTATGACTCAGCCGAGTAGCTCGTGAAGCCTGGCGCCGAAGGCCCTGCTCGACGTGACGCGGACTCCGTCGCGGAGCGCGATCTCGTACTCGCCGTGCGTATGCGTCTCCGCCTGCGCGATGTGATCGATGTTGACGATGACCGATCGGTTCACGCGCACGAAGGCGGCTGGATCCAGCTTCTCCTCGAATCCCTTCATGGTGTCGCGCAGCAGATGGGCGCGGCCGCCGGCGTGCAGCCGCACGTAATTGCCCTGCGCGTCAACCCAATCGATGTCCGCGGTGCGCACGAAGTAGAGGCCCTTCGCGCCCCGTACGAGAAAGCGCACCGGGTATCCGCGCTCGCGCCGCAGCGTTTCCAAGAAAGTGCGAAGCTCTGGCGCGATGGACCCCGCGTCGGGCTTTCCGATCCGCTCACGGGCCCGGCCGAGCGCGCGCTCGAAACGCGCGCGATCGAATGGCTTGCGCAGGTAGTCGGCCGCGCTGGCGTCGAAAGCGCGCGCCGCGTACTCGTCGTGCGCCGTGACGAACACGACGACCGGGCGGTGGGCAGCGCCGTCGTCGTGATCGCTCTCGAAGGCGTCGACGACCTCCAGGCCATCCAGCCCCGGCATTCGGATGTCGAGAAAGAGCAGGTCCGGGCGCGTTGCGGTGATCGCCTCGACCGCCTGAACTCCGTCCTCGCATTCGGCCACGATCTCGAAATCATCGTGAACAGCGAGCAGCGTGCGTAGCCGCTCGCGGGCCAGCGGCTCGTCGTCGGCGATGACGACGCGGTGGCGGGCGACCGCGTTCAACCCGCCCTCGTCTCGTGATAGGGCAGCTCGACGACCGTTCGGGCGCCGTCGCCCGCGACCGACGCGAGCGTGAGTCGCTGAGCCCTTCCGTAGAGATGTGCCAGCCGCTGCCGCGTGTTCTCGAGACCGACACCGTGCGCGATGCCCGCCGCCGTCTCGGGCAGCGCGCTCGACGTCACCCCGGGTCCATTGTCGCTCACGGAGAGCCGCAACGCATCACCGACCCGCTCAGCGGAGATCACGACACGGCCGGGTCCCGGCCGCCGCGCGATGCCGTGCTCGAGCGCGTTCTCGACCAGCGGTTGAAAGAGGAACGCGGGCAGCAGGGCAGCGGAGACGCCCGGCGCGATCGCGCGCTCGATCGTGAGACGCGACCCGAATCGCACCTGCATGATGGAGATGTATCGCTCCAGCAGCGCCAACTCCTCGCTCAGGGCAATCTCCTGGCTCGGCAATGCTCGCAGCGACGCGCTGAGCAGGTCGGCCAGCTCCGTCACCATTCGCTCGGCGGCGTCGATGTCGCGGCGCATGAGGGCGATCACGCCGTTGAGGGTGTTGAAGAGGAAGTGCGGCCGCAGTTGGGACGTCAGCGTCTCGAAGCGCGCGTCGGCCAGCGCCGCCTCGAGCTGCAGCGCCGCGTGCTCGCGCTCTTGAAAGCGCCGGTAGAACTCGATCGCGTGCAGTACGCCGATGACCGCCCAGAAAATCATGAGCTCGGTCAACGCGTTCGCCGCGAGCAGTCCGGTAAGGGTTGCGCCGAGCGCCGGCGCGAAGTGACGCTCGATTGGCAGGAGCAGCGCATACTTGCCGATCACGAACACGGTCGTTGCCGCGAGCTGAATCAGGCCGTGGGCGCGCCAGTGCGCGCGCTCGAGCGGATAGCGGCGGGCTAACCAGACGAGTCCCGGGAGAAAAAGCGCGCAGGTGTACCAGTCGACGAGCCGGACGCCGACAAGTGGTCCCCAGGCGATGGGCTGACCGCGGTAGGCGAGAAAGAGCGCCGATTGCGTGATCGACATCGCCGCCAGCAGCGTCCAGACGGCGAAGGCCGCCAGCCACCAGAGAGGGCCGTATCCGCGTCGGAGTGGATCTGCCTGCGTCGCGGTGGCCATGAGCGGAATCTACCGGGCCGCACGGGGGCAGCGCGCGCGCGTGGGGTGACCGCGCCGGTGCGAGTGATGAGTCCGCGCGCTCGGGGGACTACCCCCACGTCGTGAGGTCGCGGCTCAATAGTGCTCTAGCTCCGTTCAAGTGACAGAGGGTATCCTCTACCCGCTGGTGCATGTCAGCGCAAGATTGAGGTGGAAAACTCCCGCTAGCCATGAGTTCGTTGCTGGGAACTCTTTTCGGGCTGCTTCGATTCTCATTCGGTCCTGCCCTTCGTGGAGAATACTGTGGTGCTACTAGCCTTTCTCGGTGGTGTGCTCGCGATGTTCAGTCCGTGCGTGCTGCCGATCGTGCCCTTCGTGTTCGCGCGCACGGGCCGCCCCTTCCTCCGGGCGACGGTGCCGATGCTGGCCGGGCTCGCGCTCACCTTCGCCGCGGTCATCTCGGTCGCGACGGTGAGTGCGGGTTGGGTGGCGCGGGCGAACGACATTGGGCGCATCGCCGCACTCGTGCTGTTGGCGGTGGTCGGTGTGAGCCTGCTCGTCCCGCGCGTCGCGGAGGTCGCCGCGCGTCCGCTGGTCGGGCTCGGCGCCCGGTTGCAGGGTTGGGCGTCGCGACCACGCGCGTCGGGCGCCGGCGATGTGCTCGGCAACGTCGTGATCGGATCGGCGGTCGGCCTGCTCTGGGCCCCGTGCGCCGGTCCGATCCTCGGACTCGTCGTCAGCACGGCGGCGCTGAGCGGCGCGGACGTTCGCGTCGCGCTGCTCGCCATCTCATTCGCGGCGGGAACGGTGAGCGCGCTGGCCACAGTGATGCTCGCCGGCGGACGTCTGCTCGAGCGCCTTCGCGGCTCGCTCGCCGCCGAGCGCTGGGTGCGTCGAGGACTCGGGGTGCTCACGCTGGCGGGTGTGCTGGTGATCGCGACCGGTTTGGATCGTTCGCTCTACGCCACGGGCGAAGTGTTGCCGACGGCGCGCGCCGAGCGGGTGCTCGTCAACGCGCTCGGCGGGGTGAAGCCGGGCGATGGAACGGCGCTGGACATTGGGCTGCCGGTGGAGTCGGTCATGAAGCGCGTGACGTTGAAGGACCTGGGCGGACTTCCGGATTTCTCGGGCGGCAGCGCCTGGATCAACTCGGCGCCGCTGACACCCGATCAGCTCAAGGGGAAAGTGGTGCTCGTGTGGTTCTGGACATTCCAGTGCTACAACTGTCTCAACGCACTCCCGCACATCAAGGCGCTGGACGCCAAGTATCGCGACAAAGGATTGGTCGTGATCGGGGTCCATACACCCGAGCTGCCGCGGGAGCGCGTCGAAGCGAACGTGCGCAACGCGGTCAAGGAGCTTGGCATCACGTACCCCGTGGTGATCGACGACAAGTTCGCGATCTGGAACCGCTGGCATAATCAGTATTGGCCCGCGGCCTACTACGCCGACAAGACGGGACGCGTACGGTTCAATCATTTCGGCGAAGGAAGCTACGAGGAGCAGGAGACGGTGGTGCAACAGCTGCTCGCGGAGCAGGCCGGCGTTGCCAAGGCTCCATGAGCATCGAACGCCACTCCCAATCGCACTTGGAGAATCGATGACGGCTGGAGACATGGCTGGCCCCGACGCCGCGCCGGTAGCGCCGCTCCCACCGCTAGTCGCCGCGACGCCGCCGGTCGAACCGGCGGCGCCAATGGTGGTGAAGCGCCATCACTGGATCGTGCGCGTCACGCACTGGGTGAACGCGCTGGCGATCACGCTGATGGTCGGGAGCGGGTTGCAGATCTTCAACGCCTACCCGGCCTTCGCCCGGCGCGGCGAGACGTTCTGCTGCTATCCGTTCGAGCACAAGGCGATTCCCAAGTGGGCGACGTTCGGTGGTTGGCTGGCCGGCGCGCGCCATTGGCACTTCGCGATGATGTGGGTGCTGGTCGTCAATGGGCTCATCTATCTCGGCTTCATCTATCTCCACGGCGAATGGCGCGACCTGGTGCCGCGCAAGAACGATCCGCGCGATGCGCTGGAGATGATCAAGTTCTACCTGTTCGTGCGAAAGACGCATCCGCATCAAGGCAAGCACAACGCGATGCAGAAGGGGACGTATTTTCTCCTTCCGATCATCGCCGCGGTGCTGGTGCTGAGCGGGGTGTCGATCTGGAAGCCGGTGGAGTTCGGCTTCATCACGTCGCTCTTCGGTGGTTACGTCTGGGCGCGTTACTGGCACTTCATGGCGATGACGGCGCTGGTCGCGCTGTCGGCGGCGCACGTGTTCATGGTGTTCGCGGTCGATCCGTACTCGATGCGCTCGATGATCACGGGCAAGTACAACGAGCGGAACTCGCCTGAAGAGCGCAACGCCCGGCCGTTCTATCATCTCTTTCCCCGCAAGCGCGCGCCGGAGGCACCATGAAACGCGAGCCAGAAGGCAACGAGTTCGACCGGCGCCGCTTTATTCAGCTGGGCGGGCTCTCGTTGTCGGCGTTTCTCGCCGCCTGCGGCTCCAACGGACCAGCATGGGCCGATGGCTTGCTTGGATTCGCGGAACGAAAGAACGAATCGGTGGAGCGCCTGCTGCTGCGCAAAGGCGCGCGCGACATGGCGCGCAAGAGCGCGAAGAACGCCGGCAAATCCTTCCCGAGCTATTTCATCTCGGACAAGGTGCCGATGTGGGACGAGAGCACGCGCGGCAAGTGGATGCTCGAGGTGAGCGGCGCGGTAAAGAGGCCGGTGAAGCTCTCGCTCGAGGATCTGACGAAAATGAAGGGCGTGTCGCAGCGCGTGAATCACTACTGCGTCGAGGGCTGGAACGCGGTTGCCGAGTGGACCGGCGTGCGGGTGAGCGACCTCGCTCGCCTGGTCGAGCCGACGGGCGACGTTCAGTACGTGGATTTTCAGTCGTTCGACAACGACTACCATGAGAGCTGGGACATTGGAACGGCGATGCTTCCGCAGACCCTCGTCGCGTACGGGATGGACGGCCAGATGCTCGGCCCCGCGCACGGCGCCCCGGCGCGCCTGCACTCTCCCGCCAAGCTGGGGTACAAGAACACCAAGTATCTGACCAAAATCGTCTTCATGCCCGCACGGAATGGCGGCTACTGGAGCGACCAGGGCTACGAGTGGTTCGGAGGAACGTGAGTCTGGAAAAGCAATCCAAAGCTCGGCAACCGGTCGTACACATAGGGTAGCAACTGCTCGACTCAACTGGAGAGGACATCATGGCAAAGTCATTTACACGCGGTACCGTGGCGCTCGGCGCCGCCGTGCTCGCGGCGACGTTATTCGCGAGCCGGGGCGGCGCATCCGCCGTCTCGCTTCCGGCGCCGATGATCGATAGCGCCCTCGGAACGGCGAAGGGGGAGCAGGTCGCGGTGTTCGCCGGCGGCTGCTTCTGGGGAATACAGGCCGTCTTCCAGCACGTGAAAGGCGTCAACAGCGCGATCTCCGGCTACGCCGGGGGCGCGTCGAGCACGGCGACCTACGACGAAGTGAGCACCGGCACTACCGGCCACGCCGAGTCGGTGCGGGTCACCTTCGATTCGTCGGTCGTCTCGTACGGCCAGCTACTGCGCGTGTTCTTCTCCGTCGCGCACGATCCGACCGAGCTCAACTATCAGGGTCCGGACCACGGCACTCAGTACCGCTCGGCCATCTTCTACTCGAACGATGAGCAGAAGAAGATCGCCGAGGCATATATCGACCAGCTCGCCAAGGCGAAGACCTTCAAGCAGCCGATCGTGACGCAGGTGGTGCCGCTCAAGGCGTTCTACAATGCGGAGGCGTATCACCAGGATTATGCGACGCACAATCCGTATTCGCCGTACATCATGATCAACGATGCGCCGAAGGTCGTGAATCTGAAGAAGCAGCTTCCCGACATGTACCGCGAGTCGCCGGTATTGGTGGGCTCGCTGCAAAAGTAGAGGGACAGAAAAACAACGTGGCGGAGTCGAGGGACTCCGCCACGTTGACCGTTGCCTCACCTGAGGCGTGCGCTCAGCCTTTTCAAGGCTTCTTCAGAGCGAGTGCGAGCCCCGCATCAGAGAGTTCCACCGAATCTTTGAGCATGGGCGCAGGCTTCGGAGCCAGCATGCTCTTCGGTTGCGTATCAGCCGGCGACTGCTGCCCCTGGAGATAGGCCACCAACTGACTCGCGTACGAAGAGGTCCCGCAACTTCTGCATCCACTCAGCTCCATCGCTACTCCGCCGAAAGTGGGATGACAACCGCAGTGAAGGAGAGTTTCGGCAGCTTGGGGTCAGGGCTACAGTCAGGAACCTTTGATGTTCGGTTTTGATTATCACAACACCATTGAGCAGTCCGTTTCTTTGTGTCAGGAGCGATTCACCATGAGCAATCATCTCAGAGTACTGTCCGCGGCGACGCTCGTTCTCGCCGCTTCGATCGCCGCGACCGTCGCGGGCGCGCAGGGCGCGCAGAAAATGCCGCCCACAGCGATGCAGCAGGCGTCCAATCGCGACTATAAAAAGCCGGGTGACGCCGAGCTCAAGAAAAAGTTGACGCCGATGCAGTACGACGTCACGCAGCACGAGGCGACGGAGCCGCCGTTCCGCAACGAGTATTGGAACAACCACGAGGCGGGGATCTACGTCGAGGTCACCACCGGCGAGCCTCTGTTCAGCTCGCTCGACAAGTACGAGTCCAACACCGGTTGGCCGAGCTTCACCAAGCCGCTAGAGCCGGCGAACGTGAAGACCAAGACGGACCGGCAGATGTTGATGGAGCGCAACGAAGTTCGTTCGACGCACGGCGACTCGCATCTCGGCCATGTGTTCGACGACGGCCCAAAGCCGCTCGGCCTTCGCTATTGCATGAACTCGGCGGCGATGCGCTTCATCCCGGTCAGCAAGCTGGAGGCGGAGGGATACGGCCAGTATCTGCCGCTGTTCAAGATGCAGCCGGCAAAGACGTCAGCAGCGAAGCCGTAAGGCCGCGGATCACTGCCCGTCGAAGAACGCCTCGATTTTCTTTCGCAGGCATCCGATGTCAGATGTCGGTTCTACCGCACGCGTCAGGGGACTCGGTTCCAGACCGCGAGGCTGTCGTCGGCGTTTGGATCTCGCCGGTACGTCATCGTTGGGATCGCCGCCGCCCTGGCGATCGTTCCGCATAGGGCGATTCTGTTGGCCGCGGAGTCGGTCGGCGGGCTGACGGCGACATAGTAGCGGAAGCGCGTGGTGTCGCCTTGCCTGAACGCGACCGCCCGCGCCGAGTACGTCGCTCGTGTCACCGAATCGATCGGGGCGAGTCCGGCAAGCGTCCATGCGGTATCGGCGATGCGCATCCGATTGACGCCGGTGTGGCCAGTGGCCAAGAAGGCGCGCTCGAAGCGTGTGGCCACCGAGTCGAGTGGGAGCGTCGTGACCAGGACCGTCCACCAGCAGTATTCCCACTTGGCGGGTGCGGGCGCGGGCGCCGGTGTAGCGCGATGGCGACACCCGCTGCTGAGCACCACGCCGAGCAACATCGCCGCCGTCACGGAGCGCATCGGACGGCGGGAGATGTCCGCGATCATGTGACGTGTCTCGGTCTGTGAGCGTGTCGAAGGGCGCGCGAGCGGTCCATCATCTTAGCACATCCCGCCGACGCCCGTACTACGCGGCGGCTCCGAATCGGGCGCTGCGCGCCGGTACGCTCAGGCAAGCGTCTTCTTTAGGGCCGGATGCGCTCGTAGTGATACGTCGGGAGGATGGACATCCGGTACGACACGTCCAGCGTGTCGTCGAGCAACACTCCTTCTGGCGGCATTGCACAATCGGCATTCGGCCCACAGATCACCTCGAAGGTGACCGCCGTCCCGTCGATCCTGTATCGCCATTTGCCCGTGCCAAACCGCTTCACCGGCAAACCCGACGTGAGGTCTGGCCATTGCCGTACGATCGACTCCGTGACGATACCGTCGGAGCGAAAGCGAAGCGTGTCAGCGACGATCAGATAGTCTGGCGACAAGCCTTCGGGCGCCGGAAGCACGTTCGACCCGAGCGCGCGAAGCACGTAGGTCCGCACGATGGTCGGACCGGTCGCGTCGCGACAGCCTGTGAGAATCGCCGCGCCGAACGTGGCGGCGAGCGCGAACCGGGAGAGTTGGCGCATCGAGATCCCTCTGCGGGATGGATAGGGTTAAACCGCGGTGCTTTGAGCAGAAACCCGCGACACACCGATTGCGTCACCCGGTCCGTGACGTAGTCGTTACGCGTAACGGATGAGGTAGTGACGGGGCCGCGTGAGCTTACCGTCGAATTCAACGCACCTACCTCAGGGAGTAACTCTCGTGACCGCTCGCACGCTTCGTTTCGCCGCCGCCGCCCTGTTCGCCGGACTCGGCGCCACCGTTGCTGCCGCGCAGGATCTCACCGGCGCCGGCGCGACTTTTCCCTATCCGATTTACTCGAAGTGGTTCGCCGACTACGCCACCAAGACCGGCGTGAAGATCAACTATCAGTCGATCGGCTCCGGGGGCGGCATCCGGCAGCTGACCGAGGGTACGGTCGACTTCGGCGCCAGCGATGCGCCGATGAGCGATGCGGAGCTCGCCAAGCTCAAGGGGCCGGTGATGCACATCCCGACCGTGCTCGGTGCGGTGGTGCTGACGTACAACCTCCCCGAGGTAAAGCCACAGCTCAAGCTCACGGGCGATGTGATCGCCGACATTTTCCTCGGCAAGATCACCAAGTGGAACGATGCCCGGATCAGCGCGCTCAACAAGGGCGTGTCGATCCCTGCGACCGATATCCTCGTGGTGCACCGCTCCGACGGCAGCGGCACGACGTACATCTTCTCCGACTATCTCGCCGCGGTGAGCCCCGCGTGGGCGACGGCGCCGGGCAAGGGGAAGGAGCTGCAGTGGCCGGTCGGACTGGGCGGGAAGGGCAATGAAGGCGTCGCCGGCCAGGTGAAGCAGTTGCCGGGCGCGATCGGCTACGTCGAGCTGGTGTATGCCAAGCAGAACAAGCTGACGTACGCGATGCTCAAGAACGCCGACGGCGAGTTCGTCGAGCCGACGATCGAATCGGTGACGGCCGCCGCCGCCGCCGCCGCGGCGAAGCTGCCGGCGAACACCGACTACCGGATCTCGATCGTCAACGCCGCCGGCAAGGGCGCGTACCCGATCAGCTCGTTCACCTACCTGCTCGTCTACACCAATCAGGCCGACGCCGCCAAGGGGAAGAAGCTCGTCGACTTCATCCGCTGGGCGCTCACCGACGGCGAGAAGACCGCCGCCGCACTCGACTACGCCCCGCTCCCGGCGAGCATGATCACCATGCTCCAGAAGCGGCTGGCGGAGATCAAGACGGTCGCCATGCAGTAGGGCGCAGCGCTGTCGAGTCTCCCTTCTCTTTCTCTCACTCCACACCAAATGACCTCGCTCCGTGCTCTCGCGCTCGTTGCATTCTCGGCTCTCGCGCTCGCCCCGGTGACTCTCACCGCCCAACAACGGGATTCGGGCACCGTGAAGGTGATCACCCCGCAACTCGATTTCTCGGGGGTCATCTTCGGCAACTACCAGTACCGGACCGATTCCGCGGCGAAGGCCGGCCTGGGCGGAAAGAGTCCCAACAAGTTCGACATCGAGCGCGTCTATCTGACGTTTCGCATGCCGGTCGGCGAGCGCATGAGCATTCGCGCCACCACCGACATCTTTCAGCAGACCAACACGGCGAACAATGCCTTTTATGCCGGGTGGGTCGTGCGCCTCAAGTACGGCTATCTCCAGTACAACTTTGCCAACGACATCGGCGACGTGAAGGGCTTCAACGCCCTCGCCCGCGTCGGCATGCTGCACACCGTGCTGATCGATCATGAAGAGGCCTTCTGGCCGCGCTACCTGTCACAGGCGGCCACCGAGCGCAACGGCTTCTTTTCTTCCGCCGACCTTGGCCTGGCCACGGTGGTGACGATGCCGAACAAGTGGGGCGAGGTGTACGCGACGGTCACGAACGGGCCGGGCTACACCAATCAGGAGACGGACCGCTTCAAGGATTTCGCGATCCGGCTCACGCTGACGCCGTTGGCGACCAACCCGATGATGGATGGCTACTTCAAGACCTTCGCCATCTCGCCCTGGTACTACAAGGGCAACACGGGGAGCAAGTACCAGGGGAGCACCTTCAACGCGGTGACGTGCGTGAATTGCCCGCTCGACGCGGGACTGCAGCGCGACCGCTTCGGGATCTTCACCGGCATTCGGGATCGCCGGCTCACGCTCGGCGCCGAGTACGCGCAGCGGATGGAGGACGTCGAGGGCGGGGCGAACAGCGTGACCAGCCCGCGCACGCTCGCGCAGATGAAGGGGCAGCTCGTGAGCGCCTTCGCGATCGCGCGGCCGCTCGAGTGGATGGATGCGAAGGAGAAGTCGAATGTCGGGCTGATCGGCCGCATCGACCAGTTCAAGCCGAACACGAACGCGACCTCGACCTCCGGGTTCAACACGGCGTCGTCCTACGACCGGCTCATCATTGCCGGCGTGTTCTGGGAGCCGACGCCGCGCACGGCGCTGACGTTCGACTACCAAGGCCGCTCGCCCCAGTCGGGTTCGCTCAACGTCGACCAGACGACGTGGTTTCTCCACTGGAAAGCGGAGTTTTAGGAGCAGGGGGCTGGGGGTTAGGGGCTAGGGGTTGGGGCGCGAGGCGAGTCCTCCGCGCGGCGACTGGCGGTCAGCGCCCCCAGCCCCCAGCCCCCAGCCCCCAGCCCCCAGCCCCCTGGTTCTCAGTGTGTGACCATCTCGTTACACGCTCCCGGGGATGAACGTCGCGGGGCGCGTTCATCTTTCTCCGATGACTTCGCTTCGCACTGTCAACGGTCAACGGAAGGTGGGCGTGAAAGCATGGATCTTGGCGACGATCGCCATCGGGCTGGTGAGTGGCGCGTGTGGCGGCGACGACGCGGCGGGGAAGGCTGGCGCCGGTACGACCGCGGCGGCGCCGAAGGCGAGCAGTGGTGGAGTCGATCTCACTGGCGCCGGCGCGACCTTTCCGTATCCACTGTACTCGAAGTGGTTCGCCGACTACGCCACGAAGACTGGGGTGAAGATCAACTATCAGTCGATCGGATCGGGCGGCGGCATCCGGCAGCTCACCGAGGGAACGGTCGACTTCGGCGCCAGTGATGCGCCGATGAGCGATGCGGAGATCGCCAAGCTCAAGGCGCCGGCGCTGCACCTTCCGATGGTGATGGGCGCCGTGGTCATCACCTACAACGTGCCCGGCGTCGAGCAAGGTCTCAAACTCACCGGCACCGTCATCGCCGACATCTTCGGCGGCAAGATCACCAAGTGGAACGATAGCCGGATCAAATCGCTCAACTCCGCTGTGACCCTTCCCGCATCCGACATTCTCGTCGTCCATCGCTCGGAAGGAAGCGGCACCACCTACATCTTTTCCGACTATCTCTCCGCCGTCAGTCCGGCATGGGCGAAAACGCCCGGCAAGGGAAAGGAATTGCAGTGGCCGGTCGGGCTCGGCGGAAAGGGCAACGAAGGTGTCGCCGGCCAGGTGAAGCAGACGCCGGGCGCAATCGGCTACATCGAGCTGGTGTACGCGAAGCAGAACAAGCTGCCGTACGCGGCGGTCAAGAACGCGAACGGCGAATTCGTTCTCCCGTCCATCGAATCGATCACGGCCGCCGCCGCCGCGGCCGCGGCGAAGCTGCCGACTACCACCGACTATCGCGTCTCGATCGTGAACGCGACCGGCGCCGGCGCCTATCCGATCTCGTCGTTCACGTATCTGCTCGTGCCGCAAACCATCGCCGACGCGGCAAAGGGAAAAAAGTTGGTCGACTTCCTGCGCTGGGCGCTGAGCGAAGGCGAGCAGTCGGCGGCGGCGCTCGACTACGCGCCCCTGCCCACCGCGCTGGCGGCAGAGCTGGTGAAGCGGCTCGACACGATCAAGCTCGGCGCCGGTAGTTGACGCCGGTATGACCGACGCGACGGCCGCTCCTCCGCCCGCGGTCGACGCGGCACCGCCTCCGCATTCCGCCGCGCCGCGATTCAAGCTGCGCATCGAAGGCTCGGCGGTCGGTGATCGCATCTACAAGGGTGCGATCACCTTTTTCGCGGCGTGCATTCCGCTACTCCTCCTAGTTCTTTTCGTCTCGATTGCGCGCGGCGCATGGCCGGCGTTCCACCGTTTCGGATTCTCATTTCTCACCACCAGCGCCTGGGATCCGGTCGCCGGCCAGTTCGGCGCCGCGCCCGCCATCTACGGCACGATCGTCACGGCGATCATTGCGCTCGTGGTCGCGACGCCGCTGGCGATCGGGGTCGCGATCTTCCTCTCCGAGTTCGCGCCGCACTGGCTGCGCCAGCCGCTTGCATTTCTGGTCGATCTGCTGGCGGCCATCCCGAGCGTCGTGTACGGACTGTGGGGCATCTTCGTGCTCGTGCCCATTCTTCGCGCGAGCGTGATGCCATTTCTGCGCGACACGCTGCACCTCGGCGCCACGCCCTTTTTCTCCGGGCCGGCCTACGGCCCGAGCATGCTCGCCGCCGGTCTCATTCTGGCCGTGATGGTGCTCCCCTATATCTCGAGCGTGTCGCGTGAGGTGCTGCTGGCCGTGCCGAGGTCGCAGAGGGAGGCGGCGATGGCGCTGGGGGCCACGCGATGGGAGACGATCAGAACGGCGGTGATCCCGTATGCGAGGAGCGGCATCATTGGCGGCGTGATTCTCGGGCTCGGCCGCGCGCTGGGCGAGACGATGGCCGTGACGATGCTGATCGGAAACCGGTTGGAGATTTCCTCATCGCTCTTCGCCCCGGGCTACACGATGGCATCGCTGATCGCCAACGAGTTCGCCGAGGCCTCCGGCGATCTGCACCTCTCGGCGCTGATGGCGGTGGGTTTTACGCTGTTCGTGATCACGATGATCGTGAACGGCGTCGCACGATGGCTGGTGTGGCGCGTATCGGGGGTGAGCGCGTGAAGAGCTCCGCCCCGCGCCGCACCGGCAAGCAGCGCGCGTTCGCGGCGCGCACCATCCGCACGATTCGCAAGCGGCGCCTCGTCAACAACATCATGGTCGGTCTGGTCGCGCTCGCCGCGCTGTTGGCGACGCTGCCGCTCCTCTTCATTCTGTTCCACCTGCTCCGCACCGGCGCATCGTCGATCAGCCTCGGTTTTTTCACGCACATGCCGAAGCCGGTGGGTGAGAACGACGGCGGCATGGCGAACGCGATCGTCGGCACGCTGATCCTCGTCGGTCTTGCCTGCACGTTTGGTTTGCCGGTCGGCGTCGGGGCGGGACTGTACCTGGCCGAATACCGCTCGACGCGCCTCGCGACCGCCGTACGGTTTCTCTCGGACGTGCTCAACGGATTGCCGTCGATCGTGATGGGCATTTTCGCCTGGCAGTTTCTGGTGCGCCCGCTCGGGCATTTCTCGGCCTGGGCCGGCGGCGTCGCATTGGGCGCGATGATGATTCCAATGGTCACGCGCACGACCGAGGAGATGGTGCGGCTGGTTCCGGTCTCGTTGCGCGAGGCGGCGCTGGCCCTCGGCTACTCGCGGGCTCGTACCTCGCTGCAGATCGTGCTGCGGACTTCGGCTGCGGGCATCGTCACCGGCGTGCTGGTGGCGGTGGCGCGCATCGCCGGAGAGACGGCGCCGCTGCTGTTCACCGCGTTGGGCAACCAATTCTGGTCGACCAAGCTCAACCAGCCCATCGCCGCGCTGCCATTGCAAATCTTCGCATACGCCGTGAGCCCGTACGACGAGCTGCACAAGCTGGCGTGGGCCGGCGCGCTCGTTCTCATCTTCATGGTCTTGGTGATCAGTGTCCTTGCCCGCTTCGCAACGCGCGCAAAGTTCGCCGGCGGCAGTGGCGACTAGCGTCCGCACCACGATGGTCGTGTCGCACGGCGGGCAGTAACACAGCCCGCCGTCCGCTCCGCGCATTCACGTCGAAAAACTGTGCGCGCTCTTCGGTACCGTGCGCGCGGTACGGGACGTGACCATGCCCATCTTCGATCAACGGGTGACCGCCATCATCGGACCGTCGGGGTGCGGCAAGTCGACCTTCCTGCGCTGCCTCAACCGAATGCACGAGACGATTCCGGGCGCGAGCGTATCCGGCCGGGTGCTGCTCGACGCGCGCGACGTGTACGAGCGCGCGGTGAACGCGATCGAGGTGCGCAAGCACATCGGCATGGTGTTCCAGCGCCCGACACCGTTCCCGACAATGTCGATCCGCGACAATGTGCTCGCCGGTCTCAAGGTGAAGCGCGACGCGCGCCCCTCCGGCCGCGGCGCGGACGAGACGGTCGAGCGCGCGCTCAAGCGCTCCGCGCTCTGGGAAGAGGTAAAGGATCGGCTCAAGACGAGCGCCGTCGGACTCTCGGGCGGACAGCAGCAACGCCTGTGCATCGCGCGCGCGCTGGCGACCGAGCCCGAGGTGCTGTTGCTCGACGAGCCGACGGCATCGCTCGATCCGCTCAGCACGCAGAAGGTCGAGGAGCTCGTCTACGAGCTGCGCAAGGACATGACGGTGGTGATCGTGACGCACAACATGCAGCAGGCGGCGCGCGTCTCGGACTCCACTGCCTTCTTCCTCGCCGGCGAGCTGGTCGAGGTCTCGTCGACCGCCGAGCTGTTCACGACGCCGAAAGATCCGCGGACCGAGGCGTACATCACCGGCCGCTTCGGATGACCGACGCCACGATGACGACCGAGCCGACGACGCCGAGCAATGCGCCCGTGGAGAGTGGGACGATCGTCGCGCGCTCCTTTTCCTTCTGGTACGGGAAAAAACAGGCGCTGCAGGCGGTGACTCTCGTCATTCAACCGCGCGCGATCACCGCGCTCATCGGTCCGTCCGGCTGCGGCAAGTCGACGTTCCTCAGGTCGATCAACCGTCTGAACGAGATGATCCCGGGCACGCGATGGGAAGGGAACCTGCTGCTCGATGGCGCGGACGTCTACTCGAAGGAGACGGACGTCGTCTCGCTCCGGCAGCGCGTCGGGATGGTCTTTCAGCGCTGGAATCCATTTCCAAAATCGATCTACGACAACGTCGCCTTCGGCCCGCGCACGAATGGCGAGAGCGCGCGCGCGATACTCGACGACATCGTCGAGACATCGCTGCGTCGCGCCGCGTTGTGGGACGAGGTGAAGGATCGCCTCCGGCAGAGCGCGCTCGGCTTGTCGGGCGGGCAGCAGCAGCGTCTCTGCATCGCCCGCGCGCTGGCGAACGACCCCGAGGTTCTGCTGCTCGACGAGCCGGCGAGCGCGCTCGATCCGATCGCGACGCAGAAGATCGAGGAGCTGCTGTTCGAGCTGAAGCGCGAGCTGACCGTCGTGATCGTGACGCACAACCTACAGCAGGCGGCGCGATCGTCCGACTATACCGCATTCTTCTATCTGGGCGGACTGGTGGAATACGACACCACCGACCATCTCTTCACGAGTCCGCGCGCAGACCGGACCGAGGCGTACGTCACCGGGAGGTTCGGATGAGTCCCGAAACAACAAGCGGCGCGACATCGGCGCCGATCGCCGGTCAGAGCGCCGGCTTTCGCCACTTCCACGAGCAGCTCGACACGCTCAAGCAGCGTCTGCTCGACATGTCCGAGCGCGCCGAGTCGCTGATCGATGCCTCGGTCGACGCGCTCCTCAGCCGCGACGCGATGAAGGCCGAGGCGGTGCTGGCCGGCGACCGCGAGATCGACGAGCTGGAAGTGGAGGTCGAATCGCTCGCGATCTCGCTGTTGGCGCTCCAGCAGCCGATGGCGCGAGATCTCCGCTTCATCATCGGCGCCATCAAAGTGTCGAGCGATCTGGAACGCGTCGGCGACCACGCGGTGAACATCGCCCAGTCAGCGCTGCGGCTCATCGCCAACAAGTCCGACATCACGCCGGACCCGGAGATCGAGGAGATGGCGCGCCGCGCCCGGCAGATGCTCGGCGACGCACTCGACTCGTTCATCCGCGCCGACGGCGCGCTCGGCCGCGCGGTGTGCGCAATGGACGACCAGGTCGACGCGCTGCACGATTCAGTGTTCCGGATCGTCATTACCCACATGTTGGAAGATCCGAAGACGATCACGGCGGCGTTGGAGCTGTTCCTCGTGAGCCGAAATCTCGAGCGTGTGGCGGACCTGGCCACCAACATTGGTGAGGATGCGGTTTATCTTGCGGAGGGAAAGACGATCAAGCATGGCTTTGACAGCAAGCCGATGTTGTCAGACTAGGAGAGGGGTCGCCAGTATTACGAGTTAGAGATGTTAGACGTCAGATGTCAGATGTCAGCAACTGAACACTTCCGCCTTCACTGACATCGGCATTTGACTTCTGGCGTCTTCAGAAACTTCGCCTCCGACAACCGCCCCATGAGCCTGATTTCTCGTCGCGAGCGCTCGATCCGACAACTTGGCCACAGTTGCCGGTTCGACGAACCTCACGCCGACCAGGTACGCCGACTCGCACTGTCCCTCTTCGACGCCCTCGGACCGCGGCTCGGTTGTAAAACGTCCGAGCGCCGAATCCTCGCCGACGCGGCACTCCTCCACGACATCGGCTACTTCGTCGCGGCGGCGAAGCACCACAAGCATTCGCTCACGCTGATTCTGCGCGCCGAGCTCGACGGCATCGACCAGGCCGACCAGCTGCTGATCGCCAACGTCGCGCGCTATCACCGGAAGAGCGAGCCGAGTCCGCGGCACCGACGTTTCGCCAAGTTGGGGCGCGCCGAGCGCGAGCAGGTGCGGCGGTTGTCGGCGCTCCTGCGTGTGGCCGACGGCCTCGACAGCGGGCATGCGGGCGCGGTCGGCAAGCTCATCGTGCGGTGGACAGGACGAGCGCTCCGCATCGCCCCGGTGCCGCGGTCGGCGCGACAGGCGCCGCGAATCGAAGCGTGGGCGGCGGCGCGGAAGGCCATCATGCTCGCCAAGATTGCCGGCTCGGCGATCGAGATCGTCGGTCTGAAAGGCGAGGTGTTGCATCGCGTGACCGCGGGCCGCAGCGCGCGCGTGGCGTGA
>JBBROY010000033.1:0-54290 GCA_038228795.1 Gemmatimonadales bacterium
ACGCCCGACGCCCGACGCTCCTAATTACGGTCGTAGATGACGCGCTGTCAATCGGTTGGGCGCTTAGCGCGTCGCTTGACTTGAGGTGAGCCGGGGATAACTTCCGACGCATGTCGGAGCGCACCGTGCAGCTCGTGCTGCACTACGATGGCGCGGCGTTTTCGGGATGGCAACGCCAGCCGTCGTCGCGCACCGTACAGGGAGCGCTCGAAGGCGCGTTGGCGCGATTGTTAGGCGCTCCGGTCGCCGCGCTCGGCGCCGGACGCACCGATGCCGGGGTGCACGCGCGAGGGCAAGCGGTGGGCGTGCGCGTACCGCCGAGATGGGAAGCGCAAGAGCTTCGACGCGCGCTGAACGGCGTGCTCCCCGATGACGTGTGGGTTGCGTCGGCGTTCGACATGACGCCGGAGTTTCACGCTCGGTACAGCGCTGTGGCCCGGCGCTACAGCTATCGCATTGGAACCGACGAGTCGTCGCGCTCGCCCTTTCGGCGCGGGTGGGAGTGGGCGCTCGGCAAGTTGCTCGCGCGCGGCGCGCTCGATGAGGCGGCTGCCTCGATCCGCGGCACCCATGTCTTTCGCGCCTTCGCGGTGCGCGGTACGGCGCCCGAGCACGACGATCACCGCTGCACCGTCACGCGCGCTACGTGGCGCGATCGCGCCGGCGGGGTCGAGCTGGAGATCGAAGCGAACCGCTTTCTCCACCACATGGTGCGCTTTCTCGTCGGCACGATGGTGGACATCGCGAGTGGCAGGCGCGACGCGAGTACGATGATGATGCTCCTGAGCTCGGCCGACAACGACGCTACCTCCGCGCCCGCCCCCGCGCACGGATTGTGTCTGGAGTCGGTGCGCTACCCCGAAGAGTTGTACCTCACTCACGTCACCCACGCATGAGAATCTTTCTCGACACCGCAGATCTCCGCGACATCGACTGGGCCATCCACGCAGGGCTGATCGACGGCGTCATGAGCAATCCGTCGGACGTCGCCGCGCAGGCGGGCGTCGATCATCTCGCGCATCTGGCGGAGATCGCGCGCAGGGTGCAGGGGCCGGTTATCGCGTCGGTCGTCGCCATCGACGCCGACGGGATGTATCGCGAGGGAAAGGAGCTGGCGAAGCGCGCCGACAACATCGTGGTCAGCGTGCCGATGCTGGAGGATGGCATGGCTGCCGCGCGGCGGCTGGCGAGCGAAGGCGTGCGCGTCAACACGAGCCTGGTCTTCAACGCGGCACAGGCGTTGATCGCCGCCAAGTCCGGCGCGCTGTCGGTGAGTCCCGAGCTCGGCGCGCTGGACGACATCAGCGAAGACGCCATCGCCACTCTGCGCGACATGCGGATCGTGTTCGACAACTACGATTGCGAATGCGAGATCCTCGTGGTCGGCATCAGACATCCGCGCCATTTTATCGAGTCGGCCAAGGTGGGCGTCGACGGCATCGCGGTGCCTCCGGCTGTGTTGCGTTCTTTGCTCCTCCATCCGCTGACCGACCGCGGGTTCGATCAGTACCTCCACGATTGGACCCGACAGCGCGCCAAGGCGCGGGGAGCATCGTAGTGCGCCGCATTCTCGGTTGCTCACTCATCGTGATCGCCGCCTGCGGCGGGCAGCACGACGTCGCGTCGACGCTCGACGTCGCTGAGGCGAGCGCCGCGCAGCGCGCGACGCCGCAAGCGGTAGCGGCGGCGCGGCGCACCGTCATCACGGAGGCCGTCGCGAAAGTGTCGCCGGCCGTCGTCACGGTGCAAACGGAAATCGTCGAGCGCGGCTCGGCGGATCCACTCGAGCAGTTCTACAACGGACAGCAGGGGCCTCGAGTGCTACCCGGCCTCGGCACCGGTTTCATCATCCGCACTGACGGCGTGATCGTGACCAACGCACACGTCGTCGAAGGCGCCCAACGTGTCTCGGTCGCCATGCGTGACGGCACGACGTATCCCGCCAAGGTGCTCGGGAAGGATGAGGTGAATGATCTCGCCGTCCTCAAGATCGACGCCAAGAATTTACCAACCGTGACGCTCGGGAACTCGCACGATCTGCTCATCGGCGAGTGGGCGATCGCCATCGGCAATCCGTACGGGTTTCTGCTTGGCAATCCCGAGCCGAGTGTGACCACCGGCGTCATCAGCGCGACCGGTCGCAATCTGGTCGCACGCTCGGAAGGCAGCGCGATGTACGTCGACATGATTCAAACCGATGCCGCGATCAATCCCGGAAATTCCGGCGGGCCGCTGGTGAATGCCCTCGGCGAAGTAATTGGCGTGAACAGCTCGATCTACTCGCCCAGTGGAGGGTCGATCGGGCTCGGTTTCGCGATTCCGATCGATCGCGTACGTCGCGTGACGGAGGATTTGCTCGCGCACGGAACGATCCGACGGCCGTGGATCGGCGTGCAGATCGCGCTGCCGAGTGACGCGGAAGTGCGAAGCGGAGGGCGCACGGGCGTGAGCGTGAAGTCGGTGTCGGCCGGATCGCCGGCGGCGCAGGCCGGCCTCCGCGCGGGCGACGTGCTCGTGCGGTCACGCGACCGCGCTCTCCGAAGTCCCTTCGATTGGGAAGCGGAGCTGCTCGACCTGCGCGTTGGAGAGCGCGTGCCGCTGGTCATCAGGCGAGGCGGCGCCGAGCAGCAGGTGAGCGTGACGATCGCCGACCAGCCCGAGGTGAGCGCGCCGAAGGTTGCCGTGTTGAAGGAGCTCGAGCTGGTGACGCTGACTCCGACGATTCGCACCGAGCGGGCGATTCGAAGCAGAAATGGCGCGCTCATCTTCAACGCAAGCGAGCGCGTGTCCGACGAGCTGGGCATCCAGAAGGGCGACGTCATCGTGCAGATCAATCGCACGCCGGTCGCGAGCGCGCAGGAAGTCGCGAAAGCCCTCGGCGCCTATAGTGGCGAGCGGAACATCATCCGCATGTTCTTCGAGCGCGGAGGCCGGATCTACACCACCGATTTCACGATTCGATGAGCAAGCCGAACACGGAGCACACCCGATACTCGTCGCCGCTGGCCGGACGCTACGCTTCCGCGGCGATGCTCGAGTTGTGGTCCCCGTCCACACGTCACACGCTGTGGCGCGAGCTGTGGATTGCCCTGGCCGAGGCGGAGCGCGAGCTCGGCGTCGACATTCCGGCCGAGGCCATCACACAGATGCGGGAGCATCGCGCGAGCATCGACTTCGACAAAGTCGCGGCGTTTGAGCAGCGCTTCCGCCACGACGTCATGGCGCACATTCACGCCTTCGGCGAAGACGCGCCGTTGGCCCGGCCGTTCATCCACCTCGGCGCCACCAGCGCATTCGTCACCGACAACGCGGATCTGATCGTCATGCGGCGCGGGCTGGAGCTGCTGCGCGCGAAGGTCATAGACGCGCTCCGCTCGCTCGCCGCGTTTGCCGCGCGCTGGCGCGCCGAGCCGGCGCTCGGCTACACGCATCTGCAGCCGGCGCAGTTGACCACCGTTGGCAAGCGGGCGGCGCTCTGGATGCAGGATCTCGTGCTCGATATCGCGGAGATCGATCATCGCATTGTGACCCTGCCGCTGCGCGGGGTCAAGGGCACCACCGGCACCCAGGCGAGCTTTCTCGAGATTTTTCACGGCGATCACGACAAGGTGCGCGAGCTGGAACGGCGCGTCGTGGCGAAGATGGGCTTCTCGCACGCACTCGCGGTAACGGGCCAGACGTACAGCCGGAAGCTCGACGGGCAGATTCTGAGTGTGGTGGCGGGGATCGCGGCGAGCGCTGCCAAATTCAGCGCCGACATTCGCATGCTCCAGGCCTTCGGCGAGATGGAGGAGCCGTTCGAGCCGGAACAGATCGGCTCCTCCGCGATGGCGTATAAACGCAACCCGATGCGTTCGGAGCGTATCGCCGGTCTGGCGCGCTTCGTCATTTCGCTCGAGGAGAACGCGAACCAGACGCACGCGGTGCAATTTTTCGAGCGCACGCTCGACGACAGCGCCAACCGACGGATGTCGCTGCCCGAATCGTTTCTGGCCACCGACGCCATACTCGTGTTGATGGTGAACATCGCCAGCGGTCTCGAGGTGCATCCAGCGCGCATCGGTCGCCGCGTGATGGACGAGCTGCCGTTCATGGCCACCGAGACGCTGATCGTGCGCGCCGTGCGAGCGGGCGGCGATCGCCAGCACGTCCACGAGGTGATTCGGCGGCACAGCATCGACGCCGCGCGTGCGCTCAAGAATGGCGAGACCGACCGCAACGATCTGCTCGAGCGCCTCGCCCGCGACGCGGAGATCGGGGTTCCGCTCGACGAATTGCGCGGGGTGATTGATCCGGCGCGTTTCGTTGGCCGCGCGCCGCAGCAGGTGGACGAATTTCTGCGCGACGTGGTCGAGCCGGTGCTCGCTCGATCTGGCCAGACGGTTGCTCGCGAGGAGCCGCGCGTATGACGATCGTGTCGCCCGTTTCGGATACACATCTTCCGCTCCAGCGTATCGCCCGCGGCAAAGTGCGCGACGTATACGAAGTCGACGCCGAGCGCCTGCTGCTGGTCGCCACCGATCGGGTGAGTGCCTTCGATGTCGTCATGCGGGAAGCGGTGCCGCACAAAGGCTCGGTGCTGACGCAGATCAGCGCGTGGTGGTGCCGCCGGATCGAGGACATCGTTCCGCACCACATGATCTCGGCCGATGCGGACGAGATCCTTGCCGCGGTGCCGGCGTTGAGCGGACATCGAGGCGCGATTGTCGGACGCGCGATGTTGTGCCGGCGCGCGAGCGTCTTCCCCGTCGAATGCGTCATTCGGGGCTATATTACCGGCTCGGCGTGGAAGGAGTACGCGGCGCGCGGCACGCTCGCGGGCGAGGCGCTTTCACCCGGACTGCAAGAAAGCGCGCGGCTCGACCCTCCTCTCTTCAGTCCGGCCACCAAGGCGGATGTGGGCCACGATGAGAACATCACGGTGACGCACATGCGCGAGATGGTGGGCGAGGCGGCTGGCGAGCAGCTCGAGCGATACGCCCGGGCGATCTACGACCGCGCCCGCGCAATCGCCCAGCAGCGCGGCATCATCATCGCCGACACGAAATTCGAGTTCGGGCGCACGAGCGATGATCGCATCGTGCTGATCGATGAGGTGCTGACGCCTGACAGCTCGCGCTTCTGGCCGGCGGATTCCTACGCGCCGGGCCGGTCGCAACCGAGCTTCGACAAACAGCCATTGCGCGACTACCTGGACGGGGAACGGCGCGCCGGGCACTGGAATGGTGAAGCCCCGCCGCCGCCGCTGCCCGACTCCGTCATCGCGGCGACGAGCGATCGGTATCTCGACGCGTACCACCGGCTGACCGGATCGCCGCTCGACGTCGGGGCGCCGCAGTGAATTTCGCTCGCGAGGGCCTCATCTTTATTTTCATCGCGGCGCTCGTCGCGGTGGGGGCGTTCTCGTTCGCGATGTACCGGCGCTCCTGGGCCATGTGGCTCGTCGCGTTCGTGATCGCGGTGCTGGCGCTGTGGGTCGCGTATTTCTTTCGCGATCCGGAGCGGCAGGGCGAGCGGGGTGACCGTCTCGTGATCTCCCCAGCGGACGGCCGCGTGGTGCAGATCGCGCAAGTCGAGGAGGCCGCATTCTTTCACGGACCGGCCACGCGCATCTCGATCTTCATGAACGTCTTCAACGTGCACGTGAACCGATATCCGGTGAACGGCGTGGTGAAATATCTGCAATACAACGAGGGGAAGTTCCTCAATGCCGCCAACGACAAGGCGAGCCTCGAGAACGAGCAGATGTCGGTGGGAATCGAAGGCGGCCAGAACAAGATTCTCGTCCGGCAGATCGCGGGCCTCATCGCGCGCCGCATCGCGAACTACGCCAAAATGAACGACACGGTCTCGCAAGGGACGCGAATGGGATTGATCCGGTTCGGATCGCGCGTGGATGTCTTCATCCCGACGTCGTCCGCGGTGCGGGTGAAGGTCGGCGACCTCCCGGTGGCCGGCACCACGGTATTGGCCGAGTTGCCCCAAATGATCACGCGATGAGGAGGGACCGATGAGTCCGTCATTGCCGCGCCGTCCCGAGATGCGCCGCGCCGTGGTGCTGCTGCCCAACGGCGCGACGCTCGGCAACCTCTTCTTCGGCGTTTGGGCGATCGTCTCGGCCGCGCAGGGCGCGTACTACTACGCCGTCTGGTACGTGCTGCTCGGCGGCGTGATGGACGCGCTGGACGGACGTATCGCGCGCGCCACGCGCACCGGCAGCGCGTTTGGAGTCGAGCTCGATTCGCTCGTCGATGCCATCAGCTTCGGCGTGGCGCCGGCAATGATCGTGTATTTCGCCGTGCTCAACCGCGACAGTTGGGCGTGGCTGCTCTGCTTTCTGTTCATTGCGTGCGCCGTGATGCGGTTGGCGCGCTTCAACGTCGAGCAGGGCGGTCGCGCAAAAACGCACTTTCACGGACTACCAAGCCCCGCCGCGGGAATGACGCTGGCCAGCTATTGGTGGTTCAGCCAAACGCCACTCTACCGCGATACCATCATCGGCGCGCTGCCGTGGCAGACGGTCATTCCGTGGCTCACGATCATGCTCAGCTTCTTGATGGTGAGCCATGTCCTCTACCCCGCCGTGCCGACGATCGGAGTCCGCAGCGTAAAGGGAGTGCTGGGGCTCCTGGCGGTGGTCGGCACCATCGTGGGGCTCGTCTTCAAGCGGCAGGAGTTCATCTTCCCCGCGCTCGTTGCCTATGTGTCCTGGGGATTGCTACGCACTGTCTTCGTCGGGTTGATGGAGCGGCTTCCGTCCGGCGATCCGCTGAACGACGACGCGGAGGATGACAAGACGGATGAACTGGACGACGCGGAGCAGGTCGACCTTGGAACCGAGCGCCACGTCGAGCTCGGCGATCATCCCGTGCGCGAGCGCCGCCGATTTGGCGAACGACGCGGCACTTTGGGTGATCGTGGCGACTTCCCCCGCAAGGAGCGTAAGGAGTGACGAGCCGCTTTCGCGTGCAAGTACACATCGTTCCACGCCGCGGGATTCTCGATCCGCAGGGCAAGGCGGTCGCCGACGCGCTGCATTCACTCGGGTTCGGCGGCGTGAGCGACGCGCGCATCGGAAAGCACATCGTGCTCGATGTCGATGCTCCGACCGCCGACGCCGCCAACGGACTCGTGCGCGAGATGTGCGAGCGACTGCTCGCCAATCCCGTCACGGAGCAGTATGAGATCGCCGGAGTGTCGTCAGCATGAAGTTCGGCATCGTGACCTTCCCTGGCTCCAATTGTGATTACGACGCCTACCACGCCGTCACGGACGTGCTCGGCGCCGAGGCCGTGTATTTGTGGCACAAGGAGCACGACCTGCAGGACGCCGACGTCGTCATCCTGCCCGGCGGCTTCAGCTACGGCGATTATTTGCGCGCCGGGGCCATTGCGCGATTCAGTCCGATCATGCGCGAGGTGGCCGAACACGCCAAACGTGGCGGGCCGGTGCTGGCGGTGTGCAACGGCTTCCAGATCGCCTGCGAGGCCGGATTGCTCCCGGGCGCCCTGCTCAGGAACGGGAGGCTCTCGTTCCTCTCGATGCCGATGCGGTTGCGCGTCGACAGCACGGATACAATGTTCACGCATCAGTACGAGGCGGGGCAGCTCCTTTCAATGCCGATCGCCCATGGGGAGGGACGGTACACCGCCGACCCGGACACCCTCCGCCGGCTCGAGGATGGCGGCCAAATCGCCTTCCGTTACGCCGATCGGAACGGCCAAATCACCCCGGATGCCAACCCGAACGGGTCAATGGACAATATTGCTGGTATCGTCAACGAGGGGAGAAACGTCCTAGGTATGATGCCCCATCCGGAGCGTGCGATGGATGCACTGCTCGGCAGTGAGGATGGCATCGCCCTGTTTCAAGCGCTGCTCGTTCGCGTGTCGGCATGACCGCGGTCCTGAGGCGCATCGTGCGTTCGCTTAACGAAGCTCCCTCCGAGGTTCTCATGCGTCGGTTCTTCATTGCTCTCTGTGTCGCCGCAACCGCGGCGGTGGCGCCGGTGTCGGCGCAGTCGATCGATCCCGGCATGAATCGCGAGCAGGTGATGGGCCGGCTTGGGCCGGTCGTCGCCGAGCGGTCGGTCGGGCCGCGCAGCTATTTGTTCTACCGCAACGGCTGCGAGATCGACTGCGGCACGCACGACATCGTCATCCTGGAGAATGGCATTGTGGTCGACGCCATTTTCCGCGCTCCGTACCGGCGCTACACCGGCAAGAGCAGCTCGCCGGTCGCGCTGCCCGCAAAGGGCGACAGTCTGCCCGCCCCCGTCGCTCCGGAATCGAAGGGCGGCTTCGTGACGGGCGCCGCGGTCATCGCGATTCCGACGTCCGCACCGCCGGGCATCTCCGTGTCGAAGGACACGATCGTGAAGCGTGACACCACCGCCACGCCGAAGGGTCCGGTGAGCGAGGGAGGTGTGAAGTCGGCCAGCGACACCATGCGCTTCAAGGGCCGGGCGATTCCTCCCGATACCGCCCGCCGCAAGCCGTGACGGTACGTCCGCGTCCAGGCGATCCCGCCGTCACACCGGCGCTGGTCGCCGAACACGGACTGACCACCGAAGAGCACGCGCGCCTCGTCGCGCTGCTGGGCCGTGAACCGACGTTCACCGAGCTGGGCGTCGTCAGCGCACTCTGGAACGAGCACTGCTCGTACAAGCATTCGCGGCCGCTCCTGCGCACGCTTCCGACCACGGCGCCATACGTGCTACAGGGACCCGGCGAGAATGCCGGCGTGATCTCGGTCGGTGATGGGTTGGCCGTCGCTTTCAAGATCGAATCGCACAATCACCCGTCGGCGGTCGAGCCCTATCAGGGCGCGGCCACCGGCGTCGGTGGCATTTTGCGTGATGTGTTCACCATGGGCGCGCGCCCGATCGCGATGCTCAACTCGCTGCGTTTTGGCTCGCTCGACTCCGCCCGGACGCGCTACCTGTTTGCCGGTGTCGTGAAAGGGATTGGGGACTACGGCAACTGCGTCGGCATCCCGACCGTGGCCGGCGACGTGATGTTCGATCCGGCGTACGAGGGCAATCCACTCGTCAACGCAATGTGCGTCGGCGTCCTACGCGAGCACGAGCTCATCCGCGCCAAAGCCGAGGGCGTCGGCAATCCCATCATGGCGGTCGGCGCGCGAACGGGACGCGATGGAATTCATGGCGCGTCGTTCGCCTCCGAAGATCTCTCCGAGGCGAGCGACGCCAAGCGGCCACGCGTGCAGGTCGGCGACCCCTTCACTGAAAAATTGCTGCTGGAAGCGAGCCTCGAGCTCATCGCCAGCGGCCATATCGTCGCCATCCAGGACATGGGGGCCGCCGGCCTCACGTCCTCGTCGGCCGAGATGGCGGCCCGCGGCGATGTCGGCGTCACGATCGACACGAACAAGGTGCCGGTGCGCGAGGAAGGGATGACGCCATACGAGATCCTGCTCAGCGAATCGCAGGAGCGGATGCTGGTCGTGGCGACGAAGGGTCACGAGCAGGCAGTGCGCGCCATTCTCGCCAAGTGGGATTTGAGCGCCGAAGTGATCGGCGAGGTGATCGCCGAGCCGGTGTATCGCGTGACGGAGGGCGACCGCGTCGTCGCCGAGTTTCCGGGCTCGCGACTCGTCACCGATTGTCCGACCTACACGCCGCCAGCGAAGGAGTCCGACGCCATCATCGCTTTGCGCGAGCGCGACGTCTCGGCGATCGAGCAGACTTCCGAGGAGTCCGATCCAGTCTGGACGCTCACCCGTTTGCTCTCCTCGTCCACGATCGCGAGCAAGCTCTGGATCTACCGGCAGTACGATTCGACCGTGCGCACCAACACGGTCGTTGGCCCGGGCGCGGGCGATGCGGCGGTCGTGCGGTTGCGAGGCACCAACAAAGCGCTCGCTCTCAAGACCGACTGCAACGGCCGTTACGTCTACCTCGATCCCAGGCTCGGCGCATCGATCGCGGTCGCGGAAGCGG
This sequence comes from Gemmatimonadales bacterium, assembly GCA_038228795.1. GTDB lineage: Bacteria > Gemmatimonadota > Gemmatimonadetes > Gemmatimonadales > Gemmatimonadaceae > JALZAE01. The sequence continues at coordinate 9,962 of JBBROY010000033.1, forward strand.
CCCGCAATGTCGCCTGCGTGGGCGGTCGGCCGATGGCGATTACCAACTGCATCAACTTCGGGAATCCGAAACGGCCCGAGGTCTATTTCCAGCTCCGCGAAGCGATCGCCGGAATGGGCGACGCCTGCCGCGCGCTCGGCACGCCGGTCACCGGTGGAAATGTCTCGCTCTACAACGAGAGCCCGAGTGGCGCGATTTATCCGACGCCGACCATCGGCATGGTGGGACTGATCGAATCCCTCGATCACGTGACGCGCGGAACCTTCGCGAACGAGAACGACGCCATTGTTCTGCTTGGCGAGCCGACCGATGAGATCGGAGCCAGCGAGTATCTGTCGCGCATCCACGGCGTAGTCGCCGGCGCGCCGCCACGGTGCGACCTGGCGCGCGAGCGCTCGACGATCGACGCGCTGCTCGAGTGCATCGCGGCCGATCTCATCGATTCGGCCCACGATTGCAGCGACGGCGGACTTGCCGTCGCCCTGGCGGAGTGCGCGATCGGCGACCCCGAGCGGATGCTCGGCGCGTCGGTCGACCTCAGCGAATGGTCGGGTCTCCCGCTCCGCGCGCTCCTCTTCGGTGAGGCGCAGGCGCGCATTATCGTGAGCACGAGCGCCGCCCGCGCGGTGCTGGCGATCGCCAGGCAGCGCGGCGTCCCGGCGCGCGAGATCGGCCGCGTGCGGGGCGAGAACGCCCCGCTCGAGATTCGCGTGGGCGATCGCCTGATTTCGGCACCGCTCGCCCGGTTGGCGCACGCATTTCACGACGCCATTCCCGCTATTATGAGGAGATCGCCGGCGGACATCGCCGTGGAAACGCAGCACCCTCAACCAGCGGCCGTCTAACATGTGTGGCATCTTCGGTGTGCGCGGCGTGGACGACGCGGCCGCGCTCACGCAGTTGGGTTTATACTCGTTGCAGCATCGTGGTCAGGAATCGGCGGGCATCGTAGCGGTCGATGAAGAGTTGACCGCGCGCGCGCATCGCTCGATGGGACTCGTCTCGGAAGGCATCGCGAGCACGGCGATGACGTTGCTCCGCGGCGGACTCGCCATCGGCCACACGCGCTACAGCACCGCCGGCTCATCGACGATCGAAAATGCGCAACCGGTGCTGGTACGCTTCCGCAACGGCCACATCGCGCTGGCCCACAACGGCAATCTCATCAACGCGACCGAGCTGCGGCACGAGCTCGAGGACGACGGCTCGATCTTCGCCTCGACGATGGACTCCGAGGTGATCGTTCACCGCATCGCCAAATCGCGCGCCGAAAAGCCGGAGGAGCAGCTGGCCGATGCGCTGCGGGATGTGGAGGGCGCGTATTGTCTGCTCGTCACCATCGGCGACACGATGCTCGCGGCCCGCGATCCGCGCGGATGGCGGCCGCTGGTGATGGGCACCGTCGGTGACGCGGTCGTCTTCGCCTCGGAGACCTGCGCGCTCGACATCGTCGGCGCGACATATGTGCGTGATGTCGAGCCTGGCGAGATCGTGGTCGTCGACCGCGAGGGGGTGCGGTCGCTCAAGCCTTTCCCCGTCCTCGAATCGCGCAAATGCGTGTTCGAGTACGTGTATTTTTCGCGCCCCGACAGTCGCATCTGGGGCGGCTCAGTCGACCGCGCACGCCGTGCGCTAGGCAGGCGTCTTGGCCGCGAATGCCCCGCCCCGGGCGCCGACTTCGTGTTCGCCGTGCCCGACTCGGCCAACGCCGCCGCACTCGGCTACGCCGAAGAGACGGGTCTGCCGGTGGAGCTGGCACTGATCCGCAATCACTATATCGGTCGCACCTTCATCCAGCCATCGCAGGCGGGCCGCGACCAGAAGGTGAAGGTGAAGTACAACGCGGTGCGTGAGGTGCTGAAGGGACGCAGCGTCGTGATGGTCGACGACTCGATCGTGCGCGGGTCCACCACGCGCGGACTGGTCAACATGATCCGCGGCGCCGGCGCGCGCGAAGTGCACATGCGAGTCGCCTCGGCGCCGATCACCGGCCCGTGCTATTACGGCATCGATACGCCGTCGCGCGAGGAGTTGATCGCCGCGAATCTGTCGCAAGACGAGATCGCGAAGCACATCGGCGTCGACACCCTCGGCTATCTCTCGCTTGAGGGAATGCTCGAGTCGTCGCCCGGCGGGCCCGGCGGCTTTTGCCACGCGTGCTTCTCGGGTGACTACCCGACGCCTCCACCCGCCGACGCCAACAAGCTGCGATTCGGCTGCGGCTGCTGATCGCCCGCGAGCGTCGCGCGCGCGATCGATTCGTGCGCCTTGCTCTTGGGGCGCGCAACCTGCTTGTTAGAGTGTGAATTCGCCACGAGCCTCGAGATGACCGCTACGGAGTCCGCGCCCGCCGCGCATGTACCGAAGGATTCCGCTTCGCGCCGCGTCTTCTATTTCGGAGAAGGCGCCGCCGAGGGAACGAAGGACATGAAGACCCTGCTCGGCGGCAAGGGCGCCAACCTCGCCGAGATGACCAACCTCGGCGTGCCGGTGCCGCCCGGATTCACCATCGCGACCGACGTGTGCATGGCGTATCTGCACGACGGGGCCATCCCGGCGGCACTGCGCGACGAAGTGCACCGCAATCTGCAGCGCGTCGAGCGCGCGACCGGCCGCGGATTCGGCGATGCGAATAGTCCGCTGCTCGTATCGGTTCGCTCCGGCGCCGCCGCATCGATGCCGGGGATGATGGAGACTATTCTCAACCTCGGGCTCAACGACGTCACCGTCGTCGGCCTGTCGACCGAGAGCGGCAGCGCGCGCTTCGCGTACGATTCCTACCGGCGGTTCATCCAGATGTACTCTGACGTCGTGCTCGGCGTCCCGTTCCACGATTTCGAGTTTCTGCTCAAGGCGAAGCGGATCACCGCGGGCGTCGAGACCGACGCCGAGCTTGGCGAAAGCGCGCTGCGCACTCTCGTGGAAGAGTACAAGGCGGTCGTGAGAAACGCGTCCGGCGCCGAGTTCCCGATGGATCCGCATACGCAGCTGTGGGGCGCGATCGAGGCGGTCTGGAAATCGTGGACGCTCAAGAAAGCGGTCGACTATCGTCGGGTCAATGCGATCTCGGAGACGCTCGGCACCGGCGTCAACGTGATGGCGATGGTATTCGGCAACATGGGTGACGACTCGGGCACCGGTGTCGCTTTCACGCGCGACCCGTCGACGGGCGAGCATCGCTTTTACGGCGAGTTTCTCGTCAACGCGCAGGGCGAGGATGTGGTGGCCGGAATTCGCACGCCGCTCGGTATCGATCAAATGGCGACGCGGCTGCCTGGCGCGTATGTCGAGCTGCTCGAAACGCAGCAACGTCTGGAGCGGCACTACCGCGACATGCAGGACATCGAGTTCACCGTCGAGCGCGGCAAGCTTTACTTGCTCCAAACGCGCAACGGCAAACGCACGGCCGCCGCCGCGATTCGCATCGCCGAAGAGATGGTGGCCGAGGGGCTGATCGACCGCGCCGAGGCGGTGCGGCGAGTGCCGCCGGATCAACTCGACCGCCTGCTGCATCCGATTATCGATCCGAGCGCCCACGCGACCGCCATCGCGACCGGCCTGCCGGCCAGCCCCGGTGCGGCCAGTGGGCAAGCGGTGTTCGACCCCGACGTGGCCGAGGACCGCGCGGCGGCAGGTGAGCGCGTGATTCTCGTGCGTGATGAAACGACGCCGGAGGACTTCCACGGCATCGTCGCGGCGCGCGCTGTGCTCACAGCGCGCGGCGGCATGACCAGCCACGCGGCGGTCGTCGCCCGTGGGATGGGCAAGTGCGCCATCGTCGGCGCGAAAGCAGTCGTGATCGACAACGATCATCGCCGCTTCACCGTCGGCGGTACGACGGTGAACGAAGGCGATTGGATTACGCTCGATGGCGCCACCGGGCGGGTGTTCGTCGGCGATCTGCCGACGATCCCTAGCGAAGTCGTGCGGGTGTTGTCTGGCCGCATGGCGCCAGCCCAGTCGCGGGTGTACGAGTCGTTCTCGCGCGTACTCGGATGGGCGGACGACGTGCGTCGCTTGCGTGTGCGTGCCAACGCCGACACGCCACAGGACGCCCGCGTTGCGCGGAACTTCGGCGCCGAGGGAATCGGGCTGTGCCGCACGGAGCACATGTTCTTCGAGGGCGAGCGGATCACCGCCATGCGCGAGATGATCGTGGCGCGCGACGAAGCCGGCCGCCGGCGCGCGCTCGCCAAGCTGCTGCCCATGCAACGGGGCGACTTCGAGGGGATCTTCGAAGCGATGAGCGGCTATCCGGTCAACATCCGCCTACTCGATCCCCCGCTGCACGAATTCTTGCCGCACGGCGGCGAGGACTCCAAGCGGCTTGCCAGGACGCTCGGACTCACGCGCGCCGAGCTCACGCACATCGTGGAAACGCTGCGCGAATCGAACCCGATGCTGGGCCACCGCGGCTGCAGGCTGGGCATTACCTTTCCCGAAATCACGGAGATGCAGGGCCGCGCCATCTTTGAGGCCGCGGTCAAGGCGAAGCGACGCGGCTTCGACGTGCAGCCCGAGATCATGATCCCGCTCGTGGCGACGGTGCGCGAGTTCGAGGACCAGCAGGCTATTCTCGAGCGCGCCGCGAGCGAGGTGTTGGGCGCGATGGGCGAGCACGTTCCGTACAGCATCGGCACGATGATCGAGCTGCCGCGCGCTGCGCTCACCGCCGGTGAGATCGCGTCCAAGGCGCAGTTCTTCTCCTTCGGCACGAACGACCTCACGCAGACGACGCTCGGCCTGAGCCGCGACGACGCGGGCCGCTTTCTGCCGCTCTACGTCGAGCGCGGCATCTTGCCGGACGATCCGTTCCAGACGCTCGATGTCGCCGGCGTCGGCAAGCTCATCGCCATGGCTGTCACCGACGGACGTCGCGCACGCCCGGGTCTCAAGACCGGCATCTGCGGCGAGCACGGCGGCGACCCGCGCTCAATTCGCTTCTGCCACGACACGGGCTTGGACTATGTGTCGTGCTCACCGTTCCGAGTGCCCATCGCGCGGTTGGCGGCAGCGCAGGCGGAGCTGAAGACGCAGGGGTTGGAGGCTGGGGGTTAGGGCTGGGGCAGATCCTGAATTCGCGATAGAGCCCGGGCGACCACCGACAGGTTATGCGTTTGGCGCACGCTCGCGATTCGCGGCCTCAGCCCCCAGCCCGGAGCCCCCAACCCCTACCTCATGCACGTAGTACATCGCCTGCGCGCCAGCTTTCCGAAGTACGGGGAGCGCGACGTTATAGACGGGCACACCACCGGGTGTCTTTCCCTCGAACGAGCCCGAGTGTGCGTGCCCGTGAAAGCAGACCGATGCGCCGAAGCGGTCGATCGGCTCGCAGAGCCGGTCGGTGCCGAGGAAGGCGTGAATGATCGGCGGCTCTCCCTGGATCGTTGCTTCGATCGGTGAGTAGTGCAGCACCACGACGCGCACTGGATTCGTCACCTTGCGCAGCGCCAGCTCGAGACTGTGCGCTTCATCGATCGCGGCCTGCACGAACGCTTTCGTCTCCTGCTCACCGAATGACGTCAGCGTGCCGCGGCCGAATCCGCCCATGAAGCCTTTGACGCCGGCGAACCCGATCCGCTCGTCGAGCTGAAAGGCGTCGCCACACAACACGTGCGCGCCGCGGGCCCGCAAGATCGTAGTGCCCTCGGTCTGCTGCCCCGACTCGTAGTCGTGATTGCCGAGCACGGCGACGATGGGAATCTTCACATCGGCCAGCTCGCCGACGCAGATCTTGAACTCGCTCGGCAGTCCGCGCCGGGTGAGATCACCGGTCAGCACTAGAACGTCCGCCTCATCGTTCGCGCGCGCAAAGAGGTCGCGGTACGCACCGACGTCTTCTTCGCCACAGTGGAAATCGCCCACCGCGGCGATGCGGACTCGGCCATCGTTCCGCCGGTCGGATCTGGCGCGACGGTCTTTCGCCGAAAGCGTCAGCTTGTGGTCAGCCGATTCTGGCATCGTATTCAAGCGCCATGAGTGATCGTTCATCCCACACGTCGCTTGCGGCGAGCGCGACGATCGCCCCGCGATGCTCGGCTTCATCGACCATGGGTTCCCTCAGGTCACGATAGCCCCACTCATTCACGTCGATCGCGAAGCTGAAGCGCGAGACCAGCGGACCGCGCGTCACCTTCTCGTCGCTGCGCGGCCGCACGCGTTCCGCGTCGGCGCGCCGCAGCAAATCCTCGTATACCCAGCCCGGCACGCCGTGGCTGCACTCGGGATACAGGTAGAAGAACATCGTGAGCTGCGCGAGCAACAGCGGCCAATGATCGCCGGTGCGCTGCATGATGCGCGTCCAGTCCATCGACCGGCCTACGCTGACGATGAGATGCGCGATGTCCGCCATGTCTTGGCGATGCCGCTCGCTGATGAACAGGCGGTGCCAGAGCAGCTCCTCCGGAGGCGCCACGCGCACGGGCGTCGCCGCGAGAATCGCGGGCCGGCTATGACGATACCAATCGTGGTCGATCTGCTGCAGGCCGTTCCCCATGCCGTAGATCACATCGACGAACTTGTCGCTGCTCTGATCGAGAGCCTTGGCGAGCCAATGCGGCTGCTCGAGCCGCGTACGAAATCCGGCTGTCTTCAGCGCGCGCATCGCGTCGATCACGTGATCCGGCTCGCAGAACAGATCGAGATCTTTCGTCTCGCGATAGATGCCGGTGTGCTCGTAGATCGCATACGCGCCGGCAACGACGTACGGCACGCCGGCCGCGTTGAGTGCGTGCAGCGCGCGCTTGTAGATGTCGCGCTCGTCATCAGGGATCCAGAAATCGCCGTGCGTCAGCGATTTCTGCTCTTGGGTCGAGATGCCCTCCATGCCCGGCGGGAGTGCGCTCTCGGGCGGCGCTCTTCGGGGAGCGACGCGTTCTTCGCTCGGCGCTTCCGGCATTCGTTGCTCGTGACTGGGAGGGAGAGCGTTCACGATGAGCAAGGTTCGTTGAAGCAAGCCGTGGGCCGCATCCGCTCCGGCGTTACGTCGTAACCCATGGATGCAAAGGCGCGCCGCCAGGCATCGATGTGCCCGTCGTTGGTGTCGGCAAGCGTTCCGTCCACGTCGAAGATCACGCCTCCATATGTCATGGCGCAGTACAAGGCAGGAATCATGCGGAGACAAAAAACCGGGCCGGCGATAGTCTCGCCGGCCCGGCTTGTGTGTTCAGCAGTGGAGGTGGGGGGATTCGCACCCCCGTCCGTGCATAGATCCAACAGCGCATCTACGTGCATAGTCCTTTTTTTGGTGTCTCCGCCCGCTGGTCAAAGGACAGACCCACGGACGGACAAGTCGTCTAGAGCTTCGCCCGCCGTCGGACGACGCAGCGGCAGGCTATCCCGAATTTTCGATACCCGTCAAGTCGCCTCGGGAGGGCTACCGAACGGGCAAGGCGCATAACCGAAGTTACGCAGCCAGGGCCATGTTTGAGTTGGCAGTTGAAAAATTTCCCGAGTGTTTTACCAGGAACCCGAGTACCTGGGCACGCAGCACCATCTTCACTGCACACGTCGACCCTAGTTCACCCCCGATTGTCAATCAACCACAGCTGTCCTACCCCACAAAGCTAACGATCCCGCCCGGGCATTTCAACCGAGGCGACTCGTTGGCAAAGTCATCGCGCGAGAAGCTAAACGGCCTTGGCCGCTGCGGTTGTGGCATACGACCTCACACAATTTCTACCTGCGCACTTGGCTTCGTAGAGCGCCCTATCGGCCGCTTCGACCAGACTCGACCGGGAGCGCGCAATATCGGGATAGCTCGCGATGCCGAATGACGCCGTCACGGGAATACGCTCGCCGCTCACGCTGATCGACAGATTCTCCACGGCGTGCCGTAGCCGTTCCGCGACCTCGGCCGCCGAGGACGAGGCCGTCTGTGGGAGGAGCAGCGCCATCTCCTCTCCACCGTAACGGGCGCAGAGATCGATCTCGCGAATCCCCTGGCTCAGCGTCTGCGCGACCTGACGGAGCACCTGGTCGCCCGCGTTGTGCCCAAACCGGTCGTTGACGCTCTTGAAGTGGTCAATGTCGACCATCACGAGCGACACGGGGTAACCGAACCGGTCGCATTCGGCCAACAGCTGGCTCAGGCGCTCGTCCAGCTTGCGCCGGTTGGGGATCCCCGTCAGCGAGTCGACGAACGCGCGCTCGCTCACCTGGGCGAACTGGAGACAGGTCTCCATCGCGACGCCGGCCAGCGTGCCCAACACCGCGAGCGCCTGCGTCTCCACGTGCGTGATCTGCCCCGGGTCATCGCCCTCGACCACTACGGCGCCGATCACCTTCAGGTCGCGCACGAGGGGCACCACGGCGAGCGATCCGACGCTGCGGAAGGATTCGCCCTTTCCGTAGATCGTGGTGCCCGCGCCGAGGTTCCCGCGATCGTCGAAGGTGTACCGGGTATCCAACCTGCACGACATGGCGATCAGCGAGTCCGCCGTGACAGCGTAGCCCTCGGCCACGGGGTGCTTGGCGGTGACGCTCACCACGCGTCCCTGTTCCGTCACCGGGTCCCATTCGGCGAATGCCGCGCGCGAGGCGCCGGTCACCCGCACCGACGCATCGCAAATCGCCGAACCGAGAGCGGACAGTTCGAGATTGCTCTGAATGCGCTCGGCCGCCGTGAGCAGGTCCTCGACGTGCCGAGCGTATCGGCGCGCGGTGCGGCTGCCATCGACCAGCTCCACCAAGGTGCCGGCTTGCGTGGCGTACCGGGTGAGCCAGGTCTTGAGCAGATCGCGCGAGAACTTGGACGATCCCGCGCATCCCACGGACAGCACTCCATACGGCTGCCCACTTCTCGAGACGGGCGCCGCGATGAGCAAGCCCGGCTCGTCGGCAGCGCTCGACACCGTGAGCTCCTCTTGAGCCGCCCATCGCACAAGCCGCATCGATTGCTCGTCCGTCATGCGCGCGACGCTGGGCCCCTCCCCGGTAGCGGACACGGTCGGGTTGATCGAGCCATCGCTCGAGAGCCGCCACAGCGTGGCGTACTCGACGCCGATCGCATCGCGCAGATCAGTGAGGAATCGCCGGATCGTGGCGCGCTCGACTTCCTCGTCGCCGGTGACGCCGCGCTGCACCACCCACGTCGACGCCGACCGGCTCGGCGGCCGGCGCAGGGGGGAGCCGCCGGAGTCTGGCTCGCGGCGGCGTCCGCTGGATGTGCGCGTACGCTGCATGGTGAGCTGCGGCTTCCTCGGCCCCTCTTCCGGCGCCGGCACGAGCGCGGCACCGAGAATGGTGACGATCCGAGCGAGCAAGACCAGATCGACGCCGGAACGATGCATGATCACGAGCACGGCCAACGCTGCGAGCGACAGTGCCGCGGCGGGCAGACTATATCGCCGGCCGGCCTTCCACGTCGTGGCGACGATTGCGCACGCGACGACAGACACCAGCATCGAACTCGCGAAGGCGGTTCCGAACACGATGAGCGCCGCGCCCACACAAAACGATGTTGCGCGGGTTCGTGACGAAAGCCACGACGTCAGAAATGCGCCGTCGCGGCGATAGCGTTTATTGTCTGTGAGTGATGCGCGAAGCTGCATATGCGGCACCGAAACCGTTGTCGATATTGACGACGGTGACGCCCGCGGAGCAACTGTTTAACATGGCCAGCAAGGCGGCCACTCCGCCAAAGCTCGCACCATACCCGATGCTCGTCGGCACGGCGATCACAGGACACGCGACGAGTCCGCCGACCACTGACGGCAGCGCCCCTTCCATCCCCGCGACCACGATGACCACGGACGCTCGCGAAAGCTCGTCCCCTCGCGCCAGCAGGCGGTGTATTCCGGCCACACCGACATCGATCAATCGCTCCACGCTGTTGCCGAGCGCGCGCGCGGTCACCGCGGCCTCCTCGGCTACTGGTAGGTCGCTCGTGCCCGCCGAGACGATGAGTATCGTTCCCGCTCCGGCGGGCGCGGCCTCGGCGGGAGGCAGATGCGCCGTGCGCGCGACTGCATTCAACTCCACCGCAGCGAACACCGTGCGAATCGCTTCGAGAGCCTCGGGCTGCGCGCGTGTGACCAGAAATCCGTCGCCGCGACTGGCGAGCCGCTCGGCGATCGCGACGATCTGCTCGGGAGTCTTCCCTTGCCCGAAGATGACTTCCGGGTACCCCTGCCGCAGTGCGCGCTGATGATCGATCGTCGCAAAGGGGAGCGATTCCATGCTGTCGAGCGAGAGCTTGCCGAGCACTTCGGCGGGTGTCAGCTCACCCTCGGCGACCTGGCGCAATAGCGCGAGGACGCGATCGCGCCTCACGCGACCGCGCTCTCCTCGCGCGGCGTTCTCGCTGCGAACGGCGCATCGCCGCGGCTCGTCGCCGCGAGGTATTCGGCGAAGATGTCGTCGATCTCGCTCAGCGACTCGACGTGATGCAGGCGCGTGCGTAGCTCGGCCGAGTGCGGCAGCCCCTTCACGTACCAGCCGAGGTGCTTGCGAAACTCGATCGCCGCGCCGCGCGGATCCCAGGCGTAGTTGGCGGCCATGCGTGCGTGTTCGCTCGCCACGGCGAATCGGACCTCCACCGGCGGCGTGGCGGGCACCGGCTTTCCATCCAGTAGCGCGCGAGTCTGCTCGAAGATCCAGGGCTGACCGAACGAGCCGCGCGCGATCATCACGCCGGCGCAGTTCGTCTCCTGCCGCATTCGGAGCGCGTCCTCGGGAGTCTTGATGTCACCATTGCCGAGTACCGGAATCTCGAGTGCCGCGGCCACGGCGGCGATCTCGTCCCAGCGGGCGCTTCCGCTGTACATCTGCGCGCGCGTGCGCGGATGCAGCGCGAGCACGCGCGCACCCGCTTCCTGGCAGCGGAGCGCGATCTCGACCGGATTGCGCATCTGCTCATCCCAACCGCTGCGGATCTTGACGGTGACTGGCAAGTGCGTGCTCTTGGCGACCGCGCGGATCACCGACTGCACGAGGCCGATGTCCTTGAGGCAGCCGGAGCCGCCGTTGCGCTTCACGACTTTCTTGACGGGACATCCAAAGTTGATGTCGACGAAGTCGGGCTGAAACACATCGGTGACGAGCGCGGCGGCATCGCCCATGGCGAGCGCCTCACCGCCGAAGATCTGAACGCCGATGGGGCGCTCCTCCGGCCCGAAGCGTAGCTTTGACAGCGTGGCCGGGTTCTCGCGGCGGATGGCTTCGGCCGAGAGGAACTCCGTCTCTACGACATCGGCACCCCATCGGCGGCACAGTTGCCGGAACGGCGCCTCGGAAACGCCGGCCATTGGGGCCAGATAGAGCGGGATATCCGCATCGACGTGGAACGGAAAGGGCATGGCTCAAAGTTAAGAGGCGGCGGAAGTGCAAGCAACGCCGACGTTTGACACGCGATTTCGCAGCCGCTTAATTTCGCCGACGCACGACGCGCGGGCTGTGTACGGGACTACCGAGGACGACGATGGAATTGCGACAGTTTTTTACCGAAGACGCGATCCAACTCGAGTTGGCGAGCATCAACAAGGACGACATCTTGAAGGAGCTGATTGCGCTCCTCAAGCTCGATGATAAGTCCGACGGGATGCTCTACAAGATGCTGAAGCGCCGCGAGAACCTGGGCTCGACAGGGATCGGACGCGGTATCGCGATTCCGCACTGCCGCTCGCTCGTCGTCAGCAAGCTGCGTGTGGCGTTCGGGCGGAAATCGGCCGGCGTCGACTTCAAGGCCATCGATGACAAGCCCGTGCATTTCTGCTTCTTGATCGTCGCGCCGCCGCTCGAGGTGTCGAACCAATATCTGCCGGTGCTCGGAAAGATCGCCCAGTTCAGCAAGGAGGCCGACGTGCCGCAGCGGCTGCTCCAGCTCAAGGAGCCGCGCGAGTTTCTCGCGCTGCTGGAGGAGAAGGGCGTGTGATGTTGCATCCCGACGTCGAGCTGTTGTTGGAAATTCAGGATCTGTTGGAGTTCGTGAGGGCAGGAGCGGACGACGATGTACGCTGGCCCGCGGGGGATCGCAATCCTGATGCGCTCGCGGCCCGCATTGCCGAGCGTGAAGCACGCCTGACTCCGCACACGCGCAGCGAATACACCCGCATCGCGGCGCGCCTCGAGCACATCATCGTTCCCGTGGTCGACGGCGTGTGCCGCGGCTGCAACACGCGCGTGCCGACCGGAGCGACGGCCGCGGCCGTCGTCGCATCGTGTCAGAGTTGCGGCCGGTTTCTCTACTCGGCAGATGCATAGCTCCATTCCAACCCAGCACGCCACCCCTCTCAGCCGCCCCCCGATCTACTCCCACTCGATTGTCGCCGGCGGTTTCGAGCTCACGTCGTACACGACGCGATTGATCCCGCGTACCTCGTTGATGATGCGCGTCGAGATGCGTCCGAGTGCCTCGTGCGGAAAGTGGTACCAATCGGCGGTCATGCCGTCGGTGCTGGTGACGGCGCGAAGCGCGCAGACGTTCTCGTAGGTGCGGAAGTCGCCCATCACGCCGACGCTGCGCACCGGGAGCAGCACCGCGAACGCTTGCCAGATCTCGTCATAGAGATTCGCCGAGCGAATCTCTTCGAGGTAGATGGCATCGGCCTGTCGGAGCACGTCGAGCTTGTCGCGCGTGACATCGCTCAAAATACGGATCGCCAGACCAGGGCCGGGGAACGGGTGCCGGCCGATGACATCCTCTGGAAGGCCGAGCTCACGGCCGACGCGGCGGACTTCGTCCTTGAACAGCTCGCGCAGCGGCTCGATCAGCTCGAACTTCATTCCCGGCTTGAGACCGCCGACATTGTGATGCGTCTTGATGGTCACCGAGGGGCCGCCGCTCGGCGAGGCGGATTCGATCACATCGGGATAGAGCGTGCCCTGCACCAGGAATTTCGCGTCGCCACGCTCGCTGACCGACGCCGCGGTATCCTCGAACACATCGATGAAGGTGTGGCCAATGCGGCGGCGCTTCTCTTCCGGATCTTCGACGCCGGCGAGCGCCGTCAGGAATCGTGACTCGGCGTCGACGGTGATCAGCTCGATGCCCAGGCTCGCGCGGAAGGTGCGCTCCACCTGCTCGCGCTCGTGCAGCCGCAGAAGACCAGTGTCGACGAAGATGCAGGTGAGCTGATCGCCGATCGCGCGATGAACGAGCGCCGCCGCGACCGCCGAGTCGACACCGCCCGAGAGGCCGCAGACCACGCGTGCATCGCCGACGCGCTCGCGGATGCGCGTTACCTCGTCATCGATGAAGGCGCCCGCTGTCCAGGTCGGCTGGGCATGGCAGATGGCGAACAGGAAGTTCGCGATGATCTCACTGCCGCGCGCGCTGTGGTGCACCTCAGGATGGAACTGGACGCCGAAAATCGGCCGGTCGCGATGACGAATCGCCGCAATGTGCGAGTTCGTGCTGTGCGCGGTGACAACGTAGCCGGGCGGCGCGGAGCGCACTTGGTCACCATGGCTCATCCAGACCGGGGTGGACTCGCCAGAATCGAAACCGGCGAAGAGTCCGTCCGACGTGTCCACCACCAGCTCGGCACGGCCATATTCGCGACGGTCGGCCTTGGCGATGTCACCGCCCTCGAGCTGCGCGATCAGGTTCATTCCATAACAGATGCCGAGTACCGGAGCGATCTCGAAGATGCCCCGCGGCGCTGTCGGCGCGCCGGCATCGTAGACGGAGCTCGGGCCGCCACTGAGGATGATGCCGGTCGGCCTCCATGCGCGGATCCATTCCAGGTCGCGCGTTGGCGGGTGAATCTCCGAGTACACGCGCGCTTCGCGCACGCGGCGGGCAATGAGCTGGGTGAACTGCGATCCGTAATCGAGAATGAGCACGCGATCTTTGTGCGACAGATCGGTCACGGCCGCCACTCCGGTCCTTCGAGGCGGAGTGGCTGCAACGCCATGGTCTCCAAGTCGAGAATCGCCGCTGAGGGCACCCCGTACAGCCAGCCGCACGCTTCGCCCGGATTGATGATCAACGTCGTGCCGCGCTCGGACTGCTCGGCCTTGTGCGTGTGGCCCGTGATGACGACAGCGTGTCCGTCGAGTGAGCGTTGGTGCACCTCGCCGATGTCGTGCACGAGCAGAATGCGCGTGCCCGCGACTTCGACGCTATGCGGAGACTCGTACAGCTCCGTTCCCACCGCCCGCGCCGCCTCGGCCCGCAGTCCCTCATGATCGCCGTCATTGCGCCCAAAAACGCCGGCCATCGGCACCTGCGCATCGCGAAACGGCTTGAGCGAGAAGGGCGAACAGAAATCGCCCGCATGCAATACCAGGTCGACGTTCGCGCCAGCGAAGTGCTTCGCGAAGGCCGCGATGGCTGGCAGCCGATCGTGAGAGTCGGCGATGAGTCCGACGCGCATTACGTCCTCCAGCTGAGTGTGGGTGGCTCGTGACGCACGAGGTCCTCGAACTTCTCTCGCTCGCGTATGACGGCGAACCGGTCACCATCGACCAGCACCTCGGCCACACGTGGACGCGAGTTGTAGGTCGACGACATCGCCGATCCGTAGGCTCCGGCGGAATGCACCACCAAGAGGGCGCCCGCGTCGACCGACGGCAGCTCGCGGTCGAGCGCGAAAAAATCGCCGCTCTCGCAGACCGGTCCAACGATGTCGACCGCGCTCGCCGGGCCGCCGCCACCGGCCACCTCGATGCGGTGGTAGGCATTGTAGTGCGAAGGCCGCAGCAGCTCCGTCATCCCCGCATCGACGATCACGTACTCGCGCCCGCCGCTGCGCTTGCGGTAGAGCACGCGCGTGATGAGCGCACCGGCATTGCCGACGATGAACCGGCCCGGTTCGACGATCAGCGTCAGTCCCGATCTGGCGATCTCCGGAAGGATCGTCGACGCGAATGCCTCGAGGTCGGTCGGCTCCTCGCTGTCGTACGTGACCGCCAAGCCGCCGCCCAGATCGAGATAGCGGATGTCGTGCGCTCCCTCCGCCCGCAACGTATCGTGCAGCTCGAGGAGCCGCAGCATCCCCTCGCGGTAGGGATCGAGCCGAGCGACCTGCGATCCGATGTGCATGTCGAGTCCGGCGAGCGATAGCTCCGGCATCGACATCGCGAGCCGCGCAGCGTCGAGCGCGTCATCGATCGGGATGCCGAATTTATTTCCGCGCTCGCCCGTTCGGGTGTAGTGGTGCGGAGTCTCCACCACCACCTCGGGATTGATCCGCAGCGCGACCGGCGCGATCACCGCCGCCTCACGCGCGATGCGCGCCAGCAGGCGCAGCTCTCCCTCGGACTCGACGTTGATCAGCAGCACGCCGGCGGTGAGCGCATCGCGCAGCTCGTCCTCCGTCTTACCGACACCGCTGAAGACGATGTCACGGCCGGCGAAGCCCGCGCGTGTCGCGCGAAAGAGCTCACCGCCGGAGACGATGTCGACACCCGCGCCGAGATCACGGAGGAGCGCCAGAATCGAGTGGTTCGAGTTCGCTTTGGCGCTGTAGTGGATGCGGTGCGGCACCGGCGAGAGCACACCGGCCAGCCGCCCGTACTGCTCGCGAATCATGGCCGCGCTATACACGAACGCGGGCGTGCCGGCGGCGGCGGCGATCGCGGCGACGGATACGCCGTCGCACATCGCCGTGTCTCCGGTGCGCGACCAGCCCGAGGTCAGTACGCCTTCGCCCACATCGCCTCGGCGGTGGCGGGCTGGCCGCACATCAGACACGCCACGGGCGCTTCGGGAGAGCGGAACTCCTCGTCCGGCATCACGCGAATGGTCGCCTTTGTGTCTTCCTTGATCTGCGACTCGCAGCCGGCCCGGCCGCACCAGCCGGCGTACACGAAGCCGCCGGCACCTTCCATCACCTGGCGAAAGGCATCGTACGTGATCGGGCCGCGCATGCTGTGCGCTTCGCGGCGCTCGCGCGCGGCGGCGAGCATCTCGTCCTGCATTTGCTCGAGGAGCGTGGTGATCTCGCCGCCGAGCGCGTCCAGGGAGACAATTTTCTTGACGCCTGTGTCCCGGCGCACGACGACGGCCTGGTTCGCGTCGATGTCGCGCGGACCGAGCTCCATTCGCACGGGAACGCCGCGCAGCTCCCACTCGTAATATTTGGCGCCGGGCTTCATGCTGTCGCGCGCATCGATGTGAATGCGCAACGAGCCGCGATCGGAGCGCTGCACCTCGAGCAGCGACGCACGAATGCGGTGCGCGGCCTCGAGTACGCGGCTCCGCTCTTCGTCCTTTCGCCAGATTGGCACGATCACCACTTCGGTGGGCGCGAGCATCGGCGGTACGCGCAGTCCCTTGTCGTCGCCGTGCGTCATGACCAGCCCGCCGACGAGGCGTGTCGACACGCCCCAGCTCGTGTTCCAGGCGAAGTCGGTTCCCCCCGCCTCGGTCTGGAACTTGAGCTCGAACGCCTTGGCGAAATTCTGTCCGAGGTTGTGCGACGTGCCGGCCTGGAGCGCCTTGTTGTCCTGCATCATCGCTTCGCAGGAATACGTGCGTAGCGCGCCGGCGAACTTCTCGCTCTCGGACTTGAGGCCGGTGATCACCGGCATCGCCATCCACCCTTCCATGAAGGTTCGATAGACGCCGAGCATCTTCCGCGCTTCTTCCTGCGCCTCGTCGTGCGTGGCGTGCGCGGTGTGCCCCTCCTGCCAGAGAAACTCGAGCGTGCGCAGAAAGAGCCTGGTGCGCATCTCCCACCGCACCACGTTCGCCCACTGGTTGATCAGGAGCGGCAGGTCGCGATAGCTCTGGACCCACTTGGCGAACATCGCGTAGATGATCGTCTCCGAGGTCGGCCGGACGACGAGCGGCTCCTCGAGCTCCTTGCCGCCGCCGTGCGTGACGACCGCCGTCTCCGGCGCGAACCCTTCGACGTGCTCCGCCTCCTTGGCCAGGAAGCTCTGCGGAATGAAGAGCGGGAAGTACGCATTGCGGTGTCCGGTCGCCTTGAACATGTCGTCGAGCGCGCGTTGCATGCGCTCCCAGATGCCGTAGCCGTCGGGACGGATGACCATGCAGCCGCGCACGGGCGAATAGTCGGCGAGCTCGGCGCGCAGCACGACTTCGTTGTACCAGGCGCTGAAGTCCGCTTCGCGCGTCGTCAGCTTCTTGTCGTCAGCCATGGTCACGCCGGGTGGTGCTAGACATTCGCCTGATCCATTTGTCGAAGAAAATCATTGAGGTCCGTTTGCCGCTCGTTGCCGTCCGATAGCGTTCGCACGGTGATGTCGGTTGGGCCGCGAACGATGATGATCTCGCGTGCCCCCACCGTCGCCGCGGTCTTGAACTGGCGCGTCAGCGCTTGCTCGCGCAACGCATACTCCGCGCTTCCCTTCCTCGCGCGGATCTCCCCCGCGATGCGCATCACGTTCACCGCCTGTGACGCGTCGGCGCCGGCGATCCAGTAGTCCAGCGGCCGCGGCGCTTCCGGCATCAACGCCCGCTGGCGCAACAGCTCGCCGAGTACGACGTCGCCCATCCCGAATCCCAGCGCCGGCAGATCGACACCACCCAACGACTGCAACAGCGAATCGTACCGCCCGCCGCCGCAGATCGCGCGCAGCTCGCCCTTGGCATCGAACAGCTCGAAGACGATGCCCGTGTAGTATGCCAGTCCTCGAACGATCGACAGGTCGAACTCCACCCACTCGCGCACACCCAGCGCGCCGAGAAACTCGAAGTAGCGCGCCAGCCGCGTGAAATCCTCGCGCAGCTCGGGCGCGTCACCGAACTGCTCGCGCAGCTCGTCGAGACCCCGCGCCTTGAGCACCTCGAGCAGCCGCCGCGACGAGATCTCGTCAATGCCGGCATCGGCAAGCTTCTTTTCCTGCACCTCGCGAGGCTCGCGCTCCATCTTGTCGACTACGGCGTACACAGCGGGTAGCTGTTCGACCGTAATGCCAACCAGCCGCAGGAGCGAGTTGAGCAGCCGCCGGTCAGACACCCGCGCACGCACATCGCCGGGTCCGAGCCCGAGCACGCGCATGACATCGATCGCCGCGGCGAGGAGTTCGGCATCGGCCGTCACGTCCGCTTCGCCGATGATGTCCATGTTCAACTGAAAGTGCTCGCGCAGCCGGCCTCGCTGCTGCCGTTCATAGCGAAAAAGCTGAGGCACCGAGAACCAGCGCACCGGTTTGCGAAGCGCGTTCGCGCGCGAGGCCACCATGCGCGCGAGCGTCGGCGTCATCTCGGGACGGAGCGCGACCTCGCGCCCGCCCTTATCGATGAAATTGTACAGCTGCCCGACGATCTCGGCGCCGCTCTTCTTCGTATACAGCTCGAGCGGCTCCAGAGGCGGTCCATCGTACTCGACGAAAGCGAACCGCCGAGCCACCTCGCGCCACGCCGCCATGATGTGCGCGCGCTCGGCCAGCTCGGCGGGGAAGAAATCTCTAAATCCCGGGAGCGCTGAGGGTGGCATCAGAAGAATCTACGAGGCACAAGGATCGATCTGCAACAGCGCCATACAGTCACCCACCGTGTGGAACGAGCCGGTCACGAGCGAGGTGCCGCGCTTCGACGATGCCAATTCAACCGCGCGCGCGAAGTCCGGTTCCGCCCGCGCGCTCCAACCGCTCGTGCGCGCGAACGCGAGCGCGTCGTCGAGCGGCCATACCCGGTCGGCCGGCGCGCTCGGTGCCGTCGTCAGCACGAGCTCGTCGACCTGTGGCGCGATGTGCGACAGCATCGCGATCCAGTCTTTGTCGGCGAGTACCGCCACGAGCGCCGCAATCGGCCGCCGCGGCTCCACGCGCGCGAGCAGGCGCGCCAGCTCGGCCGCACCGTGCGGATTGTGCGCGACATCGAAGATGTATCGGCCGCGTCGCTCGAACCGCCCCGGCACGCGAACCGTGGCGAGCGCGTCGGTCGCGTCCGCGGCGGCGGCGAACGGCGCGCCCGCCATCTCGAGCATCGTGAGCGCGACGGCGGTGTTGTACGCCTGGTATTCGCCGAGCAGCGGCGTGGTGAGCCGGCGACCGCTCACGCCGCGCTGGATGGTGAAGCTGGTGCCGTTGGCGTCGATCTCGATGTCGTGCACCGGCCGGTCGTCGTCGACGATGCGGATGTGTGAGGCGCCCGCCTCGCGCGCGAACGACGCGAGGATATCGCGCACACGCGGATCGCGATCGCTCACCACCGCCGGCACGCCGCGCTTGAAAATGCCTGCCTTCTCGCGCGCAATGTCGTCGATCGTGTCGCCGAGATATTGCGTGTGGTCGAGCGCAATCGATGTCACGCCGGCGACGAGCGGGGTAAGCACGTTCGTCGCGTCGAGCCGTCCGCCAAGTCCGACCTCGATCACCGCGACATCGACCTCCGCCCGCGCGAACGCATCGAAGGCGAGGCAGGTCGTCGCCTCGAAGAACGTCGCGCCGGACCGCTCGACCGCGGGAATCCAACGCGCCGTCCAGTCGACGACCTCCTCCTCGCTGATCGTCTCGCCGTTGATGACAACGCGCTCGCGAAAGTCCACCAGATGCGGCGACGTGTAGCGGCCTACGCGCAACCCTTGGCCGCGAAGCAGCGCGTCGATCGTATGGACGGTGCTTCCCTTCCCGTTGGTTCCGGCGACGTGGAACGCGGGGAAGCGCAGATGCGGATTGCCGATCGTCGCGAGCAGCGCGCGCGTGGTGTCGAGGCCGAGCTTCCACCCGCCAGTCGTCCGCGCAAAAAGCGACGCGATCGCCGCCTGGTACGCCGAAGCGGCTGCGCCACGCGTGGTCAGGGCGATGACCACCCCATCGAGGCCGGCTGGCCGCTCATGTGCCGGAGGAGCTGATCCACGGTGCGCTTGAGATCCTTGCGATGCGTGACGGCGTCGAGCATGCCGTGATCGAGCAGGAATTCCGCGGTCTGAAATCCCTCGGGCAGATCCTGGCCGATAGTCTGCTTGATCACGCGCGGGCCGGCAAAGCCGATCACCGCGCCGGGCTCGGCGAGATTGGCGTCGCCCAGCATGGCGAAGCTGGCACTCACGCCGCCGGTCGTTGGATTGGTGAGTATGGCGATGTACGGGATGCGCCGTTCGGCGAGCTGGGACAGCACGGCGCTCGTCTTCGCCATCTGCATCAGCGACAGCACGCCTTCCTGCATGCGCGCCCCGCCCGATGCGGCGACGAGCACGAGCGGATACTTGCGCTCGAGCGAGCGCTGTCCGAGCCGCGCAATCTTCTCACCGACCACGGACCCCATCGACCCACCCATGAACGCGAAATCCATCACGCCGAGGTTGAGCGGCATTCCCCCGAGCTGGCCGGTGACCGTCATGATCGCGTCGTAGTCGCCCGCTTTCTCGATCGCCCGCAGGAGGCGCGCCGGGTACTCCGGAAAGCCGAGCGGGTCGACGGACTTCACATCGACATCGAGCTCCTCGAACGCGCCGTCATCGAGCAGAATGTTGATGTAGTCGATGGCGCGAATGCGGCGATGATAATCGCAATTGGGGCACACGTTCAGACTGCGAATGAACTTCTCGCGGATGTCCGTGTGGCCGCATGCTTCGCACTTCTCCCACACGTCCGGCGGAATCTCGAGCCGGTCGCGTCTTGGGTCGCGCTTCTTCTTCTCCTTGCGGAACCAGGCCATGGTCGGAATGTGTCCTGGCCGCGGAGTCAGTGCAAGCCGCTAGACGCGCGGGGCGACCTACGTCAGATCGCCAGCTCTCCGGTGCGCCCGCCGCGCCCTTCCGTGGAAATCCGGAGCAAGATGCCGACGGCGATCCAGCAGGCGAGCAGGTACGACCCACCATAGCTGAAGAAGGGCAGCGGAATGCCCGTGATCGGCATTAAGCCGAGCGTCATGCCGATGTTCACGACGATGTGCACGAGCCACGACGCGGCGAGGCCCAGCGCCACCAAGCTGCTGAACGAGTCGTTGGCGTTGGTGGCAACGCGCACACATCGAATCAAGAGAAAGCAGAGCAGCGCTAGAGCGACCGACACACCAACGAAACCGAGCTCCTCGCCGACGACGGAGAAAATGAAATCGGTGTGCTGCTCGGGGAGATAGCCGAGCCGTTTCTGCGTACCCTCGAGCAATCCTTTGCCGAACCATCCGCCGGAGCCGATCGCCACCTGCGATTGGATCACGTGCCATCCGCTGCCGTGGCTATCGACAGTCGGATCGATGAACACGAGCAGTCGATGCTGTTGGTACGGTTTCATGCGGTCCCAGGCCAGCGGCGCGATGACGCCCGTGGCCACGTTGGCGATTAGCAGCAGCACGCCCTCGATCACATACGGCTTGTACCAGAGTACCAGCGCGAGCAGCAAAAGGAACCACGCGCCCCAGAGCGCGGTCTGGTACGCGAGCAGCAAACTGATCCCCGGTGATGCGACGAGGATGAGGAGGCGCATCGGAACGCCGGACCAATACATCATGGCGAAGAAGATGCCGATGAACGCGATGGCGCTCCCGAGATCGGGCTGCAGCATGATGAGCGCGAACGGGATGAATACCACGAGTGCCGGTTGCCACAGCTCGAGCATCGACTTCGGCGCCTCACGACGGTCGGACAAGACGCGCGCGAGCATCAGGACGACCGTAATCTTCGCCAGCTCACTCGGCTGGCCAAGGCGATGACTGCCGAGCATCAGCCAGCTCTTCGAGCTGGCCGCGTCGCCCGCGCCTCCGCCCAAGCCGGGAATGAGCAGCATGGCGAGCAGCGCGCAGGCGCCGAGATACGCCGGCACGGTCAGCCATTCCATCAGCCGCACGGATGCGCGCGACACCGCGAACGCGACGAAGACCCCGAGTCCGAGCCAAATGATCTGCATCCGCCACGCCCGTGCGGCGACGGTCGGCACATCGGTTTGTCCCGCAGAGTAGACGGCGATCACGCCGAAGAGCGACAGCAGGACGGCCGCCGCGACCAGCGGATAGTCGGCGATGGTGCGGCGCACGCTCAGTCGCCTTCGGTGCTGATGAGCTGGGTCGGCACGACCTTCAGGTAGTGCTCGACGATCTTCGACGCAATGCGGGCCGCACGGTCGCCGTGGCCGCCGAACTCGAGCATCACGGCGATGACGATCTTGGGATCCTTCGCCGGCGCGAAGCCGGTGAACCAGGCATGATGGTGCAGCTCGTCGGTCGAATTCTGCGCGGTGCCCGTCTTGCCCGCGAGCACAACGCCAGAAATCGCGGCACTGCGCGCCGTGCCCATGCTCACCACCCCCATCAACGCGGCGTTCAATCCGGTCATTTGCTCCGCCGTCAGCGCGAAGGTCTTCGTGCGTTTCGGCGCCCCGGTGGCGATCTCGGGAGTCGACGCCTCCCCGCCATTCGCCAGCGCCGTGTAGAAGCGCGCCATGTTCACCACCGTCTGCGCATTTTCACCTTGACCGATGGCGAGATTGAGAATCACCGCTTGGGTCCATTTCCCTTTCCCGAAGCGCTGATTGTAGTAGTCGACGCTGTACGGAAAGATCGTGCGCGATTCACTCGGCAGGTCGATACCGCTGCGCTTGTCGAAGTTCATCGACACGCCGCCCGCGATGAGGCGCGAGATCCCCATCCGGAGACCGAGCTGGTAGAAGTAGACATCGCACGATTGCTCGATCGCGCCGACGAGCGAGAGGCTGCCGTGCCCCTCTTTCTTGTGACAGCGGAAGTAGCGCGTGCCGTAGGTGTAGCCGCCCGTGCACGCGTCGCGCATGTGCTCATCGAGACCGACCACGCCGTCCTGCAGCGCGATCGCCGCGGTCGCCAATTTGAAGGTCGAGCCCGGTGGATACTGACCCTGGATGACCTTGTTGTAGAGCGGGCGGCGCGGATCGTCGTTGAGCGCGCGCCAATAGTCCGCCGGAATGCCGCCGATGAATCGGTTGGGGTTGTAGCTCGGCGCGCTGTAGAGGGCGATCACCGCGCCGGTCTTCGGCTCGATCGCGATCGCCCCGCCCTGGAGCGAGTCACCGAAGATCGTCGTCATGTACCGCTGCAGATCGATGTCGATGTTGGTGTAGAGCGGAGCGGCGGCAGCCGGCGTCAGCTCAGCGCGCGCGCCGACGTCGCGCACGACTCGCCCGCGCGCATCCACTTCGACGTAGCGCGCCCCCTCGCGTCCGCGCAGCTGCTTCTCGTACTGCTTCTCCAGTCCCGCCTTTCCCACCTGCTGGCCGACCTTGTAGCCCTGAAAGGAGGCCTGCGTCAGCTCGCTCTCCGTCACCTCGCCCACATAACCGACGAACGACGCGACCGTCGAACTGTCCGGGTAATAACGCTTCGGCGCGGATTGGATGATCAGGCCGGGATACTCGACGCGGCGCTCCTCCAGCACCGACACCACGTCGAACGTCGCGTCGGCGAGCACCACCGTGGGACGCGCCGGCGCGCGCTTGTATCGGCGCACGCTCGCCTCGATCTGCTCCGGCGTGAGCGTGATCAACTTGCCCAGCCGGCCGAGCGAGGCACGAAGCGAGTCCGCGCTCGGGCTCAGGATCGACACCGAGTACCCCGGCACGTTCTCGGCGATGATCTGCTTGTTGCGGTCGAGAATGATGCCGCGAGGGGCCGGAAGGGGCACCTCGCGCAGTCGGTTTTCTTCCGACTGCAAGGAGTACTTGTAGTTCTGCAGAATCTGCGTGCGGAAGAACGCGCTCAGCAGCACCACGAACACGCCAAACAACGCGATGGTCACGAAGCGCGACCGGCGAGCGACATCGTTGGGATGAAAGCTCACGGGAGCACACTCATGCGGGCGCGACGCGAAGAAGCGGACGGAGCACGAGAATCGCGATCAGGCCGGCCGCCGCGGTGATCGCCGCGGCGACCGGCGATCGAACGACCGCTTCGCGCACGAGCTCCATCCCACCCACCTTGTGATTCGCGATCAGGAATACAATATCGAACGCCCATTTGCCGACGAAAAAGAAAAAGGCATTGAGCCAGAGGTCATCGGCGAAGAATACCGCTTTGAGCCAGCTAGCGACGAACCCCACCATCGACATGCCGAGGGCGCTCGCGCCGAACGACTGCAGCGACACCGCGTCCATCACGAGCCCCATCAAGAACCCGATGATCGCCGCCGTGCCGGGCCGCACGCGGATGGCCACCAGCAGGAGCGCGATGACGAGAAAGTCCGGCGATGCCCACCATGAGAGCAATGGCCGCAACGTGTAGTTGAGGATGAGCAGGATGATGAACGCGACGGCGACCCGCGCGACGTCGAGCGCCCTCACGGAGGTCTCCGTGAGCTGTCCGGTCGCGCGATCGTGTCGCGCCGGAGCCGTGCGGGCGCGCGAGCGGGTGTGCGTAACGAGTCCGCCCGCCGGCGCCGGTAGATCGGCGCGCCCGTGCTGTCGCGTCCAATAATGATGCGACGCGCGCTGTCGGCGCGGAGGAGCGCTCCCGCGGTATCCCGCGGAACGAGCAACCGTACGCTATCGCGGTTGGTCATTACGCGAAGGGCCGAGTCGCGCGCGGCGGCAGCCGAGCGCGCCGCGGAATCGCCCGCGGAGACCACTCGCCTCGTCGCCGAGTCCGACCCGCCCGATGCCCAGACGTTGGCCACGCCCGCCGCCGAGCGCGGCGGCAGCAATACCATCACGGCCCCGAGCTCGGCCGGCAGAATCGTTGGACGAAGCAGATACGTCCGCGCCCAGAGTTCACTCGTCTTCACTTCTCCAAGGACGGTGCCGATCGGAATGCCGCGTGGAAAGACGCCACCAAGCCCCGAGGTCAGAATCGTCGTGCCAGGCTTGATCGTGTTGCGGTTGGCGACGCCGCGCAGCTCGAGCAGATAGCGCTCTGGACCGTTGCCCAGATGCGCGCCGACAATGCCGTACCCCGTGCCGTCAGCGGCGATCGCGCTCACCCGAAAGTCCGGGTGGGTCCACAAAATAGCGATGCTCATCCCTGGATCGACGGTGCGCACCATGCCGACCACGCCCTCCGGCGCCACGATCGGACTAAACGTCACAACACCAGAGCGCGAGCCCGCCGACAGAATGACAGTCTGCTCTTCGCTGTTGCTGCGGCCGTGCAACACTTCCGCGGGAACGAATCCCCACTTCAGCTGCGCGCCGAGGCCGATCAGCCGGCGCAGCCGGTCGTTCTCCGTCTGCATGCTCTCGAGCGCGAGCGATCGCATCACGACCGAATCGCGCTTGATCACTTCCTGGTTTCGGCTGACGAAAGCCTGGCGCGACAGCTCGGCGTCGCGCTGAAGCGCGACCAGCGGCGCGACGACGCTACGGCGCAGCGTCGCGGCGATCGGCGCGCGAAGACGTTCGGGAAGTCCCTGCGCCACCAGGGAAAGAACGCAGCAGGCGACGAGCACCGCGACATCTCGGCTCGAGTATGCTCGGGCGGCGACAGCCACGAAGGGCTCCGATTATCTCACGGAGAGAGGACGGACCAGTACTTGTCCTCGTCGTCGAGAATCTTGCCGACGCCGCGCACCACGCAGGTCAGAGGATCCTCGTCGACGTGAATGGGCAGGTTGGTCTCTTGGCTGAGCAGCAGGTCGAGTCCGCGGATGAGCGCGCCCCCGCCCGTCATGACGATGCCGCGATCGACGATGTCGCTCGCCAACTCGGGCGGCGTAATCTCGAGCGCGCGGCGCACCGCATCGACGATCTGTTGAATCGGCTCCTGAATCGCTTCGCGGATCTCGCTCGAGTGCACCCGCACCGTCTTTGGGATGCCGGAGACGAGATCGCGACCCTTCACTTCCATTTCGCGCTCTTCGCCCACCGGCGCCGCCGAGCCGATCTGAATCTTGATCTGCTCCGCCGTCGGCTCGCCGATGAGGAGATTGTAGTTCTTACGCATGAACTGCACGATCGCCGTGTCGAGCTCGTCGCCGCCCGTGCGGATCGACGTGTCGCTCACGATGCCGGAGAGCGCGATGACCGCGATCTCCGTCGTGCCGCCGCCGATATCGATCACCATGTTGCCCGTCGGCGTCTCGACCGGCAGACCGACGCCGATCGCCGCCGCCATCGGCTCGGCCACCATGAACACTTCCTTCGCGCCCGCGCCCAGCGCCGAGTCGCGCACCGCGCGCTTCTCCACCTCGGTGATCCCCGAGGGGACGCACACGATCACGCGCGGCTTCACTTTGAAGAAATGATTTTCGATGATCAGCCGGAGAAAATAGCGGAGCATTTTCTCGGTCACATCGAAGTCGGCGATCACGCCGTCCTTCATTGGGCGCACGGCGAGAACGCCATCCGGCGTGCGGCCGAGCATGCGCTTCGCTTCGAGGCCGACACCCTTGATTTTATTCGTCGCGCGATCGATCGCGACGACGGAGGGCTCGTTGAGCACGATGCCCTCACCCTTCACCCAAATCAGCGTATTGGCCGTGCCGAGGTCGACCGCGATCGCGTTCGCCGGGAACCATGACCCCGGCTTGAAGATTGGCCAGCGCATTCAGTTATTGGCTCTTACGTCCCGACAGGACGTCGGTGCGACAGGGAGGGAATTGCACAGTCGGAGATAAGCTAGTGGTAGAAGCGTGATACTACAAGGCGTTGCCTTGACACAACCTAGCACGCTAGGCAACCTTCGCCGACATGCCTCGGATCGTGCCACCGGCGATCGCCATCGTCGACCTGATGTTGTGTGATGCGTGCGGCCTCTGCCTGCCGCTCTGCCCCCCCGCCGCCATCCGTCTGCGCCGCGAAGGGCTGTTCGTCGATGCCGATGTGTGCACTGGATGCCGCAAGTGCATCGATCCGTGTCCGGTCGGTGCTCTGCACATGATCCCCAATGAGAGTCTCGGCATCCCGCTCCTCGTATCGACGATCGAGGCGTGACGACGGTTCGCTGCGATTTGCTGGTCGTGGGCGGCGGACCCGGTGGGCTCGTTGCCGCACGCGAGGCCGCCGGAGCCAAGCCATCGCTCGAGGTGTTGCTGATCGAGCGCGATCGCGCCATCGGCGCGCCCGTCCGGTGCGGCGAAGGCGTGGGCAGCGCCGGCGTCGGTGAGTTCATCGATCCGACCAATGCGCCGTGGGTCGCGCGGCGCATCACGCGCGTGATTTTCTGGGCGCCCGATGGCACCGAAGTCCGCGTGGCCGAGGGCGACGTCGGCTTCGTGCTCGACCGCACGCGCTTCGAGCCCGCGCTCGCCGCGCAAGCGGGGACGGCGGGCGCCGAGATCCGAGTCGGTACCGAGGCGACCGCGCTCCGTCGTGATGGCGATCGATGGATGGTTGCCACGCGGGGGCCGTGGGGCGATGTCGATGTGTCGGCGCGGGTCGTGATCGCGGCCGACGGCGTCGAGGGGATGGTCGGTCGCTGGGCGGGGCTCGACACCCGCGTGCCGTCGCGCGACATGGAGAGTTGCGCCCAGTATCTCGTGACCGGCATCGACTTCGATCCCGATGCGATCTATTTGCATTTTGGCGACACGATCGCTCCGGGCGGCTACGCCTGGCTCTTTCCCAAGGGCGTCGGCGTCGCGAACGTCGGACTCGGCATCGTCGCGCTCAAAGGCGACAAGCGGCCGGCGCGCGCGTATCTCGATGACTACATCGGCGCAAAGTTTCCGCGCGCGACGAAAGCAGGATACACCGTCGGCGGCGTGATCGTGCATACGACGATCAAGCGCACCGTCACTGATGGGCTCCTCGTGTGCGGCGACGCGGCGCACATGGTCAATCCGCTCTCGGGCGGCGGTATCGTCAACGCGATGAAAGCCGGCCGGCTCGCCGCCCGCACGGCCGCGGACGCGATCGAGGCCGGCGATACCAGCGCCGCGCGCCTGCAACGCTATCACGACGCCTGGATGGCGATGCTCGGCGACGATCATCTGCGCTTCTACAGACTCAAGGAGGCGCTCGGCAAATTCGATGATGGGTTCTATAATGATCTCGCCCGCACGGTGAATCGCATCCCGCAGGAGAAGCGCTCGCTGCGCCGCATTTTTGGCGCGGCGCTGATTCATCATCCGACGTTGCTCCCGGTCGTGGCGAAGTACTTCCTCTGAGGGTGCGCTCCTGCGCGTGCTCCCTCTTACCGATCCCTGACGCGCGTCTATCGCCGGCGAGTCGGATCGAACCCATATTTCGTCCATGATGCGCGATGACGATCGAGCGATGGAACGCGACGGCGGCACGCTCGCTCGGCGCGATTTCGTCAAGCTCGGCGCCGCGGCAGCGGGCGGGCTGCTCGTCAGCTTCTGCCTACCAGTGCGCACGCGCGCGGCCGGCGCCGGTGACGCGGCGAGCGCGGGTGCATGGCGTCCGAACGCGTTCATCGAGATCGGCCCCGACGGCGCGGTCACGATCACGGCGCCCTGCCCCGACATGGGACAGGGCGTGCGCACGTCGCTGCCCTTGCTCATCGCCGAGGAACTCGAGGTGGAGTGGGCTCGCGTCCGCGTCGTGCAGGCGGACTTCGGCGAGCGCTATGGCGATCAGGATGTCGGAGGCAGCACCGCCATCTCCGAGCATTGGCTGCCGCTTCGCACCGCCGGCGCTGTCGCGCGCCAGGCGCTGATCAACGCGGCCGCGAACCGCTGGAGCGTGACGCCGGCGAGTTGTCGCGCCGAGCTCGGCGCCGTGATACACGACGGCACCAGGCGGCGCGTGGCGTACGGCGAACTCGTCTCCGCGGCGGCCGCGATGCCCGTGCCGAGCGAAGCGCCGCTCAAGCATCCGTCGTCCTTCACGCTCATTGGCAAACGCGCGCCGCACGTCGATGCGCCGGCGATCGTCGCGGGCGCGGCGCGCTACGGTATCGATACGCGCATGGCGGGGATGTTGTACGCCTCGCTCGAGCGAGCGCCGGTGTTTGGCGCAACGGTGAAGTCGGTCGATGCCACGGCCGCGCTCGCCACGCCTGGCGTGCGCCGGGTGGTGACGCTCGATCCGGCCAACGTCGACGCGCGCGTCGCGCTGATCACCCACTCGGTCGCGGTGGTCGCCGACAATACGTGGGCCGCAATGAGGGGCCGCGCCGCCCTGCGCATCACCTGGGCCGAAGGCACAGGTGTGGCCGAGAGCACCGACGCGATTCGTGCGACGTTTGCAACGCTGGTGAAGAAGCCCGGCAAACGACTGCGCAACGATGGCGATGTCGATGCGGTTTTCGCGAGTTCGGCGAAAGTGGTCGAGGCGATGTACGAGGTGCCCTTCCTCGCCCACGTACCAATGGAGCCGATGAACTGCGTCGCGCACGTCCACGACGGCCTGTGCGAGATCTGGGCGCCAACGCAGGTGCCGAGCGACGCCGCGGCGCGTGCCGGCCGCATGCTCGGCATCGGGCGCGACAAGGTCACCGTGCACGTGACGCGGCTCGGCGGCGGATTCGGCCGAAGACTCGAGACGGACTACGTCGTCGAAGCGGTGTTGCTGGCGAAAGAGCTTGGCGTGCCCGTGCAAGTCTTATGGACACGCGAAGACGACGTGCGCCACGACTTCTATCGCCCAATGGGACGCTTTCGTATGCGCGGGGCACTCGATGCAGGCGGGCGCGTGGTGGCGTGGAGCGAGCACTTGGTGAACACGTCGCGGCGCGATACCTGGCGGCCAATCGTGACGGCGCCGTCCGAGGAGTCGGAAGTATACCCGGACGACTTCCCGGCGGCGCACGTGCCGAATCTGCGCGTCGAATACACGCCGGTGCAGTCGCGCATTCCGCGGGGCCCATGGCGCTCGACGCTGAATTCCGCGAACGCCTTCGCGCTGCAGAGCTTCATCGATGAGATGGCGCACGCCGCGGGAAAGGATCCGCTCGCCTTTCGCCTCGAGCTGATCGGCGACCCGCGCGTGTTGCCCTATGGCGGGCACGGTGGGCCGCGCTACGATACTGGTCGGTTGCGCGCAGTGCTCGCGCTCGCGGCCGAAAGGGCGGGCTGGGGCACCGCGCTACCCAAGGGTCACGGCCGCGGCATTGCCGGCGCATTCGTCTTCGGCTCGTACGCCGCCCACGTCGCCGAAGTATCGGTGACCGGAAACGATATCACCGTGCATCGCGTCGTCGTCGCGGTCGACTGCGGCATTGCGGTGAATCCCGCCGGCGTCGAAGCACAAGCCGAGGGCGGCACGCTCGACGGACTCGGCGCCGCGCTCTTCGGCAAGATCACGGCGCACCGCGGCCGCATCGACCAGAGCAACTTCCACGACTACCGCATGCTCCGCATGCGCGACGCCCCGCCGGTCGAAGTTCACATCGTTACGAGCCAAGCACCGCCGAGCGGCATGGGAGAGATCGCGGTGCCAACGATCGCGCCGGCGGTGGCCAATGCACTCTTCTCCGCTACCGGCAAGCGAGTGCGGGAGCTGCCTCTGCGGTGACCGGGTAGAAAATGATGCGGCGCTGGTTTCCACCGCGCCAAAGCATGGGCGTGGCCAGGGAACTACGGCGTGACGGTAGGACTCGCCAATCCCTTCACGAGCGAGTACCAGAATTCCGTCGCGTCGTACAGGCTTCGTTCGCGCAGCTTCTCGTCACGGCCGTGCGCGTTGCTCTCGCCGCTCATCGCGGCGATCGCGCTGACGCCGTAGGTCGGGATGCCGGCGTTGCGCAGATAGAGTCCGTCTGTCGCGCCGGCTTCCATCACCGGCACGAGCGCCGCGCCCGGAAAATATCGCGGCACCAACTGCCCGAGCACGAGTAGCAGATCGTCGCGCAGGGGCGAGGGATCGCTCGCCACGGGCGTGTAGACTTGTGTGACCGCGACCGAGTCGCCGGCGACCCGCTGCAGCGCGGCGGCCACCTGATCCATCTTGTGGTTGGGCAGCACTCGGCAGTTCACCGTCGCGCGCGCGCGCTGCGGGAGCGCGTTCTCCGCGTGGCCGCCCTCGAGCATGGTCGCGACGCATGTGGTGCGCAGCATCGTGTTGAATCCGGGATCCCGGGTGAGGCGCGCGACCGCTGCCGAGTCCGTTGGATTCGCGGCCACGGCACGCATGTCCGCCGCCGTATCCGCGGGCGCGAGTGTCGCGGCGCGCTCGAGCTCCGCCTTGCTGATCTCGTTCAGCATCACGGGAAAGCGATACGCGCCAAGCCGCGTCAGCGCGGCGGAGAGCGTGTAGATCGCGTTGTCGGTGCGCGGCCGCGAGCTGTGTCCGCCGGGATTCACCGCCTCCAGGCGATAGGTGACGTACACCTTCTCGCTCGCCTGCAGCTCGAATGCGCGCGGCTTGCCATTCGCAAGCTCGACCCCACCCGCATCGGTGTTGAGCGCGAACTCCGCGTCGACGAGCGCGCGACGATTCTTCAGCACCCAGATGATGCCGTTCTCGGCATCGCCCTCTTCGTTGGCCGAGAAGTAGGCGATGATGTCACGGTCAGGCACCCACCGCTCGCGCTTCCAGCGAATGAGGTTGGTGACGACGATCGACACGCCGGCCTTGTTGTCTTCGACGCCGCGACCGAGCAGAAATCCGTTCTTCGCGTTGAGCGTGAAGGGATCCATCGACCAATCCGCAGCCCTCGCCTCGACGACATCGAGATGCGACGCGAGCAGGATCGGCTTCTTTCCCGTGGGGCGGCCGCGCAGCCGCACCACGAGATTTTGCGTCTTGGGGACAGCACCGACGATCTGGATGTCCGACGCGGGATAGCCCGCCGCGATCAATCGCGCGCGGATCTTCTGCGCGAGCGCGGTCGTGCTGCCATTCGAGGCCTGGGTGTTCGTGCCGACGGCCTCAGCAATGACCTCGCGCGCCAGCCGTTGGTATTGCGCCGGCAACGGGCTTCCAGACGCGGGTAAAGGCGCTTGCCCCACCGCGGCGCGCGCAAAGATTGGGATCGCAATCGCAGCGAGAAGGACGCGTGCAGAGTGTCGAGACATGTGTGTGGGGCAATGGGTGGGAGTGCGGCCACGGAATCTGCCTCGCCGCACAGCGATCATCAACGCCCCGTCGCGCCTCTATCCCTTCCGCGCCCGCGCTGGGGCGCCGGATCATGCCGCGCGCACTACACGCTAACCTCAGCCCCCAGCCCCGCCTTCAGCAGTGAGGTTGCCACCGCGCACTTCCCCGCTCCCACCGCGCCAACGCTCTCGATCCATCGCAGCCGTCCCACGGCGGGCATCGGGGGCGCCCACATATAGACGGGCGTGCGCGCGATCGCCATGGGAGAGCCGTTCCACTTGGCCGCCAGCATGAATCCGGCGTCGTAGCCGGTTTCCCGTGCGATGCGTTGTTCGCGCTCGCCGGCGGCGCCGAACGGATAGCTCACGCCGCCCGGCTCCACGCCGAGCGCGTCGCGGATCGCCCGGCGCGAGCTGTCGAGCTCGGCGGCGAGCGTCCCGTCATCCAGCCAGGTCAATCTCGGATGCGTCGCGGTGTGTGAGATGAAATGCACGCCGCGCGATTGCCAGCGCCGCATGTCGCGCCAGGCAAGATGCGCGAAGCGACGGCCGCCGTAGGCGATGTCCCACCGATTGAGCTTGCCGGCGTAGTCGGTGATCACCGAGCACGTCGATGGCCATCCGTGCGCGGCGAGCACAGGGAACGCGTGATCGCGCAGCGCGCGATATCCGTCATCGAAGGTGATCGCGATCTCGCGGCTGCCCACGGCGCGCTCGCCTCGCGCGCACTGCACCAACTCGCTCCACGACAGCGCCCGCCATCCGGCGCTGGCCAGTCGTTCGATCTGCCGCGCAAATCGCCGCGGCGAGATCCGCGTCACGCCGAGCTCCAAGCGCGGATCGATCTTGTGATAGCAGAGAATCGGCGGCAGCCCCAGGACAGCACCGTGCATCGCGCTGCCCTCGCTCACCGGCGCGTCAGACCAGGAACTTCTCGGGCGCCTCGTACGGCATCCCGAACGCTTCCGCGACGCCCGGATACGTGATCTTGCCGTCGACGATGTTGAGACCCTTGAGCAGCGCCGGATTGTCCTTGAGCGCCTGCTTCCATCCCTTGATCGCCAGCTGCATCGCGTACGGGAATGTCGCGTTGGTCAGCGCCAGCGTCGACGTGCGCGGCACGCCGCCAGGCATGTTCGCCACGCCGTAATGAATCACGCCATCGACAACATACGTGGGATTCTCATGCGTCGTCGCGTGAATCGTCTCGACACAGCCGCCCTGATCGATCGCCACATCGACGATCACCGAGCCGGGCTGCATCGTCTTGAGATCTTCACG
The DNA here is from genome assembly GCA_038228795.1 of Gemmatimonadales bacterium. Classification (GTDB taxonomy): domain Bacteria; phylum Gemmatimonadota; class Gemmatimonadetes; order Gemmatimonadales; family Gemmatimonadaceae; genus JALZAE01. The sequence goes on from JBBROY010000033.1 coordinate 42,940, forward strand.
CCGAATGAGCTTCGGTGCCTTGGCGCCCGGAATCAGCACGCCGCCGATCACCAGGTCCGCCGTCTTGATCTGCTCGAGGATGTTGTGACGGTTGGAGTAGATGAGGCTCACGTTGGCCGGCATCACATCGCTCAGGTAGCGTAGGCGCTCCAACGACAAGTCGAGCACGGTGACCTTGGCGCCCATCCCCGCCGCCATTTTTGCCGCGTTGATCCCGACGATGCCGCCGCCGAGGATCACCACCTTCGCCTGCGGCACGCCCGGAACGCCGCCCAGCAAAACGCCGCGGCCGCCGTACAATTTTTCGAGATACTTCGCGCCCTCCTGCACCGCCATCCGCCCGGCTACTTCGGACATCGGCACGAGCAGCGGCAGCTCGCGGTTCGGAAGCTCCACCGTCTCGTACGCGATGCACACGGCGCCGCTGTCCATATGCGCCCGGGTCAGCTTTTCGTCGGCCGCGAAGTGAAAGTAGGTAAAGATCGTCTGCCCGCGGCGCATCCTCGGCCACTCGACCGCGATCGGCTCCTTCACCTTCATGATCATGTCGGCGTCGCGCCACGTCGCATCGGCGTCCGGGGCGATGCTCGCGCCCACCGACGTGTACATCTCGTCCGGGAAGCCGCTCCCTTCACCCGCGCCTTTCTCGATCGATACGGTGTGCCCGCCGGCCACGAATGCTTCGGCGCCGGCCGGCACGAGGGCGATGCGGTTCTCGTTGGTCTTGATCTCTTTCGGAACGCCGATGCGCATGATCGTGATGTCGAGTGAAAAGTGGTGGTCTCTGTCAGTCGATGCCGGCTGGGCCGAGGCTCAGGACCGTCTGGCGATCGGGATCATAGAACTCACGGCAGACGGCGCTCACATCGTCGGCGGCAATCGCATCGATCTCCGCGAGAAGCTCGTCCAGCGTGCGGTACGGCTCGTGGTACAGCTCCACCCCGGCCGCGCGATACATGCGCGAGGACACGCCCTCCAGCGACAGCGTGAGTTGCCCTTTCAGCTGGCTCTTCGCCATCGCGATCTCTGCATCGCTCAGGCCATGCTCGGCCAGCTTTGACAGCTCCTCGCGGATGGCCTGCGCCGCTTGCGTGGACGTCTCCGGCGCGGTTCCAACGTAGATGCCATGGGTGCCGGTGTCGAGATGAAAGGACTGAAACGTGTAGACGGAATACGCGAGCCCCAGCTCCTCGCGCACCCGCTGAAAGAGCAGCGAGCTCATGCCGCCGCCCAGCACGGTGCTCACGAGCACCATCGCCAGCCGGCGCGGGTCGCCGTGTGCGACGGTTTGCGATCCGAAGACGATGTGCGTCTGCGCACTGTCCCGCTCGACGTGCCGGTAGGTCGGCGGCGCCGTGGCGGGTGGCGGCGGCACCGGCACGGACGCGACGCCGGATGGCAGCGCGCCCCAGCCAGTTTCCTCGAGCACCGCCAGCAGCTGCTCATGCGACACGTTCCCCGACGCCGCCAGCACGAGCTGCGGCGGATGATACGCGCTGGCGTGCAGCTCCTTCAGCTCGCGCACGCCGAGCGACGACACCGTCTCACGCGTGCCAAGGATCGAGTAGCCGTATGGATGCGCTCCCCACATCAGCTCATTGTGCAGCTCGAAGACGATGTCGTCCGGCGTATCGTCCACCATGCTGATCTCCTCGAGCACCACCTTCCGCTCGAGCTTGAGATCATCCGATCGCAGCGCCGGGTTGAATACCAGGTCGCCGATGACATCCACGGCTTCGCGCAGGTGCTCGTCGAGTACGCGCGCCTGAAAACTGGTGTGATCACGCGACGTGTACGCATCGAGCGAGCCGCCAAGCACCTCGAGCGAGAGCGCGATGTCCTTGGAAGTACGCGTGCGCGTCCCCTTGAACACCATGTGCTCGAGCAAGTGCGAGACGCCCATGCGCTCGCGCGATTCGTGGATCGACGCCGCACGCACCCAGGCCCCGAATGCAACCGACCGCACTCCCGGCATGTATTCCGAGAGCACGGTCAGTCCATTGGGCAGTACGGTGCGGCGAAGCCCGCGTTCGGGCTCCAGTGTGGTCACCGGCGCGAACGGCCTCCGCCACCGCGGCGCGGCCGACGCTCGCTGCGCTCGCTCGTGGCTTCCGGCTCGCCACCGACTTCGGACGCGCTGCCGGGATCGAGCTCCGGCGAGCCTTCGCCCGCGTTCTCCACGTCGGCCGTCGCGGCGACGGGGCTGCGTTCCGGACGCTCGTCACGACGCGGACGCTCCTCCCGCGGACGCTCCTCCCGACGCGGACGATCGCCACGCTCGCGGCCGCTGCTATCACCTTCGGGCGCGCCTTCGGGCTTCGGGATCAGCGCCTTCATCGAGAGCCGCAACCGTCCGCGCTCATCGCGATCGAGCAGCTTCACCTTCACGCGATCGCCGCGCTTGACGACATCCTCCGTCTTCTCCGTGCGGCCGTGCTGCAGCTCGGAAATGTGCACCAGCCCTTCCGTGCCCGGCATGATCTCGATGAACGCGCCGAACGCCGTCGTGCTCTTAACCGTGCCTTCGTAAATCGTCCCGATTTCCGGCTCGGCCGTCAGCGCCTGCACCATTGAGCGGGCGCGCTCCATCGCGTCGCCACCCACCGCGGCGATCGTGACCATGCCCGTGTCGTCGACGCTGATCTCCGCGCCGGTCTCGTCCTGAATGCCGCGGATCGTCTTGCCCTTGGGTCCAATGAGATCGCCGATCTTCTCGGGGTTGATCATCACGGTCACGATGCGCGGAGCGTACGGCGACAGATCGGCGCGGGGCGCGGCCAGCGCCTTGTTCATCTCGCCGAGGATGTGCAGGCGGCCTTCCTTGGCCTGCATCAACGCCTCACGCATGATGTTGATGTCGAGCCCTTCGATCTTGATGTCCATCTGGATCGAGGTGATACCGGTCTCGGTGCCCGCGACCTTGAAGTCCATGTCACCCAGGTGGTCCTCGGTGCCGAGGATGTCGCTGAGGATCGCGTACTTCTTCCCTTCCTTGATCAATCCCATCGCCACGCCGGCGACTGGCGCCGGCATCGGCACGCCCGCATCGAACAGCGCGAGCGATCCGCCGCAGATCGAGGCCATCGAGCTGGAGCCGTTGGACTCGAGCACGTCGGAGACGATGCGGATGGTGTACGGAAAGTCGGCCGCGTTTGGGCGCAGCGCTTCGAGCGCGCGCTCGGCCAGATTGCCGTGGCCGATCTCGCGGCGGCTCGTGCCGCGCATCGGGCGGACTTCACCGGTGGAGAATGGCGGAAAGTTGTAGTGCAGCATGAACGACTTGGTCGTCTCGGCGGCGTCATCGATCGAGTCGAGGCGCTGCACGTCGTCCTTGGTGCCGAGCGTGACGGCGACCAGCGCCTGCGTCTGCCCGCGCGTGAAGAGCGCCGAGCCGTGCGCACGCGGCAGCACGCCGACGTCGATCGAGATCGGTCGGATCTCGTTCATCTTTCTGCCGTCGACGCGCTCCCCCTTGGTGAGCACCTGCGAGCGGAGCGCGTTGTACTCGACGTCGCCAACCAGCGTCTGGATGTCCTTCGAGTTGTCCGGGAAGTCCGCCGTCAGCGCGAGAATCGCTTCGCGCTTCACCAGCTCCACCGCATCGATGCGCTCGTGCTTGTCCTTGCGGTTGATCGCCTCGGCGATCTTCCCCTCCGCCAAGGCGTTGACGCGGGCGATGAGCTCGGCCGGGCGCTCGGTCTTGGTCCACTTCATCTTCTCGACGCGCGTGGTGGCGAGCAGCTCTTCCTGCATCGCGATCAGCTCCTTCACGCCGTTGTGGGCGATCTGGAGGCCCTCGATGATCGTGTCTTCACCGACCTCGAACGCGCCGCCTTCGACCATCACGATCGAATCCTTGGAGCCGGCGATCACAATGTCCATGTCGCTGTACTCGAGCTGCTGGAACGTCGGGTTGAGCACCCAGCTCGGCGCGCGCCCCTCGACGTTCAGGCGGCCCAGCCGCACGCCGGCGATCGGACCCATGAAGGGGATGCGCGAGGCGTTGAGGGCGAAGCTCGCCGCGACCAGAGCCAGAACGTCGGCGTCATTCTCCTGGTCGGCGGAGATGACGTAAATGAAGACCTGCACCTCGTTCTGAAATCCTTCCGGAAAGAGCGGACGGATCGAGCGATCGATGATGCGGGCGGAGAGGATTTCGTCATCGTGCGGACGGCCCTCGCGCTTGATGAAGCCACCGGGAATCTTTCCGGCGGCATAGGTCTTTTCCTTGTATTCGACGGTGAGTGGGAAAAAGGGGAGCGGGCTCTTGTTGTCGCTCACGGTCACCGCGGCAAGCACCATCGTGTCGCCGTACTGGACGAGGGCCGATCCGGCCGCTTGCTTCGCCATACGACCCGTCTCGATTACGAGACGCCGGCCGGCGAAGGTCTTCTCTACGCGTCGCATCATTGCATTCAGTTGGTCAGAAGAGAACTACGGAACAGAAAACGCGCGGGCACCACTGTCGAGTGGTCCCCGCGCGAATTCAAACAAACGGACGATAGTTAATGACGCAGCCCCAGCCCCTGGACGAGCTTCCGATATCCGTCGAGGTCGGTCCGCTTCATGTAGGTGAGCAGACGCTGGCGGCGGCGCACCATCTTGAGCAATCCCTGACGGCTATGATTGTCCTTCTTGTGCTCGCGAAAATGGCTGGTCAGATAGTTGATACGCTCGGTAAGCAGCGCGACTTGGACCGTGGTCGATCCGCTGTCGGTCTCGTGAGTGCGGTGCTTCTCGAGGATCGGGGCTTTTTCGAAGGGCATGATGTATATTCTCGGGACGTCTCGCCGCGGCCGAGGGAACCCCTCGCGCTCCGCGACGCTCTCAATCGATTGAAGCATAGAAAGTTACTCCCCGTCGCCACCTTTGTAAAGGCCGCCCACTTTGCCTGATCGGTACGTCGGCCGCCACCTCGGGCGCTTTCGCATCGACGAGCTCGTCGGTTCGGGCGGATTCGCCTGGGTCTATCGCGGCTGGGATCCCGAGCTCGACATCCCGGTCGCCCTCAAAGTCCTCAAGCCGCAGTACGCCGGCGACGAGGGGTTCGAGTCGCGCTTCCGTCGCGAAGCGCTCACCGCCAGCCATCTGCGGCATCCGAACATCATTCGCATCCTCGGCGTCGGACGCGATGGCGATGCCGTGTATTTCGCGATGGACTACGTGCCGCAGAACCTCTCGGCACGGCTGCGCGTGATGAAGACCATCCCGGAGCCGCTGCTCGCCCAGATCGGTATCGACGTCGCGGCCGCGCTCGCCTTCGCGCATCGCGAGGGCGTGGTGCACCGCGACGTGAAGACGGACAACATTCTGTTCGACGACCACGGCAACGCGCTCGTCGCCGATTTCGGCATCGCCCGCGCTAGCTCAGTTGTGAATGAGGAGACGGCCACGAACATGGTGGTCGGGACCCCTCAATATTTCTCGCCGGAGCAAGCGCGCGGCCTCTCGCTCGACGGGCGCTCGGACGTCTACTCGTTGGGCGTGACGCTCTACCGCGCCGCCACGGGCGTGCTTCCGTTCACCGGCGACGATTGGTACGACATCGCGCGGCAACAAATCGAAGACGCGCCTCGTAAGCCGAGCGAGCTCAACACGACGCTCTCGGCCGCGTTCGAGCAAATTATTTTACGCTGCCTCGCGAAGCAGCCGGCGCAGCGCTACGACAGCGCGGATGCATTGCGGCTCGACCTGTTGTCGCTGTCCTCGCGCACCGACTACTCGGAGACGAGCACGGCGCCCTACCAGCCGGCGGTGACGGCGCCGATCTCGTCGATGCGCGTGCGCCTCGCGCGCCATCGCGTGGTGATCGGCACCGGACTCGCCGCCGTCGTACTGCTCGTCGCCACGTCGGCGAGAATCCGAGGCAACGTCGTGACGCCGGGGACCACCGGCATGATCCAAGCTCCCCCCTTCACGCCATCGACCGTTCCGGTTCAGAGTCCCGTGCCGCCAGCCGTACTCGCCGGCACCACCCCCGCGCCCGGCCCGCGCATCGACACGAGTATCCCTGCTCCCCTTTCGGCAGCGCCGCGACTGCAGATCTTCGTGCCGGCCGATGCGCAAATCTCGCTTGACGGACGCTCACTCGGTCGCGGTGACTGGCGAACCGATAACGCACCGATTGGCTCGCACTGGATTGTCGCATCCGTTGCATCGCTGCCGGGCTGCGCAACCGCACGGGACAGCGAGCGAGTGTCCCTCGCGCGTGGCGGAGTGTCGGCGGTGCACCTCGCGCCGCAGGCGTGCGCGATGCTCACCTTCAACGCGGACTCGGCGGCCGGTGGCGCGCGCTTCGCGCTCTCTACTGCCGGACACGCGACGGTGACAGGCGTGATCCCGTCGCCGTCCCTGGTACTGCCCGTGGGGAACTACCAGCTGCGTGTCTCCAAGCCCCTTTGCGCGGAGTACAACGCGGAGGTCATGCTCCGGCCGGATTCTACGGTTAATCATCGCTTCGCGCTGATCTGCGCCTCACGATGATCCGCTGCCGGGGAGCGGTCAGCGACTGAAGCCGACGCCCATGCCGATGGCGGCGCCCGCCGTGATCCCGATCCAGAATCCGCGCTGCTTGTAGAATGGCACGGACGGCTCGGCGGGGCGCACGACGAGCGCGATGTGCTCGGCGGTAACTGGCGCCGTTTGACCAACGATCAGCGCGGTCGCGGCCCCATCGGCGACACTGAGAATCTGGAAGCGCGCGATCAGCGCATCGCGCCGGCGTGGATCAACGGCCAGTCCATGCTGGCCGGCCCGCAGCCACCCCTCTTTCCCGATCGACATGGTGAAGGTGCTGTCACCCGCCGTCGTGATCTCAAATCGGAATGAGGGTGCAGAAGCCGACTGCGCGGCTGTGCCCCGAGTCGCGGCGACCGCGAACATGGCCGCGGCGCAGAGTATTCGCGTGCGCGCCTCCATCATGATCCAAAGATGTGTCGCCGCACCCAATCAATGAGCGGCGGAACCACATCGTTGTACATCACGACGGCAAAGATCAACGCTAGCGTGGCGAAGCCGAAGCGAAGAATGTATTCGCGCGTGCGCATATTGAACGCCGAGCCCTTCGCCGACTCGACCACGTTCATCAGAATCTGACCGCCGTCGAGAATGGGAATCGGCAACATATTGAGCAGCGCGACGTTGATGCTCAACAGCGCGATCAGCCGAAAGAGCCATCCCCAACCCTGACGCGCGGCCGCCGCTGACTGCCGCACAATGCCGACGGGGCCTTGCAGCGACTTGAGCGAGGTTTTGCGCGTCGCGAGATCCTTGAGCGCGGTCGCGATCAACGTGCTTGCGGCCCATGTCTCTCGAGCACCGAGCGTGACGGCCTCGCCGAACCCGACGGGCTCCCGCACGAACGAGCCGCCCGGCGTCACCAGAATCTGTCCGATCTTCGGATCGATGTCGCTCTTTCTCGGCTTCACGGTCAGGGTGCGGTGCGCGCCACCCCTGGACACATCGACGACGAGATCTGCCTCTGGCGACGGCTTGATGCGCTGGACGAAGGCGTCCCAGTCGCTCACCGGCACGCCCGCGACACGAAGGATGGTGTCGCCGACGGCAATCCCCGCGTGGTCGGCCGGCCCATCCGGCATCACGTCGCCGATCACCGCCGGGATCTGATAGTTGAGCGCCTGCACGATTCGTTGCCGCGCCACGAGCGGTGAACCGCTCAGCGCGATGTCCCGCGCCCCACGCTGCGTAGTGATTCGCAGCGTCGCCCCGCTGTCGCCCATGATGCCGCGGTAGACGTCGCCCCAATGCGCGACCGGCTTCCCATCGATGGCGAGGATCGTGTCGCCCGGCTGGATCGCGCTCGCCAGATCGGGCGCTTGCACGACCGGGAGCACGTCCTTCACGACGCGTGTGGCGGCCCACTGCCGTCCGCTCACCAGGATCTGCGTAGTGAAGATCACATAGCCGAGCAGCACGTTCATCGACACGCCGGCGACGAGAATGCCGATGCGCACCGGCAGCGATTTCGACTCGAAGAAGCGATCGGGCGGAATGTCGAGCCCCTTCTCGCCGCCACCCTCGAGGGCCGCCATCGAGTCCTCTTCGCGCGACGCCATGCGCACGTAGCCGCCGAGCGGAATGGCAGCGAGAACGTACTCGGTCTCGCCGATCTTCCGTTTCCAAAGGGCCGGGCCGAATCCGATCGAGAAACGCGGCGTGTAGACGCCCGCCCGCTTCGCGGCGAGAAAGTGACCGAGCTCGTGAATGAACACCACGAGTCCGAATACTAGAAGCGGAGCCAGCCATTGTCCGACGATCAGCATGTATGCAGCTCTCTCACGTGGCGCCGCGCATCACTATCGGCGGCGAGCAGCGCGTCGCGCGTTGATCCGTCGCGTCCGGCAAGCGCCTCCAAGGCGCCTTCGATCGCGTGGGGTATCTCTCCGAAGCTTATGCGGCCGTCGAGAAAGAGCGCAACGGACTGCTCGTTCGCGGCGTTATAGACGGCCGGCGCCGCGCCGCCGGTCCGTCCCGCCTCGATCCCCAGCTCGAGCGCCGGAAAATCCTCCCGGCGAACGCGCTCGAACGTCAGAGGAGACAGCTCGATCGGATCGAACGGCGGAACGCCGGTGTCAGGAAGACGATTGGGGTGCGTCAAGGCGTACAGCACGGGCAGCTCCATGCTCGGAACTCCCATCTGTGCAAGCACGCTGCCATCGACGAACTCGACGAAGGAATGCACGACGCTCTGCGGATGGACGACGACGTCGATGCGGTCGTACGGCAGCCCGAAGAGAAAGTGCGCCTCGATCACCTCCAGCGCCTTGTTGGCCAGCGTCGCACTGTCGATCGTGATCTTGCGGCCCATGCGCCACGTCGGATGCTGCAGCGCATCGGCCAGCGTCGCATGCCCCAGCCGCTCGCGCGACCACGAGCGAAACGGCCCGCCCGACGCGGTGAGCACCAGACGCCGCACCTCGTCGCGCGAGCGCCCGGTGAGACACTGCAGAATCGCACTGTGCTCGCTGTCGACCGGCACGATCTCGCCGCCTCCAGAGAGGCACGCTTGCGCGACGAGCTCGCCCGCCATCACGAGCGATTCCTTGTTCGCCAGCGCGACGCGCTTCCCCGCGCCGACGGCGGCCAGCGTCGCGTCGAGGCCGGCCGCACCGACCACCGCGTTCAGCACAATCGACACATCCTCGCGTCGCGCCGCCTCGACCAAACACTCGGCTCCCGTTCGCCACCCGTCGTGCGGACGGCCGTTGGGTGCCGCGAGCCCGACGAAGGCGGGATGAAATTGCGCGGCCTGCTCCTCGAGCAGCGCGGCATTGCCGAACGCGGTGAGCGCGGCAACGCGAAAGCGATCGGGATGACGCGCGAGCACGCGCAACGCGGTCGTGCCGATGCTCCCAGTAGATCCGAGAACCGCGACCCCGGCCGGGCTCATCACAGCGGCACGGGATAGATGCGCAGCACGCCCAGCAGCCAATACGCGACGGGCAGAGCGAACAGCAATCCGTCTATTCGATCAAGCACTCCACCGTGGCCGGGAATCAGATGCGAGCTGTCCTTCACCCCGGAATCGCGCTTGATCAACGACTCGAACAGGTCCCCGAGCTGCGTCGCGATGCTCACCACCGCGCCGAAGATCGCGGCCGAGCCGGGCAACATGGCGAGATGCGCCCATGGCACGAGCACATAGTGCGCGTAGAGGATCGCCACCACGATGCACAACGCCAAGCCGCCCAGCGCGCCCTCGATCGTCTTTCCGGGACTCACCCCCGGCGCCAGTTTGCGACGTCCGATCGCCCGCCCCACGGCGTAGGCGCCAGTGTCCGAGGTCCACGTCAGCAACAGGGGCAGCAACAGCAACGCGCCTCCCGCGCGCCGGTCGACCTGGCCCAGCACGTAGTCGTGGTAGCGGAGCGCGTAACCAAAAGCGAGCAGGCCACCGGTGTACAACGCGCCAAAGAGCGTCGAAGCGACCGCGGACGTCGGCCTCTCGCTCGGCGCGCGTAACCAGATCGCAGCCGCACAGATGATGACGAGGGCGAGGGCGCCTGTAGTGAGCGTGGGACCGGCCACGCCGAGGGCGCGGGCGTGGAGCGACAACGGAATGGCCGCGGCGAGGGCGATGCCTACGGCGCGGATGGGCAGTTGTCCCGCCGCGCGCGCGATACCGAAGTACTCCCAGCATCCGATCGCCGCGGCGATCGCGAGCAGGCCGGCGAGCGCCCAGTCCCCAAAAAACACCGCGGCGGCGACGATCGGAATCGCCACCACCGCGAACAGCACGCGCAAGGTCAACTCCGACCGCGCCACTATGCGATCACGCGCCCGAATCGGCGGTCCCGGTTCTGAAAGGCGATGATGCCGTCGTAAAGCGTTTCGCGATCGAAATCGGGCCAGAGCACCGGCGAGATGAAGAGCTCCGTGTAGGCGAGCTGCCACAGTAGAAAGTTCGAGATGCGCTGCTCACCGCTCGTGCGAATCAACAGGTCGGGGTCGGGGCAGTCAGCCGTATAGAGGTAGCGCGTGACCATCTCTTCGTCGATCTCTCCCGGCGCCAGCGTACCGGCGGCGACGTCCTCGGCCATCAACCTCGCGGCGCGCACGAGCTCGTCGCGACCGCCGTACGAGATGAACAGGTTGAGCACCAGCCGCGTGTTGTGCGCGGTGCGCGCGATGATTTCCTGCACCGCACGCGAAGCGGACTGCGACAAGCGCTCCAGATCACCGAGCACGCGCACATGCACGCCTTGCTCCACCAGCTCGTCGCCCTCGCTCTTGACGTATTCCTCGAGCAGTGACATGAGCGCCGAGACCTCGATCGCCGGCCGGTTCCAATTCTCCTTCGAGAATGCGAAGAGCGAGAGGTACTCGAGTCCGACCTCGATCGAGCCTTCGACCGCTTCTCGCACGGCTTTCATTCCGGAGCGGTGACCGAACGGCCGCGGCAGCAGGCGCTCGCGGGCCCAGCGCCCATTGCCATCCATGATGATGGCCACGTGCCGGGGCACGGCGCCGTGCACGCGAATGCGGGAAAGCTTGTCCGAAGAATCCATAGGGCGTGAAGGGCGGGTGCGGGATGTGGAGTGTGGTTGACTCAAAGAGCTTTCGGACTAACGAACCACCACACCCAACACCCGCCCTCAGACTTCAAGTATCTCCGCTTCCTTGTGCTTGACCATGTCGTCGAGCTTCGCGATGTAGTCGTCGTGCAGCTTTTGAAGATCCTTCTCCGTGTGCTTCTTGTCGTCCTCGGAGATCTTGTCGAGCTTCTTGGCCGCGTCGCGCGCGTGGGTGCGGGCGTGGCGAATGCCGATGCGGCCTTCCTCGGCCAGCTTGTGGATGATCTTCACCAGGTCCTTGCGCCGCTCCTCGTTGAG
>JBBROY010000034.1:0-51625 GCA_038228795.1 Gemmatimonadales bacterium
GAGGACGGCACCCGCCACCGCAAGGGACGGCTGATGGAAGGCATCCTCCACGAAGCGACGCACGCGAGACTATGGCGAGCCGGAATTCGATATGCGCCGGCGCAGCGCAACCGGGTTGACGAGATCGATAAAAAGACGCAGATGGCCCAGTGGTGGACGGACGAGGCAATCAGCGCGCGCGACGCGATCGAACTTTGCGAGTGTAGAAGATGTTGAGTCGCTGGCGTACGCCCACGACGACGGGGCCACCAGCCATCTCACGCTTCTGGCTGGACAAGGGCGGTCAAGTGACGCGCACGCAGGACGCCCTGGGAACACGACTCGGCTCTTCCGAACCGACGCGAACTTCCCCGCGCTCGTCACGGCCGTGCTCGATCCCCTGGCGCACGTGGATTCCGCGGAGTACGACGGCCGCAGCAATCTGATTCGATCGGTGAGTGTGTCGCCCTACGGCGGCGCGAACGCCGTGAGCCAATACGCCTGGACCGGCCCCTACGACCTGATCGCCAGCGTCACCCCACCGGTCGGACCGGTGACGACATTCGGCCACGACGGCGCGGGCAACCGGATCTGGCAGCAGAACCGGAACGAATGTGAATCGCAGCGTGACCTTCGACTACTAGGACACGAAGCGTGACCTTGAGAGCAACGACGTTGGTCGGGATTTCGCATCGGCGAAGGGTTCGTGCACGCAACTCGTGACCAACTATCTCAAGAACCAGTGAGCACTGCAATGCGTTATCTACTCTGCATTCCTGTTTGCTTCGTCCTAGCGTGCCATGACACGCAGCAACACACGCAGCAACACACGCAGTCGGACCAGGTGCTACAGATCTTTGCTCCGGGTCTTCGAGTAGGCCAGCCAACGGAAGAGGCGCAGCGACACGTTTCTGGACTCTCGCGCCGTGGCTACGCCGGGTACTATGGGCGCATACCCCGGCCGTGGGCCGGATTCGACTCGGTACTGATAACTGCTGAGCCGGGTAAGACGGCGCAAGAAATAAAGGAAATCCGCAATCTGACAATGTGGTCGTCGGCGGTAGATTCGCTTCCCGCTGTACGTGACACGATTTCTGCCATAGTCGGTTCGACCGAAGCAGGTGGCCGACGTGATCGACTATGCATAGATGGTGGCGAACACGTAGCAGGCACCGAGCGCGAAGAGAATATTCGAGACGCTATCCGGCCAGGACAAAGTACTTTTGTTGTTTTTTTCTAGCGTCATTACTTAAGTCTTCGCTTGATCCTCGAAATTGTGGTAGCGAATCTTATGGCGCCCCCCACGAAGACCAACGCCATTCCGATAACAGCGACAAACGCAGCGACGTTAGCGACAATGCCCGACGTCTGATCGCCGACGGCAAAAACTATCGTAGTGCCGATCGCAGCCAGAGCGAACCCTAATAGGATGCCGCGTAGGCCTCCGTCAAGGTGAACTAGGAGCCTTCGGATGCCCATAAGATCGGTATTCCTCTGGACGTGATGGGTCAGTCCGTCTTCACAAGATCAAGAGAACAAACGGCCTCGGTGCCGCTGACAACGTCTTGGTTGATATGACGGGGGGCATATACCACCCGCACACAGGAGAGCTCCTCGGCCCTCTTACCGACAAAAACCTTGGCGGCTTCAAGCGATAGCCGACGGACGCGAAGGGTTCCCGGTCAATCGCGAATGTCCGTGACACTCGTCGCACTTGTCGCTCTCGCGATGGTGCTGATACCACACGATGCACCCGTCGTAAACTGCTGCCAGTGGTGACGATTGCCACTGGCAGCCGCGGCGCGCGTTGAGTCAGGGTAGAACAAGTGCTGGTGCGCATTTGTCGCTATGAGCCTTGGCTTTCGCTTGGCGGCCCGTAGATGTCAAACTGAAGCGTAAGTCCTCGATCGGCGAGGGCGGCCAAAATGGACGAGTCGAGACTCAATCCCTGATTCTTGCTTCCCAGGAATAAGCCGCAGAAAATGTCGAGACTATATAGTTTACCGAGATCTCTCCAAGCGGAAAGGTCGGAAGGAAGTCGGCCAAGGAGCGCTCGCAGTGCATCGCCCAAGTCCCATTCAGGGGACGGCTCTTCAGAGAATTCGTATACCCACTTACCAGTACGCTGAGTAACCAATGTGCTGCCTACGGACATCTTCTCGCCCTTCCGGCCGAAGAAAGCGGGCTGCACACCAAGCAAACGCGTAATGTCCTCGGGTTCAACAGAATCGCCAATCACACGAAGTGACACCGAGATATGTGAGAGCGACCCGCCGACAAGGAAACGATCTTGCGGATGTTGATCGTCCATAAATAAGTGCTCCAAGTCGTGACTGTTGATAAAGAAGCGTGGTTCCACTTCGCGCAAATCCCCACTGGCGCCAAATCTACGAACGTGTCCTCGGTTGGCGTGCACATGACGATTCGTGCAGCGCGTGTCAGGCTCGAAAATGAAAGCGAGGCTCAGTCTCGCCGATGAGCCATGCGGCGTCGCTCGGAGAGCCGGTTCTCCTGGGGTGATTCGAGAAATCACCGGAATGACCCGTGACTTCTGGACCAACGCAGTCTTGGTTTGGCTCGTGACCGCGTCCGTTGCGGTTGCACTCGTAGTTCTTCACTTGCTCCGTCACAAGAAACTTTTTTTGGCTCCTTCCTTCTCCGGGCAGTTTGCGTGGTCTTGTGCAACTAGCTGGTGCCTTGGCTCGGGAAACACCGCTGCTGTTCGTTGCGCTATTTTTGCTTCCACTCTTGGCGGCAGTGACCACTCTCGTACTATCGGTACGTCGACGCTAGGTGTGAATTCGGGCCTCGTGGGCCGTCCGGATCGCCGGGCCTCTGTGCTCGGCGACGGGCTCGACTCGTACTGCGGTCACACGGCGCTCCCTGAGTTCAGCTTCCTCTTCTTGCTTGCGCTGTCCTACGATCCATTCCGTAGCGCCGTGAACGGCAATGCGAACGCGCTGGCTGCGGTCAATGTGATCGCCGCCCTCACGGCGATCGAAACGTTGATACCCTGGTTGATGGCCCTTTACCATTGGGGTACGCGAAATCCAGCTCGAAGTGGGCGTCGGCGGCTGTGGGGGCGACTACTCATCTTCACGCTCTTCATTGGAGCGTGGGCGTATTGGCTGAGCGACGCGTCTAGTGCGCGCTCTGTCCGCGGAGCCGTACGGGCGATATAGTCGGGCACGCCTTGTCTCGGTCTTCTCCGGTGGGTGCTCATGCGACTTCTGCCCCGATGTGCACTGCTCGGCATTACGGTCGCGTCGGCGGCGCGCGCGCTCGGGGCGCAGGAGGCCGATTCCGCGACGGTGCGTGTCGGCACGCTGATGCTGAGCGTGCAGCCGCTCGCGGACGGGAGCGTTGCCCTGACAGTACGGCGCGATGGCCGTCGCCGCGCGGACTCCTTCGATGCCGATTCCGTGACGCTCTGGCTTGACCTCTCCGTCACGCTGTTCGGGCCCGACGACGACCAAGTCCGCCGAGGGAACGTGATTTCATCGCGCCGGTCAGGTCCGATGCTCGGCCGCGCCACTCGGGTGACGGTGGAGCAGGAGGGGAGCGCGATCAAGCGATCGTTCTCGATCGGCGACGTCGCGACCGAGTTGGATCGAGTTGCCTTCGACACGCTCGCGCGGGTTCTCACGCGCGCGGCCGATCACGCGCGGACACTCGCGCATCGTGAGCGCGCGATCGCCTGTGCGACGGGTGACGAGGAACGCGCCGCGCCGCAGGCTGAGCCATTTCTGGAGTTCCAGGTGGACCGGCTCCCCATTCCGTACCCGGGCTCTCTCGTTCCGCGAGTGCCACGGGCGTTGCTGCATGACGGAGCACGCGGCGAGGTCCTCACCCAGTTCATTGTGGATTCAACCGGTCTGGTGCGCCCGCAATCGCTCACGGTGCTCAGCTCGTCCGACACCGCGTCGGTGTCCGCGGTCAGAGACGCCGTATTCGCCGCGCGATTCCTCCCCGCCCGTTTGTGTGGGCGACCGGTCGCGGTCGTCATGCAGAAACAGTTCTCGTTCCGCGCCGACGTGAAGTGATTTGTGCGACCGACCATCGTCTCACGAAAGGCCGGTAATTGGGTCGATCGCGGAGAGTCGCCGCTACCGGTCCTGACCAGAATTCTGGCGCACTACTTCGACAAACACGATGCGGCCGATCTTCCTTGGCTCGAGGATCTGACGCGCGATGTGTTCGGCATGGTGGCCGCGGACGCCACGGAGATCAACGTCGCGGGCTACCTGCGGAGCGTCGCGCGCGGGCTCGGCCTGGAGCGCGGGCAGCCGCCGGCGACTCGGATGGTTGCCGTAGCGCTCTGGCACACGGCGAAGGCCGGGCTGGTTCGCGATTTCGCCGAGCGTGTGCTCCGCGGCGACATTCCCGTCAACGCGCCGACGGAGCAGCGTTTGAGCGACTGGCTGGCCGAGCGGCTGCTGACGCCGAGCGAGCTCGAGGCGTTGGAGCGGGAGACGGACGAGAACGCAGAGCCACCGTCCGTCGGGATCTAGATCGCAGACGACGACATTGAGATTGTCAGGATCCGACAAGCACGCCTGGGGGTCGCGTGGAATCGACAGTGGCCGCTGCAGGATGAGATTTGTTGTTGCTGCCTCGATTGCCTGCACGCTTGCATCGGCCGGCTGCTGCATCCTGAGCTCTCCGTTGAGCCCGGAGAAGTTGCGCGCGTTAGCGGATTCGCTGCGCACAAAGCGGCTACAGAGAGGTCGATCGCATCGTGCAATTTCGGAAGGCGCTCAGCTAGTGGCTCTCCCATGACTCAAATCGATACGTCTCGGCGCCGAAGCGCGATGTGGACTCTCGCGGTCACCGCCGTACTTGGCATCCCCGGCATCCTCGCGTTGACGGTGGGTACGGTGGGGGTGTTGATGCCGCTGCCGACGTATCTGTTCCTGCTCGGGTACTTCGTGGGTGCGGCTGCGTTCGCGCTGGTACCCATACTCTTTCTCGTTTGGTGTCGAAGCCTGTTTTCCGGAGATCCCATCGTGCCCCGTCGGTCTCTTTGGGCGCTCGCTGTCCTTACCGTGCTCAGCGTGTGGTACTTCGTCATCGCCTGGCCGTACGGGCTCAGGCATCAGGGGCACGCGTACACAATGTTTGTCCTCGCCGCCAACGCTGCGTTTCTGGCGACCATCGCGGCACTCGGCGTGCGGGCTCGGCGGCAACCGAGCTTCGCTGTCAGCCTCGCGTTTCACGGACTGCTCTTCTTGTGGCTGGCCTGGTATGCGTTCCCGTCGTTGGGCGAGGTATTTTGAGTCGGGGTTCGCCGGACGAGTTTGCAACGCCTCGGTGCCTTTCTGAATGGTGCGGCCGATGAGCCACATCTCTATGTTCAATTCGTCGGCGAGTGGGCGATTGCACGGCGATGCTGATCGAGGCCGGTCTCGCCGCGGCGATCCCGACGCTCATGCTCCTCCTCTGGAACCCAGATCGCTTCCGGTGGGCCGGTCGCGCGCTCGCATCGCTCATCGTCGCGGCGTACGCAGCCTATCTCTTTTCGGAGCTCATGACGGACAGCGCGTCACTACACGAACGCGGGCCCCTCAGCAGAGCGAGCGCGCGCTACGCACTGCTGGGGTTGTTGATCTTCGGTGGCCCGGCGCTCTGGTATGCGCTCACCGGCAGGTTGCCCTGGAACCGGGCGCGCGACGACGCGTCGTCCGATTCTACGGATGCCTAACGAGCTCCTGATCGGGATCGCTATCGGAGCGATCGCCCTGCTCGCGTCACGCATCGCCCGACGCCAGCCCAAGGCGAGTCTACAGCCGCCGCCGGAAGGAGGAGCCATGTTGCGCGAACAGCTTCTCACGCGCTCTCTCCTCGCCGACAATCCCGCCGAGCATCCGGACGACGTACGCTGCGTCGTGATGGATTGGGGCATCGCCGGCGGCGTCGCGACACTCGCCGCCTTCGAGGACGGCGCCACCAGTCTCTACTTGAGCACCGGCGGTGGAATCATCGGCGGCGGAGCGCATGAATCGGTGCGCCGGGTCGCAGCCCTCTTTCGCGAGGAAGGCTCGCGTTTGAAAGACGAGTTCAGCGCAGTGACGGCGTTTCCCTTCCCGCCCAGCGGCAAGGTGCAGTTCTACCAAGTGACAGACGCCGCCACACTCGGCTCGGCGCTCTGCAGCGCGAACGATCTCGCCTCCGGCACGCACCAGTTCTCGGCGTTGGGCAACACCGCGCAAGCCGTGATCAGCGAATTGCGAGACGCCAGCGAACGCGCCGCAGAACCTCCCCAATGAGTACGACGCCGGAGTCGCTCGATCGAGAGGGCCGATCGGAGTTGCACCATGCCGTCAGCGATCGCGACGAACTTCGCGTTCGTCGACTGCTGAGCGCGGGTCTGGACCCGAACCGGGCTGATCGCGGCGGATATGCCCCGCTGCACTTCGCCGCGCTGGAGGGCGCTGTCGAGATCGCCCGCGCCCTGCTGCAGGCCGGTGCCAGAGTCGATCCGCAAGAGGAATACGGGAATACTCCACTCTGGCTAGCGGTCATGCACGCTCGCGGCGACGGAACGATGATCAAGCTGCTTCGCGCGTTTGGTGCCGATCCCTGGATCCGAAATCATCACAGCGCGTCGCCGGTCGAGCTCGCTCGTCGCATCGCGAACTATGATCTAGCGCAATTCTTTCGCGACCAGCCAGAGTCGCCGCCGGCCGTCTAGCGCTTTGTGATAACAGTTCTCTGACACTGTCCCGCCACGCCCCCGTTGACGAACCGCGGTGGGTGTAGACATCATACCCCCAAGGGAGTAGACATCCTACATGGCGTCCGTCCCGACGCCCAACACCCAATGCCCAAGAAAACCACCCCGCTCTCCCGCATCGAGCTCCTCCAAGGCACGCTCGACATGATCATCCTCCAGACCCTCCGCTGGGGCCCCCGCCACGGCTACGGCCTCTCGCAGATGATCCGCACCAGCTCTAACGGCGCGCTCCAGGTCGATACCGGATCGCTCTACCCCGCGCTCCATCGCCTCGAGCGCCAGGAATGGATCGAAGCCGAGTGGGAGGTCTCCGACAACCGCCAGCGCGTGCGCGTCTACCGGCTCACCGCCGCCGGCAGAAAACATCTCGCCGCCGAGCGGTCGCGCTGGGAACAGCTCAACGAGGCGCTCGCCGGCATCTTCACCCCGCCGGTGCAGGAGGAGACATGAGCATCTTCCGCGGCAAGAAACGCCGGCGCGATGAAGAGCTGGAAGAAGAGATCCGCACGCACCTCGAGATGGCAGCCCGCGACCGCATCGCGCGCGGCGAATCTCCGGAGGACGCCGGCCTCGAAGCGCGCAAGGAATTCGGCAATCGCGCCCTGGTGAAAGAAGTCACGCGTGAGATGTGGGCCGGCGTGTGGATCGAGCGACTCGTCCAAGATGTCCGCTACGCGGTGCGCAGTCTCTCACGCGTGCCCGGGTTCACCGCTGTCGCGGTGCTCACGCTCGCCCTCGGCATCGGCGCCAACTCGGCCATCTTCAGTGTCGTCAACGGTGTGCTGCTCAAGCGACTCGACTTTCCGAATCCGGATCGTCTGGTCTACATCACCAGCCAGTTCCCGACGTTGGGCTTCGACCAATTTCCGATGGACGCGGCCGAGTACGCGGAGCTTCGCGAGCGCAACCAATCGTTCGAGGAGATCGGGGCCTATACGATCGGCGCGGCGAACATCGGCAGCGAAGGTCAGCCCGCGCGCGTGACATCCGCGCTCACCACGGCGACGCTGCTGCCCGCCCTCGGCGTGAAACCGCTGCTCGGCCGATTCTACACGCAGGCCGAGACGATGCCGAACGCGGCGGACGTCGGCATTCTCTCCTATGAATTGTGGGAGAGCGCGTTCGCCAAACAGCGCTCGGTGATCGGCCAGCGCGTCGACATCGACGGCGTGAAGACGACCATCATCGGCGTGATGCCGCCGAACTTCGACGTGCACGACCAGAAGGTGAGGATCTGGCTGCCGCTCACGCTCGATCCGGCCAAGCGCAATCAACAGCGCGGCGGACATTTCCTGCTGCTCGTCGGGCGCATGAAGCCGGGCGTCACGATCGATCGCGCTCGCAGCGAGCTGCAGACGCTCCTCGCGAAGTGGCAGGTGACGAGCGGCGGCGTAGCGAATGCCGGACCGAACGTGCCCAGCACCATCCACACGCCCGACACGAAAAATCACCGTCTCCGCTACGACGATCTGCAGGCCGACATGGTGGGCAGCGTGCGAACCGCGCTCTGGGTGCTGCAGGCGGCGGTCGGTCTGGTGCTGCTCATCGCCTGCGCGAACATGGCGAATCTGTTGCTCATGCGCGCCGAGACGCGCCACAAGGAGCTGGCGCTCCGCGCCGCGCTCGGCGCCGGCCGCGGCCGGTTGATCCGGCAGTTCGTGGCCGAGAGCATGGTGCTGTCGATCACCGGCGCGGTGGCGGGATTGCTGCTGGCGCGTTGGGGACTGAAGGCGCTCGTCGCCGCGAACGCGGGCATTCCGCGCGTGGCATCGATCGGGCTCGACGGACGCGTGCTCCTCCTCACGCTGCTCCTCGCCGTCGGCACGGGCTTCGCTTTCGGACTGACACCGCTGTTGCACCTGAGCGCGCACAGCATCGGGCTGGCGCTCCGCGACGCCGGCGGCCGCACGACCGCCGGCGCCGCGCGCAACCGCGTTCGCCGCGGACTTGTCATCTCCGAGATGGCGCTGGCGGTGATGCTGGTGGTGGGCGCGGGTCTCCTGATGAAGAGCTTCTGGAATTTGATGCGGGTCGACTCTGGATTCGATCGCGCGAAGCTGACGACGTTCGGCATCGTGCTGCCGGGCCAGCCGTACGCCGATAGCAGCCGCCGCGTCGCGTTCTTCGGCACTCTCACCCGGCAGCTCGCCGCGCTGCCCGGCGTCCAGAGCGCCGCGGCGATGACCGGCCTCCCACCCCAGCGGCAGGTGAATGCCAACGACACGATGATCGAAGGCTACGTGCAGACCAAGGACAGCCCGCCGCAGAACATCGACTACTACCAGTACGTGACGCCGAACTATCTCGCCACGATGGGGATTCCGATCGTGGAAGGGCGGGGGTTCAACGACGCGGATGCGCCGGGCTCGCCGCCCGTGGTGATGGTAAACGAGACGATGGCGAAGCTCTTCTTCCCCAAGCAGAGCGCAATCGGCCACCGCGTTCAGCCCGGCGGATCGAAGACGTTCTTCACGATCGTCGGCGTAGTGAAGGATGTGAAGCAGGGCGGCGTCGACTCGAAGACGGGCACCGAGCTGTACCTCAACTATCCGCAATCGCCGGCCTACCTCGGCTTCGCACCGCGGAACATGAACGTCGTGATGCGTTCGACGCTGCCGACGGCATCGCTCTCCGCTGGCATCCGTCAAGCAGTCGGCGCGCTCGACCCCACGCTCCCGATCGTGAAGCTGCGGAGCATGGACGAGGTATTCTCCGATTCGGTGAGCCGCCCGCACTTTCTGGCCGAGCTGCTCGGCATCTTCGCGGGTGTGGCGTTGGCGCTGGCGGCGATCGGCACGTACGGCGTGCTCGCCTACTCGGTGAACGAGCGCCGCCGCGAGATCGGCATCCGCATGGCGCTCGGCGCGACGGAGCACGGCCTGCTGGCGATGGTGCTGAGGCAGGGGATGACGCTGGCCGGCGTCGGTCTGGTGGCCGGCCTGGTCGGCGCGTTTGCGGCCACACGGCTGGTGTCGTCGATGCTGTTCAACGTGAGGCCCGCGGACCCGATCACCTTCGCGGCGGTGGCGGCGTTCATGTTGATGGTGGCGTTCGTCGCCTGCGTCTTGCCGGCGCGGCGGGCAACGAGGGTGGATCCGTTGGTGGCGCTGCGATCCGACTGACCGGCCGCGGATTGGGCTCGGCCTCACAACAGCTGCAACGCCAGCCGCGGATTTACGCGGATTGCCGCGGATTGCCGCGGATTGCCGCGGATGAAACGACTGGCGGGCCAAGGCTCACAGATTTTACAAGCTGCTTGGAAGTTCTCCACAAAAAAATCGGTTTTTGGAACTGTTTGGACTCTCCAGAAACAAGGGCAGCCGCAGATTACGCAGATCGCCGCAGATGGACGCTGCATTTTCACCCGAGTGCAGTATCCGCGTTCATCTGCGGAAATCTGCGGCTGCTCTTGCCGTTCTAAAGAGAAGATCTGCGGTCGCTCTGGCAGTATCAGAGCGACAACAAATCCGCGGCCCCCAACGCGAGCAGCGCATACGTCGCCAACCAGTGCTCCCCGGCGTAGTCGCCCGCCACGTGCGGCAGGCTCGCCTCGAGATGCCGATCCGCGGCATCGAGTGCGCGAACGCGGCGGGAATCATCCGCGGCCCATGAAGTCGCGATCGATCGCCAACACCACGCGCGGCTGAGGTTGAGCCCGTCGAGGTGAGCGATCTTGCCGTCACTCCGGTCACTCACTAGCGCTGGCGTGAACAAGGTCGCCGGCTCGCCCGCGGCGATCCGCGGCAGAAACCGGTCGAGCCACGAACTGAACTCCGCGGGTCCGAGCGATCGTCGCATACACTCCGCCTCGACGAGCGCCGAGGAGAGGAAGTCGTCCCCGCTGGGCTCCCACGCCTGGCAGTCGCGATCTGCATCGTACCAAGCAACGGCCGTGTCACGGAGCATACTCGTGAGGCGGGCATCGCCCGCGCCACCAGCGTACTCGAGCGCCAGCGCCAGTGCGAAGGCCGTGTTGTAGTGTGTGCCGACGCGAATGGGATAGGTCGCTTTGGGAAGCCAATCGACGAACCGCTGGACGAACGCCGCGGAGAGCGGGCCGAGCGTCGCTGACCAGCGCATCCCTGCTTCACCCTGATGGCGGCGCAACTCGGCGTCGAGCATCAGCAGCCACGCCCATCCGTACGGCCGCTCGAAAGTTCCGCGCGATGGTTGCGCGAGATATTCGATTTCGCGCGCGACGTTCGATGTGGTGAGATGCGTGTCGAACAGCTCGCGGATGCGCGCCGCTTCCGGCATCTCGGGAAACCGGCGAGCGAGCGCGGCCAGAAGCCAATAGCCGTGCACGCACGAGTGCCAGTCGAAGCTGCCGTAGAAAATCGGATGCAGCTCGCGCGGGCCGAGCAGGTCGCCTGGATTGTTCAATACGTGGTCGAGCTTGTTCGGATACGGGCGCGTGATGTGCTCGAGCGCGAGGCCGGCGAACTTCGACGCGATATCGGGAGTCAGCACATGCGCGGCGCCGGCCATCAGCGGTGACGGAACACGAGGAAGTACATCAACACGATGTTGGTGACGAGCAGTAGTAGCGCGGTCGGGATCTGCGCCTTGATCACCGCGTTCTGATCGCGCAGCTCGAGCAGCGCGACGGGGACGATGTTGAAGTTGGCCGCCATCGGCGTCATCAGGGTGCCGCTGTAACCGGCCAGCATCCCGATCGCCGCCATCGCGCTCGGATCACCGCCGAACTTGTGCACGATGAGCGGTAGGCCGAGCGCGGCGGTCATGACAGGGAATGCGGCGAGTGCGTTCCCCATGATCATCGTGAACAGCGCCATCCCCACGGCGTACGTGATGACGACGACGAGCGGGTGGTCGAGCGGAATCCACTGGCTCAGCAGCGACGAGATCACCTTGCCGACGCCGGCCGCGGCAAAGAGCGCGCCGAGCGCGGCCAGCATTTGCGGAAGCACCGCGGCCCAGCCCACCGCGTCGAGCAGGCGCCGCGCTTCACGAATCGGCGCCAGCGGCGGCGGCCGCAGAATGAGCATTCCGGCCACCAGCGCGACGATCGTCGCGATGCCTAACGAGATGAGCGTCACCTGCTTCTGATCCACCAGGGGCGAGCCGTTGACCATCAACCCCTTGAGGAAAATGGTGCCCGCCATCGTCACGATGGGGACGATGAGCGCGGGCACGAACAGCCAGTTGCCCCAGCGCCTGGCACTCGCCTCGCGCTCCTCGCGCGTGGTGCTCTGCGACGTTCCCTGACCGATGCCTCCGAACGCGGCGACGCAGACCATGACGATCACCAGCAGACCGTTGGCGAGATTGCTGAAGCGCGAGCCGGCGAGAAAGGTGACGGCGTAGATCCCCCAGAACGCGGTGTTGCTCCAGCGCTTGGGATTCGCGGCATCGAATGCGTTGATGACCGCCACCCCACCGACCAGCACGCCCATCATCACGTAGACGAACTCGAGCCCGATCATGCGTCGCGTCCCGGCTCGCGAGCCAACTGCTTGGCGAGCCTGCGGTCGAGCAGCACCAGACGCGTGCCGTGGATGAGAAAGGCGGCGATCGCGGTCGGGATCGCCCACAGCGCCAGCTTCGCCGGCTCGAGCACGATGCCGTTCTGCTCCAGGAATCCCTTGATGAGCAGAATCGACCCGATGGCGATGAAGATGTCCTCGCCGAAGAAAAGTCCGACGTTGTCGGCCGCGGCCGAGTGGGCGCGAATCAGCTGCCGAGTCTCATCGGGAAGCTCACCGTACCGGCTCTCGCTCGCCGCCTCGGCCATCGGCGCGACGAGCGGTCGGACCATCTGCGCGTGGCCGCCGAGCGAGACGAGCCCGACCGCGGCGGTCGCTTGCCGGATGGCGAGATAGGCGAGCAGCACGCGCCCCGTCGTCGCGGCGCCAACCCGCGAGATGAGCAGCTGCGCGCGCTCCTTGAGGCCGGCGCGCTCGAGCATGCCGATCACCGGGAGCACCAGCCAGACGATGGCGACATAGCGATTTCCGATGAACGACTTGCCGAAGGCGTCGATGACTTGTTGTAAGTTGAGTCCTCCCGCGAGCCCGGTGGCGATTCCCGCGCACATCACCACCAGCAGCGGATTGAAGCGCAGCACGAAGCCGACGATCACGATCAGGACGCCGACAAGTGTGAGCACAGTTGACTCCACGGAAAACGGAAGACATCAGATGTCACAGGGGCAGACGTCAGACGTCAGATGTCAGTCACTGCATAGCAGCGGTAATGGTGTCTGACATCGGACATCTGAAATCTGATGTCAGCTACTCTCGTATCTGCCGTGCGGCATCACAAGAGCTAGGTGGCTAGTACGCACATCCTCACAATGGAGACTCAATGGCGGTGACTAGTCACCTGGTGCTCACGAGCGCCGGGCAGAAATATGAAGTAAGCCCTGAAACCGGTAATACGATTGCCCAGGCCATGGCTGACAACTCCTCACCCGTCATCACGTTCTTTACCTTCGCGAACCGGAAGAAGGTGGTCATGACCCTGGCGCACATCGTCGCGGTCGAGATCGAAGCCTGAGCCTTTAGCTCTTTCAATCATCGGCCGACACTCATGAACGTGAGCCGCATGACGCGGCACACGGGTGGAGCACGGATGCTCCCCCACATCGTTCATGGAGGAACGACCCATGCCCCGCGCTTCTCATGCGGACGCTCTTCGCCAAGACGAAGGGCCGCACCGCGCACGACCGCATCGCTCGCCGCTCGCCCGCACCTTCGGCCCCGATTGGCTCACGCCCGGCGCCGAGATCCGCATCAAGGACACGTCCGGCCGGATCGTCGCGCGCGGCATGTTGTCCGATGATGGCCTGTCGATCATCGCGGCCGATGGCGTCACCCGCATCGCCATGACGCTCGAAGCCGGCTGGGCGGCGGAGCTCCG
Source organism: Gemmatimonadales bacterium (assembly GCA_038228795.1). Classification (GTDB taxonomy): domain Bacteria; phylum Gemmatimonadota; class Gemmatimonadetes; order Gemmatimonadales; family Gemmatimonadaceae; genus JALZAE01. The sequence goes on from JBBROY010000034.1 coordinate 13,595, forward strand.
GATTCGCGGCTCGCGCTGCACGCGGAGCATCCGGGCCGCGTAGGGCCGCAGATTCAATTGCTCATCCAAGAACAAGAGCAGCCGCAGATTCAATTGCTCATCTAAGGACAAGAGCAGCCGCAGATTGACGCAGATGAACGCAGATTTCTTGTACTCGAGCCGCGAGACGCAGATCTGCGTTCATCTGCGTCAATCTGCGGCTGCTTTTTGCATTTTTGGTCTTGCGTATCCTCGGCGCCCTCGGCTGTGGGTCAGATCCGCGGCCGCGCCCACAGTTCTCGAACACGCCGCCGCCTACCGCGCAGCGATGCGCGCAGTAACATCCGCGGCATGCATACCACGATAACGATCGCCGCGATCGCCTCGCTCGCCGCTTTGCCATATCTGCGGCCCGCCCGTGCGCAGCAGATGACGCTCGAGGAGTACGCGCCAAGATCGACGCTCGTCGTCCCCGAGCACATCGTCAAGCGAGCGCGGTTCCCCTTCATCGATGTGCACAGCCATCAGGAAGCGGTCACTCGTCCCGATCAGGTCGACCGCCTGGTGCACGAGATGGACGAGCTCAACCTGCACGCGCTGGTCAATCTCAGCGGCGGCACCGGGGCCGATCTCGCCAGGAACGTGAAGCTGCTCAAGGCCCGCTATCCGTCCCGCTTCATCGTCTTTGCCAACCTGGATTTCTCGAACATCGACGATCCGCGCTGGGGCGAACGCGCCGCGGCGCAGCTCGAGACCGACGTGAAACAGGGCGGCGCCCAGGGCCTCAAGATCTTCAAAGACCTCGGGCTCGACGTGAAGGACAGCAAGGGCCGGCGCGTGCCGGTCGACGACCCGCGGCTCGATCTCGTCTGGGAGAAAGCGGGCGCGCTCGGCATCCCCGTGCTGATCCATTCCGGCGAACCGAAATCGCTGTTCGACCCGATGGACGCAAAGAACGAAAGGTGGCTCGAGCTCAAACTGCGCCCCGGGCGCGGCCGACCGCCGGATCGCTATCCGACCTTCGAGCAGGTGATGGGCGAGCAGCGGAACATGTTCCGCAAGCATCCCCGCACGAAATTCATCGCGGCGCATCTCGCCTGGCTCGGCGGCGACCTCACGCGCCTCGGCGCGATGCTCGACACGCTCCCGAACGTTTACACCGAGTTGGGCGCCGTGATGGCGGAGCTCGGCCGCCAACCGCGGGCGGCGCGCAAATTCCTCGTCGCGTACCAGGACCGCGTGATGCTCGGCAAGGATACGTACGCGCCGAAAGAGTACTGGACGTACTTCCGCATTCTCGAGACGCAGGATGAGTATTTCGACTACTACCGGAACTACGCGGCGTCGTGGAAGCTCTATGGGGTGGATTTGCCTGACGACGTACTGAAAAAGATTTACTACAAGAATGCACTCAAGGTCATTCCGGGGCTGGATCGCTCCGGATTTCCGAACTGACGGCGGCGGCACGAGGCGGCGCACCCGTCACGATCCGCCTCCCTGTTCAGTTATGGCACCACTCCCCTCCAATACACCCCGAGCCGCCCGAGTAAGCCGGTGTACATCTCGATCCCGTTCCACAAATTCTGAATCCTGATGTTCTCGTTTGCCGCGTGCTGGTTGTTGTCGTAGTTAGCGATCGGAAGCGCCAGCACCGGCACCTTCAACACCTGCTCGAACAGATACGTCGGCCCGCTCCCGCCGACGGTCGGCACCGCCAGCGGCTTCTCCCCCACGCCATCGCCGACCGCGCGTAACACGGCCTGCGCCATCGGAAGATCCATCGGTGCGCGGCTGGCCGGATACCCTCCCGCCTCCCATTCGACCCGCGCCACCTTGGGATGCCCGACGCGCACGGCCATCGTCACACTGTCGCTCGTCACGAAGTAGCCCTGCTTTCGCAGATGCGCGTTCACCAACTCCTGCACGTGCGCCGGCGTCTGGTTCGGCACCAGCCGGAAATCGAACGACGCGCGCGCCTCAGTCGAAATGACGTTGGCCGCCTGCGCGCCCACCGCGCCGACGCGAATGCCCCGCACGTTCAATGCGGGCCGCATGATGCGCTCGGCCAGCAGCGCGTCGTTCGATTCGGTGCGCGCCAGGCCGAGCGAGCGGCGGAGTGTCGAGTCGATGAGGGGAAGCGCCGCGACAGCCTTACGCTCGGCGGCGGTGATCGGCCGAACGTCGGCGTAGTAGCCGGCGATCTTGATCAGCCCATCGTCGTCGCGCATGCTGGCGATGAGGTTCGCCATCAGCGCGCCGGGGTTCGGCGCCCAATTGCCGTAGTGGCCGCTGTGCAGCGGACGCGTCGGCCCGTAGACGGTGAGCTCGAGTCCCGTGACGCCGCGCGCGCCGAACTGCACCTGCTGCCGCCCGCTCTGATGATTCGGACCATCGCAGAAGAGCCAGCCGTCGGAGGCGAGCAGGTCGCGATACTTCTCGAGGATCTGCCGCAGATGCGGCGAGCCGGCCTCCTCTTCCCCCTCGAAGAAAAACTTGATGTTGATCGATGGCTTCATGTTCGCGGACCGCATGGCATCGAGCGCCGTGAGCATGGCGAGGATGCTGCCCTTGTCATCGCCGGTGGAGCGCGCGTAGAGGCGAGCCTCACCGGCCACGTGATCCGATGCCTCGACTGGCATCGGAATCACGACGCCGCCATCGAACAGCGCTTTGTCTCGCAACGTCGGTGACCAGGGCGGCGTCACCCACTGCGTCGGGTCGACGGGCTGTCCATCGTAGTGCGCGTAGAGCACGACCGTGCGAGTCGCGCCGGGCGACAGGAGCTCGCCGAACACCGCCGGCGGCGCGCCCTCTACCTCGAGCAGCCGCGCGCTGACACCGCGCTTCTCCAGCATCGCGGCGATCGCGCTGGCGTTGCGGCGGATGTTAGCGCGGTCGCTGGCCAGATTCGGCAACGATAGCAAATCGGCGAACTCGCGCACGATCGCACCTTCGTGCGCCGTGCGGTACCCGTGTGCCGCGGCCCGCAGCACGGCGGCGTCCTGCGCCCGCGTGGCGCGCGCGAGCGCGAATACCGAGAGTAGCGACCCAAGCACTAAGTGCATGCGGCGAACGGTCATGGACGGGCTCCGGCCGGAAGAATCGTGGTAGGAAGATGCGGCGCTCAAGTATTTTCCGCACCCTACCGATACTCCAGGCGTAGCCTCGCGCTGCGCCATACGGCGCCGCCTCTCGTCCGCCGACCAGAGGGTAGTGGATGTCCATCCACCATGTTGACCGTCATCACCCCCACGCGAGCGCGTGGGACGCAATGGCCGATGAGCGCCGCCGACGCGAGCGCGAACTTGCGGCCGACGACGCTGGGACGGCGATCGCGCAGCAGCTCGCCGCCGGAGCGCTTGCGTTTCAGCCGCCCGCGCCGCGCCTGCTTCCGCCGCCGACCCGGGCCGAGCCGGCATCGGCCGCCACGTCGGCGGTCGATCGCTACACGAGCGAGGCGCAGTCGATGGTGCGCTTCGCCAAAGCGAACGACCTCGCGAGCGCGCGGCGCGCGTTGGGCGTGATGCCGAACAATCGCGCGCCGGCGTATTCCCGCGCCGGCATCGACGTCCGCATCGATGACGATCTCCGCCCGCTGCTCGACTCGGTGGACCCGACCGACGAGAGCGCACTCACCCACGCGCTCCGTGCGCTGTTCGAGCCGGGCATCGCGGGTACGGCCGAGCAGTACTAAGTGCGTTCGCCGCGCCCGCGAACTAGGCGACACGCGCCGCGCGCGCGAGCGTGTCCGCTCCGACGTTGCCGCCGCACAAAATCACGACGCTCGCCAGCGGCGCATAGTCGCCCCGCCCGGCGGTGAGCTTGCGATAGCCGGCGACCGCCACGCCGGCCGAGCCTTCGATCGTCTCGCCATCATCGCGTCGCACGTCCATCATCGCGCGCGCAATCTCCTGCTCGGAGACGAGCACGTGCTCGTCGATCAGATCGATGCACAATGGCAGCGTCACCGCGCCAGGCTCGAGATTGCCGGCCGTTCCATCCGAGAGCGTCGGCGATTCTTGCACTTCGACGATGTGCTTTGCCAGCATCGATGCGTGCATCCCCGCCGCGTTCTCGGGCCAGCATCCGACGATGCGCACCGAGGGCGCCACCGACTCGAGCCAGGTCGCGACTCCCGCGACGAGCCCGCCGCCGCCGACGGCGACGTATACCGCCTCCACCTCCGGCCACTGCTCGGCGATCTCGACGCCGGCGGTGCCCTGCCCCGCCACGACGTCGAGGTCGTTGTACGGCGACACATAGACACGACCGGTTCGCTCCGCCAGCGCGCGCGCGTTGAGCTCGGCTTGCATCGGATCGCCCCGGTCGGTGATGACCTCCAGGCCGGCGGTGCGCAGCCGGTCCACCTTGTACGCCGACGCGCTCGCCGACACGACGATCGTGCCGCGCCCCCCGGCGATGCGCAGCGCTTCGGCCACGGCGAGTCCGTGATTTCCCGTCGAGGATGTGACGACGCCGGCGTCGCGCTGTGCGCCGGAGAGGAGCAGCATCTTGTTCAGCGCGCCCCGGATCTTGAACGATCCGGTGCGCTGGAGATTCTCGCACTTGAATCGCGCGCGGCCGCCGAGCGACGGCGCGTGGCGGAGCGGCGTGCGCACCACGTGCGGCGCGATACGATCGGCGGCGGCGCGGATCTCGTCGCGGAGCGAGGCCATCACTTCGCGGCCGGTAACAGTGAGAGCGTGGCGACCGTCGAATTATGCGCGACGCCATTTTCTTCCGCCCACCGGCGGTGCCGGGGGTTCTGGTCATCGAGCGCTTCAGTTTTCCCGCCTTTGGAGCCGGGAACGAGGAGCTTGGGCTCGATCTCGCCGCTGCTTTGCGTGGCGAATTCGAGCGAGTCGATGGCTCCGCCGTTTTTCGTCATCACCATTTGCGCCTGCATCATCACCGCATCGAAGCGGTCCGCTGGAACGTAGAACAGCGTCTCGTTGGTCGATTCGTCTTTGGGCTGATACCAGAAATAGGTAGTCGACAGATGCCACACCGCCACGACCTGCATTGAGGCAGGCGGCGAATATCGCGATGCTGCCTCGCCTTTGTTGGCGATCATCTGGCGCACGAATGGCGCGAAGGTCGAATCCGAGAGCGTCTCGTCGCCGGCTCGATATGCGACGATGTTGTACCAGAGCGCGGGCACCCACACTTTTACGTCACTTTGATTTGCCACGCGCACGCGTGCGCGCACGAGCACGAGCGGTCCTTTCCGTCCGACGGCCTCCAGCGTCGCCTGAATCGTGAGCACCGGCGGCCGCCGGGAGGGGACAATCCTCTCCTTGTAAATGAACTGGTAGAACGCGGAGATCGTGGCGAAGAGCACGATCGCGAACTGCCCCCATTCGCGAATCACCTTCCCCATGTCCCGCTGTGCTTCATCCGCCATCGTCGATTCCCTTGCGAGAGTTCAGCGGGAGAGAGTGCCGAAGAAAACGGCCGGGCGGGAGTGCCGCTCGGCCGTTCTCAACGCTCGCGTCGTCGCGGGGCTACGGTTTCTTGCGATGATAGTAGAGATCGTACGAGGGCGTCCACGTCTTGCCATCATCGGCCGACGTCGCGCCGAACTGGCGGACGAGATCGGGATTTACAGGCGTGAACGTCATCTTCATCAGCACCGGTGCGCCGGTCGGAGAGAACGAGTGGGCCATGTACTCGAGGCTATTGTCGACCCACCTGCTCTCGCGATACTCCGTCACCGTGCCGTACTGATCGGTCCAGAATTGCTGCCACATCTTGAGTCCGGCATTGTAGCTGTTCAGGCTCTTGCCTTCGCCGCCCTGGCCGTCGGTCCAATTCTCATAGACGGCGCAGCCCTCGAGCAGGAGCTTCACGCTGCTACTGCCGGCGCCGGTGCCGGCCGGGCTCTTTACGTCCCACTCGCCGACCCAGAAATCAAACTTCCGCGACTCCGGTCGATGCATGCACGGCCGCATCGCCTCGCGGCCGGCGACGAGTAGGCTGTCGTACCTGCGGTCCGAATGCAGCGACGTGAAATCGCTGTCGGCGGCGAGCGAGGACGTGTTGGTGAATCCGTTTCTCATCGAGGCGCCGAGCCAGGCGAACGCCGAATCCGTGTGATGAAGTCGCGCATGCGCCGCGGCCATGTTGTACGCGACGACGGGATTGGCGGGCACCAGCGCCGCCGCGTGTCGCAGGGCGTCGAGTGCCTCGCCGTCCTTGTGCATCGTGAGAAGCGACGCGCCGAGCCGGCTCCATGCGCGCGCGATGCCGGGCTTGTCGCGCAGCAGCGCTTGATATGCCGTTACCGCGCTGGCGTACTGTTTCGAGACGTACAGTGAATCGGCGTGCAGCAGCGCGGGGTCCGGCGCCGAGGGCTGCGCGCCGACCCGCGTTGCCAGCGCGGCGAGCGACAACGGCATGAGCACGTGGTGCAGCAAGCGTGACGAAACGATTCGCATGGGCACTCCAGGTACGGGTGGTCCTGATGGCTTCGTCCAAGATGCCGCGACCGTCGCCCGTGACCAGGGAATGACCGGAGTCGTAACGATACTCTGACGATCCGTAGCGTCAGAGCGGCCCGCGATTCATCATTCCCGGGTTTCCAGCTGTTCTGGATGGCGGGCCGCCTAAGGCTGTGCTCAGCCTTGGTGGAACCACAGATTAACAGATGTGATCTTTGTGGCGCGCATCATCACTTCTCCGTCAACGATTCGAGACCGCCCGCATGCTGAATTCGGTGTTAGTCCGCACATCGCTCGCCGTCACTGTCCTCAGCGTGGCGCACACGATAGCGGCCGCGGCACAGGACCGCCTCAAGTCGATGCCCGGCTACGAGCAGTATCAGCGGATGAGCCGGGACGCGCTCGGCTCAGTGAAGTTTGGCGCGCTGGCGACGACGTGGACGAACGACGGCAGCGCGTTCGAGTATCAGCTGGATGGCAAGCGGTTCCGCTTCGACGTCGCCAAGGGACTGGCGGCCGAGATCGGGGAGGCGGACACATCGCTGCTCCGAACGGGCAATCGTGGACGCGGTTTTCCCGGCGGGCCGGCGCGCGGACGTCAGTTTGATTTCGCCTTCTCGCCCGATGGCAAGCACAAGGCGTTCTACCGCGATCGCAACCTGTGGATCAGCGACAGCGCCGGCACGAACGAGCTGGCGATCACGAGCGATGGCAGCACCCAGCACCGCGTCAAGAACGGCTCCGCCAGCTGGGTGTACGGCGAGGAGTTGGGGCAGAACACCGCGATGTGGTGGAACACCGACGGCAGCAAGCTCGCGTTCTATCGGTTCGACGAAAGCGGCGTGCCCGACTATTTCCTCGAGTTGAGCCAGACCAAGTTGCAAAGTGAGGTCGATGCCGAAGCGTACCCCAAGCCCGGCGTGCCCAATCCGATTGTCGATCTGTTCGTCTACGATGTCGCGACGAGAATGGTCACGCGCATGGATGTGCGGGACGGCCAACCGTTCGAGAATGGGGTGGTCGGGCACTACGTGTATCACGTCGCGTGGACGCCGGACGGACGGGAGATCACCTTCAATCGCACGAATCGCCGGCAGAACATCCTCGAGCTCACCGCCTGCGCTCCAGACAGCGGCGCGTGCCGAGCCATCGTGCACGAAGAGTGGCCGGCGAGTTGGCTCGAGAACAACCCGACGATGCAGGGGCTGAAGGACGGCAAGCGCTTCATCTGGATGTCCGAGCGCACGGGCTACAGGAACTACTACCTGTACGATCTGAGCGGCAAGCTGCTGTCGACGATCACAAGGAATTCCTTCGACGCCGGCGCGATCGTGAAGATCGATGAGAAGGCCGGCCTGCTCTACTACATGGCGCGCGACGGCGAGAACCACATGAAGTTGCAGCTGCATCGAGTCGGGCTCGACGGTAAGGGCGACCGCCGCCTGACCGATCCGGCGTTCAACCACGCGGTGAATCTCGCGCCCGACGGCAAGCACTTCGTCGACATTGCGCAGACGCACGATCGGCCGCCGGTCACGCGCCTCATCGATGCGACAGGCAAGCTGGTGGCCGAGCTCGCCGCGAGCGACACCAGCAGATTCCACCGGCTTGGACTCAAGCGTGTCGAGCTGTTCACCTTCACGGCGGCCGACAGCACGACGGTGCTCCACGGCATGTTGCACTACCCGTCGAACTTCGATCCGGAGAAAAAGTATCCGCTGCTGATCACCGTCTACGCTGGACCGGCGACGAACGGGGCGACAGAGAACTTCACGCTCCCGAACCGGTTGACCGAGTACGGCTTTCTCGTCGCGTCGTTCGATTCGCGCAGCGCGGCCGGGCGCGGCAAGCGATTCCTCGACGCGATCTACCAGAAGCTCGGCACGGTCGAGATCGACGATCAGGCGGCGGGAGTCAGAGCGCTCGCCGCGCGCCCGTACGTCGACAAGGATCACGTCGGCATCTTCGGCGCGTCGTACGGCGGGTATGCGTCGACGATGGCGCTGCTGCGCTATCCAGACGTCTTCGCGGCGGCGTCGGCATCCTCGTCGCCGACCGACTGGCGCAACTACGACTCGATCTACACCGAGCGCTACATGTGGCTGCCCGAGGAGAACAAGTCAGGATACGACATGGGGAGCGCGATGACCTACGCCGACAAGCTCAAGGGCCGGCTCATGCTTTACTATGGGACGGCGGACAACAACGTGCACCCGTCGAACAGCATGCAGCTCATCCAAGCGCTACAGCGAGCCGGCAAGAGCTTCGAGGTGCAGGTGGGGCCCGATCAAGGTCATTCCGGCCTGAACCAGGATCGGATGATGGAGTTCTTCATCGAGAACCTGGTGATCAAAGGCCAGAAGGCGAACGCGGTCTTTTAGCTCTCAGCGCGAGTCAGGGCCGGCTCAGCCCTTCTTCTGATGGAGCGCGAACGCCGCACCCTGCGGGTCCATCGACATCACGATCCAGTCGCCGCCGGGCACTTCCATCGGACCGTTCAGGATCATCCCGCCCTTCGCCTTGACCGAGTCGGCGCCCTTGTTGATGTCGGCGATCAGCGCGTAGGGGAGCCAGTGCGGCGGCGCCGGCATTTCCTTCGGCTTGTTGTAAATCCCGCCCATCGGCGCGTCCGCTGAAAGGCCGAACATGTGGTAGATGCCCATCGGGCCCATGTCCATCTCGCTCGTCGTCACCCAGCCGAACAGCTCCGAGTAGAACTCGAACGCCTTGGTGTGATCCGTGGTGGCGAGCTCGTGCCACGAGAAATCGCCGAGCGACATGCCGTCCTTGGGAGGCGGACCTCCTTCGGGGGTGAAGAGGGCGAACACCGCGCCCTGCGGATCGCCGAGCACCGCAAATCGGCCGACGGTGGGAATGTCCTTCGGCGGCACCATCTGCGTGGCGCCGAGCGTCAGCGCTTTCGCGAACGTGTCGTCGACCTTCGGCGCGCTGATGTAGGTGAGCCAATGCGGCGGCACGTGCATGTCTCGCAGATTCTGCGGCAGCTCCATCACTCCGCCGACGGGCGTTTGGCCGGCAATCCACATCGTGTACGGCGTTGGTGAGTTCTCGAAAGGTTGAGTCGTCCAATTCGTCACCGCCTTGTAGAAGGTCTGCGCGGCGGCGGGGTCGGTGGTCATGAGTTCGTGCCACACGAAGCGGCCGCGAGTGTCGGCGGGCATTGGGGCTCCGGGAAAGAAGGGGAGCGGAGGTTGCTTCGGTTCGGGGCTGGGGGCTAGGGGTTGGGGGCTGGGGCGCGCATCAAGTGACGAATCTCTGACGTTGCCGCTGCCCCGCCGTTACAACCTCGGATCTACCGGTTCGCTCTCTAGCGCCAGCACGCCGAACACGCACTCGTGCACGCGGCGCAGCGGCTCGCGGCGCACGAAACGCTCGAGCCCTTCCACGCCCAATGCAAATTCGCGAAGCGCCAACGATCGCTTGCCCGAGAGGCCGCGCGAGCGCAGGCGATCGAGATTCTCGGGGAGCGTGTACTCGGGACCATAGATGATGCGCAGATATTCGCGGCCGCGGCACTTCACCGCGGGCTGTACCACGCCGCGGCGGCCGCGGGCAATGAAGGACATCGGCTTCACCACCATCCCCTCACCGCCGGTTTCGGTCATCTGCTCCCACCAGGTGGTCGCGTCGGCTTCATTCGCCGGGTCCGTCAAGTCCACCACGCGGTGATTGGTCCGGAACAGCACGCCGCTATCGTCGCCGGCACACAGCAATCCCGACATCTCCATGTGCCAGCGGTGATCCTTGTCGCCGTGCACCGCGCCCTCGGTCGCCAGCACGTGAAAGGGGGCGAGCTTGAGATCGGCGATCGACGACACGGGCCAGCAGTAGCGCCGGTACGCGGCGGAGTAGCGCTCGATGAGCGTTTCGCGCGTGGAATAGCGGTGCACGAGTTCGCCGACTTCCAGGCCGCGGGCGGCGGCGGCGTGCAGCGCGTCCATGGCGACCGGCAGCGCTCCCGCGGCGGCCGCGCCGACCGCGGCGTACTGCTGGCGAATCAACTCGCGCGCCTTGGCCGACCAGGGCATGAGCTCGCAGTCGAGCACCACCCAGTCCGTCGCGGCGCGCTCCCAGAAGCCCGAGCGGTCGCACGCCGCGCGCACCAGGCCGATCAATTCGCTCTCGAGCGCGCGGTCGTCGAAGAACCGGCGGCCCGTGCGCGTGTACACGATGCCACTCCCATCGTCGACCACCCCGAAACGGCGGCGAGCCACATCGTCGTCGCGGCACACGATCACCACCGCGCGCGAGCCCATGTGCTTCTCTTCGCACATGACGGCCGGCAGCGCCTGGTGCCGGAAATAGTTGAACGCCTCGGTCGGATACTCGAGAAAGCCTTGGTGCTTGGTCGTCTCCGAGGGCGACATCGTCGGCGGGAGATAGACGAGCCACTTCGGATTGGCCGCGAAGCGCGACATGATCTCCAGCGCCGCCGTCGCGTTTTCCTCGCGGATGGTGACGTTGTGGTGTAGCCGGGTGCCGACGATGCGCTTGCCCTGCACGTCGGCCAGCTCGAGCATCTCGTCGTCGCGCTGCTGCGCCGACAGCGATGGCGCCGACTCGCTCGGCGGCAAGAAGGGACGCGCCGGCTCGCAGTAGGTGTGCGTCGCCTGCACCGACACCAGCTCCTTCTCCGGCCAGCGAAGTGCCGTCAACCGGCCACCGAAGACGCAACCCGTGTCGATGTTGATCGTGCGATTCAACCATTCCGGCTCGGGTATGGGTGTGTGGCCATACACCACATGCGCCTGCCCGCGATACTCGGCCGCCCAGTTGTATCGAATCGGAAGACCGAAGTCGTCCGTCTCGCCCGTCGTCTCACCGTAGAGCGCGAAGTCGCGAACTTTGCCGGACCCCCGCCCCTGCATCTCCTCCTTCATCCCGGCGTGCGCGACGACGAGCTTGCCGCCGTCGAGCACGTAGTGGCTCACCAAATCGTCGAGGAAATCGGCGGCGCGCGGGCCGAAATCGGCCGCCTCTCCCTCGATCTGCGCCAGCGACTCGGCCAGCCCATGGGTGATCTGGACGTCTCGCCCGCGGAGCTTCTTCACCAACTTGAGATCGTGGTTGCCCGGCACGGCGAGCGCGGTTTCCGCCTCGACCATGCGCATGGCGATGCGCAGCACGTCGGGCACGCGCGGGCCGCGATCGACCAGATCGCCGACGAAGATCACCTTGCGTCCGTCGGGATGGCGCCACACGGCACTCTCGTCGAGCGCGTAGCCGAGCGCGGACAACAGCGTCTCGAGCTCATCTCCGCAGCCGTGAACGTCACCGATGATGTCGAAGGGGCCGTGATCGGTTTTCCGGTTGTTCCACAACGGCTCGCGCTTGATCGTGACGGACGCGATCTCCTCGACCGAGCGCAGCACGTGGACGTGCCTGAACCCCTCACGCTGCAGGTTGCGCAGCGAGCGGTGCAGTTGGCTTCGCTGCTGCCGAATTACATGCGCACCAAATGACCGATCGCGGCGCGTGGAGTTGCGATCCTCGCACACGCGCTCCGGCACGTCGAGCACGATCACCACGGGAAGCACGTGATGCTTGCGCGCCAGCTCCACCAGTGGCTTGCGCGCCTCGGGCTGAACGTTGGTCGCGTCGACCACCGTCAGCAGCCCGCGCTCCAATCGCTTGGCCGCGATGACGTGCAGCAGCTCGAAGGCCGCCTTGGTCGCCGACTGATCGTTCTCATCGTTCGACACCAGTCCGCGGCAGAAATCCGACGACAGCACCTCGTACGGCCCGAAGTGCGCGCGGGCGAAGGTCGACTTGCCGCACCCCGACGCGCCGACCAACACCACGAGCGAGAGTTCGGGGATGGTCAGCGTCTTGGCGGTCGTCTCGGGAGTCGGCGTCGTCATGTGTCCGGTGTGAAGCGCGTTCGAATGCGAAAGAGCAGATCACTGAGCGCCGGCGCCGCGTCGTTCAACAGCGGCAGCGTGCTCCGCTCCGACTCGGCGACGAGCATCGCGCGAAGCCGCGCGTACTCGCTCTCGTAGAACGACACGTCGCCGCCGGTCAGCGTGACCCCCTCGGTGCCATTCACCTTCCTGGCGACGATCTCGTCGATGTACGGCAGCTTTGCCCGGCCCAGCGCCTCGTTGCACGACTGGAGATTGGCGTTCACCTCGCCGGTGCGCATGAGGTGGATGCCCGAGAGAAGCACGCGAAACGTATAAAGCAGCGGCTTGAGTCGGCGCGGCGATTCTTCGTTGAACAGGAGCCACTGATTCACCGAGAAGCCGAGGTAGTGCCGCACGCACGGACGGGTGACGCAACCGCGGGCGACCGCCTTCAGCTCGTCGTGCATTGCGGTGGTGTGAACGACAAGCGGTGAGAAGAGCTGTTCGAGCACATAGCCGTTGTCGCCCAGCAACAGCCGGAAGAACTTGCGCGCTTCGTGCGTGACGAGGTCCACCTCCATGCCATCGCGCATGTGCGAGCGCTTGACCGTGTCGTCGACGCGCTGCAGACCTGTCAGCACGACCATGGGCGTGACGTGCACGCCGCGCAGATCGAAGTCGGAATCTGGTGATGCGAATCCGTAGAGATGCGCGCCGCTCACCGTCGCGAACAGCAGCGGATACGGATGCTCTCTCACCTCGGCCAGGAGTCTCGGCTCTTTCATCGCGCGGGCTCGTCGCGCACGGCGCTGCGCCGTGCGCGCACCAACAAGGCGTTTGCCTTCTCGTAGTTCGGGCGGTCCGGTAGCGACGATGACGCCAACGCGGCGTCGAACTCCCGATGTAGCGCCAGCCGCCACTCATCGACCTCCGCCCAGGCCAGCTCGCCGCACTTGATCGCCAGCAAGCGGTCGCGATGCTCCTCGACGCGAATGGGGATATGTCCCTCTCGCAACGCGGTTACGCCACTCATCAGCAGGCGCACGAGATGCATGGCGTGCTTCCACTTGATCTCGCCAACGGTGCGTAGGTCCTGCTCGAGGCGCTTGAACTGGCTCATTACGTACCCGTTGTACGTCTGGTAGATGAGCTTGGAAAGGAAGTCGCGGCGCATCGCCAGGAGCTCGTCGGCGATCGGCGTGGTCGCCTCCACCAGCGGCGTGAAGAGACACTCGAGGATGGTCGGGTTCGCCTTGAGCGCGAGGGAGATGAACTTCCGCAGCTCCCAGTACACCTCGTCCGTCTCCCGATTTTCCAGCTGCTCGGGCACGCCGAAGAGCGACCACTGGCGGTCGGCCGGTGGCAGATAAATCCCGCGACGGTCGACATCGGACGACTCGTTCGCCAGTCCGTAGGCGTGCGAGCCGACGATGCATCGATAAATGACGTGCTGATACAGGTCGGCGTCGCTGACCGCCACGCCCGCCTCGAGCTCCTCCTCCTGCACGTGCTTCCGGATGCTCAACTCGTTTCGCTTGAGCGCGATCTCGCGGCCATCGGGCAGCTTCACGCGATAGGAGTGCGTGCCGTCCGCCGGCGCGCGCACGACCACGCCAATCGCACCCGCGGCGCAGGAGATTGTGCCCGCGCTGTCGCGCACCTCCGACCGGCACACAACCTGTGTGCCCGCCGGGATGACGAGATGCGCGCCGCGCGCTACGTGTGTCGATACGTCATGCTGCGGGATGTTCTTCTTGGCCACCATCTTCTCCAACGCCGCGGCGTTTTTACCGCAGCGAAAAGATCGCCATCTGCGTCGGCGATCCGACTTCATCGTCAACCACACCGACCGGCACAAACCGTACGTCATACTCGAACCGCCCGGCGACTCCGTTGCACCATTCGGCGAACTCGGCGCGAGTCCACTCGAAGCGGTGGTCGCGATGGCGGAACTGCCCGCCGGGCAGCGTCGCCCAGCGCACGTTGTACTCGGCGTTCGGCGTTGTGATGACCACCGTACCCGGCCGCGAATACTCGAACACGACGCGCTCAAACGCGGCGAGACGCGGCGGATCCAGGTGCTCGATCACCTCGACGACCGCCGCCGCGTCGAATCCCGACAAGCGCTGATCGCGATACATGAGCGAACCGTGGATCAACGCGATTCGCTCGCGCTGCCGGGGTGGCAACCGGTCGAGCTTCAACCTGTCCGACGCTATCTCGAGCGCCCGATGCGACACGTCCATGCCGACGATGCGCTCGAACTGCCGGTCGTCAAGAAGTGACCGCAACAGCTTTCCTTCCCCGCAGCCGAGGTCGACAACCGACTTCGCACCGGTGCTTCGGAGCGCGCCGAGCACCGTCGCCAGCCGCTGCTCGTTGAGGCTCATCGGCCGCTCGAGACTGCCCTCCTCGGCGTCACGCATCTGCGCGCGCGACGGATCCGTGGAGACAGGATCGCCCTCGGCCGAGACTGGCTCTTCCTCAGTCATCAAACGAGCTATTGCGTCGTGGACGAGTGAGCGCTGGTGCTTGAGGTAGCGCCGCGTGATCGTCTCGCGTTCGGGATGCGCCGCAAGCCATCCCTCGCCGTGCTTGACCAACTTCGCGACCTCATCGTCCCCGACCCAGTAGTGCTTCTCATCGTCGAGCACAGGAATGAGCACGTACAGATGAGACAGAAGCTCGGCCACTCGCTTCGTCGCCCGGATCGTGACCGTGAAGTAGCGACTCGCGCCCCACTCCGGAATCGTGGCATCGAGCGCATGCGGCTCCGCGTCGACGAGATAGCCCAGCGGCTCGAACAGCGCGCGCAGAAATGCGGCGCCGCCGCGACACGGCACCACAGCAATGCGTGCGACGAGCGGCCTCGCCTCGGCCGCCAGCAACGGCCGCTCCTTACTTCGGCCAGACATCGCCGTGCCGAACAGGTCGGCGATCGCTACGCTCAGAAACGACGACGCGACGTACGGCCGATCGTTGACGTACTGGGTCAGCAGACCGCCATCGCCCTCTGGCCCGCGGCGGCCACGCACGAGTCCCACGGGATCGACGTCGAGCAATAGCGCCACCGTGCATCGCTCAGCCGATGCCTCCGGATAGAACACGTGCGCGCGCCCGAACGAGAGATCCACGCTCTGCGGGCGCGCGGGATTCTTGTGCAAGAGATAGCCGAGGTCCGTCGCAGGTTGGTCGAGCGTCCCGGTGGTTTCGATCGTGAGAAGCATGATCCTCCGGCTAGTTAGGCGCTGATCACACAGCCGACAGCGGACGAAAGCCCAGCCGCAGATACTGACAACGCACAAATAAGATGGATCGCCGTCCTACTGCGATCTCTCTCGCGCGGGCTCGAAGTATCTGCGGAAATCCGCGTAAATCTGCGGCTGCTTTGCTGTTGGACGGCTGCCGCAGAGTGACGCGGATTCCCGCAGATAGACCGTCCCCTCACAGTGAGAAATGAAGCGACGAAAGCTCGCTTTTTCCTGTTCACGTTGTCGCTATCCGCGGCCGCAACCCCAGACAATTCTACCGGCTACGGCGCGGCCTCGTAGAAGGTGACGCTCTTCTCGTGCTCCATCGTCCATCGCAGCGTCCACTGGTCCTCGAACAGCAGCAGCGGATTTCCCTTCGCGTCATAGAGCAGCGAGCGCGCGCGGTCGCGGGCGAGTCGCTCGATCTCCTCGTCGGGGCCGACGATCCAGCGCGGATACTTGCCCGACACCTTCTCGAGCCGCGCGCGCACACCGTACTCGTGCTCGAGCCTGTGGATCATCACATCGAACTGCAGCTGGCCCACCGCGCCGACGATCGGCGTCGGACCCGCGACCTCGGTCGGAGAGGTGAAGAACACCTGCGCGGCACCCTCCTCCGTCAACTGGCGCAATCCCGCGTCGAGCTGCTTGCGCTTGATCGGATCGAGAATCACCACCCGCGCGAAATGCTCCGGCGCGAAACGCGGAATCCCCTGGAACTCCAGATCGCTGTTGCCCGAGAGCGTGTCGCCGATGCGCAGCGTGCCGCGGTCGAGCACACCGATCACATCGCCCGGCCACGCCTCCTCGATCGCCGTGCGCTCGCGCGCCAGGAACGTCTGCGGCGATGCGAGCCGAATCTGCTTTCCCGACCGCACGTGCTTCACCTGCATTCCCGCCTCGAATTTTCCCGAGCAGATCCGAACGAACGCGATGCGGTCGCGATGCCTCGGGTCCATGTTCGCCTGAATCTTGAACACGAAGCCGGTGAACGATTCGTCGGTCGGCTCGATCGTCCCGATCGACGACTCGCGCGCGACCGGCGCGGGCGACAGCTCGAGAAACTCACGCAGGAATGGCTCGACCCCAAAGTTCGTCAACGCGCTTCCGAAAAACACGGGCGATAGTTCCCCAGTCAGAACCGACGCCTGGTCAAAGGGATGCCCCGCCTCATCGAGCAGCGCGATGTCGTGCACCAGCTGCCCGTGCGACTCTTCGCCCAATAAAGTCCGAAGCTCCGCGCTGTCGAGCGCGCCCACGCGCACCGCCGCGCGCTCCGCGCCGTGATCTTCGCCGCGGTCGAACAGATGAATCATCTGCTGCCGCCGGTCGTACACGCCGACGAAGGCGCCGTCGCGGTGGATCGGCCAGGTGATCGGATGACACATGATCGCCAGATCCGCCTCCACATCGCTCAACAGCTTGAGCGGATCCTCGCCCGCGCGATCGCACTTGTTGACGAAGGTGAAAATCGGCGTGCGCCTGCGCTTGCAGACCTCGAACAGCTGGCGCGTCCGCTCCTCGACGCCCTTGCGGTTGTCGAGCAACATCACCGCGCTGTCGGCGGCCACCAGGGTGCGATACGTGTCCTCGGAAAAATCTTCGTGGCCCGGCGTGTCGAGCAGATTGATCTGATAGCCGTCGTACTCGAACTGCATCACGCTCGACGTGACGGAGATGCCGCGCTCCTGTTCCATCTTCATCCAATCCGACGTCGCGTGCCGCTGCGCGCGGCGCGCCTTGACGGAGCCGGCGAGATGGATGGCGCCACCATAAAGCAGAAGCTTTTCGGTGAGCGTCGTCTTGCCGGCGTCCGGATGGCTGATGATGGCGAAGGTGCGTCGCCGAGCGATTGCCGTCGCGATCTCGCTCTGTGCGCTGCTGCGTGAGCTGTTCACGGCTGAAATCTACTCAGCGCTGCT
Source organism: Gemmatimonadales bacterium (assembly GCA_038228795.1). Classification (GTDB taxonomy): domain Bacteria; phylum Gemmatimonadota; class Gemmatimonadetes; order Gemmatimonadales; family Gemmatimonadaceae; genus JALZAE01. The sequence continues at coordinate 31,051 of JBBROY010000034.1, forward strand.
CCGCCCGGCGTTGCACGGCTCTGAGCCAGCCGCGCCTGATCAGCGCGCTGCCCGGATAAATCAACCGCCAGTTGGCGGCGAAATCTCCGCCGCGCGCCCGCGCACCGGTGCTATAGTGGACTCAACCATGACCAACGCCGCCGCGGGTCCGCGCACGATGCGCGTTTTTATCTCGTCGACATTTCGCGACATGCAGGCCGATCGCGACGAGCTGGTCAAACGCGTTTTCCCGCGTCTGCGCGCGCTGTGCGAGGAACTCCACGTCGCATGGAGCGAAGTCGATCTCCGGTGGGGCATCTCGAGCGAGCAGCAAGCCGAGGGAAAGGTGCTGCCGATCTGCCTGGCCGAGATCGAGCAGTGCCGTCCGTACTTCATCGGCCTGCTCGGCGAGCGCTACGGCTGGATTCCACAGACCATCGCCCCGGCGCTCATCGACCGCGAACCGTGGCTGGCCGAGCAGGCCGGGCGATCGGTGACCGAGCTGGAGATCGTGAAAGGCGTGCTCGCCGATCCGGAGATGGCCGAGCACGCCTGTTTCTATTTTCGTGATCCGGCGTATGTCGGCGGCCCGGCCGCGGAAGCGGCGGATGAGGACGGGGATGCGGATGATCGGCGAGCAAAGCTTGCCGAGCTGAAGAATCGCATCCGCGCCAGCGGGCTTCCGGTTCGTGAGTCGTACCCTGATCCGCGCGCGCTCGGCGAGCTGGTCTGGAAAGATCTCTCGGCGCTGATCGAGCGCCGCTTTCCGCTCGTCGGGGCGCAGCAAAAAGTCCAGATCGAGCGGGATCAGCACGAATTCTTCGCGGCCAGCCGGCGCGAGGTGTACGTCGGACGCGAGAGTGACTTCGAGCAACTCGATGATTTTGCCGATAGCTCTGCTCCGCTCTTTCTGCTGTTGGCGAGCGCTGGACAGGGAAAGTCGGCGCTGTTGGCCAATTGGATTCCACGACAGCAGGCCCGCCGGCCCGACGTGTTTGTTCTCTCGCATTTCGTTGGCGCGACGGTGCGCAGTACCGATCTCACCCGCACGCTGCGGCGTCTCGTCGATGAGCTACACGCGCATTTTGGCCTTCCGCATATCATTACGCGGAATCCGTATGGGCTGCGGCAAATACTCGCCGATACGTTGCGCCTGGTTTCGCACCGTGGACGCACGCTGATCGTGCTCGACGGCATCCAGGCCCTCTCCGATCGCGGCGAGATGCCGGAGATGGACTGGCTACCACGCGAGTTGCCCGAGGGCATCGGCATCATCGCCTCGGCCGGTCCCGGTCCCGGCCTCGGTGCGCTTTTTCCTGGCAAGTGGCGCGTGTTTCATCTCGAGCTACTATCGGAAGCGGACTGCCGGACGCTGATCATCAGATATCTCGGCTATTTCGCCAAGTCGTTGTCGAGCGACCAAATCGGACGAATCGCAGCTCGCTACAACTCGAAGAATCCGCTGCACCTACGCCTCCTGCTCGACGAGCTGCGCGTCTGCGGCGATCCCGACACACTGGCGGAGCGGCTGGAGTACTATCTCACCGCGGATACCTTGACCACGCTCTATCGGATGATCCTCGCCCGCTACGTGCGGGACTACGATGCCGAGCGGCCGAACCTCGTGCGCGACGCGATGGTGTTCCTGTCGTCGTCGCGCTATGGACTCGCCGAAGCCGAGCTGCTCGACGTGCTCGGCGAGGGAGAGCACGATTCGCGCACACGTCTCCCTCAAGCGCGGTGGGCGCCGCTGCGTCACGCGCTGGGACCATCGCTGTTGAATCGCGGCGGTCGACTCACCTTTTCGCACCGCTCGTTGCGGGCCGCCGTGGAGCAGCACTTCCTCGGCACCGCTGAGCGGCGACGGCGCGGCCACGCCAAGCTTGGCTACTATTTCCTCGGGCGAGGCATCAACGACCGCACCGCCGAAGAACTCGCCTGGCAGCTGTGCGAGGCCAGGCACTGGGAGAATCTCGCCAAGGTGTTGGCGATCCCGGAGTATCTCGAAATGGCATGGCGGGAGCGATCCGATGACGTGCGCACGTATTGGGCGCGGATCGAATCGAGCTCGGCCATTCGAATGCCCGATGCGCTGAAGCTGCTGATCGAGGCGGAGCAGCCGCGGAGCAGGGTGTCACGCATCGTCCTGGAGTTACTCGACGACTTTGGCTACCTGGAGCACGCCGCCGCGCTGGCCGAACGCATAGCGCTGTCTCTCGCGCGCGACGAAGATCGCGCGCTCTTGGTGCACACCCTCTCGCTTCAGGCGTCGATCAAGCGAAAGCGCGGCGACCTCGATGGTGCGCTCGCGACATACGACCAGTTGGCGCCCCTGCTCGTTCAGAGCGCCGACCGAAGCGCGACGGTGACCGCCATCACCGGACGCGCCTTCACTCTACTCGATCGCGGCGATCTCGACGCTGCCGGCGCTCTATTCAGGGAAGCCGAGCGACTCGCGCTCGATGCCAACGATCCGCATCGGGCGGCAATCGCCATCGGCGGTCAGCTTTTCATTCTCCACGAGAAGGGCGATGACGATGGCGCCCTCACGCTGCACGATCGCGAGACGGCGCTGCTTCGCACGACGCGCGACAGGCTGCGCCTAGCGCGCTCCATGGAGAAGCGCGCTCTCATTCTTCTCCGCATGGGGCAGGCCGATGAGGCCGCCGATGCATACGAGGAGGCGGAGCAGCTGTACGGCAAGCTGGGCAACCGGAGCGCGCGCGCGGCGGCCATCGGTAAGCGCGCGGCGCTGGCGGCGAGTGCCGGCGACGATGAGACGGCGCTCGATCTGTGGCGCGAGCAGCAGGACATCTGCCGCGCCGCTGGATTTCTGCCCATGCTGAAGACCGCGCTCCGTGCCGAGCTCGGCGTTCTGACCCGGCAAAATGACGAAGAGGGACGGCAGCAGGTGCTCGCGAATCTGCGCGACGCACTTGCCGCCACGAACGGTCGGCTCACCACTCTCTCCACCCTACAAGCGCGGTGCAACACCGGCCTGGCCGAGGGTGACTACGCGGCGGTGATCCCTCTGTATCGAGAACACGCTAAGATTGCCCGGGACATCGGTGATCTCGAATCGCTACAGCTCGGGCTCGGCGACGAAGCCGTCGCGCTCCGAGCGCTCGGCCGGTTCACCGAGGCGCTGGTACGAGCCAAGGAACAGACGGCCATCTGCCGCGAGTTGGGAGATGACGGGCTCGTCGTGCGGTCGCTGTTCGCGCGCGTGCCTCTGCTCGTCGCCATGCAGCGCCTCGACGATGCGATCGCCGTCACGAAATCGGCGCGCGATGAGGCGACGCGCGCGGGACTGGAGAGCGAAGCGGAGCGAGCCGCGAGCCTGATCGCTCAACTGAGCACGCCCGCGCGCTAGTGCGAGGGCGGACCACCGCCGGCCATCATCGCAATCGCCGCCTCGTGGATGCGCCCCCATGCGCCGATCGTACGCTCGCCGTGCGTCTGATTGTTCGTGTTCATCGCCATCACGATCGCCGAGCTGGTCGCCGGATCGAAGTAGATGAAGGCGAGGAATCCCGCCTGACTGCCGGTGTGGCCGATGAGGCGCGTCGCGCCCCGCTGCACAATGAAGAACGACAGCCCGACCGACGTCGTCGTCGATGGCGTCGCGCCGGACTGTACGATGGGACGCCACATCTCCTCGAGCGACGCGCGCGACAGCACGGCATCATAGCGGCGGCGAAGCTCGCCGTCGCCGTGCGTGGCGTTGGTGAGAAAGGCCAGATAGGTCGCCAGGTCGCCGAGCGGCGCGTTCCAACCGCCATTGGGAATCGTGATTCCGGGATCGAACTCGCGGCCGTAGTCCTTCACCACCTCCCGGCCGGCGGAGTCCCGGACGATCGCGTAGCTGTCGGCGCGATCCTCCGCCAGATAATAGGGCGTCGCACCGAAGTAGCTGCGATCGAGCGAGAGTGGCGCGAAGATGTTTTTCTGGATGTAGGTCTCCCACGGATCGCCGCTCAGCTGCTCGATCACCCGCGCGAGATAGATGAAACCCGGGTTCGAGTAGCTGAACTTGCTGCCCGGACGAAAGTGCAGCTCCTGATATGGCATCATCGCCAGAAGCTGCTCCCAGGTCGTCGGCTCGAACGGCTCCCACGGCTTGCCATCGCCGTACGGCCACGTCGGATCCTGAAAGCCCGCCGAATGCGAGAGCAACATGCGCAGCGTGATGCTGTCCATCGCGCCGTACGGGTCGTGCATGCGACGCAGCTCGGGGATATAGCGCGTGATCTTGTCATCGAGCGTCAGCTTGCCCCGATCGCGCAGCTGCATGATCGCGATCGCGGTCAGCGTCTTGGTGATCGAGCCGTAGTGGAAGAGCGTTCGCTCGGTCACGCGCTGGCCGCGCGCGCGATCGGCGAGCCCGTATTCGTGGCGTGCCAACACGCGCCCATCGCGCATGACGAGCACGCTCGCGCCAGCGACCCTGTCACTGGCATTCGCCGAATCGAACATGGCGGTGAACGCGCTCCAGCCCGCCGGCTGCTGCGCCGGCACTGCTCGCGCACCCGCTGCCCCAACCGCCAGCGCGGCGATCGCGAACCCCCGAAGAGGTGAGCGCATCATCGCGAGCGCCCCGTCCGCGCCCGCGCACCACCGGAGCGGTGCGATGACGCGCGTGTGTTCGCCTCATCGCGCCACAATCGGAATCCGCCGCGAAAGGCATTGCGGTTGTCGCCGAGTCTTGCCGATGGCGGAAGCGTCTTCAAGTACTTCGCGTTGCCGCCGCCAAGGATGACGTACTCCGCGTTGAGGCCGGCCCGCAACAGCCCGACGATTTCCCGCACGTGCTCGCGCCAGCGTCGCTTTCCCATGTCCTTCATCGCCACGACACCCGCGTACTCCTCGTAGCTCCGTCCATGTTTGTACGGCAGATGCGCCAGCTCGAGCGGCGCGATGTTGCCGTCGACGATCAGCGCCGAGCCGAGCCCGGTGCCGAGTCCGAGAAAGAGCATCGTCCCGCCCTCATAGCTGCCGAGCGCCTGCATCGCCGCATCGTTGATCATGCGCACCGGCTTTCGGAACGCCTTCGCGAAATCGGCGCGCATCCAGCCGCCGCCGAGATTGTGCGGCTCGCGCGCCGGTTTCCCGCGCAACACGGGCCCAGGATAGCCGATCGACACCACATCGTACTCCCAATCCGCCGTCGCCTTCAGTACGGCGGACACCATCCGCGCGGCGGTCATCGTCGGTCCGGAGGGAATCTTCAACGGCGTACGCTTCCCGGTCGCGAGCACCTTCACGTTGGTGCCGCCGACATCGATAACTAGGACGTTGGGGGACATTCATACATCTTCGCGCCCAATCCCGCACTCGCGCTAGGTCAAACGGCGCCGCGCCTGTTCAGTCCGCGCGAAGCGCGACCGACGGGTCCACTCTACTCGCTCTCCACGCCGGTATCGCGCTCGAGGCAATGGCGACGGCAACGAGCACGGCCGAAGACGAGACGAGCGCCATCGGATCCCAGGGCTCGACACCGAAGAGGAGCGAGCGGAGCAAACGCGTGACGATGAGCGAGCAACCAATGCCGATCACCACGCCGAGCATCGCCAAGGTGATCCCCTGCCGGGTAACCATCCATCGCACCTCGCCCCGCTGCGCGCCGAGCGCCATGCGGAGACCGAGCTCGCGCGTGCGCATGCCGACGACGTACGAGATCATCCCGTAGATCCCGATGCCGCCGAGCAGCAGCGCGATGCCCGAAGCGAGGCCGAGCAGCACGAGCGTGAAGCTCGTGCGCGCCATCGAGCGCCGCACGACCGTTTCCATCGCTCGCACGTTGAACAGCGGCAAACCCGCATCGAGTGCGCGCACCTCGCGACGAATGGCGGGGAGCACCGCCATCGGGTCGCCGCCGGTTCGAATGGAGATGCTGACCGCGGAGGAGAGCCCGAGCCCCGTGTCGCCCGGCACCCCCAAGAGCGGATAGTAGATGAACTCCTGCGGTGGACGCTCGAGGCCGGCGCCACGCACGCTCCCCGCCACGCCGACGACCGTGTACCATGGGCCGCCCTCGCTCGGACGCAGCCGTTTGCCCAGCGCGTTTGCGCCTTTCCAGTAATGTTCGGCCAGCGCCCGGCTCACGATGACGTTGCTCGATCCGCGCTCGCGGTCGGCCGCGTCGAAGTCTTTTCCCGTGAGCGGAATGCCCAAGGTCGGGAAGTAGCCATCGCTGACCTGCGCGAGCTCGATCACCGGAGGAAGGCTGCCGTGCGCAACGGGCACTCCCTCGATCCACTGCACGCTGTTGTTGTGTCCGTCGTCCGTCAGCGGGAGCGCCGACGATATTCCCACCGACCGCACACCGTTCAGCTCGCGCACTCGGCCCAGCAGATGCGACAGCCAGCGAACGCGCGCCGTGTCGGATGGATAAGTCGCGCTCGGCAAGGTGATGCGCATGGTGAGCACGTTCGAGGGATCGAAGCCCGGATTGACGTGCCTCAGCGCGACGAAGCTGCGCGCCATGAGCGCCGAGCCCGCGAGCAATACGAGCGCCAGCGCCACCTGGATGACGACGAGCGCGTGCTGCGCGCGGTGGCGCTCGCGACCGTCGGTCGTTCCGCGGCCGCCGCCGCGAAGCGCGGTGCCGAGCCGTAGCGATGACTGCCTCACCAGTGGCAGCGCGCTGAATGCCAACCCCGCCGCAATGCTCGAGGCCGCGGTGAGCGCGACCACCCGCCAGTCGATAGTCAGCTCGGAAAGACGTGGAAGCGCGGACGGACCCATGCGCACGAGCGCGCGCACGCCGACGGCCGCGAGGGCGAGTCCGATCGCGCCGCCAACGAGCGCGAGCGTCACGCTTTCAGTCAGCGCGTGGCGCAGCAGGTCTGACCGGTCCGCGCCGAGCGCGGCGCGAACCGCCATCTCCCGCTTGCGCGACTCAGCGCGCACGAGGAACAGATTGGCGATGTTCGTGCAGCCGACGAGCAGCACCAGCACCGCCGTGCCAAGTACGACCCACAGCACCGCCCCGATGTCCCCGACGACGTCGTCGCGCAGAGGATGAATCAGCGCGCGAGCCTTGGCTTGCTCGAACGCCGCGCGCCCGAGGAAGCCGGGATACCGGTCGGGGAGCGTGTAGAAGAGCCGCTGGATGTCCGCTTGCGCCGAGGCGATCGTCACGCCGGGCTTGAGCCGCGCGACGGCGCTGTGGTTGAAGCTGAATGCGTTGAGGTGCGCGGGGTCGAACCGTTCCGGCAGCCACAGCGCCGTCTCGGCCTGGGGAAAGCGAAAGTGATCGGGCATCACGCCGATGATCTCGCGTGACACGTCGTTCACTCGTATCGCGCGGCCGATGACGGCGCGGTCCGCGCCGAACTTACGCCGCCACAGCGCTTCACCGATCAACGCGACCTTGGGAGCGCCGGGCTTGTCGTCGGCTGCCGTGAGCGGCCGGCCGAGCAGCGGAGTGACACGAAGCGTCGGGAGCACGCTCGCCGTGATCCATCCGGTGGCGATCCGCTCCGGCTCGGCGCCCGCGCCCATGGCGAGATTCGCAGCACCCGACTCGTACGCCCCCATGTCATCGAACACGTGGTTGTCGGCGCGGTACATCAGGTACGACGCGTCGGACATCTCGAAGGTCGGCAGGCCGATGCCGGGTGCCGTGTGCCACACGCCGACGAGTCGCTCCGATTGATCGTACGCCAGCGGCCGCAACAGCACGCCATCGACGACGGTGAAGACGGCCGCCGTGGCGCCGATGCCGAGAGCGAAGGTGAGGATGACGACCAGACTGAAGCCGGCGCTCCGCGTGAGCGAGCGGATCGCGTAACGCGCGTCGCGGACCAGCGTGTCGAACAGCGTCCAGCCTGTCATGTGGCGAACCTCTTCCGAGATGTAGGTGACGTTGCCGAAGCGACGATGGGCCTCGTCGTCCGCCTCGCGCGCGTCGGTGCCGGCGTGCTCCGCGTGCATGGCGTCGAGCTCGAGATGGAAGCGGATCTCGCGATCTACCTCGCGCGCGTAGGCGCGCCGGCGCAGCAGCACGCCGATCCGGTGTCGCAGCGCGTGGAGCATCGACATCGGCCGCGCCCTATGCCCGTCCGAGCACGCGGGCGATCGCCATACCGGCGCGATCGTAGCGCTCGAGCGACGCGCCGAGATGCTTTCGCCCGGACGCGGTGATGGTGTAGAAGCGCGCCGTGCGCTTGGTGGAAGTCTCACCCCACTTCGCCGTCGCGAACCCCTTTGAGAGCAACCGCTCGAGCGCGGGGTAGAGCGAGCCCTGCTCGACCTTGAACACCCCGTGCGACATCGCGGCGATGTGCTGCCCGATGGCGTACCCGTGCATCGGCTGCACGGTGAGCGTCTTGAGGACGAGCATGTCGAGCGTGCCCTGAAAGAGATCGCTCTTGGCAGTTGGAGCGCGAGGGGTCATGTCAGTAAACCGAGACTGGTGAGACGGTCGACAGGTAGAGGTACTACATATGCATTGGTGCGCCGGGAGAGTCAAGGATTAGGGGTTGGGGGTTAGGGGCTAGGGGTTGGGGTGCGCGGCGATGATCGTTCTCTTCGGCCGGCAGGATCATCAACGCGGCGCCTGGTCGATGGCCGCGTTGTGAAGCGCTCGGCCAGTGTCCGCCCCGCGCGCTCCCATGTGTCGTCGCCGCGCCCGTATCCCGCACGGCTCCCGGCGTTCACGTACCCCGCGCACTGGACCATCCGCCGCGTCAGCGGGAGCGGCGGATTCAAGTGGCATCGCCACGCAGTCGTCGCGAGCGAGGTGCTCGCCGGCGAGGACATCGGCCTCGCGCCCGTCACCGACGGCCTGTGGTCGCTCTACCTCGACGTCGCATTGCTCGCGCGCTTCGACGAGCGCACGTTCACCATCACGGATATTCACGCCACCCGATCCTCACCCATCATCCCGGTCTGTACCCCGTACCGCCCCAGCCCCCAACCCCCAGCCCCCGACCCCCCGAAGGTTCAGATCTTGCTTCCCGACCTCCCATGCGATCACGAATACTCGCCTTGCTCGCCGCGGCGATTCTCGCGCCTGCGCTGCCGGCACAGGTGACGTGGCGCGGCGTCGGCGACGATTTCGCGCACACAGGCAGCGACATCTGGTATGTATGGACCTCACCCTTCCACGCCAGCGGCCGCGACTGGCTCGGTGCGGGCGGAGTCATGCTCGGGTTCGGCGCGCTCACCCCGGTCGACAAGCCAGTGGCGCAATGGATTGCGTCGCACCAGGTGAGCGTGATCATCCGCGCCATCGGACCGCTGCGCGCCTCACACTTCATCGCGCGCGGTATCACCCTCGGCAATCTGGCGACGATCGAGGGGATTCTTCCGCTCGGCGGAGCGGCCTACGTCATCGGACTCGCATCCCACGACGCGCCGCTGCGCGAGGGCGGTCTCACCTGCATCGGGCTGCTCGAGACGAGTGTCACCACGCGCGAAGTCGTCTATCGAACCGTCGCGCGCAAGCGGCCCTACTCCTCGCCGGATGACCAATACCGCATTTCCATACCCGGCGGCGACTCGACCGCGCACTCGTTTTTCAGTGGGCACTCGGCGAACGTGATGTCGTGCGTGTCGTTTCTCAATAACCGCTTCGATCTGGGCGGCGCGGGCGCGCTGCTCTACCTGCTGCCGGCCGGCATCGGATTGGCGCGAATGGCAGATGGGGCGCACTGGTTGTCCGACACGGCGCTCGGCCTCACCTTCGGTTACGCGATCGGCACCAACGTGGCGCGGCGGAGCCTCGATCGAAAGCGCAGATTGGACGAACGGCAGCGTGAGGCAGTCGAGAATGCCGCCGCCCGCGTCGCCGGCTCCGCACCCGGACTGGTGCTCATTCCTGAAGGGCGAGGGGCGACGATCGGCTTCAAGGTCGTTTTTTAGGCGCGGCCTGCCTCACACGCTCTTCGGATCGCCGCACTACAATAGAATGGCGAGCGGGCGCGGGCTATCGATTGCCTTCGCGGCCGGCTCGAGCCATAGCTCGGCCGCGTCGCACACCGCGCGATAGCCGATACGCTGATAGATCGCATTCGACGTCTGGTTGGCGATGTCCGTGTACAGAAAGACGAACTCGCGTCCGGCGTCGAGCATCCGTTGGCTGACGGCGGCGACGAGCGCCGATGCGTATCCGCGCCGCCGGTTCGTCGCCGGCGTGTAGACGGCCGTGATGCGAATGCCGCGCCGCGTCGCGCCAACGGCAGCCGCGGCCGCGACCGGCGCGCCGCCTACATCCCAGAGGTACATCGCGCACTCGGCGATCTTGCGGCGGACGCTGGACGCGACGTCGCGCGCCTCAGCGGCCTGGCCCTCGGCCTCGATTGCCGAGGCGAGCATCCAGTGAACGAGCGTCGCCTGATCTTCGGCGCGCGCGACGCGCATCGCGCCCGGCGCGGCCGCCGGCGGGATGACGCGTCGCAGTTCGTAGATGCGTTGGGCCCGTCCCTCGCGCCACCGCGCGCCCGAAGCGAGCGCGAACGCATTGACGGCCGCCCGCGGTCCGAGTATCGCGCGTGGCTGGGACGTCATCGCGTCGGCGGCGACGAGCGCCATCGCGCCGGGCTCCGCTTCGTGCGACAGCAGCATCTTGGCCGATGTGCGCAACGCCGCGGCGACGACCTCCTCTCCCTTCAGTACGACCGACCAATACGCATCGCGCGGTGACGTCGTCGCGCGTGCCGCGTCGGCCGCGACGCTCAGCATCAGGCCGTGCTCGATCTCGCGGCGCAGCAGGAAGGGCGTCGCCGCTACGAGATACTCCGCGATGCAATCGTGGCGACGCAGATTCATGGTACGCAACGTAGCTGGACTGACTGGCGCCGGTCGCTAGCTTGAGATACTCAGTTGGCGACGTTTTTTTCTCGACGACACATCCGACTCATCCGATGACTCCGACCGAATCAATCGACTCTGAATCCGGCTCATCCGCACCGCCCTCGTGCCCGAAGTGCCAGGGGCAGATGTGGGACAACCGCGAAGGGAAGCGCAATCCGAAGGCGCCTGACTTCAAGTGCAAGGACAAGAGTTGCGACGGCGTGATCTGGCCGCCGCGCGGCTCGGTGAGCGCGAGTGCGCCAGCTGCGTCCGATGGGCCGGCCGTGATCACGCCGCCGGCCGAGGGGATGCCGGCGTGTCCGATCTGCGGCGGCGCGATGTGGGACGATCGCACGATGAAGCGCAATCCGAAGGCGCCCGACTTCAAGTGCAAGAACAAGCCGCGCGAGCGCGGCGGTCCGGGGTGCGAGGGAGTGATCTGGCCGCCGCGCGACGGCAAGTCGAGTCCGTATCCGGCGTCGACGTCATCGCGGCCCGCCGCGCGCCAGTCGGCCCCGCCGCGGGATGATGCGCCGCCACCGGGCGATCGGGATGTGCCGAGCTTCGACGAGGATGACGATCTGCCGTTCTAGGGAGCGGTAGCTGAAGCGTTAGCGACGGGGCAGCGAGGAGGGCGGCACCATGCCCATCAGCCGCATGTAGCTGGCGAGCTGAGCGTAGTGCTCCGACAGATCGGTCGCGAAGAGAAAGAGGAACCGCGCGCGCGTGGCTTTCCTGCCGGCCGATGGCGGACCGACCGCAACGTCGTCGCCGAGCCGCGCATCGTCCAGCTTCGCCGTCGCGTTGTCGCAAAAGGTGAAGGACGCCTTGAGCCGGGCGACGAGCGTGTCTTTGGGCCACTTGGCCTTGACCGTGTCGGCGAGCGAGTCCCTGGCGGTCGTCGGGCCTCTCGATCCACCCATCAACACGCACAGCTGATAGTTCGCGTCCTCGAGATGCTGCGCGATGTGGCCGATGCTCTGCTGCACCGGGGTCGGCTTGTAGTCGTACTTGCTCGCGGGAATGGAATCGAACGCGGCCATCAAAAATCCGCCGAAGCGGCCGCTCACGGCTCTGAACGACTGCGTGATCGGGTTGGCCGGCGCGGTCGCGGGCTGTTGAGCGGCGAGCGCCGCGGGGATGACCAGCGCGGCGAGGGCCGAGATACGAAAGCGCATGATGCGTTATCTCCGGAGGTTGGATTTGCGAGTGGGCGAGTCAGCGACAAGTTACTGCGCGCGACTTCTCAGTTGGACCATCTCAGCGCTCGTCGGTGATTGCTCCACCAGGTAACGCTCCAGACGATACTGCTCTTGACGTACCATTTTGTGGCCGACGATGTCGACGGCGGCGTCCCATGGGACCATCGCTGGGGGCTGTCCTTCTCCAGTGCTGGAATCCGCGTCAAAGATCGCGATCACATCGGTGCGGGGGAGTAGCGACACGCACGGCGCCCAGGAGCACCAGGACGAGATCGCGCCTTCACGCTCGACCGCGGTGTACTTGGCGACGAAGATGTCGGCGCCGCTTTTCTGGAGGAGCTGGTCGATCAGCGCCTTCTGCTCCTCGTAGTCCGCGGAAAGCATCGCTTTCACCAGGCGGTCGTGCTGCGACGCCTGCGGATGATCGCTCGCCAACGTGAAGGGACGCCAGGATGCACCCTCGAGCCTGAACATCTCGGGAGTGATCGCCTTGGGCAGGGCGATGGCTTGTTCGGCGATGCCGATCATCGCGCCCAGCGCGTTCGCGTCATCGCTGCCCGCCACGAGGAGATAGTCGCGTCCCGGGACGCAGGCGACCACGTCACCCTTCACCGGCAGCCGCGCCAACAGCTCGGTCAAGAGAAAGCGGCTGGCGGCGTTGGCATCCTCCCAAGGTCCGGCGAACAATCCGGGCGCGATTTGCTTCATCGGCTCGCGACTGCGCTCCATGAGGTTGTGGCGCGCCGCGACCATCGCCTCATCGAAGCCGACATTCCACTGCACGAGCTGATGCGCGGAGATCAGCGTGAGAGTCTGCGGAGTGTCGTATGCCAGACCGTAGCAGAGCGCTCCGGCGAGTTGGACGAACGGCGTCGTCGAATCGACGGCGTCGCGAGCCGAACGCGTCTGCATCAGCAGGGCTGCACCGTCGATATAGCCGGTCGTTCGCACGACGGGCACCAGGTTCCCGCGCGCGTCGTTGAAATTGGCGGGGAATTCCTGGAGTGCCTCGTTGAACATCGACTGGGAGTAGCGTTTCAGGACATTCCCGCGCTCCCAGAACGACGCCTCCGCGTAGTACTGATGCGCGGATGCCAGAAAAAACTCATCGCCTTCGGCGTTCACCAGCGCGAAGCGTTCCGGGTCGTAGCGGAGCTCGTCGCGGACGCCGGACTTCCGGAGCGCGTCGGTCATCTTCTTCGCGAACGCGTCCTTGGAGATCGGCATCGCGGTGATGATGGTCGCGGTGGATGGCACGAGCAAGGTGCGTGGTGTAGCAAGCTCGCGGATCGCGGGGCCCGGCGTGGGCATCAGTCCGCCCTGATCGCGACCATCGGATCGACGTTCGCCGCGCGCCGCGCCGGAATCCAGCAGGCCGCGACGGCCACCAGCGTCAACATCCCCGCGACCGTGGCGAGCACCGCCGGATCGTTCGGCGAAACGCCGTAGAGAATGCTACGCAGCACGCGCGTCGTCCCGAGCGCGAGAACCACACCCATCACCACGCCGGCGAGGGTGAGCACCAGCCCCTGCCAGACGACGCGCCGGTGGAGCCGCATCGGCGAAGCGCCGAGCGCGATACGAATGCCGATCTCCCTCGTACGCTGCGCGACGGAATACGAGATCACCCCATACAGACCGACCGCGGTCAGCAGCATCGCCACCACCGCGAAGCCACCGAGCAACAGCATGTAGACGCGTGGACGCGCGGCGGTGTGATCGAGGAGCGTGGCAAGCGGCGTCAAATTTTCGAGCCTGGCTGAAGGCACCGCGTCCTTCACCACGCGCTCGATGACCGGAATGAGCGCGAGCAGATCACCGCGGTCGGCGCGCACGACGATCGAAAGGTTGCTCGCCCCCGCCGAGCCGAGTGGCACATACGTCGCCGGATCCGGATCCAAACTGAGCCCTTGCTGTCTGGTCGACTCAACGACGCCAATGACCTCGAGCGTCGGTCCTCCCTTCTTGCGGAGGGCGATGCGGCGGCCGATGGGATCGGAGCCGCCCAAGTATTTGCGCGCTAGTACGTCGCTGATGATCGCAACATCGTGTCGCACGAAATCGGCGGGAGCGAACGCGCGGCCGCGAACGACGCGAGTACCGAGCGCTCGGAAATACTCCCCATCAATGGCCGTCACCAAGGTGAAGGGGCGAGCGGATGAATCGAGCGTCACTCCCGGCACGGATAGCGGCGAGATCTCCAGCGCCCCACCGAAGGGAAATGACGACGTCACACTGGCCGACGATATACCGGGCGTCGCGCGCAGGCGCTCCGCGATCGCGACGGCCATGGCGATGCGCGCGACCGAGTCGGCGCTCGGCGCGCCCAAGGCGAGGTCGGCGGTGAGCACACGCTCGGCGGTCAAGCCGGGTCGCAGCTCCAACAGCCCCATGAAGCTCTTTCGCAACAGACCGGCGCCCGCCAGCAGAACGATCGCCAACGCCACCTCGGCCACCACCAGCGCGTCGCGCAGGCGCCGGCGACGGCGGCTCGCGCTCAGCTGCGCCGTGCCGGATCGCAGCGCTCCCTCGAGCGCATCGCGTGAGAGCGAGAGCGCGGGGACTAGACCGCACAGCACGCCGACCACCATCGCGGTGACCACGCACGCGACCACGACGAGGGGACTCAGCCCGATCAGGCTGCGGCGCGGAAGGTCGAGCGCGCTCTGCGCCACGATGTAGCGCACGATCGCCATCGCCGCGGCGACTCCAATCAGCGTGCTGGCCAACGCGAGTATCAATGACTCGGTCAGCTGCTGCCGAACGACGCGCCAGCGGCCGGCGCCGAGCGCGAGCCGTATCGCGAGCTCGTGCTGCCGCGTGGTACCGCGAGCCAGCAGCATGTTGGTCACGTTGGACGCCGCGATGAGCAGTACCGCGCCGACGAACGCCATCATGATCAGCAAGGGCGCGCGGATGCGCGCCACCATGAGTGCCTGCACGCCCGGCGCGCTCGGCGCGAACCGGCGCAGCATCTCGATCGAACGCGCGTCGTTCGCGTAGGCCGCGCGCAGTTCGGCCAGCGCCGCCGCCGGCGTCGCGTCGTCGCGCAGCCGCCCGAGTACGTCGAACAGGCGCATGCGCTCATCGGTCGCGAAGGATCCGTAGGTCGGTCCGATCGTCGTCCAGATCTCTGTCTCCTCGGGAAAGAGAAACTCACGAGGCATCACGCCGATGATCCTGTACGTGTCGCCATCGACCACGATCGCGCGGCCGAGAGCGTGGGGATCGCCACCGTACGCGCGCCGCCAGTAGGGAAAGGACAAGATGGCCGTCCGCTCACTCGTCGCGCGGTCATCGGCCTCGGTGAAGTCGCGGCCGAACAGTGGCGTAACTCCCGCGAAGGAGAAAAAGCTCGCCGAGACGTACGTGCGAAGCACGCTGTTGGTATCGACGTCGTCGTACGCGCCGCGCTCGCGCCATACGCGCTTCCCGAGCGGCGCCGCGCCCGTGGGCGTGAATGCGGCCATCCCGGAAAAACTCCGCAACTGGCTGCGCCATCGGACATACTGTGGCAGCGAGCTGGCCATGTCGCGCCGCTGATCGTCGCGTCCTGTGATGGGCGTCAGCCGCAGCGACAGCACGCGATCCGGCCGCGCGATGGAGAGCGGCCGCAACAGCACCCCTTCGATCACGCTGAACACCGCTGTCGTCGCGCCGACGCCGAGCGCGAGGGTGAGCGCGGCGACGACGGTGAAGGCCGGCGCGCGCCGAACGCCGCGCAACGCCCAGGTAAGGTCCTGGCGCGCGACATCGAGCCAAGCGAGTCCCGCGGCACGCCGCGTCTCCTCGGCCACGTAGGTGATGCTGCCGAAGGCGCGGCGCGCGGCGAGCTCGGCTTCCGGCGGAGCGACGCCATCGTGCCGATGCTGCGCCGCGTCGAGGTCGAGGTGGAATCGCAGCTCGCGCTCGAGCTCGCGCGAGTGATCGTGGGACCGGAAGAGCGTGCGCAGTCGATAGCGGACGACATCGAAGAGCGACATGCCGGGCTCCTGGCTCAGGACCTACGCATCACGCGCGCAATGGCGAGCGCGGCGCGGCGGTAGTCGGATCGCTTCTCGCCGAGCTGCGTGCGTCCGGCGGGGGTGATCGTGTAGTAGCGCGCTTGTCGGCCGGCAGGCGTTGGGCCCCACTTCGAGGTCACCCACCCTTTTTTCTGGATGCGCTCGAGGGCGGGATAGAGCGAGCCCGGCTCGACGCGCAGCACATCCTGCGAGAGCCGGCCGATGTGTTGAGCGACCGCGTAGCCGTGCATCGAGGCCGCGGCGAGCGTCTTGAGGATCAGCATCTCGAGCGTGCCTGGAACGAGGTCGCTCGATTTGGACGGACGGACCACGCTTGCTCCGGGGAGTATAGACGATCGATATATATTGATCGTCTGTGTATGTGCTGTCAAGGAGCATCGGGCACGGACTTGACATATCAAGCATCATTGATATATAGTGTCTCCATGCCCGCGATCTTCTCTCGCAAGCGCACCGCCAAGCCCGCTCTCGCGCCGCTGTTCAAGGCGCTGGCCGATGAGACGCGCCTCGAGATCATCGGGCTCCTGCGCGGCGGCGAGCATTGCGTGTGCGATCTCACATCCGCGCTCGAGGTCCAGCAATCACTCCTCTCGTTCCACCTCAAGACACTGAAAGAGGTGGGATTGGTCAGCGATCGCAAAGACGGCCGCTGGGTCTACTACACGCTGCACACCGACGCCCTCGAGTCGCTCGAGGCCGAGCTCGCCGCCATGCGCGCGCCGCAACGGCGCAAATTGCCCACATTGGGACCCGCGTGCTGCGACTGACTCGTCCCGGCCATTGTTTCTGCCGTGACCATTTTTTTGCGCAACATATCAACGAAACTTGATTAACATTCCGTGACCGAGGAGACCATGACCGCCCACGAGACCGAAGGACTCAAGGAAATCGTCCGCGAGCGCTACGGCGCCGCGGCGCGACGCGCGGCTGAGGGCGCAAAGTCCTCGTGCGGCGAGCCGACCACCGCCGCCAGCTCCTGTTGCGGCGGCTCTGCCTTCAACGGCGCAGTCGATCCCATCACGTCCAACCTCTACGTGAGCGGTGAAACCGACCTCCTCCCCAACGCGGCGGTGCTCGCCTCGCTGGGCTGCGGCAATCCGACGGCGCTGGCCGAGCTCAGTGCCGGCGAGACGGTGCTCGACCTCGGCTCCGGCGGCGGCATCGATGTCCTCCTCTCGGCCCGCCGCGTCGGTCCTGCGGGCAAAGCCTACGGTCTCGACATGACCGACGACATGCTCGCGCTCGCCCGCGCCAACGCGGCCGAGGCCGGCGCGACGAACGTCGAGTTCCTCAAGGGAGAGATCGAGTCGATTCCGCTGCCGGACGAATCGGTCGACGTCATCATCTCGAACTGCGTGATCAACCTCTCTGGTGACAAGCGCCGCGTGCTGGCCGAGGCGTTTCGCGTGCTCAAGCCCGGCGGACGATTCGCGATCAGTGACGTGATCGTCCAGGGCGAGTTGCCGGCCGACATCAAGCGGAGCATGGAGCTCTGGGTCGGCTGCGTCGCCGGCGCGCTCGAGGAATCGGAGTTTCTGGCCATGCTCACCGGTGCCGGCTTCGAGTCACCGTCGATCGAGATGACGCGCACCTACGACATCGAGGACGCGCGCGGATTTCTGGCCGAGAGCGGGCTCGATGTCGATGCCGTCGCGGGGATGGTGGCGGGAAGGGTTGGCGCGGCGTTCGTGCGCGCGCGGAAACCGGTCGCCAAATCCGAGTCATCGTGCTGCGCGCCGGGCTGCTGCCAATGATCGCCTCATCGATCGTCACGCCGGAAATTCGGCGCGCGACGCCGGGCGACCTGAGCGCGGTCGAGCGACTGCTCGAGGCGTCCGGCCTCCCGCTCGACGGTGTCGCCAACGCGCTGCCGACGTTTTACGTCGCGGTCGATGGTGGCCTCGTTGGAGTGGCGGGTCTCGAGGTCTGCTGCGACAACGCACTGCTGCGCTCGGTCGCGATCGCGCCGGAGTGGCGAAGCCGCGGCGTTGGCCGATTGCTCGTCAACCGTCTGATCGCCGACGCCGAATCGCGCGGCATTCGCGCGCTCTACCTGCTCACGACGACGGCCGAGCACTATTTCCCGGGCTTCGGGTTCACGCGCGTGGAGCGCGGCGCCGTTCCGGATGACGTGCGCGCGACGGCGGAATTTCAGAGCGCGTGTCCGGCGTCGGCGACCGTGATGAGCTTACAAATCGCCACGACCAGCACGTAGAGCGAGCCGATGCGCATCGCGCTCATCTCCGACATTCACGCGAATCTTCCGGCGCTCGATGCGGTGTTGGCGGACATCGCGGCCGTGGCTGACGTATCCGCGACGTACCACCTGGGCGACCTGGTGGGATACGCGCCCTGGCCCAACGAGGTGGTTGCTCGACTACAGGCGGCCGGGATCGCCGGCATCGCGGGCAACTACGACTCCACCGTTGGTCTCGACTACAAGCACTGCGGCTGCAGGTACGAGGATCCGGCGCAGGAGCGGTTATCGCACGTGAGCTTCGAGTGGACCAAGCGGCACGTATCAGGCGACGTCAAGCGCGCGCTCGCTGCCCTTCCCTTTCGGCTCGACCTGCGTCCACTCGGCGGTCATCTCCCGGGACCGACGGTGATCCTCGTGCACGGCACGCCGACTCTCAACACGCTGTACTGGACCGAAGACCGTCCCGATTCATTCTGCACGAAGATGGCTGGGATCGCGGGCGCAACGAGTGGCGACGTGCTTTGCTTTGGCCACACGCACAAGCCATGGCATCGAGTGATCGAAGGAATCCACTTCGTGAACACGGGCAGCGTCGGCCGGCCGAAGGACGGTGACTGGCGCGCCGGCTACGTGCTGCTCGACATCGGTGAGGGTGCGCCTGCCGTCTCGTTCGTGAGGGTCGAGTACGACCTCGACGCGGCGATGCGCGGCATTCGCGAGAGCGATCTGCCTCACGAGTTCGCCGAGTATTTGGCGAGCGGCGGAAAGGACTGACGTCGGCCACGCACTCCGATCAACGCCCGGTTTACTTGAGGTAGCTGCGCACGAGATCGATGAGCTGTTCAGCAGCCTGCGCCTGGTCCGAGTCGGGCTCGACATCGGGATCGACGACGTGGAAGCGGATGTGGTCCTCGAGAATCTCGGCCATCAGTCCGTTGAGCGCACCGCGCGTCGCGGCGAGGGTCTGCAAGACGACGCCGCAGTCGCTCTCCGTCTCCAGCAGTTTCTCAATGCCGTTGAGCTGGCCGCGAATGCGCTTGACGCGGTTCAGCAGCTTGACCCGCTCCCGGATTGTATGCGCCATGTGCCTCCCGGTTCTCCTTCGATCCGATCGTTTGACGTCCTATACTGCGGTATAGTATCATGCTACACAATCTATGTCACATCATCATTCGCATTCACACTCGCATTCGCATTCCGCCGGCCCTGGCGCTTACACGCGCGCCTTCGCGATTGGCGTAGGACTCAATAGCGCGTTCGTGGCGGCGGAAGTCATCTACGGCTTCTCCGCGCATTCGCTCGCGCTGCTGTCCGACGCCGGCCACAACTTGAGCGATGTCATGGGACTCGTGCTGGCGTGGGGCGCGCTGCGGCTCTCGCGCACGCAGCCGACGTCGCGCCGGACCTACGGCCTCAGACGCTCATCAATCCTCGCCGCGCTCGCCAACGCCGCCGTGCTCCTGCTCGTGACCGGCGCGATTGCGGTGGAAGCGATCCGGCGCCTCGCCCATCCAAACGCTGTCGCGGCGACCACGGTCATGTGGGTCGCGGCCGCCGGGGTGTTGGTCAATGGCGCGAGTGCCGCGATGTTCGCGTCGGGCCGCAAAGGCGACATCAATATTCGCGGCGCCTTCGCGCATCTCGCCGCCGATGCGCTGATCGCGCTCGGCGTGGTGGTCGCGGGGCTCGCGATGCGGTTCACGGGCTGGCTCTGGATCGACCCCGCCGTCTCGATCGCCATCGGCGCCATCATCATCGCGGGCACGTGGGGTCTGCTGCGCGAGTCGGCCAACCTGGCGATGGACGCGGTGCCAGAACACATCGACCCGGACGCCGTCGGTGACTACCTCTCGTCGCTGCCGGGCGTGGCCTCGGTGCATGATCTGCACATCTGGGCCATGAGCACCACGGAAGTCGCATTGACGGCGCATCTCGTCACGCCCCAGGCCGCCGTCGACGATTCCGCGTTGGCGACGGCATGCAAGGTGTTGCACGACCGCTTCGGCATCGAGCACTGTACGCTGCAATCCGAGCGGGGCGACGAGACATATCCGTGCGCACGGGCGTCGTCGACGACTGTCTAGCCCCCGAGTTATCAGTTCGCGATCGCTGCGCTGTTGAGTGCATCGCGCGTGGACCGGCGCGGGCGTCCGGCTCTGGCGGCGCGGGCGCTTAGACGCTGCGAGCCAGCGCGCGTCTGGTTCCGACCACCATTCGATGTCGGTGCGTTGCGCGCCGTCTCTAGCTACGCGCCAGCGCCGCCGACGCCGGCCGCCCGCGCTGGTCCGTCGTGTTCCCTATGTAGCGCACGGAGCGTCGGGGGGGGGGGGGGCGGGCGCGGCGGGGGCGGGGCGCGGGGCGGGGGCGAC
>JBBROY010000035.1:0-48096 GCA_038228795.1 Gemmatimonadales bacterium
CTTTCGCTACGTGAAACCCGAGCAGATCATTGCCTTTCACGACCGGCTGCTCGGCGAATTGCGCGCCGTGCCGGGCGTGGGACACGCCAGCGCGGCGATAGGTCTGCCGCCCGAGGTGTTCGGCAACAGCTCTGACTTCTTCGTTACCAGCCATCCGGTGGCCGAGGGCGAGTTCTCGCCCGTCGCTGCCACGCTGGTGGTGGACGGCGACTATTTCGCGGCGCTCGGTATTCCGCTCCGCGCGGGTCGGGTGTTCGACTCGCGAGACAACAGCAGCCCTAACTCGCCCGCGACGGTGATCGTCAGCAGCGCGCTGGCGAAGAAATATTTCCCCACCGGGGATGCGGTCGGCCAACGGCTGAACATCGGCGGCATCGGCGACGCCAACGCCTACACGATCGTCGGCATCGTCGGCGACGTCCGGTACGAGGGTGTGTCGAGCAGCTCGACGATCGCCATGTACCAGCCGTTCGCGCAGTTCCCCATGGGACTGTCGCGCAGCTTCTCGGTCGTGGTGCAGACACCGATGGCCGCGATCGAGGTTGCGTCCTCGCTGCGCGCCGCGGTGCGCGCGATCGATCCGGAGCTGGCCATCGCCAAGGTGCGAACGGTGCACGATTTGGTGAACATGTCCGTCGCGGACGATGAATTTCGGACCGCGTTGCTGGCGTTGTTCGCCCTGCTCGCGCTCGTGCTGGCGGGGATCGGCATCTACGGCGTGATGGCGTACGCGGTAGGCCGCCGGGCGCGCGAGATCGGCATCCGCCTCGCGCTAGGCGCGCGGTCGCGCCAGGTCTACGCGCTCATCTTGCGGGAGGGGCTGACCGTTGCCGTCACCGGCATCACTACCGGCATCGTGCTCTCCTTCGTCGCGACCCGCGTCGTATCGAAGCTCCTGTTCGGCGTGAGCGCGACGGATTCGCTGACGTTCGCGACCGCCCCGCTGGTGCTGCTCGCGATCGCCACCGTGGCGTGCATCGTCCCGGCGCGGCGCGCGGCGCGGGTGGATCCAGCGGTGACCATGCGGGGTGACTGAGCAGCTTGCGGCGACTACGGCGTCGCCGTTGCGGTCGCCGTGTTCGGCGTTGGGATTGCCTGCACGGTCTGCGTGCCGAGCTGCGGCCCCAGCAACCAGTAGTACGCGGTCTGCCCGGGTGGATAGCGTTCCGGCACGAGTCGCAGACCTCCAGGTCCGAGCAAGGTCACGCCGCACGACGTCGACGGACCACCGTTGATGTCGTAGCACGAGAGAACGAGCGGTTGCGGTAGCTCGGTATTCACGCGACCGGTCTGCCCGCTCGGCGCGAGCGTGGCGACCAACCCGCTGCCGCTAGCCGTCACGAACGAGGTGAACACCGCGGTCGCGGCACCACTCCCCACGTTCACGACGAAGCCCTGGACACCATAGGTCTGGTTGCAAGCGAACGGCCGGCCCGACGCTCGGCCTACCGCGTCCGCGGTCGTGGCTTCACCACTGAAGTTGACGGTCACACCCGAGACTGGTGCTCCAGCCGGTGTGGTCACTTCGACTGTAACCGGTGTGAGAATTCCGATACTACACGTCGTGAATCGGCCGCCCGCGCGTATGCGTTGACCGTCGCCGTCGAGTACGTTCACGCGGTACGCCGATGGACTGCCAGCGGTCGCGCTCGCGTTGAACGTCACGCTTGGCTGAGCGGTCGTCGAGGCGAGTCGCGCGACGATCGAGTATGCGCCGCTCGCCGGCCCGAGCGTCCAGTGCGTGCTTGCGGTTCCGCCGACCAGCGTGGCGCTCGATACCGAGGAAAGCGAACCTCCTCCCGCGAGAGTGGACCAGGAGATGATCGCAAACGGGACTGCATTTCCGTACTGGTCGAACGCGCGCACCGTCGGGTCGCCCGGCAACTGCGAGCCGGCAGTCGCCGTCTGGCCATCGCCGCTGACCATCACGAGCTGCGTCGCGTCGCCCCGGAGGCCGGTGCCCGTGATGGTTGCGCTGATCCCATTCACGGACGCAACTACCGAGTTCGCGCCCGCCACGGTGCCCAGCGTCCACGTTGCGTACACGTCGCCCCCCGTGCCGGACAAGCTGCTCGACGGGGCAACGGAGCCGCCACCGCTCAGCACTGACCAGGTTACCAGTGCGCCTTCGACGCCGTTGCCGTACACGTCGCGCACAACCACGACGATGGGATCTTGGCCACCAGCGACGTCGACGATGCGATCGGTCGCCTTCACCAGCGCTGCCGGAGGGCCGCCCGTCGCTTCCCACCCAAAGATGGTCGTGAGACCATTGAACTCCGCGGTTGCTTGATTGGATCCCGCCCTCGTGCCGAGCGTTGCGCGTGAGCTCACCATCCCTGCCGCATCGCTGACAGTGGTCATCGCGCTGAGCGTTGCGGAGCTCGGAACAAGAACCGTCCACGTCACCGTCGCGCCGCTCACCGGATTGCCGAAGCGGTCGATGACCTGCGCGACGAACGGCTGGGGGAGCGTCGTCGTGACGAGAGCGGTCTGCCCGCCGCCACTCACGTTCACCATCCGCGCGACGGCGCCCGCGGTCGCAGTCGCATGGAAGGTCGCAGTGCCGGCTCCGGTCACGGTGGCTGTTGCCAACATCGCGCCCGACGTGGTTCCCAACGTCCAAGACGCCAGCGCGATTCCCGACGCGTCGCTGGTCGTGGTCGTGTTGCCGAGCGAACCGCTGCCCGCGGGTGTCGCCCATGCGACCGTCGCGCCTGTCACCGGATTGCCATTCGCATCGGTGACGCGCGCTCGCAGCTGCGTGGCGAGCACATCCCCGACGATTCCCGTCTGTGCGTCTCCGGCCGCTACGCTGATGCGTCCCGCCGCGCCGGTGGTGCCAGTCGCCTGGAACGTCACGCTGCCGATGCCGGTCACGGTCGCCGTCGCACCGTTCGCGCCCGCGACGCCGCCCAGTGTCCACGTCGATTGCGCGATGCCAGCCGCATCAGTTGTGGAGGTCGGCGGAGCAAGCGAGCCGCCGCCCGCGACCGCAGCCCACGCCACGACGATGCCGGACACGGGGTTCCCGTACTGATCGCTCACCTTCGCGGTGATCGCGCTCGTCAATGCGAGACCCGCAGTGCCGGACTGATTGTCTCCGGCTGAGATCACGATCGCCCGCGCGGCCCCAGGCGTCGCGGTGGCGTGGAAGGTCGCCCATGTGCGTGGCTGGCCGGTCGCGGCATCAACCGAGCGCACTTCGAGGGTCTGCGCGCCGGCGGTGGTGCCGAGCGTCCACCGCTCCTGGGCAAGGCCATCGCCGTTCGTATTCGCCGCCCCGGCGAAGGGATGTCCGCCGCCGGCCGTGACGACGAAGTTGACGACCTGCCCCGGCACGGGCCGATTCTGCGCATCCGTCACCCGCACGACGAGCGCATTGGGCAAATCAGTGCCAACCACGGCGCTCTGCGCGTCGCCGGTAACGAGATCGAACCTCGCGGCGGGGCCGGCACCGGCGCCGGTCGAGGCCTCGCTTCCTCCGCCGCACGCGGACGCGATCAGCGCGCAGGCCACGCTGACCAACGTGCGACGCGTCACAGAAGATGCCGTAAGAAGCAGTGTCCCATGGCCGGGTCAGACGTGACACGTTCGAGCGCGAGGAAGACGAGCGGCCCGATCTTTCTCGCCCAAATACTAAGCCGGGGACCGCGCACACGCCATCGCGTCATGGCTCTCCTCACGGCACGCGGCTCGCCGAACGCGAGCGCTCCCCAACCGCTAGCCCCTAGCCCCTAGCCCTTGCCGCTAGGAGTTTACCCGCATGCCCTTCACCCTCATCTCCACCGAAGGTGAGATGTCGTTCGAGTTGCGCGCGGGGTCGCCAATGGTCGTGGGGCGCGCGTTCAGTAGCGACATACCGCTCTTCGATCCTACAATCTCGCGACGGCACGCCGAGCTGGAGTGCGACGTCACCGGGCTTCGCGTGCGCGATCTCGGGTCGAGCAACGGCACGTACCTGAACGGCAACCGCGTCGACGCGGCGCGGGCGAGCGCCGGCGATCTCCTCACCTTCGGCAAGGTCGCGTTCCGCGTGAACGAGATCTCCGTAAAGGAAGCGAGAGCGCTCACACCGGCCGAGATGACGGCGATTCCCGCGGCCGAGCCGATGATCGTGCGACAGCGCCCGGTGGCGGACTCGGGGCAGTTGCTACAGACCGCGCTCGACCACCGGAACATCAACAAGCCCTCGGGTACGCACCTCGGCGAGCGCACGCGCAACGAGAAGAAGCTCGCGCTGCTGCTCGAGGTCGCCAAGGGCTTGTCGCGCGCCGTGGATATCGACGTCATCCTCGACCAGATTGTCGGCTTCGTGTTTCAGATCATGGACGTCGACCGCGTGGCGCTGATGCTCTGCGACGAGCACGGCGCGATGATGCCCAAGATCGCGCGTGACCGGGAAGGCACGCTGCCGGGCCGCATCGTGCCGCAATCGATCTCGCGCCAGGTGGTCGACGCCAAGGTGGCGGTGCTGTCCGACAACGCGCCGGAGGACGCGCGCTTCGGCGGACAGTCGATCGTCCAGCAGCGCGTGCGCTCGGCGATGTGCGCGCCGTTGATCGGCAGCGAGACGCACGTGCAGGGCGTGCTGTACGTCGACAACCTCACGGCGACGCACCGCTTCGGCGACGACGACCTGGATTTTCTGATCGCCTTCTCCGGCATCGCGGCGGTCGCGATCGAAAACAGCCGCTTCAGTGAGCGCATCCGGCGCGAGATGCTCGTGCGCAGCAACTTCGAGCGCTACTTCGCGCCGAGCCTCGCGGCGCGAATCGCCGGCGCGTCGGGCGAGGTGCGACTCGGAGGCGACAAGCGGCGTGTGGCGGTGCTGTTCAGCGACATCCGCGGATTCACGTCGCTGTCGGAAACCATGACACCCGATGAAGTCGCGACGTTGCTCAGCGAATACTTCACCGTGATGGTCGATTGCGTCTTCAAACACGGTGGCACGCTCGACAAGTTCATTGGCGATGCGATCATGGCGCAGTGGGGCGCCCCACTCGCCGCCCCTGATGATGCCGACCGGGCGATGGATGCGGCGCTCGACATGATGCGCCAACTCGACACGTTGAACGACTCGTGGCGAGAGGCCGGTCGCCCAACGCTGCAGATTGGCATTGGCCTCAACGTCGGCGACGTGTTCGCCGGTAATATCGGCTCGGAGCGCCGGCTCGAGTTCACCGTCATCGGCGATGCGGTGAACACCGCGGCGCACCTCTGCGCCGCGGCCGAAGGCGGCGAGATTCTCCTCACCGAAGCAATGCGCGATGCGCTGCATCAGCCGCCGATTTTTCGCGAGCGCGCGCCGATCGAGCACAAGGGCAAGAGTCACACGCTGGCCGTCGCGAGCGTGATGACGTGAGCCTCCCCCCAGGATACGTGGCCGAGCAGGTGGGCGACGCCGCGCTGGTCGCTCGCGTGAACGTGCTGGCCGCGGCGCGCGAGGCGTTGGCGGAGGGAACGCTCTATGACTATGCGGCGCATCATCCGGATGCGCGGCCGTTGGCCGGACGCGGGGTCGCCTACGCCGTCGCGCTGCCCAACGAGGCCGCTAACGTGGTGATCCGGCGATCGCGGCACGGCGGGCTACTGGCGCCGATGACCGGCGAGCTCTTTCTCGCCCCCACCCGCGCGCCGCGCGAGCTCGACGCCGCGGTAAAGCTCTCGCAGCTTGGCGTACCCACGCCCGAGCTTCTCGCGTACGCGACGTACCCTGCCGCCCCTCTCATGCGGCGGGCCGATATCGCGACGCGCGAGGTGCCGGGGGCGGTCGACCTGGACGCGGCGATGCGCGATACCGAGGACGCCGACCGCCGCGGCGAGGTGCTCGACGCGACCGCGCGACTGATGCGCGCGCTGACATCGGCCGGCGCGCGACATCCCGACCTCAACATCAAGAACATCCTCGTCACCGGGCTGGCGGAGCAACAGCCCCTCGATGCAATGGTGATCGACGTCGACCGCATCTGGTTCGCCGAGCCCGGGTCCGACGCGGTGCGCGACGCCAACCTTCGTCGCTTCGCGCGCTCGGCCCGCAAGCGGCGCCGCGACAACGGCACGCCGTTCAGTGAATCGGAGCTTCGCGCTCTCGCGGACGCTCTCGGCGCTCCACTGCCGAGCGAGAGCGCGCAGTGAGCAACGCCAAGTACTTCAAGCATCCCTCGCTGCTGCTCAAGAAGCTCCAGTGGCAAGCGATGTATCACGGGCCGCGCCGGGACGTCACAGTCGACACGGCCAACGGCCGGCTGACCTTCGACAGCCGCGACAAGCTGATCGGCAAGCACCTGTACATGGATCGCGGCTACGAAATCGATCAAATGCGGCGCTCGATCGAGCTGCTGCGCGACGGTGGCTACCTGCCGCGCGAGCGCGATGGCATCGTCCTCGATGTCGGCGCGAATATCGGGATGATCTCGATCGCCCTCCTCCGCTCCGGCTACTTCGAGCGCGCCGTGGCATTCGAGCCCGGACCGGACAATTTCCGGCTGCTCACGCACAACGTACGGCAGAACGAGTTGCACGAGCGCATGCAGTCGCTGCCGTACGCCCTGTCGTCGGCCGAGGGACACATGGAGCTGGAGCTGTCCAGCTACAACTCCGGAGACCATCGGATCCGAGCGGTGGCCGGCGGCGGCGCGTATGACGAACACGAGCGAGAGACCGTCCAGGTGTCGGTGCACACGCTCGACGCCCTGCTCGGCAATCGGCCGAGCTTCGACCCGGACGCCGTCGCGCTCGTCTGGATGGACATTCAAGGGCACGAAGGCCATTTCTTCGAAGGGGCGCGACGTTTTTTCACTCTCCACCGGGTGCCGGTGGTGAGTGAATTCTGGCCGTACGGCATCGCGCGGTCGGGAATGAGCCGCGAGCGATACATCGCAATCGTTTCGAGCCTGTTCACCCACTTTTTTTCCCGACAGGGTCGTAGCTACGGCAAGCATCCGATCGAGGAGATCACAGGCTTGTTCGATCTGTACCCGGGCCCGAAGCAGGTGACCGAAGCGATCTTCGTGCGCGACGCCTGACGGAGGATGACCTCCCCGCCGCTGCCGCCGATCGATCTGACCGCTCCGCGCATCGCCATCGTCATGATGAGCGCGATCGGTGATGCGGTGCACGTGTTGCCGTTGCTGAACGCGATCAAGCGGCGCTCCCCGCACAGCCACATCACGTGGCTCCTGCAATCGGGGCCGGCGTCGCTCGTTCGGGGTCACCCGGCAATCGACGAGATCATCGTATTCGACAAGAAACGGGGTTGGCGTGCGTTCGAAGATCTTCGCCGGGCGGTGACCGACCGCCAGTTCGATCTCGTCCTCGCTTTGCAGGTCTACATCAAGGCCGGCGTCGCGACGGCCATGCTGACGTCACCCGTGAAGCTCGGCTTCGATCGCGAGCGGGCGCGGGATCTCAACTGGATGTTCACGACCCATCGCATTGCCCCGCACGCGCCACAGCACGTGCAGGATCAGTACTTCGAGTTCCTCGACGCGCTTGGCATCGCACCGGAACCGATTGCGTGGGATCTGGGACCGTGGCCCGATGAACGAGCCTGGCAGCGTGACTTCTATGCCGACGTGCCCGGACCCGCGGCGGTTCTGGTGATCGGCAGCACGCATCCGCAAAAGGAGTGGATCGACGCGCGCTGGGCGGAGCTGGCAGACGCGCTCGTCGACCGTCATGGCCTGGTGCCGGTGCTCGCCGGCGGGAACTCGGCGCGCGAGCGGGAGTCGGAGCGTGCCATCGTGCAGCACGCGGCGCATACGCCGATCTCGACCGTCGGCATTCCCCTGCGGCAGCTCGTCGCCGTGCTCGACGGGGCGGCGCTGGTGATCTCGCTCGATACCGCGCCGCTGCACATGGCGGTTGCGCTCGACCGCCCGACGATCAGCCTGATGGGCTATAACAATCCCAAGCGCGTCGGACCGTATCGCAAATTCCACGATCTGATCGTGGACGCCTACGGCGATCCGGGCGAAGATTATCCGGTCACCATCGCGCACCGGCTCGACCGCATGCCCCGCATTACGGTCAACGACGTTCTCGAACGTGTCGAGCGATGGCAGGCGCGGTATCGAACGGCCGAGCTCCCGTCATCGCGTTGAGGGCGTCTGTTCACACGCCGAAATTCCGCGACATCTGTGATGAGCGCTTCAAGAGCCTACTCGACGATACGCGCAATCCAGCCCAACGCGAATCAACGCGCTCAAGAACTACTTGGCTGACGGGCGCAGAGCTGCGCGCGACCGGCGTCGAGGCGACGCGCGAGGGATTCTGGCTACGTTGCTCCGCCGTTGACCGAGCCGAGAACACGCTCATAGACCGCGGAAGTCTCCGCCGCCATCCGCTCGATCGAGAACCCTGCCGCGCGCGCACGCGCGCCGTCGGCCAAGCGCGCCGCGTACTCTGGCTCGCGCACCAGGCGCGCGATCGCCGCACCGAGCGCGTCGGCATCTCCGATCGAGACGAGGAGCCCGCATGCTCCGTCGACGATTACATCCGGGATTCCGCCCGCGCGCGTGGCGGCGATTGGCTTGCCCAGTTGGCACGCGTCGAGCAGCACGGAGCCCATCCCCTCTTCTCGGGAACTGAGCGTCACCACTGTCGCCGCCGCGAGCAGCCCGTCCGCATCAGCGCGGTAGCCGGCCACATGAAGCACGGCGCCGAGGCCGAGACGGTCGCGCTCGCGTTCCACATCGGCGCGTAGCGGCCCCTCTCCCGCCATGAGCGCCTGCAGCCTCGGCACCTCGCAGCGCGCGGCGGCCACGGCGCGCACGAAGGTCAACGGATCTTTGTGTGGGACGAGCGCGGCCACCTGCACGACCAACGGCGCGCCTCGCGGAACCCCGGCCGATTCGAGTACCTCGGGCGACGCGGGCTCGATCGCGCGCGAAAGGTCGACGCCGTCCGCCACAATGGTGATCTTGGCGGCCGGTACGCCGCTCCGTTCGAGCACCGCCGCCACCGCGCGGGAGATCGCGATGATCGCGCTCGCCCGACCGTACTTCCATCGCGTCGGCGCGTTGCCGCGCAGCGAAAAGTCCACGCGCCGCGTGACGACCATCGGCGTTTGCAGTCCAACGAGCGCCAGCGCCGCGAGGCCGACCGCGTGTCCCGTGTGCGCATGCACGACGTCTGCGTCGTGAGCCGCGCGGCGCACCTCCAGCACGGCGCGGGGGTCGCCCTCGAACAGCGGATCACACGCGAGCACCTCGATCCCTAGCGCCGCCGCGCGCTCGGCTAGTGGCTCGCCCGAACGCGCGGCAATGACGTTGTGGTGGCCGAGCGCCCGGAGCGCTTGGGCGAGCCAGAGCACCTGCCGCTCGCCGCCGCGCCATCCGCGCTCCGTCGCGACGTGGAGGATCGTGCGATGCGCCGCGCCGGGCTCCATCACTTCGCGGCGGGAGGAGCGCCGCCGGCGGTCCGGTACTGCGGATCGTTATACATCTTGAATTGCCGATAGACCTTTGGCGCGACGCGACCAGCCGCGATCTCACCCAGCAGCTGCGAGAGCTCGGCGGCGAGATCATCGCGTTGCATCTTGAGCACGCCGAGCTTGTCCATGCAGCGGGCACGAAAGTCGGGCGCGGCGTCTTCGCGCTGCGTCTGCTCCTGCATGTGAAAAATCTTGAGCTCCATGATGCTCAGCTTGTCGGCCAACCATCCGACGGTCTCAGCCACGAGCCGCTCCGGCCTGCGACGCGCTCGCGGCACGCAATACCGCGTCGTCGATCCGCTCGATGAGATCATTGCGCTGCTGGTTGAGCTTGTCGATGCGCCGCTTAGCCGCCGCGACCTGATGGTCGTCGTCGACTCGCGCTTTGTCCTCTTCGTGCCATAGCTCGGTGTTGGTCTGCGCGAGGCGCGAGATCAACATCCCTATCGAATCGTCCATCGAACTCCCCGGTGTGTGTGTGCGGCGAAGGTAACTTCTCGTCCCGCGGCACTCGGCGTCAACGGCGCGAGAGCTGAAACAGCTCAGGGCGGCCGAGTAGCTCGCGCACGCGCGCGAGGACGGCCGCCGCCGTCACGCCGTGCATGCAGTCGTGGCCGATCGGACAAGCGTCGTGCTGGCACTCGAGACAGGGAACGCTCGTATCGCGCACGACGAGGGTCGTCGAAAGGCCGGCATTCCAGTGCGTCGGCGACGTCGCGCCGAAGATCGTCACGGTCGGCACATCGAGCGCGGCCGCCATGTGCGCCGGTCCCGTATCACCGGAGACGAGAACCTGACACGCGGCGAGCGCGCCGAGAAAGCGCCGGATCTCCAGCTCCGGAACGATCACGGAACGCGGCGCCGCGCGCTTCATCTCTCGTACCAGCGCATCATCGCCTCTCGTCGAGAAGACCACCGGCGTCACACCATCGGCCGACAACGCGTCGGCGACGTCGGCAAACCCGGCGACGTTCCAGGCGTTTGCGCTCTTGGCTGTCGACAGGAGCAAGCCGACCCGGGGTGACGCGTGCGGAACACCGGCGGACATCACGTCCTGCTCGCCCTGCAATCGCTCGGCGTCCGTGAGGTAGAGACGCGGCCGGCTGCGGTGAACCTGCACCCCGACCAGTTCGAGCAATCGCTGGCGCTGCCGCACCACGTACTCGTGGGCCCGGCCGCCGCGCGCGAGACGGTGGGTGTACACCCAAGCCCAGCCCCTCACGTCCCATCCCACACGCTTTCGCGCGCCACTGAACAGCGTGAGCGGCGCCGTGCGCGGGCTCGACTGTACGTCGATGATCCAGTCGTACTTGCGTGAACGAATCGCGCCCCACATCCGGAATGGGTGCTCCGCGTCGTAAACGATGCGTTCGGCGATCAGCGGATGATGCTCCAGCATCGGCGCCGCCGCCGCGCCGACGAGGAAGTCGACCGGGACGCTAGGTAACGATCGTCGCAGATCCTCGAACAGCGCTGTCGTGAGGACGACATCGCCGAAGCGCCGCAACTGGATGATCAGAACGCGACGCGGCGGGGACGGCAGCGTCACGGCTCGCCGGCACGCCACATTTTCGCGCATTTGAGAAAGCTGTAGAAGGCCGACATGCCGGCCCAGATCACGCCAGGCTTTCCATCGAGCACGGCACCGCGGATGAAGAGCCGGTAAAACAGCTCCCACGGGATGCGCAGCACCTGCCACGCGGAGAATCGCTTTCCCTGCTCGCGCCGCGCGAGCGCGATCGTCTCCGTGTAGCTGTCAATCTTCGCGACGTGCTCCCGCAACGTGCGGTATTGCACGTGATCCATCACGCCGTCCAGGCGCGCCGAGCGTCCGTCGAGCACGAGATGCGCATGGACGACGTGATGGTGGTAACGGACGAGTCCGCGCCGCGCGAGCCGCAGCACCCAATCGTCGCCGAGCCCGCCGTGCTTCATGCGCGCGCCCATGTAGAGGATCTCGCGGCGCACCCAGTAGCCTTCGAGGGGGCTCGGCGAATCCAATACGGCACGCATGCTCGCCGCCAGCTCGGGCGACACGCGCTCATCAGCGTCGATCTGAAAGACCCAATCGCCGGTGGCGAGATCGAGCGCGGCCTGGAACTGACGCCCGAAATCATCGAACGGCCGATGCTCCACGCGCGCACCAGCCGCGCGCGCGATCTCGATCGTCGCATCCTTCGACCCGTCGTCGAGCACCACGATCTCATCGGCCAACCCCTCCAGCGAGCGAAGGCAGTCCGGCAGATGTCGCTCCTCGTTATGCACGATCAGAACGGCGGACAGGCGCGGCATCGGAACTCGATCAAGGGGTGGATGGATTGTATCTCGCGGCCGCGGATCTGGCTATCGCGGCCCGCCTCCTCGTCACGAGGCGACGGCAGCCGCAGATGTCCGCGGATGAACGCAGATTCTTGTCTCCTTACAAACGCGCGACGGCCGCCTCCGATAAGATCTGCGTTCATCTGCGAAAATCTGGCTCCCGCTGTTCTCACCGACTCGCGTACAGCATCTCGTCCAAAGTGGCCGTCACTCGATCCGCGGCTAGACTGGCCAACGTTCCATCGTCGCTGTACACGTCCACGCCGCTGTTCTTGTAAGCCGAGAAGATGCTGGCGTCTCGAACGAGCATCACCACCGCCGGCTTGCGGAAGGCCGAGGCCGCGTGCGCGATGCTGGTGTCGGGAGTAAAGACGAACGTCGAGCTGCCGACGAGTGCGAGCGCTTCGCGCAGGTGCGGGGTCGAGACGTATTTGCTCCCCGAGGCGCTGGCGATCTGATCGGCGCGTTCGGCGTGTTGGGGCGCGCTCACGATGAGCGACCTGAGGGCCGGCCAGCGCTCGCGTACGTGCTTGAGGACGACCACATAGCGCTCGTCCGGCCACGCGCGATGCGCGAGCGTCGCCGAGACGTTCACCAGCAGACGAGGCGCGTCCGCCGTCGCGACGGAGCGCCAGAGCAGTTCGGCGCGGGCGCGTTCGTCGGCGGTCAAGGCGAGGATCGGGCGCCAGTCGGTGCCCAACAGCGGCACACCGAACGGCGTGGCCGTCATCGCCTCCTGCTCGATGTGGTGCGCGAGCGGCGGGAGTCCCTGCACCGGCAGCGTGTACGCGAAATCGTTGCTCCGGCCGCCAATGCCGATGCGATACGACGCGCCACTCGCCTTGAGCAGCAGCAGGGTCGTCATACTCGGCGTGAGCACCATTGGGTCGATCACCACGTCATATCGATTGTGGCGCAGTCGCCGCCACACGCTCGGGAAGCTGCGCCAATCGTGGCGGTCGAATGGAATCACCTCGCGCACGAACGACAGCCCCTCCAACACCGCGACGTTCGCCGGCGCGCCTATGACATCGAGGCGGATGGTCGGATGCGATTCGGCTATGGCGCGCATGACTCCCGTCGACATGATCATGTCGCCGATCCGCCCATACCGGATGTACAGCACGCGCCACGGCCGCGCGCCCCAGTCTGGCGCGCCGCTCCGGGGCGGCGTTGGCATCGTCGCCGCGAGGGCGCGCATCGATGTGCGCTTCCACCACGCCTCGATCCGCTTGAGCTTCATGCCCGTCTCACGCGAGTGGCAGGGCGCGCTAGCTTACTCACATGCGCTCGCCCTCCGACGGACGCGCCGAGCGAATCGGCATCATTATGCTCACCGCCGTCGGCGACGCGGTGCACGTGTTGCCGGTGATCAACGCGATCAAGCGTCACACGCCTCGAAGCCGTATCACGTGGATGTTGCAGCCCTGGCCTGCCGCGCTCGTTCGCGGACACCCATCGGTCGACGAGCTGCTGGTGTTCGACCGCGCTCGCGGCTGGCGGGCGTTTCTCGACGCGCGCCAGACGTTGGCCGCCCACCCATTCGACATCGTGCTCAATCTGCAGAGTTACCTCAAGGCCGGGGTGCTCACCGCGTTCGCGCACGCGCCAAGGAAGATCGGCTACGACCGCGCGCGCGCGCGCGACCTCAACTGGCTGTTCACGACCGAGCGCATCTCGCCAAAGCCCCGCGCGCACATTCAGGACGAGTATCTCGAATTTCTCGACGCACTGAGCGTTCCGCATGGCGAGCCGCAATGGGCGCTCGGCCCGTGGCCCGACGAGCGCGCCTGGCAGAACGAATTTCTGGCGCGCTTCGACCGGCCGATCGTGCCGCTGGTGATCGGAAGCAGCAAAGCGGCAAAAGACTGGATTCCCGAGCGGTGGGCGGCGATCGCCGACCTGTTGTACGAGCGGCACGCGGTGCAGCCCGTGCTGGTCGGTGGGCCGTCGCCACGTGAGCGTACGACCGAAGCAGTCATCATACGCACCGCGAAGCATCCGGTGGTTTCCGCGCTCGACAGTGGACTCCGCCGACTCGTCTCCATTCTCGACGCCGCGCCGCTCGTCATCTCCGTCGACACCGGCCCGCTGCACATGGCCGTGGCGCTCGGCCGGCCCGTCATCAGCCTCATCGGCTATGGCGACCCGCGGCGAGTCGGCCCCTATCGCGCCTACCACGACTTGCTCATCGATGCGTATCATGAAGGTGACGACTCGTCGGACGCCGTGTCCATTCGCACGTACGTCGACCGGATGAAGCGAATTCAGGTGAGCGACGTCGAGGCTCGGTTGGCCGTTTGGGAGGCGCGCTATCGTGGTGCGCTCAACCCGCGTTGACATCGAGCCTGCCGAAGCGGTAGCGAACGCCCACACGCGCCAACAGCTCGACCATTCTGCCGATCGCGAGCCCCATCACCGCGAAGTAGTCGCCGTTGATCCGCTCCACGATCGCCGCGCCGTAGCCCTGAATGCCGTAAGCCCCCGCCTTGTCCATCGGCTCACGCGTCGCGATGTACTCGGCGATCATCGCCGCGTCCAACGCGCGAAACGTCACCGTCACCGCTTCGACGCCCGATTCGAGTCGCCCGCCCCGTGCCGCCGCGACAGCTGTGAATACCGTGTGCGTCCGCCCGCTCAGCCGCTCGAGCATCCGCGCGGCACCCGACTCGCTCTCGGGCTTCCCCAGCACCATGCCATCGATCACGACGATCGTGTCCGCGGCAATGATGATGGCCTCGGGCGCACGCGCGGCGACCGCCTGGCCCTTCTCGCGGGCGAGCCGCTCCGCGTGCGCGACGGGCACCTCGCCGTCGCGATAGCGCTCGTCGATGTCGGCCGGCATCACCTCATGCGCGATGCCGATGAGGGTCAGCAGCTGGCTGCGACGCGGCGACTGCGATGCGAGAATGATGCGCGGTGCGCTCATCGCTCGAGCCACAGGGTAACCGGACCGTCGTTGACCAGCTCGACCTCCATCATCGCGCCGAACTCGCCCGTCTCAACCGTCGCGCCGCGTTCGCGTAGCAGCCCCACGAATCGCTCATAGAGTGGCGTCGCCTGCTCGGGCCGCGCCGCGTCGATGAAACTCGGCCTGCGTCCTTTGCGCGCGTCGCCATAGAGTGTGAATTGCGACACCACGAGCAGCGCGCCCGCGACATCCTCGAGTCCGAGGTTCATCTTCCCCTCATCATCCCCGAACAACCGAAGCGAGAGCACTTTGTCCGCCATCCAGACGAGCTGCTCTTCACTGTCCGAGTGCGTCAAGCCGACCAGCAGCACGAAGCCGGCGCCGATGCGCCCGAGCACGCGGCCACCCACACGCACCTCGGCCCTGGACACGCGTTGGACTAAAGTTCGCATGGCCGGAAAGATAGAAGGCGAGTGGTTGGAAACTCCAAGCGGCGGTGCCGATTCGGCGCCCCAGCCCCCAACCCCTAGCCCCCATCGCGAAGGTACGCCGCGCGCATCCACCGCTCCACGCCCGCGTCGATCTCCGATAGCGCGGCGATGCCGATACGATGCGTGATCCGGCCCTTCTTCTCGAATCCGCCGGTATCGATCAATCGTGCCGGCGCCTTCTTGAGACCGCCGAGCGCGAGACCGAGATCGACGCGCGTCTTGGTGCTCGGCTTGATCTGCGCAAAGACGTGATGGCGGTACAGCGGGACCATCGTCTGGCACGGACACGCCTTTACCTCGGTGCCCAATGAGTAAGCGAGGCGCAGCAGCTCGCCGTGAATCGGGAGCAGCGCCGCCTTCGCGCCGGCCGGTCCATTGCGCTTTACCTCCGCCACCCACTCGTCGATCGTCCGGCCCGTTTTATCCTTCATCTTCGCGATGATGCCCTGCACCATCGCCACGCTCGGATGGACGCCGTACGGGCGCGGCGTCGCGCTGTTTGACGTCGACGGCATTGTCAGCCGCCTCCCGGATCCTTCGCCACTTCTCGCTGCGCCAACATCTCGCGCATGCGCTCGGTGACCTGATCGGGCGTCAGCTCCTCGAACGTCGTCATCAGGGACCAGAGGTGGCCGAACGGATCGCGGACGTACGCGCAGCGATCGCCGTAGAATAAATCCGACGGCTCCATGACCTCGGTCGCGCCGGCCTCGAGCGCGCGCGCAAACGCATCGTCGACATTCTCGACGTACGTCTCGAACATCACCGTGGAGCCGCCTATCGACTCCGGAGACACGGCCGAACCCGGCTGGCGAGAAGGCCCCTCCCCGGGCTCATCGGTGATCATGAACAGCGTCTGCCACGCCCGAAGGTGCGCGTGCACGCCCGCGCTGTGCGGAAGCTCCGAGCGATAGAGCAGCACCGCGCCGAATGCGCGGCGGTAGAAGTCGATCGCGCGCTCCGCGTCTCGAACGATCAGGTGCGGCGTGATGTGTCCGCGCTCGGCGTGTGCTCCCTTGATCGCCATCACCCTCTCCATGGTTGAGCGGACGACGATCGATGCTTCAGGGCTCGTTTGTCAAGCCGAGCCGGACGCGTCGTGCTTCATCACTCCAGGCGAAGCGCGTCCATCGGCGCCACTTTCGTCGCACGCCGGGCGGGAGCAAACGTCGCCACCATGGCGACCGCCGCCACGACAACGGCGGCCACGCCATAGACCATCACGTCGGTCGAGCTGACGTCGAACAGGAGAGCGCGGATGAGCCGCGACACCGCCAGCGCGCCGGCCAGCCCCGCGAAGATGCCGACCGCACTCACGCGTGCTCCCTCGAGCAGCACCAGCCTGAGCACGTCGCGCGCCTGCGCGCCAAGCGCCAGCCGCACGCCAATCTCGCGCCGGCGCTGGGCGACGCTGAGCGCGATGACGCCGTACAGTCCCACCAGCGCCAGCGCGAGCGCGGACGCGGCGAATACCGCGAGCAGCAAGAGATTGAATCGCTGGCGGGCGAGAGAATCCGCCACCAAATCATCGATGCGCCGAACTTTGTCGAGCGCGATCGTCGGATCGAGCGCCTTGAGCGCCGCGCGCTCCCCCGGCACCGCGCCGAGCGCATCACCGGACGCTCGCACGACGATGGTCAGGAATGGATAGGGCATCTGCGTCTCCGGTACGTACATCATCGGCAGCGCCGCCTCGCCGAGCGCAAGCTGATGCACATCGCCCACGATGCCGACGATCTCACGCGTCGATGACGTGAAGTCGAACCCCGATTGCAGTCGCTTGCCGAGCGCGTTTTCGCCCGGGAAGTGCTTGGTCGCAAACGCCTGGCTGACGATCACGACGGGCACGGAGGCGCTGTCACCTTGATCGCGAATGTCGAACGCGCGGCCGGCCAGCAGCCTGATCCCCATCGCGCCGAAGTAGTCGCCCGCGATCACCGAGTACTGTGCGCCCAGGCCCTGGCCAACCGGCGGGCGCGGTCGTCCTTCGATCGCGAATCCGCCTGACTCGAACGCGCCGCTGAGCGGCAGAGAGCTCACCGCGCCCGCCGCTTGCACGCCCGGCGCCGCCGACAGCCGGCCCATCAGCTCGGTGAAGAAGCGCGACCACGTCGGCCCGTCGCGTGCGGGATTGAATCGTGGACCGATCGGCAGCAGCACATCGGCCGCGACGGAGTGCGCGGGATCGAAGCCGGGATGCACACGCTCGAGCCGCACGAAGCTCGACCCCAACAATCCGGCGCCGATCAGCAGCATCACCGAGAGCGCGATCTCCGCCGCAACGAGCAGCCGTCGTCCCGTGGCGCGCGACGTTCCTCCCGTACTCCGCGTGCTACCGCGCAGCGTCTCCGCCACGCTCGCCCTGCGGGCGTGCAGCGCCGTCACCAGCCCGAACACGATGCCTACCATGGCCGCGGTCGCAATCGTCACGGCGAGCACCGTGCGGTCGATGGCGACGTCATCCGCGCGCGGCAGGGAGCCAGGCACGAGCGCCAGCAGGGCGCGCGCGCCAAAGATCGCCAATACCACGCCGAGCGCGGCCCCGCCGAGCGCGAGCACGATGTTTTCCGTCACCAGCTGACGGGCGATTCGGCCGGCTCCCGCACCGAGCGCGGCGCGCACTGCAAGCTCACGGGCGCGCTGCGCGGTGCGCGCGAGCAACAAGTTGGCGACGTTCGCGCAGGCGATCAGGAGCACGAAGACGACGGCGCTCATGAGAATGAGAAGCTCTCGACGCACGGGTTCTGCCGCTTGGTCCTTCAACGAAATCACGGTCAGCCCGAGGCCGGTATTGCTGTTGGGGTAGCGGGTAGCCAGCCGCGCCGCCATCGCGCCGAGCTCCTGCTTGACGCTGGTCTCGCCGATTCCGGCGCGCCGCCGGCCGACGGCCGCGAGGTTGAGCGTGCCCCGACTGCCGAGCGCGCTCGAATCGAAGATCA
The DNA here is from genome assembly GCA_038228795.1 of Gemmatimonadales bacterium. Classification (GTDB taxonomy): domain Bacteria; phylum Gemmatimonadota; class Gemmatimonadetes; order Gemmatimonadales; family Gemmatimonadaceae; genus JALZAE01. The sequence continues at coordinate 18,097 of JBBROY010000035.1, forward strand.
GCGGGGTCCAGAGCTCGGTGCGGGCCGGAATCTGAAGCCCCGATGGAAGCTCGGCGCCCCGAGGGAACGCGAATCCCTGCGGCATCACGCCAATCACCGTCACACGCTTGCCGCCGAGCGTGATCTGCCGGCCGACGACGGACCGGTCGCCGCCATAGTGCCGCTGCCACAGCGAGTAGCTCAGGACGGCGACGGGCGGGGCGCCAGTCACCGCTTCCTCCGCCGTGAAGACCCGTCCCACTATGGCGTGCACGCCGAGCGCATCGAACATCGCCCGCGTCGCCGCGACGCCGGCCAGGTGCTCCGGCTCCGCTCCATCGCCCAGCGTACTGGGCGACGAACGGAAGGCGCCGAGCGACTGGAGCGTTCTCGTCTCGTCGCGGATGTCGATGTAGTTCGGCGCTGACAGCGGAAGTTGGCCTTGCTGCTGAAGCGCCGTCATCCAGACCATCTCCAGTCGCTCCGCATCGGCGTACGGCAGCGGCCGCAGGAGCACCCCGTGCACGATAGTGAACACCGTGGCTGTGATGCCGATCCCGAGCCCGAGGGTGAGGGTGGCGGCGACGGTGAAGCCGACATTCTTGCGGAGGGTACGCAGGGCGAAGGAAAGGTCCATCGCCAGTCCACGCCGCCAATCCCGCCGCGCGCGTTCCTGCACGCTCTGCCCGCGCTCGTCGCGGCACTCGGACTCTACTGCGGCGACATCCCCGAACGACGCGATGGCTGCCCGGCGCGCGTCGTCGTTCGAGAGACCTTTGTCGAGGTACTCGCGCGTACGCATCTCGAGATGGAAGGCGATCTCGTCGGAGACGTCGCGACGCGGATCGGGACGCATGTCGCTCGGTCGAAAGCTGCGGGCCATGGGCGGATTCCCGGGGGTCGGCGAAGAGAAGCGATGGGCGAGGTCAGCCGTTCAGCGCGGCCAATGCGCGATTCACCGCGCGCGAGTGCCGCTCCCACCGCTTGGCTTCCGCCCGCAGCTGCGCGCGGCCGGCCGCGGTGAGCGCATAGAATTTCGCGTCGCGCCCGGTCTCGGTTTGCCGCCACTCTTCGGACAGGAGCTCGCGGCGCTCGAGCCGGTAGAGCGCTGGATAGAGCACACCTTCGTGTACCGTCAGTACGTCATCGGTCGTGTCGCGAATCCACCGCCCGATCGCGTAGCCGTGTCTCGGCCCCCAGCTCACCGCTTTGAGCACGAGCAGCTCGAGTGTGCCCGTGAACAGATCCGATCCCGCCATGACCCACCTCGCCGCGCCGGTAGAGGGATACCCCTGTCACATTAGTATGTGGCGCGGCGATACTTCTGTCAACTAGGGGTCAACCGGCTCCATCATGTGCCTGCTGCAACCGCGCGATGTCGAGCTTGCCCATCTGCATCATCGCCTGCATGACGCGCTTGGATTTCGCGGGGTCTTTGTCCCCGAGCAATTTGCCGAGCACGGAGGGGACGACTTGCCACGACAGACCATATCTGTCTCTGAGCCAGCCGCACTGCTCTTTCTTGCCTCCCTCGGACAGCTTCTCCCATAGCTCGTCCACCTCCTGCTGCGTTTCGCAGTTGACGAAAAACGAGATGGCCGGCGTGAAGGTGAACATTGGACCGCCGTTGAGCGCGAGAAACTCCTGTCCATCGAGCTCGGCCGTCACGGACATGGCCGTCCCCTTCGGTCCCGGCCCGGAATCTCCGTATCGACTGACGCTGGCCACCTTCGAGTTCTTGAACACGGAGACGTAGAAATTCATCGCCTCTTCGGCGTTGCCGTCGAACCAGAGGAACGGCCTGATTTTTTGCATGTGGCAATCCTCTTGAGCTATGGAATTGTCGGTGTCAGAACAACGTTTCGGCGTGTGGGGCAAGGAGGTCCGCAAGCGCGTCGTAGCTCGCCGCGACGCCATGCTCCATGCGCGACTTGAGCACGCCGTCGCGAGCCTCACGCGATGCGTAGAGTACCGTGGTCGTCAGCGTGGTCTTGCCACCCCGTTCCGTGAGCACGGCCGTTCCAACCGCCTCACCGGGATACCATGCCTCGTCGAACAGCTCGGTGGTCACGAGGCGCTCGGCGGGAACGATCTCGCGATAGACGCCGCCCATCCCCATCTCGATGCCGCCCGCCTTGCGCCACACGTAGCGATAGGCACCGCCGACCCTGAGGTCGATCTCGCAGACCGCCAATGACCAGCCTCCAAACACGCCGAGCCAACGCGTGACGAGCTCCGGCTTGGTCAGCGCATCGAAGACGAGCGTGCGCGGTGCAGCGAAGTCGCGCGTCATGACGATCTCGCGTTCCCCGCGCGCGGTGACGTGCAAATCTCCAGTGTTCGGCATCGACGATCTCCTTCTATCGTTTTGAGTGTTTGCGGGATTTCGCTGCGCTGGTGATCTCACCGAGCAGGACATCAAGGCGCTGGTAGGATTGTTCCCAGAACCGGCGGTAGTTCTCCAGCCAGTCATCGGCGTCCGCCAGCGGCTTGGGCTCGAGTCGTCGCGGCCGCCGCTGCGCATCGCGGCCGCGTGACACGAGTCCCGCACGCTCCAGCACCTTGAGATGCTTGGAGATCGCCGGTTGGCTCATCGCGAACGGCTCGGCCAACTCTGCCACCGACGCGTCCCCGCTCGCGAGTCGAGTGAGGATCGCCCGCCGGGTAGGATCCGCCAACGCGGCGAATGTCGCGTCGAGCTGCGCGGAGGCTAGTCTTTGTCCATAACCCGAGAGTTTCATAACTCAAAGGTTATATATGGAGAGGACCGGTGTCAAGTCCTGTGTCGGGCCGGGGATCAGCGCGCGCGAAAACGGCGCCCGAAAGTTCGGACGCCGCTCGGCAATGCCCCACTGACATCTGACATCTGACGTCTGACGTCTGCCCCTCTCACTCCACGGTGACGCTCTTCGCCAGATTGCGCGGCTGATCGACATCCGCGCCGCGCGCCACCGCGATGTAATACGCCAGCAGCTGTAGCGGCACCGATGCCAGCACCGGCGTGAACATGTCGATCGTCTCGGGAATCCGGAACTCGTAGTCGAGCTTCCCCTCGAGCGCGTGCTCGTGCCGGCTCGTGAGGCAGATCACGCGGCCGCTGCGCGCCTTTACCTCTTGGATGTTCGAGACCACCTTGTCGAACACCGAGTCGTGCGGCGCGATGAAACACACCGGCATGTTTTCGTCGATCAGGGCGATCGGCCCGTGCTTCATCTCCGCCGCCGGATAACCCTCGGCGTGGATGTAGCTGATTTCCTTCAGCTTGAGCGCGCCCTCGAGCGCCGCCGGAAAATTGTACCCGCGGCCCAAGTACAGGAAATTCTTCATCGTCACGAATTCCTTCGCGATCGCTTCGATTTCGGGCGCGCGGTCGAGAATGCTCTGGATCTGCGCCGGCAGCGCCTGCATGGCCGCGACGATCCGGCGGCCATCGAGAATCGACAGCGTCTTGAGGCGCGCCAGCTTGAGCGTCAGCAGGGCCAGCGCCATCACCTGGCTCGTAAACGCCTTCGTCGACGCGACGCCAATTTCGGGACCTGCATGGATGTAAATGCCGCCGTCATCCTCACGAGCGATCGTCGATCCCACCACGTTGACGATTCCGAGCGCCCGGGCGCCCCGACGCTGCGCTTCGCGCATCGCCGCCAGCGTGTCCGCCGTCTCGCCCGACTGTGAGATCACGATGCACAGCGTGCGGTCGTTGATGATCGGGTTGCGGTACCGGAACTCGCTCGCGTACTCCACCTCGACCGGAATGCGCGCCAGCTCCTCCAGCATGAGCTCACCGATCAGCGCCGAGTGCCAGCTGGTGCCGCAGGCGGTGATCACGATGTTGTCGAACTGCATCAGCTGCTGATCGGTGAGGTTGAGGCCGCCCAGCTTGGCCGTCCCCTCCTCCAGCAGCAAGTGGCCGCGCATCGTGTTCTCGATCGTCTGCGGCTGCTCGAAGATCTCCTTCAGCATGAAATGGGGAAATCCGCCGCGCTCGATCATTCCGAGATCCCAATCGATGCGGCTGACCGACTTGGTGAGCGTTGCCGCGTTGAGATCGATGATCTTGTAGCCCGTGCGCGTGAGTACCGCGAGATCGCCGTCGTCGAGATAGATCACCTGGCGCGTGTGCGCGAGAATCGCCGACACGTCGCTCGCCACGAAATACTCGCCGTCGCCGAGTCCGACCAGCAGCGGACTTCCCTTCCGCGCGGCGACGATCTTGTCCCTGTCGTTCTCGCTCACCACCGCGATGCCGTACGTCCCCTCGATCTCGCGCAGCGCGGCGATCACCGCGTCCTCGAGGTTTCCCTGAAAAAACTCCTCGATCAGGTGCGCGATCACTTCGGTGTCGGTCTCCGATCGGAACTCGTGTCCCCGCTCCTGCAGCGCCTTGCGCAGCGCGGCCGCGTTCTCGATGATCCCGTTATGCACCACCGCGATGCCGTTGTCGCAGTCCATCTGCGGATGCGCGTTGGACCAGTTCGGCGCGCCATGGGTGGCCCACCGCGTGTGCGCGATGCCGAGCGTGCCGTGAATCGGCTCGACGTTCAGCAGACTCTCCAACTGGCTGATCTTACCCGCGGCCTTCCGCGTCTCCACCCCCGCGCCGTTCAACACGGCGATCCCGGCCGAGTCGTAGCCGCGATACTCCAGCCGGCGAAGTCCTTCCACCAGCAAGGGCGAAGATTCTCGCGGTCCTATGTATCCGACGATGCCGCACATATTCAGTCCGGTGTTGAGTGCCCGAGGGGCAAAGGTGCCTACTCCAACTTGTCCAGCGGCTCACGACAGTCCTTCACCAAGCTTCGCGCTTCGGCATCACTCGGCGCCTCGGCGATCACTCGCACGATCGGCTCCGTTCCCGACGGCCGCACGTGCACCCAACGATCCTGCCACGCCAGCCGCAACCCATCCTGGGTATCGATTTCGGCGTCGGTGAATCGCGCCTGAAGCGCCGCGTAGACACGGTCCAGCGGCGCGTTCGGCCGCGGCAGCTTTTCCTTCACGATCACGTAGCTCGGATACTTCTTCAGCGTTGCCGACAGCGGCTCGGCGTCCTCGGCCATCATCTGCAGCACGAGCGCAACGGCGAGTGGAGCGTCGCGCCCGAAGTGCAGCTCCGGGAAGATCACGCCGCCGTTCCCCTCGCCACCGATCGGCGCGTTTTCGGCACGCATCCGCGTCGCCACGTTCACTTCGCCGACCGGAGCACGGATCACGCGGGATCCGGCCTCCGTCACGATATCGTCCAGAATTCGACTCGTCGACAGGTTCGCGACCACGACCCCCCGCCGATGCCTAAGCACGACTCGCGCCGCCAACGCCAGCGTCCAATCCTCGCCGATCGCCACTCCGGCGTCGGACACCAGCGCCAAGCGGTCGACATCGGGATCGGTCGCGAATCCGACGTCTGATCCTGTCCGGCGCACGAGATGTTCCAGCTCGCCCAGATGGTCCGCCGTCGGCTCGGGCTCTCGAGGAAAAATTCCAGTGGTCTCGAGGTAAATTGGCGAGACGTCACAGCCCAGTCGCTCCAGCAGCTCCGGCATGATCACGCCGCCCGCGCCGCGAACACAATCGAGCGCCACGCGAAAGCGGCGCGCCCGAATGCGCTCCACGTCGAGAAATCGCAGCGACAGCACACGATCGATGTGGTGCGCGATCGCTCCGGCATCCTCGCGCACCGAGCCGATCGCCTCCCATGATGCGCGCGCGAAATCGCTCTCGACCACCGCGCGCATCGCCTTCCCTTCCGCGTCGTCCAGAAACAACCCGCTGGCGCCGATGAACTTGAGCGCGTTCCACTCGATCGGATTGTGGCTCGCGGTGATCGCCAGTCCTCCCGCCGCGCCGTGATGCTCGACCGCCAGCTGGATCGTGGGCGTCGGGGCCATTCCGACGTCGATCACGTTGCATCCGACCGACTGCAGGCCAGCGACTGTCGCCCGATGAAACATCGGACCGGACACACGTGAGTCGCGCCCGACCACGACATTCCGGTTCCCATCCCGCGACGCCCAAGCGCCGAACCCCGCGGCGAACTTCCCTACGATTTCGGGAGTAAGGCCGCCGGCCACCCGGCCCCGCACACCCGACACACTGATCATCAATCCTTCGTACACCAGACTCCTCGTCCATTGCCTGGGCGAAAGCTACCCCGGCCGTGGTGGCAAGCAAGCTCAAGACGTTACGACACCGTGGGATGGCGCGTTAACTGAGTACTACGGGACTCGCCGAGCCCGTTTTTTTCGTCGAGGTTCCGAGTGTCGTTGAGTTCATGGGCGGCCCGTCTGCCCTTTCGGTGGAAACTGTCGCTGATCAGTGTCGCGGGCGTCTTCACGACGCTCGTGCTCATTCTCTCGCTCGTGTATTCCAGGGGACGCGCGCAGCTCATTACCCTGCACGGGCGCCGCATCGAGGCGATAGCGACGACGGTCAGCGCAGCGCTCCCCGCCGACTCGCTCGATGCCATCATCAGCGAGCAGAATCAGCCGGATCACCGCGCCGCGATCTACACGCGCAAGGTGCTGGCGAAAATCGCCCGCGCGAACTTCAGAGATTCCGCTCGCGCGAGTGGCATCGTCTTCGTGCGTAGCGCGCCCGACGGATGGCGCTTGCTGGCATCCTCGAACGCGGACACGTTCGGCGCGGGCACCGAGGCGCGCTGGACGCCGCCTCCGGGGTTGGTCGATGGAGTGAACGGAATGCTCGCGCCGGAGGCGATCTTCTCGGGCACGGGAAACGCCCGGACGCTGACCTCCGCCGCGCCGGTGCAGCGATCAAATGGCACCACCGCCGGCTTGGCCGTGGTCACCCTCGAGGTGAAGACGTTTCTCGATGAGTTGAACGCACCCCTCGCCGGCCTCGCGCTCCTCGCCGCCGCCATCATGCTCGCCGTGCTCGTGGTCACGCTCTGGAGCACCCAGCGACTCACCGCCGGCATCGAAGCCGTCTCGGCGCACGCCGACACGATCTCGCGCGGCCAGCTCCGCCACGAGCTCACCTACGCGTCGCCGGATGAGATCGGCACCCTCGCCACGGCATTCCGCACCATGACCGCCGGGCTGCGCGACCTGCTGCGAGACGTGGAGAGCGGTGCGAGCGAGGTAGCGGCAACCGCCGAAGAGCTCGCTGCCGGCGCGGAGCAGATGAGCTCGGCCACGCTCGAGGTATCCGGCGCCGCGCAGTCGATCGCCAAGTCCGCCGCGCACCAGACGGCGAGCATTCACAATGTCGTGGATATCTCCACTTCGGTTGCGCGACGGGCGATCGAAGTCGCGGAGCACGCGCAGCTGGCGCGGAATGCCTCAGACGCGATGTGGAGCTCCGCCGCGCTGGCGACGCGCTCGGCGGTCGAAGCGCTCGACAGCATGGCCGCCATCACCGCCGTGACCGACGAGGCGGTTCCCGCCGTGGCGGAACTCGGGGAAAAATCGCAGCGCATCGGCGCCATCACCGATACGATCGCCGGCATCGCGCGACAGACCAACCTGCTCGCGCTCAACGCATCGATCGAAGCGGCGCGAGCGGGCGAGCACGGACGTGGATTCGCCGTCGTCGCCGAAGAGGTTCGCAAGTTGGCGAATGAAAGCGCGAAGGCGCTCGACACCATCCGACGTCTCGCCGTCGAGATCCGTACCGCGTCTGAGCGCACCGCCGAGCGCATCACCAGCGTCACGACAACCGTCGCCGCAGGTGAAACGGTCATTCGGGGCTCCAACAGCGCACTGACGCAGATCGCGGCGCAGATCGAGGGGAGCCGTGCCGCGGTTGCCCGGATCGTCGCGTCGGCCGCCGCGCAGCAGCGCGAAGCGGAGTCACTGGCGAAGGAGATCGAGGCGGTGGCCGAGGTGGCCGAGCAGAATGCGTCGACATCGGAGCAGGTCAGCGCAATCGTCGAGCAGCAGACGGCCTCGATGATGCATGTCACCGAGTCGAGCCAGGATCTCGCCCGCATCGCCACGCGTCTCAACGGCGCCATGTCCCGCTTCGAGCTCTGACCGACCCACTCGCGCTGCTTCCATTCCGGCTTGCCGCCGCGGGCGGTCTCGTCGCCGCCGCGGGTGCCGAGCCAGTCGAGTCGCGGCAATTGATCGCCGCCGGATTGACCCTGCTCGCCCGGTGCCCGCCACTCGTGCGCGCCCTCAGCGGCAAGCGCGCGGCCGTGCTCCTGCCCACCAGCCCCGCGTTTCTGACGGCGCTCGCCGCGTGCGAGGGGCGGGGCGCGGTGCTCATCAATCCGCTCGCCGCCCCGCCCGAGGTCGCCTATCAGATCGCCGACGCCGGCGTCGCCGCGGTATTCACCATCGCATCACTCGCGCGCAAGGTGCCCGACCATGTCACGCGCGTGTTGCTCGACGAGGCGCCGCGAGCGGCCCGCGTGATCGCGGAAGGCCGCACCCTCGATGTCGATCTCGGCAGCCACGTCGGCATGCAGATCGAGGGAGATACCGAGACCGAGGGGCGCGATGAGGAGTGCGCGATCGTCTACACCTCGGCGATGGAGGGACGCGCCCTCGGTGCCATCCTCACGCATCGCAATCTGATCGCCAACGCCCGCGCGACCGCCGACGCCGCCGGGCTCACCGGCGCCGACCATTCGCTCGCGCTCCTTCCATTTGCCCATCTGTTCGGTCTCACGGTGACGATGAGCGCGCCGCTCCTCGCCGGCGGCCGGGTGACGGCCATGGACCGCTTCAACGCGAGCCGTGCGATCGAGCTGTTACGGACGCAAGGCATCACCCTGCTGACCGCCGTGCCGTCGGTCTTCTCCGCGTTGCTCGCCGTGCTCGGCCGCACCGGAGCGACACTCGATGCGCCCGCCCTGCGGGTTTGCATCTGTGGAGGGGCTCCGCTCAGCAGCGACTTACAGGATCGCTGGGCTGACGCGACTGGCGTGGAGCTGCGCCAGGGGTACGGACTCACCGAGGCATCGCCCGTGGCGCTCTGCAATCGCTACGACGCGCCGAATCGGCGCGGCACGCTCGGAGTTCCCCTTCCCGGCGTCCGCGTCAGTATTCGCGACGTGTCGAGCTTCGCGGCGCTGCCGCACGGTGCGGCGGGCGAGATCTGCGTTGCGGGCAGCGGCGTATTCGCCGGCTACGTCGGCGGCGGAGGGTCCGGGCTCGGCGTGCGGCAGGGGTGGCTCCGGTCCGGCGACATCGGAGTGGCCGGCGCCGACGGCTACGTCGCCTTTGGCGGGCTGATCAAATCGATGTTCACGCGGAACGGCTTCAATGTCTATCCACGAGAGCTCGAACGTGTCATCGGCGAGATGCCGGGCGTGCGTGGCGTGGAGGTGCGTGCGATACCGGATCCGATGCGCGAGAACGACATTGCCGTTGACGTGATCGGCGATGTCTCGACGGAGGAGGTGAGGGCGTGGTGCGAGGGGCGGCTGTCGGTCTACAAGCAGCCAAGCGAGATCAGCGTCCGCTCGTAGTGAAGAGGTGCTCTTCGACTATCGGATCGACCGTTTCGCGCTGGATCTCACCGCGCTCCACGAGCGTCACGAACGCTGAGACCACATCGGGATCAAACTGCGTCCCGGAGTGCTTCCGCAATTCCGTGATCGCGTCGACGGTCGACAGTCCACGGCGGTATGGGCGCACGCTCACCATCGCGTCGAACGCATCAGCGACTGACGCGATACGCGCTTCGCGGGGGATCTCCGCGCCCGCGAGCTGATCCGGAACGCCGGCGCCATCCATCCGCTCGTGATGCGATCGCACGACGTTCAACGCCACGGGCGCATCGCCCAGCAGCGGCCGGAGAATTTTCCAGCCCAGGAGCGGATGCGTCATGATGTGCTGGTACTCTTCCGTTGTCAGCCGCCCTTCTTTGTTCAGCACCGCTTCCCGCACGCCGATCTTGCCGATGTCGTGCAGGTGCCCGCCGAGCTCGATCTGTCCGATCGAGTCGGCATCGAGCCCCATCGCCGTCGCGGTCGCCGTGGCGTACCGGCTCACACGCACCGAGTGGCCGCGCGTATACGGATCCTTGAGCTCCAGAGCCTCGGCCAGTGCCTCTACACCTGCGATAAAAAGAGATTCAAGTCGTTCCGCCTGCTTCCGCACGCGCCGCTCGAGATCTTCGTGATATCCGCGGTTTTCGAGAATCAGGCGGCGCTTCTCCAGCGCCTGCGCGACGCGCGCGCGCACTTCCTCGAGCACGAACGGCTTGGTGAGGTAGTCCATCGCACCGAGTCCCAGGCACTGGACCGCGACATCGACCTCGGTCACGCCGGTGATCATCACGACGGCCACGTCCGGGTATGTCGCGCGAATGTGGCGCAGCAACTCGGAGCCCATCATGCCTGGCATCATCATGTCGGAGAGCACGAGCGCCACGGCTTCCCGCGCGAGAAGGGCCAGCGCCGCGGGGCCACAGTCCGCTTCCAGGCAGCGGAAGCCGTCGCCTTGCATCAGGCGGACGAGTGCGTGGCGAAGCCGTGGCTCGTCGTCCACGATGAGGCAGGTGAGCCCCGATGTCGCCGGCAAAATCGCGCTGGTCACGCGATCGCCTCGCCTCGCTCGCCCGTCACGCCGCGGTTATCTTGCCCTTTCATTCCCGACAGGCCGATTGCATGACCCGCATTTTCCAAGACGATCTCGACGCGCGATTCGCGACGCGAGCCATTCATGCCGGCCAGCGTCCGGAGCCACTCGCCGGCGCGATCATGACGCCGCTGTACCTCACGTCGACCTACGTGCAGGATGGCCTCGGACGTAACAAGGGATACGAGTACGCGCGGGGCAAGAATCCAACGCGCGAGGCGCTCGAGCGTAACGTCGCCGCCTTGGAGAATGCGACGCATGGCTTCGCGTTCGCCAGCGGTACCGCGTGTGTGGATACGCTCATGAAAATGTTCAAAAGCGGTGACCACGTCCTCTGCGGGGAGAACGTGTACGGCGGAACGTTTCGCCTGTTCGATCGCGTACTGCGACATCACGGATTCTCGTTCTCTTACGTCGATTCACGCGATCCATCGCGGATCGCCGATGCGTGCACGCCACGGACCGTCGCCGTTCTCGTCGAGACACCCACCAATCCGCTCATGCGGCTCACCGACATCGCGGCGGCCGCCGAGATCGCGCACGACGCGAACGCCATGCTCATCGTCGACAACACCTTTGCCTCACCGGTGCATACGCGCCCGATCGAGCTGGGTGCAGATGTAGTCTTTCATTCGACGACCAAGTATCTCAACGGGCACAGCGACATGATCGGCGGCATCGCCGTCACGCGAGACGACGCGATCGCCGAGAAGCTGCACTTTCTGCAGAACGCCGGCGGAGCCGTGCCGGGGCCCATGGACTGCTGGCTTGCGCTCCGAGGAACCAAGACGCTCTACGTCCGGATGAAACAGCACGACCTGAACGGCCAGCGCGTGGCCGAGTTTCTGGCCGAGCGCGTGGGATACGACAAGGTCGTCTATCCCGGATTGCCATCGTTCCCGCAACGCGAGCTCGCGTGCCGTCAGATGAGCGGCTTCGGGGGAATGATCACCGTCGAGCTCGAAACGAAGGAGCGCGCCGCCAAGTTCATGGAGGCGACGCGAATCTTTTCACTGGCCGAATCGTTGGGTGGAGTCGAAAGTTTGATCAGCCACCCCGCGTCGATGACCCACGCCTCCGTCCCAGAAGACATCAAGACCGCCCTCGGCATTACGCAGGGGATGGTCCGCTTGTCGTGCGGAATCGAAGACGTGGAAGATTTGCTGGCGGACGTAGCACAGGCACTCTCGTAGGGCGTCGCGCGTCGGGCGCGAGCTGGGCGATCGGTAGTTCGCGACGCCCCACGCCCGAAGCCCAAACAAGGAGCTACAAATGGCAGAACGGAAAGTGCTCACCCAAATATCGCCGACCGCCTGGGAGCATCCCGCCGACCGCGCGGCGCTCAACACGTTGCGTGCGATCCCGGGCTTCGATGAAGTCGTCAAGAAAATCGCCGCGTTCTTTGGAGAGCGCGGGGCACGGCATCTCTTCCTGGCCGACGCTGTTCGCATCGGGCCGAAGCAGCGGCCGAAGCTGTGGGCGCTCTATCAGGAAGTGCTCGAGACGATGGACTGGCCGGAGCAGCCGCAGCTGTATGTCACGCAAACGCCGATGGTCAACGCCGGCGCCGTCGGATTCGACAAGCCCTTCATCATCATGAATTCGGGAACGCTCGGCCTGCTCGATCGTGAAGAGCGCCGGACGATCCTGGGCCATGAGCTCGGCCACATCATGAGCGGACACTCGACCTATCGCACGATCGCGCTGATCCTGCTGATGATCGGCGTACGCAACCTTCCCTTCCTTGCCGGCATCGCGCTACTCCCGATCGAGCTCGCGCTCTACGAGTGGTTCCGCAAGAGCGAGTTCTCCTGCGATCGCGCGGGCATGCTCACCGGCCAGGATCCGAACGCATCGATGCGGAGCTTTCTCAAGCTCGCCGGCGGCGGCGCCAAGATGGCCGGCCTCGCCACTGGGGAAGAGGACGAGATCAGCCTTGACGAATTTCTCGTCCAGGCACAGGAGTACGAATCCGCCGATAGCGCCGTCGACACCGTGATGAAAGTGCTCAACGTCGCGTTCCGCACGCACCCGTTCAACACCGTGCGCGCGGCCGAGCTGCAGCGCTGGGTCGCGAGCGGCGAGTACGATCGTATTCTGCGCGGCGAGTATCCGCGGCGCGGCCAGAACGATAAGCCGCTGTCCGATGACTACGTCGACGCCGCTGGGTACTATGGCCCGAAGGCGCGCGAGACGGTCACGCAAGTGGGTGCGTCGCTCGCCGACGCCGCGTCGCGCGCGCGCGATGCGTTCAACGACGCGTTCAAGGGCCGACCGTAGTGACGGATCCTTCGTGAAGCTGCTGCTCGTCGGCGGGGGCGGGCGTGAGCACGCCCTCGCCTGGAAATTCCTACGCGACGATCCATCGATCGAGATCATCGCCGCTCCGGGCAATCCCGGCATTGCGGACATTGCCCGATGTGTCTGGGCGGACATCAACGATGCGCGCGCGATCGTCCAGCTGGCCCGCAGCGAGCGGGTGGATTGCTGCGTCGTGGGGCCCGAAGCGCCGCTGGCGCTCGGCCTGGCCGATCTTCTGCGCGCCGAGCGCATCCCCGTGTTCGGGCCGTCGCGCGCCGCGGCGCGGATCGAGTCGTCGAAGTGGTTCGCCAAGGAGGTCATGGCGATGGCCGACGTCCCCACCGCGCGCGCCGAGCACTACACTGATGAGGATCGCGCCTGGGCCGCGGTCGGGCGATTCCGCGCTCCGCTCGTGATCAAAGCGATTGGTTTGGCGTCCGGCAAAGGCGTGGTCGTGGCGATGTCGCACGACGAGGCGTTCGCCGCCGTCGAATCGATGCTCGAGGCAAACCGATTCGGAGACAAGGGCGCCGAGATCCTGGTCGAGGAATACATGGAAGGAGAGGAGCTGTCGCTCTTCGCCATCAGCGATGGCACCAACGCGGTTCCGATGATGCCCTCACAGGATCACAAGCGTCTCCTCGACGGCGATCGCGGTCCTAACACCGGAGGGATGGGCGCGTACGCGCCGGTCGCGCTGGCCGACGACGCGTTGGTGGGGCGCGTGATGAGCACCATCATCGAACCGACGCTTGGCCGCATGCGCGAGATGGGATCGCCCTTCACCGGGCTGCTCTATGCGGGACTGATGCTCACGCTCGAGGGACCCAAGGTCGTCGAGTTCAATTGCCGATTCGGCGATCCCGAGACGCAGGCGATTCTTCCGCTGCTCGACTCGTCTTTGCTCGACGTGATTCTCGCCGTCGCCAACGGCGACTCGATCGCCGGAACGTCGTTCGCCTGGCGTGACGGCGCCGCCGTGACGACGGTGCTCGCGGCGAGCGGCTACCCCAACGCCCCGCGTACGGGGGACCGAATCACCATGCCGACGCCGCGCGAGGGACAGATCCTCTTTCATGCGGGTACGGCGCGCGCCGCCGACGGAGCGCTCGTCACAAACGGTGGCCGGGTGCTCTGCGCGACCGCCGTCGGCGCAACGTTCGAGCAGGCGCGGCGCGAGAGTCTCGCACTCGCCGACTCGATCGATTTCGCGGGGAAGCAGCTGCGCCGGGATGTCGGCTGGCGGGAGTCCGCCCGCGATGCCAGAGCTCCCTGAAACCGAGACCATCGCCCGCGATCTCGATCGCGAGATTACCGGCCGGACGATAGTCGCCGTCGAAGTCACGCGAGCGGATGTCCTGCGAGAGGTTGGCGCAGCGACGCTGGAGTCACTTCTGCTCGGCCGTCGCATCGAGCGCGTATGGCGCCGAGCGAAGCTCGTCGTCATCGACCTGTCATCGGACGACAGGCTTGTGGTCCAGCCGCGCTTCACCGGCGCATTGCTGATCGACCGCGGCGATTTGCCAGAGCACGAGCGGCTCTTCTCCACGTTGTCGCTCGCGCTCGACGATGGCTCCCGGCTGCACTACCGCGACATTCGCCGCCTCGGCACGGTCGCCCTCATGACTGCTGCCAGATGGCACGAGTATGAGGCGCCGCTCGGAGTCGAGCCGCTTGCTTCCGAATTCACCGCGCTCTATCTATCCAATATTCTTCGATCCTCGCGCCAAGCGATCAAGAAAGTGTTGATGGACCAGCACCGCATCGCCGGGATCGGGAACATCTACGCCAACGAGTCGCTGTGGCTCGCACGCATCGATCCGTCACGCGCCGCACGCTCGTTGCTTGCTTCGGAGATCGCCACCCTGCAGCTCGCCATCGCCAGCGTCCTCACCGCCTCGATCGCCGCGCGTGGAACCAGCTTTCGCGACTACCGCGATGCGTCCGGCGCGCGCGGATCGTTCGCCGCGCAGCTCGGCGTGTACGGCCGCGGCGGTTTGCCCTGTGCGCGCTGCGGCGCCCGCCTCATCGACACCGATGCCGTCGACGGTCGCACCACCGTCTTCTGCGCGCGCTGCCAGCGCTGAGGCGCCGACATGGCACGCCGACGCGCTGATCCGCTCAAGCCGCCGCCTACCTCGGACGAGCAGCTCGCGGCGATGCGCGCCATGGTTCGCGCCGGCGCCGCCGACCGGCCCGGCGTCTACCAGATGCACTCGGCCAACGGCGAAGTCGTCTATGTGGGCAAGTCGAAGAGCATTCGGTCGCGCCTGCTCAGCTACTTCCGTTGCGCGTACCCCGACGACAAGGGAGCGCGGATCATCCGCGAGGCGACCACGCTGACGTGGGACTACACGCCGAGCGAATTTGGCGCGCTGCTGATGGAGCTCCGTCTGATCAAACGGCTTCGCCCGCGTTACAACGTCGCGATGAAAAACGACGCGCGGAACTTCGTCTTCATCAAGCTCACCCGCGGCGTCGCGCCAAAGCTGTTGGTGGTACGGGGCGCAAGCGAGGATGCCTCGACGTACTATGGCCCGTTTCAGGGCGCGCGTCGCGTCGACGAGGCGCTCCGCGAGCTGAACGACGCCCTCGCTCTCCGCGACTGCGCCAACGATCGCAAGATGTTCTTCGCCGACCAGCAGGAGCTGTTTCAGCTGGCGCGCACGCCCGGTTGTCTTCGCTTCGAAGTGAAGAAGTGCCTCGGCCCCTGTATCGGCGCGTGCGCCGAGCGCGACTACATGGAGCGCGTCGCCCATGCGCGCGGGTTTCTCGACGGCGCTGAGGATGGTCCGATCGAGCAACTGCGCCGCGCAATGGAAGACAGCAGCGCCCGGCTCGAGTTCGAGCGCGCCGGTTGGCTGCGCGACAAGCTCCAGCGCCTCGAGGGATTGCGCGAGCAATTCATCCGCTTTCGCTACGCCGTCGAGACACTCTCGTTCGTCTACACCGTGCCCGGCCACGAGGGCGACGACCGCGTGTATGTCATTCGCCGCGGACGTGTACGCCACGAGCAGCCCGCTCCGACGAAACAACGCGACCGCGCCAAGCTCGAGGCGATCGTGAGCGATGTGTTCGGCACCGCCGAACGCGACACTGCGCAAGTCCCAACCCACGAGATAGACGAACTGCTGCTACTGTCGTCCTGGTTCCGCCGCTTCCCCGACCAGATGCAGCACGCCCAACCGCCGAGTACAAAGCGGGTTGGTTCTCAGTTGACTGCCTGACATCTAACATCTGACATCTTGGACTCTCGCCCTGCCAACTTCAGAGCGGGATGATCTTCACGTCCGCGACGCCGTCCAGAACTGTTAATAGTGCCACACTCGCCTCCAGCTTGAATCGCCGCGGTCCGGCGGCGCCCGGGTTGATCACCAGTCGCTGCTCGGAGCGCGTCACCGACTGACGGTGCGTGTGTCCGTACACGATGACGTCTTCTCCGTACGTGGCCAGCAGCTTGTGCGGCACCGGCGCGCCCAGCTCGTGTCCGTGACTCACGTGAATCGTGACGCTCCCGATTTCCCGAATGATTCGCTGCGCCAGTCGCGGATTGTCGGTCGGGTCCGTGTTGCCGTACACGGCCTGCACCGGTGCGATCGCGCTGAGCTCGTCCAGAATCTCGTCGCCGCCGACGTCGCCCGCATGGAGAATCAGCTCGACGCCCGCCAGCGCGGCGAATACTTCCGGTCGCAGCAAACCGTGCGTGTCGGAGATCAATCCAATAACGTGCCGGCCCACGTCACTCGCCATCGCCCCCGCTCCACCGCCTGACGAGCGAATGCTCGACGCCGAGGTGGTCGAGCGCCCGCGCGACCATGAAGTCGACCAGGTCGCC
This sequence comes from Gemmatimonadales bacterium, assembly GCA_038228795.1. Taxonomy (GTDB): domain Bacteria; phylum Gemmatimonadota; class Gemmatimonadetes; order Gemmatimonadales; family Gemmatimonadaceae; genus JALZAE01. Next base: position 34,762 of record JBBROY010000035.1, read on the forward strand.
GATCTGCTGGGGACGATGATAGAACCCGGGTGCGGCGGGCATCACGATCGCGCCGGCGTCGGTCACGCGCAGCATGTTGTCGAGGTGCACACGGCTCAGCGGCGTTTCGCGCGGCACCAGGATCAGCGTGCGCCGCTCCTTCAGCGCGACATCGGCGGTGCGTTCGATCAACGAGCGCGACGACCCGAGCGCTATCGCGGCCAGCGTTCCCATGGAGCACGGACAGACGACCATCGCGGTCCAGCGGGCGGAGCCCGATGCCGGCGACGCACCACGGTCCTTGTCGTCGAAGTGCGTGACGTACTCGTCCCATCCCGCCGCGCCCACTCGCTCACGCAACGCTCCGGGGGACTCGATGCCGACTTCGGTCGCCATCAGCCTCCATCCGTGCGTGGAAACGATCAGCCAGACCGGACGGCGCGCCGCGGCGAGCTGCTCGAGCAGACGCACCGCGTACGGCGCGCCCGACGCGCCCGTCACGGCGATCACAATCGGCAGATGCTCGCTCACTTCATCCCCACCCACAGCCGCTCGGCGAGCACGAACGCGAAGAACGTGATGCTGATGACACCGTTCATCATGAAGAAGGCGGCGTCGAGCTTGGAGAGATCGCCGCCGCGCACGAGCGAGTGCTCGTACAGCAGCAGCGCCGCCACCGCGATCACGCCGAGCGCGTAAACGGCGCCCGCGCCGATGCCGAGTCCGACGAGCGCCAGTGCGACCACGGTGCCCGCGTGCAGCACTCGCGCGACCACGATCGCCCGCCGCCGGCCGAGCGTTGCCGGAATCGAGTGCAGCCCGTTGGCACGATCGAACTCCTCATCCGGCAGCGCGTAGAAAATGTCGAAGCCTCCCACCCAGCAGGCGACCGCGGCGGCCAGCGCCACCAGGATCCACCACGGCACGCTCCATCGTCCCGTCACGGCCAGGTAGCCGCCCACAGGCGCGATGCCGAGCCCGATGCCGAGCCAGAGGTGCGCCAGACGCGTAAACCGCTTGGCGTAGCTGTAGCCCAGTACCCAGGCGAGCGCGAGCGGCGCGAGGAGAACACAGAGCGGGTTGAGGCGCGCCGCCGCAAGAAAGAACAGCGCGCCGGCCATTACGACCGCGATCGACGCCTCCATGACGCCGACCGCGCCGCTGGGAATCTCGCGCGCCGCGGTGCGCGGATTGAGCGCATCGTATGCGCGGTCCGCAATGCGATTGAACCCCATCGCGGCGAACCGCGCGGAGGTGAACGCGACCGCAACCCACGCGACCGTCGCCATCGTGACCGGTCTGACATAACTGGCGATCGTCACCCCCACCAGCGCAAAAGGCAGCGCGAACACGGTGTGCGGCAGCTTGACCAGGCTCGCGTAGCGGGCCACCGCGGACCTCCCTCCGAACGTCTGGCCCTCGCGCCCGGAACTCGGCACGCGCGACTCGGCAAGCGGCTCGCTCATTTCGGTTTCTCAGTGACGATTGCCGAGTGCCGAGTGCCGAGTCCCGCCCCTGACAACCCAAGCGCCGGCCATAGGGCATCCACACGTGCCTTCGTGTCCTCATCCATCTCGATTACTGTCGGCCAATCACGCGTGAACCCTTCCTCCGGCCACTTGCGCGTGCCGTCGATTCCCATCTTCGAGCCGTAGGTGAATGCACGACTGCTGTGATCGAGCACGTCCACTGGACCCATGGTGAAACGTGTGTCCCGTTCCGGATCGATGTTGTTGAGCGCGACCCACCATGCCTCCTGCGTGTTGCGCACGTTCACCCACTTGTCGACCACCACGATCACCTTGGCCAGCGACATCAACCCCTGCCCCCACAGCGCGTTCATCACTTTGTACGCGTGACCCGGATACTGCTTGTCGATCGACACGAAGACGAGGTTGTGAAAGATCCCTTCCGCGGGCATGTGATAATCCACGATCTCCGGGGTGGTCAGCCGGAGCAGCGGCAGAAAAATTCGCTCGGTGGCATGCCCGAGATAGAAATCTTCCATCGGGGGCTTACCCACGATCGTCGACGGGTAGATCGGTCGCTCGCGCATCGTCACCGCGGTGATGTGCACCTGCGGATACAGGTCGGCCAGCGAGTAGAAGCCGGTGTGATCGCCGAAGGGGCCCTCCATCACCAGCGGCTCGCTCGGGTCGATGTAGCCCTCGAGCACGAACTCCGCGTCGGCGGGAACTTCGAGATCGCACGTCAGCGCTTTCGTCAGGATCACCGGATCGCGCCGCAAGAATCCCGCGAAGATGAACTCGTCGATCGTCGGCGGCAGTGGTGCGCTCGCCGAGTACATCGACGCGGGATCGGCGCCAATCGCGATGCAGACCGGCATCGTCTCGCCGCGCTCCGCCATCTCGCGCCAATGCGCGGCGCCGACCTTGTGCCGCTGCCAGTGCATCGCGACGGTGCTCTTCCCCATCACCTGAATGCGATACATGCCGACGTTGCGAATGCCGCGCTTCGGATCTCTCGTGATGACCATCGGAATCGTGATGTACGGACCGCCATCCTCCGGCCAGCACGTCATCACGGGCAGCTTTCGCAAATCGATCTCGTCGCCACGCCAGACGATCTGCTGACAGCTCGGCGCCCCGCTCCGCACGCGTGGCGGAAACTTGGCCACCTCCATCAAGCGCGGCAGCAGCGCGAGCTTGGCGAGAATCCCCTCCGGCACTTTCATCTCGAGCAGCTCGGAGATTCGCCCGCCAATCTCATCGAGACCCTCGACCCCGAGCGACATCGCCATGCGCCGCATCGACCCGAACAGATTGATGGCGACCGGATACGCCGAGCGCGTACCGTCGTCGAGAATCACGTGCTCGAACAGCAGCGCCTTGCCGCCGCCCGGCTGCTTCATCACGCGGTCGGCGATCTCGCACAACTCCAGCTTTGCCCGAACTGGATGCGCGATGCGCACGAGCTCGCCCGCGCCGTCCAGCGCATCGATGAACTCGGAAAGCGAATCGAGACTCACGCTGCCGCCTTGGTGCCGACGTGCACGGCGGCGATGCCGAAGGTGAGGGGCCGCCACGAAACGTCGGCAAATCCCGCGCGCGTCATTCGAGCCGCCAGCTCGTCACCCGTTGGGAAGTTCGCGACCGATTTGGGGAGGTAGCGATAGGCCGTCGGGTGTCCGCTCACGATGCGTCCGATCACCGGCAGCGCGAGATGAAAGTACGTGTGATAGAGCGCGCGCATGGGAGCGGAGGGAGGAGTCGAGAATTCGAGAATTACCGCGCGCGCGCCTCGCGACAGCACGCGATGCATCTCTCGAAGTCCGGCATCGAGGTCCGCCAGATTGCGCACGCCAAAGGCGACCATCGCGCCATCGCACGCTGCGTCGGCGATCGGCATCCGCAACGCATCGGCGACGACCGGCGCGACCCGCGTTCCCTCGGCCTTGCTTCGCCCCGCCCGCAGCATCGGCTCGGCGAAGTCCGCCGCGGTCACCGAGCCGAGAAACCCCGGTCGGCGCGCCAGCTCCGCTGCTAGATCGAGCGTGCCCGCGCACAGATCCAGATACCGGCCATCCGGTTTCCGCTGCCAATTCAAGTGCGCAAGCGCAACTCGCCGCCAGCGCTTGTCAATGTTGAGGCTGAGCAGATGGTTGAGCAGATCGTACCGCGGAGCGATCTCACTGAAGATCCGCTGCACATACTCGCGCTTCTCCTCCCCACCGGCCGCCGCGGCCTTCGCTTCGTGCTGTGCGTCCGTGATTGGCATTGCACGAAAGGTCGTTGGCAGTGGGGCTAGGGGCTAGGGAGTGGGGGCTGGGGACCACCACAGGTGTTAGCTTATTCGCGGCCTATCGACACGCGCCCCAGCCCCCAGCCCCCAGCCCCCCTTTGCTGCTCGAGCTCGCCAACCTCCCCGATGCTGACGTCGTCGAGCTCGCCAAAAATGGGCGGGACGATGCGTTCAAGGAGTTGGTGCGACGCTACGAGCGTCCGGTGTTCTCGCTGATCTTCCGCATGGTCCGCGACCGGGAGACGGCAGAAGACCTCTCGCAGGACACCTTTATAAAAGTCCTGAACCATATCGATCGCTACCGGCCCGAGTTCAAGCTCTCGAGCTGGCTGTTCAAGATCGCGAACAATCTCACGATCGATCACCTCCGCAAGCGGCAACTCGTCACCATCAGCATCGACGGCTCGCCCCATGCCGGCACCGCCGCGGAGGTAGAGGCGACGTCGCTGCACGTACAGTCGCACGGTGAGTCGGCGCTCGAGGAGATGGAGTCGCGGGAGCTCGGCTCGGCCATCGAGCAGGCGATCGCGAAGCTCCGTCCCGAGTACCGATCCTGCATTCTCCTTCGGCACGTCGACGGCCGATCCTATGAGGAGATTGCTGCCGCTCTGGACCTGCCCCTGGGGACCGTCAAGACGTACATCCATCGCGCCCGCCGCGAGCTCCGCGAGGCGCTGGAACATACGAGGGAGTGACCGTGGAAATCGTGAAACCATCGCCATCTGGCCAGCGTACGACCCGGTGGAGGAATCGTGGATAGACACTTACTGCCTGACGAGATCGATCAGCTCCTGGATGGCGAGGCCGGCTTCGGCACGGCGCCGCTCAAGGCGCACGCGCGTCATTGTGCCGATTGCCAGGCTGAGCTCGAGAGCGCTCGGATGATCGTCCGTCAGCTCGAGCATCTCCCGGTGCTCTCGCCGTCAGGGCAGTTCTCCGAGCGCGTGCTGGCGCACGTTCCGGTGTTCGTGCCGTGGCGCGTCGCCCTGCTCGATTCCATTCGCGGCTTGGCGCCACGTACCGGTCCGGGTCGGGTGGCCGCGACGCTCGCCCTGGCGTCCACGGTCGTCATGCTCGCCGTCGCCTCCTTGTGGCTGGTCTCGCAGCTGGACACGGTGGTGTTCGCGCTCAACCTCGGTGTCGACCGGGTACGCGAGGGCGTGTTCGGCGTCGTCGCCAGCGCGTTTGGCGGCGTGGTGAGCCAATCCGTGCTCGATGCGCTGCGCTCGAGCGGCTTGTTCGGCATCACCGTGCTGGCGCTCGTCATGATAGCCCTGACCGCCGGAGCCGCACGGGCCGTTCGCGCGCTCGCCAGTGGATCGCGAGCCCGATGATCCTCATGCGAGCCCATCGACTGCTTCCCGTCGTCGTCGCCTTCACGCTTGCCGTCGTCGCGGGATTGCCCGCGCAGCAGGACTCCGCACGCGCCAGGCTGGACTCGGTGCGAGCGGCCATCGCCCGGCTACATGCCATCGAGCCGTCCGTTCACGTTTCGGGGGATAGCGTCACCTTCGGCGACCGGACCATCGCGGCCGGAGATACGGTGGCCGGCGATCTCGCGCTGTTTCGTGGGAAGCTCGACGTCGCCGGGACCGTACTCGGCGACGTCGTTGTTTTCGGCGGCTCGATTGTGCTCGAGCGCGGCGCCCGGGTCGCCGGCAACGTGTTGGTCATTGGGGGCAAGCTGCGAAATCTGGGGGCGCAGGTTGGCGGAGAGCAGAAGCAGCTCGGCCCCGCGATGGTTCCGCGCTTCGCGCCGTTCGCGGGTGTGCACGGTCCCCGAGGGCGCGCCGCGCTCGTCGGCGGATGGTTTGCCATGCTGGCGGTGGTCGGGGTCGCGATCACCCTCTTCGCGCGCAGCAACCTCGAGCAGATCGCCGATCGGGTACAGGATGACTTCGGCAAGTCGTTTCTGTTCGGATTGCTCGCCCAGCTGGCGATTCTCCCGGGCATGATCGCGATCGTGATCGCGCTGACGCTCACCATCATTGGCATCCTGGTTGTTCCGTTCGCGATCGTCGGGGTCATTCTGGCCGCGATGGGTGCGCTCGCGCTCGGCTTCCTCACGGTCGCGTACGTGTCGGGCAGCACATTCATCTCGCGGCGCGGCGGATCGGTCATCGGACAGACCGCGCAGTGCATGATGGGTGGACTGGCGATTTACGGCGTGCTGTGGATGGTCGCTGCCGTTCCGTCCTGGGGCGGCGCCATCGGAGGCCTGATTCGTCTCGCCGCCGCGATCGTCACCTGGGTCGCCGTGACGGTGGGCTTCGGCGCGACGATTCTCGCACGCGGAGGGACGCGCGGCGCGTTTACCTCAGCCATCCCACTTCCGGCATCGGCCGACGATGACTACTCGTGGCAAACTCCCACGCCGGTCGCCGGCGTCGCCGCTGCGCGCCGCCCGACTCCGGCGCCGCGTCCGCCGGAGCCGTAGCCGCATCGCCGATCGCCGATGGCCTGCGCCTTGCCCCGCTCATCGCGGGGCATCGTCGTTTCTGGAGGGCTGATGGTCATCAAGGGGTACCGAGTCGGGCCGCTGCTCAGGAAGACGGGCAGGGAGATTATCGACGACAACGTGATGGGGATGGCGGCCGGCACCGCGTACAACTTTTTCTTTTCGCTCTTCCCGCTTTTTCTGTTCGCGGCGCCGATCCTGACGCTCGTTGGCGACAAGGAAAAAATTCTCGACTGGATCGTGAACAAGATGGCGACGGCCGTGCCGCCGGAGGCGTTCGCGCCGATTCGCGGCATCGTGCACGATGTCGTCTTCGCGCCCAACGCGCCCGCGCTGGTCTCACTCGGCGCCGTGCTCGCGCTCTGGTCGGGCTCGAACGTGTTCGGCGCGCTGATGGAAGCGCTGAATACGGCGTACGACACCACGGAAACACGGCCGTGGTGGAAGCAAAAATTGCTGCAGGTCGGCATGGTCATCGCGGTCGGCCTGCTGATGACGATCGCCGCGGTCGTCATGCTCGGAGGGCCAGCGTTGGTCGAAACGGTGGCGAACGCGCTGCGCCTGGGACCTTCCGCCAAATGGGGCTGGATGGTCATCCAGTATCCGTTGGCGTTTCTGTTCCTGGTCGCCGCGATGTGGATGATTTACTATCTGCTGCCGAACTATCCGCAGCACAAAACGCAGATCCTCGTCGGCGCGGTTGCCGCTTCGCTCCTGTGGGTCTTGGCCACGCAAATTTTTCGCCTGTACGTCGTCAACTTCAATCAGTTCAACAAGGCGTACGGCACCATCGGCGCCGTGATCCTGCTGCTGAGTTGGATGTATTACTCGATGGTGGTGATCCTCGCCGGCGGTGAGCTCAATTCCGAGCTGGCCCATGGCACCGGTCGGCTCGAGCCACGCGCGGGAGCGGTTTACGATGGACGCATCGTCACCGCCATCCGGCCGGACCTCCCCTCAAATGATCGGATCGAGCCCGCGGCCCCCTGATCAGCGCGAGGGCCGTAGCAAGACCTCGGCGCCGCGAGCGAGCCCGAGAGCGCGCGCGGCATCACCATCCCGCATCGCGATCTCCACCAGCCCCGTTGAACCGACGAGCGCGGCGATCGAACCGGGATGCACATCGGCGTAGGAGCGTGGTCCCAGCGGAATCGCGCGGCCCTGCAGCTCGACGACGCCGCCGCGCGGCGCGACGAAATTCGTGATCAGATTGCCGAAGCGGTCGACGGCGATCACCTGGCCGACCAGCACGCCATCCGCCCGCTTGGTCACCTCGGGCGTCCGCCGGATGACCGGCGCATCGTGCGGATGGCCGAGTAGGTCGATCGCCGTGCCCGTGGCGAGCAGGGCGGCCGCCGGTGCGAAGACATCGCGACCGTAAAAGGTCGGCGCCGCGTGCGCGGGAACCGTTAGGGCGACGGCGCGCGCACCTGGGATCAGCAGCGCCGCGGACAGAACGCCATTGTCCGGGCCGACCAGAAATCGACCATCGCTCTGGATCGCCAGCGCCGCGCGATCACTGCCCACCCCGGGATCCACCACCACGACGTGGACCGTCCGTTCCGGGAAACGCCGCCACACGCGCGCCACGGCGAGCCGCGCGCCCTCTACGTCCTGTGCGGCGATTTCGTGGCTGACGTCGATGATCTGAGATTCTGGCGCCATCGCCAACAGCACGCCCTTCATCTCGCCGACGTAGCCGTCGGCGGTTCCAAAGTCGGTGACGAGCGTGATGATGGGCCGCATGCTACACAGTCTTGCGCTTCCAACCGCCGGAGCGCCAGAGGATGACCATGGCGACGCCGCGCGCTATCGCGGTGATCGAGATCGTCGCCCAGATGCCCGTGGTACCGTATCGCGGCGCCGCCCAGGCAGCCAGCGGGATCCGGAGGGCCGTGAGCGCGGTCGAGGTCAGCATGGGCGGCAAAGTCCACCCTGCGCCGCCCAGCGCCCCCTCGCCTACCACCTCGGCACCGACGAAGAGTGACGACACCGCCGCGATCCGGAGATAACGCGCCCCCTCCGCTGCGGTTGCGGGATCGTTGGTGAATACCGAGGCGAGAGGCAGCGCGAAGATGAGTTCGAGCACGCACCCCACGGCGCCGATCGCCGAGGCATAGCCCATGGCGATCCAGCCGGCCCGCTCTGCGCGGCGCACTTCGCCCGCGCCCAGGTTTTGCCCGACGATCGCGGCGGCGGCCGCCGCCAGTCCGACGCCGACCATGTACCACCAGCTCTCGATGCGATGGCCCACGCCGAGCGCCGCGAGCGCCGGCGTGCCGAACCGCGTCGTGATGCGCGTGAGCAGCACGTAGATGACGCTGAAGAGCACGCCGGTGCCGGCGGTCGGCAGGCCGACCCGCACGATCGAGCGCACTTGAGGCCAGGAGATTGGTTGGGGTCGCAACATCCCACGCCGCGACAGCATCACGAGGCCAGCGGTAAACGCGGCGCCGCGGGTGACGATCGTCGCGACCGCGGCACCGGCGATGCCGAGCCTGGGCGCCGGCCCGAGACCGAGGATCAGGACCGGATCGAGAATCACGCCTGCCGCGACGGACGCCAGCAGCAGCACGAACGGCGTACGTGTGTCGCCCGCCGAGCGGAATGCGGCGTCGATGGCGAAGAATCCGAAGATGAGCGGGGCGCCGAGGAAATACGTCCCGAGGTAGCTCTTTCCCAGCGCGGCCACCTCCGCCGGCGCGTTCATGAGCGCGAACAGGCGATCCAGCTCGAGGACGCCAAGCATCGCGACGGCAACACCGAGCGCGAGCGCGAGCCAGAGCGCCGACCAGATCGCGCTGAGCGCGAGCGGATGGCGACCCTCGCCGAATCGTCTCGCCGCGACGGCGGTCAGCCCCACGCTGACGAGCTCGGCCACCGAGACGAACATCCACACCCAAAAAACAGAGGTGGAGACGGCCGCGAGACCCTGCGGTCCGATGCGCGTGCCAACCCAGTAGGCGTCGGCGGTAAAAAACACCGTCATGAGCAGCATCGATGCGACGGCGGGCGCGGCAAGCTTGAAGATCGTCCGGGGCAGTGAGCCATGGACGATGAGCGCGCGGTGCTCCGCCGTCTCGCTGAGCGACACGGGCGTCGCGCCATCACGAGGGTTCAACGGCAACGCGGCCGCCGGATCCGACTCCGGCGGCCGCGCGAGACCGGCGTCGGTGTCGACCGGGTCGATCATACGGCGGCCATCGCCCCCAGAGCTTCCGCGATCCGCTGCGCCGTGAGCAGCAGCGCGCGCGCCGCCACCGAGTCGGGCTCCGCCAGCACGATTGGCAGGCCGGTGTCGCCTCCGACGAGAATTTGCGGATAGAGCGGAATCTCACCCAGGAGCGGGATGCCAAGCTCATCGGCCAATCGCTTGCCGCCGCCGGTGCCGAAGATGGGCGTGGGCTCGCCGCAGTGAGGGCAGGCAAAGAAGCTCATGTTTTCGACGATGCCGAGCACCGGAACGCCAACCCGCTGGAACATTTTCGCGCCACGTAGCGCGTCGCCGGTCGAGACCTCCTGCGGCGTGGTGACGATCACCGCGCCGTTGACGTGCGTCGCCTGGACGAGCGACAGCTGCGCGTCGCCGGTGCCGGGCGGCATGTCGACGACCAGATAGTCGAGCTGGCCCCACTCGACGTCGCGCAGGAACTGCGTGATCACCTTCATCACGATCGGACCGCGCCAGATCGCCGGCTGGTCGCGCTCGACGAGAAAGCCGATGCTCATCAGCTTCACGCCGTGCGCGACGAGCGGCTGGATCTTTTCGTTCTTCACCGGGGGCGGCTCGTTGACGCCCATCATCATGGGGATGTTTGGCCCGTAGATGTCGGCGTCCATCAAGCCGACGCGGGCGCCGCCGTTCGCAAGCGCGATCGCGAGGTTCACGGCCACGGTCGACTTGCCGACTCCCCCCTTGCCGCTCGAGATCGCGAGCACGCGTCCGAGATTCGGATACGTCACCGGCGTCGGCGCGGCCACGGCAGCCTGCCTCGACTGCGGCGCCTCGTTCATCACCGGAAGGGCCCGCGATGGCGCGGTGCGTCCCGGCATCGCGCTCGGTGCCGCTGGCTTGGCCTGCGACGGATCCTTCACGTCGACACGCACCTCGGACACGCCATCGACGCGCTCGACCGCCTGTCGCACTTCGCGCACGAGTGACGCGGGATCCTGCGCCGCGAGGAGAATGGTGAGCCGCACCTTGCCGTCGAGCGTCGTGCCGACGTCGCGGATCATCCCGGCGGTGATGACATCCTGACCAACGCGCGGATTGACGACCGCGCCAAGCGCCTTCGCGACTCGTTCCTGCATAGTGTCGGCCATCTCGGTTACGACCTCACTTCGTCAAGTACGCGCACGTCGCGAATCTCCGGCACTCTCATCTGCACCTGCGCCAGAGTATGCGCGGAAGGTAGAGATGCCTGTCTCGGGATAGAAGGGATTCGACACTCGGCGCGCTGCACTGGCGACGCCGGTCTGCCAAGTACTAGCGCGCGGCGCCGACAAAGACGCGAGCGGCCGCGAGAACGCGATGCTGAACGTCGTCCAGCGACCCAGGCACCAACGCGCCGGACGCTTTCGCGTGGCCGCCGCCGCCGAACTGGCGGGCGAAGGCGTTGACGTCGACTGATCCCGTGCTGCGAAAGCTCACCTTCACGGCGTCGTGTCCGAGATCGCGGAAAAACAGCGCCATGCGCGTGCCGGCGACCGATCGTGCATGTTCGGCGATGCCGTCGAGCTCCTCTTGCCGAACGTCGTACCGCTCGAGTGCGCCGGCGGGAATCGACAACCACGTGAGTCCGAGCTCGGCGTCGTTCTCCAACGTCGCCAATGCGTCGCGGAGCAGCTGCACGCGGCCGAGCGATTGCGACGCATAGATGCGGCGGTACATCTCGTCGGGATCGACGCCGTGCGCCAGCAGCTGTCCGGCTACGGCATGACAGCGCGGCGATGTGTTGCTGAAGCGAAAGCCGCCGGTGTCGGTCAGCATGGCGACGTAAATCGAGCGGGCGATCGACGGGGTGATCTCCAGGCCCAGCACGCAGGCGAGATCGAAGATCAGCTCGCCCGTCGCGCAGGCGGTGGTGTCGGCCAGGACTAGTTCGGCGCCGGGCTCGTCACCCGCCACGTGGTGATCGATCACCGCCTTCGGCACCGCCAGCGCGCGCACGGTGTCGGCCAGCGAGCCGAGGCGTTTTACGTCGCTGATGTCCAACACCACGAGCAGCTTCGCATCGCGCATCGCCCTCGCGCCCTTTGCGCTGGCGTCCGTGACGTCCTCGCCAAGGAGAAAGGAAAACATCTCGGGCCACGGCGTCGGATTGACGATCCGAGCGGTGATGCCCCGTTGCGCCAGCAGTCGCGCGAGCGCGGTCTCGGACCCGCATCCATCGCCATCGGCATTGATGTGCGTCGACAAGACCGCCGGCGTCCCGGCCACGAGCAGCTCGCCGATACGCTCGATGGCGGCGCGTCGGGCGGGCGGAATGGCGAGAAGATCGGCGATGTCGGGCGACATGTGCGCGTGTGTTCCGGGCTCAAAAGCAACGCGGCGCCCGCACGATGCGGGCGCCGCGAAGAAAGATAACCGCCCGCCGGTTCAGTCGCCCGATGATGGCCGGGTGATGCCGCGTTGCACGTACGAGTGCGATTTGCTGTATCCGAAATAGATGATGATGCCGAGCGCCATCCATACGATGAGCCGGATCCAGGTATCGCCCGGCAGGAACGCCATCAGCCCGAAGCAGATCAAGATGCCGAGGATCGGCACCCACGGCAGAAACGGCGTGCGGAAGGGGCGCGCCAATTCCGGCTGCTTGTTGCGCAACACGAGAATGCCGCCGCAGACGATCACGAACGCCAGCAGCGTTCCAATCGACACCAGCTCGCCGAGCAGACCGATCGGGAACAGGCCCGCAACGATGCCGGCCACGATACCCGTCACGATCGTCGTGATGTACGGCGTCTTGAAGCGCGGATGCACCTTGCCGAACACCGGCGGCAGCAACCCGTCGCGCGACATCGAGAAGAAGATGCGCGGCTGGCCCATCAACATTACCAGCACGACCGACGCGAGACCGAGGATGGCGCCAACGTTCACGAAGTAACGTAGCCAGACCAATCCAGGGCCGGCCTTTTCGATCGCGACGAACACGGGGTGCGGAACGTTGAGCTCCTTGTACGGCGCCAAGCCCGTCATCACCAACGCCATCAGGATGTACAGCACGGTGCAGATGAGCAGCGAATACAGAATGCCCTTTGGCATGTCTTTTTGAGGATCCTTCGCTTCTTGCGCGGCCGTAGACACGGCATCGAACCCGATGTAGGCGAAAAAGACCACGCCCGCCGCGCGCAACACGCCCGTCCAGCCGAAGGCGCCGAACTCGCCCGTGTTGGGCGGCAGGAAGGGATGCCAGTTGGCCGTGTTCACGTACATGAAGCCGAAGCCGATGACCAGAATCACGATCGCGACTTTGATGATCACGATGAAGTTGTTGAAGCGCGCCGACTCCTTGATGCCGATCACCAGGAGCGACGTCATCAGCCCGATCAGGATCATCGCGGGGATGTTGAGGATGCCGCCGCTCGGATCGCGAATGATGTGCGCGTTGCCCTGCACCGCGAACATGGCCGACGACCATTGCACCGGAATGTCCCAGCCAAGCTCCTTCATGAAGGCCGTGAAGTATCCCGACCAGCCGACGGCGACCGTGGCGGCGCCGAACAGATACTCGAGGATGAGGTCCCACCCGATGATCCAGGCGACGAACTCGCCCATCGTTGCGTACGCGTACGTGTACGCGCTACCCGCAATTGGAATCATCGCGGCGAACTCGGCGTAGCACAGCCCGGCGAACAGACAGCCGATGCCGGCGACGATGAACGAGAGGACCACCGCCGGTCCGGCGTGCTGGGCCGCGGCCGTGCCCGTCAGCACGAAGATGCCGGCTCCGATGATCGCGCCAATGCCGAGCATCGTGAGGTTGGTGGCGGATAGTACTCGCTTCAGGGAGTCGGCCCCTTCCGCGCCAGCCTCGACCTGGAGTGAGGCAATGGACTTTCGGGCGAACAAGCTCATCCGGAATCTCCGTGGTGCCTGTCGGGAGAAAACGTGCCTTGGGAATTGAACCGGGAAC
>JBBROY010000036.1:0-45573 GCA_038228795.1 Gemmatimonadales bacterium
AACGGCTTCAGCGGCATCCACCACGGCGCGGCGATCGTCTTCTTCGCGTACATCGGATTCGATGCGATCTCGACCGCGGCCGAGGAGACGAAGAATCCGCAGCGCAATTTGCCGATCGGCATTCTGGGCGGATTGGCCATCTGCACGGTGATCTACGTGATCGTCGGCGCTGTGCTGACGGGCATGGTCAACTATTCGAAGCTCGGTACGGTGGCCGATCCGCTCGCGTTCGCGCTTCAGTCGGCAGGAATGAACAAGGTCGGCACGCTCGTCGCGCTCGGTGCGACCTTTTCGATGGCGGCCGTGCTGTTGGTATTTCAGTACGGCCAGCCGCGCATCTTCTTCGCGATGGCGCGCGACGGGTTGCTGCCCAGGTGGGCCGCGAAGGTGCATGGCAAGTATCGCACGCCCTACGTCACGACGTTGCTCACCGGCGTCTTCGTTGCGACATGGTCGTTGATCGGCGATGCCGGCGAGACGTACGATCTCACCAACATCGGCACGCTGTTCGCCTTCGTGCTGGTGTGCATGGGTGTACTCGTGCTTCGTTATACGGAGCCCGATCGGCCGCGCCCGTTCCGAGTGCCGTTCGCGATTCCAGTCTGCATCCTCGGCGCCGCGCTGTGCTTCTTCGTGATGTACGGCTTGCCAGGCATCGCGTGGCGCCGGTTTGGCTGGTGGCTGGCGATCGGCCTCGTGCTCTACTTCGTCTACGGCTACAGCCATTCGACGCTCCGTCGTGGAACGCCTCCGGTCACCGGCGACTAACGGATCTCCTTCGAGGACAGCAGCGATGTGGAGAATGTTCAAGCGCGTTTCGCTGACGCAGTGGATCCTGATCTCGATGGTCGTCGGCACGTTCATCGGATGGATGTGGCCCGATGTCGGCGTGAGCCTCAAGCCGCTGTCGACGATCTTCCTCAACATGATCAAGTCGTTGATCGTGCCGCTGATCTTCTCCACGCTCGTGGTAGGAATCGCCGGACACGGCGACGACATGAAGCGCGTCGGCAAGCTCGCGTTGCGGTCGTTGATCTACTTCGAGATCGTGACGACGTTGGCGCTGGTGGTCGGGCTGGTGGCGGTGAATCTGGCGCGGCCGGGCGTCGGCGTCGTGCTCGGCAACGGAACGGGGGCCGAGTATCAGCAGTATGCCGCGCAGAAGATCACCTTCGGCGGCATTCTCGAGCACCTCGTCCCGACGAGCTTCTTCGATGCCGGCGCGAAGAACGACGTGCTGCCGATCGTGGTCTTCGCCATCATCTTCGCGGTCGCCTTGTCCAAGACGATAGGGAAGAACAAAGCAACGATGCTAGGCGCGCTCGAGAGCTTATCCGACGTGATGTTCAAGTTCACCGCGGTGGTGATGAACTTCGCTCCGCTGGGCATCGGCGGCGCGATCGCCGTGACGGTCGGCAAGAGCGGCCTCGGCGTTCTCAAGAACCTCGGCTATCTGGTGCTGACGCTGTACGGGGCGCTGATCGTGTTCGTGCTGCTGGTGCTGTTGCCGGTGGCGCTCATCTTTCGAGTTCCGCTTCGCCGCTTCGTCGCCGCGGTGAAGGAGCCGTGGCTGATCGCATTCTCGACGGCATCATCGGAGGCGGCCCTGCCCGATGCGATGAAGCGGATGGAACAATTCGGCGTGCCGCGCCGCATTGTTGCGTTCGTGATGCCGACCGGCTACTCGTTCAACCTGGACGGCAGCACCCTCTACCTGGCGATCGCGTCGGTATTCGTTGCCCAGGCCGCTGGCATCGACATGCCGATCAGCACCCAGATCGTCATGATGCTCACGCTTATGCTGACGAGCAAAGGCGTTGCCGCCGTGCCGCGAGCATCGCTGGTGATTCTCTCCGGCGCCCTCGCCCAATTCAACCTGCCACTCCAGGGCGTGGCGGTGATTCTGGGTGTCGATGCCGTCATGGACATGGCGCGAACGTCGCTGAACGTGGTGGGAAATTGTCTGGCGACGGTCGTGATGGCGAAGTGGGAAAACGATTTTCACCCGGGGCAACTGGACTCGATCGAGATCGGCACCGACCAGAAACTGGTTGTACCGGCAGATGCCAGTTGACTGTGAATTGAGGGCGAGATGTGAGACGTCAGATGTCATAAACTGCCAACCGCGGTGAAAACCAACGGGTCTGACATTTGACATTTGACATCAGACGTCTCAAGAAGACGTGTTAACAGCTCACGCTCCCACCCCGAGAAACCGCAACGCACCGCGCACGGCCCCTCGCGCCGGCACGACCTCAATCTGAAGTACCTGACCACCAGGTACTGCCGATTTCAACCGATGCTCCACTCTCTTCCGTAACACCGAGCCCGGCCGAAGCATTCCGCCCGCGCACGCAACCGGACACGCCGCGCGCTCGTCGCCGAACAAGCTCCTCGCCAGCGTGCGCACGTGCAGCACCAGCTCCTCGGCCGCGAGCGTGAGAATCGCGTTGGCGCGGAGATCGCCCGCCTCTGCCACGCTGACGACAATCGGCGCCAACGCCGCGAGCGTTGCCGGCGTCGCGTTCGACGACCAGGCGATGAGCTGGCCGACCTCGTTGACCTCGGCGGCGGTGAGAATCGCGCCGGTGAGCGACGTCTCCGGCTCGCGACCATCCGCGGCCGCGGTGACCACCGATAGCGCGCGCCTGCCGATCCACGCGCCGCTTCCCTCATCTCCACAGGTCGGACCCCAGCCGCCGCATCGCGCCGACGCGCCTGTTGGGCCGCGACCGAACGCCACCGACCCGGTTCCGGAGATCACGAGAATACCCGCGCCGTCCTCGAACGCATCGTCGAGCGCGACGGCGGCGTCGGCGTGAACCACGACCTCCTCGGCCAGATCTCGCGAGACGAGCGCTTGCCAGAGCGCTTCGCGCTCGTTCTCGCGGCCGGCCCCGGCCACGCCTACACAGAGCACCTTCGGCGTGACGTGGGTCATTTGGCATGAAGCCAGCGCATCGACGAGCGTCGCGGCGATCGCGTCGGCGGAGCGTTCGGCATTGCCGGGAAGAATGGCGCTCGGTGGTCCTTCGGCACTTCCGAGTTGGGTGCCCATCTCATCAGCGATGATGGCGCGGGTACGCGATCCACCGCCGTCGATTCCTGCTACGATGGTCGTCATTCGCTCGAGGGTGACTCGTGAGGCGGAGCGTGCGTGAAGGATGACAGCACGCCGACCGTCAGCGTGATCGTCGTCCCGATCAAGACATACCATGGCCAGGCAATCCGGCCGAGCGGTGCCAGCGTACCCGCCATCCCTGGCGCGAACGCCGAGATCTGTTTGGCGAACACCACGAACGCCATCGCAGCAATACCGACCGACATGCCGGTGAGCGCATCACGCTCGATGGCCCGGCGCCAGAAGATACCCAGGAAAAAGCCGCCGAGAAGCCCGCCGTAGGTGAAGCTGGCGATCGACAGCGCGATGACGACGACCGGTGTGCCCTGCGCCTTGAACATCAGCGCGCCGAGGGTGAGCACGACGCCCCATCCTAGGGCGAACAGCTTGCCGACGCGCAGCGTGCGCGCGTCATCGGCGGAACGCTTCGTCAGGGGCAGATAGATGTCGTGCGTGGCCGCCGCAGCCAGAGAGTTGATCGCGCCCGAGTGCGTGCTCATCGTCGCCGCGACGATCGCGGCAACGATCAGACCCAGCAAGCCGGGAGGCATCTGCTCGACGATGTACTGCGGAAAGATCGTGTCGGTGGCAGAGAAGGGACGACCCTGATAGAACGCCCAGAGTCCCAGCCCGATCACGAGAAAGAGCGTGAACTGCGCGAACACCACAAATCCACTCCCGATCAGCGCGCGTCGCGCGTCGCGGAGGGATCGCGCCGAGAGCAGACGCTGCACGATCAACTGATCGGCGCCATGCGAGGCCATCGCGAGAAAGGCGCCTCCGATGAGGCCGGCGAAAATCGTGTGCGGGCGATCGAAACCACCATAGGTATCGATCACCCGAAGCTTGCCAGCCGCGCCCGCCGAGGCGAAGATGGCGCTCCAGCCGCCCGGTATCGCGTGCCCGAGCAACACGACGGCCATGATGCCGCCGAAGATGTAGACCCCGGCCTGGAGCAACTCGGTCCAGACGACCGCCTTCATGCCGCCGCGATAGGTGTAGATCACGGTGAGTGCGCCCAAAATGAGCACCGCGAGCGGCGTCACGAGCGCTTTGTTGGAGACCGATGGACTGATGATGAGCGCCACCGGAATGGCGGTGGCAAAAACGCGCACGGAGTCTGCCAACCCGCGCGTGATCATGAAAACGATCGAGGTAAAGCGGCGCGTGGCGAGCCCAAACCGCCGCTCGAGAAGTGCGTACGCCGTGACGAGCTCGCCCTTGTAGTACCTCGGCAGCAACGTATAGGCGACGACGATGCGTCCCAGGATGTAGCCGGCGACGATCTGCAAGAAACCCAGATTGCCGGCGCTTGGCGGATTGCCGTACGAGAGCCCCGGAGTGCTGATGAACGTGAGCGCGCTCGTCTCGGTCGCGACGACAGAGAAGAGGACTGCCCACCACGGAATGGCGCGATCGGCGACGAAGTAGTCCTTGGCGTCGCGCTGCCGCCGCCCGACCCACATCCCGAGTGCGGTCGTGCCGGCGAGATAGATGAGCAGGACGATTACATCGAGTGAAGTCATTCGTTCAGGGCGTCGAACCGCGGGCGTCGGACGTCTGCGGGGAAACGAAAAGCAAAAATGTGCGCTGGGGGGCCCCCCCCGAAAACCGAAGGTAATCGTGGCGCGGCCCGCGAACACCATCAAACGCTTGCTCATCACAACAAAAAAGGCCCGCGACATCGTCGCGGGCCTTCCTGTTCACCGTATGCGGGCTATGCCGTGAATGAGCTGCCGCAGCCGCAGCCGCCGGTCGCGTTCGGGTTCTTGAACGTAAACCCCGAGCCCTGCATCGACGTCACGTAGTCGATCGTCACGCCACTCAGATACTGCGCCGAGAACGGGTCGACGAAGATCTTGATCCCATCCTTCTCCAGGATCACGTCGTCGTCCATCGCTTGCTCCTCGATCAACAGACCATACTTGAAGCCGCTGCATCCGCCCGGCTGCACACTCACGCGAAGGCCACCATCCGCCTCCGCCACATTCTCCGCGGCCATGAACTTCTTCACCTCGGTCGCGGCAACTGATGTGACCTCGATCGCGATGGCGGGCTGTTGAGTCGTGCTCATCGATGCTCCTGGAATGGTTGCCCAGCGTCAGCCGGGGCATGCGACTGAAATATAGATGCCCGTGTCGTCGAAATACAACGAGGCGTCGTCTTCAACTAGACGAGCCAGGCCCCCTGCGAATCACTTGACCTAGTCTGCCGCCTCCGCGACCTCGGCCAGGGCGGCAGGCTCTGGCGCCTTCATCTCGCCGCGAAAGCTCCGCGCGATCCACGCGAAGCAGACCGCGGCGACCGCCAACAGCGCGCCCCCCGTGCCAACTTCACCGAAAACGATCTTCCCAATGCCGAACAGCGTCGAATACACCGCGACCAACCCGGCGATCCAATTCGTCCATGCCAATGCCCCGCCGGGGATCGGGTCGTTGCCATAGCCAAGCCGCGTCGAGATACGCCGCCAGCCTGGTCCGCCCGGACGCACCCGTTTGTAGAACGCCTCGAGCGTCGCCTCGGTTTCCGGCGGGGTTGTGAAGGTGACGACCACCCACACGATCGTGCTGACGATCACCGTCAGCAGGAGCACCCACTGTGCCTCGTTCGCCGGATCCTCGCGGATGATCGCCGGAATCGGCATCAACTTGGGCAGCGCCGGCGAGATCCAGCCGAGCACCTTCTGCGGAACGCCGAACAGGTAGAGCGATGTCACGAACGAGGCGATCATCGCGCTGATCTCGGACCAAGCGCTGATGCGCCACCAATACCAGCGGAGGATGAACACCAGTCCCGTGCCTGCACCGAGCGCGAGCAGAAACCTCCACGCTCCCTCGATGGAGTTGATCTGCCAGGACACGACGGCCGACAGCAGGAACAACAGGATCGTTGCCCAACGCGACACGGCCACGTAGTGCTTTTCGGTCTCGTCCTTCTTGATGAATCGCTTGTAAAAGTCGTTCACGAGATACGACGCGCCCCAGTTGAGCTGGGTGCCGACGGTCGACATGTATGCAGCCGCGAATCCGGCCATCATGAATCCACGCCACGGCGTCGGCAGCAGGTCGACGAACGCGTGCACGTAACCCGATTCCTTGTCTACCAGTGTCGGGTAGAGCAGCACCGTGCAGAGTCCCGTCACGATCCACGGCCAGGGCCGCAGCGCGTAGTGCGCGATCTGGAAGAACAGCGTCGCCAGCACGCCGTCCTTCTCCGTGCGTGCGGAAAAAATGCGCTGCGCCACATACCCGCCGCCCCCGGGCTCGGCGCCGGGGTACCACGCCGCCCACCACTGCACGCCGAGGAAGACGAGCAGGGAGGTGAGCGGCATCCATGGATAGGCGTGCATCCCTCCGCCGGCGCCGATCGTCACCGGCATGACCGACAGCGCCGCGGTCTCACTGCCGAAGTGCGCGGCCAATCCGGTCTTGAGCGCGCCAATGCCGCCGACTGCACGCACCGAGAACACCGCCAAGACGATCACGGCCGTCATCTTGATCACAAACTGCACGAGATCGGTCCAGAGCACGGCCCACAGGCCGGCCGCGACCGAGTACGCGACGGTGATCACGAAGCAGATGCCGATGGCGAGGATCTTCGCGCGCGTGTCGTCGCCCAGGCCGAGCGAGATGGTGAGAATTTTCACCATCGCGCGCGTCACCCAGCCTAGGATGATCAGGTTGATCGGAATCGCGAGATAGAGCGCGCGAAATCCGCGCAGAAAGGCCGCCGGTGTGCCGCTATAGCGGATCTCCGCGAACTCGACGTCGGTCATGACGTTCGCGCGACGCCACAGACGGGCGAAGAAGAACACCGTCAGCATGCCGCTCATCACGAAATTCCACCACAACCAATTGCCGGCCACGCCATGCGCCGCCACCAATCCGGTGACCACCAATGGCGTGTCGGCGGCGAAGGTGGTCGCGACCATTGACGTGCCGACGAGCCACCAGCTGGCGTTCCGGCCCGAGAGAAAATATTCGTTGAGGCTCTCGCCGCCGCGCTTGGTGAAGTAGAAGCCGATGGCGGTACAGAGCACGAAGTAGCCGACGACGATGGCCCAATCGACTGACGTCAGATTCATCCCGGGTCTCGGTTCGGGGCGCGAGCAGGCGTGCGATGCATGAACGTGTCACCGGACACGCCGCCGCTCAAGGCTCGCGCGTGCCTCGGGCCGCGTCGACTGCACGCACCGCGGCGTCCGCGAGCGCAGCGCGCACCGGCCCGACCTTCGAGTTCGCGCGCGACGGATTGACGCGGTTGCTCAGCAGAATCACGAACAGGTCGCGATCGGGATCGATCCAGATGGAGGTGCCGGTGAACCCGGTGTGGCCGAATGCGCGTCGCGACATCAGATGGCCCGCCGAGCTTCCGGCCGACGGTGTGTCCCAGCCCAGCGCCCGACTCGACTTCGCGGAATCCTGTACTCGCGTGAATTGGTCGATCGTTGCAGCATCGACGATTCGCGCGCCGTCACGCTCCCCGCCCTGCAGCATCATTTGCGCGAAGCGCGCGAGATCGCGCGCCGAGCCGAACAGGCCGGCGTGCGCCGAGACACCGCCTAACGAGTACGCGTTCTCATCGTGCACTTCGCCGCGCAGATGCCGCTTGCGCCACGGATCGACTTCCGTGGGCGCGATGCGATGACGGAGCATGGAATCCGGCCGATAGCCGGTGGATGTCATTCGGAGCGGCTCGAACAGGTGGCGCGCCAGATAGCTGTCGAGCGTTTCGCCGCTCACTGTGCGTACGACCTCGCCGGCCAGATAGGCTCCGATGTCGCTGTACACAAAGCGCGCGCCCGGCGTTGTGTCGAGGGGGATGGCGTAGAATCGTCGCTTTGCGTCTTCCGGAGAGGTTGCCTGGAGGTAAATGAGCTTGAACGCTGGCAGTCCGGAGACATGCGTCAGGAGGTCACGAATTCGCACGCGCTCCTTGCCCTCGCCCGTCCAGTCCGGAAGATAGCGCTGCACCGGCGCGTCGAGCGAGATCCGGCCCTGCTCGACGAGCTGCATCATCGCTGTCGTCATCCCGATGACTTTGGTGAGCGACGCGAGGTCCCAGATCGTGTTCTCATCCGGCGCGGAACTCGGCATCCAGTCGAGATGTCCGACGCCGACGCTCGCATAGATGCGATCGCGGCTCCCGACGATCGCGAACGCGCCGGGAAAAGCGCTGTCGGCCAGGCCTCGTGCCAACACGACGCGCACGGAGTCGGCGATCGCGGCGCCTTGCGTGAGGTCGATTGGAGCCAGATGGCCCGACAGTGGCCGCGCGCATCGCGCCGCCACTCCTGTCGCGAGCGCGCACCACACGAGGGTCGCGCCACGACGGACCGCCAGACATGTTTCGCTGATGCGTCTCACGAATCTCTCCAGCGGTCGATGCATCATCCTCGGCTGCGCCGCGGTGCTCGTCGGCGTCGCCGCCGCCTGCGCCGGCGCGCCGGCGTATCCCGGGGACGAGGAAGACCGTCCGCGCGACGAGCATGTGCGGCCCGGCATCTCCGTGCTCCTGGAGGATAGCTCCGCGCTCATCGACGGCAAGCGGATCGGACTGCTGACCAATCAGAGTGGCGTCGACGAGCGCGGCCGCAGCGACATTGATCTGCTCTTCGGCGCGGGCCGCGGCCGGCGGAAGTGGCAGGGGGGCGGTCCGCGCCTCGTCGCGCTGTTCTCACCCGAGCACGGCATTCGCGGGACCGAGGACAAAGAGTTCGTCGCCAATGGACGCGACGCCCACACGGGGCTCGTCGTTCATTCGCTGTATACGTCGGGCGCCATCGCGCCGCCCGACAGCACGCTACGTGACCTCGATGTGCTGGTGATCGATCTTCCGGACCTCGGGACCCGCACATGGACGTACGAGGGCTCGATGGTCTACGCGATGCGTGCCGCCGCGCGTCGCAGGCTGCCGGTGGTCGTGCTCGACCGGCCGAATCCAATCACTGGGTCGCACACGGAGGGCGCGCTGCTCGACGCGATGCTCTCTTTTGCCGGAACCCGCGCGGATGGCGGCCGCGCCGCGAAGCCCTTCGCGTTGTACCCGATTCCGCTCCGTCATGGGCTCACCATGGGCGAGCTCGCGCTGTTCTACAACCAGGTGCTCGCGCTCGGCGCGGAGCTGCACGTGATTCCCGCACGCGGCTGGCGACGTGCGCAGTGGCTGGACGAGACGGGCCTGCCGTGGATTCGCCCTTCACCCAACATGCCATCGCTCGCCAGCGCGTTGCTCTATCCTGGGCTCGTCGCTTTCGAGGCGAGTAATCTGTCTGTCGGCCGCGGTACGCCCATCGCGTTTCAGCACTTGGGCGCGCCGTGGCTCGACGCGCGACGGGTGGTCGCCTTGCTCGACGACCGAACGCTCACCGGCGTCAAGTTCGAGGTCGAGCGATTCACCCCTGACCATCCGACGGACGGCAAGTACGCGGGACGCACTCTCAATGGCGTGCGCGTCATCGTCACCGATCGCGACCGCGTGCAACCGGCGCGTGTGGGCGCCGCAATGCTGTGGGCGATCGCGAAAACACATCCCGATTCGCTCCGGCTCGACGCCAACTCGTTCGACGAGCGGTTTGGCGCCCGCCGCCTGCGCGAGGCGCTCCTGCGCGGCGACGACCCCGATGCCGTGATCGATCGCGAGCTTCCGTCGATCGTGGCCTTCGAGAAGGCATCGCGGGCCTTTTGGTTGTATCGTTGAGGAGCGTTGCACGGCTCTTGCACGCACCATTTCGACACTCTTCGGGGGACGAATGATGAAAGGACTTCTCGCGGTGGCGCTGGCGGCGGTCATGCTGACCGGCTGCGGGCCGCGCCAGGTCGACGTGAAGACCGCGCCGGCGCAGGCGACGGGTATCAGCGTGCACGTCATGAATCGCACGAACGAAGCGGCGAATATTTACATCAATAGCGGTGGCAACGACATCTTCATCGGCCAGGCGCTGGCGAATAGCAACGCCGACCTTCCGGTGAATGGCGTCGCGGCCGGCACATCCGTGACGCTGCGCGCCAACACCAATAGTGGCCTGCGTTACAGCAAGCCGAACGTCATGCTCAGTGGGACCGTGCACTACGAGATTCCGTAGCAAAGCGGGTCATCGCGTCGGTTGCTCGGCCGCCTTCCCGGGGCTAGCTTATCGGGCCGGGGCGTTGCTCCGGCCCGAGTTGCATCGGTTGGTGTATCCATATGTCTCGCTTCGCGTAAGCGATCGCGCTCGCGTTCCGGCGCCGGTCCGTCGCGCCGTCTGGATAGGTGCATGAAGCTACTCCCGGACTGGATCAAAAACGGCTACTTGCGCGTGATCTCACCGGTCGCGGACTGGTGCGTTCGCCGGCGAGTGTCGCCGAATACGATCACCACCATCGGGACCGTGTGTTCGATGGCGGGCGGGGTGATCTACGGAACGGGTCACATCATGACCGGAGGCTGGTTTCTCGGTCTGACGGCGCTGTTCGACGTGCTCGATGGAACAGTCGCCCGCCGCACTGGCAAAGCGTCGACGTTCGGCGCCTTTTACGACTCGACACTCGATCGGATCGCCGATGGGTTCGTGCTTGGCGGCCTCGGCGTGTTCTACGCTACGAGCGCGGTGCATGCGAGCGCGTGGATGGTCAGTATCACCATCCTCGGGCTGATCGGCACATTTCTCACCTCATACACGAGGGCGCGGGCGGAGGCACTCGGGATTGATGCCAAGGTGGGCCTGCTGCAACGGCCCGAGCGGGTGGTGCTGCTCTCGGTACCGCAGGCGTTTTTCGGACTCGCGCTACACGGGCTCGTGCTGGGCGCGATCATCATTGTGTTGACTGTCACGGCGTGGATCACGGCCGCGCAACGCATCTGGGTCGTGTACGAAGCGACCCGGGGCGAGCGGCCGGCGGAGCAACCGGAGCCTGTTAGAGCGGCTCACTCTGCACCGCGAGATCCCACGCCCGTCCGGTCGGCGATCCTGAAAGGAGAATAGCATAGTGCCAGGTCCCTCCGCGGCGTCGAATCGCGCCGCTCCCAAGCCAGCAACCGGCAAGCTCGGCGTGCTCACGCCGGGCCTTGGCGCCGTCGCAACGACCTTCATGGCCGGCGTGGAGAGCATCCGCCGCGGCCACTCGAAGCCGATCGGATCGCTCACGCAGATGGCGACCATCAGGCTGGGCAAGCGGACGGAAAACCGCTCGCCGCTGATCAAAGACTTCGTTTCCCTGTCCAATCTCGACGACATCGTGTTCGGCGCATGGGATCCGATTCCCGATGACGCCCTCACCGCCGCCCGCAAGGCCGGCGTGCTCGAGGAGCGGCACCTCGCGCCCGTCGCGGATTTCCTCGCGGCGATCAAGCCGATGCCCGCCGTGTTCGAGAACAAGTACGTCACGCGCATCAACGGCACGAACGTGAAAACGGGGAAAACCAAGCGCGACCTGGCCGAGCAGTTGCGCAAGGACATTCGCGACTTCAAGGCGAAGAACGGATGCGACCGATTGGTGGTGGTCTGGTGCGCCAGCACGGAGATTTTCATCAAGCCCGGCCCGCAACACGCGACGATCGAGCAATTCGAGAAAGCGATGGAGCGGAATGACGAGGCGATCGCGCCGTCGATGCTCTACGCGTATGCCGCCATCATGGAAGGCGTGCCCTTCGCCAACGGCGCGCCGAATCTATCGGTCGACACACAGGCGCTGATCCAGCTCGCGAACGAAAAGGGCGTGCCGATCAGCGGCAAGGACTTCAAGACTGGCCAGACGTGGATGAAGACCGTGATCGCGCCGGGACTCAAGGCGCGTATGCTCGGACTCGCCGGTTGGTACTCGACCAACATCCTCGGCAATCGCGACGGTGAGGTGCTCGACGATCCGCAGTCCTTCAAGACGAAGGAAGAGTCAAAGCTGAGCGTGCTGCACACGATCCTGCAGCCCGAGAAGTATCCCGACCTGTACAAGGATTTCGCGCACGTCGTCCGCATCAACTACTACCCGCCGCGCGGCGACAACAAGGAAGGCTGGGACAATATCGATATCGTGGGCTGGATGGGCTATCCGATGCAGATCAAGGTCAATTTCCTCTGCCGTGATTCCATTCTGGCCGCGCCGATCGTGTTGGACCTCGCCCTCTTCATGGACTTCGCTCACCGGGCGGGAATGAAGGGGATCCAGGAATGGCTCAGCTTCTACTTCAAGAGCCCGATGGCCGCGCAGGGGCTCCAGCCCGAGCACGATCTGTTCATCCAGCAGACCAAGCTCAAGAACACGCTGCGGCATCTCATGGGCGAAGAGCAGATCACGCATCTCGGTCTCGAGTACTATCCGTGATGAGACTGCGTGCGAAGGGTTCATGGCGAATTGCGGTCAACACGCAACGAGCAACACGCAGCGCCGTTGCGTTTGTGGTCGTCGCGTCGTTCGCCTGCGGCCCTGCTCCCCTCCCGGCAACTGACTACCGCGCCACCAGCGATCACTACGCGTTTCGCGTGTCGTTCGACCCCATGCCGTTGCGGGCGCGCGAAAAAGTGCGCTACAAGATCGTCGTGCACGACACCAAGACCGATGCGCCGATCTCCAATGGAGAAGGCCAGATCTACGCGACCAGCCGCGATAGGCTGAGCGCGTACGATGGCTTGGAGCCAGGCAAAGAAGTGGGCACCTATTACGCGAACATGAAATTCATGACCGCCTCGGATTGGGCGGTCGCGATCCGCTTTCGCCGCGACTCCACGCTGCCGCTCGAGAAGATCGAGTGGACGCAGGAAGTAAAAGGCGAGCGCACGGGCACGCCTTAAGACTTTTCTGGAGCACAGCGGCGCATGCGCCACTTTCATCGCACGCACATCACGCCCGCGGCAGTCATGGCCGCCGCCGACGCGTACTTCTCGTCGATCGGCCTCGCCGCATCGTCATCGAAGGATCGCGGGCGGACGTACAATGGTCCGCTCGGCTCGGTCGTTTTTTCGGCGCGCCCGGAGGGCGGACACTACACGTTCGTTGAAGTCGTGACCGATCAGGCTGGCGAGAGCCGGCTCGACCGGAACGTGAAACGCTTCTTCAATCGCGTGCATCGCACCGCCGATCCGACGCATCGCATCACCGCGGCGTACTGATGGCGTCGCGCGCCTCGGGCGGGTCGGCGACCAAGCGAGGCTCGCATCGGGCCGAGCGGGCCGAGCGGGTTGCCGAGCCGGCCGGCCGCCCGTCCGACGCGCTCAGCATCGAGCAGAAGCTCAAGCTGTACTACTTCATGCGCATGACCCGCTCGCTCGAGGAGCGGCTGGTGAATTTGTACCGTCAGACGAAAGTCATCGGCGGCCTCTTTCGCTCGCTCGGCCAGGAAGCGGATGCGGTCGGTAGCGCCTTCGCGCTCGACCGGTCGAAGGGAGATTTTCTCTCGCCGCTCATTCGCAATCTCGGCTCCATGCTCGTGCAGGGAGCCCAGCCGGTGGAGATCATCCGGCAGTACATGGCCAAGAGCGACTCGCCCACGCGCGGTCGCGAGCTGAACATCCACTTTGGCGACCTCGAACGCGGCTTCATCGGCCAGATCTCCCACCTCGGCGACATGGTGCCGGTGATGGCGGGGGTGACGCTCTCGTTCAAGCTGCGCGGCGAGGCGCGCGTCGGTCTCGTCTACGTCGGCGACGGCGCGACGAGCACCGGCGCCTTTCACGAAGGGATCAACTTCGCCGCCGTCCAGAAATGCCCGATGGTCGTCGTGGTGGAGAACAACCTGTACGCCTACTCGACGCCGATCAGCAAACAAACCGCGGCGGAGCAGTTGATCGACAAGGCGCTCGCGTACGGAATTCCCGGCGTGCGTGCGGATGGCAACGATGTGTTGGAGACCTACGACGTGACGAAAGTGGCGGTCGACCGTGCGCGCGCGGGGCATGGTGTCACCCTGATCGAGCTGATGACCTATCGCCGCAAGGGGCACGCGGAGCACGACAACCAGTCGTACGTGCCGGAAGGGGAGATCGAGCGGTGGGCGAAGGCGAACGATCCGCTCGACCGCTACACCGCGTATCTCTCGGCGACCGAGGGAGTGCACCCCGAGGCGCTGTCCGCGATCGATGAGCGTGTGCAGCAGCACATCGACGAGGCGACCGACATCGCCGAACGGAGCGCAATGCCCGAGCCGACCGACGCGCTGGTGGGCATCTACGCCAATCCCGCGACCGTGGATCCCCTCTGGTTCCGCGCCGATGGTGCGGCCGTTACCGAACATGAGCGCCCGGCTGGCTGGGGCGTGTACGAGAAGACGAATGGCTGAGACGACATATCTCGAGGCGATCCGCCAGGCGCTGTTCGAGGAGATGGAGCGCGACCCGAACGTGTTCGTGATGGGCGAGGACGTCGGCGCGTACGGCGGCGCCTTCAAGGTCACGGAAGGGCTACTCGAGAAATTTGGCGATCGCCGTGTGATCGACACACCGATCTCCGAAGCGGGCTTCGTCGGCGCGGCGGCGGGCGCGGCGCACATGGGAATGCGGCCCGTGGTCGAGATGCAGTTCATCGACTTCATCTCGTGCGCGTACGACATGCTCACGAACTACGTGGCGACGTCGCGCTATCGCGCGTTTCTCCCCTGCCCGATGGTGGTGCGCGGGCCGAGCGGCGGCTACGTCCGCGGCGGACCGTTCCACTCGCAGAATCCCGAGGCGGCGTTTCTACATACCCCGGGCTTGAAGATCGTCTACCCGGCCACCGCGAGCGACGCCAAAGGCCTGCTCAAGTCCGCCATCCGCGACGACGATCCCGTGCTCTACTTCGAGCACAAGTATCTCTACCGCCGCGTCAAGGAAGAGATGCCGAGTGGCGACTACACGGTGCCGATCGGCAAGGCGCGCACGGCGCGGGAAGGGAAGGACCTCTCGATCATCACCTACGCTGCGACGGTCTGGAAGTCGCTCGAGGCGGCGGAGCAGCTCGAGAAGGAGGACGGACTGTCGGTTGAGGTGATCGACCTTCGGTCGCTGCTGCCGATGGACGACGAGGCGATCATGGCGACGGTGAAAAAGACGAATCGCGTCTTGATCGTGCACGAAGACACGCGAACGGGCGGCGTGGCCGGTGAGATCACCGCGCGCATCAACGAACACGCCTTCGAGTGGCTCGATGCGCCGATCCTCCGCGTCACGGCCGCCGATGTGCCCTTGCCGTATTCGCCGCCGCTCGAGGACTATGTGCTTCCGCAAACGCCGGATATTGTAACCGCCGCCCGCAAGTTGGCGGCGTATTGAGATGGAAGATGCCGGCCAGATGACGGAGGACACGCCGCCGAGCCGCTGGCGCTATTTGATCGCCATCTGGTTCGCCATTGTGGGATACTTCGCCGGTGGCATGATTGGCGCGCTGGTGGCGAAGACCGTCGGCAGCATTCAGCAGTGCAAGCCGCCCGAGGGCTTTCCGGCCTGCAACTTCGAGCCGTACTTCCAGGCCGGTTCGGGCATTGGTCTGATTCTGTTGCCGGGACTGATTGTTTGGCGGATGTGGCAAAGCCAAACCGCCCGCGGCACTTCACAGCGAGGATAGCGCAGTGGCACGGATAGATGTCATCATGCCGCAGATGGGCGAGTCGATCGCCGAAGGGACGGTTTCGCGCTGGTTGAAAAAAATCGGTGATACCGTCAAGCGCGACGAGCCGATTTTCGAGATCTCCACCGACAAGGTCGATGCCGAAATTCCGGCGCCGGCGGCGGGGACGTTGGCCGAGATCCTCGTCAACGAAGGAGAGACGGTCGCGATTCAGACGGTGGTCGCGCGGCTCGAGACGGAGGCCGGCGCGGTCGCGTCTACACCGGCGCCCACCACATCGGCGCCGGCAGTGGCGGCGGCGCCCGTCACGGCGGGTAGCTCGGCCGCCAAGAGTGGAGGGGGGCCGCCCCCCACTGGGAAATCTACGGCGCCATCAACTGTGTCCCACCATCCTGCGGCCGCGACGCCAACCGCGCCAACGCCAGCGGGCAACGGCAACTCACTCGAGGACCGCCTTCGCACCAAATCCTCACCCTTGGTCCGCAAGATCGCCGCCGAACATGGCATCGAGCTGTCCGGGCAGACCGGCTCCGGCATCGCGGGACGCGTGACCAAGAAAGACATCATGTCACTGATCGAGAGTGGCGGCGCCACCGCGGCGCAGGCCCGAAGCGGACCGCCCGCCTCGATGCACGCGCCGGGCGGAACCCAGTCTCATGGGCCGTTGCCCGAGCCGTGGGCGGGCGACGTAGTCGAGCCGATGTCCGTCATGCGCGCGCGAATCGCCGAGCACATGATCGTCTCCCGGCGCACGTCCGCGCACGTGACGTCGTTCATGGAGCTCGACTTTACTCGCGTCGCCCGCATCCGCGCGAGGAACCGCGCCGCGTTCGAGGCGGCGAGTGGGCAGAAGCTCACCTACATGCCCTTCATCATCAAAGCGGTCGTCGACGCGCTCAAGGCGTTCCCGGTCGTGAATAGCTCGATCGCCGGCACGAACGTCATCTACCGTAAGCAGTACAACGTCGGCGTCGCGGTCGCGCTCGACTGGGGGCTGATCGTTCCCGTCATCAAGAATGCGGACCGTTTGTCCATGACGGGAATCACAGTCACGCTCAACGATCTTGCGGCGCGCGCGCGCGTGAAGAAGCTCAATCCGTCCGAGGTGCAGGACGGCACGTTCACCGTCACGAACCCCGGGGTATTCGGCTCTCTCATGGGCACGCCGATCATCAGCCAGCCACAAGTGGCGATCCTCGGCGTCGGTACCATCGAGAAGCGGGCGAAGGTGCTCACCGGCGCCGATGGCGAGGACACGATTGCGATTCGTACTTGCGCCTATTTCTCGATTTCCTTCGATCACCGCATCATCGATGGCGCAATCGCGGACCAGTTCTTAGCGCACGTGAAGAAGACGATCGAGTCCTTCCCCGAATCGGGGCTCTGAGCCGTGGCCCGCGCGCTGACCTTTCAGCGTAATATTGTTCCGCTCTCCGATCGCAAGCGCTATCTGGGGCGATTGGCCGAGCGGCGCGACCATTTCCGTGGCGCGTCGTGCCGGTTCTGGATCTTTGAGGAGACGGATGTGGCCGGCGCGTTCGTCGAGTTCGTCGAAGCCGATGACGAGGCGGCGCTCGTGCGAGCGGTCGCTGGCGCGCCCGACCAGTTCGTCGAGCCCGCGCGCATCTACCGTGAAGTGGAGTCGCAATAACATGCCCGTTCGCACCATCACCATAGACGGCGCGCGTTGGGACGTGCAGCCGTCCGGCCGCGTCACGCAGTATGACCGCGACGAGTTCGCGCTCCTCTTCAGCACGGGGCAGGGTCCCGACCGCCTGACGCGCGTCACGCGCTACTCGCCCATGGGCGCCCGCTGGCGTGCAGAATCGCTGGCCGAAATGAGCGAGGCCGATCTGCGGCGCCACTTCGACCAGTCGCAGCCTTCCGATACCTCGCCCGAAGCGCGCTACGCCCAATGACGAGCTCGGCACCGCGGGTAGACGACCGGTTCGTCGACCTGCACTCGCACAGCACCGCATCGGACGGCGCTCTGCCCCCGGCGGACGTGGTACGTGCCGCGCATCGTGCCAGGCTGACGGCGTTGGCCCTGACCGACCATGACACCCTCGACGGCGTCGCCGAGGCGCGCCGGGTCGGCGCGGAGCTCGGCGTGCGCGTGGTGGCGGGCGTCGAGCTGAGCGCGCATGAAGGAGACACCGAGGTGCATGTGCTCGGCCTCCACCTCTCGCGCACCGAGGAGATCGAGCGCTCGCTCGCGGCCTTTCGGGCCGCGCGGCTCACCCGCGCCGACCGCATCGTGCATCGACTCAATTCCATCGGCGTTCCCCTCACCATCGCAGCCGTGATGGAGCAGGCCGCCGGTGGCGCGGTGGGCCGGCCGCACGTCGCCCGCGCGATGATCGCCGAGGGCTGGGCGCGCGATTCGCGAGATGCCTTCGACCGTTATCTCGGATTTGGCAAGCCGGCATACGTCGACAAGCCAAAGCTCGATCTACCCGAGGCGATCGCACTGATTCACCGCGCCGGCGGATTGGCCATCATGGCGCATCCCGGGTCGGCCGGTACACGCGCGCGCGTCGAGCAGCTCGCATCGCTAGGCATGGATGGCGTGGAGGTAAAACATCCCAGCCATAGCGGCGATGATGTCACGCGCCTCGGCGCGCTCGTCGACCACTATCGCATGGTGCCGAGCGGCGGCTCGGATTGGCATGGCGCATCGGAGGGCATGCGGACGCTCGGCAATCAACGCGTGCCCGCTGGGTGGCTCGAGCGGCAGGATCAACGCGTGCGCGAGCGCGCCGACCAGGAGAAAGTCGCGTGAGCGGGAACGAATTGCTTGCCGTCGGCGCGCGCGCGCCCGACTTCACCGCGCAAACGGGCGATGGCGATAGCGTCACACTGTCGAAGCTGCTCGAGAAAGGACACGTCGTGCTCGTGTTTTATCCGGGCAACAACACTCCCGGTTGAAACAGACAACTCTCCGCCGTGCGCGATGAGATGCCCAGCTTCAAGAGTGCCGACGTGCAGCCCTTTGGCGTGAACCCCGCCAGCGTGGCGAGTCACGCTGGCTATGCGCGGAAAATGAATTTCGACTTTCCCCTCATCAGCGACCCGGGCCGCGACATCGCGCGGGCGTACGGCGCGGTGCGGCCACTAGGACTCGGGATACAGCGCACCGTCTACGCGATACGACGCGATGGAACGATCGCGCTGGCCGTGCGCGGTGCGCCGTCGCCCAGCGATGTGATCGCCTCGCTCAGCGGCCGGGCGTAACGTGCTGCTCGCCGGACGCGTCGCGCTGGTGACCGGTGCGGGCCGGCGCGTCGGGCGCGCGATCGCCGTCGCCCTCGGCGCGCGCGGCATGCGCGTGGCGCTGCACCATCACGATGCCGGTGACGGCGCTCGCGAGGCGGCCGCCGAAATCGCGAAGTCCGGTGGTGAAGGCGTCCCGTTTCGCGCCGACTTGCGAGATGCCGTCGCCGCCACCGCGTTGGTTCGTGACGTTGCCGAACACTTCGGAGCGCTCGATGTCCTGGTGAACTCGGCCGCCGTCATGGTGCGGACGCCGATCGGCGAGGTGACGCCGGAGCAGTGGGACGACATGTTCGCGCTCAATCTGCGCGCGCCATTTTTCTGCGCGCAGGCGGCCGCGCGGGCGATGGGCAACCGCGGCGGCGCCATCATCAACATCGCCGACCTCGCCGGCATGGAGGCTTGGCCGGCGTACGTGCCCCACGGCATCTCCAAGGCTGGCGTCATTCAGATGACCAAGGCACTCGCCAAGACACTCGCCCCTGCCATTCGCGTCAATGCCATCGCGCCTGGCGCGGTGCTGCTGCCGGACAATTGGAGCGACGCCGATGCCGCACGGCTGGCGGCCAGCACGCCGCTCGGACGCATTGGCGCACCGGCCGATGTCGTTGCAGCGGTGATGTATCTGCTGGAGGCCGACTACGTCACCGGCGACGTGTTGATCGTCGACGGTGGACGGCATGTCCGCTAGCGCGGTGGCTGCTCCGGTTGGCATCGAGCCGCGACGCACGCGCGAGACGCAACACTACGGATCGATTGTGGTTGTCGGCGGCGGCTGTTACGGCTCGTATTACGTGCGCCAACTCGCACGGGCCCGCGCCGCGGGCGCGATCACCTTCGACCGGGTGCTGGTGGTCGATCGCGAGCCGGATTGCCTGGTCGCGAAGACGCCGCCGCTGCCGCAGATGGATGTCGTCGTGCGCGACTGGACAGAATTCTTCAGCGCCTACTTCGCCGACGCCGCCTTACGCGAGCCCGGGCGCGACGCCATCGTGCCGTCGCCGCTCATGCCGCATCTCATGTACGAGTGGCTAGTCGAAAGAGCTCGCGCCAGGTGGCCCACGCGCCACGTCGCGACGGAGCCGCTGTCCGGCGTGCCGCCCATGCCATGGCAGAAAGCGGCACCCGGCGGCACGCACTACGTGAGCTTCGCCGAGTGGATGTGTCCGGTCAACTGCATCGAGCCGGAGATCTGTCCGGCAATCAAGGGCCCGCGCACCTGGACGATGCCGGCTGCCGTTCGCGCCTTCGCGGACGCGGAACGCGCGCGAGGGGCGCCGCTCCTCGGGCCCGTCATCTTTCACTGTAGCCACCGCGCGTACGGCGTTGGCATGTTCGACACCCGCGATGTGCTGGCCGCGGACGCGTTCGTGCAGCAGACAGCCCTCGCCGCGGCCGCCCGCGTCCTGGTCGGAACCGTGTCGCACTGTCACGGCGCGTTGAGCGTTCTATCAGTAGGCCCTGTACCGGCCGACCAGTAAGGAGAGAGCGGTGCCCAACGTGTACGACTATGAAATCGTGGTGATCGGCGCCGGGCCGGCGGGGCTGACGGCTGGCATGTACGCCGGACGGTCGATGCTTCGCACCGTCGTGCTCGAGCGGTTGGCGGAGGGCGGCGGGGAGCTGCTCAACACCGAACTCGTCGAGGACTATCCCGGCTTCGAGCACATTCTCGGGCGCGAGCTCTCCGAGAAATTTACCAGCCATGCCCTGAAGTTCGGCGCCGAGCTCAAGACCTTCATCACCGTCGAGCGTGTCACGCGCGCGGCGGACGGCGGTTTCGAGACGGTGACCGATGAGGGCGACATCTACCGCTCGCCCACCGTCATCGTGACGGCGGGCGGCACGCCGATCAAGCTCGGCATTCCGGGCGAGACCGAGTACGCCGGGAAGGGCGTATCCTACTGCGCGATCTGCGACGGCGCGTTCTTCAAACAGCACGTCATCGCGGTGGCCGGCGGCGGCGACGCCGCGTGCGAGGAGGCTGACTTTCTCACGCGGTACGCGGCGAAGGTCTATCTCATCCACCGCCGTGGGGAATTTCGGGCGTCGAAGATCATCCAAAAGCGGGTGTTCGAGAATCCGAAGATCGAAGTCCTCTTCGATACGGTAGTCGAGGAGGTGACGGCCGACGCGCGGGGGCTCGTCGACAATCTTCGTATCCGCGACGTGAAGACCAACGAAAGCCGCGATCTTGCCGCGACCGGACTGTTCGTCTTTATCGGATTTCGCCCGAACACCGGAATCATCGCCGAGCACGTCGAGCACGATGCGATGGGCTACATCGTCACCGACAACAACATGCAGACTTCGATTCGCGGCCTGTTCGCCGCAGGCGACCTGCGCTCGCAGCTCGTCCGACAAGTGACGACCGCCGTCGGCGACGCGACCACCGCCGCCATCGCGGCGGAGAAGTATCTGACGGCGCTCAAGTCCGGCACCGGCTCCGAACCCATCGCGTCAGCGGGCGGCTACGCCGTATGAGCGTGCAAACGATCGTCGTCGGCCCAATGCAGGAGAACAGCTATCTCGTGATCGACGACGAGTCGCGGCGCTCCGTCCTGGTCGATCCGGGCGATGAGGGCGACCGGCTGGTGAGCATCGTGCGCGAGAGCGGCGTAACCCTCGAGGCGATCTGGCTCACCCATGCCCACGTCGATCACGTCGGCGGTATCGCCGCGGTCAAGCGCGCCTTCGACGTGCCCGTCTATGTCCACCCCTCGGACCGTCCGCTGTACGACAGCGCGGTGAAACACGGAGCGATGTTCGGTCTGGCCGTCGAGGCGCCGCCGCCGCCCGATCGCATGCTCGCTGATGGCGATGTGCTTCGGGTCGGGTCGATGGCGTTCGATGTGATGCACACGCCCGGGCACGCGCCGGGCCACGTCGTGCTGCACGGACATGGCCTCGCCTTCGTCGGTGATTGTCTGTTCGCCGGCTCCATCGGACGCACGGACTTGCCGCTTTCGCACGCGCCGGATCTCGCGCACTCGCTCGAGCTGATCGCGGCGCTGCCGCCGGAGACGGTCGTCTATCCTGGTCACGGTCCGGCGACGACGATCGCCCGCGAGCGCCGGACGAATCCGTTTCTCAACGGGATGGCGCGCGTCGTGGGCGGAGGGTGAGGGCGGCCCGCACGAACGCGCTCGTGAGCGCCGTGCTCGCCTCGCTCTGGACCGGCGCCACGATCTTCCTGGCCGCTGTGCTTGCGCCGGCCGCCTTTCGCGTGCTGCCCACGCGCGCGCTCGCCGGCGCGATCGTTGGAGCGACGCTGCCGGCGCTGCTCATCGCCGGACTCGTACTCGGCGCGGTGATCATTGCGCTGGCGCTCCCAGCACGCGAGATCGCGCGGCGCGGACGAATGGGAAGCGGGGCATTTCTGCTGATCGCGTGCGCCACGGCGCAGTTTGTGATCGGCGGGAGAATCGAGCGCGTCCGTTCCGCGATCGCGGTGCCGATCGAATCGCTCCCGGTCACCGATCCCCGCCGCGAGGAGTTCGCGAGGTTGCACGCCTTCTCGGTTGGCGCGCTAGGCGTCGCGACGCTCGCGGCCATGGCAGCCGGCATGCTCGCGGTTCTGTCGCTTCGCGAACGCGATGTGCACCCCGACCACCCAGTGGATTTGATAGATTGATTCCTGCGAGATCGTGCCCGTATTGCGCCGATCCCAACTGTTGTGGTGGCCGCCCTCGGAGGAGAGATATGAGATCGACCAAACTGCTCGTCTTTCTGGCTGTCACCATCGCTGTGGCAGGGTGTATCGATGCCATCAAGCCGTCCGCTCCCCGGCCGTACGCGACGGTGTTTCTGAATATTTCGCCGACCACGCCGGGCAACTTTGTGGTCAACCCGACGGGCACGACATTTCAGGCGCAGTTACTTCAATTGCAGAACAGCCGCGACAACGTCGATACCTGCGTCCTCGCCCAGTATTCGCCACCGGTCGACGTTCCGCTCGACTTCATCAATGGCGGCGACAGTCTCCTGCTCACAATCGCCGGGGTCAACAGATACCTCAAACCGGTGACGTCGGGCGGCATCACGCATTACGTGCTGCCCGCCGCGGGTACCGCGCCGATCACGCCGGGCGCGATATTCACCGTGACCACGCCGGGTGCCACTGGTGGATTTCCGGCGGCGACCGTCAGCAACAAGACACCCGCCGCATTCACCATGGGCGTCCCGCGCGTGCTAGCGGACAACAGCATCGAAGTCACATGGACACCGCGTGGGGACGACAGCTCGCACTTCACGTATGCGCTCGAGTACGCGAGCGCCGGTGCGACGCTCAACGTGCAAATCGTCTGCTCGACGCCCGATGACGGAATCGACACGGTGCAAAGCAACATCACTGCGAACTTCCGTGCCGCCATCACGCGCCGCGTCGAAGCGGCACGATGGCGCACCGCCCAGGTGACCGTGGGACAATCAACCCTGTTCGTCTATTCCGCCTACAACATTCCGCCCTTCGTGCCCTGACGGCGAATACCAGAGCGATGACCGATACTCGTATCGAGAAGGACCCGCTCGGCCCGCGCGACGTACCGAACGACGCGCTCTATGGCGTCCAGACGGTCCGGGCCCGCGAGAATTTTCCCATCAGCGGGCTTCGTCCGCTTCCGGCGTTCGTTACCGCGACCGTCTGGCTCAAGAAAGCGGCCGCGATGACGCACCTCGAAACCGGCCGGCTCGAGCGCAAGCTCGC
Source organism: Gemmatimonadales bacterium (assembly GCA_038228795.1). Classification (GTDB taxonomy): domain Bacteria; phylum Gemmatimonadota; class Gemmatimonadetes; order Gemmatimonadales; family Gemmatimonadaceae; genus JALZAE01. Next base: position 23,615 of record JBBROY010000036.1, read on the forward strand.
CGATGGAATCATTGCCGCCGCCGACGAAGTGCTAGCGGGGCAGCATCGCGAGCACTTCATCGTCGACGTGTATCAGGCCGGCGCCGGCACCTCGCACAACATGAACGCGAACGAAGTGCTGGCGAACCGCGCCAACGAACTTCTCGGAGCGAAGCGCGGCGCCTACGCACCGGTACATCCAAACGATCACGTCAACATGGCGCAGTCCACCAATGATGTGATTCCCACGGCCATTCGTCTCGCCTGCCTCGGGATGCTCGGCGGCCTCGTCTCGGCCGCCGAGGGGCTGCGTGATGCGTTCGCGGCCAAGGGCACCGAGTTCGACGATGTCATCAAGTCGGGCCGCACGCACCTGCAGGACGCGATGCCGATTCGCCTTGGGCAGGAACTGCGTGCGTATGCGGGAACGCTCGATCGCAATGTGCGTCGCATCAAGGAGTCCGCGGACTATTTGCGCGATATCGGCATCGGAGGCACCGCGGTCGGTACGGGCGTCAATGCCGAGGCAGCGTATCCGGCGTTGATGGTGAAGCATCTGCGCGCGATTGCCAATCTCGACCTGCGTGTTGGTGAAGATCGCGTGCAGCTCATGCAGAGCATGGGTGATGTCGCCGCGTTCAGTGGCGCCATCCGCACGATGGCCGTCGATCTGGCGAAGATCTCCAGCGATCTTCGCCTCATGGCGAGCGGTCCCCGCACCGGCCTCGATGAGATCCGATTGCCCGCCGTTCAGCCCGGCTCGTCCATCATGCCCGGCAAGGTCAATCCGTCCATCCCGGAGATGGTCAATCAGGTCTGCTATCAGGTCATGGGCAACGACACGTGCGTCGCGATCTCCGCCGAGCAAGGCCAACTCGAGCTCAACGTGATGATGCCCGTGATCGCGTACAACATCCTGCTGTCGATGCAGATCCTCGGCGCGGCGATGCAGCAGCTCGATATTGCGTGCGTTCGCGGCATGGAGGCCAACCGCGAGCAATGTGAGTACTGGGTCGAGCGCTCGGCGGCATTGGCGACGGCCCTCGCGCCTCAGATCGGCTACGCGCGTGCCGCGGAGTTGAGTAAGCAATCGGTGAAAGAGAACGTGCTCATCCGCGAGCTTGTCCATCGCGAGCGCGTTCTCCCCGATGCCGAGATTGACGAGGTGCTCGATCTCAAGAAAATGACCGAGATCGGCGTGCCCGGCGGCGCGCACGGAGTCGCGTCCGGCGGGTGATCGCGTTGCGGCCCTCAGGCGCTACGCCTACACTTCAATCGTGCGCATCACCACATGGGCCGAGTACGGCTTGATCTGCTCGCTGCATCTCGCCAAGCGTCCGCCGGGTGAGCCGGTCACGGGCCGTGACATCGCCACACGCGAGAAGTTGCCGGCCGACTATGTCGAGCAGATTCTGCTCCGCCTGCGGCGCGCGGACATCGTGCGTAGCGTCCGTGGCGCGCACGGCGGATACATGTTGGCCCGCGACGTGGCCGAGATCTCCGTTCGGGACGTCATCAATGCCTCGGAGCTGACGACCTTCGATCTGCATTGTGTCTCCCATCCCGTCAATGCCGAGCGGTGCGCCGAATCGGGCGACTGCAGCATTCGTCCTGTCTGGATGCTGCTGCAGCAGCGCATCGACGACGTACTCGCTGGCGTACATCTCTCGGATCTGTTGCATGAAGAGCGCGTCGTTCGGCAGCGAGTCGGTCTGCCGGTGTTGCAAGCGTAGCCCGTGACACCCCCGCCGCCCGAGGGCGACTCGCTCCTGTCCGGGTTCGATGCCTGGCGCGCCAAGCGGGCGCTGAAAGCGCGCGCGGAGGCCTACGTCGCCACGCTCGCCGTCGAGCCCCCGGCGGCCGATATCGAGTGGCTCGCCGCCAACGCGACCGGTGGCGACTTCGACCACGCGAGTTGGGAACTGCGCTACGCGCGGCGGTCGCTCGGCTTGCTCACGGCGCAACGCGACGCGCTCGATGACCGCACGGCGTCGGTGGTGGCGCGGGCGCTCTCGCGATCACTCGGACACGATCCGAATGTCGGCGCGGGCAAGCTCCGCGTGGTCGAGCGGCAGCTCAACGCTCGGCTTCGTGGCTATCGAGACGCGCTGACGAATCGCGATGGCGCGGGCAGCGGCTGGCATCTCGGACGAACGCTGCTCCGCTTCGCGGGCCGCGTCGATGCGTCGCCTGGAGAGACGGTCGGGCACGCCGCAGATATCATCTCGCGCTACCTGGCCGAGTCGAACGCGGCGCTCCGTGAGCACTTCGGAGCCGCGGCGTTGCCCGAAGACGTCGCGCCATCGTCGCTGCGGGGCGGCGCCCGCTGACTATTGGCCGCGGATTCCTCGTTTCCTAACGCCTCAGCAAAAATAGCCGCAGATGAACGCGGATGAACGCAGATACGGCCACCGAGGAGTGCAGTGGCCGTATCTGCGTTCATCCGCGTTCATCTGCGGCTGCCTTTGCTCTTGCTGTTTGGAAAGCGACGGAAGCCGAGGCTCCGGTCCAATCCGCGGCGACAGTGCCGAAGGGGGGACTCGAACCCCCACGGGCTTGCACCCACTGGCTCCTGAAGCCAGCGCGTCTACCAATTCCACCACTTCGGCGTACACGCGAAAACTATTGGGCATGTCCAGCCAAGTCAACGCGATGCGCCGTTGCCCGGCTTCTCCGCGCCGCCTAAGTTGTGGCGGCGCGCCGTGCGCGCGACGGATGGGTCGCCCCTCGCGATTTCGGTGACGCCGACGCGCGCCCGCCCGTCACTCCCTCGGTAGCCATGCCTCACGAAGAACCAGCCGGCGTCAAGATCGTGGCCCGGAACAAGCGCGCGAGACACGACTACCACATCATGGAGACGTGGGAGGCGGGCATCGTGTTGACCGGCACCGAGGTGAAATCGCTCCGCGACGGCAAGGCAAATCTGACCGATGCCTACGCCCTAGTGAACGGCGCGGAGCTGTTCCTGCTCAATCTCCACATCTCGCCATACGCGATGGGCAATCAGTTCAATCACGAGCCGACGCGTACACGCAAGCTGCTGCTCCACAAGAAAGAAATTCGCAAGCTGATTGGTTCGGTGGAACGGCAGGGGCTCACGCTCATTCCGCTCGATCTGTACTTCAAGCGCGGCATCGCCAAGCTCACGCTCGCGCTCGGCAAGGGGAAAAAGTTGCACGACAAGCGCGACACCGAGCGCAAACGAGACGACGAGCGCGAGATGGCGCGCGCCGCGCGGTCGCGATGATCTCACTGGAATTCGCTCCATGATGCTCTCCCTGCTCGCCATGTTCCAAATCGGGATCGCGCCGCCCGCCCCGATCATCGTGCGCGGCGAGCGTGTCACCGCGCAGGCGCCGGTCGTCATCACCGGCGGGTCGGCGGCAGTGGGACTCGAGCGACTCGCCCCCGTCATTCCGATGTCGATTCGGCCGGGCGCCGATGGGCTGTTCACCGTCATGATGCTCGGGGCTGAGCTCGAGATGACCGATCGGCTGCCGTTCGTGAAGGTGAACGGTTCCCTCATCCCCCTCTCGAGCGCGCCGTATTCGGCCGACGGCCGGCTCTATGTTCCGCTGCAGCTCATCACGGAAGTGCTTCCGCGCGCGCTCCCGAAACGCTTGCGCTACACGGCGAACACGCGCGAGCTTCGCTACACCCCCGAGGTCGACGTGAGCGCCGCGCCCACGGTGTTTCGCACCGGAGCGGCCCGCTCGCGCGCCACCTCCGCATCGCCGCCGATGCGCCCCGTTGGCGCGAGCCGCCGGACGGGCCGCCGCTGGCGTGTGATTGTCGACGCCGGTCACGGCGGCGTCGACAACGGCATGACGGGACCGATTCGCGGAGGTCCGAAAATTTACGAGAAGAACATCACGTTGCAGGTTGCCGAGCGATTGCGCGCGGCGCTCGTCACGCGCGGCCTCGACGTCGTGATGACGCGTACATACGACACCCTTATCGCCCTCTCCGATCGCGGCAAGATCGCGAACGAAAATCATGGCGATCTGTTCATCTCGATCCACGTCAACGCCGCGCCCCTCACCTCGCACAAGCCGCAGGATTGGCGCGGATTCGAGACCTACTTTCTCGCGGAAGCGAAGACTGAAGACGACCGGCGCGTCGAGCGCATGGAAAACGAATCGATTCGCTTCGAGACGAACGCCGGAGCCGCGCCAGGCGATCCGCTCAACTTCGTCATCAGCGACATGGCGCAGAACGAGCACTTGCGCGAGTCGAGCGAGCTGGCCGATTTCATCCAGCGTCGGCTCATGCGTATCCATCCCGGACCCGATCGCGGTGTGAAGCAAGCCGGGTTCCGCGTGCTCGTCACCGCCTTCATGCCCTCGGTACTGGTCGAGATCGGCTTCGGCACCAACACCGACGAGTCCCAGTATCTCTCGACGCCCGCGCGACAGCAGCAGCTCGCGAACACCATCGCCGACGCGGCGCTCGAATACCTCTCGCAGTACGAGCGCCGGCTCGGCGCCGCCGAGCGGTGATCGCGCGCCCCAACCGGGTTGCCCCGCTACTGCTCGCAGCCACTCTAGCGGGCTGTGCGTACTTCAATGGCATTTACAACGCGCGACAGGCGGAGCAGGCCGGCGACAAGCTCGCTCGCGCCGGCCGCCCGGCGCTCGCCGACTCCGCGTATACGCTTGCCGCCATCACGGCAGAGAGCGTGCTGGTTCGGTACCCAAAGAGCCAATGGAGTGACGACGCGCTGCGCATCGCCGGACGCGCTTGGGCGCGTGCGAGGCAATGTGACCTCGCCGTGCCGCGGCTTCGCGCTTACGTCGAACGCGCCGAGCGCGCTCGGCAGCCGGCGGCCGAGCGCGATCGGGCCGCGCTGTCACTCGGCGAATGTCTCACCCGCCTCGGTCGCAACGCGGAAGCGCGCGAGGTACTCGCCCCGATGTCGACGCGCTCGGATGCCGTCGGCCGTGCCGCGTCGTTGTGGGCGGCACGCGCGGCGATCGCCACGGGCGACGATGCGTCGGCGCAGCTCTTTCTTGCCGGCGCCGACACGGCCGACGCGGAATGGGAGCTCGCGAACGGTGCACTGGCGAATCGGGACTATGCTCGCGCCGAGTCGCTCCTGGCGAGGCGCGCCGCCGCCGGCGATGGCCGCAGCGACGCGGACTCCGCGCTCGCCGCGCTCTGGCGCGCCAACCGCGTTGGCGGCGTCGAGCGCGTGATCGCGACATACGACCGTTCGCGTGCCACCCCGGGCGAACGCGCGCGGCTGCACCTCCTGATGGGCGATCTGTTTTACGCCTCGGGGCAGGACTCGCTCGCGCGCGCACACTACACGTCGACCGAGCTTCTCACGCGTGATTCCGTCGCCCTGCGCGAGTCGAGCGCCCGGCTGACGTTGCTCTCGCTGCGTTCGCTAGCGGCAAAAATCGACGTGGAGAACGCGGTGCGTGCGACTCACGTTCGCGCGGCCGGTAGCGCGCTGCAGCGTCGTCTGGAGGACAACCTGCTCCTACTCGAGTTGCTCGATCAGCGGCAGGATTTCTCCGGGGCATCACTTTTTCTCGCGGCGGAGATCGCGCGCGATAGCCTTCGGACGCCCGCGCTGGCGCACACCCTGTTCAAGCGCGTGGCCGCGTCGTCTCCGCAAGCGCCGCTCGCCGCCAAAGCGCTTCTCGCCGCCGCGCAGCTCGCACCCGATTCGGCTGACTCCTATATCGCGCGCATTCGGCGGGAGTATCCGAACTCACCGTATCTTCCGGCGGAACGGCCCGATTCCGCGGCGCTCGCGAGACTGGAGGCGGCGGAGCGACCACTACAGGAGGCGTGGAGTTCCGTGATGCGCGTGTTCACCGACAGCATCAGGAAGTTGCATCCGCCACCAGCGGTTGCGGCATCGGCGGCGCTGGGTGCGACGCCTTCTCGTACCGGGAGCACGCCTCCGTGAGCGGCGAGGCGTCGTCGCCGCTCGCCATCAACGTCGCCGGCCTCACATTTCAAAATCCAATCGTGCTCGCCGCCGGCACCGCCGCGTACGGACGGGAGCTCGCCGGCGTGATCGACCTCGACGCGCTCGGCGCCATCGCGACGAAAGCCGTCAGCGTGCGACCGCGCGCGGGGGCGCCATCGCCCCGGGTCGCGGATTTCGGGGGAGGGATGATCAACGCGATCGGTCTGGCCAATCCCGGACTCGACGCTGTTCGTCAACACGATCTTCCCTGGCTGGCCGCCAACCTCCGGCGCGCCCGCGTGCTGGTCAACGTCGTCGGGGACATCGTCGACGATTTTTGCACCGTCGTCGCGGGGCTGGATGACGCGCCCGGTGTCGATGCGTTCGAGCTCAACGTTAGCTGTCCGAACACCAGCGCCGGCGGGATCGAGTTCGGCGCCGATGATCAAACGCTCAGCGCGTTGGTGTCTGGCGCGCGAGCGAGAACGCGGCGACCCCTCTTCGTGAAGATGTCGCCCGCCCTGGCCGACATTGCGCACTCCGCGCGTGTGGCGGTCGATGCCGGCGCCGACGCGATCACATTGGTGAACACGCTTCCCGGCCTGGTCATCGACGTCGAGCGACGGCGCCCCGCGCTGGGATTCGGCACCGGCGGTGTGAGCGGTAACGCGTTGCTCCCCATCGGGGTGCTCGCGACGTGGAAAATTCGGACGGTCTTGGACGTCCCGGTGCTCGGTCTCGGAGGCGTGACGTCCGCGGACGATGCGCTCCAATATCTCATGGCCGGCGCGTCGCTCGTCGGCGTCGGCACGGCGGCGATGAAAGACCCTCGAGTACCGGAGCGCATCGTGCGCGACCTCGGCAGGTGGTGTGCGCGTGAGCGTGTAGCATCGATCGCGGAGTTGATCGGGACGCTGCAATGGCCCTCGTAAACACGGGCACGGCGCGGGCGATCGTCGCGCTCGATGTCGCGGATGCCTCGGCCGCACGGCGACTGGTCGAGATGCTCGGCGACGACTGCGACTTCGTGAAGGTGGGAAGCGAGCTCTTCACCGCCGCCGGTCCCGAGCTCGTGCGCACGATGCAGAGGTCGGGGCACGATGTTTTTCTCGATCTCAAGTTCCATGACATTCCGAACACGGTTCGTGGCGCCGCGCGTACCGCCGCCGGCCTGGGCGCGTCGCTGATTACCGTGCACGCGTCGGGCGGAGCGCGAATGCTCGAGGCGGCGGTCGCCGGAGCGGGGAACGAATGCGGCGTGCTCGCCGTCTCTGTCCTCACGTCACTCGATGCCGCGCAGCTCGCAGTGTCATGGGGACGTTCCATTGAGTTGGTAGAGCGGGAAGTGTTGCGTCTCGCCCAGTTGGCGATCGAGGCTGGGGCGCACGGGCTGGTGTGCAGCGGCCTCGAGGCGCGCGCCGTCCGCGATCGATTCGGCGATGCGCTGGCGCTGCTGATTCCCGGAATTCGTTTTTCCGGCGACAGTGCGCACGACCAGGCGCGTGTGATCACGCCGGCCGCGGCGGTGGAAGCCGGAGCGAGGTACCTCGTCCTCGGCCGCGCGGTGACATCCGCCGCCGCGCCCCGCGAAGCGCTTCGCCAGGCACGCGTTGAAATTTCTTCCGTGCGGCGGGATTGAATTCGGCGCGTCATGCATTGTGGCGTACCTTTACGCCTTGCGTCGATCCCTTAAGCCGGTTAAGCTAATAGACTTGACCGGAATTTTTTTCGTTCTGAGCGACTGAGGCGACCGTGAAAGTCCGCAGCAGCGTGAAGCCGATTTGCGAACACTGCAAGGTTGTGAAACGCAACGGCGTCACCCGAATTATTTGCAAGCGCAATCCCAAGCATAAGCAGCGGCAGGGTTAACTATGGCACGAATTTCCGGCGTCGACCTTCCGCGCGAGAAGCGCGTCGAAATAGGTCTCACCTACATCTTTGGCATCGGCCGCGCTACCGCGCAAAAGATTCTCGAGAGCAGTGGCGTGAGTCCCGATCAGCGCATCAAAGATCTGAGCGACGCCGACGTCAACAAGCTGCGCCAGGCGATCGAGAAGGACTTCCGGGTCGAAGGCGCCCTGCGCACCGAGACCGCGATGAACATCAAACGATTGATGGACATCGGATCGTATCGCGGCATCCGGCACCGTCGCGGCCTGCCCGTTCGCGGTCAGCGCACGCACACGAATGCCCGCACCAAGAAGGGACCGCGGCGCGCGATCGCCGGCAAGAAGAAAGTCACCAAGTAAGCTCCATCCCGCACCTGAGTCACAATGGCTACTGCGAAGCCGGGTACCGGCAAGAAGTCCAAGCGGGTCGTGGAATCCGAAGGGATCGCCCACGTCGCCGCGACATTCAACAACACCACGATCACGATCACCGACATGCAGGGTCATGCGGTCGCGTGGTCGTCGTCCGGCAAGGCGGGATTCAAGGGCTCAAAGAAGAGCACCCCCTTCGCCGCCACCGTTGCCGCTGAGGGCTGCGCGCGTGAAGCGCTCGGGCTTGGCGTCAAGCGTGTGCACGTGCGCGTGCAGGGCCCGGGCTCGGGACGTGAGTCGGCGATTCAGGCGCTTGCGGCCGCGGGCTTGCAGATCCGTTCGATCAAGGACGTGACACCGATTCCGCACAACGGTTGCCGGCCGCCCAAGCGGCGGAGGGTCTAACCGATGGCTCGCTATACAGGTCCCAGCTGCCGCCAGTGCCGCCGGGAAGGAACGAAGCTGTTTCTCAAGGGCACCAAGTGCTTCACGGAAAAGTGCCCGGTCGAGCGCCGTCCGTATGCGCCAGGCCAGCACGGCCAGAACACCGCGCGCCGCCGGAAGACGTCCGAGTATGCGAAGCAGTTGCGGGAGAAACAGAAGGTCAAGCGCATTTACGGTGTGTCGGAGCGGCAGTTCCGTAACACGTTTGAGCGCGTCACATCGCAGCCCGGCATCACAGGTCACAACCTGTTGGCCGCGCTCGAGAGCCGGCTCGATAACATCGTTTATCGCATGGGATTCGCCGCAAGTCGCAAGGGTGCGCGACAGCTGATCCGTCACCGTCACATCGAGGTGAATGGCAAGGGCGTCGACATTCCGAGCTTTCTCGTACAGCCCGGTCAGGAAATCCGCGTTCGCCCAAAGTCGCGCGAAACCGCGGCAATTCTGGTGTCGATGGACCAGGCTTCGCGCGGCGCCCCGCTCTCGTGGATCGCGGTCGACCGCGACACGTTCAGCGGCCGCGTGCTCGAGCGTCCAGGCCGCAACGACATTCCGATCGCCGCGCAGGAGCAGCTGATCGTGGAGCTCTACTCGAAGTAACCGGGACTCGGCACTCAGCGTTCGGCTGTTTTCAGTTTCGAATGCCGTATGCCGAAAGCCGAGTGCCTGTAGTTAACAGTCGGGACCCTGACTCCCGAACGAGCTCGCCGCGCGTCAGGGGCGGGGCGAGGCGTGGCCGGCGATGACCCGGTCGGACTGAATGAGGATTGTACCAAATGGCTCAAGCAATCGACCTCACCGGGTTGGTGCGGCCGCAGCTGGTCGAAGCGACCAAGCGCGACGACAACCCGAACATCGCGGAATTTCGCCTTCAGCCGCTCGAGCGGGGCTTCGGCCACACGCTCGGCAACGCGATGCGCCGTATGCTCCTCTCGGCGCTGCGTGGTAGCGCGGTCTGGGGCTTCCGCATTGACGGCGTGCTCCACGAGCACCAGACGATTCCGGGCGTCGTGGAAGACGTCCATCAGATCATCGGCAATCTCAAGACGCTGACGCTCCTGCTCGCCGACGATGTCGACGAGGCGGTGCTTCGCATCCGCAAGAGCGACGCGGGTCCCGTCACCGCCGGCGACATCGAGAGCACGGGCTCGGTCACCGTGGGCGACCCGGGCCATCACCTCTTCACCCTGCAGGACGCGCGCGACATCAATGTCGAGCTCTACGTCAACAAGGGACGCGGCTACGTCGAGGCCGATTCGCATCCGCTCGATCGCGGCTTGCCGATCGACCTCGTGCGCATCGACTCGATTTACAATCCCGTGCGCCGCGCAAACTTCGCGGTGGCCGAGACGCGCGTCGGACAGCGCACGGACTACGACCGCCTGACGTTGACGGTCGAAACCAACGGCACGATTACGCCCGAAGAGGCGGTCAGCTACGCCGCCGCGCTCGCGCAGACGCACTTCCAGTATTTTGCGAACTTCGGCTCGCACGCGCAGGGCGCGGTGCAAACCGGCGGCGATCATTCGGGCGACGCCCAGCGCCTCTCCCAGCTGTTCAAGACGCCGATCGACGATATGGAACTCAGTGTCCGCTCCGTCAACTCGCTCAAGAACTCGGATATCCGCACCCTCGGCGATCTCGTTCGCCAGACCGAAGGCCAGATGTTGCAAGTAAAGAATTTCGGGAAGAAGTCGCTCCAGGAGATCGCCGATTTGCTCGAGCGTGAAGGATTGAATTTTGGGATGCGGTACGAGGAGAGCACGGATGGTGTGCGCGTGACGGATTGGGGCACCGCACCGAGCCGAGCTGCCGCGGCCGCGCCCGACGACGAGGAGTAGACACCAATGCGTCACCGGAAAGCGGGCCGACAGCTCCGCCGCACGAGCGAGCAGAAGCTGGCGCTCATGCGGAATCTCGCGACGTCGCTGATCGAAAATGGCGCCATCACGACGACCGAAGCGAAGGCGAAAGAGCTGCGCCCCTTCGTGGAGAAGCTGATCACCAAGGCGAAAACGGGGACGTTGCATTCGCGTCGCCTCGCCATTCGGCACATTCACAAGCGCGGCGCCGCCGACAAACTATTTCAAGAGATTGGTCCGAAGTTCGCCACGCGGGCAGGTGGCTACACGCGCATTCTCAAGACCGGCCACCGCAAGGGTGACGGCGCCGAGATGGCCCGCATCGAGCTGATCGAGAGCTGATATGGCTGCAACCAAACGTCCCACGAGTCCGAATCGCTGCTGCTACGTCTGCCTGAAGGGGATCAGCTTCGGCAACAACGTGTCGCACGCCAATAACCGCACCCGCCGCACCTGGAAACCGAATCTCCAGGTCGCGCGCATTCTCGTCGATGGCAAAGTGAAGAAGATCAAAGTCTGCACGCGCTGCCTTGCTGCTGGTAAGATTCAGCGGGCTCCACGCGGTCAAGCAGTTGCATGATGGTCACGGTGCGATGCTCACTGTGAACGAGGGGAGCTCTTTTGGGCTCCCCTTTTTTTGCAGTTGTCAGATGGCGAGTGGAAGACGTCAGATGTCAGATGTCCGATACCACCGCGCCAGATCTGACATCTGACATCTGACGTCCGACATCTCACCAACATGCCAACCGCGCTCATCACCGGCATTACGGGACAAGACGGTTCGTATTTGGCCGAATTGCTGCTCGCCAAAGGCTATACCGTCGTTGGTGTCGTCCGCCGGAGTTCGACCACGCCCTACGAGCGGATCGCGCACCTGATCGATAAGGTCGAGCTCGTCTCCGCCGACCTGCTCGACCAACATTCGCTTGTCGATGCCATGGCGGCGTGCAAGCCGGACGAGATATACAATCTTGCCGCGCAGAGCTTCGTCCAGACGTCGTGGACGCAGCCGGTGCTCACCGGCGAGTTCACCGCCATGGGCGTGACACGCGTGCTCGAAGCGTTGCGCAAGGCGGCGCCGTCGGCCCGCTTCTATCAGGCCAGCTCGAGCGAGATGTTCGGCAAGGTCATCGAGTCACCGCAGCGAGAGACGACCCCGTTCTATCCGCGCAGTCCGTACGGGGTCGCGAAAGTCTACGGACACTGGATCACAGTGAACTACCGCGAAAGCTACGGGTTGTACGCCGTCTCCGGCATTCTCTTTAATCACGAGAGTCCGCGTCGCGGCCTCGAGTTCGTTTCGCGCAAAATCACCGACGCGGTCGCGCGGATCAAACTCGGACACGCCACCGAAGTACGGCTCGGCAATCTCGACGCACGGCGCGACTGGGGATTCGCCGGCGATTGCGTCGATGCCATGTGGCGCATGCTCCAGGCGGATTCGCCTCAGGACTACGTCGTGGGTACGGGGAAGACCAACTCCGTGCGCGATCTGTGCGAAGTCGCGTTTGGCGCCGTGGGTCTCGACTACCGCGAGCACGTGGTGCAAGATCCAAAATTCTTCCGGCCGGCCGAAGTGGATCTGCTCGTCTCCGACCCGGCCAAGATCCGGGACGAACTGGGCTGGACACCCACGACGACATTCCGCCAGCTCATTGAGCAGATGGTGGACGCGGATCTGGCGCGGCACGCGGCCGCGCGACGCTGAATGGAGCGCGCGTTGGTCACCGGAGCATCCGGCTTCGTCGGGCAGTGGCTCTGCCGAGAGCTCCTTTCTCGAGAGTGGGACGTCACGGGCACAACGTTCGACGTGAACGCGCCACCCACCACCCTCACCGCCGATGAGCGCACGAGCGTGCGTTGGCTCAGCGCCGACCTGCGCGACTCGCGCGACATCGTCCGCGTGCTCGAGGAGTCCCGTCCCGATGCGGTCTTTCATCTCGCCGGTGTCACGTATCTTCCGACGGCCGATGCCGACCCCGCTGCCGCGCTCGACGTCAACGTCGTCGCCACGGGTCGACTGCTCGCGGCGCTCCGCGCGCGGAAGGCCGCCGGCGTGCTCGATCCAATGATCCTCATCATCGGAAGCGCCGAGCAGTATGGCCGGCACGATCTGTCGTCGATGCCGCTGCCTGAGACCGCGGAGCAGCGTCCGTTGAGCGTCTACGCGGCGTCGAAGGCGGCGCAAGAAATCGTCGCCCTCGAGGCCTTTCGCAGTGCCGGTCTCAAGATCGTCGCCACCCGGAGCTTCAATCATAGCGGCGCCGGCCAGGCGGCGAACTTTCTCCTCCCCGCGTTGGCACGGCGGGCCATCGATGCTCGCGCGACCCTCGCGCGCGATCTGCCTATCGGCAATAGCGCCCCGGTGCGCGACTTTCTTCACGTGCGCGATGTCGCCCGTGCCTACGCCGAGCTGTCCGAGCGCGGCGAGCCCGGGCAGTGCTACAACGTCTCGAGCGGCACCGGCACCAGTGTCCGCGCCCTGGCCGAGCGAATCATTCAGCTCACTGGCGCGCGCGTCGAGCTGCGTGAGGATCCGTCGCTCGTGCGCGCGGCCGACGTGCCGGTGCTCGTCGGCGATTCGGGCAAGCTGCGCGCGGCCACCGGCTGGTCTCCCCGCGAATCGATCGACACCATCATCGACGATGTGATCCGTGCCGCGTCGCACTGACCTTCACCGCATTCTCATCATCGGCTCCGGCCCGATCGTCATCGGCCAGGGAGCCGAGTTCGACTACTCCGGAACGCAGGCGACGAAAGCGCTGCGCGAAGACGGGTTCGAAGTGGTGCTGGTCAATTCCAATCCGGCCACGATCATGACGGATCCGGAGTTTGCCGACCGCACCTACATCGAACCCGTCACGCCCGAGACCGTCGCGATGGTGATCGAGCGAGAGCGCCCCGATGCGCTCTTGCCCACGATGGGCGGGCAGACGGCGCTCAACGTCGCGCTCTCGCTGGCCGAGAGCGGGGTGCTCGCCAAGTACGGCGTCGAGCTGATCGGCGCCAACGCGCGCGCGATCAAGATGGCGGAAGATCGTGAATTGTTCTCCGAGGCCATGAAGCGTATTGGGCTCAAGGTTGCCATTGGCGGCATCGCGCGGAGCTGGGACCAGGCGGTGGCGCTGGTCGACACGGTCGGCTTTCCGGCGATCATCCGCCCGTCCTTCACGCTCGGTGGCAGCGGCGGCGGCGTCGCGTTCAATCGCGACGAATACGAGGAGATCGTCCGCCGCGGACTGGAGGCGTCGCCTACGAGCCAGGTGTTGATCGAGCGCAGCGTTCTGGGCTGGAAGGAGTTCGAGCTCGAGGTCATGCGCGACGTGGCCGACAACGTCGTCATCGTCTGCTCGATCGAAAACCTCGACCCGATGGGCATTCACACCGGTGACTCGATCACCGTCGCGCCGGCGATGACGCTCACGGACCGTGAATATCAGGAGATGCGCGATGCGGCGATCGCGATCATTCGAGAGATCGGTGTCGCGGCCGGCGGATGCAACATTCAGTTCGCGGTGAACCCGCGCGACGGCGAGCTGCTGGTCGTCGAGATGAATCCGCGCGTCTCGCGCTCGTCGGCGCTGGCGTCGAAGGCGACGGGATATCCCATCGCGCGCATCGGCACCAAGCTCGCGGTCGGCTATCATCTCGACGAGCTGGCGAACGACATCACCAAGACGACCAAGGCGTCGTTCGAGCCTGTGCTCGACTACGTGGTGGTGAAGTGCCCCCGATTCGCGTTCGAGAAATTCGCAAACGCCAATCCGCGGCTCACGACACAGATGAAGTCCGTCGGCGAGTCGATGGCGATCGGACGGACCTTCAAGGAAGCGTTGCAGAAGGGATTGCGCGCGCTCGAGAGCGGCCGCAGTGGCTGGGTGACCGCGCCGACCCTGATCGATGATCGGCTGGCCGATGGCACCGATGAGACCTTGCGTGGCGCGCTACGCCAGGCGACGCCGGAGCGCATCTTCCAGATCAAGCGCGCCTTCGAGCGCGGCATGTCGGTGGCCGAGGTGGCCGAGCTAACGGCGATCGATCCCTGGTTTCTCTCGCAGATGCACGAGTTGGTGGAAGCGGAGCGGACTTTCGTCGCGCGATCGGTGATCGACGCCGCGGCATTATTGCAGATGAAGCGCTTCGGATTCTCCGATCGCCAGTTGGCGGTGCTGCGCGGCGAAACCGAATCGGCCGTCCGGGCGCGCCGCCACGCGCTCGGCATCCGGCCCGCGTACAAGATGGTCGATACGTGCGCCGGCGAGTTCGAGTCGACGACACCGTATCTCTACGGCAGCTACGATGAGGAGAGCGAAGCGCCCCGCAGCGGGCGCAAGTCCGTCGTCATTCTCGGCAGCGGTCCCAATCGAATAGGGCAGGGCGTCGAGTTCGACTACTGTTGCGTACGCGCCGTGCTCGCGCTGCGCGCGCAGGGCTACGAGACGATCATGGTGAACTCGAATCCTGAAACCGTCTCGACCGATTTCGACATCTCCGACAAGCTCTACTTCGAGCCGCTGACGTTGGAGGACGTGCTCGAGATCGTCGAGCGCGAGCAACCGATCGGCGTCATTGTGCAACTTGGCGGGCAGACGCCGCTCAAGCTCACCAGGGCGCTCGAGGCGGCGGGGGTGCGTATCCTCGGCACTTCGCCGGATTCGATCGACATCGCGGAGGACCGGCGACGCTTTGAGGCGATCGCGCGCAAGCTCGGCATCGCGCAGCCGCCGAACGGTACCGCCACCAGCGTTGACGAGGCTGTACTTGTCGCGACCCGCATTGGCTATCCGGTGCTCATGCGTCCTTCGTACGTGCTCGGAGGCCGCGCGATGCAGATCGTGTACGACGAGCCGCAACTACGCGACTACTTCGCGCGCGCGGTGAAAGTGTCTGAGGAGCGGCCGGTGCTGATCGACCTCTTTCTCGAGGACGCGTACGAGGTCGACGTCGACGCGGTGTCCGATGGCCAGCGGGTCGTCATCGGCGGCATCATGCAGCACATCGAGGATGCGGGCATTCACTCGGGTGATTCGGCCAGCGTGCTGCCGCCGTACATCATCCGCGAGGAAGACCTCGATACGATGCGCGCGCACACCGTGCAGTTCGCGCGCGCGCTTGGCGTCGTCGGCCTGATCAATGTCCAGTTCGCGATCAAGGATGGCGTGGTTTACGTACTGGAAGTCAATCCGCGCGCGTCCCGCACCGTTCCGTTCGTGTCCAAGGCGATTGGCGTGCCGCTGGCATCGGTCGCCGCGCGGGCGATGGTCGGCGAGACCCTGGACGCCATAGGCTTCACCGACGAGATCACGCCCGGGTTCGTGTCGGTGAAGGAAGCCGTCTTTCCCTTCATCAAGTTCCGCGAGGCGGATCCGGTACTCGGTCCCGAAATGCGCTCGACGGGCGAGGTGATGGGCATTTCCGACTCATTCGGTATGGCGTTCGCCAAGGCCGAACTTGCGGCGGACAATGGTCTGCCGTTGTCAGGCGCCGTTCTGGTCACGGTGAACGAGCGCGACAAGGCGGCGGTGGCGCCGATCGTGCGCCGCTTTCACGAGATGGGCTTCAAGATTCTGGCGACGACCGGAACCGCCAGGTTCCTCCGCGCGCGTGGCGTGCCCGCCGAGCGCGTGTTCAAGGTGCACGAGGGCCGTCCGCACTGCATCGACCTGATCGTCAACGGCGCGGTCCAGCTGCTCATCAACACGCCCCTCGGCAAGCACGCGCAGACGGATGACTACACGATGCGCCAAGCCGCCGTCGCGCATCGCATTCCGTATACCACCACGCTCTCCGCCGCCGGCGCTGCCTGCGATGCGATTCTCGCGTTGCGCTTCCGCCCACCCGCGGTCCGCTCGCTCCAGGAATGGCACGAGGTGACGCGCGGCGCGGAGCGCGCGGCGAACGCCGCGGAGACCGCGTCCGCTCCGGCCGAATGAGATTCACTCGCTTAGATTTCATTCCGAAATACCGTCCGTCGTAGACCCCGCCCCCCGGGCGATACCTCTTTCCCGACACTCGTGCCATGCCAGTTCCTCTGCTTGACCTCCGCGCTCAGCACGCCACCATCAAGGATGACGTCGTTCGCGCCATGATGCGCGTCGTCGACGACCAGCTGTTCATTCTCGGAGAGCCGGTCGAGCATCTGGAGCGGCAGGTCGCGGCGCTGTCGGGCACGACGCACGCGATTGGCTGTGCGAACGGAACCGACGCCCTCCTGCTCGCCTATCGCGCCCTGGACATCGGTCGTGGGGACGAGATCATCACGACGCCGTTCACCTTCTTCGCGACCGCCGGCACGATCCACAACGTGGGGGCCACAGCGGTGTTCGCCGACATCGAGCCGGACACGTTCAACCTGAGCGTCGCCGCCGCGGCCGCTGCCGTCACGGCAAGGACGAAAGCCGTGGTGCCGGTGGATCTGTTCGGGCAGATGGCGCCGATCGAGCAGTATGTCGCCGCGATGCCCGGGATGCCGATCATCGAAGACGCCGCCCAGAGCATCGGTGCGCGCCGCAAGATCGACGGCCGGTGGACTGCCGCGGGCGAGCGCGCCACGATCGGGACGCTGAGCTTTTTCCCGTCGAAAAACCTCGGCGGATACGGGGACGGCGGGATGATGGTGACGCAGGATGGCGCCTTGGCGACGCGCCTGAAGCGTCTCAGAATGCACGGCGGGGCGAAGCAGTATTTCCATGACGAGGTGGGCTACAACAGCCGCTTGGACGCCCTCCAGGCCGCCGTGTTGGTTGCCAAGCTGCCCCATCTGGCGTCGTGGAGTGAGCGCAGGCGGCAGCACGCCCGTTATTACGACGGGGCGTTTGCCGATGTCCCTGAGATTCGCACCCCGACGATCGAGGCAGCGAATGAGTCGATCTACAACCAATACACGATCCGCGTCGAGAGGCGGGACGCCCTGCAGACGCACCTAAAGAGCGCGGGCATTGGCAACGCGGTCTACTATCCCCTTCCGCTGCACCTCCAGCCCTGTTTTGCCTACCTTGGGTACAAGCAGGGTGAGTTCCCCGAATCCGAGCGCGCCGCCAATGAGGTGGTGTCCATTCCGGTCTTCCCGGAGTTGACGAAGGCACAGCAGGACGAGACGATCGATGTCATTCGCCAGTTCTACGGGCATTCGCGCTAACGGCTGACGTGGTACCAAATTGAGCGATTCTCACCCGGCGCAATTATTGCTCGCGACGGGTCAAACGCACGTCCGTTGCCCTCTTTCATGAGACGTCCATTCGTGGTGTCGTGGCTCTTTAAATACCGCACCGTCTGCCTGGTTGCGGTCCATCTCGTCCTAGTCGTTGTCAGCTACTCGCTCGCGTTTTCATTGCGGTTTGAGTGGCTGATCCCGCGGAACTACTTCTTCGCGTTCGTCGCCACCCTTCCGGTGTTGATCGGATTGCGACTGCTCGCCTTCGCGTACTACCGGCTGTATCGCGGCTGGTGGCGCTACGTCGGCATGCGCGATCTCTTCGACCTGCTCAAGGCGGTCGGACTCAGCACGCTCGTCTTCGCGGCCTATCTCGTCTTCTCGTCGCGCGCGTTGGTCTTTCCGCGCTCGGTGCTGATCATCGACGCGATGATCACGATCGCGTTGATCGGTGGCGCGCGCTTCTCCCTGCGCGCCGTGCGCGAGAGCCGGCGGCCGATGACGGCGCCCCATCTCAAGCGCCTGATGATCGTAGGCGCCGGTGATGCCGGCGAGTTGCTCCTTCGCGAGATCCAGAATAATCCAAGGCTCGGTTATGTGCCGGTCGGATTTCTTGACGACAATCCGCGGAAAATCGGCTTCCGCATTCACGGCGTCGAAGTCCTCGGCACGTCATCCGAGCTGCTGACGATTCTCGCAACGCACCCGGCCGATGAGCTCATCATCGCGATTCCCTCGGCCGCGCGCGCCGAGATTCAGGCCATCGTCGACCGCTGCATCGCGAGCAAGCGTCCCTTCAAGATTCTTCCCGCCATCGCTGCATTGTCGGGTCAGGTGCACATGAGCGAGGTGCGCGCCGTCCGCGTCGAGGATCTTCTCGGTCGCGACCCGGTCGACCTCGACAGCACACGCCTGCGCGGCGACATCGCGGGACGCCGGGTGCTCATCACCGGCGCCGGCGGCTCGATCGGCTCTGAGCTCGTGCGCCAGGTCGCCGGCTTCGGTCCCGAGCTGATCATATTGGTCGAGCGCGGTGAGAGCCCGCTCTTCTCAATCGACCAGGAGCTGCGCCGCAAGCAGCCAAATCTCACCGTCGCGCCGGTGTTGTGCGACATCTGCGACCAGCGCGATCTGGCCCGCATCTTCGCCGAGTTCCGTCCTGACATTGTCTATCACGCGGCCGCCTTCAAGCACGTGCCGATGATGGAAGCGCACCTCTCGCACGCCGTGGCGAACAACGTGTTCGGCACCTGCAACGTGGCTGATCTTGCCGCCGACTGCGGGGCGAAGTTCGTGCTCATTTCCTCCGACAAGGCGGTCTCGCCGAGCAACGTGATGGGCGCGACCAAGCGCCTGGCCGAGAAGATCGTCCTTTCGCTCAACGCCCGCGGCAAGAACCATTTCGTCGCCGTGCGCTTCGGCAATGTGCTGGGCTCGAACGGCTCGGTCGTGCCGCTGTTCGCGGAACAGATTGCCGATGGCGGACCGGTGACGGTGACGCATCCCGAGGCGACGCGCTACTTCATGACCATACCGGAGGCGGTCCAGCTCGTGCTTCAAGCGTCGGTGCTGGAGGAGGTGCGCGACAAGATCGCGATGCTCGAGATGGGCGAGCCGGTGAAGATCGTCGATCTCGCACGCAACCTCATTCGCCTCTCCGGATTCGAGCCGGATGTCGACATCTCGATCGTGTTCACCGGCCTGCGGCCTGGCGAGAAGCTGCACGAGCAGCTGACCTCTTCGGTCGAGGAGACGATGCCGACGCGATTCGAGAAGATCCGTGTCGTGCGAACGGAAGCGCCCGGCTCGCTCGATCGCGGACTCGAGCTGTTGCGCGAGGCGGTTAGCCAGCGCGACGAGCGCGCGGTGTTGCGTCGCCTGCAGGAGCTGGTGCCGGAGTTCGTTCCCCAAGCGTCGCTCCTCGCCGGGTTGCGGGACCGTGCCGCATCGAGCGAGCCGCGTGCGAGGAGCCGGTCGGCAGGGTGACTATCTCACGCGCAGTGCTCATCGCGGCGGTGCTCACCGGCGCCGCCGCCCGTCGCGCGGGCGCGCAACATCCCCTCGTTACGCTCCCCCTGTCCGATCCGGCATACGTTCAGCTCGATGGAATGGCGCGGCTCGGATGTCAGCCGGCGCGCGTCTCGCCCTTCCGTCCCTATCTCGTGCGATCGATTCGGCTCGCGCTCGGCGAGGCGCTGGCCGATTCAACGTGCGCTGGCCCACTGCGCCGTGCGCTGGTCGAGCGCCTGGGCGCGGGCGACCGCACAGCGGCCGACAGCGCGCGGAGTGCCGAGGGACTCGGCGTGGGCGGAGCCCTGACGCTTCGCGCGACGGCACTGGGCAACGGAGAGTCTCGTCCCGCGTGGCGTGACGTACGCGACTCGCCGGAAGGCGATCCGGTCGCCGTGGCGGTCGCGCGCGGACGCCTGACCTGGAGCGGTGGGCCTCACATCGTCGCGGTAAGTGATCTGTTCGCGCAGAGCAACATTCGGAATGACCCCGCGGTCCGTGCGCGCACCTTCCGTTCGACCAAGGGCGTGCTCGACTTCGATGAGGCATACATCGCGGCGCGCGCCGGCCCGTTCACGCTCAATGTCGGGCGTGGGAGCGAGGCATGGCTCGGCGAAGGCAATGAATCCCTCATGCTGTCGTCGCACGGTCCGCCGCTCGACCGCATCATGATGGACGCGCGGTGGGCCAAATGGCAGGCACGCGCCGTCTTCGCCGTTCTGAACGATGTCGTGCTCGATCCGGCCGTCGACGCGCTCGGCGCCGGAGTTGGTACGCAGCGCTATCATCGCATGCTCGCCGCGCACGCCATCACCTATCAGCCCACGCCCGTCTTCGAATTCACCGTGGGCGAAACGGCGCTGCTCGGCCGGCGCGGCGGCGGGATAGATCTCGCCTTCGCGAACCCGCTCATGCTGTACCTCATGACGGAGCACGACAGCAGTCGGACTGGGCCAGGCGCGGATGACGACAACCTCACGGCGTTCGGCGCCGTGCGTATGCATCTCGGCCGCGCCACGTTGGCGGGCGAGCTGATGGTCGACGACATCCAGATCGACGCCAAAGATCGCAAGGTGACTCAGGACCAGCTCGGCTGGCGGTTCAGGGGAGACTACGCCCTGCCGATCTCGGTTCCGTCGACCGCGTCGCTGACATACGAGCGGTTGAGCAGCTACACTTATCTGCGCCGATACTATTCGTTGGCGTATCAAGCGTACGATCGACCGCTGGGTTCCGAGCTCGGTCCCGATGCGGATCTGCTGCGGGGTAGCGCCGAGTTCTGGGCGAGCGAGCGGTTCTTGATTGGTGGCGGCGTGTCATTCGGGCGAAGGGGCGCGCAACGAATCGACGAACGGCCTGGCGCAACGGCGGTCGGACAGGGCGGCGCGCCATATCCGTCGGTCTCGGCGACTCGCCGCTCGGTCCAACGCACCATCGCCGGTGACATTTCCGTGCAGTGGCTTGATGCCGTCGTCCCGATTACCGTACGCGCCGAGATGGCGAACATTTCCAACATCAACAACGCTCCCGGCAATTCCGGGACGTACTTACGAGTCCACCTTGACGGCACGTATCGCTTCCGTTTCCCGTAATCGCGCGCTCGTCGCGAGTTGCTTCGCGGTGCTCGCGTGCGCCCTCCTGGCACCACCGGGCATGAAGGCGCAAGACACGGTCGTGGCCTCGGGCCGGAACGTCGGCCCGGTCAAGCCGGGCGATGTCCTGCGCGTCGGCGTCTACCGGGACAAGGAACGCAGCGGCGATTTTCTGATCGACAGCCGGGGCATCGTTCAGATTCCAGGCATTGGCGATGTCATGGTCGGCGGCTTCAATCCCATCCAGATCAAGGCGCGCCTGAAGGACGAGCTCGCCAAACAAGGTCTCGTCGACCCCGACCTGTCCCTCCAACTTCTCATTCGCGTGAACGTGCTTGGAGAGGTGAAGGGAGCGGGCGTGCAGACCGTGGATCCTGGAACGAACATCATCCAGCTCCTCACCGTCGTCGGCGGTCCCACCGACCAGGCGGATTTGAAACGCGCGCGCGTCTTACGAGACGGCAAGTCGTTTCAGGTGGATATCGAGTCGGCGCTGCAGGGCAGCGCCTCCGGTCGCGTCGTGCTGTACTCGAACGATGTGTTGATCGTGCCGGCGCGAACGGGATTGTTTCGCCGCGAGAATATCCCCACCATCGTGAGTAGCCTCACGGCGTTCTTGGCGGTCGTCAACCTCGTCGTCACGCTGAGGCGATAACCATGACGTCCAGCAACGGCCAAAACGGGCATTACGCACCTCCGCTCGCGGTATCGGACGTCTCGCACGAGCAGATCCTG
>JBBROY010000037.1:0-44834 GCA_038228795.1 Gemmatimonadales bacterium
CAGAACAACGCGACGAGCGCGCGGCCGCGCATCACGGACGTTGTGACGCGGCAGATGGCCGCACCAGATGGAACTCGGTCTGCCGCTTCCACGCCCAACGCGGCTTGCCGTCGGCGCCGATGATCATGTCCTCCTCCTGCGCCGAGCGAAGCTGCTGAGCCCCCCACTCCGCGACGGGCGACGTCGCCTGCAGCTCGATCGAGAACCATTGATTCGCGATGACGCGATGATCGCCGCGGCCGGGCACTCCGTCTTGATAATCCCACAGACCAACCAGCGGGCCGGCCCCATGACCATTCAGACCGATCGGATGCGTGTAAACGGTGCCCGTGATGCCCTCGCGCTTCGCGCGCGCGCGCGAGGCGAGCAGTACCTCGTTGCCGGTTCGGCCGGGCCGCATCTCGTCCATGACGATGTCCTGAAGCCGGTTCGAGCTCGACAACGCCGCTTTCAGTCCGGCCGGCGCATCGCTTTCGCCATCGCCAAGCACGTACGCCATGTGCTGCGTGTCCGTGTTGAGGCGGAGCGCGGTGATCCCGAAATCGCAATGCAGCACGTCCCCCTTCTGAATGACCGGATCGGGGCCAAGCACGTCGTCGGTCGCGCCTCTGCGCTGCACCTCGATCGACGGATGAAACCAGGTGCCGAGTCCGAGGTCGTTCACGCGCTGCCGCATCCACCACACGACGTCGCTCGTCCGCGTCACACCGGGCGTGATGACGCTGCTCGAGAAGGCGGTATCGATCACCGCCCAGGTCAGCTTGTTCAGCTCGGTGTAGAACGCTTCCTCCTCCGGCAAGCGCGACGCGATGAAGTCGACCGCCAATCCCTCGGCGCGCTTGAAACGCGCGCTCCACGCCGGCCCGAGCGCTTCGCGCATCCCTTCATATTCACCGGCCGACAGACCGTCGGCGAAGGCGAAGGTGCGGGAGATGTCGATCGCGATGACCTTCGGGTTTCGCTTGACGATGACATCCTTGAGCACTTGCCACTGCTGGTCGCCCCACAGCTCGGCCTGGCGTCCGCCGACGGCCGCCTCGACCGCCTTGGTGGAGCGTACCGCGTCGAACACGCCACCCTGCGATGCGCCACCGAGCGCGATGCGCTCGACTCCCTTGGCCGCGCCGCGATCGAAGAAGACATAGATCGTGCGACGCCGCGCCGCGAACGTCGTCGCGCTGACGACGCTGGAGAACACCGGATCCTCATTGTACTCCCGCATCGGCACCACCCACATGTCGACGCCATACTTTCGCATCAACGCCGGCAACGCCGTGTCCATTCGCTTCTGCAGCCATCGTTGCTGAAGCGAATCCTGCTGGCGGAGGGTCCCGAAGGGCCGAACCGGCGATTGGGCCTGCCCGAGGGCTGGAACAGCGAGGCAGGCGAGTATGCAAAACAGTTTTCGCATGGAGGCGGGTGTGTGGCGTGGCGAGTGGAGAATGGTTGACCCTACACCCTACTCGCTCCGAGCCACACCCGCCACGTCGATGATGCCGCGCTGAGGCGCGATTTCTCCCCAACCACCCCCCATTCCCTGCACCCTACACCCGCTCACTTGGCGGTCTCATGCTCCCTGCTCTCGTGCACCGCGGCGACCGTGTGTGCGCGGTGTTCGCGTTTGAGGAGGGCGTAGCGGAGAATCTGCATCACCGCCGCGAGCAGGACGCCGAAGACAACCATCAGAACGACGTCGACCGCGACGGCCCATCGCGCAAAGCCGAGCCAGTCATGGGAGTGCGCGATCTCGGTGCCGTTGCGCTCGAAGCGAAGGGCGATGAGCGCCGCGCTGGCGAGCGCTTCACCGAGTCCGGCCACGATCCCAAACAGCGGGACGCGCCACAGCCAGTGCTTGATCGGGTAGTTGCCGAGATGGGCGGTCGCCAGACCGAGCAGGACGATCTGCTGGCCGACGTACGTCACGATCAGGAACGTCCAGCTGCTCGACGAGCTGGAGGCCAGCAGCGCGTCGCGATACACCCGCACCAGAATGCCCGTGAGGAGCGCCATGGGCAGGATGAAGCGCGAGAAGCGCAGCACCGCCGGAGGCTCGTGAACGTGAAGCTCGAGGGTGCGGTGGGACATGGGGTGAATCTATGGGGCGTGCCACTAAGACGCTTCTTCAGGCTCCCCTATCTGCTGCTCACGTCGCGTGGGCGCACGAACGCCGGGATAGAGCCGTTGCAGCCGCTCGCCGGGCGGCAGCGCCGCCAAGGGGTCTTCGTTTTTCTCCTTGGCCTGCAGCGAGAGCTGGTGCGTGAGGATGTTCATCTCGAGCAGCGCCTGCGCACCGCGCTCGCCCGCGACGGTGCGCTGCGTCGTATAGCGTTGCAGTCGGCGAGCCACGAACACGCCGACGAACACGATCACGAGCAGCGAGATGCCGAGAAGAAGGCCGAGCTTGCTCATTGCTGGCGGAGGGGTGGGGGCTGAGTGCTGGCGATTCGGGTTTGGGCGTCTGATGGAGGACGATCACCCCGTGCCGCGCGTCAGCCTACTCGTCCACCATGGCCATGCACTCGATCTCGACGCGGGCGCCCAGGGCGAGCCCGGAGGCGCCGAACGCGCTGCGGGCCGGCTTGTGGGTCGGGAAGAACGCCACGTAGACGGTGTTCA
The DNA here is from genome assembly GCA_038228795.1 of Gemmatimonadales bacterium. GTDB lineage: Bacteria > Gemmatimonadota > Gemmatimonadetes > Gemmatimonadales > Gemmatimonadaceae > JALZAE01. Next base: position 2,617 of record JBBROY010000037.1, read on the forward strand.
TCGCATCCCACTCGCGCATGTCCGCCAGCATCGCCGTGCACTTGACGACGCGCTCCATCGAGGTGCCGTGCTGTTGGAGCACGACCGCGATGTTCGTCATCGTCTGCCGCGTCTCGGTCGTGATGCCGCCGCCCACCAGCTTGCCATCGGCATCCGTGCCAATCTGGCCGGAGAGGTACAGCATGTTGCCGACGCGCACACCCGTTGAGAATGGACGGCCCACTGGCCCGGGGTAGAAATCGGCAGTCGCCGACCGGGAGTGGCGGCAGGCGGTCGACACGAGCGCGGCTGCGAAGAACAGTGTGATTGGCTTGGCGCGCATGACGTCTCCTGATGTCGTGATGTTTTCACTGCCGGCAAACGGCATTCCAACCGCGGGTCGAAGTTACCATCGTCGAACGTCCTTGCGGAGGCGGAAAATATGGAACGCGTCAGCTCCGCAGGGGAACCAGCAACGCGTGCCCGAAGGGTGTCTCACCGGCGATGGCGATCTGGTAACCGGCCGCGGCCGCTTCGGTCTCGATCATGGCGGGGGTGAGCCGCGCCACGAAGCCGAAGTCGTAGGAGAAGGCGTCCGACGGTTCGGCGGCGTATCGAGCGCCGATGCGAGCGAAGAGCCGGCGAAGTCGCGCGCGACGCTCACTCGACTGCCCCTTGGACGCGGATAGGATGTAGTAGCTCAAGATCACCGGCGCCTTCGGAGCGAGACGGCGCAGCGCGTTCAACACCGCGATGCGCCGCTCCGCGCGCGTGACGTGAGACAGGCTTCCAAACCCGATGATCAGGGCGTCGAAGGGCGCGGCGCGGGCAAGCGACGCGAGCGGCCCGGCACTGTGTTCGACGGCGCGCACCACGTCCTCGTACGACGCGACGACGACCGACGATGGGTCGTGCAGCTTGGCTTTTCCCTTCTCCACCAGCGGCTCGCTCGGATCGAATCCAGCGACCTCGTAGCCGAGTGCGGCGAGCGCGAGCATTTCGCGGCCGGCGCCAGTGCCACCGACCAGAACGCGTCCACCCTTTGGAAAATGCGGCGACTCCACGAGCCGCCGTTCCCAGTCGAGCAATGCGTCGGAGAACAGCGGTCCATCGGCGGCGAACGACGCGAAGCGCCGGTACGTCTCGACCGTGAGCGCATCACGCTCTGCGGGCGACAGCCACGCGAACAGAATCTCGTCGCGCACGATCGCTGCCCCCCTCGCGACTCGCGCCACGCCGCGCTCCGCGGCGACGAGCGTTCGCGCCCAGAGCGGCGTCATGGACGCGCTACTACCTGGTGGGTTGGAGCACCAGCAAATGCGCCTTCGCTTTTTCGACCGTCGCCCGGGTGTACGCCAGTGGGAAGTAGCGGCCGGTCGCCCACAGCTGGAGCAGGTTGTCGTAATACGGGCTGGTGGGCTGCGCGGACTGGCCGGGTACGTTGATCGCCACCGAATTGTCCCAATTCGAGACGTCGAGGATCTCGCGGTACGAGGCGCCGGAGCGCTGGAGGTAGTTCGCGCCGCCGGTCGCGTTCACCGTGTTTGCGTCACCGCCACGAGGGATCTCCTCGAGATCGAACGCATCGACCAGTGGGTGTCGGAAGAGTGCTTTGTGCAGCGCGCCCCACACCCAGCGCCGGCGGTCGGCGCTGAGCCGGCGCGTGATCTCGGCCACGGCGTCGTCGAGCGCGAAGAGGACCGTGTTGTCGCGTCCCGATGTGGCGCGCGCGCCGGCGCCGAAGACTTCATCCGGTTTCTCTAGCAGCGAGATGAGGGTCCCGATGTCGTAGCCGGTCTCGTTGAACGATCCACCGAACGCCGTCACGCGGGGCTCGATCACGCGCTTGGCGACGGCGTTGAGCCACGTCTCGAACAACAGCGGCGCGACGGAATCTTTCGCCATGACGAAGTTCCAACGCGAGAGCGCTTGCACCTCCCACCGGGCCTGGGCTGCTGGTCCGCGCGCGTCGGCCGCCGCGATGATCACCGGAACCAGCCGCTGCGCGAGCAACGAGAATTCGTCGTGCTGGATTCGCGCGAAGTCGTCTACCGTCAGCTTTTTTGCCGCGGCCGCCGACTGGAGCATGTCCGAGATGCGGCGCGCGCGGTCGGGGCGCGCCCATTCGTAGTTGAGCGGGTGCGTGTAGCCCGGCGGCAGAATGTTGTTGTTCGCCGTGACGATCACGTTGCTTGGCGGATTGTACGACTTCGGTAATTCGTCGAAGGGGAGAAATCCGCGCCATTCGAACGAGCCATCGCCCGGCACGGGCAGCAGGCCGGACCAGCTCCGTACCGGAATGAGACCCGCCGCGACCCAGCCGATGTTTCCTTCGACATCGGCGTAGACGAGGTTTTCGGTCGGCAGCCGCCAGCGCGATGCGGCGGAGAGGAACGATGCCCAGTCCGTCGCGCGATCGAGGGCGAGGCCGGCCATGTATCCCGCTGTGCCGGCCTCTACGCCCACGAACTTGAGCGCGAAGGCGCGTCCACGCGCCTCATCCTCGCCGACGATCGGACCGTGCTCCGTGAACTCGAGACGCACGGTGCGCGTTCCTTCGTCCTTCACGCGAATGTGGTCTTCGACCACACGAATGGGCTTCCATTGCCGTCCGCTGAGGTAGCAGCGGGCATCGGCGGGGAGCGTGTAGCGGCGGCGCGCCGTGGCGTCACACGGCCGCACCGACTCGACGTAGACGTCCTGCTGGTCCATGCCGACGATCGTGAAGCCCCAGGCCACCCGCTCGTTGTGCCCCACGGCTATGCCGGGCAGCATCGGCTCGCCGGCACCGATCACGTTCCAACCCGGCGCCACGAGATGCGTCATGTAGCGCAACGACGGCAGTCCGATCGAGCGATGGGGATCGTTGGCGAGCAGCGGCTTGCCGCTGGCAGTCAGCGCACCGCCGACAACCCAGTTGTTGCTTCCCTCGAGACGCGAGAACGCCGGCGAGCCGTACGCTTCGATGAGCGGTCCGAGCGACTTCGTATCGATGCCGCCGAGGTCCATGTTCGGCGCCGGATCGAGCCGGCGGTACGGATCCGTTGGCCACAGCTTCTCGACGGTCGCCACACCCATGAGCTTCACGAGGCGCGCCTTGCGCACTTCGCTCTGCGCGTTTCCCGTCATGGCCAGGGCGGCCATGCGCTGAAGCGGAACGTCGTCGGTCCATGGCTCGGGTCGCAACCCAAGAATCGTGAACTCGATCGGCGGGTTGGCCTGTACCTGATTGACGAAGGCGTTCACTCCCTGCACGAACGCGTGCACAATCTCCTTGGCGTCGGCGGAGTAGCTGTTCCACTCCGCCTCCATGTCGCCGCGGTACTTGAGGAGCCGCGCGAACCGGTCTCGCTCGACAGCGGAGGCGCCGAGCACCTCGGCGAGACGACCGTCCCCCGAGCGGCGCGCCATCTCCATCTGCCAGAGTCTGTCCTGTGCGGCGATGTAGCCCTGCGCCACGAACAGATCGTGTTGCGTCTTCGCGTAGATATGCGGCACGCCCCACGTATCGCGAATGACTTCGACCGTGCTGTCGAGTCCGAGGATGATGACCGCACCATCGAGCTGCGCGAGGCGCGTCCTCGCCGAATCGAGGAGGGTCTGGGCCTGGAACTGTCCTCGTTGCTGCGCGCCGAGCGAGGAGGCAATCAGAAGGAGGATCGCCGCGCCGGCGGCGCATGAGGACCAGCTACGCCGCGCGCGTGATCTCAGTGAATCGTGTGTCCAATTCTGCTCCAACGGATGCTCCAGGCGTCGGTGTCGAAGGACGCGTAGATGAAAATCGGCCGTCCCCAAACGTTCTCGCGCGGCACGAATCCATAATAGCGTGCGTCGATCGAGTTATAGCGATTATCGCCCATCGTGAAGATGTGCTTAAGAGGGACGACGAAGGGGCCCCAATTGTCATGCGTCGGCTGTTTCGGCGCCGGGCCGAACCGGGAGCTGGGGAGGCCTACTTTCTTCTGCCAATCGAAGATCGGGTCCGCCTGATCCTGCACGTTGGGGTCCGGCACGACGGCGTAGCCCTGTCGTTGGGCGATGCCGTTCAGGTAGAGAAGCCCCTGCCGCATATAGAGCGTATCGCCGCCGACACCGACCACGCGCTTGACGACGGTGGGCGTCGGGTCCTGCGGATTGAAGGCCTGATAAGGCGACGTGTACACGACGACATCGCCGCGGTGCGGATCGCCGTAGCCCGGAAACCGGATGCTCGTGAAGGGGATGTGCGGCCCGAACACGAGCTTGTTGACGAAGAGAAAATCGCCGATGAGCAGCGTCGGCTCCATGCTGCCCGAGGGAATGCGGAACGCTTCGACGAAGAAGGTGCGGATGAAGAGCCACACGACGAGGACGAAGGCGACCGAACGAACCGACTCGCCGTAGCGTTGCCAGAGGCTGCCAGACTTCTTCGGCTTCTTTCCGCGCGCGTCGCGGACAACGTTGGTTCGCGCGGATGTCTTGGGGCGGGAGCGGGTAGCCATACGGTAAACATTCCCGTTTACACACGGACAAACAAGTCATCAGGACAAGAGCGGTTCTTGCGATGTCAGGCGTCAGAAGTCAGATGTCAGTGCTCTGGGTGATCAGCGTCGCTGTCAGGGGTCTGACATCTGACGTCTGACATCTGACATCTCGGCACAAAAAAGGCGCGCCACCAGGCGCGCCTCTTTTTGTGCCGTCGGTGAACAGGCTACTTCATGTGCTTGTTGACCAGCTTCGTCATCTCGAACATCGAAACCTGCTTCTTGCCACCGAACACGGAGCGGAGGCGGTCATCGGCGTTGATCATGCGGCGCTCCTTTGCATCCTGGAGGCCATTCTTCTTGATGTAGCCCCAGAGCTTCTTGGTGACCTCGGTGCGCGGCATCGGGTTCGTACCGACCACGGCGCCGAGCGCCTCATCAATCTGCATCGGGCGCATGAACGCCGCGTTCGGGACGCGCTTCGTCTTCTTGGCCGAGCTCTTCTTCGCGCTGGCCTTCTTGGCGCCGCCCTTCTTGGCGCTGCTCTTCTTCGCGCCGCCCTTCTTGCCGCCCTTCCCCTTCTTGGTGGTGGCCATCGAATAGTCTCCGGAGGTGAAAGGATCGCGTTCTACAGAGGGAACACGTCATCCATTGGCATCAAAGTAAGATCACTTGAGGGAGACGCAATAGGCCCGGGGCCGATTCTCTCCGCTGTTTTCCCTATGAGATGACGCCGAATCTCCCATGAGAAACGGTCGCGGGGCTCGTGTCGTCGCTCTGGGCGGGGGCGATCACGCACGCTAGATTGGCCAGATGAATCCGCCGCCGCGCACCCCGTCGTACACATCAACGCAGCCGCAGGACGGGGACGGATCGCCAAAATCGCGAACGCCAACTCCGCAACGAGCGGTGACGCCACCGGGCGGACGGGCAGCCACGTCTGGCCGCGGCGCCGCGGAGACGGATCGTGATCTCGTGCGCCGCATGGCATCGGGCGACGAGGGCGGACTCGGTTCGCTCTATGACCGGTGGTCGCCGTTGGTGCATTCGCTGGTGCTCAGGCTGCTGCACGATTCGAACGAAGCGGAAGAAGTGGTCGAGGAAACGTTCTGGCAGGCGTGGAGGCAGGCCGGACGATACAACGAAGCGCGCGGCGCGGTGTCGACGTGGCTGACCACCATCGGTCGCAGCCGGGCGCTCGATCGCATTCGCGCCAAGAGACGACAGAAAGAAGACCCGTGGTCGTACTTCGAGCCGCAGGAGATGGCGGAAGCGGCTCGCGATACCGAGCTCCCGGATCCACAGCGGGGGGCGGAAAACTCGGAACGCCGCACGATCGTGATCGCGGCGCTCCGGCAGCTCCCGAGAGAACAGCGGGAGACGATCGAGCTGGCGTACTTCGGCGGCTTCAGCCAATCGGAGATCGCGAAGCTCACCGGGCAACCGCTCGGGACGGTGAAGACGAGAGTCCGGCTCGCGCTGGAAAAATTGCGCGAGCGTTTAGGCATGCTTCGGGATGGGCCGCGATGACGACGCCGATGACGCACGAGGAAGCGCAGGACCTGCTCGCCGCGGAGGCGCTCGAAGCGCTATCCGGGGCGGAGCGGGACGCGTTGCTCGCGCACATCACCACGTGCATGGCGTGCGAGCGCGCGCTCGGCGAGTTGCGCGACGCGGCGGGCGAGCTCGCCTACGCGGTGGTACACGCGCCGCTGGCGCCGGCGCGCAACAAGCGCGTGCGCGCGCGCCTGCTGGCGCGCGCCGCGGCCGATGCCGGAACTCGCGCGACGTCGCGAGTCACTCCCGTGCGATCATCGCGCGCGGCGGAGCCGTTCTACCGCAGCCGCCCAATCACGGGGTGGCTGATCGCCGCGGGAATCACGCTGCTCGCCTTCGGCGCGAGCATGGCGGCGGTGCGCTACCGGCGCGTCGCGGGTGCCATGGGCCAGCAGGTCGCGCTGACGCAGCACCAGCGGGATTCGCTGCAGCAGGATCTGACGACGCGCGACCAGACGCTGGCAGAGGTGTTCGGTCCCTCGGTACGCGTGATCGAGCTCGTGGCCGCCACACCGCAATCTCCGTCGGGCCGGATGTTCTGGGACCAGGCCACGAACCGCTGGACCTTCGTGGCGCATCATCTCGCCCAGACGCCGCAGGGCCGCGCCTATGAGCTCTGGCTGATCACCCCCGACCAGCAGAAGCATCCGGCCGGGATGTTTCTGCCCGACGCTAACGGCAAAGGATTCCATCAGGCGACGTTTGCGCTTGCGCGCGACTCGCTCTCGGCGGTCGCGGTCACGGAAGAGCCGTCGAATGGAGTGCCCTCGCCTACCGGGCCCATCGTCATTGTGGGGACGGCGCGCTAACTACCGCTCGCGTGATGCGTGCGGCGTGATGCGGGCGGCGGCGGGGGGCGAAAGGCGATCTACTTCGTCGCTAAACCCCGCAACAATTTCATCATGCGGACATCGTACGCATCCGGTGTCGGATCGTCATCCGCGATCTCGAAGTTCTGCTGCGGCGTCTCGAGAATGAGCGGCACCTTCTTCGCGCGACGATCCTTCAGCAGCCAGCCGAACGCGTCGACACCGAGCTCTCCTTCTCCGATCAACATGTGGCGGTCGTAGTTGCTGCCGAGTGCGCCCTTGCTGTCGTTGAGGTGAAAGAAGGATGGCGGCTCGCCGCATTCCGCCTCGAACTCGTCGAGCACCGCGGTGAGCGCGCGCTTCGACTCGCGGATGTCGAGGCCGGCGGCGAAGAGATGGCAGGTGTCGAGTCCGTATCCGGTGCGCTCGCGCAACGCCTCCGGCACGTTGGCGAGGATCGATGCCACCTCGTCCGGCGTGCGTCCCATGGTCATCCCGGCGCCGGCCGTATTCTCGATCAGCAGTCGTGTCGTCCCCTTCACCGCCTGGAGCGCGGCGGTGATGGCTTTGCCCGCCCGCTTCGCCGCACCTTCGCGGTCACCATCGTTCGCCGCGCCGGGGTGAAAGCACACGCTCCCGACGCCGAGCGTGGTCGAGCGCTCGAGCTCCTTGGTCAGGCCCCCGCTCGCCCGCGCCCATTTCTCTTCGTCCGAGGTACAGACGTTGAGCACGTACGCGCTGTGCACGACGACGTTCCGCTTGTCGATCTTCGCCTCGGCGAGCGCCTTCGTGAATCGCTCGACTCGCTCGGGGCGAATCGACACCTTGTCGCCGTAGTACTTGGGAATGGCGGTGAAGATTTGCAGTGCGGTCATCCCGCCGCGGCCGGCGCGCGTCGCCGCCATGTGAATGCCGCCGTTGTCGATGGTGTGGGCGCCGAGCACAAGCACAGTCAGCCTCTGCGGAACATGGTAGACGTCAGATGTCAGATGTCAGTCAAGCAACTCACAACCAAGCCGAAGGTGTGCCTCGCAGATTCCGTCTCGCGGTGATCAGCTCCACCGACATCGGACATCTCACATCTGCCTATCTCAGCTTTCCCGCACGAATCATCCAACTGACAGTGGAGTCTGGAGTCAACGTCGTCGATCTCCATACGAGCGTCAGCAGTCGGTTTCGGAGTGCGACGTGAGGCTCGGCAAGGCTCGAGCCTGACGCCGCCAACGCCATGTGCTCGGTGAAGAGATGTCCCGCGGTGCGTGAGACGGCGAGGCCAACTCGCGTCGGGGGGCCGCTCGGATAGGCGTACGCCACCACCACGGTGTCGCCGACGCCGGCGACACTGGCATTCACGAGCCTGTCGCCGAACACCACCGGCACCGGCGCATGCCACATCAGCGTGCGCTCCCCATTTATCACCATTGGCATGGCATGCGAGAACCAGACCGCCGTGCCTGCCTTCGGCGCGCTCGAATATGCGATCAACAAATAACCGGTGGCCGAATCCGCCGCCACGGCGGGGGCAGGACGGCCGCAGCCACTATGGCCCGCGTCGCGCTGATCGACGATTTCAGGCGCGCTCCACGACTGCCCGTCATCCAGCGTGCGCTGCACGACGAGCGTGACGGTGCTTTCGGGGAGTGCCATCCACCAGGCGGCGAACGCCTCCCGGCCCGCGACGTGGGCGTAGGCGATGGACCCCTCGCAACGATCGAGACGACGCGTGAGCGGTTGGGGCGCGGACTCCGGCATGAGCATCGTGTCGAGCCCGACACTCCGCACAGCGAGGTCGTGCGACAGGCGCGCCGCATCGCCGCGCCATTCGATCGGCGGCTTCTCGCAGGAGGCGCAGAGCAATGCGCAGGCCGCGGCGAACAGCGCGCGCGCTTCACGCCGCCGCCGGCCACGCCTATCTTTCATCTCCGTTTCGCGCACGCGCACAGCGCACCTCGCACCGAGCCCCCACCCCATGTCCGTCGCCAATCCGCCGAAACCGTCCGACGTCGCCAACGCAAAGTCCCACGACGCGACAGTCCCCGCAACGCCGTCCCAGCCCCCTCCGCTACAAACGGGCATCGCCGGCTTTAACGGTACGCGCAGAGTATTGCTCCCGCTGAATGAAGCGGTGCGATCCTACGCGCCGGGCTCGCCGGAGCGTGCCGAGCTCAAGTCGAGACTCGCGTCGATGGCGAACGAGCGCATCGACATCCCCGTCATCATCGGCGGCCGCGAGATCCGCACCGGCAACACGGCGCAAGCGACGATGCCGCACGATCACCGTCACGTGCTGGCCGACTACCACAAGGCCGGTCCGGAGCTCGTCGGCATGGCCATCGCAGCTGCCAGCGCAGCGCGCCTCGAGTGGGCGAACTGGCCATGGGAAGATCGCGCCGCCGTCCTGCTCAAGGCAGCGGAGCTGCTGGCGACCACCTGGCGCGCGACGATCAACGCCGCGACGATGCTTGGCCAATCGAAGACCGCCTACCAGGCCGAGATCGATTCGGCTTGCGAGCTGATCGACTTCTGGCGCTTCAATCCGTACTTCGCGCAGCAGCTGTACGACCAGCAGCCGCAGAGCACGAACGCAATGTGGAACCAGATGGACTATCGCGCGCTCGAGGGATTCGTGTATGCGGTGACGCCGTTCAACTTCACCGCCATTGGCGGGAATCTTCCGACCAGTCCGGCGCTGATGGGCAACGTGGTGATCTGGAAGCCGGCGTCGAGCGCCATGCTGTCGGCGTATTATGTGATGAAATTGCTCGAGGAGGCGGGGATGCCGCCGGGCGTCGTCAATTTCGTGCCGGGCGACGCGGGGCCGATCTCCGATGCGCTGTTGTCGCACGAAGATCTGGCCGGCGTGCACTTCACCGGAAGCACTGGTGTCTTCAACAGCATGTGGAAGACGATCGGCACCAACATGTCACGCTACAAATCCTATCCGCGCATCGTCGGCGAGACGGGCGGCAAGGACTTCATCGTCGCGCATCCGTCGGCCGACGTGGACGCGCTCGCCGTCGCTGTCGTTCGCGGCGCCTACGAGTACCAGGGACAGAAGTGCTCGGCCGCCAGCCGCATCTACGTGCCCGAGAGCATGTGGCCCAGGCTCAAGGACCGCCTGGTGGCGCTGATCGCCGAGCTCAAGGTGGGCGACGTGCGCGATTTCCGGAATTTCATGGGCGCGGTCATCGACCGACGGTCATTCGACAAGATCGGCGGCTATCTGGCCGACGCGAAGCAGAACGCGCGCATCATCGCCGGCGGAATCGCCCGTGGCGATGATGGCCATTTCATCGAGCCGACGCTGATCGAAACGCGCGATCCGGGCTATCGCCTTTTGTGTGAAGAGATCTTCGGACCGGTGCTCACCGCCTACGTCTATCCCGACGACAAGTTCGACGAGACGCTGCAGATCGTCGATCGCACCAGCCCGTACGCGCTCACCGGCGCGATCTTCTCGAACGACCGCAAGGCGATCAAGCAGGCCTCGATCGCCCTGCGCAACGCCGCCGGCAACTTCTACATCAACGACAAGCCGACGGGCGCGGTGGTCGGCCAGCAGCCGTTCGGCGGCGCGCGCGGCTCGGGCACGAACGACAAGGCCGGCTCGATCCTCAACCTCGTTCGGTGGGCGAGCCCGCGCGCGGTGAAGGAGACGTATTCGCCGCCGAAGGACTATCGCTATCCCTTCATGGACGCGGAGTAGCGGTGAAATACAAGTATGTGACGGCCGATGTCTTCAGCGACACGAGATTCGGCGGGAATCAGTTGGCCGTGCTGCTGGATGCGCGCGGCCTGACGGTCGAGCAGATGCAAGCGATCGCGCGCGAGTTCAACTACTCCGAGAGCGCTTTCGTGCTTCCCGCGACGCACCCATCCTGCACGCGCAAGGTTCGTATTTTCACGCCGAGTGATGAGCTGCCCTTCGCGGGGCATCCAACCGTCGGCACGGCGCACGTCCTGGCGGCCGTCGGCGAGATTCCGCTCACCGGCGATGAAACGAAGATCGTGCTCGAGGAGGGGATCGGGCACGTGCCTGTCACGATCCGCTCCAAGAATGGTGTTCCGGTATTTGCCCAGCTCACCGCGGCAAAGCTGCCGGAGATCGGGCCGCCGCCGCCCGGCCGCTCCTCGTTGGCCGAGCTGTTGTCGCTGGAAGCGAACGACATCGTCGGCGGAACGAACGCGCCCCAGGCGCTGTCGTGCGGGTTGCCCTTTCTCTTCGTGCCGGTGAAGGATCGTGGCGCGGTCCGTCGCGCACGCGTGCGCATGGATCTCTGGGATTCCGCGCTCCGCCAATACTGGGCGCCGCAGGTGATGGTGTTCGCGCGCGATCCCGAGCTGCCGACGTCGCACATCCGCGCGCGCGTGTTCGTTCCCGGACTCGCCGTCCCGGAAGATCCGGCGACGGGCTCCGCGGCCGCCGCGCTCGGCGGATACCTCGGCGCGCGTGAAGCGCAGACGGACGGCACGCTCCGCTGGGTAGTCGAGCAGGGGTTCGAGATGGGCCGGCCGTCGATTCTCGAGATCGAGATCGACAAAGTCGCGGGCGAGGTCACGGCCATCCGCGTCGGAGGGGCGTCGGTGCTCGTGATGAAAGGATCGATCGACATCGGGGACGAAGAAAAAAGCCCGGCGAAGTGAGGCGCCGGTCGCGCGCGCTAGAATCGCGCGCGCACCGTCACGAACACTGCCCTCGGCGGCTGCACGTAGTAGAACGATGACGTGCCGTCCGTCGAGCCGGCCGGATAGATGCGCGCATCGGTGATGTTGATGACCTGCACCGTGAGGGATGTGCGGGCGAGCCGCCAGGTGATGCTCCCGTCGGCCGAGGTCGACGCGGGCGCGACGAAGCGCTCGTCGCCCGTGTTGGCGAGAAACGACCGCGCGACGTGCCGCGCGACGAGCTCGACGCCCACCGACGGTGTCACGTCGTATCGCGCACTGGCGGTCGCCAGCGCCCGTGGGGTCAGCAGCGGCTCCACATCGCGGTACGTGCGCGCGGAGGCATCGTCCGTATACTCGGCGATGCGATTCCAGCTGATCGTCGAGTTGGCCGAGAGGAGCAGACGGGGGATGCCGCGATACGCGGCGTCGAGCTCGACGCCGCGGCGATAGCTGCGCGGGATGTTCTTCCGCAGCGGCAGCCCGATGTAGCTCAGCTGCCCGATCGGCGCGATCTCGTCGCGGAACTCCATCGCGTACAGATTGCCGTGTACGTCGATCGATTCGCCCCGGAAGGTCGCGCCCGCTTCGAGATCGCGCACGCGCTCCGGCCGCACGCGGTCGAACCCGCCGACGAAGGCCACGTTCGACGTGTCGAGGTTGTCGAAGCCGGCGAACATGTCGCTGCGCGTCGGCTCGCGGCGATTCTGCCCGTAACTGGCGTAGAGCGACCAACGCGGATCGAGCGTGAGCGTCGCGCCCGCCTTGGGATTGACGAACGTCCACACGATCCGCTGGGCCAGTATCGCCGAGGTCGCGTCGGGCGCGTAGCGGAACGCCGCGCGCCGCCACTGCACGTCGCCGAACAGCGTCAGCGCGCCGATCGGGTACCGGGCCTTGGAGAACAGGCTCAGCTCGTCCTTGTGGCCCGTGTTGTCGTAGAGCCGCGTCGCGAGGTCGGGGCGGAGATACGACCAGTGCTCGCGCTGATAGGTGCTGGCGTTGCCGCCGACGTCGAGCGTGACACCGCCAACTTCGGCCCGATAGGTCGCCAACGCACCGTACCAGCCGTAGCGCAGGTCGAAGTTCTGAACGTCGGGATCGAAGAACAGATCGTACTCGCCGCTCGCGTGCTGGACGAACGCCGTGGCGGAGAGAGCGGAGGTCGCGCTGAGCACGTGCGTGTACTGCAGGCTGGCGAACTGCTGCCCGAAGTGATCGCGCTCGCGCGGAGAGAGCGGATTGGTGCGCGGGTCGGCGCGCACATCGGCGGCGTCGGCCGCCGCGTAGGCGAGATGGTTTTTCGCCACACCGGCAAACGCGGTGAGCTTGACGATGTCGCGCTCGCCGAACCAGCCGGCCGTCATGAATCCGCTATTGCCGCGATTGTCCGAGTGGTAACGGTAGCCCGCCGTCTGCTCGGTCGAGAACCGGCCGGAAAATGCGAAGCGACCGAGTGTGCCGCTCTCGAGTGCGAGGCTGCCGCGATATGAATCGAACGAGCCACGGCCGAGCTCTAATTCCCCACCCTGCCGCGAGCCGGCGAGGGAGCGCGATTCGAAATTGAGCGCGCCGGCGAACGCCGCGGTTCCGAACGCGCTCGTGCCAACGCCGCGCTGGATCTGCACCGACTGCAAGCTGCTGGAGAAATCGGGAAAATTCTGGAAGTAGAGCTGCTCATCCTCGGGATCGTTCAGCGGCACGCCATCGAGCGTGAGATTGAGCCGGGTCTGATCGATGCCGCGGATGCGGATGTACGAATAGCCGCCCCAGGCGCCCGATTCCGCGTAGCTGGTGACCGACGGCGCCAGCGTGGTGAGCAGGAGCGGCACATCCTGTCCGAAGGAGCGCGATTGGAGGTCCCGCCCATCGAGGGTCGTCTGGGAGATCGGCGCAGCCGCGTCGCCGCGGAGCGCGCTCACCGTCACCGCCTCGAGCGGTCGCGACGCGGGCGCGAGACGCACGTTGAGCGACGCGCGATCATCGGCGCTGACGACGAGCGCGATGTAGCCGACCCTCGAGAAGCGCAGATGAGCGCCCGGCGATGCGCCGATGCGGTAGCCGCCCGCGCTGTCGGTGAGCGTACCGGCGGTCGTCGCCTCCACACGCACGGTGACTCCGGGTATCGGCGCGTGCGTTACCGCGTCGGTGACCACGCCGGCGACGAAGCGTTGTGCGCGTACCGGCGCGGCGCCCATGACGAGCGCGGCGGCGATCCAGGCAATGCGCGTGATGATTCGAGCGTTCGGCGCGCCATGGGCGGCGCCGCATGGGCGGGCGATCGTGCTGGTCATCTTTGACTCCCTACGCCGGTACGAACCGGATCAGGTTCTACGGGACTCTCTCAGCCCGCGCGCCTTCGTGGCGCGGGCACCCCGGTCATGGGCCGCAACGTAGCGAGACGAAGCGCCTGTCGCCAATTTCATCGCCATGACGTCTCCATCCGGGCACGCCGGGGCGCTTCCCATCGACATCCGCATCGCGACGATCGCTGACGTCGACGCCATCACGACGTTGATCTCCGCCTATGTCGCTGACGGCACGCTGCTGCCGAGCACGCCCGAGTTCGTGCGCGAGCGCGTCGGTGACTTTCTGGTGGCCGTCGACCATGGGGCGGTGCTCGGGTGCGTGCATCTGGAGGAGTACTCGCCCAGTCTGGTCGAGGTACGCTCGCTGGCCGTCGACGCGCGGCATCAGGGTCGCGGCATCGGCCAGGCGATGGTCGCGCGAGCCGAGCGTCTCGCGGCGGCGCGCGACTATCGCACCGTGTTCGCCGTCAGCAACAGCGAACGCTTCTTCACCGCCCTGGGGTACGAGGAGCGGCACATCCCAGAGCTCGACCGCGAGCGCAGCGAGGTCAGCCGGTACAAGGGCGTGCACGCGAAGGACCTCTGACTCTTCGAGGCGGAGCCGGGACGGCCGGCCGCGACCCGCTCTACGTCGCGCTCTCGCGGAACGGCTTGAGCTCGGCGATCGCGCACGTTGTTCGCGGGTTCGCCGGATCGCTGAGGTCCATCAGATCCCACGGAATTTCATAGCCGATCTGGCGCCGTCCGAAAATCCGAAGAATGGATCGCCCGAGACCGTTGGCGGAGAGCCGCTCGAACACGGCGTAGAGCCCGACCATGTAGCAGGTCACCGTCCATTCATCGCCGTGTGCTTCCGCGCGCAACTCCTCGATGCGGCCGAGTCGCTCGCCGTGCGAGTCGGTCACGACTCTGCTGATCAGCTCCGCTACCCGTACTTCGCGGGGCGCCGTCATGATCCGGGGATGTGGCGGACGATGTGATCCCTCAGCCAACACTCGATGGTCATCGCCGGCGTGTCGTCGCGGCAGATGTCGACCTCGACATCGAGCCCGACGTTGCGCACGCGCTCCCAGGGAATTCGGAAGGGCGTGACGCCTCGCACACGCGCGAGCCAGGCACCGAGCCTCGGGTGGATTCTGCGCGCCAACACCACGCCGCCCATTTCGATGAAGGCGAGCCGCGGCGGGGCTCCATCGCGCAACTCCAGCACGAGACCGTCCACCCGTCCCATCGGATCGCGCAGCTCGTCGAGCATCTGCGTGTCCAGCACATCGCGCACTAGATCGAGCGTGGTCGGCGAGTATTCACCCATCGTCATGATCCGGCGAGCTCCAGCGGAATGGAGACGACCGCCAGCACGAATGCCAGCACAATGGAGAAGATGACGACGGCGTTGGAGAACCAGCCGTTGGTGTGCTCCTTGAGATACCTCTTGTCGTTCATCAAGAAGAGAAAGGGGACGATGACCAACGGCAGACTGGCCGCGGTGAACGCCATGGTCAACACCGTCAACTTGAGCGGATCGATGCCGGTGAGAATCAACAGTGCCGCCAACAGAATCGCGACTGTATAGACCATGGTGAAGCGCGACGCCTCGCTCCCCTTGAGATCCTGGCTCCACCTCCAGCCGAATCCCTGCGCGAGCTGGTAGGCCAGCGCCAGGCCGATCTCGAGTGTCGCGCCTAGGCAGGCGATGCCTAACGAGGCGGCAAAGAGCGCGACACCCCAACGTCCGAGCGAGAGCGACAGCACGAGCGGAAGCTGCTCGGCCCGATCGAGCGAGATACCGCGCGGAAAGAGGACGGCTCCCGCCACGATCAACACCGCCAGCGACAGCCCGCCACCGAAGGTCATCCCGGACGCGGCGACGAAGCGGTTGACCGGCAAATCCTTCACCGACCACTTATCCTCGATCGCGCCGGATGAATAAAAGAGAAACAGGTACGGCGTGATCGACGCGCCGAGGATGCTGACCGCGATGAACCAGTAGTGCGTCGCATCGCTGGCGGGGATCGAGGGGATCAGACCGTGGGCGATGAGGGTGACCGACGGATGCTGCTTGACCGCCGCGACGAGAAAACAGAGCGTGACCAAGCCGAGCAGCGACACGCCCTTCTCGATCACTCCAAAGGTCGCCTTCCACAACAGCAGCCACGCCACGAATGCGACCGGCAGCGCCCACAGCTGGAAGCGGACGCCCGTCGCGTACTGCAGGGCGAGCGCCATCCCACCGATCTCCGAGGCCAGGGTCAAGAATGTGACGATCCCGATGCCGATGAGCGGGACGACGAAGAAGGTGAATCCGAACCGCTCGCGCATCGCTCCGGCTATCGTCCGCTTGCTCACCGCGGCGAGCCGACCAGACATCTCGACGAGAAAGATGAGGCAGATGGTCCCCAGTGCGACCGCCCAGCCGAGCTCGAATCGGAACGCGGCACCGGCCTGCGCCGCCGTCGCGATCGATCCGATCTCGAGAAACCCCCCGACGCTCGTGACGATGCCGAGCGCGACCTGGAAGAACTTCTTGAGCATGTGGTGCGGCAATGCAGGGGGCGGGCCACTGTGAACCGGAATGGCGAGTGTGAGGTGTCGGTGTGGGCGTGGTTGGGCCCGAGAGATCACGACCTCACAAAAAACAAAAAGCAGGGCGAGAGATCATCTCGCCCCGCGCCCCAGCCCCCCAACCCCCGGCCCCTCTAGTTCTCCGGCGCCTCCACAACACGATCCCGGCCTAGCTGCTTCGCTTGGTACAGTACCTTGTCGGCGCGCTCGACCCACATCGCGCAATTCTCACCCATCTTCATTTCCGCGACGCCGATCGAGAGCGTGATGCCGAGTCCCTTCGCTTCTTCGTCGAAGTTGAGCGACTTCACGCTGTTCATCAGGCGGTCGGCGAGGCGACGGCCGTCCTTCATGTTGGTCTCGTGCAGGATCACCACGAATTCCTCGCCGCCGAACCGGGCGACGAAATCGCAGCGCCGGAGAAAGGTGCGGGCCAGACAGTCGCTCAGCCGGCGCAGCACCGCGTCACCGACCAGGTGTCCGTACGTGTCGTTCACCTGCTTGAAATGGTCGACGTCGATCAGCAGCAGTGTGGCCGGCTGGCCCATGAGGGCGTGCAGCTCGATGCTGCGCGCGGCGAAATCATCGAACGCTTTGCGGTTCGCGAGGCCTGTGAGCGGATCGAGCGCGCTCGCGCGGCGAGCTTCCTCGAGCTGCTTGCCGAGCGCGCGCAACTGCGCACCGAGCTCGGCGACCTGCGAGCGCTGGCGCGACTTGCGCTCTTCGAGCGCGGCACTGATCGTCGCCACGGCGGACAATGCCTCCCGCTTCAACGACTCGGTCGAGCTCGTCTCGACCGCCACCTGCAAGCGGCGCAACTGGGCAGTCGCCAGCTTGTCCGCCTGATCGTCATCGACCACGGCCTGATGGACGCTGTGCACGAATGCCCAAATCACCTGACGCAGATCGGCCAGCGACTTCACGACGTACTGCTGCTCATCGCGGCGCCGTGAGACCATCCATCCGGACGCCCCTTGCCAATCGCGTTTGCCGCCGGGCTCGCCCTCCTTCACCGGATGCTGCGCGCCCATGGTCAGATGCTTGATCCACTTCTGCATGCTTTCGCGCGTGTCGTCGGCCGTCGCGCTCTCGGTATCGAGGGCGAATTTTCCGTACGCGCGAAACACCTCGACCAGCGTGTCGAGCACGGTCTGCACATCGACCGAATCGACGGGACGGTCGAGCACGGCCGTGCCGTGCTCGGCCTCCTTCACCTTCGGTTCTCCAGACCGTCCCCAGCGAAGCATACGTGACTCCTTACGTATCGTAACTTTCGGGCGATCCGCGACCTCATGCCGCCGGCGCGCCTACCCGATCCAGTATCGGCAGGTGGTAACCGGGGGGTTAGGGCTGGGGGTAGAGGCTAGAGCGCTCACTGGCACGGTCACGTTACGCGAGCCGCGGCGCGAGGCGCGCCGCGCAAACGATGGCTTACCTTCCTCTTCCCGTTCGGCGCACAGTTTGGAGGTAGGATGAAGTATCGGATCGTCCTGTTCGCGTCCGCTCTCGCGCTGGTGGCCTGCAAGGACACCAACGCCCCATCGATCGCGCGCGTCCGTTTCGTTCATGCATCGAGTGGCACCTCGAACTTCGACGTGCTCGCCGGAACCACGGTGCTCGCCACGAATATTGCGTTCGGCGCGTCGAGCTGCGTCGCCGTTGCCACCGGCACGCCGACGATCAACCTGCGCCAGAGTGGCACGGCGACGACATTGCTCACCGCATCACCGACCCTGGTTACAGGGACGAACTACCTGGTCGTGGTCTCGGGTGGAACGGCGGCCGGTGCCCTGCGCGCCACAACGTTCGCGGAGAACGCGAGCGCCGCCGGGTCCGGACGGGCGCGGCTGCAGGTCGTTCACGCCGCGAACGGACTCGGCGGACAGGATGTTTTCATCACGGCGCCCGGCGCGATCTTCGGCGCTCCGAGTTTCACGAATCTCGCCTACGGCGCGAGCACCGGATATCTCGACGTCCCGAGCGGCTCGCAGCAGGTACGCGCCACCAATACCGGTAGCACGGTAACTCTCAATGCCACGTCCGCGACGCTCACGCTGACGAGCACGGGTGCGAAGACGGTGATCCTGACCGCCGGAGGAGCGCCGTATCAGTTCCTGATCGCGGGGTCATGTGGCTAGGGGTTGGGGGCTGGGGGCTGGGGGCTAGGTCGACACACAAGAACGAGCACGGGCCGAGAGATCATCTCTCGGCCCGCTCGTTTTCGGCACGCGCCCCAGCCCCCAACCCCTAGCGCCCAGACCCCTAGTTCAAAATCTCGCCTCTAAATAAAAATCCGTACGAATCCCCTTCCTCGGCTGCAAGCCCTTGGAGAAATCGAAGCGGAAGAGGCCGTCGAGGAACGAAGCGCCGACGCCGGCGCCGCTGATCGGGCGGATGTTACTCTTGGCGAAGTCGGTGCGACCGCCTGCCCAACCCATGTCGAAGAAGACCACCGGACGCGCGGCGATGAAGCTCGAACCAAGCTCGGCGCGGCCGAGCCAGAACGCGTTGCCGCGCGCCTCGCCAGGGTTCTGGCCGCGTACGGTCTGCGTTCCGCCGATGTAGAACAGACGCTGCGCGGGGACGGTGCCGCCCGTAGTGCCGGCCGATCCGGTGATCGATCCGTCGAGGCGCGGGCCGAGTCCGTGGGAGACCGTCATCTCCAGCATGCCGCGCGAGTAATCGAAGGTACCGATGCCCCCCTCGCCCTTGCCCGTCACCGTCGTGCGCCACCCGTGCGGATCGAGTCCGAACGACGAGAGGAAGTCGCCCGATAATCCGGTCTCGTTCGCGCGGTCGGCGACGATGTTGTCGATGAACTTGTTGCGCTCGCGGAAGAGATGCGGGAGCGAGGCCTGCGTTTCGAGCTTCGCGCGCCGCTCCTGCTCCGCGAACAGGCGCACGTTGTAGATCGTGCCGCGATCGAATCGGGCGCTGAGCTCGCCGCCCCAATTGCGGTAGTAGAACCCTTCATCGCGTCCAAACAACAGCGCGCCGGCCGAGGCGCCGACGCTGAACGGATCGCCCCAATCGTTCGATGCGCTCAGCCGGCGGTAGGCGCCGACGCCGAGCGTGCGCGTGCCGTCCGAACGCCGGAAGTGCAGCTCTCCGTTCGGCTGCCAATCAGCGATGCCGATGCGCGCCAGCGCCTCGCCGCTGTATCCCGCACCGAAGTTCTGCTCCAACCCAACGCCGGCCGAGAGTCCCTCCACGCGGTTGTAGCGCAACAGACCGTGATCGAATCCGTACAGCGGCTGCGGCCTCTCGGGACCCCAGCCCGGCTGCAGGCCAATCGTGAGCGCCTTCACCAGCTCATCGCGCGCGGCGAGATCGAACTGCTTCTCTCCGGGGTCAAAGATCGAGGGCGGTAGTTCCGGCGAATGCGCCAGCGCGACGGTGTCGCACGGCACGCGGATGATTATCGCCAGCGTGCGATCGTATCGCAGCGAGGATCGCGTGAGCGTATCGGTCGGTCCCTTTGGGCAACGCAATCCATCGAGATCATCTTCGTTGTCATTGCCGAAGCCGCGGGCCGCCCGGCGCGCCTTGACCGCGCTATCGCGTTGAGCTCTGGGCATCGCGCGCAGGCTGTCCCGCCACGCCTGCCGGATCTTTCGCAGGCTGTCGGTCACGTTGGGCCCGCCGACGGTAACAGTCACCCCCGCCTCGTATGTCTGCCGCCTGAGTGAGTCCGCCTTGCTCAGCGCAATCGGCGCCAACGCCAAATCGCCATTCACGCTGTTGTACCGATAGCTCTGATTCGCCTCGAACGACGTCGACATGAAGCCGACTTTGGCTCGCCCTTCGACGCTCTCGATCCGCGGCAGCCAGAATCGTCCTTCGTACAATCCGTATTCCACCGTGAAGGCGGCGATGTTGAGCTCCATCGGACTGATCATCGGCTTCACGAGCATCGGCACATCGTCGAACGCGTGCGGATCGTCCTCCTGCGCGAGCTTCCAGAGATCGACGTTCTCCGACGGGCGGAACGCGCCGCGCACGAGCTGGCCCGACTCGACATCGAACCAGAGCGAGCCGACGATCAGATCGGCACGCGGCCTACGGGCGGTGACGCGAATCTCGCGCAGTCTCACGCGCTTCCCATCGGGGAGGAGAAAGCTCGCCGAGTCGCCGCTGGCGTACCGGTAGTACGCCTCGGCGCTGTCAGTCAGCGGGTGGCGGAACATACCCTCGTTGACGCGCGCCATCGTCTCCGCGCCTCCAAGGGCGAGTAATCGCTCCTTGCCCGGGTAATACGGAATCGCGTTTGCCTCCATGAGATCACCGAGCACACGCGCGCCCGGGAAGGCGAGCGGGATGGCTGTGCGCGCGCCGATGACGTCGACGTACGCGCCGACGCCGCGCTGCCAGCGCACGCGGGATGCGTTCTCGTTGCGGAAGGCGAGACGCTCGCGGCCGAAGCTTCGGAATCCGAGGCCGGCGCTGATGCGCTGCTTCGAGACCGCATCGTAGCTCTGCAGCGCGACATCCTGGCGAAGGCGTGCATCTCGCGCGCGCATGATGATCTCGCGCGCGGAGGCGTCATGGTACGCGTTGGCGAGCAGCTCGCTGGTCAACGGGATGAACAGGCGCTGCCGGCGGTGCTCGCGTTGCGCCGCGTTGTCCGCGGCCCGTTTCGCTGCCGCGGCGCTCACGTTGGCCGCTCGCGTGGAGTCCCTGGCGCTGTCGGCGCCCGTGCGAACTCTGATACCGATCTGGAAGGCGAGAGCCGCGGAGAGGATCGTCAGCATGTCGGGGAGAGTAGAGGAAGGTTGCTGCTGCCGATGTTTACGCGCGCGAGGCGCGACGGGTTTCCAATATCCGGCTGTCGGTTGGCTCTCATGCACCGTGCGTGCGTGTCGTTCTCCGCCGATATCGAGGCCGTAACATCCCGCGCCGTCCATCGAACGGATCAGGGCGTGTCACTCCAACGGGACATCGGGTCGAGCATGGCCGAGATGACCAACGGCGGCACCCGGGACTCCGAGTACCGCCGCTGGATTATCGTACGACAACGCCCAAGATGTTCCGTTATGCGTTACGGTCCGTGCATCCGTGGAAGAGGGGGTTCGCCCGCTCGTCGGTAACGATCGGGAGGTTGACGTCGCTGCCGTAGATCAATCCGCGGTAGTGCGTGCCCGCGGGGAAGGTGTTGTCCACGGTCTTGTTATACGGAACGCCGCTGTATTGTCGGACGAGCCGGCGCAGGTCGCCGAGCCGCTGGCCGCGGCCGAACGTCCACAGGGCCTTCTCGCGGAAAAGCAACTCGAGCCGAGCTCGATCGTTGACCGGATCGACGCGGGGCGCCAGCGCCGTGGGCTGAATCTCACCGACCTTCGGCGGCGCCGTCCGGAGGGCGTTCAGAATCAGGAGCATGCCTGCGGCATCACCCGCATTGAGCTTTCCTTCCGCCTCGACGAGCCGGGCGTCGATGCCGTTGGCGACGACGATCGGTGAGCTACGTGCCCACAGATTCGTGGTGCGGGAGAAGGTAAATCCATCCTGCGACTTCGTCGTATCGAATACGGTGCGAGTGGGGTCCGCACATGATTTGGACCCACAGGTGTACTGCACCGCGGTCCCGAGTCGCGTATCCTTCACGCCGCCGACGAGACCGTTGCCGAGCGAGAAAAACGGAACGACGTTCGCCACCAGCAAATTGCGCGCATTCCCTTCGACGCTGTCACCGATGGTGTAGCGCCGGGCGCTGGCGCCCTGCGACCAGTTGATGTTGTCGCCAGAAGTCGTCGCGAAGGTCTGGTTGTAAGAGAAGCCCGTTGGCACGACCGAGGGAACGCCGTTCGCCGTCTGCAGGGCAACCACGGCTTCCGCCTGCCGGCCGAGGCCAAGCAACAGGCGGGCTTTGGTGACCTGTAGCGTCCATCTGACCGTATCGTTGATTGCCTTTTCGCCGGTGGTCGCCGTAGCAGAGGTGAGAGCGGTCGTCACCAAACCGGAGTCGACCGAGACGAGTCCTTTCGCAAACACATCGGCTACCGGCAGCGGCATCCCCGACGTGGGGGGAAGCCCACTGAGCGCACCGGCCGCGGCCGTGAAATCGCTCAAAGGAATGCCGTTGCAGAAGTCGGATGCCAGCTGCAACTCCGCGAAGCCGCGCGCGAGGTACATCTCGGCGAGTTGCCAGGGGGTGGTGCCGGCCGGCGGAAATGCGCGGAGCGCGGCGATGGCCTGATTGGCCGAGGTGCGCACTCGCGCCAGCGACCGTACCATGCCGGTGATCGACCCGTTGTTCTCCTGAATTCGCCGCTCGTCGGTCTCGTCGTTCTGCACGAAGGTCGAGCTGGTCGACCACTCATCGGCCAGCAGGCCGCCAAAGAGCCAGGTGCTCTCGGCGCCGGCGGTGATGTTACGGAATCGCTGCAGCGTGCCGATGCGCGCCGCCTCGGCGCCAGTGCCGTCGGTCGCGGATAGCGTGACGGGATCGATGATGTCGGGATCCGGAGCGTTGAGTAGCGGATCGGTGATCGAGTGGCATCCCTGCGCCAATGTCGTGGCGACAGCGACGAACCCGGCCATGGCGGCGACCCGCGCGCCGCGTCGTAGAGTCATGTTCACTTGGGAATATCCTCGTTAGGCGTCTAGAGACTAGAAGCCGAGATTGAGGCGGAAGATGAAGTAGCTGGGCGGTCCGAGCGTCTGGAAATCGTCGGGGTTGTTCGAGTCTTCGCTGGCGAGCCGATCCGTCTCGGGGTCGGTTCCGCGGTACTTCGTCCAATGCGCGATGTTGCGGCCGGAGAAAGTGAAGCTCGCGGAACGACCGCGCAGGTACCGCTGCACGAACCCGTCCGGGATGGTGAGCGTGGCCGAGACCTCGCGCAGGCGCAGGAAGTCGCCCTTCTGGAAGAAGCCATCGAGCGTGGCCGAAGGATGGAACAGCGTGGCCTGCGTTTCCGCCTGTTCTTCGAACGACGCCTTCGGGTTCATGAGACCGTTGCAGTTCTGGCGGCTCACGCATCGGATCCGTTCGGTGTTGTTGTACCAGTAAAAACCACCGCGGTAATCGAACAGCGTCTGCAGGCGAATGCGTTTGTTGAACAGATCCAGTCCTGACGTCAGTGACGCGATGTACTTGGGCGAAGTCTGCCCGACGAACGATGCGGAGTCGGCGACGAACACTTCGTTCAAGGTGGGATCGGCGTAATAGGTGATCAGGCCGTCCTTATTCTTGTCATTCCAGCCCGTGATGCGGCGCGCCCATAGGCCACCGATCGGGTATCCGGCGATGACGCGCACGCTGGTTCCGATTTGCGGCTGGGTCGATCCGAGGCTGAGCACTTTGTTCTTGTTGATCGAACCGCTGAGCGTCATGTCGAACCCGACCTGGCGCCGATTGATCAATTGGCTATTGAGCAATAGCTCCCAACCCTTGTTCTCCACCCCACCGATGTTCTGGCGCTGCGTGGCCGCGCTGGTGCCCTGTAGCGGCGGGATGATGGCGCCGATGAGGGCGTCCTTCGTCCGCTTGTTGTAGTACGTGAGATCGACGCTGAGGAACGACTTGAACAGCTTGGCCTCGAAGCCCGCCTCGAATTCCGTGGTGCGCTCCGGACGAAGCGAGTCGTTCCCGGGCGCGCCGTAGCTGATGCCCGGCACGTCGAGGGCACGCACGTTCGGCGTGACGATGATGAAGGTGCGCAGTGCGTCGTTTGGACCGGGCTGCACGCCAGACGCGCCGAATGCGGCGCGGAGACGCAGGTTGTCCAGGAAACGCGGCGCTTTGAAGAACGACTCGTCCGAGATGATCCAGGACAAGCTCGCCTTGGGATAGACGACGTTCTGGAAGTTGGTGCCGAACGCGCTGTTCTGGTCCGTGCGCAGCGCGCCGGTAACGAACAGGCGGTCGTTGAAGGCCAGCGACTGCTCGACGAATCCGCCGAGCGTTTTTTGCAGCGTGGTTGCCTCGGACGTCGACGGAGTCGACCCCGCGGTCGTCGTGGTGACGCCCGGAGAGAGATTGGCGCCGCCCGCGACCGTCTGATCGAAGCGGAAGTTGACGTATTGCGCGCCCAGCGTCGTCTTCGACGCGATCGACGGGCGTATCTGCCATGAGCCGGTGCCGGCGATCTCCGCCGATGTATTGCGAATGTTCGTGCGTGCGCTGTTGGCAAAGCCCTGACGGTATGTGCTGGTGATCGGCGGACCCTGCCCCTTGAGGAGGCGGTCCTCGTCGACGCGGTCAGTGACGTCCGTGCCGAGGGCGAGATGGGCGGACAGCCAGCTCAACGGCCGGAATTGGGCGTCAGCGCTCCCGATGAAACGGTCGAGTGTCTGGCTGTTCTTTTCCTGAAACGTGTAACCTGGCGTCCAGGCGCGATACCCGTTCAGCGGGGTGGCATTGGGGGGATTGAGCACACTCGTCGACACCAAGCCGTTCGTCTTGTATCCCGGACCGCCGAAAGCCTGCGAGCCGACGCCGGCGGTGGCGTTCGATTCCAGGCTGAGGCGTTGCTCGAGCGTGACGTATCCCGCGCTCATCGAGACGTCGAGCTTCGGATTGATCGCAGTATTGAGATTGAGGCGCGCGCTGTTCTTGACGAGCGCGTTTGGACGCATCGTCCAATCCTGAATGGGCGTATTTTCGGCGGCGAACCGGCGAATTTCGAACGGTGGAAGCTTCAGCACGCCGTCTTCATTCTCATGATCGCCGGAAATAAAGTAGCGAATCGTCTCGGTGCCGCCGGACACTTGAGCACCGAGCTGCTGGCGTGAGCCGTTGGCGAGCGGTGACGCGTCGGGATCGGTGAACACGCTATACGTACGCAAACTGTCCATGAGGCACGTGCCGTAGGCGAGCGTCGCGTTGGTACAGGAAATGTTCGACGTCGAGCCGAGCGCATGGCCGGCGATCGTGTAATTCGTCGGATACTTGTTGCGGTCCTGAATGAGGCCAGTTTCGGCGTGGACCGTCCACCGGGCCGGACCCGCGCGGCCGCGCTTGGTCGTGATGACGATGACGCCGTTCGCGGCATCGGTGCCGTACAACGTCGCCGCCGACGGACCCTTCACGATTTCGATGTTCTCGATGTCGGCCGGGTCGATATCGCCGACGCGGCTGGGGTTGTTGCCGCCGCTGCCGAAGGCGATCGAGCCGGCGCTGCTCGTCATGCGAATTCCGTCGATCACGTAGATCGGCTCGTTCGTCAACGAGAGCGAGTTTGTGCCCCGGATGCGGACGCGCGATCCAGTGCCCGTCTGCGTTCCGCTGATGACGGATACGCCAGGCGCGCGGGAGTTGAGCATGTCGGACACGTTCGAGATGGGCGACGTCTCGGCAACTTTTGCGGCATCGATTTGCGAGATGGCGTTGCCGAGCTCGACGCGCCGCTGCTCGCCGGTCGCGGTCGATATTGTTGGCGCGAGCGTGAAGGCGGCACTGGCGAGCGAGAAGTCCAACGTCGCGTCGGCGCCAGCGGTGACGACGAGCGTCTTCTTCTGCTCGGCGTAGCCGACGCGAAGCACGCGAACCTGGTGCGTGCCAGGCTTCACGCCGCGGACCGTGACGCGTCCGTCGCTATTGGTGATGCCGCCGAGATTCGTACCAACGATGCTGACCTGCGCCTGGTCGACCGGGCCGGTACTCCCGGCATCCGTAACGCGGACCATGACGTTTTGCTGAGCCTGTGCGACGCCCGTGAACAGGCAGAACGCGAGGGCTATTGCCGCCGATGCCGCGGCGGCGCGGGAAGTGAGAGCACACATAGGATCGCTACGTCCTCCGAGAGGGTGAACCGGACGTTGCACGCAGTTCGGCGTGCGCGAGTGCACCTGCGAAAACAATTCAGACTGCGGCGCGACGGTGTTGCGGTGGGCGGGCGTGCGACCTCGGGCTCGGCCCGCACGAACGATGGCTCGCCAGCACTAGCCGGCGATGGGCGGTACTCCGGGAGAGCAGATCGACCAGGTCGATCGCCGCACGTCCTTTACCTCGCGCGTTGCTGCAGAGGACGAACAGTACGGGCAGTCGTTTGGAAAACACGAACGACGGATTTGTGTCGCGCATTCATATTCATGCAGCGTCCGGCTCACCCGGCAGAGCGCAGTTCGGCGCTGGACCGAGTTTTCTTTTTTTCGCTGCATAAACGGTAGCTTTAAGTGCCGGATCGCACCAGAGGGGATTTGGCCTCGCCAAAATGCATGGAACCGAAGTACCATTTTCATGCACGGAAGCCCGCTTCACGTACCGGCATGCAGAAGCCTGGCCTATGTCCGCGCCATCACCGTCAACACCACAACGCAGATGCGTGAAGCCCTCCGAGTGGCCAGCCTCACCAAGACGTACGGCGATGTGGTCGCAGTGCGCGGCTTGGATCTCAGCGTCTGGGCGGGAGAGTGCTTTGGACTGCTCGGCCCGAACGGCGCCGGCAAAACGACCACAATCGAAATCTGCGAAGGGCTGCTTGAGCCCGATGGCGGCGACGTCGAGATCCTCGGCCGCCGCTGGGCGACCGATGGCCGGCAGCTGCGCGAGCGCCTCGGCATCTCGCTGCAGGAGACACAGCTGAGCGAGAAGCTCACCGTGAGGGAAACGATCCGGCTCTTTCGAAGCTTTTACGCCAATGGCAGGAGCGTCGACGACATCATCGCTGCGGTGCAGCTCGAGGAGAAGCGCGATGGCCGCGTCGGCCAACTCTCCGGAGGACAGAAGCAGCGCTTGGCCGTCGCGTGCGCGCTGGTCGGCGATCCCGAGCTTCTCTTTCTCGACGAGCCAACCACCGGGCTCGACCCGCAATCGCGGCGGCAGCTGTGGGATCTGGTGGAAAAATTTCGCGCCACCGGACGCACGATCGTGCTCACGACCCACTACATGGACGAGGCCGAGCGGCTGTGCGACCGGGTCGCCATTGTCGATCACGGCACCGTCATCGCGCTGGGAACGCCGCACGAGTTGATCGCGTCGCTCGGAGCCGCGCACGTGGTCGAGTTTGCCGTCGCCGCCGAGACGCCGCTCGATGTCGCCTCGCTCGCCACGCTCGACGGCGTGTCGGACGCCGCAGCCGAGCAGGGCGTGGCCGGGCGCTACCGTCTGCGATCGAGCGAGCTGCACCGCGCCGTACCGTCGCTCCTCGCCATGCTCGGCACGCGCAATGTTCCGCTCACCGAGCTGACGACGCGCTCGGCGTCGCTCGAAGATGTGTTCGTGGCGCTGACCGGGAGACACCTGCGTGAAGACTGAACCGGGGGCGTCAGGCGTCGGGCCTCAGCTGTCAGGACGCCGGTTTGCGGATCGATCGCTCGTCCAGCTGACGCTGAATCGCTTTCGCGAGTTTTATCGCGAGCCTGAGGCGGTGTTCTGGGTGTTCATCTTTCCAATCCTGCTCGCGGCCGGGCTCGGCATCGCGTTCAAGAATAGGAAGGCCGACGTCACCAAGGTCGCGGTACTCGCGACCGCGCCGAACGCGGCGGTGATTCGCGACGCGGTTGCGCGCGACTCGGCGCTGTCGCCGGAGCTGCTCGACGACAGCGCGTCGGCGAGGGCGCTGCGCACGGGCACGGTCGCCATCGTCGTCGTGCCGCGCGCTGACGGCACGGTCGAATACCGTTACGATGCGGCGCGCCCCGAAGGTCGCGCCGCGCGCACGCTGGCCGACATCGCCGTGCAGCGCGCCGCCGGACGCACCGATCCCGTCGCCGCGCACGACGTGCAGATCACCGAGCCCGGATCTCGGTACATCGACTTCGTCATTCCCGGGCTCCTCGGCATGAATCTCATGGGGAGCGGCATCTGGGGACTCGGCTTCGCGGTCGTCGACGCGAGAAAGAAGAAGCTGCTCAAGCGACTCGTCGCGACACCGATGTCGCGAGCGGAATACCTGACATCGTTTCTGCTGCAGCGTTTGTCGCTCCTGATCGTGGAGGTGGTGGTGCTGCTCGGATTCGGCGCGCTCGCGTTCGGCGTGCCGCTGCGCGGTTCGCTCTGGCAGCTCGGCGTCATCTGCCTGCTGTCGTCGCTGTCGTTCAGCGCCCTCGGCCTGTTGATCGCCTCGCGGGCGAAAACCATGGAGGCAGCGTCGGGGCTGATGAATCTGGTGATGCTGCCGATGTGGATTCTGAGCGGCGTGTTCTTCTCGGCCACGAAATTCCCGGCGGCGATTCAACCGGTGATTCAGGTGCTGCCGCTGACGGCGGTCATCAACGCCCTGCGCGCGAACATCCTGCAGGGCGCGGGTCTGTCGGACGTCGCCCGGCCTGTGATCGTGATCGTCGCCTGGCTGGTGGTCAGCTTCCTGCTCGCGCTACGGCTCTTTCGTTGGCGCTAACGAACGGGCCGCAGGTGGACCTGTACGAGCCTGAGCCGCACGGAAGGGCGCCGCAGAAACGACGAGAACGACATGAAACAACGCCGCAGAAACGACGCAGAAATGGCATAGGTACGACCAAGAACACAGACGCAGAAACTACGCAGATCTGAAGCGGATCGACCGGCATGCAGGGAAGATTTGCCCGCGAGCTACCGCGTTTTTGTTGTTGTACAACAACTGACGAAGGGGCCGAGGCGAATGGGTTTGGGCGCGCCGTCGGCTTGGAAAGACCATCCATCCGATGGTTTTCGATCTGCGTGTTTCTGCGTCGTTTCTGCGGCTTCTTGCTTTTTCAAGAGTCGAGGTTGTTTCCGCGGCTCACTCTTGGCGCAGCACTCGCATGGGATCGACCCGCAACACGGGCACGACGCTCGCCACCGCCGCGTCGAGCATCGTCAGCTTCCCTTGCGCGCATCACGCGGGGTCAAGACTAGACCGTGCGCGTCTTCCACCGCCCCTTGCGAAAGATCCAGGCGCTGGCGACGGCCAGCGTCGAGAAGGCGATCGCGACCGCCGCGAATGCGCCGCGCGGGCCCACGCCCAGGACGATCGACAGCACGTAGGCCAGCGGAATCTCCCACAACCAGAACACGAAGAAATTCAACAGCGTCGGCGTGCGCGTGTCACCGGCGCCGTTGAAGGCCGACGTCAGCACCATGCCGTAGGCATAAAAAAGAAATCCGCTCGCGATGTACCGTAGGCAATCGACGCCGAACTCCTGAACCGCCGGATCCTTCGTGAAGAGGCCGACGATCACCCGCGCGAACAGCACAAACGCCAGTCCGACCGATCCCAGAAACACGAGATTGTACGCCCCCGCCATCCACACCGCTTTTTCGGCGCGGTCGGGCTTGCCGGCGCCGAGTGCCTGACCAACCATCGTCGCCGCAGCGTTGCTCAGCCCCCAGCTCGGTAGCAGCGCGAACAGCACGATGCGAATGCCGATGGTGTAGCCGGCGAGCGCTGTGCTCCCGAAGGTCGCGATGATGCGGACGAGCCCGATCCAGCTAGCCGTGCCGATCAGCACCTGGCCGGCACCGGAGATCGAGAGGCGCAGCATCCGGCCCATCACCGCCGGATCGAGCCGCAGATGCCGCCGGCCGACCGCGATGCGGGAGCCGGGGCGCGCCAGACGGCTCAACGCGAAGAGCGCGCCGAGTCCGCGGCCCGTGGTCGTGGCGACGGCAGCGCCCGTGACGCCGAGCTTCGGGAATGGCCCAAGGCCGAAGATGAGACACGGGCCCAGCACGATGTTGATCGCGTTGGCGAACCAGAGCACGCGCATCGCGATTGCGGCATCGCCAGCGCCACGGAAAATGGCGTTGATCAGGAAGAGCATCAGAATCGTGATGTTGCCGCCGAGCATCACGCGCGCGAAGGTCGAGCCGGCGGCGAGCACGGAGGGCGAGGCGCCCATCAGCGCGAGCAGCCGAGGCGCCAGGGCGACACCGAGCACCCCGAGTATCAATCCGCCGACGAGTCCGAGCGCCAGCGCCTGCACGGCGGCGCTCGCCGCAGCCTCGGGATCCTTCTCGCCAATGCGCCGCGCGACGGTCGCCGTCGCACCGATGGCCAGTCCGACCGCGACGGTATAGACGATGGTCAGCATCGACTCGGTGAGCCCGACGGTGGCGACGGCATCGGCGCCGAGTCGCGAGACGAAGAACACGTCGGACACGGCGAAGACGCTCTCCATGAGCATCTCGAGCACCATCGGAATGGCGAGCACGAGGATGGCGCGGCCGATGGGACCCTGCGTGTAGTCGCGGCGCGAGCCGCGGAGCGCTTCACGCACGGAGGCCCAGACGCCGTCATCCGCCGCGGCGCCGGTTAGCTCTGCTGCTTCAGTCTGCATGTCGAGTGACATGATACACCGTCCGAGGCGCGGACTGGCGTCGCGGCGGACGGCCGGCGACACGCTGCGATAGGAAAAGGGCGGCGCCGTTACGGTGCCGCCCTCTCGAGTGGAGGCGAGCGGTGATGATACCAGCGGCTCGCCCGTGTGACAAGTCGATTCTCATTTTCGGCGGCACTACCGGTACGACATATGCACGAATTTTGGCGAGGCTCTGCGCGGGAGGCGACGGATGCTGTACACGCTTGCGGTGGTGCTCGTGGTGATGTGGCTTCTTGGATTTCTCGTGTTCCACGTCGCGGGGAGCTTGATCCATTTGTTGTTAGTGGTCGCGGCGATCGTGCTACTGCTGCGAATCATCGAAGGTCGACCGGTCAGCTAGTGGAAGACGTCACATGATGGATGTCAGATGTCCGACAGGCAGATCGAGCGTCGACATCTGATTCTGGCATCTGACGTCTTCAACGTTTCTTCAACACTTCTCGACCATGCGCGCGTGGCGGCGTAGCTTTGCGCCACCTCACCGCAATTGACCGCATGGACGACGAGTCACTGAAGTCGCCTCAGCCACCGACAATCGGTGATCTGAATCCCGAAGTTCTTCGCTCCGCGCTCCACACGGCCGCTGATTGGGTGGCTGACTACCTGGCGCATCCGGAGCGGCATCCGGTGTTATCGCGCGCTGAGCCGGGCGACCTCAAGCGCGCGCTGCCCGCGCGTGCGCCTGCGGGGCCGGAGCCGCTCGATCGGATCATGGGCGATTTCGAGCGGCTGGTTCTGCCGGGCATCACCCACTGGAACCACCCGGGCTTCTTCGCCTACTTCGCCGTCAGCGCGTCCGCGCCGGGAATTCTGGCCGAGCTGCTGACGGCGGCGTTGAACGTAAACGCCATGTTGTGGAAGACCTCGCCGGCCGCGACCGAGCTCGAGGAAATAGTGCTCGGCTGGCTGCGCGACATGATGGGACTTCCGTCGGATTGGTTTGGCGTGATCACCGACACGGCGAGCGTCTCGACGCTGCTCGCGCTCGCCGCGGCGCGCGAGTCGGCGACCGATCTCAAAATTCGTGAGCGCGGAATGGCCGGCCGCGCCGATCTGCCGGCGCTGCGCGTGTACGCGTCGGATCAGGCGCACTCGAGCGTCGACAAGGCGGCGATCACCCTCGGGCTCGGCCGGGAGAACGTCGTACGATTGCCGAGCGATGCCGAGTTCCGCATGCCTGCGCGCGCGCTGGCGAGCGCCGTTGCGGCCGACCGCGCCGCGGGGCGGCGTCCACTCGCTGTGGTGGCGACGACCGGAACGACGAGCACGACCAGCGTCGACCCCGTGCGCGCGATCGCGGAGATCTGCAAGCGCGAGGGCATGTGGTTGCACATCGACGCGGCATATGGCGGAGCGGCCGCGGTCGCGCCCGAGATGCGATGGGTGCTCGACGGCGCCGAGCTGGCCGACTCGCTGGTGGTGAACCCGCACAAGTGGCTGTTCACGCCGATCGACTGCTCGGCGCTCTACGTGCGGGACGCGGCGACGCTCAAGCGCGCGTTCTCGCTCATTCCCGAATATCTGGTGACGACGCGGCAGGGCGAAGTTGTCGACTTCATGGACTACGGCGTGCAGCTGGGCCACCGTTTTCGCGCGCTGAAATTGTGGATGGTGATGCGGGCGTTCGGTGCCGAAGGGATTGCTTCGCGGGTGCGCGCACACTGCGCGCTCGCACAGGAGTTGGCGGGGTGGATCGTTGCGGAGCCTGGGTGGCAAGTGGCAGCGCCGGTACCATTGTCGGTGGTGTGCTTTCGCTACGTGCCCAACCAATCGATGAGCGAGCAGGAGCTCGAGACGCTGAACGAGTCGATCATGCACCGGGTGAACGCGAGCGGCGACGCGTATCTATCGCACACCAAGCTGAAGGGCGCGTTCGTGCTGCGATTGGCGATCGGCAACATTCGCACCGAGCGCGCGCACGTGGCGCGGGCGTGGGGTCTGCTGCGCGAGGCGGCGGCGAGCCATTGAGTCGGCTCGATGGCCACCTTCTGCTTCTCCCGTTCCGCTGCCGTCGCTGCCGCGTTAGGGTATTCCCAACCGCCGCGCGTTGCGGCCCACGACGAGGAATGTTTTATGGCCAGCTTTCATGGGTTCGACGGTCCGTTCGCGGCGACGGTTCCGCATCAATTCACCGCTCTGCGACCGCAGGTGCGCGCATGGGCGATCGCCGAAGCGGCGAAGGTCAAGGCGCTGCATCTCCATCCGCACGCGGCCGCGCAGATGATCCGCGCCGCCGCGCGATCCCGGTTTCACGGGCAGGTGAACAACGATCAGGACATCGAAGCCATCATCTCTCTCGTCCTGATGCAAGTCGCGCAAGACGCCGAGTCCGACCTCAGGTCGATCATGAACGACATCCACCACGCGACGGGAAAGCGGAAGACGCTTCGCGACATGACGAGCCTGTTGAAGGGCGATCTCGACGCGCTGAGCGAGATCGGCGAGGATACGTCGCTGCGCCTCCAGATGCTGATGGATCGGCGGTCGAAATATTTCGAGGCGCTCTCGAACATCATGAGGAAGGCATCCAATACGTCGTCGGACATCGTCGGGAATCTCAAGTGATCGGCGGGGTGCGATGAAGTCGCGTACGCCCGGAGGCGACACACCACCGGCGGAAACAACGGCGACGCAGGGCGACATCAATCTCGATCTCGGCTTCGGCGCCGTCGTCGCGCGCGAGAGCCGCCGGCGTCTGCTCAACCGCGATGGGAGCTTCAACGTGCGCCGGACCGGGCTCGGCGCGCTGCGGTCGCTCTCGATGTACCACGCGGCACTCACCATGTCGTGGCCGCATTTTCTCGCCTGGACCGTCGGCGCGTACCTCGGCGTCAACCTGCTCTTCGCGCTTGGCTTCCTCGCTTGCGGCAGCGGCGCGTTGATGGGGGTGAACGACATGGGGGCGGGCGGGCGCATTGGCCAGGCCTTTTTTTTCAGCGTCGAGACGCTGGCCACCATCGGCTACGGCAACATCGTGCCGGCGACGCTGGCCGCGAACATTCTGGTGACCGTCGAATCGCTGGTCGGATTGCTCGGCTTCTCGATCGGCGCGGGATTGTTCTTTGGCCGCGTGTCGCGGCCGACGGCGGCGATCATCTTCAGCGACCGGGCGGTGATCGCGCCGTACCGCGGCATCACGGCGTTCCAGTTTCGCATCGCGAACGCGCGGACCAATCAGATCGTCGAGTTGAGCGCGAAGGTGCTGCTCAATCGCCGCAGACCGGGCTCGGCCGATCGTGAATTTCGGGAGCTGACGCTGGAACGCGACAGCGTCACCTTCTTTCCGCTGTCGTGGACGATCGTCCATCCAATCGACGAGAGCAGTCCGATGTTCGGCGTGTCCGAGCAACAGTTGCGCGAATCGGATGCCGAGTTTCTGATCCTGCTCACCGGTACGGATGAGACGTTCGCGCAGACCGTGCACACACGCTCGTCGTACAAACCGGCGGAGATCGTCTTCGGTGCGCGCTTCACCAACATCCTCGTGCCGCGGGAATCGGGCGACGAAGGAATAAGCATCGACGTGAGCCGAGTACACGAGATCGAGGCGGTGGCGCTCTCACCGTGATTCTCATCTACGGCGCGAACGGGTACACCGGACGTCTCATCGCGCGCCGCGCCGCATCGCTTGGCATGCGTCCGACACTCGCCGGGCGCGATGCCGCGGCGGTGTCCGTTTTGGCGGCTGAGCTCGGCTTGGAGCATCGCGCGTTTCGGCTCGATGATCCGGCAATCGTGAAAAAGGGAATCGCGGGCGCAACGGTGGTGCTGCATTGCGCGGGTCCGTTCTCGCGCACTGCGACGCCCATGGCGTCAGCATGCATTGAGTCGCGGGCCCACTACATCGATATCACCGGCGAGGCGTCCGTGTTCGAGGCGATGGCTGCCCGCGACGGCGTGGCTCGCGCCGCCGGAGTAATGCTGCTGCCCGGCGCGGGGTTCGACGTCGTGCCGTCGGATTGTCTGGCGGCGCACCTGAAGGGTCTGCTCCCCACGGCCACGAAGCTCACGTTGGCGTTTCAAGCGCGCGGCGGCGTGTCACGCGGCACCGCGACGACGATGGTCGAGAACATCAATCACGGCGGACTCGTTCGGCGCAACGGTGTGCTGACGCCGGTACCCGCGGCGTGGAAGACGCGACGCATCGACTACGGCAACGGCGCGGTAGAGTCCATGACGATTTCGTGGGGTGACGTGGCATCGGCGTACTACAGCACGGGCATCGGCAACATCGAGGTGTACGCGGCGGTGCCCGATTCGACGATTCGCGCCGTGCGCATGACCAGGCGCTTTGGATGGTTGCTCGGCTCCCCGCCCATCCAGAAGCTGCTCAAGGCCGCGATCAATCGCAGGCCACCGGGGCCGAGCGACGCCAAACGCGAGCGCTCGCACTCGCTGCTCTGGGGCGAGGTGGAAGACGACGAGGGGCGGCGCGCCGCGGCGCGCATGCGCACGCCCGATGGCTACACGCTCACCTCGATAACCGCGCTGGCGATCGCGGCGCGAGCGAGCGAAGGGGATGCGAAGCCCGGCTATCAGACGCCGTCGCTGGCGTATGGCGCCGATCTAATCCTCGAGATGCCGGCAGGGGTCGAACGTTGGAACGAGTCATGAAGTACATACCGGAGTCCGGGTCATGCGCTCACCTCATCCCGTAGGCCATTGCCGCTCGCGCGCTTCATCCCGCCGATCGCGCTCCTGCTGCTCGCCTGCTCCCAGTCGCCGCTGTCGGCGTCAGGTGGAGCGCTCGACATCACCGTCAGCGGATTGCCTTCCGCGGCGGCCGGAGCGCTGACGGTGAGCGGACCGAACGGATTCGCGCGAACGGTGGCCGCGACGGCGCAATTCGCCGGCCTGGCCACAGGCGTGTACGTGATCACGGCGGCGAGCGTGACCAACGCGGGTGCGATGTACGATCCCTCGCCGGTGACTCAAAACGTAACCGTGAACAACTCGGGCACCGCGGCCGCGACGGTCGCCTACTCGTTGAATGCCTCCGCGCTCGCGCTGCGGTTGGAGAATGTCGCGGCAGGGTTCGACAGCCCGCTGTACGTCACCGCGCCGGCCGGCGATGCGAGGCTGTTCGTCGTCGAGCAGACGGGTCGCATTCGCATCGTGGCGAGCGGCACGGTGCTGCCGGTGCCGTTTCTCGATCTCTCGACCCGCATCTCGACCGGCGGCGAGCGAGGCCTGCTGAGCGTGGCGTTCCACCCGCAGTACGCGAGCAACGGATTTTTCTTCGTGAATTTCACCGATGTCGCCGGCAACACGCGCGTCGAGCGCTTTCACGTCTCGGGCAATGCGAACGTGGCCGATCCGGTCAGCTCGACGCTGATCATCGGCATCGCGCAGCCGTTCGCGAACCACAACGGCGGCCTCGTGATGTTCGGGACGGACGGCATGCTCTACATCGGCATGGGCGACGGAGGCAGCGGAGGCGATCCGAATGGAAACGGACAAAACCGCAACGCGCTGCTCGGCAAAATGCTGCGGATCGATGTCAACGGCGCGCTGCCCTATCGCGTGCCGCCGGACAATCCGTTCGTCGGGCAGTTGGGGACGCGGCCCGAGATATGGGCATACGGACTGCGCAATCCGTGGCGCTTCGCGTTCGACCGCGTCTCGGGCCAGCTCTACATCGCGGACGTCGGCCAGGGCGCGCGCGAGGAGATCGACGTAGCGGCCGCGAGCGCGGGCGGCCTCAACTATGGATGGAACGTGATGGAGGGAATGGCGTGCTACGCGGCGGCCAGCTGCGCGCGCGCCGGATTGACGCTTCCCCTGTTCGACTACGACCATTCGCAGGGATGTTCGATCACCGGCGGATTCGTCTACCGAGGCACTCGCATCCCCGAGCTCGCCGGCGTCTACCTGTATTCCGACTACTGCAGCGGCTGGCTGCACAGCATCCACGTGGTAGGCGGAACGGTCACCGAGCAACGGGATTGGCACATCGCGTCCGTCGGCTCGATCACCTCCTTCGGCGAAGACGCAACGGGAGAGCTCTACATGACGTCGAGTAGCGGAGGGGTGTACCGGATAGTGCGGCAATAGCGGCGGCAACCCTCGGCACTTGGCGCGGGTCGAAGGATGCATTCGTATCTCCAACAATCGTCGGATCACACCGCCATTTGGGGCTAAGCCGATGGATTCCCTGCTCGCCGACATCCGGTACGCGCTGCGCGCGCTTCGCCGTACGCCCGCCTTCGCTGCCGCGGCAATCGCCTGCCTCGCCATTGGCATCGGCGCCAACGCAACGATGTTCGGCGTCGTCGATGCACTACTCTTCCGTCCCCCCGCCCATGTGATCGACGCCAGGAGCGTCTACAACTTCAAGACCACCCGGGTGTTGCCGGGTGTCGGCCAGAATACACAGTTGGAGATGACGTATCCGGACTACCTCGACCTCCGTGACCACACCTCGTCGTTCGCGGCGACGGCGGCGTATGCCGACCAGGAGCTGACCTTCGGACGCGGCGCGGACGCGCAGCAGGTGCGAGCGCACATGGTGACGGCCAGCTTCTTCCCGCTGCTCGGCGTTCACGCGGCCACGGGACGTTTGTTCACCGCGGACGAGGACAAGGTCGGCAACGCGCAGGTGGCGGTGCTCGACTACGGATTCTGGCAGCGGCGCTTCGGCGGCGAGCGCACGGCGATCGGGTCGCAGATCAGATTGGCGAACGAGATGTATACGGTGATCGGCGTGGCGCCGAAGGGATTCACGGGCGTCGGACTTTCTTCGTCGGACGTGTGGCTGCCGCTGAGCGCCGCCGCGTCCAACAACATCATGTCGCCGGAATGGCTGACCAGCCGCGGCTTCTTCTTTCTCAAATCGATCGCGCGCGTGAAGCCGGGCGTGGCGCTGGCGCAGGCGGCGGGCGACGCCACGCGGGCGCATCGTGCGGGCCGC
Organism: Gemmatimonadales bacterium; assembly: GCA_038228795.1. Classification (GTDB taxonomy): domain Bacteria; phylum Gemmatimonadota; class Gemmatimonadetes; order Gemmatimonadales; family Gemmatimonadaceae; genus JALZAE01. The sequence continues at coordinate 40,088 of JBBROY010000037.1, forward strand.
CTGCAGGCGGCCGGACCGCGCGAGGATCCGAAGTCCAACGTGTCGCTCGGGTCGATCATCGGCGTCGGCGCCGACGAGGAGGGTTCGAGCGCTGACCTCAAGGTTTCCATTTCGTTGGCCGCCGTGGCGGCCGTGGTACTGCTCATCGCATGCGCCAACGTGGCCAACCTCCTTCTCACGCGCGCGCTGCGACGCCAGCGCGAGATAGCCATCCGTCTCGCGCTCGGCGTGTCGCGGACGCGGTTGGTGAGACAGCTGGTGACCGAAAGTGTGATCCTGGCCGTGACGGGCGGCGTCACCGGGTTGTTGGTGGCGCACTGGGGCGGCGGCGTGATCAGACGATTCCTGCTCCCCGGCATCTCAGCGCTCGACACGCCGCTCGACACGCGTGTGCTGCTCTTCACGCTCGCGGCGACGCTGATCACCGGATTGCTGTGCGGACTCGCGCCCGCGCTGCAGGGGAGCCGGCCCGATCTCACGTCGTCGCTCAAGGCGGGGGCGCGCGAGGGAACGTTCGCGCGCTCGCGGCTGAGGTCCGCGCTCATTGCCGGCCAGGTTGCGCTGACGCTGGTACTGCTGGTCGGCGCGGGCCTCTTCGTGCGCAGCCTTCAGAACGTGCGCGGCGCGGATCTCGGCTTCGATGTCGACAAGTTGCTGCTCGCCTCGGTCGATCTGAGTGGCGGTGGCGGGGGCAAGTCACAGATCAACGAGTTCTACCGCCGCGCGCAGGAGCGCATCGCCGCGCTGCCCGGCGTCGCGAGCGTGAGCCAGGTGGTGACCGTGCCCTTTCAGTCGATGATCGCGGTCCAGCTGTACATCCCCGGTCGCGATTCGCTGCCGCGCTCCCTGGGAAACCCGCTGATGAATCCCGTGACGTCGGAATACTTTCAGACGACGGGAACGCGGCTCGTGCGCGGACGCGCCTTCACCGCGGCCGAGCGAGCGACGAGCGCGTACGTCGTCGTGATCAACGAGGCGCTCGCCAAGCTGTATTGGCCGGGCCAGAATCCGGTCGGCACGTGCCTCAAGATCGGACAGGGCCGTAACTCGACGGCCGCATCGCTGCCCTGCTCGGAGATCATCGGCATCGCGCGCAACACGACGAGCCAGGAGCTGCGGGAGAAGCCGGTACCGCAGTACTACGTGCCAATGCCGACCGACGCGAAATGGGGTTTACGCGCGCTGTTCGTGCGCGCGAAGGGCGATCCGGCACTGCAGGTGGCGGTGATCCGCAAGTCGCTGCAGGAGCTCGGAAGCGATCTGCCCTTCGCCAACGTGCGGCCGTTGGCCGAGCTGCTTGATCCGCAGGTTCGCCCGTGGCGGCTCGGCGCGATGATGTTCGGCATCTTCGGCTCGGTGGCACTAGTGCTGGCGATCGTGGGGCTCTACGGCGTGCTCGCGTACACCGTCGCGCAGCGCACGCAGGAGATTGGCGTCCGCATCGCGCTCGGCGCGCAGGGCGATGACGTCGTGCGATTGGTGGTGGGCGAAGGCATTCGCGTCGCGGTGATCGGGGTGGCGGTCGGAGCGGTCGCGGCGCTCGCCGCGGGCCGCGCGATCCGCTCGCTACTCTTTGACGTCTCGGCGACTGACCCCGTGGTGTTCAGCCTGACGGCCATCGCTCTCGTCTGCGTGGCGGCGGGCGCGAGTTATTTACCGGCGCGGCGCGCGGCGCGAGTGGATCCGGCCGTCGCCTTACGCTCCGAATAGCGCGCTGCGGGTCGTACTGAATTGCGGTGCGTGCTGCGTGCTGCGTGCTGACAGCACGCGCCCGACGGTGCTTATAGTGGGCTGAGAGCGGTTGTCAGCCAGGTGCTGTTGTGCACGTAGCACGGAGCACGCAGCACGCAGCGCAGCCTAGGAGGCAGTCCTAGCCCACGGCACGATATCCAGCCTGGCCATGGCGATCTCCTTCCCCGTGTTCTCGTCGAGCCCGAAGTGCTCGGGATCTTTGTACAGCCGCTCGAGCGCGGCGTCGATCTCCGCTAGCTCGCGCGATTGCCGTACGGCGTTCGACGCGTCCAGCTCCTGATCGAAGGCATCGGTCGCCTCGTCTGCCGGATGCAGCCTCGCGTGCGACAAATCGTTCGACTGTTCCTGCAGCGTCTCGCGCGTGTCATCACGATAGCGGTCAAGGTCGCGTTGTAGGTTGGCGCGTTCATCGAGCAGGCGGCGTTCGAGGTGTTTGCGTTGGGAGTCGTTCATTGGCGTCACTGAGAACGGGTGATCAGGGGATGCAGCGTGTGAAGACGTCAGATGTCAGATGTCAGTGCAAACAATGATCCTCGGTCACCGACATCCGACATCTGACGTCTGACATGGCCCTTCTCAATCCCCCGCTTCCGGAACCGCCGTTCGAGACGGCGTTTCGGTGGGCCCCTTGATGAAGCCGGCGAGCCAGGCGCGTCCTTGGTCGAGGATCTCGTAGATCGTAGGGATCACGAGCAGCGTCAGCAGTGTCGACGTGATCGTGCCGCCGATGACCGCGACGCCGAGTGGCGAGCGGAAATCGGCGCCCTCGCCGCGACCCATGGCCACCGGAATCATGCCGGCGATGAGCGCGAGCGTGGTCATGAGAATGGGACGTAGCCGGATGCGCCCCGCCTCGATGATCGCTTCGCGTCGTTTCATGCCACGCTCCTGGCCCCATTTTGCGAAGTCGATGAGCAGGATGGCGTTCTTGGCCACGATCCCCATCAGCAGGATGACCCCGATCAGGCTCATGATGTTGATCGAGTCGCCGGTGATCTTGAGCGCGAGCACGACGCCGATGAGCGACAGCGGCAGCGAAACGAGAATGGCCAGCGGCGCGAGGAAGGATCCGAACTGGATGACCAGGATGAGATACATCAGCAACACCGCGGTGCCGAGCGCGGCGAAGATGCGCCCAAAGATTTCTCCCTGGTCGCGCGCTTGGCCGCCCTGCGTGATCTGATAGCCGGGCGGCAGCTGCATCTTCGTCAGCCGCTTGTTGATGTCGTTGACCACCTCGGTGAGCGAGCGGCCCTCGGTGTTCGCTTCGACATTGATCACGCGCTCGCGATTGAGGTGCGCGATGAGGGCCGGCCCAAGTCCCTGCTTGATGTTCGCCACCTGACCAAGCGGCACCGTCGACGGCGCGCCGTTCGTACCGTTGCCGACGACTAGTGGCAGCTGTTGCAGATCCGACAACCTCGAGCGCGACTCGGGCGCAAGACGCACAGTGACGTCCCTCGTCTCGCCGCTCGGATCGACCCAATCGCCCGCCTTGATTCCAGCGAACGCCGGCCGCAACGATTGCGCGACCTGCCCGACCGTGACGCCGAGCGAGCCGGACAGACCGCGGTTGAGCTGAATCTCCATTTCGGGCTTCTCGCCGCGAGTGGACAGCCCGACGTCGACGGCACCGGGTACTTTGCGCACCTCGTCGGCCGCTTGCTGCGCGAGCTTGGTCAGCGTCACCGCGTCCGTGCCACTCATCTGGATCTGGATCTGCTTCATCGCGCCACCGAATCCCGAGGTGTACACCGACACCTGCGCGCCGCCGATGCGGCCGAGCTCCCGGCGAAGCATCTGGCCGACCTGATCCTGGCTCATGCCCGGCCGATCCGCCTTCGGAATGAGGCGCACGTAAATGAGCGCCTGGTCGACGCCAGGCGGCTCGAACGGCGGAATGGCGGTGCCGATCGTCGCGTAGGTGTACGCGATTTCGCGGTGCGACCGCGCAACCCGCGCCGCTTCGTCGGTCTTGATCCGCGTGTATTCGAGATTCGATCCCGGCGGCGCTTCGATCACCAGGTTGAGCTCGCTGCGATCGCTCACCGGCACGAATTCACCCTTCCCGAATTTCATCTGCATCACGATCGCGCCGGCGAACGACAACAGCGCCAGCGCCACCATGGCCAACCGGTGATCGAGCGCCCAGGCAATCACGTGCGTGTACCGCTCGGCCTGGCGGTCAAACCACTTGTTGAAGCGGTCGAGCGTTCGGGCAATCACGTTCCGGCGCTCGTGCGCCTCCACCTGCGGGTCGGCCCAATACGCGGAGAGCATCGGGTCGAGCGAGAAGGAAACAAAGAGGGAGACGAGCACCGCGGCGGCGATCGTCAGCGCGAAGGGCTTGAACCACTGGCCGCCCGCCCCATACATGAACGCGATCGGCACGAAGACGGCCACGATCGAGAAGGTCGTCGCGGCGACGGCGAGCCCGATCTCGTCGGTGCCGTCATGCGACGCCGTGAAGTGATCTTTCCCCATCTCGATGTGCCGCACGATGTTCTCGCGCACGACGATGGCATCGTCGATCAAGATGCCGATCGCCAGCGACAGACCCATCAGCGACATCGTGTTGAGGGTGAAGCCGAAGAGCCATAGCGGAACGAAAGAGGCGAGCACGGACACCGGCAGGGCGAGTCCGGTGATGACCGTCGACCGCCACGAATTGAGGAAGATGAACACGACGAGCACCGTCAGCAGCGCGCCCTCCACCAGCGCTTCCTCGACGTTGCGCACGGCGCGGCTCACGCGAGTGCCGGCGTCGCGGACGATCTCGAGCTTCGCTCCCGGCGGCAGTGTTTTCTGCAGCGCCGCGACGCGCTCGCGAATTTTGTTGCTCACCTGAGTGGTCGAGTAGCCCTTCGATTTCAGCACTTCGATGCCGATCGCCTCTTTGTCGTTGTAGAGCGCAAGCGAGCGCGGCTCCTCGGTGCCGTCGAACACGTCGGCGACCTGGCCGAGGCGGATCGAGGTCCCGCCGCGCTCGGCGATC
>JBBROY010000038.1:0-37585 GCA_038228795.1 Gemmatimonadales bacterium
AGCCCGATCTCATCCGTGCCGGTGTGCGACGCCGTAACATGGTCTTCGCCGAGCTCGATGTGTCGCACGATATTTTCTCGCACGACGATCGCGTCGTCGATCAAAATGCCGATCGCGAGCGAGAGGCCGAGCAGCGACATCGTGTTGAGTGTGAAGCCGAACGCCCACACCGCGACGAACGACGCGATGACGGACACCGGCAGCGCGAGCCCAGTGATCACCGTCGACCGCCACGAATTCAGAAACAGGAAGACTACGAGTACCGTCAGCAGCGCGCCCTCCACCAGCGCTTCCTCGACGTTGCGCACGGCGCGGCTCACGCGAGTGCCGGCGTCGCGGACGATCTCGAGCTTCGCCCCCGCCGGCAGTGTTTTTTGCAGCGCCGCGACTCGCTCGCGAATCTTGTTGCTCACCTGAGTGGTCGAGTAGCCCTTCGATTTCAGCACTTCGATGCCGATCGCCTCTTTGTCGTTGTAGAGCGCAAGCGAGCGCGGCTCCTCGGTGCCGTCGAACACGTCGGCGACCTGGCCCAGGCGGATCGATGTCCCGCCGCGCTCGGCGATCACGACGTTCGCGAAATCGGTGGGCGACTCGAGGCGCCCGCGCAGACGAATCGTGCGCTCGTCCAGCGCCCCATTGAGCCGGCCGACGGGAACGGCGAGGTTCTGGGCCTCGAGCGCCTGAACCACCTGCGCGACGCTGATTCCCGAGGCTTGCAAGGCGACCGGTTTCACCTGGACGGTCAGGTCACGCTTGATGCCGCCGACGACGTTCACCAGCGCCACGCCAGGAATGGCGCGCAGTTGGCGGGTGATGGTCGGATCGGCGATACGCGTCAACGTCGTGGCCGGCAAGGATGTCGACGAGAGGGTGAGCGAAACCGCCGGCTCGACCGACGGATCGAGACGGCTCAGCATCGGCTCCTTCATCTCGGTCGGCAAGTCCGCTCGTTTCGCCGAGATCGCATCGCGAATGTCCTGCGACGCCTGGTTGATGTCCTTCCCGAAGTCGAAGGTGACCGTCAACCGGGCCAGACCGTCGGTCGCCACCGAGGTCGACTTCGAGCCGTCAACACCGGCGATGCTGAAAATTTGCTCCTCGATCGGCTCGATCACCTCGCGCTCGACGACGTCGGGCGAGGCGCCGGGATAGGGGATGTTGACGACGACGACGGGCGCCTGAATGTCCGGGAACTCGTCCGTCTGCAGACTGAACAGGGCGAACAGCCCGAACGCCACGAGCGCCAACATGGCGGAGATGGTGACGATCGGCTTTTTGATGGCGAAGTCGGAAATGAACATTTATGAACCCTGAGTTACGTGAAAGACTGCTTCTCACAGGCGCTGCGTGCTGCGTGCTGACAGCACTCACTCGGTGATATTCACCGCGGGTGTAAGGCGTGAGTCGCCACGTGCTGTTGGCACGCAGCACGCAGCACGCAGCGCCTTACTTCCGGTCGCCAGTGACCATGACCCTCACCGCCGTCCCCACCGACACTCCTTGCGCCGCACCGATCAGAATTGTGTCGCCGCTCGCGAGCCCGCTCTTCACCTCCACGGCTTCGGCGTGCTCGTCGCGAATGCCGAGTTGGACGACGACGCGCTCGACGCGGCCGTTGCGCAGGCGAAGCACCGCGGGCTGCAGTCCCTTGATGTCGACCGCGCTCGACGGAACGATCAGCCCCTGCTTGGTGTCGCTCGCCACGCGTCCCTGCGCGTAGAGGCCGGTGACCAGCGAGCCACCCGGATTCGGAATAGTGGCGTAGAGCCGCACCTGGCGCGTCGCCGGATCGGCGGATGGGTTGATACGATCGATGCGGCCCGTGAACGCGCGTCCCTCGTATCCGGTGACGCTGAACTGCACCGCTTGGCCGATGCGCAGCGCCTGAATCTGATCGGCGGGAACGGTCGCCTCGAGCTGCATTGATGAAGGATCGACGACGGTGAACATGGCGCCGCCCGGCTGCACGACGTCGCCGCCATTCACCTGCCGCTCGCTCACAATGCCGCCGAACGGCGACCGCACCATCGTGCGCTGCAACTGCAGCTGCGCGTTGGCGAGGCGCGCCTTCGCATCCTCGAGCGCCGCGCTCGCCGTCAGCTGCATGCGCTTGCTCCCCTCGACATCGCGCTCGGCGATCGCCCCCGCGGCGAGCAGCCGGTTGAAACGCTCCAAGTCGTGCGTCGCGTTCTCTGACGACAACTGCGCGGCGTGCACGGCGCTCTGCGCCGAGAGCACATTTTCGCGGATGGAGCTGTCGTCGATCTTCGCCATCGATTGGCCGGCCGAGACGCGCTGGCCGCGCTCGACTTGCGTCGAGAGGACGGGCCCGGCCACCTGCGCGCGCACCACCGCGGTGCGGGTCGCCGACAACGTGCCCGAGAGCGCGGGGCCGGTCGTCAGCTCTCCTCTGGCGATGACCATGATGTTTTCAGGTCCGATGATCATCGGCTGCGCCGCGGCGCCCGTGGAATCCTTGCTGCCGCTACTGCCTCGCTTGCCCGCCGCCGAATCGGTAGCGCCTTTGGCATCGCTCGCGCCGCCGCCGCCGCATGCCGCCACCGCGAGGAGCATCGCGGCCGCTATGATCGCCGTGCTGCGTGGTGTCGTGTTCATGGTGTTGTCCCGGTCGTGCTCGTGAGAATCGTGGCGCCCGCTTGCCCCGATTGCTGTTGCTGTCCCTGTCGCTGTTGTTGCTGAAGCTGCTGCTGCGCCAACGGATTCGTCTGCGAGCCGCTCTGCTGGCCCGGCACGCCCTGTTGCGACGAGCCGCCGAGCGTCGAGAGAGGCAGATCGCGAATGAGTGCGAGGCGAAGCCGCGCGATCTGTAAATCGCGCGCGGCCTGGGCGCGGTTCGCTTGCGCGGCCTGCATCAAAATCCGCGAGTCCGTTATCTCCGTCTGGGTCGAGATGCCCTCCTTGTAGCGCACCGTCGCGATCTGGTACGCGCGCGATGCCTGCTCGACCGTTCCCTTACTCGCCTCCCACTGCGCCTGCGCCGCGTTCATCCGCGAGATGGAGTTGCGCGTGTCGAGCGCGGCCAGCTCGCGCGTCTGCTGCAAGCGCGCCCGCGCCTCGGCCAGGTTCGCCGACGCCACCTGCTCGTCGCCGCTGATGCGGAAGCCCGTGAAGAGCGGGATCTGCAGGCCGACGCCGACCGTCCAGTTGCTCAGAAAGTCCGACCAGCCCGGCAGGCCGCCGGACGGATACGCGACGCGGCCGTACTGCGAGCTCAGCGTGATGGCCGGATAGCGCTGCGCCCTCGCGGCGCCGAAGTTGGCTTCCTGCGCCGTAACGCCCTCGATCGCCTGGCGAACCGGCGCCCTCGCCCCCGTCGCGGTATCCGGACGGACGGCGGTAATCGACGCCAGCCGGCCGCTCTCGACCGGTGCGTCGTCGCCGAGCGACGTGGTAAGCGCGACGCTCTCATCGAGCGGAAGGTTGAGCAGCTGCTTGATGCGCATGTACGCCACGTCGCGGTCCGCGCGGCGCTGGATCAGCATCGGACGCGCGTTGTCGCGCGTCACCTGGGCGCGCAGCAGATCGAATTCCGCTGTGCTGCCGACGGTGCGCGCGAGTTGCGTTTGCGCCAGCGTCGTGTCCGCCTGCGCCAGCGTCGCCTGGGCGATCGACACGAGTCGGTCGCTCAGCGCCGCGTCGTAGTAGGCGCTGGCGACATCGACGATCACCTGCGCCCGCGCCGACGTAAGGGCAACGTCGGCCGTGCGCTTCACCGCGCCGGTCGCTTTCACGAGCTCGAACACGCGCGCGTCGAAGATCGTCTGCGTGCCCGAAATGCCGAGCGTGTAGTTGTTTCTCTGGCCGAAGGGGAGATTGGCGAAGAGCGATCCGATCGAGCTGCCGCCGCTGCACAGCAGCTGATGGTCGATCGAGTCGACGCGCGTGGCGAGCGGGAGCGCGGGGTGCGCCGAGAATCGGCCGCAGTTCGTGGGTTTTGGCGGACCGGAGTCGGTCGTGGCGCCGATGCCCGAATACTGTGACTTGAGCGTGCGGGTGTAGTTCGCGGAGCCATAGATCTGCGGGAGGAGCTGGCTGCGCGCCTGCACCTGTTGACCATTGGCGCGTTGCACGCCCGCGCGAGCGACGGCGATGTCGGAGCCCTGAAGGTCGGCGATGCGAAGGGCGTCATCGAGCGAGAGCGCGCGCGGCGCACCGGCCACGCTCTGCTGCGCGCGCGCGTCATCGCGCGGCGCGAGGAGCGCGGAGGCAAGCGTGGCCACGAGGGCGAGGCGCTGGGGAATCGTCATGATCGAAATCCGGTGGAGCGTTGAATCTGCCGAGCGGTGGCAGGCTGTACGGACGAACGACGGTACTAGTGCCGCGAGTTTCGCTTGGGCGGCGGCCGTGTCTTGCTTGCGCGCGACATGTGCGGACGCTTCGCGCTGTCGACGGCGATAGCCCGGAGCAGGAGGCTCACATAAGCGCGCATCGATTCGTTCACCGGCAGCGCATGGACGCCGGCCGGCGCGATGTCGCGGCTCATCGCCTCGGAGAACACGGCGCTCATGAGCATCCGAGCGGCGATGCGGGGATCGATGTCGGCCGAGCTCAAGCCACCGTCGCGCAGCCGGGTGAGATAGCCGAGCAGTTCCTGGCCCGCGTGTCGGGGACAGGACATCCCGGAGTGCACGATCTCGGGATGCTCTTCGATCTCACCCATCACTTTCCTGATAATGGACCGCTGGGCGTACAGCTCCTCGAATTGCGCGATGCACCACGCGGTGAGCTCTGCGGCCGGCCGTAGGGGCACGTGGGGAAGCGCCGCGGTGGTCCGTGGCAGCTCGCCCTGATCCAGCGCCTCCTTGATCAGCGCGTCCTTCGATCCGAAGTGCCGAAACAGGGTGATTTCATTCACCCCTGCCTCATGCGCGATGCGCCGCGTGGTGGCGCCCCGGTAGCCGGCCTCGGCGTATACCCGCGCCGTAGCGCGCAGCAGCTTCTCGCGAATGGTCATGTCACGCAGCCTAGTCGCAAACGGATGTGTAAGCAAGTGCTTACACATGCGTCGCGGTTATCGAACCCCTACCTCCGCGACTGAGCCCGCAACCCCATCGTCGAGTTGATCCACCTCACGAACGGCACCAGCAGCGCAAAGTCTTTGATCAAGTTGTCGGCGAGCGCCGAACTGATGACATCGCGTTGGGTGAGTGTGCGGCCGAGGGTGAAGGATTTGTAGCGGAGCCACTTGGCTGCCGGGTGGTCGGGGGCGATGCCGCGCGGGGGGCGGATGAGCATCGCGACCTCGTTCATCGAGCCGAATCGGCGGCGCACGGCGGGCGCGGTCACGAGCCTCGCGATTTCATCGGGCGCGTCGGCGATGCGCTCGCGCAGCACCTTCAGCGGGTGCGAGGGCGGCATCCAGATGCCCCCGCCGATCGACGAGTCTTTGGGCGAGAAGTGGAAATAGAAGCCCGCCCCGCCGTGCGCGACGTCGCCCTTGGAGCCGCGATTGAGATCGCGGTGAAAGAACCAACAGGCGCCGTACGTATGGTACGGCGACTTGTCGCGCGAAAAGCGGACATCGCGGTGAATGCGAAAGAGCGAACGCTTCGGATCGCCGATCAGCTCCGGCGCGACGCGGGCCAGCCGGGCGTCCATCTCCTCGACCAGCGCGACGAGCGGCGTCTTGATCTCGCGGTCGAACTCTGCGCGATGCGCCTCGAACCACGCCTTCTCGTTGTTGCGCGCGAGCGCGCGCAGGAATGCGAACGCGCCGCGGCCAAATGGCCGCGGCACGCCCGCTACCGTGTCATCGCGGCGCATGCGGCATCAGGCGCCACATCAGGCTCGCCGAAACGCGATCGGATGAGCCGCGCCCCGCCGGCCTCGCCGAGCACGACGACGAACAGATTCGAGTAAGCGGAGTCGCAGAGGTCGGGCATCTTGGGGCCGCCGAGCGCGGCGATGATCGCCGGCACGGTGTTGCTGTGCCCGACCACCAGCACGACCGATCCCGCGTGCTTGCGCACCGCCTCGGCGACCGCGCGCGCGTGCGACTCGACCGACGACTCCGTCGCGACGACTTCGGTGATCAGCCCACGCTTCTCGGCCAGCGGCTGCCCGGTGAGCTTGGTCCGCTGCAGCTGCGTGGTGATCACGGCGCTCACGTTCGCGTCCTTGAGCGCTTCGGCCAGCGCCAACGCTCGCGCGGTGCCTGCCGTGCTGAGCACCGGATCGCGCTCCGTGGCGCTCGCCTTCTCGGCGTGCCGGACGAGCACCACGACCGTGCGCGCGTCCTGTTGTGCCAACATCGCGTTGGCGCCGGTGAAGAACAGCAAGGCCGCGACCGCCGTGAAGGCGGCGCGTAAGCGAATGGTTCCGAGAGCGATCATGTCGGTTCACGAAGAATGGGCGCGCCAAACTTCACACGGTCGCCTCTCGCGCGCTACTCGCCGTCGCGAAGTTGTCGTATCGCTGGCTGCTTTGTCTCAGGAAATACTTCCTGGCCGGGCTCGGGACGCGTAACGGGCGTGGGATCGTTGCGGCCGAGCGCCCGGCGCACCTTGGATCGCGCGGCGAGGTATCCCCCCGCGATGACGCCCACGCCAATCGCTCCGACCAGCAGCGTCATGCCGATGGTCAGAACCACGGCGCCCAGGCCAATGAGCGCGACCAGCGCTAAGGCAATGATGACGCGGTTCTTCAGCGTCAAGTGAAATTCGCGGACTTCCATATGGGGGCTGGGGGCTGGGGGCTGGGGCTAAGGGGCTTGGCAAAAACAAAACCGCGGTGCTCTCGTCATGGAGCACCGCGGTTGCATTTCGTGGGCCGAAGAGCTCGCTAGGTCGCGTCAGGCGCTCGGTCCTTCCAGTCATTGAAATAACCCCACGTCGAGCCAATCAGCGGGATGGCGAAAAAGAACCACCAGGTGACCGCGCCGTAGAGCGGCATGTGCGGGAAGCCAAAGCCGCGCGAGATCGGCTTGTCCTGGAACATGATCACCACCATCACGAGCGCGACGATGTAGACGAGCCACAACACGCCGATGACGGTGCCCTGGGTGCGACGGGTAGCCATGGAGGCAGATGTTAGATGTGAGATGTTAGATGTCTGTTACCGCACTATCGCGCCGTCACCGACGCCTGACTTCTGACGTCTGACGTCTGCCTTTCTAACATACGAGGGGCTCGCGCCGCCAGCCAGTCACGCAACGCGCCACGCCCGGCCCCGAGTTACATTCCTCGCCGCGATTCGCCAGGAGGATCCCTTGAGCACCGAGGTGCCGTCGTCCGTGCTGCCCCCTGCCCCGAAGCAACGCTATCCGGGACAGCACTTAATGGCGTTCCGGCGAGACATGCTCGGATTTCTGCAGAAGCTCGTGCAGGATCACGGCGACGTGGCGCGATTTCAGATTGGCCCGCAGGCCATGGTGGTGCTCAACCATCCCGATGCGATTCGAGATGTGCTCGTCACCAACGCCAAGAGCTTCGTCAAAGGTCGTGGCCTCGAGCGCACCAAGCGGCTGCTCGGTGAAGGGCTGCTCACCAGCGAGCGCGAGTTCCACCTCCGCCAGCGGCGGCTGGCCCAGCCGGCGTTCCATCGCCAGCGCGTGGCCGCCTACGGCGACGTGATGGCGGCGCACGGTGTGAAGCTGCGCGACTCGTGGCGCGACGGCGCGACAATGGACGTGTCGCATGAAATGATGCGACTCACGCTCGGCATCGTCGCCGAGACGCTGTTCGGCGCCGACGTGTCGAGCGAAGCAAAGGAGATCGGCGAGGCGATCTCCGAAGCGCTCGACTTGTTCATCACCGCGACGCTCCCCTTCGCCGAGCTGCTCGACAAGCTCTCTTGGCTGCCAGCGAACCGCCGCTTCAAGCAGGTGCGCGCGCGGCTCGATGCCGTGATCTACCGGATGATCGAGACCCGCCGGGCGAGCGAAGTCGACGGCGGCGACTTGCTGAGCATGCTGCTGCTCGCGCAGGACAGCGAGGGCGACAACGGCCGGATGACCGACCTGCAGATTCGCGACGAAGCGATGACGATCTTTCTCGCCGGACACGAGACGACCGCCAACGCGCTCACCTGGACCTGGTATCTGCTCAGCCAGCATCCCGACGCCGAGGCGCGGATGCACGCCGAGATTGACTCGGCACTTGGCGGCCGGCTTCCCTCGGCCGATGACCTCCCGGCGCTGCCGTACACGCGCATGGTGCTGGCCGAGTCGATGCGGCTGTATCCGCCGGCGTGGGTGATCGGGCGGCGTGCCCTCGCGGAATACGCCGTGGGCCACTACGTGATTCCCGCTCGCTCGATCGTCCTGATGAGCCAGTTCATCACGCATCGCGACGCGCGTTGGTTCGCCGATCCGGAGCGCTTCGATCCGGAGCGATTCACTCCGGAGGCGCAGGCGGCGCGCCCGAAATTCTCCTATTACCCATTTGGCGGTGGCGTTCGCCAATGCATCGGCGAGGGCTTCGCCTGGATGGAAGGGATCGTTCTCCTGGCGACGATCGCGCAACGATGGCGGCTGTTACTGGTTCCCGATCATCCGATCGAGCTGCAGCCGCTGGTGACGCTTCGTCCGAAGCACGGCATGATGATGCGGTGTGAAGCCCGTGGCTCACGGAACACGAATGGTCACCGATAGCGAAGCGCTGAAACCCAGTGCGTCCCGAGCGACGCTGCTGGTGCTGCTCAGCGCGTGCTGCTTCGCGTCGATTCCGATCTTCACCGTGCTGGCGACGCGAACCGGCGTTCAGCTGGCGACCGTGCTTGCGTGGAGGTATTTGCTGGCGTGCATCGGCTTCATCGTCGCGGCCCGCGCGATTCATCGGTTGCGCGTGCCCCGGGGCACGCTGCGCGACATCGTGCTGCTCGGCGGCGGCGGGCAGGCGGTGATCGGCGCCACCGAGTTGAGCTCGCTCCGATGGATTCCCGCGGCCACGATGGTCTTTCTTTTCTACACGTATCCGGCGTGGGTCGCGCTGTTCGCCGCGATCAGGCGCACGGAGCGAGTGACGACGCCGCGCGCCGTCGCGTTGCTCCTCTCGTTAGGCGGCATCGTCGTCATGGTCGGCGCGCCGGGCACGGCCGATCTCGATCCGCGCGGCGTCGGACTCGCGCTCGGCGGAGCGGTGTTCTACGCTGTGTACATCCCGCTGCTGGCGCGGCTGCAGACGGGCACGTCGCCGTACGCGGTGTCGGCATACACGGTGCTCACCGCGGGGCTGCTGTTCGTCCTCGTCGGAACCGTCGCACCCGGGTTCGTCGGCGCGTTCACCTTTTCCGTCAGCGCGAGAGCGTGGGGCTGCATTTTCGGGCTCGCGCTGCTCTCGACCACGGTCGCGTTCCTCCTCTTTCTTCGCGGGCTGAGCGTGCTCGGCCCGGTTCGCACGGCGATCATCTCGACGGTCGAGCCCTTCGTCGCGGCGCTGCTGCAAGCGCTCGTGCTCGGCCAGCCGCTCGGACGGGCGACTATTGCCGGAGGCGCCATGATCGCGGCGGCGGTGATGTTGCTGCAGCGCTCGGGCGGGGCGCCGGTGAGCGTCGCGCACGAGTAGTCCTAAGTTGGCGCATCCGCGGATGCCGATGGCTGGGGATCGGCGGGTTCTAGCGCGGGGCTTGCCGCGTTAGGCGGAACTCGGCGCATCTGAAGGCGTGGGGCGGCGGGAGGCGGGAGGAGTACGGCGTTGTGCGGCGGGATGCGGCGGGAGGCGGGAGGAGTACGGCGTCGTGCGGCGGGATGCGAGCGCGTGCGGCGACCTCGAACGGCGTGCGGCGGATTGCTTTGTTCGCGGCGAATCCGAACGGTGCGCGGCGGATTGCTTTGTGCGCGGTGAATCCGAACGGTGTGCGGCGGATCGCTGCTGCGAGCGCCAAAATGATGTCGCAGTTGGGTTGACCGTGCGCAATGTTGAGCCATGCGACTGGACGAAACGTCCGCCGAGCAACGCGCGTGGGAGAGTGTCTGCTCTCCTGCGATCACGTCGGATGTGATCTGGAAATTAGATGCGGACCGGGCAGCGTTGTTCCTGCTGCACGTGTCGCGCGGCGATTGTCGAGCGAGTGCTCGTGCGCGGTCGCCCGGTGCGGTCGCGGACCAGCTTACACAAGCGGCGGGTTCTGTCAGCGCGAAGCTGGGCGAAGGATACAGCCGATCGACGCGTACCGATCGTCTTCGATTCCTTGACTACGCGTTGGGCTCAACGCGCGAGTGCGTCACGTGGTACGAGGCCATGCGCGACACGGTGCCTGACGATCTGATCGCGAAACGATTGATTCTCCTTGCGCGAATCCGCTCGTTGCTCCTCGGCCTGATCCGATCCATTCGTGAGCGCAGGTCTACAGCTGAGCGCTTTCACCTCTGAAAATGCCTCAGCGAGCGACGTGGCCAAGCGCCGCGCGAGGTCGCCACACGCGAGGAGGCCGACGCACGCCGCACGAGGTCGCGTCACGAGGTCGCCGCACGCGCTTGCATCACGCCGCACGACGCCGTACGCCTTTCGCCTCTCGCCGCCGCACGCCTCCCGCCTCACCTTTTCGGGAGTCCTCGAAGTACTGTCATCACCTTCCTCGCATCCCCGTTCTCCCTCACCCGCACCAAAATCAAGTTCAGTCCCATCATGATCCCCATCGGCCGCTCGATCAGCGTGGCGAGGAGCGCGATGTCGCGGTCGAGGCGGTCGATCTCCGTCTCCCGGTCCGCGGGCGCCAGCGGTGCGAGGCGCTGCGCGACAATCCACGAGCACGCGCGTGCCTTGTCGATGCTGAAGTTCGCGATCACGCGGCCGGCGCGCGGATCCACATGGTCCAGCCGGTCGATCCACGGCGAGAGCGAGCATACCTCCTTCTCGACATCGGACTCCAGTGTGGCGAGCACCTGGTTGATCTCGTTGAAGTCGTGCTCCAATCCGGCGAGCGCATCGCCCGGGCAGACCTCGGCCGCGGCGACGCCGAGGTCGAGGTTGATGTGCGCGTTCATGCCGAGCAGCAGGTGCTGCATGATCACCGGCCTGCGCTTGGCCGCGGCGCGGAAGGCGACGAGCCACGATCGGGACAGGGTGTCGCCGCGTCGATAGCGGTCGAGTGCATCGAGGTACCGATTGGCGAAGACGACGTCGAGCCGCTCCATGCGGGCGCCGTCTTGGAACCGTCCCGCGGCGATGCCAGCCCGTACCGATGCGGTCACGGTTCGATACAGCACGGCGAAATATCCCAGCCGGTCGCGCTCGGCGATCGCGCGCTCGATGATGGCGTCGAGCTGGACCAGCACTTCGTCGATCGACGTCGCGGTGCGCCGGGTCACGTTCGCGTTCGTCAGCTGAAAAGCCACGGCGCGAGGATCAGCTCGCTCACGATCATGCCGAGCATCACGCCAGCGGCCAATCCCACCCCGACCGGCTTCCGCTCGCGATCGCTCAGGGCGAAGAGCGGGAGCGTCCACGCCGTGGCGATGAGCAGCACGTGCGCGGCGAGCATGGCGAAGGCCGGCACGCCGCTCAGTTGCGACAGCCGCACCTCATCGAATGCCGGCGAGAAGCGAAGGGACAGGAGCGTGGCCAGCACGAAGTAGAGCGACGGCGCGGCGGCGGCGACCGCCATCGCCAAGATGATGCGCGAGCGCGAGCCTTTCGTCACGCGATTGCTGCACAACAGCACGATCGACAGCATCAGCAGCGGACCGATCGCGATCGCCCAGCCGACGTGCGTTGGCATGAACAACGCGCCTGCCGCCTGCCACTCGTCGCGGGTGACATGGTTCCAGAAGATGTCGAGCAGCGAATCGGGCGTCGCTCCGTGATGGAGAGTGCGACCCGAGATGCCGAAGTGTTTGAACGCCCAGAGCTGCGCGCCGTTCTGGATCAGGAACGTGATCGGTACCGCGATCAACGCGGCGATGAACCACGGTACGGCCGCCTGCGCGAGCGGCGGCGGCGGGATCGAGGGGCGAGATCCGGTGTGCGGTGTAAGGGGGCGATGCATGGCCGCAATAAACTTCGGCCCGCCTCACCGCTTCCGCAACGTCACCAGCCCTGTCGCTCCCGCAACGAGGTGATGTGGGCGATGTGGTGCTTGCCATGCCAGGCGTACAGCGCGAGAAAGCGATCGAGCGGCGCCGCGCCAGACTCGGGATGATTGATGGCCCGAGCGAAGTCCTCCGGCGTCATCGCCCGCAACAACAGCGTCCATCGCGCGTGCAGCGCCTCGAGCAGCGTGAGCGATGTCTCGACCGTGCCGGCGCGTCCGTCGGCCAGCTCTGCCCAACGATCCTCCGCGTAGGGCTTGATGGTCGGCTCGTGTTCCGTGAGCCCGAGCTTGAAGCGCACAAAGGCGTTCAGATGGCTGTCCGCCACGTGGTGCACCACCTGCCGTACGGTCCACCCGTCGGGACGATATGCAGTATCGAGCTGCTGGTCGTTCAGGCCGGCGACGGCCGCGCGGAGCTCGGCCGGAGCGGTAGCGATGTCGGCGACAAACGACGCGCGCAGCGCGGGCGTGTACGTGGCTGGCGGCGCGAAGTTGCCGACAGGAAATCGCAGGTCGGGCGTAGCGGTGGTCATGTCGAGAATCGTCCTGTTGTCGTGAGCGCCGAACATGCGTGCTCTCGTTCAACCACGACAGTGCACGCGTGTCAGAGTCCCGTCACATGCGAGCGCTAGCGAATGAAATAGCCGGAGACGCGCCACTGTCCATCGACGTCGCGCATCGGCGAAACCGTCTCCGTCACCGCGGACGTGCCACCGAAGATCGAATGATACTGAATGACGTCGTACTCGCCCGGCGGCGCGTTGGGCAGCTCGGTGAAAAGCTGCTCGACGGCGACCTTTCGCGACGTGATGGGGCCGAGCTGGCCGCGCAACGTGGCGATCTGCATCGCCCACTGCTGTACCGGTACGGCCGCGCGCATCAGCGATGCGGCCGCGTTCCAGCTTCCGACATAGTCGCCCATGTCGATCATCGAGAGCCAGAGATTCGCCGCATCGAGAGGCGAGTTTCCATTTGCCATGTCAGCGCTCCAGTGGACCGTTCCAATGTGCGATGCGGCCGTGCGGCCCGACGGCCCAGCCGCTCTGTGACTTGTTGAAACCGACGCTGTTGTACTCGGCTCGGTCGAGAAGAGTCCAGCTTGCAAGGTCGCCGCCCGAACGATCGGTTCCGGTAATTCCCACGGCGACCAGCGCGTGACCTGGTCCCGCAAAGAAAATCGCAGCGCCGGAGCGATAGCCATGCGGGCGGCCGGCGGCGAGGGTCCAGGTGCTGCCGCCATCCTTGGTGATCGCTACCGTGGCGCTGTCGATCTCCGGCTTCTGATAGTCGCCACCGATGGCGTAGCCGACCTTCGTGTCGGCGAACGCGAGCGAAAAGATGCCACGGGATGCGCTCCCCGCCGCGACCGGCGTCTCGACCACGCTCCACGACCGGCCCCGATCGCGAGAGCGAAAAACGCGCGAGACCTTCGCGCCCCCTGTCGCGAACAGCGCGTCACGCTCGCCGACCGCGACGAGGCTGGTGCCGCTGGCCGCGAACGCTCCCTCTCCGGCCAACGCCAACGGCATCGATGCCGACGGCGATTTCTTCCACCTCTTTCCGCCGTCCGAGGTCGTGACGATGACGAACCGTCCGCCGACGGGGTCGCTCATGGCGATGCCGTGGTTGCGATCCCAGAAACCCATCGCGTCGTAGAAGCCGGCCGAGTCCGTATTGGTGAATTGCAGCGCCCAGTGCGCGCCGCCGTCGACGGTCTTGTAGATGCGCGACAGCGGGCCCGGGCCGGCGCTCAAGACGTAGGCGGTGTTGGCATCGAACGCCTTGATGTCGCGGAAGTCGAGCGCGGCGGCGCCCGGCACCGTGTCGGCGCGCCACGTTGCGCCGCCATCGAGCGTCCGCAGCACCGTTCCCTGCGAGCCGCTCGCCCAGACCACGCGCGCGTTCACCACGCTCACGCCGCGGAGATCGGCCGCCGTGTTGCTCGTCTGCGGCGTCCACTGCGCAACGGAGGCGGACGGCAGCGCGATCAACGCGGCGGCACTCGTTAGGCAATACGCAGGTGGTGTACGCACTACATGCTCGGGTGCATCGCGAGCCGCGTGAAGCGCCACCTTCCATCGGGCTCGAGCCGCCAGGATGCGACGTAGTGGCCGTCGTACCGTTGAGCCGGTTTGCCGCGCTCCCCGGCGACCTGCGCGTACGTGCCGGCCTGCTCGGCCGTCGAGCCGTGAACCGTCAGCGAGTCCGTCCGCACCGCGACCGACTGGACGACGACCGCCGCGCTCAATGGCGCGAGAAACGCGCGGATCGCCGCGGGACCGCGCAGCACGGGCAATCCCGGCAGCACCAGCTCGCCGTCGCTCGCGTAGGTGGCGGCGACGGAGTCCGCCGGCCCATCGCGCAGCAGCTGAGCGTAGCGTGTCATCGCCGCCTCGACCGCGGCGCGCGCATCAGCATCACTGCCTGACGAGCCACTGGTGCCGCGCGACGCGCACGCGGCGGCGATCATGGCGCCGGCGACCATCGCCGCCGAGCGAATGCGCGACAATACGCGAGAGGCGATCATGGACGGAAGAAATCGATCATGTCGAGCAGCGAAAAGAGCGTCGTGCGCCCGTCGCGAGATCGCTCCTGCAATCCGTTGATCCTTCCATACTGGTCTCCCTGCGGCCGAACCCAGTTGAGGTCGAGTGACCTATCCTGCTCGAGCTTTCGCTGTTGCATGGCGAGCTCCGACTGTTGCATCGCCCGATCGCGCTCCAGGCCACCCTGATCGATGAAGGCCAGTACATCCTGTAGCTCGCCATGCTCGAGCCAGGCGCCATGTCCTTTGCAGACATCGATGACGACACCGGAGCGATGGCCGAAGTTCACCCGGTTCATCACCTTCGCGCAAAGGGGACACGGCAGATAGCGGACTTTCTTGGAGATCGAAAGACCGTCGGGCTTTCCGATGCGCATGACATACTGCGCCACCGAGCCACGATCCTCCCGGTTGGTGCACAGCTTGGTGAAATTCTCCGCATCGATGAAGACGCTGGTGCAGGTCGGGCACTCCCGCATGGGGGCGACGCCGACCTTGATGCTGCGCATCTGCGCCCGGCATCCGGGGCACGGAAACGGTTTCGCATCTTCCTCCAGCGCTTCGCGCGATACCGCGGCCCCGCAGTGCGGACAAAACTTCGTTCCGGCGAACACGGCGGCGAAGCACGAGGGGCACGCGATGGCCGTGAGCGCCGAGCCGCAGAAATCGCAGCGCGACGCATCCGGCGCCGCGGCGGCGCCACAGGTTGGACAGTTGAGGGAGGAAGGCACGGTGAGTGGAATATTGGGGGCGGGTATGGAGTGTGGCCAGTGGGGCGTGGTTAGCTCACACATCTCTCCGCCAACCACACGCAGCTCCCCACACCCTATACCCGCCCTTCATGCCAGCTCCTTCACAAATCTCCGCCCCGTATACTCGTACCCCAGGCGCAGATAGAACGCGTGGGCACCGTCACGGCGCTCGGCGCTGGTGACGGCGATCCGTGCGCATGCGCGCTCCCGCGCCACCTGCTCGAGGTGCTCGAGCATTTGCCGCCCGATGCCGGTTCCGCGCACCGCGCTCGACACGACGAACGCCGTGATCCAGGCGACGTCGACGTTCCAGGTGAGCGAAGGAAAGAACGCCAGCGTCGACACGGCGGCGATCGTACCATCGCGCTCGGCGACGACGGCGACGGCGTTCGAGCGGGCGAACCGCTCGAGCCGTGCGCGCATGTCGCTCTCGCTCGACGGGTAGCCGAGCTCGCCGAGTAGCGGCGTGATGGCCGGTGCGTCGGCCGGGCCGGCGGAGCGGAACTCGAGCGGCATGGAGGCTGGGGGTTGGGACGCCGGCCGGCCGCGCTACTTCGGGCTTCGGCGCGCCGGCGCGCGCTTGCCGAGGAACTGTTCAGCCGCCTTGAGCGCGCCGCGCTTGCCGCCGTGTGACGCGTCTCCGAAGAACGCCTGGTGCTTCGGCTTCCAGGTTCCCTTGGTCGTGCGCGTGTAGCCGAGCCGGACGAAGTATCCGTGCGTGCGCGTGGTGTCCTGGTCGATGCGGCTGATCCCGGTGCGAGCCGTCGCCATGCTGCGCTCCATGAAAGTGCGCTGGGCAGATGAGCTGCTGCTTCGACTGCAGGTCGCGTCGAGCGAGCATACCGCGCGGCCGGTGGGCCAGCAAGGGCGCTCGTCCGCCGTGCGTCAATTCAGGCCGGCGGGCGTTCGCACCAACCATTTTCCACTTGCTTGTGTCAGAGCTTCCATAGAACTTCTACCGTAGGACTTCTACTGGACGGAACATGGTGCGGCTCGATCTAGTCAAAGGCACGCTCGACATGCTGCTGCTCAAGGCGCTGACCGCCGGCCCCATGCACGGCTACGGCATCGCGCAATGGCTGCAGCGCACGACCGACGACGCCTTCAACGTCGAGGAAGGCTCACTCTACCCTGCCCTGCACCGGATGATGGAGCGCGGATGGGTGAAGGCCGAATGGGGCATCTCGGACAACAAACGGCGGGCGCGCTACTACACGCTCACCGCCGCCGGCCGCAAACAGCTGCGCGAGGAGACCGCGACCTGGGGACTGTTCATCGTCGCCGTCGCCAAAGTGCTGCGCGCCAATCCAGCCTGAGGAGAACGACCATGTCCTGGATCCCGGATCGCTACCGCGAGCTCCGCGCCGCGCTGCGCGGCGCCCGCGTCGAACCCGACCTGACGGAAGAGTTCGAGAACCACATTCAGATGCGCACCGAGGAAAACATCGTCAGCGGCATGTCGCCCGATGATGCGCGCCGCGATGCGGTACGCCGCTTCGGCGACCTCGACAGCTACCGCCGCGAGACGCGCGTGATCGACGAGCGCATCGTCCGCGATCGCCGCCGCACCGACTCGCTCGATGCGCTCAGGCGCGAGATGCGCTCGGCGCTGCGGTCGCTCGTCCGCAATCCGGGCTTCTCGCTCATCGCGCTGCTCACACTCTCGTTAGGCATCGGCGCGACGACCGCGATCTTCACCATGTTGGACCGGGTAGCGCTCGCGCCCCTCCCCTATACCGAGCCCGGGCGGCTGGTCGTGCTCGCATCGCCGGTGCCCGGCGTGAAAGCGGATGCCGTATGGGGACTCTCGGCGGCTGAGTTCTTCTACTTCAAGAGGCAATCGCGAGCGCTAGAGAGCCTCGGGGGATGGTCGTCGGGGAAGGTCACCGTATCCGGCAACGGGTCCGCCGAGCGCGTGCCGGCGGCGTTCGTGTCGGCGAGTATGATGAACGTGCTTCAATTCCGTCCGGTGGCCGGCCGGATGCTGATCGACGAAGACAACCGTCCGAAGGCGCCGAGCGTCGCCGTACTCAGCTATGACTACTGGCAGCGCCGGCTCGGCGGCGATCCGCAGATCGTCGGGAAGGCGATCGACATCTCGTCGCGATCGGTGCAGATCGTTGGCGTGCTTGGGCGTGGGCAGGAGCTGCCATACGAGCGCGTCGGTCTCTGGCTGCCGCTCGAGCTCGACATCGATGCGCAGCCCGTGAACGCGCACTACCTCTCGGCCATCGGGCGTCTCACGCCGAACGCGACGGTGGAGCAGGCGAGCGCCGAGCTGGCTGGATTCACCAAGCGGCTGCCCGAGCTGTTTCCGACCGCGTACTCCGACAAGTTCATGACGGAGACGCGCTTCTCCACCCGAGTCACCGGATTGCGCGATGATCTGATCGGCGATCTTGGGAAGCGCCTCTGGATTCTGCTCGGCTCGGTGTCGCTCGTCATGCTGATCGCGTTCGCGAATGTGGCCAATCTTTTCCTCGTGCGGAGCGAGGGGCGGCGGCGAGAGGTCGCCATCCGCTCCGCGCTAGGCGCCGTGCGTGGCCATCTGGCCTGGCACTTTTTGACCGAGAGTCTCACGCTCACCACGGTGGCGGGCGTTTGCGCGCTGGCACTCGCGTACGCCGGTCTCAAGATGATGCTGGCGCTCGCGCCGGCGGATCTACCACGTGTCGGTGACGTGCACCTTGCATGGAGCAGTGTCGCGTTCACCGCGCTCGTCTCTCTGGGCGCGGGGGTGTTGTTCGGCGTGCTACCGCTCACCGGCGGTGCGGGGGGCGGCGGGGACGTCATGACGCTGCGCGAGGGCGGGCGCGGAATGACGTCGTCGCGCCGGCAGCATCTCGTGCGAGGCGTGCTGGTCGCGGCGCAGACGGCGCTCGCGCTCGTGTTGCTCGTCGCGTCGGCGCTCATGCTGCAGAGTTTTCGCAATTTGCGGGGCGTTCGTCCCGGATTCGTCGCGACGGGTTTGCTGACGGCGCGTATCGATCTGCCATACGCGCGCTATCAAACCTACGAAAAGGTCGAGCGGTTCCAGCGCGACCTGCTCGCGCGCGCCGGCGCGATTTCCGGCGTGACGAGTGCGGCCTCCGGCTCCGACATTCCACTCGACGGGTATGGCGGCTGCGCGGCAATCTTTGCCGAGGGAGACGCCGAACAGAAGTCGGAGGAAAAAGGATGCGTGACGACGTTGACATCCACACCGGGGTATTTCGCTACGCTCGGCATCCCGGTGCGCGGGCGCGAGCCGACATGGAGCGACGTAGAGAGCCACAGCGGTGCCGTCGTCATCACCAAAGCGCTGGCGACGCGGCTTTGGCCTGGAAAGGATCCCATCGGCAGGGGGATCAGAGGCAACGGCAGCACGCCGCCCTTCTACCGGGTCGTCGGCGTCGCGGATGATTTTCGCGGCATCGCGCTCGACAAGCCGGTGATCGAAGGGGCGTTCTACCCGCTCATGCCGATACCCGGCGCGGATCTCTGGAGCCCGCCGCGCAGCATGTCGATCGTGCTGCGCACCACGTCGCCGCACCCTGAGCTGCTGACCGCATCGCTGCGCCGCGTCGTGTCGGAGCTCGACCCCAACGTTCCACTCGGTGACGTGCGCACGATGGAGACGGTCGTCGCGCGATCGATGACGCGGCTCTCGTTCACCATGATGCTGTTGGGCGTCGCGGCGTCGATGGCGTTGGTGCTGAGCGCGGTCGGGATCTACGGCGTCATTTCGTACATCGTCGGCCGGCGGCGGGGCGAGATCGGCATTCGCGTCGCGCTCGGCGCGCGCTCCGCGCAGGTGGGGGCCATGGTCGTCGCGCAATCGGTGAAGCTCGCCGCGGCCGGCGTCGTGGCGGGGCTGCTTGGATCATTGGCAGTGACCCGCGTCATGCGGTCGGTGCTGTTCGACGTGAGTCCGACCGATCCCCTCACGCTCGTGAGCGTGTCGGCGCTGATGCTGCTGCTGGCGGCGGTGGCGAGCTACATCCCCGCGCGCCGGGCGACGCGGGTGAGTCCGGTGGAGGCGCTTCGGTCGGAGTAGCGCGTTAGATCTTGTTCGAGCGAAGCTCGCGGAGCGAGTAGCGCGTGCCACGCCATTCTATCCCTCCCGAGATCAACGTGCGGGTGATCGCGGCGGACACTGTGTAGACGAAGATGAGCGCGGCGATCGGATGAAAGATCGCGAGCCAGGGACGGCTGCGCATTGCGTACGCGCAGGACGCCGACATGGCGACGAGCACGAGCACCGTGGCGATGTTGAGCGAGCGTACGAGTCCCGTCGTCGCGACGATTGCGATGAAGGGCCAGACGTTGAGGGCGAGCTGCGCGAGCGTGCCGCCAATCGCCAGCGGCAGGCTATAGTCGAGACCGGCGAAGCTGTTCTTGCGCAGGCCGCGCACAAACTCGCCGAGGGTGCGATACCACTCGACGCCGACCATGTCGTTCCCCGACAGCACGTGCTGCGACGCGCCCGACGCCTTGATGATCTTGCCGAGCTTGAGGTCATCGTCGGGTCGCAGCGGGATGCGACGGAGCGTGCCGGCAGCGTGATACGTCGCGGTACGAACGAGGTTGAACGCGCCGATGCCCATGTGCCACCGCGTGTTCGGAACATGCGCGCGCCAGGGCCGCATGTAGAGCATGAACATCAGCGCGAAGTAGTTCACGCCGAGCGCGAGCGACGCGGTCGGCGCGTCGACCTGGGGGCCGACGGCGATGTGGTCCACGCGATGCTCGATCATGTAGCGCACGGCTCTCGACAGCGCGGTCGGGTGCAGCACCACATCCGCGTCGCTGAAGAGGAGATATGCTCCGGTCGCCAATTCGGCGCCGCGCATGAGCGCGTGATTCTTGCCGAGCCAACCGGCGGGCAACTCGGTGATGTGCACCACGCGCAATCGCGGCTCGCTCGCCGCCATGCGGTCGAGGATGGCGCCGGTGGCGTCGGTCGATCGGTCGTCGACCAGGATGACCTCATAGTCGTCGTAAGTCTGGCTCAGCACCGAACGCAACGCGAGCTCGATCAGACGCGCTTCGTCACGCGCCGCGATCACGATCGAGACGCGCGGCGCCATCTCCGCGAGCACCGGCTGCTCGGCGAGCCGGCGAATGGACCGCGAGCCGATCAGGAGGTCGGCGAAGGCGGCGGCGGCCCAGAGCAGCGAGATGACGGCAAGAGCGAGCAGCACGCGCTATTCGATCCGCAGCGTGCGGATCAGCGCGACGCTGAGCGCGAGCAGGATCGTGAGCGAGCAGCTGACGGTCGCAACTACCGACCCCCCGACGCGACGAACCGCCTTTAGATCCACGCCGAGTCCGAGCGCGGCCATGGCCAGCACCGTCAGCCATCCGGACACGAGCCGCGTGGGATTGACGAGCGCGAGTGGGATGAGCCCCGCGGATCGCAGCGCCGCCAAGAGGAGAAAGCCGGCCAGGAACCAGGGAATGATGCGCGAGAGCGGCACGGGAAGAATGCCCTGCGTGCGCGAACGATCGTGGCTCCGCAGCGCAAAAAACACCACGACCGGTCCCAGCATGAGCACGCGCACCAGCTTCACCAACGTGCCAACCTGGCCGCTGATCGCGCTCACCGGAAATGCCGCCGCCAGCACCTGTGGCACGGCGTACACCGTCAGCCCCGCGACGACGCCATACTGATAGTGCGACAGGTGCAGCGGTGTGATGAGCAGCGGCAGACCCAACACCACCGCGACGCCGAGGATCGCGGTGAAGGCGATGGCCGAGGCGACGTGCTCGCGCTCGGCGCCGATCACCGGCGCGATGGCGGCGATGGCCGAGTTGCCGCAGATGGCGTTCCCGCAGGCGAGCAGCACGGCCAGCTTGGGCGGCAAGTGAAAGACGCGTCCGATGATCCAGCCGCTGGCGATGCCGAGGACCACCAGCAGCACAATTCCAGGCACCAGCGTAAATCCCGCGCGCCGGATCAGCTCGACGTCGACGGCCGCGCCGAGCAGGAAAACGGCGACCTCGAGAATTTCCTTGGCGGCGAACTGGATGCCAGGTTCGTAGGCGGCCGGCGGCGTCCACGCCGTTCGCACGATGGTGCCGATGATGATTGCCAGGACGAGCGCTTCGATCACCGCGTGGCCGAGGGTGACCTCCTCGATACGCGCCACCGACTGCGCGCCGAACGCGACGAGAAGAGTGAGGACGATGCCGGGCACGAAGCGGATCACCGCCGAACCGGCTGGCCGCTCAGTCGCCGCGCCCAATACCCCTCTGCGTCTCGGTCCACTCCCTGGGATTCCACACCACCGGCACGGCGCCGATGCGCTCGAAGCGAATGCGCGGATCGGCGGACTGAACGAGCGCGATGAGGCGGCGGCCGGTGAGCAGAAAGCGGCGCGACGCGCTCTCGATCGAATCGAGAACGATCTGCGCCAGGTCGTGCTCGGCCCGCGCGAAGCGCTCGAAGCCTTTGAACATCATGACCAGGCCGCCGTCCATCGGCACGTCGAGCTCGGCCAGTGCGTCAAGCCACGACGCGAGATTGTTCGCGTAGTAATCTGGAAAGCCGAGCACGCGCTTCACCTCGGCGTGAAAGGCGGGCGCATTGTCCCATCGCGACGCGTCGAGCGAATGGACGGTGTAGCCGTTGCGTTGAAACCACGCGGCGTCCTCGTTGAGCACGGCACCCTTGTGGTAGAGGGTGACGGCGCCGTGCTGCATCAGGAGCCAATCGAGGCGCTCCGGCTCTTCCGGTTTCTTTTTCTTGAAGAATGCCATACGGCTGAAGATACCCGCCACTCGTTAGGCGGCCACGGGTACGGCCATGCGACTACGACTCGTCATCTTCGAGCAGCACGCGCTGTCCTGGCGTGAAGCGCTCGAGATCGTCGGCGGAACAGAGCGCGAAGGCGAAGAGGTCGAGCCGCGGCGTTCCGTCAGCGCGCAGCGAGCGCGGAATCTCGAGCGATTGCGCGACGCAGCACCCGCCGAGCGTCGAGGTCTCGATGATGAGGAAGGGGTCGGGGGCGAGGCGGCGGGCGAGCACGATCGGCAGATCCTGCGCGATCATCGCCACCTGTTC
Organism: Gemmatimonadales bacterium; assembly: GCA_038228795.1. Classification (GTDB taxonomy): domain Bacteria; phylum Gemmatimonadota; class Gemmatimonadetes; order Gemmatimonadales; family Gemmatimonadaceae; genus JALZAE01. The sequence goes on from JBBROY010000038.1 coordinate 22,334, forward strand.
CACCTCGAAGCCGATCGGATTCATGGAGTGGGAATCTACGACTGGGCAGCCGCGGATCAAATTCAATGGCTAGGGCGGCCGCGGATCTCTGCTGATCGCCTCGGCTTGCCGGCCCTCGCTGAGTCTACGTTCAATCTGCGGCAATCTGCGGCTGCCGTTTGCCTGTGGAGAGCAGCCGCAGATTTCCGCAGATGAACGCGGATAAGGCAACCTCCTTTCTCCCTCTGCGTCTTCGATCGGTCTGGAAGCATGCCAAGAATTCACGTGCTCGATTTGAGAAGACCTTGATTTGTTTTCGTACAACAAGAAACAACAGCATGCCAACGGCGCCGGCACTGTCTCCCCGTCCCGATCGATCCGCGGCCACGAGATCAACGGTTATTTGGTTTCCGCGGCAATCGCTCGAGATTCTTCGCGATCGCGACACTGTCCTCACGCATTTTGGTGATCAGTACGGCAATAGAATCTCTGAGCGCGCCCGCCTCCACACTGCTTCGCGGCGGCTTGGGTGGCGATGCCGGCGGGAGCGTGTCGTTGGCGGTGAGTGGCCGAACGCTCTGCGGCCCGGGAACGATTTCGACCGGCGCGCCGAACGGCGCGGCGACGAGCGCGCGCACCGAATCGAGGATGTGGAGCGGTACGTCGGCGCGGTCGAGCTCCAAGTCGGCGATCGCGCCTCCCGGTCCGAGATGAATCGAACGCACCACACCGATACGAACGCCACGGAAGACCACGGGCGACGATCCGGGCGCGATGTCGGCCGCGTCGCGCAGGACGGCGTGGGCGTGCCACGTCGTGCGGCGCTCGCGCACGATGAAGGCGCAGGTCGCGACGATGATCATCACAGCGATGCTCACAATGCCGAACGCGCTGAGGCGGACGGGCGACGCCACTAGAAGCGCTTGCCCCAAGCTTCGAGCGAGCGCACGTGCTCAATCTGTCCGCTCCACAGCGCGAGATTCCCGAAATCGCGCGCATTCCACACGCCGGTGACGCGCACGTAGCGATCGGTGAGCTCGTTCGCGCGCGCGGTAAGGGTGTCCGCGTCGACCTCGAGCCACACGCCGTTTTTTTGCGCACCCTGCTCGTATGCCTCGCGCGACAGATAGAGCCCGGCGTTGTTGAACGCGAGATGCGCGTAGCCCACCGCGCGCACCGTCTTGCCATGAAAGCGCCCGGGTGTGGCTATGAGTTGCACGAGCGAAACGTCGTACACCAGGCATTGTCCATTCTTGCCGACATCGGCGCACGACGCGCCCGGCACTGTCGGAGCTCCACGCTTCGCCTGGCCCCGGGCCACGTGCGAGACAGACGCGCTGAGAGCTCCGAGCGAGAGTACCACACTGACCCAACGCACATGCTCTCCAAGCAGAGGTTGTTGTTCCCGGCGCACGACGCCGGGGCCATGCACGCCCGCTACAGCGCCTTCGTCATGAAGAACTGCCTGTAGCCCGGCGGATACCCTTCGAGCGTGCCGAACAGTTCGTAGCCGAGTCGCTCGTAGAACGGCCTGGCCTGATATTCGAAGGTATCCAGATACACGTTCGTGCACCCGCGCGACCGCGCGTGCTGCTCGGCTGCATCCATGAGCGCGCGGCCGGCGCCGCGACCGCGCAGGCGCTCGTCCACCCACAACTTCGAAACGTAGAGCCAACGCCAGCGGATTTCGCCGATGAGTCCGCCGGCCACCGCGCCCGCGTCGTCGCGCGCGAACACGGTGACGGTCTCCTTCTCCGGGTCGCCGATGTGCGCGACGTTGAAGGCGAGAAGCCCGGCGAGCACCGGGGCGGTGTCCGCGGGATCGGGCGAGAGTTCGACGGCAACGATGAGGGGAGACACGTGGGGGGAGTATGAGGCGTGGGAACTCATCGATCCGAGCCTAGCGCCGCGCGACTGAGGGCACGCGGCCGGTATGAAAGGCACTATCGCCGGCGTCGATCATTTTGCTCCCACCGTCTTTATCGAGATCGCCTCCAAAAAGAAAGTGGTAAAATATTTCCCTGAACGCTCCCGCCAACCCTCGGGAAATTGTCCGACTTCAGTTCGCAGCACTCTTGCGTCGACCTGATACGTCGCGTGCGGAATCAATTTGTGACCCGAGAGAAACTCCTTTTCATTCGTCCATCTCACGTAGTATCCCGCGTGATGGAGCGGGGCCTTCAACGAAGCGCTCTCGACGAATCGAAGCGCGTCGTCCTCGAATCGCACGATGACGTGAACACTGTCGGCGCCGGCATCGAACGATGCGAGGGCGAACAGAGTGAGGATGACAAAATGTGACAGTAGATCGCGCATGGTCACCGCACGTTAGGCGTGTTCTCGCTCAGATCATCGCGTCGTCCCAGAACATCTCGCCGCGAGAGAATCTCGTCACGTCGAACTTGGACACATCGACAGTTTCGGATTTCCCTGTCCGGATCAGATCCGCGACCGCCTTGCCGGTGGCCGGCGCCATCATCAACCCGTGCCCGCTGAAGCCGTTCGCCAAATAGAATCCCTTCCGCTCCGGGTGCTCCCCGATGATCGCGTTGTGGTCCGGGGTCATCTCGTAGAGTCCGGCCCATCCCTCCACCATCGTCGCATCGGCCAGCGCCGGCATGCGCCGCACGAGATCGGCGCGCACGTCGCGCTCGAAGCGATCCGGATCGGCGGCCAGGTTCTCTCCTTCCGGCTCATCGCCGTTGGTCTTCGCGACGACGATGCGGTCCGGGCCACCAACCTCCGTCGCGTCGTCGTGTCTCCAGTGCACACCACCCGGATCGATCACCATGGGAAAGCGGTACGGCCAGGTGCGCGGCAGCTCGAGCCGGAAGAGGTGCTGCCGTTGCGGACGCACCGGCAGCTCCACGCCCGCCATCGTCCCGACGTGCGACGCGTAGGCGCCGGCGGCGTTCACGACTGTGCGCGTGGCAAATCGAGTCGTACCGTCAGGTCCATGCAGCGTCACCCCGCTCACTCCCCCCGCATCGAGCTCGATCGCGATCGCCTCGGCGTCCACATACTCTGCTCCCTCGTGTGCCGCGCCGGCCCGAAATCCCGCCAGCACCTGCCGCGGATTGGCGTAGCCATCTTCCGGACCGATCAGCCCGAACGCGATGTCGCCCAGCTCGAGATCGGGAACGCGGTCGCGAATGGCGCTCACCGACAGCCGCTCGACCTTGGCGCCGAGCGCGCGCTGCGATTCGAGGCGCCGCTCGAAGCGCTCGGCGCTCTCGTGATTCACCAGGAAGAGATAGCCGCGCTGGCGAAGCCAGGCCCGCGCGATGTATCCGCCGACGCTCATCCTCTCATCGAATTCCCGGTAGAAGCGAATGCTGTACTGCGCCATGGCGATGTTGGCCGCCGATCCGAACTGCTGCCGTACCCCGCCCATCGCGAGAAACGATGATGCCCGCGCGTACGTCGAGTCGCGCTCGGCGACGATGATGCGGCCGGTGAAGCCATCACGGCGCAGATGGTACGCAACGCTGGAGCCGACGACGCCCCCGCCGATGATCATGACGTCCGCGGTTTCGCGCGACACTACCCCGCTCCGGCGTTCGGCACGACATCTTCGGCGGCGAGGCGGTGCAGCGCTTCGCCGTCGAGCCGCTGCACCGTCCACTGGTCCATCGCCCGCGCGCCGATGGCGCGATAGACGCGAATAGCCTGCTCGTTCCAATCCAGCACGCTCCACTCGAAGCGGCCGCAGCTCCGCTCGATAGCCACGCGGGCGAGCCGCGCCAACAGCGCTCGCCCCACGCCATGACCGCGCTGCTCTGGAAAGACGAACAGGTCTTCCAGGTACAAGCCGCGCCGCGCGAGAAAGGTGGAGTAGTTGTGAAAGAAGAGCGCCATGCCTGCTGGCTCGTCGTCGAGAAACGCCAGCAGCACCTCGGCGTCCGCGCGCGCGCCGAAGAGGGAAGCGCGCACATCCGCTTCGGTGGCCGTCGCCTCGTCGACGAGTCGCTCGTATTCCGCTAATCCTATGATGCAGCGCAGCACGAGCGCGGTGTCGGCCTCGGTCGCCGGCCGAATGCTGATGGCGCGCCGCTCAGACACCGAATTGGCGGAGATGGTGATCGATGTGCTTCCAGCCGAGGGCACCCCACATTTTCGCGGAGAGCTTGCCAAAGACCGGGTGAATCGGCCAAGCGCGATCGCGGTCGAGACTCCCGAAACCGGCTACGAGATCGTCGAGCACTGCCACGTCGGTCGGCCAGGCAGTCGACTTCCCCGCCAGAAGCTCGGGCGCGGTTGGTGTGCCCTGCGGCCAGGGCAACCAGTAGATCACCAGCCAGTTCAGGGGTGGAAATCCCATCGGGGTGCTCTTACGCGCGACGGGTAACTCGCCGGTCGTCATGCGCATCGCCTGCGTGAGGTGCGCGACCATCTGCGGCGCGTTCATCTTGCCCCAGAGCGCAGGCTTCTCCGCGGTCAGCTGCCCAAGCCGCTCACGCAGCTCGCGCCGGGTGTCATTCTCCCACAGCGATTTCATGTCATCGCTCCCTCTCGATGCGGCGGAGACTCGTTAGGCGGTCGCGGCGCAGTGACGGCGCTCGGACTTCGCACCACGATGGCGATGCGCCTTCGCGGTCGCCAGTTCGAATTTGGGCTCGCTGACTCGATCCGGCAGGACAATTGCCGAGCGAGGGCGCAAAGGGAGAGCCTCATGCAGATCGAACACGACATCGCCGGCCATCGCTTTCTCGCGCACCTCGCCGAGGGCGATGCCTATCTCACCTACCAGCCGCGCGGAGACGCGCTCGACTTGGTGCACACCGTGGTGCCGCCGGAAGCGCAGGGCAAAGGCGTCGGCGAGGCAATCGTCCGCGCGGCGTTCGACTACGCGCGGTCCATCGGCAAGCGCATCATTCCGACCTGTCCATTCGTCCGACATTGGATAGAGAGTGCAGATGTCAGGGATCAGATGTTAGATGTCAGTTACGACGCATCCCGGTCGTCAGACATCTGACCTCTGACCTCTGACATCTGACATCCGACGTTCAACGTCTGCCCTTCTCCATGTAGTTCGCTCCTTCCTTCATCGGACCGAAGCCGAATTTGGCGTAGAGCGCGGGTGCGTCGCGCGTAAAGAGCGCGATGCGCCTGAGACCCTGCAGCTCGGGATGCGCGAGGATGCTCTCGACCAAAAACGAGCCGATCCCCCGGCCGCGCGCATCCTCGGCGACGATGACGTCGGTGAGATACGCGTAGGTCGCCAGATCGGTGACGGCGCGCGCGAAGCCGATCATGCGTCCACCCTCGTACGCGCCGAAGCAAAGCGAGTTCGCGACGGCGCGCTCGAGCAATTCGCGCGTCATCTCCCCGGCCCAGTGCGAGCCGCGTAGCATCGCCAGGAGTCCGTCGAGGTCGATCGATCGCCGGTCGGTGGAGATGGTCGTTGCGCCGCGACGGAGATCGATCATCGAGGAGCTGGGGGACGGGGGAAGGGGCCTGGGGGTTGGGGCTGTAGCCAAAGTCCTTATTGTCCTGAGCGTAACGCGACGCCGAGCGCGATACCGGCGAGGCCGATCAAGGGAAGAGCCCACGGATACCACGTCGGTTGGCCAGTGCCACCGGGAGTCATGCGTGCGCTCACCAGCCCCATGAAGAGCAGGAGTATGCCGAGCGCGACGGCGTGCGCATTCACGTTCGATGCGGCAAAGCGCGCCACGAGCCAGCCGGCGAGCACGGCGCCCATCAGCGAGACGACGAGGTTGGCCGACAGGTAGTTCGTCGGCACCGTACCGGAAGTGGGCGTTCGCATCGAGGCGAGTCCGTTGGGCAGCAGGGCGGCGGCAGCGACGGCAGTGCCGACCATGACCACGACCACCATCGCGACATACGATGCCAACACGACGGCGACGCTTCGAAGCACGTTCACTCCCTGTGTTGGTTCGACTGCAGGTCTCGCAATCGCGCGGTACACTCCGTGCATTCAACCGGCCCTCTCCCCACCCCGGAGCACTCAGTGAGCAAACTCCTGCGCGGAATGGCCGCCGGCTATGGCGCGAAGAAGATGGGCGGCGGCTGCTTCAGCACCGTTCTGATTTTTATCCTATTGTGGTGGCTGCTCGGGCATTTTGGCGTGTTCAAGTGATCCGCTAGCCGGCGCTCCAGATCACGTCTGCCCTTCGGCGTTCGCTTCGGCGGACGGCGGCGGGACGACGAAGGCAACGTGTCCGCAGTCGGTGCAGCGTAGCGCGCGAATCGCCGCGCGCTCGCGTCCGTCGACGGACGGGCCGCGCAAAAAACCGCGAGTGAGCTCGCCCGCGACCCAGAGTAGCGGCGTCACCGCGCCATCGATCGAAATTGCGGCGAAGCCGGCGGTCATCGCCGAGCCGCACTGTCTGCACTGCGCACCGCTTGTCATTGTCGGTCTTCCTCCACCCATCGGGCCATCCCGGTCGTTCAGTTGAAATAAGATCGTCGAGCGCACCGCGCAACGGGTCAGCGCTTCTCGTCCGGATGGCAGGCCATGTCGACCACGATCGTGCTGGCGAGAATGAGCAGGTCGTCCTCGCCCTGCGCGATGTCGACACCGTACGTATCCGTCCAGCTGAACCATCGTTTGGAGACCGTCGCGACGACGCGGCCGCCGCGCGCGAACTGGTATTCGTGGTCGGTGAAATCACCGGATGCCTCCAGATCGTCCGGACCGGGCACGTCGACGCTGAATTTGCAGCTGAAGAGCGTAAAGAGATGCTTCTTCACCACCGCGGCGACCGCGCCGTCGCGATGAATTTCGTACGTCGGCCCCCAGGCGAGGAGCTTTTGCTTGATGAACGCCAGCTCGTGTCCCTGAAGATCCTGAAACGAGAGCTGGTCGCCGAAGCTGAACGCCTTGCCATCGACGAAGAAGGCGTCGCGCTCGTGGTCATCCTTGATGTAGAAATCGTCGCCCCAGGAGAAGAGCTTCTGCTTCATCACGTAGCGCACGGTTATCGTCCCGCGCGTTGGAGCGCCGCGATCGCGTCGGCCGGTAGCCCGTCGACGAGCAGCATCTCGGTGCTGGCGCACGACTGGCGCAGCGCCTTCGCCTCGGCGTACTCCGGCGAGTTCCACCATTCGCGCGCGCGCTCGACGGTCGGAAATTCGAGAATGACGAAGCGTGGCGGGTGCCACGTCCCCTCGAGGGTCTCCAACTCCGAGCCTCGGACGATGTACTTGCCGCCATAGAGCGCGATCGACGGCGGCGTGAGCGTGGTGTATCGCTGGTACGGTACGGGGTCTTTGATGTCTATTTGCACGACGATGTAGGCGGGCATGGCACTCCTCACGTGGGCGCAGAGGGTGACGATACGCGGGCGGCCGCTCGCTCGCTACGTCGCGGCGCGCAAGGTCCCTGCCAAGGTCCCACTGGCGCCAGTTCCACGCATCTTGCAATACACCTATACGTTCGCCACGGCATCGACTGGTCTCGACCCACATCGAACCGAACTCATGGCCAAGCGAATTCGCGCCCGTACGCCAAGCAGCTCGAGCAAAAAGTCGCCCTACTTCGTGCAGCCGGCGAAGGGGGGCGGAATTGTCGTGTACCGGAGGCCGATCGGGAACCGCTCCGCTCCGACCGAGTGCGGCACGGTTCCGTCTCAGGCGCTGGCGGCAGCCCTGATTCGGCAGCTCCAGCGGGCGGAGAGCGTGTTGAGCGACCTATTTCTCGAGGCGACCGACGACGGCATCGAAGCGCTGAACGCGGTGCTCGCCGCGTGTCTCGCCGCCGTGCTCGGCGGGCGCGTCGCCGGGCGTGGCGGTCGGCGCGCGCCGGCACCCGGCGACAGCGCCGCGGAGTAGTCGCTAGGCCGGGACCATCGCGCGATCGAACGCCAGCTCGAGCGCGTCACAGGGCGAGACGGCCTCCCAACGCGCGAACAGGTCGGCGCGCACGGCCCGAACATCCGCCAACTTTTCGTCGGTCACTGTGCGACTCATGCTCGCGCCCTTCTCGCCGCGAGCGGCCAGGAACGTCGCCGCTTGCTCGTTCACCTCCTCGGCCGATAAGCGCTGGAGCATGCGCCGCTCGGTATCGAAGAAGCCCACCATCATCTCGGCTTCCAGCGCTTCCGAAGGGAGCGGCCCGAGCGGCCAGGGCGCGCCGAAATCCGTCATCTCCCATCCGTCGGCAACCAATCCGTAGAATCCGCGGCGGTAGCCGAGCGTGGTCTCGACGGCGAAATGCGTCAGATCGTGCAGGGGAAAGAAGTGGCCCAAGCTGCCGCGCTGGCGCTGCCACGTGTTGGTACCGTCGCGCCGAACGCAGCTGAGGGTGGCGGTGCCGTCCGTGTGTTTCTTGATGCGAACGATGAGCTCGGGCATGGCGGAGTCTAGAAACAGCCGCGATACAGGTCCGGGAGCGGATTCGGAAAATCACCCGGGTATGGGACGCCCTTTTCGCTCTTCGGCGACACGATTCCTTTCAGCGTGTCGAGCGCTCTCTCGACATCCCGGCCCGATTTGTCGGACGTCGCGTCGCCGTCGCGACGATTTTCTTCGGCTGGAACCGACCGCTTGTTTTTCGAGGACATTGAGGGGCAGATGTCAGATTTCAGATATTAGATGTCGGTGACTGCGCATCACGCGACGAGAATACGTGCGTGGGATTCTCGGAAGGGGTTCGACCCGATCTCTCGTTACTCTACGAGATGGTTGCTGGGGAAGTGTCTGTAGGGCGGACACCACATGCCGGCTGCGCATCGCCGATTTCATTCGCCGCCGCCCGCAGTTGAGAGTGGGCCGGCGGCGCTCTCCGGCTCGAGCTGTACGTCGCGCAGCTGGGCGAGCTCGCGCGCGCCATTGAATCCTTGTCCGTAGATCCAGGCCAAGATCACGACGAAAATTAGCGCCGGAGGCCGGCCTCCGCTGATCAACTGCAGCACCGCGAGTCCGAGCACTATGACCACGAGGGACGCCGCCGCGAGCGCGCTGTGCTTTCGGCCGACAGCGAATCCAAGCGACGCCACGACGGCGCCGATAATCAGCATCAAAACAGGCCCGATCCAATCGCCCCCGATCATCGCGAACACTACGTACGCGAAGGCCGACAATACTCCCTGGATGTAACCCGCCCACTCGGCCTTCCGCATGCGGCGCAACGCATCGTCCCGGCACCGCTGCAGTCCACGTTCGGTCGTTACAGGATGAGGGGGCATGACCAAGCCTCTTGAGAGAACGTGTCAGTCGGGGAGTTGCGCGAGCAGCCGCTTGGGGGCCGTCAGACGATATGCGTCGTGCGCCAGGTCGGCCACCGCGCTCCAATCCGTTCCCCGGCCGAGATAGGCGCCGACCCACCCCTTTGGCCCGACGTACGGCGGAACGAAATACCGATCGGGCTCGGCGCGCACCAAGAGCGCCTGGTTGGTCGGGTTCGCTTTGCACCACACGGAGTGCCGGCCGGCGCCGTGATGATTGTTGGCGTGTGCGTACATCGCGAAAATCTTGTTCTTGACGCGAAAGGTCGGCTCGCCCCACGCTTCCACTTCATGCGCCTCCGGCAAGGCGAGGCAAAGCGCTCGCAGCCGATCGATCGCACTGCGCGCCATAATCACTTGCGCTCCTTGAATTTGCTCAACACGTTCGCACGCTCGGCCCAGACAAGTCAATCTCGACATCGGAGAATTCGATCATGGCGGCGCAAGGCGAGAAGGCACGGCTCCAGGACGCACACACGCGCGAGCATGCGATTACCTCCAAGGTGTTGCGCGCGTACCCGAAGGGGGAGTCCGAGATGCGACCGCACGAACGGTCCAACTCGGCGCTTCAGCTGGCGTGGACGTTCGTCGTGGAAGAAATGCTGATGCTGAAGGCGCTCAACAACGAGGAGGTGCTCGGAGGCGGTTTCCCAGCGCCGCTCGAGAGTTGGGACGCGGTGTTGAAGGCGTTCGACACGCAGCACGAGCAAGTGATGAAGAAGCTCGAAGGCGCGAGTGACGCGGTCATGGACGGCATAGTGACGTTCTTCACGGGGCCGAAGCAGACGGGACCCTATGCGACCGGACAGTTCCTGTGGTTCTTGGTCTGCGATCAGATTCATCATCGCGGGCAGTTGTCGGTGTATCTGCGCATGGCGGGCGGCAAGGTGCCATCGATCTATGGGCCGTCGGCCGATGAGCCGTGGGCCTGAAGGCGATGATCGGGGGCGAGCGCGCTGCGCAGATCTGGCAGGTGCTCGTCGCCGCGGCGCACGACCGGCGGACACTCACGTACGCGATCGTGGCGGAACGCATCGGCATCGAGCCGAATCAGCTCGCTCAGCCGCTCGGGATGGTCGCGCGCTACTGTTCGCTGCGACAGCTTCCCCCACTGACGGTGCTGGTGGTGCAAGTCGACGTCGGGCGGCCGGCGGCGGGTTTTTCCTGGGCGAGCGACGTCGACTACGCCCGCGAAGCGGTGTTTCAGCAGGGCTGGTTCTCCCTGCGTCCGCCCTCGTCGAGCGATTTCACGCTGGTGGAAGGAATGAGCACCGATGAACCAATCGCGTAGTAAGAAATCGCGTCCGCAACGGGCGCTCGCGGCGATCGGGCTCCTCCTCTTCGTCGGCGCCGGCGCGGCCCGCGCGCAGAAGGGCATCGTGCGGGTGGTCATCGAGACGGAGGTCGGCGCCGTGACCGCCGAGCTTGACAGCGCGCGCGCACCGGCGACCGTCGCGAATTTTCTGCGCTACGTGGACGGCGGTTTTTACAGCGGCGGCCGCTTTCATCGGACGGTGAGAGCGGACAACCAGCCGCGCGATAGCGTGCGCATCGCGGTGATTCAGGGGGGTGCCGATCCCGCGCGGGGCTCGTCGAGCTTTCCGCCCGTGGCGCTCGAGCCCACGAGCGTGACGGGGATGCGCCACGTCAATGGCACTCTGTCGATGGCGCGCGGCGGACCGAACAGCGCGACGTCAGATTTTTTTATCTGCGTCGGGCCGCAGCCCGCGCTCGACTTCGGCGGACATCGCAACCTGGACGGCCAGGGCTTCGCGGCATTCGGCCGGGTGACGAAAGGGATGAAAGTGGTGCGCGCGATTCAGGTCGCGCCCGCCGAGGCGCAGAAGCTCGCGCCGCCGATCAAGATCCTCGGCGTTCGCCGAATCAGGTCGCGGTGAGCGCGCCGCGATAGAGGGCGAGCGGCTCCTCGTCGACCACGCAGGCGGTTTGCCTGGGCAACGCGCCATTTTCGATTCATACGCGCCCTCGCTGGATGATCCCTCGTTCGGGAAAAATACGCGTTGTAAGACACAGGCTCGAATCAACGCTTCGGGAGAGACCTCCATGACTGGACGCCGATCGCTCGTGCTCGTCGCTTTTTCCCTCGCTCTGCCGGCCGCACTTGCCGGGCAGCAACCGCCGTCGAACGCGCAGGCAGCACCAACCATCACCGCGCCCGGTAGCCGGCCGTTTCAGTTCCCGCATAGCACCGGCGGCCGATGGGCTGGTTTTTACTTTGGCGGCAATGGAGGCGGGAACTGGAGCCAGTTCGCGTCCGAGCCGAACTTCAACTATCAGATCAATCAGGTGTCCGGCTATTTCGTGCCGCAGCGGGGCACCGTCATCATTCCTGGGACGACGCGACCGTTTCCGGACAACAAGACAAACTGGGTCGGCAAGTTCGCCGCCGGCTTTCAGGCCGGTTACAACGTGCAGTCGAATCGGCGCGTGTGGGGACTCGAGGCCGACGTCGACTTCACCTCCCACGACGACTCGCTGAGCTCATCGAATCTCCTGCCGCTAACCGCACTCACCAGCCAGAATCTGATTCGCCTGCACCGGGCGTTGCACACCTCGGCCGCTGGCTCAGTACGGCTGCGCGCCGGACAGACGTGGAACAGCAACCTCATCTACGTCACCGGCGGACTCGCCATGGCGCGCGGGACGGTCCAGGCGTTCGATACGACGTACAACGGTCCGTCCGCCGAGATCGCGGTCAAGCTGCCGAACCTCACGTTTCCGGCCACCGGATACGGCATCAGCAACTCGCAGCTGCATGTCGGGTACGCGCTGGGCGCCGGCGTCGAACGCGCGTGGTCTGACCGCTTCGGCATCGCGCTGGAATATCGCTACGCGGACTATGGAGCCAAGGCGTACGACGTGAGCACGCGGTTCGATCCCAATGCGACGTTGGACCCCAACGTCGCGCGCGCGAGCATCGTCTCGGGTCCGCACCGGATTCGCATCACCGGCAATCAGCTCATGGCCCGCGTCAACATCTGGTTGCCCCGGTCATGAGCGCGCGGAGCCTGCGCGCGGCCGGCGCCCAACGTCCAACTTTTCATCTACGCAAGGAGCAGCGCATGCGAGCTCGCGTTTCAATTCTCGCGTTAGCGATCGTCACCGCCGGGGTCACGGCGGCGTGCAGCGGCGGCGCCACGGCGCCCATCGTCAATGAGAACATCGCGGGCGTCTGGCATCTCACGGCGACGATCGCCGACACATTCAGCCTCGCGCGCACGACGTGCACACTCGCCGGCACCTACACGTTCAGCCAGCCGACCGGTCCATTTTTTACCGGAGCGGTGTCGGGCTCGTCCCGCGCCTGCGTCGGTCCGGCCCCCACCGTCGGCGGATTCGACGGCGCCATCACGGGCGGCCAGCTGTCGGGTAACGACCTCGGGTTCCGCACCACGGCGCTCCAGTGCATCTACGGCAGCGTCGCCGAGAGCAATCCGACGGCGACGAGTGTGACCGTATTCCTCGCGTGCTCGCTCCCTCGGGGTGCCGGCCAGTCGAACTACAACGGCGCGTTCACGATGACAAAATGACGAACCGGTAGCCGTACCGCGCGCCGCCGAGCGAGTCGTTGGGCTGACTCGTTCGGCGGCGTGTCTATTTTTCCCGCCATCCTTGACGCCGCACGCCCTGCCCACCATCCTCATCAGTAACATGGTGACCTATCACTTCGTGACTGGACTTGGATGACCCGGCCTCCGCTCGGTCTGCTGCAGGGGACCGTCGACGTGCTCATCCTGCGCACCCTGGCCTGGCAGCCGATGCACGGGTACGGGATCGCCCGCATCGTCCGCGAGCGGTCGCGCGGCACACTCACCATCGAGAGCGCGGCGCTCTACCAGGCGCTCCACCGGCTCGAGCGAAAAAAATTAATCCGTTCGGCCTGGGGCGTCTCGGAAACCAACCGCCGCGCCAAATTTTATTCGCTCACGCCCGCTGGACGAAAACAGCTGCGCGCCGAGTACGATCAGATGCGCACCTATATGAAGGCGCTGTCGCTGGTGCTCGAGCCGATCTGATCCGGGAGAACCCTCGTGCGCCAACTCCCCAACCGGCCCTTTCCCCGCCTCACCTGGCGATCAGCCGAGCGCATCCAGGCCGACGTCGATGAGGAGATCGGGTTCGAGCTCGACATGCGTACCGCCGAGCTGGTGAAGGAGGGAGTGCCCGAGGCCGACGCGCGGGCTCGAGCGGTGGCCGAGTTCGGCGACATGGAGCATACGCGGCGCTACTGCGCCGAGCTCGATCGTGAGGGCGAGCGCGAGGAGCGCCACACCGAGTGGCTCGCCGGAGTGCGGCAGGATGCGCTGCTCGCGTGGCGCGGCATGCGTCGCACACCGGGGTTCGCGCTGGTCGTGTTGGCGATGCTCTCCCTCGGCATCGGCGCCAACACCGCCGTGTTCTCCGTCGTGCGCAAGGTACTGCTCGACCAGCTCCCCTATCGGCAACCGGACCAGCTGCTGCGACTCTACGGCGGAGCGGCCGGACAGCCAAACGCGCGTGGAATGCTCTCCGCTTCCGATATCGAGGCGCTGCGGCAATCGCGCGCATTCGCCTCGATCGCGCCGTTCGGGAATTCGGCCGGCTACACATTCGTCAGCGACCGCGGCGCGGACATCTGGCAAGGGATGAGTGTCGGCGGCGGATTCTTCCGCTTACTCGGCGTGCAGGCGCTGATCGGGCGCGCGATCGACGAGCGGGATGCCGGACCCGACGCGACGCCCGTGGTGCTGCTGAGCTACGGCTTGTGGCAGCGCTCCTTCGGCGGGGACTCGAGCATCGTCGGCCGCGGCGTGCAGCTCAATGGTCGCACGCGCACGATCATCGGCGTGATGCCGCCGGATTTCATCTCCCCCACCTTCACGGCCGAGGCATGGACGCCGCTCGACCTGCGGCTGCTCGGGCGCGACCCGGCGGCCGCACGGCGCACGCACGTGCTTCGCGCCATCGCACGAGAAGCGGACGGGATGACGACGCCGCGCCTCCGCTCCGAGCTCGACGCGATCGCGCGACGCGCGCGCGATGAGGATCCGGAATCGCGCGATGCTGGCCCCGCGGTCGCGGTACCGCTCCGCGACGCGATGGTCGGCGATGTTCGGCCCGCGCTGCTGGTGGTGATGGGCGCGGCGGCGCTGGTGCTCCTCATCGCGTGTGTGAATGTGGCGGGACTGTTTCTCTCGCGCGGACGGGCGCGGCGCCGCGAGCTGGCGGTGCGCGCGGCGCTCGGCGCCGGACGAGCACGTCTGGTGAGGCAGCTGCTCACCGAGAGCGCGATGATCGGCATCGCCGGCGGCGCGATCGGTGTCGCGCTCGCGTTCGGTCTCAAGCGCATCCTGGTCGGCGCCGCAGCGCTGGTATTGCCCGCGCTAGGCGATGTACCCATCGACGCAGGCGTACTCGGCTTCGCGCTCGCGGTATCGCTGCTGAGCGCAGTGGCGTTCGGACTGGTGCCAGCGATCGTTGGCACGCGCTTCGATCTGCATCACACGTTGGGCGAGTCGAGTCGCGGCGCGTCGGGCGGGCGTGTGAGCGCGAGCATGGGGCAGGCGTTGGTGGTCGGCCAAGTGGCGCTGGCCGTGGTGCTGCTGATCGGCGCCGGCCTGCTCGGCCGCACGCTCGTGACGCTCGAGCACGCGGGCGTCGGCTTCGATACCGGTCCAGACGTGCTCACGGCGCGCGTGAATCTCTCATCCGCCTCGATCGAGAAGTACGGCTCAGCTGCGAATCGAACGGTCTTCTACGATGAGTTTGCCCGGCGCATTCGTGGAGTATCCGGGGTGCGAGCGGTCGGCATGATCGACGTTTCGCCATGGAACGGCGGTACGGGTGCGCGGTTGTTCGCGATCGAGGGGCGCGCGGAGTCCACGGACTGGCGTGAGGATGGCGCCGCGTACTCCATCGCATCCGAGGAGTACTTCGCCGTGCTCGGCATTCCGCTTCGACGGGGACGGTGGTTCACGTCGCAGGATCGTGCCGGCGCGCCGCTGGTCGCGCTGGTGAGCGACGGTCTCGCGCGACGCTACTGGCCGGGCGCCAGCCCGGTCGGTGCGCGCGTCCGCATCGG
>JBBROY010000039.1:0-37414 GCA_038228795.1 Gemmatimonadales bacterium
GCTGGTATATCTCGCGATCGCCACGCCGCAGCGCTTTCACCGTCGCGACACGTTGCTCGCGCTCTTCTGGCCGGAGTTGGACACCGAGCATGCCCGTGCCGCACTCCGGCGCTCGCTCTATTTTCTGCGACGCGCGTTGGGTGACGGCGTGCTGGTGGGGCGAGGCGACGAAGAGGTAGGGCTCGCGCCGGAGCGCCTCGCCTGCGACGTGCAAGCGTTCGAGTGCGCGCTGGCCGAGGCGCGCCTGACCGATGCGGTCGAACTGTACAAGGGAGCGCTGCTGCCGGGCTTCTACGTCGCCGGCGCTCCGGAGTTCGAGCGCTGGTTGGATGGCGAGCGCGTGCGGCTGCACGACCGCGCGCTCGACGCGGCGTGGAAGGTGGCCGAGCAGCTGGACTCGGCGGGCGACGCGCGCGGCGCGGCGATGCTCTCGCGGCGCGTCACCGCTCTTGCCCCGTACGACGAACCCGCGCATCGGCGCTTGATCACGCTGCTCGATCGCGTTGGCGACCGCGCCGCGGCGTTGCGCACCTACGACGAGCTCGCCAAACGCCTGCGCACCGATTACGAGCTGACGCCGTCAGCCGAGACGACGCAGCTCGTCGACGCCATCCGCGCGCGGCGCGACGCGCCGGCGCCGGAAAGCTCGCACGCGACGCAGGCCACGATGCCGGCCGTGGCGCCGCTCTTCACTCTGTTGCCCACCACCATCGCCGTGCTGCCGTTCTCCGTGCGCGGCAGCCGCGACATCGGCTACCTCGGCGAAGGCATCGTCGATCTTCTGAGCACGACGCTCGACGGTGCGGGGGACTTTCGCACCGTCGACCCGAGGGCGCTGCTGCGGCATGTCGCCGAGGAGCAGGCGGCCGATCTCGATCCCGCTCGCGGCCGCGCGATCGCCGAGCGGTTCGGCGCCGGATCGTTCGTGCTGGGCAGCATCATCGAGTCCGCCGGACAGCTGCGTGTGAGCGCGACGCTCTATGACGCGCGGCTTGGGCCCGGTGCGCGCGAAGAGACTCGCACCGAGGTACGCGGCGCGAGCGAGACCGGAATCTTCGACATGGTCGATGCGCTCGCGCGCCAGCTGCTGGCCGCCCAGAGCCGCGGGCCCGATGCGCGACGCGCGCGTCTGGTCGCGCTCACGACTCACTCGCTTCCTGCGCTCAAGGCATACCTGCGCGGCGAGTCGGAATTTCGCGCCGGCCGCTACTTTCAGGCGCTCGCGGAATTTCAAGACGCGGCGACCGAGGACGCGACGTTCGCGCTGGCGTATTTCCGGCTCGCCGCCGCCGCGGCCGCCGTGGCCAATCTCGAGCTGGCGCGCGACTCGACCGAGCAGGCGTGGCGGCACCGCGACCGCCTCACCGAGCATGACCGCCTGCTGCTCGATGCGCAGCGGGCCTGGCTCCGCGGCTCGGCTGATGAGGCGGAGGCGCTGCTGACCTCCGTCGTCTCGACCCACGCCGACGACATGGAAGCGTGGTTTCTGCTTGGCGACGTGCAGTTCCACCACAACCCACTGCGCGGCCGCCCGATGGCGGAAGCGCGCACCGCGTTCGAGCACGCACTGCGCTACGATCCGGGCCACGTCAGCTCGCTGCTGCACCTCGCTCGCATAGCGGCAGTCGAGCGAAATGGAGAGGAGCTCGATGCGATCGTCGAGCGCGTGCTCGAGCTGAGTCCCGCGGGCGACCGAGCACTCAGCGCCCGGGCGCTGCGCGCATTCACCGTCGGCAATCAAATCGAGAAGGCGCGTGTGGTCACCGCGCTGGGCGGCGCGCGCGGGCTGGCCGTCGGCATCGCGTTCACCGACATCGTGCTCTATGCGCGCGACCTCTCCGGCGCGTATCGTCTGGCGCGGCTGTTCACCAAGCTCGTCCGCACACCGGAGGAAAAGGCGCTCTGTCATTTCGTGGTCGCGCACCTCGAGCTCACGCGCGGACGGGCGCGCGCGGCGCGCGAAGAGCTGAGCACGGCGGACGCGTTCGATCACCCCTGGTCGCTCGAGCTCCGCGCGCTCTTCGCGGCACTTCCCTTCGTGCGCGTGCCGGCCGAGGAACTGACGGCGGTGCGGGCCGAGCTCGAGCGGTGGGATCCGTCGCTAGCGCGTCTGAACCGGAATCAGGTGCTGTCGGTGCACAACGGCGTGCATCCGATGGTGCGGACCTATCTGATCGGTCTTCTCGCGGCCCGCTCCGGTGACGATGCCGAGGCCCAGCGGCGTGCCGCGGAACTCGACGCGCGGGACGACGAAATCGCGCGCTCGCTCTCGTTGGGCATTCGAGCCGCATCATTGCGCGCGGCGGACCGCGGCGACGAGGCGTTGGCGCTGGTCGAGAGCGACAATCCGCAGCTGTGGTACCAGCACGCGATCCGGTCACCCTTCTACTCGCGTTCCTATGAACGCTTCATGCGCGCGGAGCTGTTGCGCGAAGCGGGTCGCGATGAGGATGCGCGCGCCTGGTATCGCACCTTGGGCGAGAGCTCGCCATACGAGCTGATCTATCTCGCGCCCTCCGCCCTTCGGCGCGCCGAGATCGCCGAGCGCGCGGGCCGGCCCCGCGCCGCGGCCGAGAATCGCATCGCCGTAGCCAAGCTGTGGGCCGGCGCGGACGAAGACCTCGAGATAGGGAAGTAACCCTCGCTAGGCGCGCGCTCTCTCGTATCCCGCGGCGCAGAGCGCCGCGACGCCGATGCCCGCGATCCATCCGCCAATCACGTCCGTCAACCAGTGCTGCTCCAGCTCCACGCGCGTGAGACCGACGACGATCGGCACTGCGACCGCCAGCGGTAGCACCGCGGCGGGCGGTACCATGCGCTCCCGCAGCAACACATACGCCGCGGTCGCGCACACCGCTGTGGAGTTGGTCGTGTGCCCGCTCGGAAATGCCGGCTCTCGTTTGCCTGACAGCAGCGCGGCCGCGGGCCTCGCCCGCCGATAAAATCGTTTGATGCTCTGATGTGAGAGCACGCCGCCCAGCGAGGCCAGCGCGACCGGAGCGCCGCGCGCCACGCCGGCGCGACGCGCCACGAGCATTGCGGCGACGAGCGCGAGAGGAATGTGGACGTATGGCTCGCCCGGCGTCGTCATCACCGCGGCGATTGATTTTCGACGTCGTGGCCCCCGGCGCGCCGCGCGCTCCGCCGCGGCGTCGAAATCCTCGGTGGCGCCCGTCTTTGCCAGCACAGCCAATCCGCCAACGAGCGCGGCCCCGAGTGCGGCGACGGCGAGCAATATGGCCTGACGCGAGTCGCGCGCGGCCACCTCTACTTCACGCGCGCGAGTGCGCTCTTGTAGGTGCCACTGCCCGGCCGGATGCTCAGCGCCGCCTCGTATTGCCGGCGCGCGTCAGCGAGACGGCCCTGTTTCTCGTAGACGGTGCCCAGCTGGTAGTGCGCCGGTGTGTAGAGATCGCTTCGTCCAGCGCCGCCCTGAGCGGATCGTCCGCCGCTACCGGCTGGACGATCGTCATGGACCGATCACGGATTTCCCCTACCCACGTACGTGTGCGTCCACATCACGATCGTGGTGCACGACGAGCCCCCGGTGGTGAACTCCGCCGGCACTGAGCCGGCACTGTACACCTCGGCCGCGGCGATCTCGTTCACCGGCAGAAACTGGTCGACGTCGCCGGGATACATCGATTGCCAGGGCGAGCGATCGAGGTAGTAGTTGATGCAACCACTGGCCGAGCTGCCGGAACCGCGGGTCGAGGTCAGCACGTTGCGGCCATTCACGCTCTGCACCCGGATGCCCGGCGTCGTGCGGAAGATGTCGCTGACCTGCGTCGGATTCGTCCGCAGGATGTCCTCTCGGGTAATAAATGTTCCCGAGCGCGAGCGCTTGCGCTCCGAGAAGCCGACGCGCGACATGTTGCGATCCTGCTGCGCGATGACCTCCACCGTCGCGAGCACTGCCGCCTTCTCCTTCATCTTCAGCAGCACCCGCTTGGGCTCGCGCGTGGTGAGATCGACAGGCGTCTCGAGTGGCGCGAAGCCGACCTGTCTCACCACTACGGATTGCGTGCCCGACGGCAATCCGCCGAGCGAGAATTCACCGTTCTCGCGCGTCAGCGTCACCCCGGGTGTGCCAGGCACATCGACCCGGGCGCCAACAATCGCGACGCCGCCGAGATTCGTCACGCGCCCGGTGAGGACGGCCGAGCCGCGGCGCAGCGTGGCCGGCCGATTGCGCGACGTGTCCGAGCGCGTGGAATCGGTGACCGCGATCGCCGATGCAGGGCTGGCGATTCGCATGATCGCCGTCGCCAGCACGCGCCGGTCCATCAGGATCGCGACGTCGGCGGTGAGTATCGAATCGCGCGAAGCCTGCAGGTGCGCGTTGATGTCATCGGGCACGCCGCAGATCGAGAAGACGCCGGACGAATCCGTGGTCGCGCTGCGGACGCGCGGCACCTTACGCACACCGATCACCTTGTTGACGGCCAGCTCCTCCCACAGCAGCGAAAGCTTCGCGCCCACCATCGGCTGGTCGGTGTCGGCATCCAGCACGCGCCCGATCACGACGCTCGGTCCCTGTACGCGGCGCGCCGCCGGACAGTACAGCCCGGCGACCGTCTCGGCGCTCGGCACCGCGAGCGACAACACCGCGTACTTGCCGCCCTCGAAGGTGATCGGCTTCGTGCCTAGCGCGATCGCGATGCTGTCGAGCACCGCGTGGCTGATCGAAATGCGATGCTCACCGGGCGGAATGCTATCGATGCGGAATTTGCCTTCGGCATCCGTCATCGTACTCCGATTCGTGCCCTCGACGCTCACCAGGGCGCCGATCAGCACCCCCCCGTGCAGACTGTCCGCGACGATGCCGATCGCGCCGGGCATGGGCGGGGCGACAGGCAGCGCCGGCGCTGTCGGAGCGGGTAGCGTCGGTATCGCCGCCGGTGGCTTTTTCGGAGGCGTGCGAACTTGGGCGTCGAGCGGCATCGCCAGCACGGCGGCGAGCGCGGCCGCGAGCATCGGAGCGCGGTCGCGGCAAGGACAGAAAACCATGTGAATAGGATAGCGCTGGGTCGGGACGAAGCAAAGTCGGCACGGGTGGGGCGCGCGCTCGGCAAGCCGGTCGAGCGGCGAAATGGTCGGTGTCTCGACCGCTTTTGCTACCGAGTGAACGGCGCTACGTTGGTCGCTCTGATGCCGGCGGAACGCAACCGGTGAACTAGCGCCTGTCGCCCGCCTCGGCTACCGGAGTGGTTTTGGCTTCCCTTGGAACGGTGACCTACGTACCGGGGGCGGGGGCTTCCACGGAGGGCGAGAGATAGTGCAGGTTGGATCCAAGCCCATGAGATCCGCCGCTCAGACCCTGACGCTCGTCGCGCAGTGATTTGTTCGCGACATCCGCCAACTTGTTCGCTTGATAGAGGCAGCGCACCGAGAGTGAGGGATCGACCTCCAGCAGCTCGTCGGCCAGTGTCAACAAGAAGTCGAACGTTCCGCGTGCGGTTTCGGCCAGCTCGACAATCGATTGCGTGTCCCGGCTGATGCGCTCCGCCATGACCACCTCTACGCCCAGAGATGCACATCTACCCAGCACCGTTCGTGCCGAAATGCTTACTCGTGATGAAAGCGGTCTCATGCGGCGAGCCCGGTTGGTGACCGCGCTCACACCCGGCATCCAACGGCGAGCGTGGTTCGTGGCCGCGCTTACACCCGGCATCGGATGATCGCAACTCTTCGCCGCCGATTCGAGCGCGCCGAGTCCCAGCGCGCGTCATTTCTCGCCAGGATACACGCGCTCGATGTCGAGTCGCACACCCGCGCGCCGAGCGAGGGCGGGTGGTCGGTCGCCGACTTGCTCCAGCACGTGGTCTTGGTCGATGAGCAGACGGCCCGGCAGCTCGTGTCGCCGCGCGACGGAGCGCGCCCCCGCCGAACCCCGCTTTCGCGCTCCAAATACCTCGTCATGATTGCGGTGCTGCGCACGCGCATTCGCATCAAGGCGCCGGCGAAAAGTGTCATCCCGGGCGACGCGATTCCCGCGGCCGAGCTCGTCGCCAGGTGGGATGCCGCGCGCGGCCGGCTCGCCGCCTATCTCGAGGGGCTGTCGGACCGTGATCTGACGCGCCCCGTTTTCCGCCACCCGATCTCGGGATGGCTCACGGTGGAGGAGACGATCGGCTTCCTCCACGCGCATCTGCGGCATCACTTCCATCAATTGGCGCGCCTCGAAGCGTTCGTCTCGAGCTCGTGATGCGCCGGCTCCTGCGCATTGCGGCGACGCTCGTTCTCGTCGGCGCCTCCTGTCCTTCGCGTACCGGTCCGCCGGTCCCGCCGCGCTCCTTTGCCTCACCCGACTCCTTGGCGGGCGAGGTCACGCGCTTGCTCGCTGCCGCCCACGTTCCGGGCGCGGCGGTTGCCGTCGTTCGCGATGGCCAGGTTGCATGGTCGCGCGGTTACGGGCTGGCCGATGTCGCACGACAAACGCCGATGACCGACTCGACCGTGATGCAGGTGGCGTCGATCTCGAAAGCGGTCACCGCCTGGGGCGTGATGCGACTGGTGGAGCGCGGAGTACTTCGGCTCGATATGCCGATCGACTCCGCCACCAAGCGCTGGCACCTCCCTCGCTCACGCTTCGATGCGAGCGGCGTCACGATCGCTCGCGTACTCAGCCACACCGCCGGACTCGGCGACAATCCGTATGAGGGCTACACCTCGGATGAAGCGGTGCCAACCCTCGTCGAGTCGCTGTCGGGAAAGAACGATGGCGTCGGCGATGTGCACATCGATCATCAGCCCGGGTCGCGCTGGTCGTACGCCGAAGGCGGCTACGTGATGCTGCAGCTCGCGGTCGAGGACATGAGCGGTCGCGGCTTCGCCGACTACATGCGTACGGAGGTGCTCGAGCCGCTGGGCATGAGCAGGAGCGCCTACGAGTGGAACGCCCCGATACGCCCGCGAACGGCGACGCCGTACGATCGGCGCATGCGGGTGATGCCTGTGCATCGTTTCATCGAAGAAGGTCCGGACGGGCTGTACACCACCGCCGCGGACCTCGCGAAGTTCGTCGCCGCTACGATGAAAAGCTCAACGGGTGCGCTTCCCGGCCGCGGCGTGCTCGCCCCGGAGACAATCTCGCGGATGCTGACCGCGCAGCCGTCGGCCAAAGCATCTTCGTGGGGCTTGGGCTACTCGCTCCATCGCGCGTCGCCCTCTCTCGTCTCGGCGGGTCACTTTGGCACCAATCCCGGCTGGCGTGCGACCACGATCGCTTTCCCGGATCGCGGCGTCGGTCTGGTGGTAATGACCAACGGCGATAACGGCAACGGCGTGCTGAACCCGCTGGTGTGCGCCTGGGCCCGGTGGGCGATCGGGTCCGACGCCGAGTTGTGTTAGGAGGGCAGATGTCAGATGTCAGATGTCAGATGTCAGTGACAGCGCATCGGCTGACGTCCCGACATCTAACATCTAACATCTGACATCTGAAATCTGACTTTGGGCATCTGACACCTCTCACTCTTTCACGCATGTCTCTTCCGTCCTCCCGAATCTTCGCGCTGACTCTCGCGTTGTCAGTTCC
Source organism: Gemmatimonadales bacterium (assembly GCA_038228795.1). Classification (GTDB taxonomy): domain Bacteria; phylum Gemmatimonadota; class Gemmatimonadetes; order Gemmatimonadales; family Gemmatimonadaceae; genus JALZAE01. The sequence continues at coordinate 7,538 of JBBROY010000039.1, forward strand.
ACTCGCGGCGCGCGCCCAAAGCTCAACACCAATCGCCGAGCGTTACCGCGCTTCCGCCGATCGGCTCATCGCCGCTGCACTCAAGGACAGTGCCGCCTACAATCGGTTGGCGGAGCTCACCGACCGATTCGGCAACCGCCTGAGCGGAACCCCGAATCTCGAGGCGACCATCGATTGGGTGATCGATGAAATGAAGAAAGATGGGCTGGCCAACGTGCACGGAGAGCCGGTGATGGTGCCGCATTGGGTGCGCGGTGAGGAATCGGCCACGCTCGTGTCGCCGCGCTCGCGAACACTCGTCATGCTCGGACTCGGCGGCAGCACTGGGACGCCTGCGAACGGGATCACGGCCGAAGCGATCGTCGTCGGCAGCTTCGACGAGCTGACCGCCAAGGCGGCGCAGGCGGGGGGCAAGATCGTGGTGTTCGACGTTCCATTTCCGCAGACCGGGGATCCGTTCGAGAACTACGGCAACGTCGTGCGGTATCGCGGTGGCGGCGCGAGCGAAGCGGCGAAGGTTGGCGCCGTGGCGGCGCTGGTGCGCTCGGTCGCGTCGTTCTCCATCCAGAGCCCGCATACCGGCGGACTACGATACGACACGACCGTCGCCAGGATCCCCGCCGCCGCGCTCTCGGTCGAGGATGCGATGATGCTGCACCGAATGCAGAATCGTGGTGAGAAGGTTGTCATCACCTTGAAGATGGGTGCGCGCACGCTCCCCGATGCCCCGTCGCGCAACGTCGTGGCCGAGATCGTCGGATCGGAATTGCCGAACGAGGTCGTGGTGCTCGGTGGTCACATCGATTCATGGGATGTCGGCGCCGGAGCGATGGACGATGGCGGCGGAGTCGTCGCCGCGTGGGAAGCCGTCCGATTGATGAAAGCGCTCGGCCTCAAGCCGCGACGCACTGTGCGCGTGGTGGCGTGGACCAACGAAGAGAACGGCGGACGCGGGGGCGCTGGGTACCGCGACGCACATCTGGCACAGCTCGATGGGCACGTGCTGGCGATCGAATCCGACAACGGCCCCTTCAAGCCGCTGGGGTTCTCCTTCGTCGGCTCGGATGAGGCGTACGAGCTGGTTTCTCGTGTCGCGGTCCTGCTCGAACGCATCGGTGCCGGCAAGATCATCCGCGGCGGCGGCGAAGCGGACATCGCCCCCCTGATGGCGCGCGGCATCGCCGGCATGGGGCTCGCCACCGATCCGTCGCGTTATTTCTGGTATCACCACACCAATGGCGACACCGTCGACAAGCTCGATCCACACGACATCGCGCTCTGCGTCGCCGCGATGGCAGTCATGACGTACGTCGTAGCCGACATGCCGGACCGAATTCCGCACGGCGCGCCGCAGGGGCGCGGAAGGTAGCCGGCCGTCTACGGGTGGATCGTCAACACGACTTCGTCCCCCGCCTGCACGGTGATCGACTGACTATAGGCCGACCCCCGCCCGCCGATCGGGTCGGCGCTGAAGCTGAGGGAGGTCGCCCCGAATATGAGATTCCTTGGAATCTCGAAGCGTGTTTTGGCGTTGCCGCCGGCGAAGCCGAGCCGTTGGCGCGTTCCCGCGCTTCGTATGATATAGATGTTGCGGTCCACGAATCCCTGGTTGTCGATCACCACATAGGTCTTGGGGACAGGCGCGTCGCCTTCGAGCGGTTGCTGCCCATTGTGCTTTGCGCACGCCGCGAGCGCCACAAACACACCGATTGAAGCCACCCTCTTGATCTGACGCAACATTGTTTGCACGCATCCTCCTATCGTGGTCAGTCATTGCCGCGATGCCATCGTCCTCTTTCACCGCCACCGGAGCTTGCATGAAGCGACTCGTTCTCGCCACCCTCGCCGTCGCACTCACGGGCGCGATCGGCGCACCCGCGGCCGCACAGACGCTTCCCGTGCCCGATCCGCTGCTCCAGAAAATATGGAACGAAGGGATGCTTGGCTCGCAGCTGGTCTCACTGGCGCAGCCGCTGTTCGACTCGATCGGGCCGCGCCTTACCGCTTCTCCGGCCATTCGCTCGGCCAACGACTGGGCAGTCGCCAAGTACCAATCTTGGGGAATCGAGGCGAAGAACGAGCAGTACGGAACCTGGAAGGGATGGAGGCGTGGCGTCACGCATATCGACTTGCTCACTCCGCGCATCCGTACCCTCGAGGGAACCATGCTCGCGTGGAGCCCCGGCACCAAAGGCAAGGTCGATGGAAAAGTCGTAGTCATTCCCGACGTCAGCGACTCCCTCGCCTTTACCGCCTGGCTCCCAAAAGCACGCGGAAACTATGTGATGATCTCGATGCCGCAACCCACCTGCAGACCGGACGCGAACTGGAAGGAGTTCGCGCTCCCCGAGGAAATGGACAAGATGCAAAAGGACCGCACCGCCGCGACGCAGGCGTGGAGCGCGCGCGTCGCTGCCACGGGCGGACCCCGCACCTTACCCGGCCGACTCGAGGCGGCCGGCGCCAAAGGCGTAATGACGAGTCTGTGGTCCGCCGGTTGGGGAGTCGACAAGATTTTCAACGCGCGCACCGAGCAAGTCCCCACGGTCGACCTGAGCTGCGAAGACTACGGTCTGGTCTACCGGCTCGCCGAGCACAACCAGAATCCGACGATTCGCATCGACGCGGAGGCGACGCCGCTTGGTGAGATTCCCGTGTTCAACACCATCGCTCGCATTCCTGGCGTGGAAAAACCGGACGAGTTCGTCATGCTCTCCGCGCATTTCGATTCGTGGGACGCCGGCTCCGGCGCGACGGACAACGGCACGGGCACGATCGCCATGATGGAGGCCATGCGAATTCTGAAGACCGTCTACCCGCGGCCCAAGCGCACGATTCTAGTGGGCCACTGGAGCGGCGAGGAGCAGGGACTCGTCGGCTCGCGCAGCTTCGCCGCCGACCATCCGGAGATCGTAAAGGGACTGCAGGCGCTGTTCAACCAGGACAACGGCACGGGTCGCGTGGTGACCATGTCAACCTCGGGTCTCACCGGCGCCGGGGCGTTTTACGGCCGCTGGTTCGCGCGACTGCCGGCTGAGCTCACGCGAAACATCACACTCTCATTTCCGGGCGCGCCCGCCGGGGGTGGGAGTGACAACGCGTCGTTCATCTGCTACGGCGCTCCCGGCTTCGGACTTGGCTCCAACTCCTGGGACTACGGCGCCTACACGTGGCATACCAACCGCGATACGTACGACAAGGTGGTCTTCGATGAGCTAAAACAGAACGCGACGCTCACTGCCATGCTGGCGTACCTCGCGTCCGAAGACCCGGAGACGATTCCTCGAGACCGCCGAGTGATGGCGCCCGATCCGCGCACCGGCCAGGCGACGGTATGGCCCGCGTGCACGGTGCCCCCGCGGAAAAGCTCGGATAGCACGAGGTAAGCACCGGCGCTTCGCAATAAGTGACAATCAGGGCGCGGCGACGTTTCGGGTGGTTCCACCGGAACTCGCCGCGCTTGCGTTAATTGACCCTAACCAACGCGCGTGCCGGACGCAGGCAGAAGCACCCTGAAAGTGATGTCGGCGGCCAGCCGAGTGATAGCGAAGAGCGATCAGCCTCCCGATTCGTGGTCTGACCGGCCGATAAAGGAAAGCGATGGGTTACGCGCATCGTGGCCATGGATGGCTCGAGCGCTCCGCCCCCTACCCACATCGCTCACTATGCGCCTCTCCCTCGGTAGTCTCCTCCTCGCGGTCGTTGCGACGGCCGCTTGCCACAGCGGTGATTCAACCGCGCCTGCCGGTGGCCTCGGCATCGCGCCGGGCGCCGTCTACCTCACGCCGGGCGATAGCATTACGCTCAGCGCTCAACGCTCCGGCAGCACCGAGGTGAACGTCACCTGGTCGAGCGCTGACACGAGCGTCGTCGTCGTCACCCAGTCGGCTGGCGCCGCGGCCATGCTGCGCGCGAAGAAGATTGGTTTGACCACGGTCACCGTCAGCAAGGGTGGCGAGGCGGCTTCGGTTCCGGTGTCGGTCGTCGCGCCCGCTGTGTCGCACATCGCGATCAATCCGTCGGGACCCACCACGCACATCGACGGACGCGTTCAGCTCACCGCCGAAGTCCGCAACGCGGACGGCGAGCTACTCACGAACCGCCACGTCGGCTGGGCGAGCAACAATACCGCGATCGCTTCGATCGACGACAACGGGATGGTCCTCGGCCGGCAAATCGGTTCCGCGATCATCACCGCATATTCTGAAGGCCAACAGGCCAGCACCATTGTGTACGTGACGCAGGCGATCGTGGCGACAGTGGTCCTGCGCCCGTCGCCGGTCGTGGTGGCGCGGTACGACTCCGTTCAGATGCGCGCGATTCCGCTCGATGTGCATCTCGATACCCTTCAGGGGCGCGCGACCTGGTACAGCTCGGATACGACGATCGCGAAGGTCGGCACAAACGGCGTGGTCTACGGGCGCAAGCAAGGCTCGACAACGATTCTCGCCCAGGTTGATGACAAAGTTGGCTCGACCACGATCACCGTCGGGCCGGCGCGGGCGGCGTCACTCGAAATTAGCACCGCTAACGGGCTCGCTCTCGCCAAGTACGAGCAGGGCCAGGTCATTGTGCATGTCCGTGATGTCGCCGGGAACGAGCTCTTCGGGCACACGGTGGTGTTCGCCAGCAACAACTCGGGTATCGCTTCGATCAGCAACACTGGACTGGTGACCGCGGTCGAGCAGGGCACCGCGACGATCAGCGTTGATTGCGAGGCACTGCATCACACATTCGGCGTGGCGATCACGGCACCGCTCGCGGCGTCAGTCTCCGTCAACCCGTCGTCCGCTTCGCTCACCGAAGGCGACACCGTCCGGGTGGTCCCGACCGCGACGGATTCGCACGGAAACCCGATATTGCGAGGGAAGAGCTTCACCTTCGTCAGCTCGCAGCCGGCCGACGTCGGCGTCGATCAGAACGGACTCGTCACTGTCTACAACTATCATCCAGGATCGGTCTCCATTCGCGTCACGTGCGATGGTCAGACCGCGACCGCGGTGATCACTCTGGTTCCACCGGCAGTTGCGTTCCTCACGATCTCGCCTGCCCAGGCGACGGTCTCCGCCGGCAGCAGAATCGTTGTCTCGGCGACCGCGTACGATTCTCAAGGACGCACACTTCCGACGGCTCCGGTCGTCTATGTGTCGAACGATCTGAATCACGCGACCGTGGATCAGAACGGCGTCGTACAGACGGATCCGAACCACGTCGGCGCAACCGGCCAGGTGACGATCACCGCGTCGAGCGGCGGCAAGCAGATCTCGGCGGTCATCACGATCATCCCGTAGCACGCAGCACGCAACACGTAACGACTCAACCCCGTGCCGACGCTGGCACGGGGTTTCGTCGTTTATCCGCGAGCCGTCACGGCACCGCCGCCGGCAGCTCTCGAAGCGGCTCGAGCTTGCGGGCGGTGAGACGCGCATTGAACGGTGGAATATCGCTCCCGGTGAGCGCGTTCAACTTCGCGAGGTGCGCATCGAGCTCCGCCGAGAGCTCCTTGTACACGACCAGAGAACCGGCCGTCGGCTTCGCGTCGCCCGATTCAATGCTGCGCTCCAGGGCGGCGAGCCGGTTGTTGAGCTTGATCGGAAAGTTGAGCGGGTCCTGCCCGCTCCGGTTTCGCACCTGATAGAGATCCTCTTCGATCGCGCTCAGCTTGTTGCTCAGGGCGGCTCCGCTCGCGGCTAGCTTCGCGTCGTTGTCCTTGGACAGGCGGTTCGCGATCTGCGACTTGAGACGCCGTATCCGGATCACCGCTTCATTCGCGGCGCTCACGCGATCGCGCACCTGCGTGGCGAGCGCGAACTGTTCGGCGACATCCTGCGCCGCCACGCTCTTGAGTCGTGGATCGAGACGTACGACGATCGGCTGTGTCTGCGTGACGCCGTTCGCCGTCACCTTCACCTGATACGTGCCCGGCACCGCAAGCGGCCCGGTCTCCGGCGATGCGCTCCAGATGATCATGCAATCGAACACCACCGCGCCCGGGTAGCGCAGATCCCATGTGAAGCGGTTGAGTCCGGCGCGGCCGGTCGGGCGGTCGCCGCCGGCGCCGCGCCGTCCGCCGCGCGTCTCGCATCCGGTTGGCGAGAGAATCGTGTCGCGCGGTGTCTGCTCGCGCGCGGCCAACGCTCGCTGCGCGCTATCCCGCGCCGCACGCTCCCCGCCGCGCGCGGAATCCGCGCGCCCCGCGCCCCCGCCCAGGTACGTGCGTATCGTGCGGCCGCCGGGCTCGAGGATCTCGATCTTCACGGTGTCGGCGACGCTGCCTAACGAGTACTGAATCACCGCGTCGTTCACGGCGCGAGTTGCTACCCGGGGGGTGAAGACGCGCAAGGAAGCCGCAACTACCTCGGCGCTCAACTGGCGAATGGGTGCTATGTCGTCGAGCACGTACATCGAGCGGCCGTGCGTCGCGATCACGAGGTCGTTCTCCTCAACGACCAGGTCGGGCACCTGAACGTCGGGGAGGTTGAGCGCCAGCGATTGCCAGCGCGCGCCATCGCTCCAGGAGACATACACGCCATGTTCGGCGCCGGCGTAGAGCAGGCCCTTCCGCTTCGGATCTTCCCGGACCGCGTGCACATAATCGTCGGCGCGGATGCCGGTGACGATCTTCGTCCACGTTTTGCCGTAGTCGCTCGTCTTGTAGATGTAGGGGGCGCGATCGTCGAGCTGATAGTTCTTGGCCGCGAGATAGGCTGTGCCCGCGTCGTGACGAGAGGCATCGATCAGCGAGATGCGAGCGAACTTTGGAAGGCCCGGCGGCGTGATGTTGGTCCACGTCCTGCCGCCGTCGCGGGTGATGTGCACCATGCCATCGTCGCTTCCCGTCCAGATGATGTTCATGTCGAAGGGCGAGGGCGCGATGGTGAAGATGGTGCCGTAGATCTCCGGGCCGTTCATGTCGTGCGTGATCGGTCCACCGGAAAGGCCGAGGGTCGCGCTGTCGGCTCGGGTGAGGTCCGGCGAAATCCTTTCCCAGCTCTGGCCGAGATTCGTCGTCCGCCACAGGTGCTGGGACGAAGTGTAGAGCGTCGACGAGTCCTTGGGTGAGAAGACGATCGGATACGTCCACTGCCAGCGCTCGGGCAGCGAGCTCGCCGGCTCACCGGAGAAAAAGCGCGGATACACCTGAATGTCTCGCTGCTGGCCGTTGCTCCGGTCGAATCGCGTGAGCAGCGCTCCCTGACTTCCGGCGTAGAAAATGTCCGAATGCTTCGGATCGGGCGCGATGTAGCCGCTCTCCCCGCCACCGACATCGTACATCCAATCACCGAGTGCGCGCGAACGCGCCCCGCGCAGGTTCGACCAGCCGTTGGAGGGAAGGCAAAAGGTCGAGTTGTCCTGCTGTGCGCCGCAGACGTGATAGGGGAAGTCGGTGGTCGTCGCGACATGGTAGGACTGCGCGGTGGGGAAATTTTCATCGGTCCATGTCGCGCCCGCGGTGAACGTCACCGTGCCCCCCCCGTCATTTGCTTCGATCATGCGCTTGCTGTCGTTCGGCGCGATCCAGAGCTCGTGGTTGTCGCCGTGCGGCACCGTGATGGTCGAGTCGAAATGCGCGCCGCCGTCGTCCGAGCGAAAGAAGTTGACGTTGAGCGCATAGACGCGGTCCTTGATCAGCGGATCGGCGACGGGATGCGTGTAATAGAACGCGCGCTGGCGAATTTTCCGTTCATCGTTCAGCAACTTCCACGTCGCGCCGGCGTCGTCGGAGCGAAAGAGGCCGCCGTCAGCCGCCTCGACCATCGCGTAGACGCGATTCGGATCGGCGCCGGAGACCGATACGCCGATCTTCCCGATGATCCCCTTCGGCAAACCGGGCGCCCGCGTGATCTCGGTCCAGTGTTCGCCGCCGTCGGTCGACTTGAACAGGCCGCTCCCGGGTCCACCGCTCGACATCGACCACGGGGTGCGGTTGGCCTCCCACAGCGCGGCGAACAGCACGCTCTGGTTCGACGGGTCGATCACCAGGTCGATCGCCGCCGTCTTGTCGTCGCGATACAGCACTTTTTTCCAGGTCGCGCCGCCGTCGGTGCTCTTGAACACGCCACGCTCGGCGTTCCGCCCATAGGGATGCCCGAAGGCCGCCACGAAGACGACATCGGGATTTCGACGGTCGACGCGGATGTGCGAGATCGCCTGCGTTTGCTCGAGTCCCATGTGCGTCCAGCTCTTGCCACCGTCGACGGTCTTGTAGACGCCATCGCCTTGCATGATGTTGCCGCGGAATTCCGTCTCGCCCATGCCCGCATACACGACATCCGGATTCGATTCCGAAACCGCCACCGCGCCGACGGAGCTCGACCGGATTTTCCGGTCCGTCACCGGCGCCCAGCTGTTGCCCCCATCGACCGTCTTCCACACGCCGCCGCCCGTCGCGCCGAAGTAATACTCGAGCGGACGCGACGCGCTCCCCGCCGCTGCGATCGACCGACCGCCACGATTCGGCCCGATACTCCGCCACTGCATCCCGGCGAAGTGCGTGGAATCGAATTCAGGCGTCCCCTGCGCAAGCGCCGCCAATGGAACCACGGCAAGGAGGACGATGATCGGGCGAATGCCCCGGAGCAGCAGCATGACGGTACCTCGCAAGTGGTCGCCGCGAATGGCGAACGAGCTGCGAAGTTATCGAGCCGCGACGCGCCGGGCGAGTAATTCGCCGCTGGGCCGGTTGCGTGCCCCGCGGCAGTCTGCGCACTTTTCATCCGCGGCTCACCTGACCGCATCCCACTTCCAGGAGCCGTCCATGCGCGTGGTGCCACGCCTGATGCCCACCGGAGTTCGCGACGAATCGTACGCGGGCGTCACCTATCACATCGAGGGCGAGCTCGTGCCGGTGCTGCACATCGAGATGGGCACCGACTCGGTGTACTTCGAGCACCACGTGCTGCTCTGGAAGAACGTGTCGGTCGACATCGGGCTCAAATCCCTGGCCGGAGGATTCAAGCGCCTGATTGCCGGTCTTCCGATTTTCATGACCGAAGCGCGCGGCCCCGGCAACATCGGCTTCAGCCGGGACGGCGCGGGACAGGTGTTCGGCCTACACCTCGAGCCGGGGCAGTCCATCGATGTGCGGGAGCACCAGTTTCTCGCGGCCACCGAAGGCGTCGACTACAACTTCACGCGCGTGAAGGGCATCTCCAACATGTTCTTCGGCGGCTCGGGTTTTTTCATCGACACCTTTTCCTGCAGCCGGCGGCCCGGCATTCTGTGGCTGCACGGTTACGGCAACGTGTTCGAGGTGACGCTCGAGCCAGGGCAGCAGTTCGATGTCGAGCCGGGCGGATGGGTCTACAAGGATCCGTCCGTGATGATGGAGACGCAGTTTCAGCGATTCGCCACAGGATTCCTGGCCAGCGCGGGGCAGCTGTTCTGGAATCGCTTCACCGGCCCGGGGCGCGTTGCCATCCAGTCGATGTACATCCACCTTCCGGAAGGCAACGATCGCGGTGGCTCGGCGTCGAGCGGCGGACTCGGTGGCGTACTGGGCGCGATTCTGGACCGCTGAAGACACCATGCGCGGAGCGTCATGGGGGATCGTGATCGTGAGCGCGCTCGCCCTCGCAAGCGCGCAGGCGATTCTCGCGCAGGCTCAGGCAGGTACCGCGCTCGCGCGTGGGCACGTGAGGAACCTGCTCAAGCAAGGGCTGCCCGACGTCGTGGTGGAAGCCGGCGACGCATCGGGCCACCTCGCCGCGAGCGCCCATACCGACGCCGATGGAGCGTTCGTGCTTCGCGCACTCCTGCCCGGGGGCACGTACATCTTCAGCGCGCGCCGCATCGGATACACCCGCGAGATCACCGCGCCCAAAGTGATTCCGGCGAACGATACGCTCGCGCTCGATCTCACTCTCACCAATGCCGCGACGCAGCTGCCGACGGTCGAGGTGACCGCCGTTCCGCGCAACGAGTACCGGATGACCGACGCCGAGATCGCCTCGCGGTACGATGCGGTGACCGACATCGGTCCTTTTCTGGCGCGGTGGAAGCCGCGCATGCTGGGCGACTACTGGAAGCAGTGCGCGCAGTTGCGGCCGCCTCCTGCTCGGACGGGCCAGGGACGCGGCAACGTCAGTCGCGGCGATCACGACGCGGATTCACTCAAGATCTACATCAATGGTATTCGTGCGGCGCCCTGGGATCTCGACGAGATTCGCGCGAAGGACGTGCTCGAGGCGCGCTACTTCAGCTGCAACGAGCAAGATCCCATGCTACGGAATGCCCTCGTGATCTCGCTCAAGGCGAACGTTTCGTGGTAGGCGGCCCAGTCCGCGTCCGGACTCGTGTGCGTACTCAAAGCGCTCTACTAACTTCACTCGTCATGACGCGCCTCCTTCGATCGCTCTGTGCCGCGCTTGCCGCGGCGTCGCTGCTCGGGCCCTCCTGCGCTGTTGGTGCGCAAGACGTCGACTCACTCCCCCGTCGTGCGTCGATCTGGGTCGGCGGTGGCTGGGCGTTTCCGTCCGGCGGCGACTGGAGCGACACGTACGGTCCCGGGCCGGCTGGCTCCCTTGACCTGCGCATGCCGCTTGATGCACGGTGGTCGCTGCGCGCCGGACTCAGTGCCGCCGGCTACATGCCGCAGGCTTTTCGCGGACATCCCAAGGGGCCGAGCTTCGGCTCAACGTTCGGGTTGTCGAGTGGCGTGGCGTACGACGTTCCCCTATTCGACGATCGCATCTATCTCGTCGCGGGCGCCGGACTCTACGCGGTGAGCGGCACGTGGCTCACCGCGGTCAACACGATCGCGCCGTACAAGACGCAGATCGTGTTTGGCCTGGAGCAGGGAATCGGGTTCAGGCTCGGAGGACCATGGGTCGTGGAAGCGCGGCACCACATGACCTTCCGGCCCGAGCGAAACTGGGCGCGCTTCATTCCGCTCACCATCGGCTACCGGCTCTCGAGGTAGCGAATTCCGCGCTACTTGCGCGTGCAGCGCCGGTTGGCCCAGCGCACCTGCCTGCCCCTCGCGACATCCGCGACCCAAACGGATTTCCCATCCAGATTCACCAGGGCGAGCTGGCAATCATACTGTACGAGCGGGCCGCCACTCGCTCCGCGCATCTCGAGGTGGAGGATGATCTCGTTCGGCGGCGGCAGCATGCCCTTGTGCGAGGTCGTCAATATCACGCGGCGGGAGCCAGGTTGGATCGACGCCGAGGCCGGCGTGAAGGCGAGCTTGCGGCCATTCTTGCGCAGCCAGCGCGCCGAGATCGCTGGTGAGGCGGGCGCGCCGATCAGCTGGTAGCTCACGTCGACCTGCATTCGCCGCCAACTCGAGCTCTGAATCTCGATCGCAGTGATGTCGTTGATCGCGGTCGGCGGCGGCGCGCTCGCCGCGGATGCCGTCTGCTGAGCGCGCGCGGCAGCAGTGAATGCCAGCGCGAGTACCGCGGTCGTGCCAACGCCCCGCATGCGCATGGTCCTCCTTCGTTGGAGCGGCGGTCGCCGTCGTGGCCCGCCCATGCAACTCCAGTCTACGGAGCTTGCCACGCCATCGGCAAGACCGCGCTCTGTTTGCCTCCGCACGCGCTACGGAGTGTGGGCGCATCGCGTCGCGATCCGCTTAACGATTGAGCGGCTCATGCGTCTCATCATGCAAGTGCGGCGCAATCGCTCCGCCGTGAATCGGGGGGGTGGGGAGATGTTGACCGCGATGCTGTTTCTTGCCTGGCTGGTGCTCGCCGTACTGCTCGCGGCCGGCGAGCTCGGACTGGAGATCGAGCGAGGTGCGCCGTTCCGGCAGTGGTCGGCGTGGCAGCGCTCTCGACTGCTGACCTGGTGGACGGACCGCCATGTGAAACGCATCGCGGCGGGAAAGGGCGGGCTATTCGGTGACCGGATCGCCCGGTTGCTGAGTTCAGACTAGGAGTGCGACGACGAGCGAAAGAGTGCTGCGCTATTAAAGTCGTCCAATAGCCTCCAATTGGGCGCGGGACGTGCCGCGATACAGCCGAGCGTCCGCGCGGCCGATACTCCTGACGAGAAAGGCTCGGTGAGCTGCACGCGGTCGCTTCATTCGCCAACTCCAGCGCTCTCCCGACTGCCCCTGAAATGCGGATTCTATTCGATGCGCGATCGGTAAAGACTCCGGCCGGCCGGTACGTTTGTAGCGGGCTCACGTCCGCGTGGCGCGACGATCCCCGCGTATCGGAAGTGTTGGCGACGGTCACCGATGACTTGTACGCCAACTTGCTCCCCGAGGGCGTGACTCCCGTTCGAGTTCGTCCGTGTGATTGGGTTACGCACCTCACTCGTGAAGTACCTCGCGCGGCCGACTCCTGTGCCGCCGACATTGTCTTTGCGCCGAACGCGCTCGCGCCGCGCGATGCGCGCGCGATTCTGTACTTCCAGGATCTGTGTCATTTCCGCGTGGCGCCCGGCGCGATTCCGAGCGCACCAGAGATGGCGTGGCGTGCCGCGCGATCGGCGTGGCGGAGATACGCGGCGCCGCCCGCCCTGCTCGCCGTCGGTGTCTCGTCCGACATCACGAGCGAGGTGATGGCGCGCGTGCCATTACCGGTGCGCACCATTCCCAACGGCGTCGACACGCAAGGCCTTCGTTGGGAAGGCAGCGCGGACCGGGTATATGTGATGGGCGGGATCGGGACGCGAAAAAACAGTCTGACCGCGGTCTCCGCGTGGGCGGAGGTGATGCGGCGGGGAGCGGCCGGTAGCACCATGCTCGAAATTGGCGGCTGCGAGCCGGCGTGGCGTCGCGACGAGCTCCGGAGTCTCGCGCACGCGCTCGGCATCGCGCACCGAGTGCGTGTGATCGGGACCATGCCTCGAGAAGAGTACCTCGCGCGTTCGGCCACGTCGCGCCTCTCGGTGTCCTGCAGCACGCTCGAGGCCTTCGGCCTTCCAGTGGCAGAGGCGTTGCTCATGGGAGCACCCGTGCTGTGCAGCGATATCCCCGCGCATGGCGAATTGGTGCGACGGGCCAACGCGGGCACACTTTTCGAGGCGCGGAGCGTCGCGTCCCTCACTCACGCGTTGATCGAGTCGCTCGAGGGGCGCTTACCCGACCGCGTGACGTCGCCGCTCCCCGACTGGAGTTGGTCGTCTCGCGCCTCGCTGCACCTCGACACCTATGTCTCGCTGCTCAGCGGCAACTCGTCCCGGGCGCCGGCCGCGATGGCCGCCTAACGGGTGGCGGCCGCGACGGCCGCCAGGTGACATTGGACTCCCCAAATCGTCTGGCCACTGTGAGACCGGTGTCGTCCATGCGCCGGTCACTTTGCGCGTACACGTACCGCGCCGCCGGACGTCAATGCCGACCAATCCTACCAGCAGTACGTCCATCAATCGCAAGTTACGAGTCGCATTCGGCGGGGGGCTTCTCATCCTCATCGTCGTCGGCGTCGTGTCGTATCGCAGCACTACCGCGTTCGTAACCGCATCCGGCTTGGTATCGCATACCCATCGGGTGATCGAAACGATCTCGGACGCCCAAACCGCGCTGCACCAGGCGGAAGTGGCGCAGCGAACCTACCTCATCACGAACGATGTGCGCGACCTCGCGCCAGAGGTCGTAGCCGAAACGGAAGTGCGTGAGGATCTGCGCGATGCGCGCCGGCTCACGAGCGACGACGCGTTGGCACAGGCGCGTCTGGACGCGCTCATTCCGACGATCGAGCGGCGTCTCGCGCGGCTGCAACTGGGCATCGCGTTGAGGCGCGCACAAGGCCTGGCTCCCGCCGCGCAGCTCGTCGGCTCCGACGCCACGAAGGCGCTCCGCGATTCGATCCACGTCGGGCTTCTCGCCATCATCGCCGAAGAACATCGATTGCTCGGCCGGCGGCAACTGGCGCAGGCATCGAGCGTGCGCGCTACGATGCTCACCATTGTGAGCGGCGCGCTGCTCGCGCTGGTGCTCGCGCCCCTCTTTTACGTCGTCATCGCGCGCGACGTCGAAGAGCGGAAGCGCGCCGCTGAAGCGATTCGCGAGAGCGAGCGCAAGTATCGCGTCATCGTCGAACAGGCGTCGGACGGCATCGTGCTCGCGGACGATGCCGGCACGATCATCGACGTGAATCGCCGCGCGTGCGAGATCACCGGCTACTCGCGTGACGAGCTCGCCGGAAAAACGTTCGCGCACCTGATCCCGCCCGAGGAGCTCGCCGTCGCGCCTATCCGCTACGCGCAGCTCGCCGAGTCGAAGCATCTGGAGGTGGAGCGGACGATCCGCTGCAAGAACGGCTCGGACATGCTCGTCGAAGCCAGCACGACGATGCTCGACGACGGACGCATCCAGACCGTGCTACGCGACATCACCATTCGCCGGCGCGCGGAGCAGGCGGTGCGGGAGAGTGAGCGCCGCTTTCGCGAGATCCTGGAGACGGTGCGGTCGGTGGCGGTTTGTCTCGACGTGCACGGGAATGTCACATTCTGCAACGATTCGCTGCTCGCACTCACCGGTTGGCAGCGCGACCAGGTCGTCGGCCGCAACTGGTTCGAGACCTTCGTGCCAGCGCGCAACGAGATCGGACCGATGGTGTTCGAGGCGATGACCCGCGGCGGCATCCTTGCCCACTATGAAAGTGAGATCCTTACCCGCGACGGCGAGCGCCGGCTCATCTCATGGGACAACACGGTGCTTCGCAACTCCGGCGCGCAGATGATCGGCACGGCGAGTCTCGGCCAGGACATCACCGACCGTCGCCGCGCGCAGGAGGCGCAGGCCCGGCTCACGACGATCCTCGAGGCGACGCCCGATCTCGTGGCGATCTGGACCGTCGAGGGGCAGGTGCTCTACCTCAATCGCGCCGGCCGGCGCATGCTCAACATCGGCGACGAGGAGGCGGGCGCGGGCTTCACGATCGGTGCACTCCAGCCACACTGGGGCAGGGATGTCGCCCTCGGCGAGGCGATTCGCACCGTGTTGCGCGACGGCTTCTGGAGCGGCGAAATCACGCTCAAGAGCCGGGACGGGCGCGAAGTGCCTGTGTCGCAGGTGATCCTGGCGCACAAGTCGCCAACGGGCTCGGTCGAATACTTCTCGACCATCATGCGCGATATCACCGAACGCAAGCAGGCCGAGGCAACGCTGCGCACCCTGTCGCTCTATGACGAGCTAACGCAGCTCTGCAACCGGCGCGGCTTCATGACGCTCGGCGAGCAGGAGCTGAAGGTCGCGCGCCGCGCCAAGAGTCCGACACTGCTGCTCTACATGGACATGAACGACTTCAAGTCCGTCAACGATACCTATGGGCACGCCGAGGGTGATGCCGCCCTCGTGCGTACGGCCGAAGTGCTCAAGAGCACGTTCCGCGAGTCGGACGTGGTCGCACGGCTCGGGGGTGACGAGTTCACGGTGCTGGTAGTGAACGCGATCGATGATACGGAAGAGGTCGTGCTAGCGCGGTTGCGCAATCGCCTAGCGGCGGCCAACGCCCATGCGGCACGTCCTTATGAGCTTTCCATCAGCATTGGCATCGCGCGCTTCGACCACGCCGCGCCGCGAGCCCTCGATGAGATGCTTCAGGATGCGGACGCCGCGCTCTACGCGCAGAAGCGACTGAGGTTGGTCGAAGCCCGCTCCGCCTCCTAGCCGCCGATACGTCTCCGCGCGACTGCCGATGGCCCCTCTGAAAGAGCCGCCGCAGATTGACGCAGATAAACCCAGATCTGATCGGCCGTTTTCTCGGACCAACCACAAGAGGAAAGAAAAAGCTCCCCGCGGTCGCGAGGAGCTTTTGCCCTGCCAATCTATGAATCGGGGGTCTTGCTCGGTTGCTGATCGGTTCCCAGTTGCCGCCCAAACACCGAGCACCTAGCACCTAGTACCTCGTCATCTCTGCGTAAACCCCGGCAGCCCAGGGAAATCCAGCAGGAGGTACATCTCTCCGTCGTAACCGCGCCGCATCAGCATCGAGATCTCCAGCGCATCGGTATCCGGATTGCGAAAGCTGGTGGCCCAGTTCGCGGATTCCGCGGTGCTGCAGGTCGCGCCCGCCGACTTCGTGCGCAGGGCGCGCAGCGAGGGATAGCGGTTGAGCACTTCGCGCTCGATCGCGTTCCACTGCTCGTCGCACTTGTCGGCCGCGATCGAGAAGCGGTACTTGCCGCTGATCAACTTCTCCGAGTTCTTGAGCGCGGTAAAGGTCATTGAGACGTTGCCCTTCACGCCCGCCATCTTGACGTCGCGCTCGACGACGAGGAACCCATAGTCGTTGTAAGTGCCGCGTCGCGCGACGCGCGAGAACGGCGTGTTCCAGGCGAATCCCTCGACGCCGTCGACGACGATGATCTTAGTGGCATCGATCAGCATCGGACAACCGCCATCGTGCTGCAAGCGGGTGTAGGCCGAGTCGAGCGCGTGCGCGACTTCGACCTTCTCGCCGTCGGGAAGGGTACCCAGGCCCGCCCGAGCATCCTGCAGCGCGCCATCGAGCGCGTTGGGAAGGCCGATGCGGCAAGCGATGCGGGCAGCGCGGCGGTACGCGAGCACGTAGGCCTCGCGATCGATCATTACCGTCGCGGCGCTGCGGCTGACCGTCGCGTCGCGGCTGTCGCCCTCGAGGGCCGACGCGAGACGCATCTGCGGGTTGAGCGAGCTGACTGCCGGCGCCTGAGCCGCGAGGGTCGCGGAGAAACCGATCAGCGGCGAGAGGCAGAGAGCGCGAACGGCGCGGGGCGAGAGCGTCATGACAACCTCGGGGAGAACGAATACGGAGCGGGAACTAGCCTGGCGGCCCTTTCGCGATTCGAACTCTCTCAAGACGACTCACCCGCGCTGCAGGCTACCGTCATCGATAGGGCTCGAGAACACCGCCACCAGTTGCTTCGTATTTGAGTATCGACGATCGCGCGACGGGCTTCACGCTTTCTGCGCGTCCGCCGGCGAACGGCGTGACGGTGGAGGCGCAGGACGTGAGGGAGAGCTATCCAAGTGACGGGATGTGCCAGCGGCGTGATACCGCGCGTCCGTCAACTCAGGTGATCGAGCGCCGATTTCGCCTGGTTGTTCTTCGGATTGAGCTGGAGAGCCGTCTGGTACTCGCGCCGGGCCGCCTCGCGGTCGCCGCGCCGTTCCATGATCTCGCCCAGGTGCAGGTGTGCCGACGAGAAAGTCGGCGTGCCGGGCCTCCAAGGCCGGCCGAGATAGGCATGGAGCGCGCCCTCGGCGCGCTCCATCTGCTCTCCCGACTGCGCGCCGGTCGATCCGATGTGGTAGTCGACTTCAGGATCGTCCGGCCGCCGCGCGGCGTACCGCTCGAGGGTACGCCACGCATTGTCCCACGACTTGGACCGGCGGTAGTACGACGCGAGATTGAACGTCGCGGCGCCGCTGTCGGGCGCCGCGAGGACCGCGGCCTCCCACTCCGCCGTCGCGTGCGCGGCGTCCCGGTCCTTCTCGGCGATCATCGCGGCCGCGAAGTGGCCGTACATCGGCGACCGCTTCGCCAACTCGGCCGCCTGCTGGCGCGCGCGGTCCATGCTTCCGCCGACGAGCCCCGGGGCGGTGAGAAAAAATCGGACGAGGTCGTAGCGCGCGTCGGAGTTCGCGGGGTCGAGTGACACCGCCGTCTCGAACGCGCCGCGCACGCGCCCGGCGAGCGAGAGCTGCTTGAACTTGTTCGCCGAGACGAGCTGCAGCGCATAGGCACGGCCCAACCATCCGTAGGCGCGCGAGCTCTTCGGATCCAGCCGTACCGCGCTCTCGAGCGACTCTATCGCGGCGCGTGCATCATTCTCCGCGAACGCGATACGGCCCAGAAAGTACGCCCCCTCCGACGACGGCGCCGCGCGCTGCGCGGCCTCCAGCACCCGCTTTGCCTCCGCGTACTGTCCCTGCCCAAATAGTTTTTCCCCCTGCCGTAGCGTCGCATCCTGCGCCGATGCCAGAGCGGGCGTAACGAGTGCTAGAGCGAGAAGGAGGTAGCGCATGGCACTTCCTAGTGCATGACCCGTGCGCAAAAAAGCGTGGGCCGAGAAAATTCTCGACCCACGGGTTGCTGCAGTTCCCCAACTCCCACTCCCCAGCCCCCAGCCCCCTATTCCGTCGCCACCTTGCTCTTGTCCTTGCTACTCCACTTTTCGAACCAGCTCCGCAGATACAGCTGCGAGCGCAGATAGTTGCTCGGCGTGCTCGACGTGCCGTGCCATTCATTGTTGAAGCGCAGCATGGCCGTCGGCACTTTGCGGAGCTTGAGCGCCTCGTAAAACTCCTCTGTCTGCGAGATCGGTGTGCGGAGATCGTTCACCCCCGTCATCAGGATCGTCGGCGTCTTCACGTTGCCGACGTACATGAGCGGGGAGCGCCTGAGGTATTCGCTCGGATCCTCCCATGGCAGCTTGGCGAAGTTCCGGTACCACGACGGTCCATCCGTGGTGCCGACGAAGCTGAGCCAGTTGATCACCGGACACTGCGACGCCGCCGCCGCGAAGCGATCGGTGTGGCCCACGGTCCAGGCGGTGAGCACGCCGCCGCCCGAGCAGCCGTAGACGAACATGTTTTTCGAGTCGACGTAGCCGCGATTGACCACCGTGTCGACGGCGGCCATCAGGTCGTCGAAATCCTTTCCCGGATACGCGTTCTTGATCGCGTTGCCGAACGCGCTGCCGTAGCCGGTCGAGCCTCGTGGATTGATGTAGAGCACGAGGTAGCCATGGGCCGCGTGCTCCTGCCACGCGAAGTTGAATCCCGTCGTATACATCGAGTGCGGTCCGCCGTGAATCGTCAAGATGAGCGGATACTTCTTGCTGGCGTCGAAGTCGGGCGGTTTGATCACCCAGCCCTGCACCTTGAAGCCGTCGACCGACGTGTACCGGATCTCCTCGACGTCGCCGAGCTTCTTACCGGCGAGCACATCATCGTTGACGTTCGTGAGCTGCCGCATGTCCGCCGGCGTTTTCACGCTGAAGGTGTAGACGTCGCCCGACTTCTTCGGCGAGGTCATCGTCGCCACCGCGCGACCGGTCTTGTCGACCATCGTCGTGTTGATCACGTGCATCTTGCCGGTCGTGATCTTCTTCACGTCGCCGGCCAAGGAGACGAAGTACAGATCCTGATCGCCTTCGTTCTGCACGTCGAAGTAAATGCCGCTGCCATCGGCCGCCCACATGAGTCCCTGCGGCGAGCGATCGAGCTTGTCCATCAGAATGCGCGAGCCGGATCCGTCGGCGCTCATCACGTACAACTTGCTGTCGATCCACGTCGCATCGGTTGAGTCGAAGCCGGTGTAGGCGATGAGCTTGCCGTCGGGCGACGGTGTCGGGTTCGTGTCGGGTCCTTTGCGATGCGTCAGCTGCGTAATCGTGCCGCTTGCAACGTCGGCCTTGTAGATCTCGCTTTCGCGCCAGATCCAATCCGCGTCCGCCTCGCGCAGCGCGCTGAAGACGACCGACTTGCCATCCGGTGTCCACTCGGGCGTACCGTGATCCCAGGTGCCACTCGTGATCTGGCGCGGCGTGCCGCCGTCGGCCGGCAAAACGAAGATGTGGCGGTATCCCTCGTCAACGTAGCCCTGGCGGTCGGAGCGGTAGTGCAGCCGGGTAACCACGCGCGGTCCCTCGGTCCACTTGGCCCCCTTGGGCGCAGTGGGCATCGGGATATGCCAATCATCTTTCTCGGGCACCTGCATGCGGAACGCGATCCACTTGCCGTCGGGCGACCACCGGATGTCGGCGGGCGCCTCCGTGACATGGCTGACCTGGGTGACCGCGCCGCCATCGGTGTCCATGTACCGCACGAAAACCTGCGTGCCGCTCGGCTCACCCTTGGCCAGGTATGCGATGCGTGTGCCATCGGGCGACCACTTGGGCGAGCCGCCGGTCACGAGATAGCGGTTGCGCGATCCGTCGACGTTGACCATCCAGAGCGCCGTCTCCCACTTGTCGTTCATCTTGTCGACGTAGCGACGCCCGTACACGACTTCCTTACCGCTCGGAGCGAGCTGCGGGTCGGAGACGTCTTCCCAGTCGAGGTACTGCTCGATCGAGAGACGGTCGCGCGGCGTGGCGCCAGCCATTCGTTGCTGCGCGTTGACAATGCCGGCCACCGAGACGAACGCCGCGGCGGCCGTGAGAACACGAATTCGCATGACTCCCCCGGAGAGCAAGTGACACAGACTGCATCTGATTTCCCGCGACGGCAAGGCTCGCGTCGAGCAGCTAGCGGGCGCCACTCCCGTTCGGACGCCTGTCTCGGAAAGCCAGCATCGTCGCCGCGAACCACGCCACGCCCGCCAACACGCCTCCAGCGATGTCGGTCGGCCAATGCACCCCGAGATAGAGGCGCGAGTACGCGCTCAATACGAGCAAGAACGTCGCGACCGCGTAGGGCCATCGCCATCCGCGCTCACGATGCAGCATCACGGCCACCGTGAACATCGTGCCGATGATGGTGACCATGTGCCCGCTCGGGTACGACGCCTGCGCAAACTGCCCGCGGCGCTCCCAAAGCTCCGGCCGCGGCCGGTCGAACAGCGCCTTCACTGTTTGATGCAAGAGGAGCGTTCCGATCTGGACCGTGGCTAGGTGTAACGCGAGGTCCCGCCGACGGCACTTCCAATTGAGCCATGCGGCGCCGAGCAGCGAGGCGGGCATGAGCGTGAAATTCGTGCCGAGCCACGGCAGCACCAGCATGCCGAAGTCGATGACCGACGGCAGGCGGCGCGGAAAACGCCCCAGGAGATCGCGCTCCCACTGCAGGCCGGCGCTCCAGTCGCCGGTGCTGCGAATCCAGATCGCGTAGCCCGATGCCAGCGCGAGTCCTCCGATCCAACCGGCGGCGACGAGCCACCAGCGAACGCTTGCGCGCTGGACGGCGGCAGGCGCTTCCATGGTGGTCACGCGACCCACGCGTTCGCGCTGGAGGTCACGTATCCAGCCCTGCCGCCTCGCGCTCCGATGGCCGCAGGTGCTTCTCGTGTTTGAGCTCGCGTGGCTTGAAGCGCTCGGCAAAAACCCGTACCGCCTCGAGCGAGGCCATGCAGAACGCCGCCCAGGCGAGACCGATGGTAACTCCGGCAAGCACGTCCGATGGATAGTGGACGCCGAGGTACATGCGACTGACGCAGATCAGCACGATGACGCATCCCGCGGACAACAACGTCACGGCCCGCGCCCAGTGGTGCTTCTGCAATCGCGCGGCGAGATACGCCACCGTGCCGTACACGATGGCGGAGTTCATCGCGTGCCCCGAGGGGAACGACGTGTCGAACGCGTTCGTCGCCCACTCGAACACCTGTGGCCGCGGCCGTGAGAAATAGGACTTGAGGACCTGATTGAGAACGAAGCCGCCCGACGTCGCGATCAAGAGCAGCAGCGTCGAGTAGCGGTGCTCGGTGAGATAAAGGAACAGGCCGGCAACGATGACGATCATCAGCACGACCGGCCCCGTGCCGAGCGACGTGATCTCGAGGAGTGATGCCTCGATCCAATGAATGCGGTGCGCGCCCATATACTGGAGAACGGCCGTGTCAAACGCCTGCGTGCTGCCGGCGCGAACGACTTCGGCCAGCGACGAAAATCCCCAGGTCAGCAAGATGGCCAGCACGAGACCGGCTACGACGAAGATCCCAAACGCGGAATAGAAACCGGCCGCATGGCGCGCCGTAGCTCGGATGGCGCCATAAAACAGGTCCTTGAGAATGTCGAATCGACTTCGTGGTTCGTCGCGGCGTTCGGCTGAGGTGGCCATGGTCCAGTTGGGTGGCGGGGAGCTCAACCTTTCCTATTCATTCTTCGGGCCATGGCGGGTGGATCAGCGGTCGGCGTAGTACCGGTCGATGCATGTCGACACCAGTCTGGACAGCAGGCGCGTCCGGGCGGCGGAATGGCGGAGCTCGCCATCCGTCTGGGCCAGCCACACGGTCTTGAAGACGATCAGCATCGCCTCGACGCGAATGTGGCGAGCGCGGGCCTCCACGGCGAGCCGCTCGAGCACCGCGCAGACATCCTCCTCCGAGCCAACGCCGACGAACAGCTTGCCCACCGCGATGCGCAGCGCGTCGTGCACCTCCTGAGAAGGAAAGTGCTCGGCTGCCGGGTCGGGGGAATTCGTCGTCGCCGTCATCGGAACGACTCCTTCAGTTCCGCCGACATCAGCGGACACGCATGGAGGGGTGCAACCGTGTGCATGGGGTTCGGCCCATTGTACGCGCCTCCTCGTGCCGCGCAAGACAGGATGTTCGGCGTGCCATCCGGGATGAATTGACGTACCCTTAGAGAGGGCTCATTCCCTCAATCCCGGCACCCGTTGCGACGTCGCCCGGCCACCAGCCACACCGCATCCTTCAAGGCTGAACGATGAGGTCGGAGGTGCTGTTCGGGTCTATCCGCGGTCCCTGGCAGCGCTTGCCACTCTCGGTGCGCGCCACGAAACCTCGACTCAGGCGGTTCGTAGTGAACGACACATATGGTCGCGATCATAATTGAAGGCGTTCTGTTCGTCATGATGCTCATGACGGGTGGAACGCTTCTCTACTTTGTGGTGACTCGATTCACTCCGATCGGAGTCCGCCTTCGGCAAACGCAGAACCGAAAGCGGATCGAGCGCTCCTACGACCTGACGTGCCCGGTCCACGGCGCCCACACTGAAAATGAGCTCGTCCGCCTTGCGAGTGGCGAGCAAATTTGCCCGGAATGCTTCAAGGAGGCTGTCCATGGCAAGCTCGATTAGTGAGAAATTCGGCTCGTTCAGCGGTGGCGCGGGTGGTGGGAGCAGCAAGCTTGGCCGCTGGCTCGTGATTGCGGGCGCATTGCTTTTGATCCTCGTCCTGATGCCGAAGTCGATGACGTACGTGAACCCTGGGTTCGTAGGCATCATCATCCACCGCACCGGCGGCGGCGTTGATGCCACCCCGCTCGAGCCGGGCCTACACGCACGGAATCCGCTCACGACGGGAATCGTCGAGTACCCGGTGTTCATGCAGACGCTGGTGCTCACGAAGGCGACGACAGAAGGATCGCCGCTCAACGACGAGATCAACGTCAACAGCAAAGAAGGCCAGCCCATTTCGCTCGATGTCTCGATGTCGTTCGAGCTGGACAAATCGCTGACCCCCAAGCTGTACGAGACCTTCCGCACCGACATCAATACGATTCAGCACGGCTACGTGAAGCAGACCGTGCGGCAGTCGCTCCAGGAAGTGATCGGCGAGGAAGCGATCGCGGATCTGATTGGCCCGAAGAAGGCCGAGGTCGTCAACCGGACGCAAGCGCTGTTACAGAAGCGTCTGGCGCCTTACGGATTCAGCGTGAAGCAGTTCACGGTGAACGAGATTCGCGCGCCGAACTCGGTGATGGAGGCGATCAACCAGAAGAACGTGATGCAGCAACAGGCGCTCACCGCGCAGAACGAGCTGCAGAAGCGCACCTTCCAGGCGCAAGGCGACAGCATTCAGGCGACGGGCCGCGCGAAGTCCGTTCTGCTCGAGGCCGAGGCGCAGTCGAAGGCGAACCAGTTGCTCTCGCAGAGCATTACCGGCAACCTGGTGCAGTATGAAATGGCGAAAAAGTGGGACGGCAAGATGCCGACGGTATCGGGCTCGGCGATGCCGATGATCCAGATGCCAGGCTCGAAGCCCTGAGTCGCAGGTAGCTAGAGGAGTCATGGAGCCCTACACCTTTTCTCTCGTACTCGGCGCGGCCGGTCTTGGCGCGATGGCGCTGAGTGGTATCGGACACCAAACGCACCATGGGGGCGGATCGGGACATTCCGCCCACCATGGTCACGGCTCCGCGCACCACGGCGCGTTGCGGGGCGGGGGGCAGCACGCGGGTGTGGCAAAGGCAGCGGGGGGCGCGCATCACGGAGCGCCCTCCGGAGCCCGCGACGCCGTACTCTCATTGATGTCGCCTCGCGTGCTCTTCAGCGTATTGCTCGGACTCGGCGCAACAGGCGTGTTGTTGCGCGGCACGCTCGCTGGAGGCCTTCGCCTGGGCGCGGCGATTCTTGGGGGCATTCTGTTCGAGCGGCTGCTCGTAACGCCGGTATGGAACTTCGGGATGCGCTTCGCATCGAATCCAGCTCTCACGCTCGAGAGCTGCGTAGCGGATGAGGCAAAGGTGGTCAGTGGGTTCGATGCCAATGGTCAGGGACTCATTGCCATCGAGCTCGACGGACAGGTGGTCCAGCTGCTGGGAACGCTCCAGGCCGCCGATCGTGCGGCTGGGGTGAAGGTGCGCGCAGGCGACATGGTGCGTATCGAAGAAGTCGACACCGAACGGAACCGGTGCACAGTGTCGGCGCTCTAGCGGAATGCTGGCAGGAGGTTGGGCGCGACGGCACATTCGATGGGAATACAACTCAACTCTTCGGAGTCTTACAGATGAACTTCACTTCTGGCCCGGTGTTGATCGCCGTCATCCTCGGATTCGTGCTGATCGTCGTGCCGGTGATCGTCGCCAGCTTCCTGCGCAACGTCGACGCTGGCACGATCCGGCTCGTGAGCTGGCTGCACGGCGGCACGGTCACATACCGTGGGCCCGGCAAGTCGAAGGAGATCCCGCTTCTCACCACCGGGACGACGATCTCGAGCAAGGTGATCAATGTCGACCTCGACATCACGGACCAGACGGCGGACGTGGATGACAGCGGCACACCGCGCCCGATCAAGGTGCGCGTGCTGGCCAGCGCGATTGTTTCGGTGGGCGACAGCGATACGCTGATCAAGACCGCCGCCAACCGCTTCTTCTCGAAGACCGATGCCGACCAGCTGAACACGCTCACCGATCTGCTGTCGAGCTCGGGCCGTCGCGCGATCAACTTGCTCACGCACGATCAGTTGTTCTCCGCCAAGGCCACGCCGGCCGCGGGCGCGCTGTTGCCCGGTACGCCGCGCACGGCGAAAGCCATCGCACCAGTCGTCTCGGTTCCGATGACGCTCACGGCGAGCGAGCAGGCGGTGATCGAGGACGAGGACGACCCGCTGGCGGTCATCATCCGCAAAGCCTGCTCGCGCGAGTTGACCGACCTCGGCCTCATCTTCAATTCGCTGAACATCAAAGTCGTGCAGAGCGAAGTCGCCGACGCCCGCCGTCGGCAGTCGGCGGCGGAAGCGCAGGCGAACGCCGAGATCGTCGCCGCGAACCAGTCGCGCCGTGCCAAGGAAGCGCAGCTGGACGCCGAGCGCGCGATCTCGGATAAACAGCGCGAGCTGGAGCAGACGAAGGCCTCGAACGCCGCGCTCGTCGCGCAGGCCGAAGCGAAGCGGCAGACAGCGATGGGATTTCAACGTGAGGCCGAGCTCGACGCGACGCAGATCGCGCAGGCGAAGGCGGACGCGGCGCGCGTGCGGCTCGAAGCCGAGGCCGCCGCGGATGCCGAAGCGATTCGCATTCGCCGAATCGCCGATGCCACGGCCGAGAGCATCCGGAAGGTGAACGAAGCGATTCAAGCCGGCGGAGAGAGCTATTTCCGCTATCGCCAGATCGAGATGCTGCCGCAGATCGCGCCGGTCATAGCCGAAGCGCTTTCTGACGCCAAGATGATTACGATCGCCGGCGGCGCGACGGGCGCGCCCGAGATGACGACCAACAACATCGCCAGCGTGATTCAAACGGTGCTCGCCGCGCAACTCGTCACGCGTGGAGGTTTGCTCGACGGTGCGCCGGGCAGCGGCGCCCCCCCCGAGCCCAATCGCGCCGCCATCGCCCCGCCATCCACGCCCGCACCCAAGCGATAAACGCCGGCGCCTTTGCGGGAACGAAACGTGCCGACTGCGCGGCCATGACTCGGATGCATGAGTCCCGCGAGCGGGCGCAGTCAGTGCTGTTCGACCGCTTCGGGCACGTTGAATTCCAGGAAGGGCAGTGGCAGTCGATTCAAGCGGTGTTGGCCGGCAAAGACGCACTCGTCGTCATGCCGACCGGCAGTGGCAAGTCGCTGATCTATCAGCTGCCGGCGCTGATGCTGCCCGGGCTGACGGTGGTCGTGAGTCCCTTGATCGCCCTGATGAAGGACCAGCAAGACAAGCTGGCCGGCCAGGGCGTCGATGCGATGGCGATGCATTCGCATCTGTCGACCGCCGAGACGCGGGAGACGAAGCGGCAGGTCGAGGACGGCGAGGGGAAGATCCTCTACCTCACGCCCGAGCGATTCAAGGATCGCGAGTTCTTCGAGCACCTCCTCTCGCGCACCGTCAGCCTGTTCGTGATCGATGAAGCGCACTGCGTGAGCCAGTGGGGGCACGATTTTCGTCCCGACTATCTCGTACTCGGCGCGATCGCGCAGCGGCTGGGCCGGCCGCCAATACTCGCCAGCACTGCCACGGCGACGGCCGAAGTGCGCGCCGACATCATCCGGCAGCTGGGCATGACGGATCCGCACATCACGATCACCGGCTTCGCGCGCCCGAATCTTCGGTTCGAGGTGCGCCGCACGGTGAACGTTCGCGTGAAAGACGCCGAGGTGCGGCGCATCCTCGACCAGACGCCGGGCTCGGGCGTCGTGTATTGCGCGACGGTAAAGGAAGCCGAACGGTTGCACGAGGATCTCGAGAACGACTACGACGTCGCGCTCTATCATGGGAAGATGGCGGCGGCCGATCGCAAGGCGAGCCAGAACGCCTTCATGGCCGACGAGGTGAAAGCGATCGTCGCCACCAACGCGTTCGGGCTTGGCATCGACAAGCCCGATATCCGGTTCGTCATCCACTATCATTTTCCGGGCTCGGTGGAGTCGTACTATCAGGAGGCGGGGCGCGCCGGACGCGACGGAGCGACCGCGGTGTGCACGCTGCTGTATCGCGTCGAGGATCGGCGCATCCAGTCGTACTTTCTCGGCGGCAAGTATCCGGAGGTCGAGGAAGCCGCGCGCACCGCGCTGGCGCTCGAGGCGTACCCCAAGAACACGCCGGTCTCGCTGGAGACGCTGGTGAATCAGTCGGGTGTGGCGGCGCGCAAGGCGCGCATCTCGCTCATGCTGCTCAAACGCCACAATCTGGTGCGCGAGCATCGGGGCGGATCCTGGGAACGGCTCGGCGATCGGCTGACGGCCGTCGATCTCAGCGCGGACCTGCATTCGTACGAAGAGCGCCGCGCGATGGACCAGTCGAAGCTCGACGCCATGGTGCGCTTCGCGCAGACGACATCGTGCCGAACACGCTACATCCTCGAATACTTCGGCGAACGCGCGGCCGCCGATTGGCGGTGCCATCACTGTGACGCCTGCGACTTGCAGGACTCATGGACGGTCGCGGACAAGACGAGAATTGCCGCGACGGCAGCCTCGGAGTTTCGCGGATGATCGCGGGTGCGCGTACGGCTCCTAGATCGCCGGCGGCTGCATTCCCCACTGCGCCCATTCTTCGCGCGCCGGACCGATAATGCCCGGGACGCCGAGTCCAGCTTGCCGCATGAGGACCGTCATCTGGCCGCGGTGATGGATCTCGTGGCTGATCAGGGCGCGCAGGGTGAAGCCTCGCTTCCATTTCTCGCCATACATCTCGTCCTCCTGCTCGAGGTCCCCGTCCTTCCAGCGCGATCCGACTTCGCGCCGCACCGAGTCCGCGGCGCGGCCGTACGAGTCGCGAATCTCGACCGCCGTGCGCGGCACGGGAGCGTGTTCCGCCGGTCCATCGATCGAGAGCCCCGCCTTGGCCAACATCTCCGGAAGGGTGCCGACGACGTGCCATGCGATGCGGCCGAGCGTACGGTCCTGCTTCGACACGGCCTGCGCCAGTGATTCATCGGTGAGCGCACCGAAGATGCGCTTCGATGCATCGGAGACATCTTTCCACTCATGCTCGAAGTCGGCGATGCTGCGGATCATGGTATCTCTCGTGGCGGAGGTCGTGAGAACAGAGCGCAAGAGCAGCGTGTCGCGCAAGAGACTTGACAGTGCGCGAGCAGGCGGATGTCGCCAGCGGCTGATCTCGCCGCGCTCGCTCAGCGGTCGAACGCCGAATCCTGAGATTTGAGCTGGCAGTGGTCGCCGCACCCGAACTTGTAGCGGTTGCGCGCGAACCACCTGTACCCCCTGTCGGCAACAGCGCCCACGAATGGCAGCTTGAATAGCCAGCCGAACATCCATCCGCGCGGCAGAATATCGAGCAACTGCTCGATCGCCCGTGCTCCCGCCCACGTCTTTCCCCCCGGCCCGATGAGCTGCATCGCTTCGACGTATGCATTCGCCGGGATCCAGGGAAAGCGCGCAGGGATATCGGAATTCTGCGAGGGCGCCGTCTCAATCAGTCCGTGTGCGTCCCACCTGTTCAACAGGCGCACGAGGCGACCGCACACCTTGCAGCTGCCGTCGTAGACGACGGTATATGGGCGGCCGAGGCCCGCATGCAGAGTTTCGTGCCCGCCGAAGATGAAGCGGACCACTGGAATCGTCGTCATGCCCGCGCGTCCGAAGGGGCCACCGTCGTGCGGATTGCCGGGGGATGGGTGAGCGTGTTGTGCACCGCGCACAATTCCGCGGCGCGCGCCGCCGCGTTGCGGCGCGCCTCGGGCAGCTCGGGCCAGATCACCAGCACTTCGTACTCACCCACTCGGTGCGGCTGCTCGGCGAATGTCCATCCGACTTCGACGGCGAGCGAGCTGGCGACGAGGTCGGCATGAGACGCCCACGACTGTAATA
Source organism: Gemmatimonadales bacterium (assembly GCA_038228795.1). Classification (GTDB taxonomy): domain Bacteria; phylum Gemmatimonadota; class Gemmatimonadetes; order Gemmatimonadales; family Gemmatimonadaceae; genus JALZAE01. Next base: position 36,087 of record JBBROY010000039.1, read on the forward strand.
CCGAGTAGGTGCAGACGCCCAGGCCGCTCGCCACCATGTGAAAAGGCGAGTACGCCATGTCGGCCGACTCTGCCTCGATGGTCAACGGTCCGGCCTGGTCTTCAATGCGAAGCCGTAGCTCCGAGAGTAGCGTAATTTTCAACAACGCTCCAATCTGTGTGACGTGACGGCGGGCGCTTGGTGCAAGGAGCACGCCTCCCGGCGCATGACCTGCCTAAGGCGAGGCCGCATGCGGTATGCCGATCGGATCGAAGCCGGACGCGTGTTGGCGCGACTGCTCACGGAACAGATTCCTACGCTCCGGCAGGAGCGGCCGATCGTGCTGGCGGTTCCGCGTGGCGGAGTGCCCGTCGGCGCGGAGGTGGCGCGCGCGTTCGCCGCACCGCTCGACGTGTTCGTGGCGCGAAAGCTTGGCGCTCCAGGACAGGAGGAGTTCGGCATCGGCGCGGTTGCGCCCGGTGGCACGCGCGTGATCGACTACGACATCGTGGCCACCCTTGGCGTGAGCGACGCATACATCGAGGCGGTAACCGCGCGCGAGCGGGCCGAGCTCGACCGGCGGCTGCGGCGCTTCCGTGGCGATCGGCCGTGGCCAGCCCTCGCCGGCCGCGCGGTGATCCTGGTCGACGACGGACTCGCGACCGGCGTGACGGCTCGCGCGTCGCTGGCGGCGCTGCGGCAGGAGCTTCCGTCCCGGCTCGTGTTCGCCGCACCCGTGTGCTCGCGCGAGGGCGTCACAATGCTGGAGCGCGACGGATTCACCGCGCTCTGCGCGATGCTCCCCGAGAACTTCCAGGGCGTTGGCGTCTGGTACGACGACTTCGATCAGACGTCGGATGCTGAGGTCGACGCGCTGCTGCGTGACCATCGCTAAACCATCAGCGTGGCTGTTGTTGCGTCAGGCAATGCAGGGTGCCGAGTCCCCAGACGAGATCGACGGCATGGATGCCGACGACCTCGCGATCTGGAAAGAGCGATGCGAGCGTGTTGAGCGCGACGCGATCGTTCTTGTCGTTGAAGGTCGGCACGAGCACGACGCCGTTGGCGATGTAGAAGTTGGCGTAGCTCGCCGGCAGCCGTTCGCCATCCATGATCACCGCGCGCGGATAGGGGATCGGGACGATGCGGAGGCCCCCCGGAAATTCGCGGGCCTCGAGCTGTAGCCGGCGCAAGTTGTCGGCCGAGCGCTCGTGATTTTCATCGGCGGGATCGTCCTCGACGGCGAGTACGATCGTGTTGGCGTCGGTGAAGCGCGCGATGTCGTCGACGTGTCCGTGCGTGTCGTCGCCGACGCAGCCTTCACCGAGCCAGATGGTTCGCGTGATGCC
>JBBROY010000040.1:0-36376 GCA_038228795.1 Gemmatimonadales bacterium
AGTGGAAGGTCTGACATCGGACTTCTGACATCTGACGTCTTAAAAACGCAGTTCACAGACAACTGGTTGTCAGCTGATTACCTCACCCAATCGTCCTCGGCCATCGTCTTCCCGCTTTTCCCCCACGTGATCTTCTGATACGTGAACGACACTTCCTCGTACTCGTGCGGATCGCCGCTGACGCTCGTGCGCTTTACTTTTTGTACGCCGGTGACGGTGACATAGGTCAGCGTCGCCTGATGCTTCTTGCCGCCGGGATCGGTGGCGAGAATGGTCATGGTGGGAAGCACCTCGCCAGTGCTCAGCGACTGCGCCAACATCGGCGATGACTTGTCGATCTCCTTCACGAAGACGAACGGTTGGTGCTGCCGCTTGCCGCTGGCCTGGCCGGTGGCGATATCGCGCGGAGAATGCACGTCGTACTGAACGGTGAGCGGTCTCAGCTTCACCGCGCCGCCCTGTCCGTCAATCGTCAGATCGTACGTCCAGCCGGGCTTCATCACCGCCGGCGCGACGACCTGCGCGACTCTCGCCGGCGTTGCGACCGCGGGCTCGGCGACCTTCGCCGGCTTCTGTGCCGCGAGTGACACGGGAAGGGCGATGGCGGACAGGAAAAGACTTGCTCCGAGTCGAGCTGTCATCAGGACTGCTCCGTCGAGTGAGGGAGCTGCGAGTGCTACGGCCGGATCTCGATCCGGGTACCGACCCGCACGCTGCGCCAGATCTCCTCGATCTCAGCGTCGGTGACGGCGATGCATCCCAGCGTCCAGTCCTTCATCCGGTGCGCCGAGCCGATGTAGCCCTTGCCATTCGGCAGACCGTGAATCATCACGTCGCCGCCGGGTGATACTCCGTGCCGCGCCGCGCGCGCGCGGTGGGCCGCATCCGGATACGAGATGTGCAGCGCGAGATGGTAGTGGCTCTGCGGGAGCCGAGCGTCGATGGTATAAACGCCCTCGGGCGTACGGTTGTCGCCCGCACGCTCCTTGTCCCCGACCGGGTTGCCGCCGAGCGCAACGGAATAGGTGCGCAACGCACGGCCGGCGTGGTACAGCGTCAGCCGATGGTGCTTCTTCTCGACGACGATGCGATCGACGACGAGTGCGCCGGTTCGCGGGTCGGCGACGTGCCGCACCGAATCGGCCGTTGCGGGACGGCCGGCGATGAGCAGTGTGATGAGCGCGGCGAGGATCATTGGGAACGAAAGGGTGAAGGACGCACGCGCGCAATACTGGCGACACTGCTTATCCCGAAAACGCGTCAGGGTTCCCTGAGGTAACTCCGAGCTAGTCTACCGACGACTTCACCGCTGCGCCCCGCCGCCAGTGGTAGTACGCCGGCACACCGACCGCGAGCACGATCAGTCCCACCGCCGCGTTCTTCGGCTGCGTTACCATCGTATTGACCACGATTCCCACCGCCGAGGCGACAAACAACAGGGGAGTGATCGGATAGCCCGGAACGCTGTACGGCCGCGCCGTCCGCCCGGCCTTCTTCCGATACACGAAGACGCTCGCCGCGCCGAGTCCGTAGAAGATCCAGGCCGTGAAGACGACGTACGTGAAGAGCTGCTCGAACTTCCCGATCGCGGCGAAGAGCATGCCGAGCGCGGTGGTTGCGATGATCGCCACGGCCGGAGTCTGGAAGCGGGGATGGACTTCGGCCAGGCGGCTGAAGAAGAGCCCGTCGCGCGCCATGGCGTAGAACACGCGCGGCATGGTGAGCACAGTCGAGTGCGCGGCACTGAACATCGAGATGACGATGGTGGCCGCGATGAGCTTCCCCGCTCCGGTGCCCAGCTTCGCCCGCACCGCGTCGGCCGCGATGCTGGTCGAATGCGCCGCCGCCGCCGGCCCCAGCGCCGCGATGTACGCCACGTTCGCCAGCATGTAGATCCCGACGAGTATCGCCGTGCCGATGACGATGCCGCGCGGAAACGTTCGCTGCGGATCGGCCGTCTCTCCGGCCGAGAAGGTCACCCACTGCCACCCTTCGTACGCCCAGAGGATGCCGACCATCGCGACGCCCGCCCCCGCGAACACCGATGGCGGCGCGGCGATCGCGCCCGCCGGCGCCGGATTCGTCACGCCGCCAAGTCCGGACAGCGCGATCAACACCACGCTCAGCACCACGATCACGCCGACCTTGATGACGGTGCTGACGTTGAGCAGGTTGGCGCTCTCCCGCGTCCCGATCACGTTCACCGCGCCGAGCGCGGCGACGATGAGCACGGCCACGACGCGCGCCGCGATGGGCGACAGCGGTAGCAGCTGCGACAGATACGCCGTCGACGCTACGGCGAGCGTGGCGATCGTCGCCGGCCCGATCACGAAGAAGAGCACCCAGCCGTAGAGAAATGCCGGGAGCGGTCCGAAGGTATCGCGGATGTAAATGTAGATCCCGCCCGCCTGCGGCTGCGCCGCCCCCATCTCGGCGTACGTCAGGGCGCCGAGGAGCGAGAGGATTCCGCCGAACAGCCATACGCTCAGCGATGCGCCGATGCTGCCGGTGAGTCGCAGCGTGCTGGCCGGGATGATGAACACGCCCGATCCGATGACCGTGCCGACCGTCAAGAAGATGAGGTCGCCGACTTTCAGCGTTCGCGGTAAGGGCACGATGCGGGGGATTGGAGTAAAGGGCGACGATCCCAGTGAATCGTCGCCCCCGGTTCTGCTACATCCTACTGGCGCATTTGCTCACGGCCGTCCGAACAAGCCCTTCAGCTTTTTCTTCGCCGCCTCGACAGCGTCCTGCTTTGCCTTCTCCTTCGCCGCATCCTTCATCGCGTCGCTCACCGATTTCGCCGAGTCGGGGCCGGGTTTGCCGGGCGTCATGCCGTCGGCGCCCGCGGTCGCGCCGCTCAGCGTGGTGGGAAGATCGACCGTGGTGTAGCCCGCCGGCATCTCGAACACGGAGCTCGGAATGTCGGATTTGCTGATGCTGGTGATCTCGAAGGTCATGTTGCTCGTGTTCGCCTTTCCCTTGTCGTCGGTCGACGTGATATCCATGACCGTCTTGAGCGGCACGCCGCTCACCTTCTTGTACGCCTCCTGCGACTGCCGGCTCAGCTCGGCGAATGCGTTCGCGTTGCCGAGCATCCGGCCCATGGACTTGGACATGTCCATGAATGGATTCTTGAGGTCGGCCAGCCCGCTAGCGACGTAGATCTCGCTGGACGTTTTGCTTGCCGTTTCCGAGCCGCGTCCGAGCACGCTCATCTTCATCGAATAGCTCTGCGTCATGTGCCACTTGGTGGTCGGGTAGCCGAGGAGCGTCCCGCCGGGTCCGACCTTCTCCATGTCCGTCTTGAGATCCTTGATCTCCATCTTGATCATCGCGCTGGCGGCGGTCATCATGCCGCCCATCGCGTCGGAGCCGAGGGTGAAGTACTGCTTTTTCTCCGGATCGACGATCGTCATCGACCCATCGGTCTTGATGACGATGTAGCCCGAGGTGCCGCCGAGCATCTGAAGACCGCCCTGGCCCCCGGGCTCGAAGTCGATGCGCGCCTGGCCGCCGGCGACTTGGCCTTTGCCCGCCGTGGGCTTGGCGTTCGGCAGGGTGGAGCTCATGCGAAACGTGTAGACGATGCCGGAGGTGAGCGGTCGCGGAGTGACAGGCGCGTCGGTGGAACGCGCCGCTACGGCGAACGCTGGAAGCACGAGAACGAGCGCGGCTCTGGCCGCGTGATGCGAATGACGGAACGACATGGGCAACTCCTGCGAGGCGGGAACGAAGTCCGAAGTTACCTTTGGCGCATGCGACGGCAAGTGCGAGTCAGGGCTTGCGGCGCTCGAACACGATCTTGCCGGCCACGACCGTCATCGCGACGTGAGCGTCACGGATTTGCTCCAGCGGGATGCGCGTGAGGTCGCGGTCGACGAGCACGAAGTCCGCGAGCTTCCCCTTCTCGAGCGAGCCCTTGCGCGTCTCGTCGAAGGAGGCGTAGGCGCCGCCGGTGGTGTAGGCGCGAAGCGCTTGCTCGACGGTGATCTTCTGCTCGGGAACCCACCCGCCAGGATTCTTGTCGTCGAGCGTGCGCCGAGTGACCGCGGCGTAGATCCCCTCGAGCGGTGTCGCCGGGGCGACGGCCCAGTCGCTGCCGAAGGCGAGCCGCGCGTGAGTGTCGAGCAGCGACCGGAAGGCATAGGTCGTCTTCGCGCGCTCGGCGCCGATCACCTTGTCGGCCCAGCGGCCGTCGTCGATCGCGTGGTAGGGTTGCATGCTCGCGATCACGCCGAGTGCGGCAAAGCGAGGGATGTCGGCGGGCGCGATGTGCTGCGCGTGCTCGATGCGGAAGCGTCGGTCGCGCGGCCCATCCTCATTGGCGACCCGCTGGAAGATATCGAGCTGCGTTCTGATGGCGCGGTCACCGATCGCGTGCACGATCACGTGAAGTCCCGCCTTGTCGGCGCCGGACGTCCAGGCGTACAGATTGGCGGGCGTGTTCACGAACAATCCGGTATCGGCCGGCGCGTCGGTGAACGGCTCGAGCATCGCCGCCGTGTGGCTGCCTAACGAGCCGTCGACGAACCCCTTGAGGGCGCCGATGCGCAGCCAGTCGTCGCCGCGGCCGCGCGCGGCGATGGTGTCGCGCAGCTTCTCCCACGAGGCGAGGGGCACCGCCGCGTAGATGCGCGTGCGGAGCTTGCCCGCTTTGCGCGCGCGCTCGAACGTCGCGAGGTCATCCCACGATCCCATGTTGTGAACCGTCGTCACGCCGCGCTCGGCCACGTAGGTCATCGCGGCCTCGAGCGCGCGGTCCTTCATCTCCAGGGGAGAATCGGGCACCGCCGCATCGATCAACGACTGCGCGTTGTCCTTGAAGATGCCCGACGGCATCGTCCCGATGCCACGTACGATCGTGCCGCCATCGACGTCCTTGGTGTCAGGCGAGATTTTCGCCGCTCGCATCGCGGCGGAATTGGCGAGCGCCATGTGGCCATCAAGCCGGCTCACCCACACCGGATGATTCGGCGTGACCGAGTCGATCCAGTCGGCGCGCGGAAGCTCGCCGCCCCAGAGCGAGTGATCCCAGTCGCCGTTCATGATCCAGGTACCGGTCGGCACCGTCGCGGCAAATGCTTTGATGCGCGCGATGAACTCCGCCGGGGTCTTCGCATCGCGCAGCTGCACGGATGCGAGGCCGGCGCCGCCGTTCACGAAGTGCACATGCGCGTCGATGAAGCCGGGCAAGAGCATCTGCCCCTTCGCATCGATCACCTGAGTGCCGGCGCCCGCCAACTTGCGCACCTCGGCGCTCGCTCCGACGGCGACGATCGTGTCGCCCCGCGCGGCGATCGCGTCGGCCCACGGCCGCTGTGCATCGCCGGTCCAGACGCGGGCGTTGACGATCGCGAGCGTCGGCGCGGGATCAGCCGTTGATGTCACGGCGCAGGCCGAGCAGAGCGCGGCGAAGGAAAGGAGGGCGAGCAGTCGCATGAGACTCGTGTGAGAGAAGCGCGCAACGAAGGTCGATTCACGCGGGAGGTTGTCAGAGTCTCGCAAGACGGAAGGCGCGAGGCCGTTCGCGCTACCTACCTTCCTGCGCATCGCGGATGTCGAGCAGAATCTCGAAAAACAGCTGCTCCCGGCGGTAGGCGAAGTCGAGCGTGGTCATCTGGCTCGCGTCACCAGATTCCTTCGCGCGCGCGAAGGCTTCGCGGTACATGTCGTCCAGATTGGCGAGGATTCGATCGCGGGAGCGGGACATGCGGGTGTTCTCGATGGCTCGGGGAGTGAGACGAGGGGGCTCGTCGGACGCGCGAGGGCGGGGCGAGTCGATTCCGTCGAGCAGGAATCGCTTCGCCATTCCCATCATGGCGCGCCGGGGATTGAGAGGATCGGTCATTGCGACGTGAACAAGTCTTCGCGCGGGACGGTCATCGGTGCGTGTACTGCGGCCTGGCATTTCCGGCAGAGGAACTCACGCTCGACCACGTACAGCCGAAGGTGCGCGGAGGGGACCGCTCGCCGGGCAACATAGTGACGGCGTGCGGGGGCTGCAACACGCTCAAGGGACACCGGCGCCTCGCGCGCTTTTTAGCGGAGCATGCGGACGCGCGCCGCACCTTCTTCGAGTTGGCAATTCACGTGCGGCCGCGCCACCTGCGCTCGGTGCGTGAGGAAATGACGGGAAAGATGAAACCCAAAAAATCAAGCGGGAGGACACCATGAGGTACACGATCGCGGCGGCCGTTCACCGGCTTCTACGGGCGAGAGCGTTCGCGCTCGCGGCGCTCCTCACGCTGGCGCTCGGTATCGGCGCCACGGCGGCGGTCTTCACCGTCGTCCGCGGCGTGCTGATTCGACCGCTTCCGTATGATGGCTCCGACCGGCTGGTCGACCTGACGCACACCCTCGTGCTTTCCGGAGTGGCGCGCATCGACCAATCCGACGCGACGTATCTCCTCTACCGGCGCGACAACCGCGTGTTCAGCGACGTCGGCGCATATCGGGAGACGGCGGCGAACACCGGGCCCATCATCGGCTCGACGACGGGGGACGCGCGCCCCGAGCGGGTTCCGGCCGCCGCCATGACATCCAGCATGTTCCGCACGCTGCGCGTCGCGCCGCTTCGCGGACGGCTCTTCTCCACGACGGACGACACGCCCGGGGCTCCAGCGACTGTAGTGGTGAGCGAACGGCTCTGGCGGCATCAGCTGGGCGCCGACCCAAACATCGTTGGCGCGCGTATCGTCGTCGACGGCGCTCCGCGAACGATCGTCGGCGTGATGCCGGCGAGCTTCGCCTTCCCGATGAGCGAGACCGAGCTATGGCTGCCACTGGCGCTCGATTCCACTCGCACCGCGTCGGCGACATTCGATCTGCGCGGCATCGCGAGGCTGCGAGACGGCGTCACGATCGGCGCGGCCGCCGCTGACCTGCAGCGACTGCTCCCGCGCGTTCCGGAGGTGTTTCCCGGCCGCCTCACCGCCAAGTCAATCGAGCAAATTCGGATGCGCGCAGATGTTCGCCCGCTCCACGATGTGGTGGTCGGCGACATCGGTCGCGTCCTATGGATCGTGCTCGGCGCCGTCGCAGTGCTCCTGCTGATCGCCTGCGCGAACGTCGCCAACCTCTTTCTCGCCCGCGCTGAAGGGCGCCAACACGAGATCGCCATCCGGCTCGCGCTCGGCGCGGGACGACGCCACGTGTTGGCGGAATTTCTTTCGGAGGCAGCCATCCTCGCTCCAATCGCCGCTCTTGCCGGCCTGGCACTCGCGCTTGGCGGCGTGCGGGTGCTCGAGTCGTTCGGCGCGGCGTCGAGCATTCCGCGGTTGCCGGAAGTGCAGGTGGACGCGGCGGTGATCGCCGTGTGCGCAGGTGCGGCCGCGCTCGCGGCGCTCATGGTGAGCATCGTGCCGCTGGTGCGGCTGCGCCGGATGTCTCCGCTCGCGGCGCTCGCCGACTCGGGGCGCTCGGCAACGACCGGACGTGGCCGCCACCGCGCCCGCCGCGCCTTCGTGGTGGCACAGGTGGCGCTATCGCTCATGCTGCTGGCCGGGGCAACGTTGGCGGCGCGGAGCTTCGCGCGCCTTCGCTCCGTGAAGCCGGGCTTTTCCGCCGAGCGTGCGCTCGTGATGCGGGTGGCGATTCCCGAGGCGACCGGGGCGCGCGCGAGCGACGCCGCGCGGCTCATCGGCGGCACGCTCGACGCCATGCGCGCGGTGCCGGGTGTCACCGACGCCGGCGCGGTGACGAAACTTCCGCTCGATGTCCTGGGACGGCGAGACAGCGCGCTCTTCGTCGAGGATCGTCCACTGGTCGCCGGCACGATGCCGAACATCCATCAAGTCGTCTATGTGACGCCGGGCTACTTTCGCGCGATGGGCATCCCGCTCGCCGCCGGACGGCCGATCGGCTCGCAGGACACCGATCGCGATCCGGCGCAGGCGCCGCACGAGGCGATGGTGAGCGCATCGGTGGCGAAGCGATACTGGCCGACCGAGTCGGCGATCGGCAAGCGCGTGCGCACGCTGCCGACGGGCCCGTGGTACACGATCGTGGGCGTGGTGGGCGATGTGCCGGACGCCACCCTCGAACAGCCGAAAGCGGAGCTGGTCTTTCTGCCGTTGCTGACGAGCACGTCCGCGGGCACGGCGTGGACACCACGCGACGTTGCGCTGGTCGCGCGGAGCGTCGCGGAGCCGTCGGGCATGGCGGCCTCAGTGCGCAAAGCCATCCACGATGTCGATCCGTCGCTGCCGGTTTACCGCATGATGACGGCCAGTGCGCTGGTGACGAAAGCGACGTCACGGGCGGCGTTCACGCTCACGCTGCTCGGAATCGCGGCGGCGATGGCGTTGGCGATCGGAGCGACGGGGATCTACGGCGTCATCTCCTACCTCACGAGTCTTCGCCGGCGCGAGATCGGGGTGCGGCTCGCGCTTGGCGCGCAGCCGGCGGACGTGATGCGCCTCGTGACCCGGCAAGCGCTTCGCGACACGACGATCGGCATTGCGATCGGCGTCACGGGCGCCGCTTTTCTCACGCGCGTACTGGCCGTGATCCTGTTCGATGTGCCCTCGATCGATGCGGCTTCGCTGGCCGGGTCGTCGATCGCGCTGATCGTCGTCGCGCTGCTGGCGAGCTGGATTCCCGCGCGGCGCGCGGCGTCGCTCGATCCGGCGACGGTGCTGCGGAGCGAGTAGCGCGCGCGCTACTCCGGAGGCGTCAGTCGAAAGAAGACCGCGTCGTCGACCACTCGTCCGTGCTTCAGGTGCTCGACGACGATGCGCTCGAGCAGCCCAGGCGTGACGTTGGCGTACCATACGCCCTCGGGGTAGACGACGACGATCGGTCCGTCAGCGCACACACCGAGACACGGTGTCTCGCCGCGCTTGACCCGGTCGGGACCGAAGAGCAGCTCTTCACGCTGCAAGAGCGCGGGGAGCAGCTCGTACAGCTCGCGGCCGCGCCGCTCGGGAGAACAGAATCCTCCCGTGCAGACGAGCAGGTGGCGCGAGTAGCGGTCCATCAACGGTGACATGGGCGCGCAAGGTCGCTCGGCCTTCGGGCGTTGACAAGTCGCGGCGAGCGCGCGTAGGTGAACGGCGTGAGTGAGATCATGGTGCACGACGGCCTCGTGATCGTCGCCGAGCGACCCACCGTGGTCACGCGGCCACCCGTGGTGTTGGTGCACGGACTTTTCGGCGCGGCGTGGTACTTCAGTCGCTACCAGACATTCCTGGCGCGCCGCGGCCACGCGTCATACGCCGTGAACCTTTGCGGGCGCGCCGGCAGCCGTCCCGTTGCCGATCTCGGGCGAACGTCGGTCGCGGAATACGTCGCCGATGCGGAGGATGCCATGCGCGCCGCGGCCGCTGACTCTGGAGGCGCGCTACCGATCGTGCTCGGCCACTCGATGGGCGGACTGATCGTACAGAAGATGGTCGAGACCGTGCCGGCGCGCGCCGCCGTGCTTCTGTGCTCCGCGCCTCCGCGCGGGATCCCGGTTCTCGGATGGAAGCTGTTGTGGAAACAGATCCCGTATCTGGGAGACGTCGTGCTCTCGCGCGCGATGACGCCCGACGCGGACGACCTGATCGAGCTGATGGGCAGCCGGTTCACCGAGGCCGAGCGCGCGGAGGTCAGCGGCGGATTCTTACCGGACAGCGGGCTGGCGGGAAGGGAGATGCTGTTGGGCAAGATCACCGTGGACGCGGCGCGCGTCCGAACGCCGCTGCTCGTGGTCGGAGCGGGCAACGACCGACTCGTGCCGCCCTCGGTCGCTCGCAAGCTCGCGCGCCGGTACAAGGCGCCGCTCGTGATGCACGAAGGAATGGGACACTTCCTCGTGATGGAGGAGGGATGGGAGAAGGTGATTGGTGGAATTGTGGATTGGATGGCGCAGCGATGACCGCCGCCGCGCCGCGCAGCAGGCCGGGAACTCAACAGCTAGATTTTCCGCGTCCTCCCCATTCGGAGTTCTTCATGCGTCGAGTGTTGTTTGGTGTGCTGGCGGTGTGCGCGGTTGCGGGACCGGTTCAGGCGCAAGGGCTGCGGCACAAGATCTCGGAGCTGTTCATCTTCGGTCCTGGAGAGGAGCCGCTCTTTCTCGCCGGATCCGCGAACGACGCGACGCTGCGGCTGCACGGCAATCACTTCGTGCCGTCGGCGAACCAGGGCAACGCGACGGTGATCAACTTCATTACGGGCTCGATTGGCGGAAGCATCGCCAACGTTCCGGTGAGCGCGACGTCGGGCGGGGCGACCTTTCGATTCGAGGGCGGCGTGCCGGTGAAAACGTCGGAGTCGCTCGGACCGATCTTCGCCGAGCGGGCGCAAACGCTCGGACGCGGTCGTCTGCTGGTCGGAATCAACCAGAGCAACCTGCACTTTCAGACGCTGCGCGGCGTCGACCTCAACAACATCGGCCTCAACTTCACGCACGAGAACGTCAATTTTCCCGGCTGCAGCACACAGCAGGGGGACGACTGCGCGAAGATGGGCGTGCCGGTGCTCGAGAATGACGTGATGCAGTTCAAGCTGTCGCTCGACATCGACCTCACCGTGCGCTCGCTGTTGATGACCTATGGTCTGAGCGACCGGATCGATGTCGGCGTGGTGGTGCCGGTGGTCTCGACGTCGCTGCGCGGCGAGAGCAACGCGCAGATTATTCCGTTTGGCGGCACGTCGGCGGCGCACTTTTTCGGCGGCACGTCGACCAATCCGGTGCTGAGCGCGTCGCGCATCGTCGCCGGCGGCGCGACCGGACTCGGTGACGTCGCGGCGCGGATGAAGATCAACGTCGCGCGCTCGGACAAGGTGGCGGTGGCGATTCTCGCCGACGCCCGCTTTCCGACGGGGAGCGAGAACGATCTGCTCGGCTCGGGCGGGTTCGCCGCGCGCGGTATGGCGATTGTCTCGAGCCGCTTTGGCGATTTTTCACCCCACGGCAACGTCGGGTTTTTGTATCGGCACAGCGCGATTCAGAACGATGCCGTGCTCGCCACGGCCGGCTTCGATCAGATCCTCGCGCCCTGGGCCACGCTCGCCCTCGACTTTGTATCGGAGCTGCAGGTCGGCAACAGCAAGCTCGTCGTGCCGGGCCCGGTGGTCATCGAATCGCCATTTCGGCGTACGGTGCAGCCGACCACCATTCCCGACGCGCGCGACGACGTCTTCAACGCGTCGGTCGGGATGAAGTTTTCGGTGGCGAAGAGTCTCACCCTGATCACCAATGGTCTGTGGCCGCTGAACCGGGGTGGACTCAGGCCCAACGCTGTATGGACGACAGGACTGGAATATTCGTTCTAGCCAGCATCTGACGATTCGTTGGAGATGTCAGACGTCAGATGTCAGACGTCTTTGACTCCCTTCTATCTCACAGAGGACAGTTTCCAGTTTCCACTTTCTCCTCTCTTAACTGTCACCTTAAACGCAACAGGCCGGTGCTCTGTGCGGCCGCTGCTCGCGTCGACGTAGTCGTACGAGCCGGCGACGGCACCCTCGGCCGTGTTTCCGCTCACCTCGAGTGACGTCACCGACAACGTCGCCTTGATCGACTGCGTCGATTGGAAGAACTGCTCCCATCCGCTCTGCTGCCCCGCGGTGATGCCGGGATAGGCGCGGCGCAACTCGCCGATATCCCTCGTCTGGATCGCTCGCGCGTAGTCGGCCACCGCCGATTCGATGAGCGGCTTCGGATCCACCGGTGCGACCGGTGCCGGCGCCGGAGGCGTCACCGATAGCGGCACCACGGGTAGCACCTTCGTCTGTTGCTGCTGCTGTTGTTGTTGCTGGGCCGCGGCCTGCGTGCGCGCGTGCGCTACGCGCTCGGCGTTGTTCCACGAGCTCACGGCCGTGCCCACGCGCGTCTCCGCATCGGACTTCCGGCCGGCGGACGCGAGCGCCTCGGCGGCGTCGAGAGTCGCATCGCCCGTCGCCAGCTCGGCCGGTGTCGCACCGGCGTCGGCAGCGCGGCGGCGCGCGTCCTGTGCCGTGGTGCGCGCCGAGGCCGAGAGACTCTCGCGGCGAGCGAGAATTGGCGTCGGCACGGACGAGGTGACTTTCTGAACGGGTGCGCTCGGCTGTGGCTTCTGGTCGGCCGGCTTGGGGACGGCGGGCGCGGGTGCGGTCGCGAGCGTTGGCGTTGGAGTGGACTTCGCCGGCGTCGACGGGGCCGCCGCGCTCGAGAGCGGGGACGGCCCCGCGGCCGGACGCTTGGCCGCGACATAGATGATCGCGGCCGCGGACACGAGCGCGATCGACACCGCCACGAGCATCATCGGCGTGCGCGATGCCGGCGCCGTCGCGGCAGGCATCACTCCGGTCGCACTCGCCGCCGCGAGCGCATCCGCGAACTCGAGCGCCGTGGCGTAACGATCGGACGGATCGCGCTCGAGCGCCTTGCAGATCGCCGCCTCGATGGCCGCCGGAACCGTCTCCCGCGTAGCGCGCACGAGCGGCGCGGGCTCGGTGAAACGGCGCGCCACCGCGAGCTCGCCGTCGGGGCCGACGAATGGCGGATCGCCGGCGAGCATCTCGTACAACACGCAGCCGAGCGAATACACGTCGCTGCGCGCGTCGAGGTCCTGCATGCCGACCGTCTGCTCCGGACTCATGTACGCCGGCGTACCGATGGCGACGCCGCTCGCCGTGAGCGTTTCCCATTTCTCGCCGCCGGCCCGGCTGATGGCGCGCGCGATGCCGAAGTCGGCCACCAGCGCGTGCCCGCCCGAGAGAAGAATGTTCTCCGGCTTGATGTCGCGGTGCACGATGTTGAGCTGGTGGGCGTAGGCGAGCGCATCGGCGACCTCGCGGGCGATCCGGATTGCGTCATCGATCCGCATCCGCTTCTCCCGCCTCACGCGATCGCGCAACGACTCACCGTCGATGTACGGCATCACGTAGTAGAGCACTTGCTCGTGCTCGCCCGAGTCGTACAACGGCAGAATGTGCGGATGCGACAACCGCGAGGTCAGCTTGATCTCGTGCAGAAAGCGCTCGGCGCCGAGCAGCGCGCCGATCTCCGACCGCAGCACCTTCACGGCGACGCGCCGATCGTGCTTCGTATCCTGCGCCAGATAGACCGTCGCCATTCCACCACGTCCCAACTCGCGCTCCGCCACATAGCGGTCGCCGAGTATGGCCTGCAGGCGGGAAATGGGATCGAGCGGGGTGGTCACGGGGGCGGAATTTATGTGGGGAACGGTCAGGTGCTAGGTCCTCTCTTCCTGCTCCTTGTTATCTCCCGGCGGCGCCACATACCGATATGCCTCGACCACTTTTCCACCGATCAAGTGATCGCGCAAGATTCGTTCAGCGCCGTGGACGTCGACGTGATGGTACCAGACGTCGTCGGGGTAGACGACGACCATTGGACCGTGGCCGCACTGATTCATGCAGCCGGCGTGGTTCACGCGCACGATGCCTTTGAGGCCGGCGTCGGCGACGCCGCGTTTGAGTGTGGCGTGCACCGCATCGCCGCCCTGAGACGGGCAGGTGCCGCCAGAAGTGCAGACGAAGACGTGACGTTTGTATTGACCCATCAGCGAGTCGCGCGCACTACGGCGTACATCCGCCGAGCTTCGCGCACGCCGCCGCACCGGCCTCGCTCACGCGTTTCACGGCGGCGTCGATCACGCGCTGCGTCGCGGCCGAGCTGCCGCCAATCTCGATGTCGGTCGTGGTTCCGAGCGCCTTGATGTAGTAGTCGGTCCAGGTGGCGACGATATCGCGCTCGTGCGCCGCGTCACCGCCGGATGCGAGCGCCTTGCTACTGAGAGCGAGCTCGGCCGCGATGCGGTCGAGCGCCGCCTGCCGCAGCTCGGCGATGATGGCGCGCGCGACCGCGCCGTCGGCACTCGTGAGCGTGATCGCCGAAACGAGCGCGGACACTCCGACGTTCTTCAGCTCCGGCGCCGAGACCTTGTCGAGACGGTCGCCGTCGGTGTGGTAGAAGTGGTCGGTGAAGTGCCAGAAGAGCACGCCCGGCTTGTTGGCGCGCAGGAAGGGAACGTGGTCGCTGCCACCCTCGAACGGGTTCGTGCGGACGAGCCAGCCGGTGACGGCCGCCTGATCCAGACAGCGCGCGAGGACGAAGTCGTTGAAGTAGTGCGGGCGCAACTTGTCCTTCGTCAGCGGCTCGCCGCCGCCCCATTCGGTATGCCGATCCTCACCGCGCGTCCAGATCGATGATGGGTCGGGCATCTTCTCGATGAGAAAGGTGCCGCCGGTCTTCTTTGTGTCCTCGCCCACCATGTCGAGACTCGTCCCCCAGCGCACGCCCGCGGCGCGCTCGGCGTTCTCCGCCAGGTAGCGCTGAGTGGACTGCACCTCGAGTCCCCAGAGAAACGTGATTGTGCGCTGGGGATCGACGGCGCCCAGCTTCACGAGCCCAGCTGCCACGCGCGCCATCTCGGCTTGCGCGCCGACGCCGGTGGCGTTGTCGTTCGCGCCTGGCTCCTGCACGTGCGCGCTGAACACGTAGCGCTCGTTTGGCAAGCGAGCGCCGCGAACTTCGGCGACGAGCGTCAGTTCATCGGATGCATAAATCCGGCTCGACGTCACGACGCGAACGCGCGTTGCTCCCTTCGAGAGCGCGGCGTGCAGCGCTTCGCGGGCGGCGTACGAAAGGAAGATGCCCCAGGATTTTTTCGTGCTGTCGAGTGTGATGCTCCCGAATTGGATCGACGTGCGATTCCGCGCGGGCTCGGTGTACGACGGCATGCTGTACGCGAAGGCGCCGGCCGCGCCGCGTTTCACCACCGCCTCGCGAAAGAGTTGGCCGAGCGAGCCTTCGGCGAGCACGATCTTGCCGGCGATGTTCGCGGCGTCGAGCTCGGCCGCGCTCCCCTTCCCTACATCGACGAGCTCCGCTTCCACGCCGCCGGCGGCCGTCGAGTAGGAGTTGATTGCCAGCATGTTGCGATTGGTGGCGAAGCGAAGCACCGGCGTCGTCTCGCCGGCGATGGTGAGCGAGGCGTCGACCGGCTCCCACGTCGGCTGCGGCATCTTCCGGCGCTCGACCCGATAGGTGAGCCGCGCGCCGGCGGTTGCCGTGGACTCGGGAACGTAGCCAGCGCGCTCCAGCACGCCGCGCACTCGCTCGATGCTCGCGTTGAAACCAGTGTTACCCGGCACACGGAAGTACTGCTCGACGAACGCCGTGACCGCCTTGGCGCTATCGCCCGAATACGCGGGCCGCACGAGCTCGAAGTAGCGCAGAATCGCGGGGTCGGTGTGCCGGGCCGATGACTGCGCGGGCAGGACGAGTGGCGCCAGGAACGCCGCGACCGCCGTCGCGCGGATTCGATTTCGAGTTATCATGGTGCTCGCGAATATACGCGCTGGCAGGCGTACCGAACACCGAGCACCGACCATGGCGACCTTCGAAGAGTTCCTGCAAATCGACATCCGCGTCGGCACCGTGGTGCGCGCGGAACCGTTTCCTGAGGCGCGCAAACCGGCGATCAAGTTGGTGATCGACTTCGGCGCCGAGCTTGGCGTCAAACGCTCGAGCGCACAGCTCACCGTGCATTACACCGCGGAAGAGCTGGTGGGCCGGCAGGTGATGGCGGTCGTCAACTTCCCTCCGCGTCGCATTGCTGGCTTCGCGAGCGAAGTGCTCGTCCTCGGCGCACTTCCGCAGGCGCACGAGGTCATCTTGCTCCAAGTCGAGCGGCCGGTCCAGAACGGAACGCGCATCGGGTGACTCTGGCTCAGTAAGAGCTCATCGCAGATTGTGCGGATTTCACAGACAGACACCAGCCTCTTCAACGTGAACAAAAAGCACGGGACCGACGTTCGAATCTGTGCAATCCGTGCAATCTGTGGTTTCATTTGGGTTGGCTACACGAGGAAACACTCGCGGTAGACGTTCGAATTCCGATTCAGTGATGCCTGCTCCTGCCGCATCGATCACCACCGAGGACCTGCGCCATGGATACACCGTCTCCGACCACCGACTATGCCGTCGTCCAGAAGGGCTATGTCCATCCGGACGTGCTCGTGTCGACCGATTGGCTCGCCGCGCATCTGACCGATCCGAAGCTGCGGATCCTCGAGAGCGATGAGGACGTGCTGCTGTTCGACACCGGGCACATTCCGGGCGCGCAGAAGATCGATTGGCATGCCGATCTGAACGATTCGGTGATGCGGGACTATGTCGACCCGCGACAGTTCGAGACGCTGCTGCGCGAGCGTGGGATCGATCAGTCGACGATCGTGATATTCTACGGCGACAAGAACAACTGGTGGGCGACGTACGCCTTCTGGGTGTTCCGTCTCTTTGGATTCGACAATCTCAAAGTGCTCGATGGCGGCCGCATCAAATGGGAGCAGGAACGCCGCCCCATGACGACCGACGTGCCGAAGTTCCCGGCGACGCAGTACAAGGCCGGCGAGCGCGACGACGTGAAGATCCGCGCCTTCAAGCAAGAGACGCTGGAGCACATGAAGGCGAAGAAGCCAATGATCGACGTCCGCTCACCGGACGAGTTCAGCGGCAAGAAGACGCACATGGCCGAGTACCCGCAGGAGGGCGTGCTGCGCGGTGGACACATCCCGGGCGCGAAGAGCGTTCCGTGGGCGCGCGCGGCGAATAGCGACGGCTCGTTCAAGAACGTCGAGGAGCTGAAGGCGATCTATATGGGAGAGGCGGGGCTCAAAGCGGGCGACGACGTGATTGCCTACTGCCGCATCGGCGAGCGGAGCTCGCACACCTGGTTCGTGCTCACCTACCTGCTCGGCTTCGATAACGTGCGCAACTACGATGGCAGCTGGACGGAGTGGGGCAACTCCGTGCGCGTGCCGATCGAAAAGTGAGCGCGGACGCCACGCCGGCGGCGCCCAAGCCGCCCAATCGCATCGTCGCCAAATGGCGGCATGGTCTGGTATTCGAGACCGGTCGCGCCGATGGGGCCGCGCCTCCACTCTTGATCGATGGCAATACGAAAGAGGCGCAGGGACCGGTCGACGCGCTGTTGAGCTCGCTCGCCGCCTGCGCCGCGTCGGACACCGTGCTGATCCTGGAGAAGCAGCGCACGCCGGTGTCGTTGCTCGAGATCGAGGTGATCGGCACGCGGGTGGACACGACGCCGCGGCGGCTCACGCACGTGCTGATGAAATTCCGGATCAGCGGCGCGGGGATCGAGCGCGCCGCGGCGGAGCGAGCGGTCGAGCTGTCGGTGACCAAGTACTGCTCGGTGCGCGATTCGATCAGGCCCGACGTGCCGGTGGAGTGGCACGTCGAGCTGGTGTAGAATCGCGGCGCGTCATCGCATACGCAGCACGCGATGCCTTTAGCTATCCAGCTCCGTTCCCAGCACCGTCCGCTCTTCGCCGATATCGGGCTTGCTGCCGGTGATCATCCCCTTCAGCACCTCGAACAGCACCAGTGGCCGCGGCTTGTCGACCTTCAGATACGTCGCCAAATCGACGTCGATCAAGATGAGCGCCAGCCGTGGATCGGTCGCGCTGCCGTCTCGCTCGCCACCTTCGTCGCCGAACCAGGCCTTCCAATCCTGCTTGTACAGCTTCCGTATCAGCTCGCGGCTGCGCGACACATGGGCGACGCCGCTCACCGAGACCCACTCACGTGAGCGATCTCTAAAGAACGAGATGTTCACGTTGGGATCATTCGCCAGCTCCTCGAACTTGTGCGACTCGATGTTGGCGACGAACCAGAGGTCGGCCACCGCGTTGCGCGGCTGCGACTGCATTGCACGCGACACCAGACGCCCGTCGCGCCGGCGCGTGGTGAACATCGCGGTCTCGATCCCTTCGATCAGCGAATAGAGGTCGTCGATCTTCTTCTCGGTCGACGTGGGGAGACCGATGCTTTTGTCGGACTGCGTCGTCTTTGAGTTTGCGGCCATGATGCTCTCGCGTGATGGTGGTCTGTGTCAGCGTTCGCGATGAAGCATGACCCGTGCCCCAGCGACCGATACTAGACAGAAGTCCCCTCGCCCTCCGGTTTGATCAACCAGTGAATTCAGGATTGCAGCAATGACACGGACATTCTTCGCGCACGTGCTCGTCGCTTCCGCCGTCGCGACCTTGGCGGTTGCCTGTAGCGGAGGCGCCGGCGGCGACGCCACTCCCACCGGTCCGGTCATCACCGCCACCAAGTACGACCGCGTGGTGCTGATCAGCATCGACGGCATGCGCGGCGATGCGCTCGTGCGCTCGTCCGTGCTCGCCGACTTGACGCTGCGCGCCGCCTGGACCGACAGCATGCGGACCATCGTGCCGTCGATGACCGTACCGGGCCACCTCTCGATGCTCACCGGTCGCGACGTCACCACCTTCGGCATCCGCGACAACACTTTCGATTCCGGGACCGGCGCGCAGCTCGCGCTCCACGCCGCAAGCTCGATCTTCGATTGGGCGCACTCGGCCGGCAAACACAGCAAAGCGGTCATTGGCGCCATTCTCGTACCGCTCTCATCCCGGCAGCAGGCGCAGCAGTTCTTCGTGCTCGACACACTCATCGGCGCGCAGCTCGACGCCGACGAGGTTGCCGACCAGGCGATCGCCGTCGCCACCAGCTCCCGCCCACCCGACATCCTCTTCGTCCATTTCAGTGACGTCGACCTCGCCGGACACGATCTCGGCTGGCTCTCTCCCGCCCTGGGTGGCGGCCAAATATTGAATCCGTCGTGGCTGGCGTCGGTCTCGCACGTCGATGCGGCGATCGGCCGACTGTGGGCCGCGATCAAGCCGGCCGTCGACGCCGGCACGACGGCGCTCATCATCACTGCCGATCATGGCGGCGGAAAGGGCGAAGGGTGCGTCTCCGGCGACGTCGCCGTCCGCCAGCACTGCACGTCCGATCCGGGCGACGTTCTCATCCCCTTCCTCGTCGTCGCGAAGGGAATCGTCTACAAGCACCTCCCCGCGAATTCCCGCATCACGCAGGTCGCGCCGACGATCGCCAAGCTGATGGGGTTGACGGTGCCGCCGGCGGCGGATGTGGCGGTGGGTTACTAGGGGCTGGGGGCTGGGGGCTGGGGCGCGGACTGAAAACGCAGAGCGGACAACCACCGGTGCCGGCAGAAAAGGAATGGGGCGCCGAACCATCGTCGGCGCCCCAGCCCCCAGCCCCTAACCCCCAGCCCCTGCCTTCACGGCGACGCCATCTGCACCACACCCTTCTCCGTCGTCAGTCGCACAATCCCCTTCGCGACCTGGAGCAGCGACGACTCGAGATCCAGCACCGAGTGAATCCACGCGCCGTTCACCGCGCGAAGCGTCGAGCCCTTGTGCATGCCGGCGCGCTCGGCTTCGCTGCCGCGGGCGACGTCGCCCACCTTGACCAGACCCGATTCGGTGCCCTGCAGCGTGATGCCCCAGGCGCCGATGCGGACCGGCGGACCCTGCGGCTCCTCTCCAAAGATGCCGCGATAGCTCACGCCCTCGGGAAGCTCGACCGGCTGCGTGATCCGCACCGGATTGCCGTCGCCGACGATGCGCGACTCGTCGACCGCCACGAATGATGTGTACTGGCTCACCAGGTGATGCTCGACGGCGAGCGAAGTGATCTGCCGCTCGAGATCGCTCTGATGGGTCAAGTCCGCGGTCAGCATTGCCGTCGACAGATCGGCGATGCGATAGCGGGCCCACACCGGCGCGAGCGCCGAGTTGGCCGGCTCGTTCTCCGGAAGCTCGACACTTACGGGATAGCGCACGCGGCGCGCGCCGACGCGGCCGGTGACGTACGCGGTGCCGCGCGCCGCGCCGGTGAACCGCGCGACGACGTTGATCGTCTGGCCGGCGAACAGGTCGCCAAGCTTCGACGGATACACATCGGCGACGGGCAGCCCGTTCCAATCCATCGCGACATCGACCAGCACCGGCGAATCGATGGCGTCGAAGAGACGCTCGACGCCTGAGGACACGCCAGCCGAATCACGGGGCAGCACGATATGCGAGGTGCCGCCGCCCTGCTCGCCAATTCCCTCGATCAGATAGCGATTGACGCTCGAGCCGATGCCGAAGCCGAAGAAGCGCGCGTCGCCGCGCTCTTCCTTCACCGCTCTGAGGACGCCCGCTTCGTCGCCGATGAAGCCGTCGGTGCAGAAGACGTACATCTGCATGAACTTCGGGTCGTGATGCGCCTGCAGCGCGCGGCGCAGGCCGGCCAGCATCTCCGTGCCGCCGCCGCCCGTCGCGTTGTCGAGCCACTTCTTGGCCGCCGCGATGTTCTCTGCCGTGTTCGGGCGCGCGCGGTCGAACAGCTGGCCGTTGCCGCTCTCGAAGTACACGAGATTGAACATGTCCTCCGGCCGCAAACGATCGAGCGTCTGGCGGATGACGTTCTTCGCCGTCTCGAGCGGAAGGCCGGACATGCTGCCGGAGATGTCGACAATGAAGGTGACCTCGCGCGGCGTCACCTGTTCGTCGCGCGGCGAGAGCGGCGGCTGCATGGTCAGCGTGAAGTAGCCACCCGACTTGCCGCGATGCGCCAACACGCCGAACTGCGTCTCGGCGCCGGCGACCGACCAGCGAAGCACGAAATCGCGATTCGGAATCGAATCGCCCTGCGCCAAGTGAATCACGCGGCGCGACGGCGACGATTCGTCGCTCGTGATCTTGTGCGTCGGCACGCTGAGCTTGGTGATCGGCAACCCGGCGTCGATGCGCACGGTGAGACCGATGTCGTGGCCGCTGCGCTGGCCGGGCTTGAGCACCGGCGGTGTGATGCGCGAGGCGTCCGGCGTCTGGACCGGCCGCTCGCCGCCCGGCGCGTTGCCTGTGAACAGCACGGCCGGCGTGCTACCGGTGTAGCGCGGTCCGACGACCATCGGGAATGCATACTCGTACTGCCCATGCGCGTAGGCGAGGCGCTCGAAGTACGTGATGCTGATCGTGACACTGCCGCCCGGCTCGATGTTGGCCACGTTCTGCGTGAAGATGTTCGGCCGCTCCTGGCTCAGCAGGCTCGCCGTCTGGCCGCGGGCGCGTGCCTGATCGTAGATCTCCTGCGCCTCGGCGCGCGGCCGCACGATGCCGACGATCTTGCGCGTGCCCACCTGCATCACGAAGTCGTTGACCGCCGACATCGCCGGAAGCGGGAACACATAGACGGCTTCGATCGGCTGCGTGAAGCTGTTCTCGTAGCGCTGCTCGACGACGGTGCGCGCCACGTAGCCGCTGACCTCGGCGGTCACTTCGGTGTGGCGAAGCGGAAACTCGCCGATCTCGTTGCCCTTCGGGTCGCGGGCGCGCAATGATCCTTGAGTCGCAGGTCCGAGCGTCTGCGTTGCGGCCTCGGCCGGATCGCGGCGCGTCGGCATGTTCCGATGCTTCAGCGAAGGAGCATCCTTGAATTTTTTCTCGTCGCCTTCGCTCTTGGGCTGCGCGACCACAATCAGCTCGGTGGCGGTCATGATTTCACCGTCGGCGAGGCCCACCTTGGCGTTCATGGCGCCGACGAGGCCGTCACCCTTCCCACCCGACCCGCGACCGAATCCTGACGACAGCGAATCGACATTCATCAAACGCGCGACGATCGGTGAGACCACAGAGGGCGGCTCGGGCCGCTCATGGATTTGGGACGGGATCGGAGCCACTCCTCCCATGGTGTCAACAGTTCCCACTCGCGGCGTGCCGGACTGCGTTTGGTTGCATCCGGTCCAACTCATCAGCGCTACGACGGCTACGGCCGCGGCGACCACTCGACGATGCATGACGAACCCCCTCCGCGACGCGCGCGGGTTGTGTTGGGCGTACTGTGATTCTCGGGAGAGGAGACGCCGGCGGCGGATCATCTTGCACACGCTCACGCCGCGAGTGAGGATTGGAGCGTGAGCCCACCCGTCCTCGCTCCCGTCCGCGCGCAATTTCGCGCGCTCGCGTCATCGATCGTTCCCGAAGCCGCGGCGCTCGACGCGTCGCAGTGGGATGCGGTGGAGGCGATCATCGAGGAGGCGCTCGCGACCAGGCCGCCGGCAATCCACCGCCAACTGCGCCTCTTCATACGAGCGCTGTCCGTGATGCCGCTCCTCCGGTATGGCCGACCCTTCTCCTCGCTCAGCGACGCGCGCCGAACGCGCATGCTTTCCGCCATCGAAGGCGCGCCGGCGCTGGTGCTGCGCCGCGGATTCTGGGGACTGCGCACCCTCGTTTACATGGGCTACTACGGCCGCGCGGACGCAGGCGTGGCGATCGGCTATCGTGCGTCGCCGCGCGGATGGCTGGCGTGGCAGGAACGCGCGCCATGATCGAGCGCAGCTACGACATCGTCATCGTCGGGTCCGGCGCCGGGGGAGGCACGGCGGCGCAGGAGCTCAGCGCGATGACGCGTGACGGCGTCCGGATACTCGTGCTCGAGCAGGGGGCCAAGCTGGCCGACCACGAGTTCACCGGCGTCGAGCGCGAGATGGCCGGCGCATTGTACGAAGACGGCGGCGGTTTTCTCACGGCAGATGGCACGATGAGCCTGGCATTCGGACGCGCGTATGGCGGCTCGACCGTCGTATACACCGGCACATCGCTGGTCGTCCCCGAGCGGGTGATTCGCGAGTGGGACGTGCCGGGGCTCGCGCATGCCGACGTCGCCGCGCGCTCGGAGAAATTCAAGACGCAGAACGATGTCCATCTGCTCACCGACGCCGAGCTGAACGAGAACAACACGCTGTTCGTCGAAGGGTGCAGGCGCGCGGGCTACTACGCTCAGCAGTTTCCGATCAACGTGCGCGGCTGCCTCGGGTCGAGCCTGTGCAACCTCGGCTGTCCGAACGCGGCGAAGATGGGAACGCATCGCGTGCAGCTGCCCAACGCGGAGCGCAACGGCGTGGAGGTGGTGACGCGCGCCGAGGTGGAGCGGATAGGCGAGGACCGCTCGCTGCGCGTGCGTGTGACGGCGCCGCTGCCGCACGAGAAGGGAGCGGCATCGACATGGGCACCGGGCGAATACGTGATTCGCGCCAAGGTCGTCGTCGTGGCGGGTGGGTCGGTCGGCTCGAGCGCGCTGTTGCTGCGCTCCGGCTTCGCGCGCGCGCTCCCCGCGCTCGGGCGCGGCTTCACCTGCCATCCGGCGCACATTCTCGTCGCCGAGCACGGGCGTGAGATCACGAATGACGTCGGCCACCCCAAGTCGTTCTACCTCGACCGCGCCGCGGAAGAGGGATTCGTGCTCGAGACGTGCATGTACTTCCCCTTCGTGACCGCGAAGAACTTGACCGGCTTCGGCGCGTCGCACAGCCGCCTGATGCGCGCCTTTCCCCGGCTGCAGATGATTCTCGTGCTGGCCTGCGATCATGCGACGCCGGAGAACCGCATCGCCGTCGACAAGCAGGGCAAGCCGGTGGTGCATTACACCTTCACGCCCCGCGTGATCGAGTCGCTCGTCGCGGCGACACGGGCATCGGCGCGCATTTTTTTCGCCGCCGGCGCGCTGCGCGTTCACGCGCCATCGGCCGATCCGCCGCTGATCGAGGCGGCGGACGCCGCGCGCATCGACTATCTCGTCGATGCCAAGCATTTCAAGCCGGGCAAGATCTCGGTGTCGGCCGCGCATCTCATGGGCGGCTGCGGCATGGGGCGCGACGCCAGCGACTCGGTGACCGACGCCTGGGGGCGCGTGCACGGATTGCCATGGCTCCGCGTGGCCGACTCGAGTCTCTTTCCCGATTCGCTCGAGATCAATCCGTACGTCACAATCATGGCGCTGGCCGATCGCGTAGCCGAGCAGATTCGGCGCGAGGCTGGCGATCTGTTGGGATCAGTTGCGACTCACGTGGCTGAGAGAGAGCTAACCGCGGATTGACGGTCACCTTCAGGTGCGAATCATCGTGATTCTATTGCGGAACGCCGCGGCGCTCTTTCTTCTTCGTCAGTTGTCCTGTCTCACCGAATGAAGAATGAGAGCACAGATATCACTTCAGATGAGTCCGCGTCACCAGCGTAATCCTGTTGAGCTTTTGCCTAGACACAGTGCGGAGATCGACCATTGAATTGTCGTTTCGAGTTTCGCCGGACCCGCAGCCGATGAAGATGACCGGCGGACAAATCGTCGTGCGGGCGCTCGAGGATGAAGGGATCCGCTTCACGTTCGGCATTCCCGGCACGCACAATATCGAGCTGTACGACGCCCTCGCGGCATCGAAGAGCGTGCGCCCGGTGCTGGTGACCGACGAGCAGAGCGCGGGCTTCATGGCGGATGCCGCCTGGCGCGCGAGCGGTGTGATGGCGTGCGTGAACGTGGTGCCCGGCGCCGGCCTCACGCACGCCATGTCGGGCATCGCCGAAGCGTACATGGATTGCATCCCGATGCTCGTACTCGGCTGCGGCATCCGGCGAGACACCGGCCGCGCGTTTCAGTTGCACGATATCGACCAGTTGGCGATGGTCGCGCCGATCACCAAGGCGGCATTTCGTCCGCAGAGCGGCGCGGAGATCTACGATACCATTCGCCGCGCCTGCCGCATCGCCCGCGATGGCGCGCCCGGGCCGGTGATGATCGAGATCCCGGCCGACCAGTATCTGTTCAAGCACGATGTGCGCTTCGAGGAGCCGAGTGAATCGCTGCGCGGCATCACGATGGCGAACGCCGAAGAGCTGGAGCGCGTGCGCACGATGCTCGGCAAATCGCAGCGTCCGTTGCTCTACCTCGGACTCGGCGCGGCGGGCGCGCGCGACGATCTGGTCGCGCTGGCGGAGAAGCTCGAAGCGCCAGTGGCCACCACGTTTCAGGGCAAGGGTGTCTTTCCCGAATCACATCCACTCTCGGTGTGGCCGGGCTTCGGCGACGCCGCTCCTCCGTTCGCCCGTGCCATTGCCGCCGATTGTGATCTCACGCTCGCCATCGGCTGCCGTTTCGGCGAGGTCGCCACAGGCAGCTATGGCCTACGCCCGCCAGAGCCGTTGATTCACGTCGACATCGACGCCGGTGTGATCGGCCGCAACTATCAGACGCGCATTGCCGTTCGGTCGGACGCCGCGGCATTTGTCGGCGCCTTGCTCGAGCGCATCTCGCCGCGACCGAAAAACACGGCGCTGCGCGACCGCATCAAGGAGGGACACAAGGAAGTGCGCGATGGCTGGCGAGCGACCTCCGACGGCGCTGAGAAGGCGCGCGTGTCCCCCTACGCGATGATCGAGGCGCTTCAGGCGAAGTTCGGACCCGATACCGTGTTCACGACCGACAGCGGCAACGGAACATTCATCGCGATGGAAGCACTGCGACTCGACGGGCCAGGGCGCTTTCTCGCGCCGGTGGACTACTCGTGCATGGGCTACGCGGTGCCGGCGGCGATTGGCGCGAAGTTGGCCCGACCAGAATCGCCGGTGATCGCGCTCGCCGGCGACGGCGCGTTCCTGATGACGGGCATGGAGCTGCTCACCGCGGCGAGCCAACGCATCCCGATCGGGGTGTTCGTGCTGCGCGACCGCGAGCTGGCGCAGATCGCGCAATTCCAGCGCACCGCGCTCAACCGCGCGACGTGCAGCGTTCTTCCGGACTACGACCTGACGCCGTTGTGCGCGGGCCTCGGCGTCGAGTGCCTGATGCTGAACAACGACGCCGAGCTCGGCGACGTGATCGCGCGCGCCGGCCGGATCATGGCCGAGGGGCGGCCGGTGGTGATCGATGTGGCGATCGACTACTCGGTGAAGACGTATTTCACCAAGGGCGTGATCAAGACGAACCTCGGACGACTGCCGTGGCCCGACCGATTGCGCTTCGTCGGACGGGCGGTGAGTCGCCGGGTCTTTACTAAAGACCAGTGAAGCCAATGGCCATCGATTCGATTCGCCGGGACTATTCGGCGGCGTCGTTGTCCGAAAGTGACGTCGATGCGGATCCTATCCGCCAGTTCGCGCTCTGGATCGAGCACGCGCTGCAGGCGAAGCTGCCGGAGCCGAACGCGATGACGCTCGCCACCGCGGCCGCCGATGGCACACCGTCGGCGCGCATGGTGCTGCTGCGCGGGTTCGACGAGCGAGGTTTCTGCTTCTACACGGACTATCGCAGCCGCAAGGGCCACGAGCTGGCCGAGAATCCGAGAGCGGCGCTCGTCTTTCATTGGCCCGAGCTCGAGCGGCAGGTGCGCATCACGGGAAGCGTCGAGCGCGTGTCGCGCGAGGAGTCGGAGGCGTACTATCGCAGCCGGCCACCGGGCAGTCGCATTGCTGCTTGGGCATCACTGCAGAGCAGCGTGCTCCCGAGCCGGGAGGATATCGACGTGCGCTACGCAGAGCTGGCCGGGCGATTCGCCGATTCGGACATACCGCTGCCACCGCACTGGGGCGGATTTCGAGTCGTGCCGAACGAGATCGAGTTTTGGCAGGGGCGGCCGAGTCGGCTCCACGACCGGTTGAGATACTCGCGCCCCTCAGGTGCGTGGCGGCTGGAGAGACTGTCGCCCTGAATCGGAGGGCGACTGCCTATCGCCCGCCAATCAATTCCTGAAATAGCGCGAGCGCTCTCCCGTCCTTGGACTGCCCCAGCCAGAAAATCGCCTGCGCCCGCACGCGTGGATTCTTGTTCCCCCGCGCCACCTCGATCAGCGGGTCGATCCCCTCTCGATGCCGCAGCTGCGACAACGCGAACACCGCCGAGTTCGCCACATCGCTCGCATCGTCATCATCGTTCGCGTCGGCGAAGATGTCGGTTTTGTTGGCGGCGGCCGACGCGGCGCGGCTGAGCCAGAAGAACGCTGCGTCGCGCGTCTGTCGCGGACGCGCCGACGAATCGCGCGCTATCGCGAACAGCGCCGGCCACGGTGTCGAGCTGTCGGCGAGCACCGCCGGCAGGATACTGCGCTCGCCGACCCGGCCCTGAGCGCGCGCCGCGAGCGCCAGCAGATACGCCGACGCATCGCGGTCGCTCACGGTGCCGAGATCGGTCACCGGGTCCGTGACACGCGAATCGGGGCCGACGAAGGTGCGAAGGTTGTCGACCGCCCCATCGTGCACGCTCACCACCACCCGCACCGGACCGGGCGCGCAGTTCACGCGCCAGTCGTTGTTGCCGTTGATGTTGATGGAGCTGCCCATGAAGGTGCTGCGGCCGGCGGCGATATAGCTGTGCCCGTCCCCGCAGACGCCGGCCCGCGGAGCGAAGCGGAACTGCGCGCTGCCATCGCCGACCGCGCGGACGCGCTGCTCGAGCGATTGCGCGCCTAACGAGTTCAGCAGCGCCGGCGCCGCCGCCAGCGCGATGACGATCAGTCGTCCAGACATGTATCCTCCGCTCAACGCGAGATGAGTTCGGTGAGCATTTTCGTCACGCGTGGATCGTTCTTCTGTCCGAGCCAGAAGAGGGCCTTCTTGCGCATTTCGCGGTCTTGATCGGTCTTCGCGATCGCCATCAACTTGTCGACCGCCTCCGACTCGCTGCGCTGCGAGAGCACGAAGATCAGGTGCTCCTTCACCCCCCGCTCGTCGATCGCGTCGTACGCCTTGCTCAACTCGGCCAACGACGCTCCGCTCTGTCCGGCCCAGAAGAGTGCCTGCTTGCGCGCCTGCACCGATTCCTTTGCATCGCGCCCGACGTCGAGTAGCCAGCGGATGCCGCGGTCATCCTTGGTCTGCGCGATGGAGAAGAACACCCTCTCCTTCAGCTTCTCGCTCGTGAATCCCTTGTAGGCGCGCTGCAGAAACTGCACGTCTTCCGAAGGCGGATCGTTCTGCCCCATCGCGAAGATCGCTTCTTCCTTCACCTTGTCGGGCGTGTCATCGGACGTGATGAGCGCGCGCAGCGTGACGCGGCCGCGCGCATCATCAACTTGGCCGAGCCAGAAGGCCGCCTTGCCGCGCAGCGTAATGTCGTCGCTCTTGTTCGCGATCGCGATCAGCGCCGATACACCGGCGCCGTCGGGCATCTGGGACAGCGCGGCGATCGCCGACTCGCGCGTCGAGCGATCCTCGTTCGCATCCTGCGCCAGCGCGGTAAGATTCGCGGCCGCGCGGGAATCGCCGAGTAGCCCGTACCAGGAGATCGCGCGCCGCCGCGTCTCGCGCGGACGGTTGGTGTCGCGCGCCAGCGTCCACATCGCCGGCGCGACATCGGCGCTGTCGGCGATTGCGGCGGCGAGGAGCAGCTCCCGTCCCGGACGCGTCGCGGCGACGGAGCTCGCGAGCGACACCATGAAGGCGCCCGCTTCGCGCGCCGACACCGTGCCGAGATCGGTCACGCGCTCGTCGGTTCCGCTCCACGCGCCGCCTACGCGGGTACGCGCCGCGGTGATATCGCGGCCGTGCTTCGTGATCTCGACCCGCGCCGGGCCCGGCACGCACCGCACGCCCGACCAGGTGCCGTGCGATTCCATCGACGGCCAGATGTACAGCACCTTGCCCATCGCCACCACGTCGCGCGCGTCGCCGCACACTCCACTGCGCGTGCCGTAGCTCATTCGGACGATTCCATCCGGCGCGGCACTCACGCGCCCCTCGATCGACTGCGCCGCGAGGCCCGGTGCGCCGATCGCGAAGGTCGCGATCAGTCCGATGCGCAGCACGCGGCGCGCGGCAAGCATGGCGGTCATTGGTTGATCAACTCCAGCAGAAGCTGCTTGACGCGCGGATCGTTCGACTGGCCGAGCCAGAAGACGGCCTTCTTCCGCAGCTCGCGGTTCGTGTCGTGCTTGGCGATGTCGATCAGCTTGTCGACCGCGGCCGACTCGCGGCGCTGCGAGAGCGCGAAGATCACCTGCTCGCGAATGTCCTGATCCTTGATGCCGTCGTACATCGCCGCGATGTCGCTCACCGACGTGCGGCGCTGCTGGCCGAGCCAGAAGATCGCCTTCTTGCGCGCTTCAGCCGGCTGCTTGGCGTCCTTTACCAGCTCGACCAGCCATTGACGGTCATCCTCGCTCCCCGACTCGGCGATGCCGTGAATGATCTTGTCGCGCAGATCGTCGCTGGTGAGCTTGCCGTACATCTCGCGCAGAAACTTTGCGTTCTCGGGCGAGCGGCGGCCCTGTCCGATCCAGAAGATGGCCTGGCCACGCAGCTCCTCGCTCAGACTCGACGACATCGCGAAGTCGCGCAGCATCTGCATCGCCTTCGGACTGCCGTGCTGCGACAGCGCGAAGATCGCCTTGTCCTGCAGCTGCGGATCCTTCGAGTTGTGGAGCACCGAATCTAGCGCGATGAGCGTTTTCTCGGAGCGCACCTGCGACATCCAAAAGACGGCATCGCCGCGCACTTCGCCATCGGGATCGGTGCGCGCGACATTGAGCAGAATGTCGGCCGTCTCCTCATTCGACTTCTGCGCCACCAGGAACACGGCCTTCTTGCGCAGCGGCTGCGAGCAGTTATCGCGGCGCGCGAGCACCGTCTTGAGCACCGGCAGCGCGCGCTCGGCGTCCATCTGCAGCAGCGCGTTCAAAGCGGCCACGCGCATGTCGTCTTCGTCATCACCAGACGGACAGCCGTTGCGTGCCGAACGCGAGCCGCTCTTGTCGCCCTTCCCCGTCGCGGTCGCGGCCACCTGTTCGGCGGCGTCGGCGTTTCCGTTCTTCGCCAGCGCGCCGTTCACGCGCGAGAGCAGCACGCCGGCGTCGCCGGCGATGGTCGCCTTGGGAAACTTCTTGCGCAGCGACTTGAGCACGTCCGTCGCCTCGCGAAGATTGTCTTCGTCGCCGGTGCGGAAGAGCGAATACGCCTGGTAGTACATCGACTCCGGCGCGTACTCCGAGCTGGGATATTTCTCGACCAGCCGCTGGAACAGCTCCGACGCGCGCTTGAAGTCATTCTTGTTCAACGCCTCGCGCGCCGCGCGGTACAGCGAGTCCGCCGGATCATCCGGAAACGAACTAGACGCGGGAAGCGCACGCGCGGACCTCGCTCTGCCGATCCCGGCGCCGTCGAGCACCGCGCCAAGATCCGCGAGCGACTCGAAGCTCCGTAACGACCCGATGCTTTCGAGCGAGCTCAGGCTGCTGAGCGATTTCAGGCTGCCGAGCGACTTCAAGCTGCCGAGCGATTCGAGGTTGGTCAGCGACTCGAGGCTGCGCAGCGATTCGAGATCGCCGAGCTGCTCGAGCCGTCCCAGGGCGCGCAGGTGAGCCTGCGCCTGCATCGGTGCGACGCCCATCGCCGCCATCGCGGCCACGATCACTACGCTGAACGTTCTCATCATGTTCTCCTCAACTGCCCGCCGGCCCGCGGCCGGCAGGAATGGTGGTGCGAATGCGAGTCAAGACATCCTGCTGGCTGATGGCTTGCTCGATCAGGTCGATGTCGGTGCTATCGCGCCCGGGCTGCAGCCGGGCGATCTGCGTGAGCACGAGCTCGAGGTCGCCGAGCAGCTTCTTGAGCTGCTGATCATCGGCGGCCGGCGAGTCGATCAAGAGCTGCGTGGTGCTGAGCAGGCTGCGCGCCCAGCGGCCAACCTGTACATCCATATGGCCGGATCTGGCGCCGACGCGCACGGTGGTCAACAACGCTTCCGTCTGGCCGAGGTGCTGGATCACCGCGAGACGGTAGGTGAGCGCGTTCGAGTTCGCCCCGTCGTCGTTGTGGACGTATTCCGCGCGGGGGGTGCGAATGCGCTCGGGCCCGCGCTCTTCGGGCCGCGCGCCGGTGGCCGAATCCGCCGAGTCAGGCTGGGGCGCGACCCCGCCCTGCACCGGCGCCTTCGCGATCTGCTTTTCATGCTGCGAATTCGTGTACGTCCAGCGGCCGAGAGCGATGCCAAGCACCAGCATCGCGGCCATGGCGATCGCCGCGATCAGCCAACGATTTCGCGGCTGCGGCGCCCGCACGACATCGCCCGCGCGCTGGCCGGCGCGCACCTGCGCGATGCGCGACCAGATCTCGGCGCGTGGCACCGGAGGAGGCTGATTGTAATCGCGCGCCGCGTCGCGCAGGAACTCGTCGAACTTGTCGTCGTCACTCATGATGCCCATTCTCCAGCGAAGTCAGCCAACGCTTCGCGCAATTTTGCTCGTGCCCGGAAGAGCTGCGCCTTGCTCGTTCCTTCCTGAACGCCGAGCGCCGCTCCGATCTCCTCGTGCGTATATCCTTCCACATCGTGCATCACGAACACCGTTCTATATCCATCGGGCAGCGCGTTGATCGCCGCTCGCAGTCGCACCTTCAAGTCGGGCTCGGCCCGGCGCGTCACTCCGGTCACCGCATCGGCCGCCGAGATGTCCGTCTCGCGCGCGCCGAGCCGCTTCACCTTCTTCAGCGCGTTGAGCGTCACGCTCGACGTGATCGTATGCAGCCACGTGCCGAAGCTCGACTCCCCGCGAAACTCACCCAGCCGCTCGAACGCGCGGATGAACGCGTCCTGCGTGCATTCTTGCGCCAACGCATCGTCACCCGTGAGCCTGAAGGCGAGACGGTACACGCGGTCCACGTGCGCCTCGTACAGCTCGCGTTCAGCGGCCGCGTCGCCGGAGCGAACACGGGAGAGCAAAAGGTGTTGGTCCACAGGATCCGGAATCGGAGTGCTACTCGTGTGCTGAACGACCCTCTGACAGCACTGCACCGCCAAAGGGTTGCGTCGTTTTCGCGGGAGACTCAGGAGTGAGTCTAGCGCGCATGGGAGATGCCCGCGCCAGGCTCGCGAAGGCGAGGGGCATCACCGTGCTCGCGCTTGTGATGATCGGCGCGCTCGGCGCGGCACCGCGCGCGACCGCGATTACGGTTACGATCGATGACCGCCGTCCGCTGCGAAGCTTCGACCCGCGCGTCGCGCTCGGCTCGACCATCGACGGGCACGTGCGTGGGTCGACCGATCGCATCTTCACGCCGGCCAACATCACCGCCATGCGATCCGCCAACTTCGGGCCGATCTCGTATCGCATTCGCACCGAGCTCGGCATCGAGGCGTGGCACTGGAATCCCCGCGGCCGGTGGAGCGACTCCGCGAACGCGCAGGGCTACTGGATTTCCGACGACCGGCCGGCCGCGCCCATCCGCGTGTCGTACGGCTATCGGCTTCCGCGACGCGGGAGCACCACCGATCAGGCCAACAACGTCGGCTATTCGCGGCTCGACGATGGCGACACGGCGACCTACTGGAAGAGCAATCCGTATCTCGACCAGCACTACACAGGAGAACCGAACGGCGCACATCCGCAGTGGGCGGTGATCGACCTGGAGGCGCGCCGGCCCCTCAACTTCATTCGCATTCTGTGGGGAACGCCGTACGCGATTCGCTACGAGGTGCAGTATTGGGCTGGAGAGGATCCGCGCGACTTCGATGAGGACAGCGACGACGGCGGGTGGCGCGCCTTTCCGCGCGGGCGTATCGCGAACGGCGCCGGGGGCGAGGCGATGATTCGCTTGAGCGACGTGCCCATCCACGCACGCTTTGTCCGGCTGCTCCTGCTCGAGCGGTCGGCGCCAGCCGTGCCGTCGCGGGACGTGCGCGACGACTTCGGGTTCGCCATACGCGAGATCTATCTCGGCCTGACGGTGAGCGGCCACCTGCGCGACGCGCTGCGTCACGGCACGGAGCGCGGCACTGGTGAGGACTCGCAGACGCGCATGACGGTCTCGTCGACCGACCCATGGCATCGCGCGACGGACCGCTGGCCGGATACCGAGCAGCCGGGCATCGACCTGGTGATCGAAAGCGGCGTCACCAAGGCGCTACCGCTCCTCGCGCCGGCGGGCGTGCTGTACGACACGCCCGAGAACGCGGCGGCGCTGCTGCGCTATCTACGTGCGAGAAATTATTCCGTCGATCGCGTGGAGCTTGGTGAGGAGCCGGACGGCCAGTACGTCTCGCCCGACGACTTCGCGGCGCTCTATCTGCAGGTCGCCGCGGCGCTGCACGCCGTCGATCCGAGGGTCGCCGTCGGCGGACCATCGTTCCAGTCGGCCGTGACGAGCGTGATGATGACCTGGAAATCGCGCGTCGACGAAACGCCCTGGCTCACGCATTTCGTGAACCATCTGCGCCAACGAGGCCGCCTCGCGGATTTATCCTTCTTCTCCTTCGAGTGGTATCCCTTCGACGACGTGTGCGCGCCCACCGCGCCGCAGCTCGCCCGCGGGGCGCGAAAGCTGCGCGGCGCAATCGCCAACTTTCACGCGGACGGTCTCCCGGACGGAGTGCCGCTCGTGCTTGGCGAATACGGCTACTCCGCTTTCGCGACGCGGTCGCAGGTCGATCGCGCCGGTGCGCTGCTCAACGCCGAGACCATCGGGACATTTCTCGCCGCCGGTGGAAGCGCCGCGTTCCTCTACGGCACCGAGCCGGCGCCGCTCGAGATGGACCCCGTTCACGGCGTGCGCTGCGGCAGCTGGGGCAACAACACCATGTTCGTCACCGACGCCCAGCGACGCATTCGTGGCGCAGGATCCACGCATGCCGGCGCGCGCATGCTGACGACGGAGTGGGCAGATTCCACGGGCGGCATGCACGAGATGTTCGCCACGAGCGCGCCGGCTCCCGTGTCGGCCTACACGCTGCGGCGTCCGGATGGACGCTGGTCGGTGCTCCTGATCAACAAGGATTCGTCGCGCAGCGCCAGCGTACAGCTTCACTTCGCCTCGGGCGCGGCGATGCGCGCGCCGCTGGAGATCGTTCAATGGGGCGACGCGCAGTATCACTGGCATGCCGACGGTCCGCGGGGCCATGCCGCTCCGAACGCTGCCCCTCGCACCACCCTCAGGCGCGACATCGCTCCCGTCGTGCTGCCGCCCTATTCGCTCACCGTCGTTCGTGAGAAATTGCAGCCGTGACGTCTTTTCCATCAGCCGCTCCATCCGCGCCGGCCGCGCCATCGCGTGCCGCGCTGCTCACCGCGTTCGGTCTCGTGTACGTCATCTGGGGATCGACGTACCTCTTTATCCGCTACGCGATCGAGACGATCCCGCCCTTTTTCATGGCGGGCGCTCGCTATCTCATCGCCGGCGCCGCGGTCTACGCGTGGACGCGAATGCGCGGCGAGCCGCGTGCACCGTTTCGCCAATGGCGCGCCGCGATCATCGTTGGCGCGCTTCTACTAATGGGCGGCAACGGCGGCGTCACCTGGTCGGAGCAGCGCGTTGCGTCTGGCATCGCCGCTCTTCTCGTCGCGAGCGTCCCCGTCTGGATGGTGCTGCTCGATTGGTGGCGGCCCGGAGGACGACGGCCGAACGCCGGCACCGCGATCGGACTGGCGCTCGGCCTTGCAGGAATGGCGGTGCTGGTAGGACCGAGCGCGCTGCACGCGCGCGGCGGCATCGACCCCGTGGGCGCCGGTGTGCTCTTGGCCGGCTCGCTCTCGTGGGCCCTCGGCTCCCTGTACGCGCGTACCGCCGACTTGCCCGCCGAGCCGCAGCTCGCGAACGGAATGGAGATGATGGCCGGGGGCGCCATCCTGCTTCTTGCCGGAGTTTTCGCTGGCGAGTGGCACCACGTCGCCATGAGCGCGATCTCCCTAAAGTCGCTACTCTCGCTGGTCTATCTGATCACCTTCGGCGCGATCGTCGGATTCAGCGCCTACACGTATCTTCTCCGCAACGCCGCACCATCGCTCGTCGGCACGTACGCTTACGTGAATCCGATCGTTGCTGTCCTGCTCGGGTGGGCCTTCGCGGGCGAGCCCCTGACCCCGAAAACGTTGACGGCCGCGGGAGTCATCTTAGGTGGAGTGGCGCTCATCACGCTGTCGCGTGAAACGAAAGCCTGAGTACCGCTCCCGGGTTACTCCCGCCTTGATCGAACCCCTTCCAGTATCCGCTCCTCCAACTCCGCGTTCGTCGGCGCCGTTGGCGTGCCGAGTCCGTAGGCGCTGATGATGTTGGCGAGATGATCGCGGTTGAGTGCGTGAAGCTCGCGGCGCAGGATGTCTTCACCCTGGGCGAAAACGGCGAATGGGTCGAGCACGGCGTGGGGCGGCGGCGCATCGGCGAGGTGTGACGCCGATGGTCGAACCTCGGCGGGCCCGTCGTACGCGGAGCGCGATGGCGCGACACGGTCCACGGGCGCGCGAGGCGACAGCGTTCGCGCGAGCGATCCTTCGAGATAGACCGCGCTCAGGCCCGAGGCCCAGTAGGCCAGGTCGGTGCGGTTGGGCTGACTGGTTTCGCGCGTGGAGCGGAGTACGTCGCCTCTCGCTGTGCTCGCGAACTCGATCCAACCTTCCCATTGGCCGTCCGGGCCCTCGCGGCCACAGGCACTCGCGTAATACCGCGCTCCGTCCGGCCCCGCGATCGCTTCGTCGAACTCCAATAGCACTTCAGCGGACATAGCTCGTCGCTCCTCGAGGATCGTCACTTCCAGTGCAAACTCAGTGCGAGGCGCCGGGTGGCCCGAATCTTCCCTAAGACAACATGTTCGAAGCCCACTAGGTCACGTCGTTTGCGCGAGGTGCGTATGGAAGCGAACTCAGGCCAGTCCAACCCCGATTTTTCCGACGTCAACGCGGGTGCAAGCGGCAACTCAGCCGGCACGCCGAACGACCCCGCGGCCGCGAATTTTTCGGACGTCACCGCGGGCTCGTCGTCGACCGCCGAGGACATGGAGACGTACACCGTGAAGTCGGGCGAGAATCTTCGTCGCATCGCGCAGCACTTTTACGGCGACGAGATGCAGTGGCACAAGATACGGGACGCGAATCGGGACAAGCTCCCCAATCCCGACAAGATCCAGGCGGGAATGACGCTCAGAATCCCGAAGGCCTAACGCTCGGCGTGCGACATCGCTCACCCATTCAAGGAATTTGCTCATGGATCGCCGTTTTCAGCCCACCATCGTTTGCATCGCGGTCGCGGCGCTCGCAGTCGCGTGCTCGAACAAAGGCACCGCTCGCACGGATAGCGTAGCGGTGACGCCAAGCGTAGCGCCGGCTCCGACGCCGGCGACGGCTCCAATCGCCGTCACCGAGGTTGCGGTCGGCAAGCACATCGGCAGCGACAAGCACGTCGTCGCGCCAACAGACGCGTTCGGCGTACGCGACACCATCTTCGCCTCGGTGATCACCATGGGCGCTGGCCAGAACGCCAAGCTCACGGCTCGCTGGATGTATCAAGGGAAGCAGGTCGTGACCGAGTCCGACCAGACCATCTCGCCGACCGGTGGCTCGGCGGCAACCGAGTTTCACATCCAGAAGGCGACGGGATGGCCGAAAGGCGAGTACTCGGTTCAGATCCTTCTCAACGGCGTCGTCGCCAACACGAAGACGTTTCGCGTGAGTTGAGCGGTGGGGTGTGGGGGTAGGGTGTGGGGTGTAGTTGGATCAGAGATCTCTCGGCCCGGCCTCGCCCACACCCCACATCCGCCGTTCAGTACGTGAATCTCTTCTCCGCCTCCGCCAACTCCTCGTACAACTTCACATAGCTCTCGAACCGCTCAACCGCGATCTCCCCGCGGTCCACCGCGGCGCGGATGGCACAGCCGGGCTCGACGAGGTGGCGACAGTCGCTGAAGCGGCAGTCGCCAATGTGCGGGCGAAATTCGCGGAAGCAGCGCTCGAGGTCGCCGGAGGTCAGGCCCCACACGCCCATTTCGCGCAGGCCCGGCGTGTCCATCACG
>JBBROY010000041.1:0-34981 GCA_038228795.1 Gemmatimonadales bacterium
CGGGGACCAGCTCGGCATGTCGAAGCCGCGCGCCATCGCGCTCCCAACTGGATCCTTCTACGCGAACCTCGCGTGGTCGCCCAACGGCAAGCAGATGGTCCTCGACGACAACCACCTCAATCTCTGGGTGGTCGACGTCGCGACCGGGAAAAGCTCGAAGATCGATGTCGACACCTGGGCCGGTCCGATCCGCGCGTTCGACGCCGTGTGGTCGCCCGACTCGAAGTGGGTCGCCTATTCGAAGAGCCTCGACAGCCATCTCCGCGCGATCTTCGTACACTCGGTCGCCGACGGAAAGGGATTTCAGCTCACGGACGGATTGGCCGACGCCGTGTCGCCCGCGTTCGACGCGAACGGCAAGTACCTCTATTTCCTCGCCAGCACCGATTACGGCCCGCGCACCGGATGGCTCGAGATGAGCGCGCTCGATCGTCCCTCGCGGCGCTCGGCGTATCTCGTGGTGCTCAGCTCCGAAGAACCGTCACCCCTGCTCCCCGAATCGAGCGAGGAGCCCGGCGTCGCCGCGGCACCGCCGCCGCCGCGACCGCGTGCGGATTCCGGCGTGAAAGTCGAGATGCCGCCGGTGCGCTCCGGCGTCCGCATTGACGAGGCCGGCATCCGGCAGCGAATTCTGAGCGTCGGCATCCCCGCGGGAGAGCTCGCCAATCTCGTCGCGGGATCGGCCGGTTCATTCTTCTATCTGGAGCCGGAGCCCGCGACCGCACCGGGCGGCGGCGGGTTCCGTCTGCAGCGCTGGCAGCTCAAGGAGCGCGCGGCCGCAACCTTCCTCGACGGCGTTCGCTCATTCAGTCTCTCCGCCGACAAGAAAAAGCTGCTCTACTCGGCTGGCGGCGGCGCCGCCGCGCGTTGGGGCGTCGTGTCCACCGAGCGTCCGGCGAAAGTCGGCGATGGCCCGCTCAACGTCGCGCAGCTCGAATCATGGGTCGATCCGCAGGTGGAGTGGGCGGAAATCTTCCGCGAGTCGTGGCGCACGCAGCGCGACTTCCTCTACGATGCCAAGATGCACGGCGCCGATTGGCAGAGCGTGCTGACCAAATACGGTGCGCTCCTTCCCTTCGTCCGGCATCGCGCCGACCTCGGCTACCTGATCGCGCAGACGGGCGGGGAGCTCGTCGTCGGCCACTCATACCTGACTGGTCGCGGAGACGAGCCCGCTGATACCCCGGTCTCCGTCGGCATGCTCGGCGCGGACTTCGCGGTCGAGAACGGCCGATACCGCATCAAGAAGATCTACTCGGGCGAGAACTGGAACCCCGAGCTGCGCGCGCCGCTCAGCGCGCCGGGTGTCAAGGTCGCGGCGGGCGACTACCTGCTCGAGGTGAATGGCAAACCCCTCGCGCCTCCGGCCAACGTCTACGAGCCATTTGAGGGAACCGCCGGACACCAGGTCGTCCTGCGGCTGAACGGCACGCCATCGCTCGAGGGATCGCGACTCGTCACCGTCGTTCCGGTCGCATCCGAAGAGGGACTTCGTACGCGCGCCTGGATCGAGGACAACCGGCGCAAAGTCGACGAGCTCTCCGGGGGACGCCTCGCCTACGTGTGGCTGCCGAACACGGGAGGCGCCGGGTACAGCTCGTTCACGCGCTATTTCTACGCGCAGCAGAACAAGGACGGCGCGATCATCGACGAGCGCTACAATCACGGCGGGCTCGTCGCCGACTACATCGTCAACGAGCTCGACCGCAAGAAAATGGGCTACTTCGCCATGCGCGACGGTTCGCTGTGGACCTCGCCGGGTGCAGGCATCTATGGTCCGAAGGTGATGCTCATCAATGAATCGGCCGGCTCGGGCGGAGACGCGCTGCCGTACTACTTCAAGCTGCGCCAGATAGGACCACTGGTCGGCACACGCACCTGGGGCGGACTCGTCGGCACGACCGGCTCGCCGACGACGATCGACGGCGGCGCCATCACCGCGCCGAGCCTCGCGTTCTTCAATCTGAAGAACCAGTGGGACATCGAGAACATCGGGATCTCTCCCGACATCGAGGTGGAATACACTGCCGCCGACGTCATCAAGGGCCATGATCCGCAGCTCGAGCGCGCGGTGCAGGAAGGCTTGCGGCTGCTGCAGCAGAACCCCGTCGCGCGCGCCTCGCGTCCGTCGCCTATTGATCGGACGTCGAACAGGCAACCATGAGGGTCGGGTGTACACTCCTTTGAGGCACCGCATGCGAATCGCGCGACTCTACCCGATCCTGTTCACTCTGGTTCTCAGTCATCAGTTGCGAGCTCAGGCCGCGACTGGTAACCAGTTCGACATCGTCATTCGCAACGGCCGGGTGCTCGACGGCGCGGGCAATCCGTGGATCAATGCCGACGTCGCCATTCGCGACGGGCGCTTCGTCAAGATCGGGATCGTCACCGAGCGGGGAAAAACCGAGATCGACGCGCGCGGGAAATACGTCTCGCCGGGCTGGATCGATGTCATGGACCAGTCCGGAAGCGTGCTCCGTCGCAATCCGCTCGCTGAAAACAAGCTCATGATGGGGGTGACGAGCGCCATCGCCGGCGAGGGCGGCACTCCGGTGCCGGCCGGCGCGATCTCGCAGTACTTCCAGCAGCTCGAGAAGCAGGGGATCAGCATCAACTTCGGCACGTACTTCAGCGAAACGCAGGCGCGCACCGCCGTCCTGGGCAATACCGCCCGCGCGCCGACGGCGGACGAGCTGGTGCGCATGCGCGCGATCATGGACACGGCCATGCGCGCGGGCGTGATGGGAATGACCACCGCGCTGATCTATCCGCCGAGCAGCTTCGCGACGACTGACGAGTTGGTCGAGGTTGCTAAAGCGGCGGCGCCCTTGGGTGGCATCTACGCCAGCCACATTCGCGGTGAGGGAAAGGAAGTCGTGCAGTCCGTGCAGGAAGCGATCGCGATCGGTGAGCGCGCGGGGATGCCCGTCGAGATCTTTCACCTCAAGGTCGCGTACAAGCCGGGCTGGGGTGTGCTCATGGATTCGATTCGCGTGGCGGTCGACGCCGCGCGCGCACGCGGAGTGGACGTCGCCGCCGACCTCTACGTATACACCGCGGGCGGCACGGGACTCGAGGCGACGATTCCGAGCTGGGCACAGGAAGGCGGCGGCGATTCGCTGCGCGCGCGTCTGGCAAACCCGGAGATTCGCGCCCGGCTCAAGCGCGAGCAGGTGACGGGATCACCCGGTTGGTGGAACATCATCGAGACCGCCGGCGGTTGGGGCAACATCGTGATGGCCAACGCGCGCAGTGCGGAGAACGCGAAGTACGAGAACAAGACGATGGCGCAGATCGGCGCCGAGATGAAAAAGGATCCCGCCGACGCGGCCTTCGACCTAGTG
Organism: Gemmatimonadales bacterium; assembly: GCA_038228795.1. Taxonomy (GTDB): domain Bacteria; phylum Gemmatimonadota; class Gemmatimonadetes; order Gemmatimonadales; family Gemmatimonadaceae; genus JALZAE01. The sequence continues at coordinate 3,345 of JBBROY010000041.1, forward strand.
TCTCAGGGGAAAGGCCGGGTCATGGCGATCTACTTCATGATGTCGGAACAGGACATCGAGACGGCGCTGCGCTTTCCCTGGACCAGCATCGGTAGCGACGCCGGCGCGGTCGCCATCGGCGGCGCGGGCGACGACCTCGGCCTTCCCCACCCTCGCGCCTTTGGCAATGCCGTCCGCGTGATTGCCCACTACGTGAAAAAGCGCCACGTGCTCACGCTCGAGGACGCCGTCCGCAAGATGACCTCGTGGCCGGCGACCCGTTATCGGCTGGCCAACCGCGGAGTGATCAAAGAGGGGAACTGGGCCGATGTCACGATCTTTGATCTCGCGAACCTCGAAGATCGCGCGACGTACGATCATCCTACCGAGTACCCGACGGGCATCGAGTGGGTGCTGGTCAATGGGGTGGTGACGATCGACCACGGCAAGCACACTGGCGCGAAGGCGGGACGAGTGCTGTACGGTCCGGGGCTCGCAAAGCCTTAGACGTAAGGCGGACGGAGGCGGACGGCGGCGGACGGCGGCGGACGGCGGCGGGCGGCGGCGGGAGGCGGCGGGAGGCGGCGGGAGGCGGCGGGAGGCGCAGGCGTACGGCGTCGTACGGCGCGATGCGAGCGCGTGCGGCGACCTCGTGCGGCGTTACGAGGACTGTCCCTTCCGCCTACCCACGCAAAGCAATCCTCCGCACGCGTCACGAGGTCGCCGCCCGCGCTCGCATCACGCCGTACGACGCCGTACGCCCGCGCCTCCCGCCGCCGCCCGCCGCCCGCCGCCCGTCTCTCATCGCCGAACGCCGCGCGCGAAACCGAGGTTAGCAGTTAGCGCCGCACCCGCCCGAACGTGATTCCCAACACCCGCACCCCCGTCACGTTCCCCGCTCCATCTGGAACGAACGTCACCGGCGCCGGTCCCTCATTCGGATCAGCCGACTTCGTCCGGAACGTCTCGAAATCCCAATACTCGAGCTCCGCGTCCGGCTCGGTGATGACCTTCGCATGCAGCACCCCGCCGGCGAGCGTCACCTGCACCGTGCCATACGTCGAGTCGGCGTACGATCCAACGTACTTGTCGAGCGCCAGCGACGGCCGTGCGTCCGCGCGGCGGGCCGGCGGCGCTCCGCCTCCGCCGCGGCGCATGTTGGTGAACAACGCCAGCAGCTCCGCGCTCCAATCGCGCTTCGGACCGGCGTTGTACAGATCAAACCCGCTGTACATCAGCGCGTGCCTCAGCTCGGCGTGATCGAGATTGGCCAGCACGTACACGCCAAGACGCTTCTGCGGCATTAGCCCGATGATCGCGATCATCCCATCGATGCTCCCCGTATGCATCCACACCGCTTGCCCCTGATAGTCCTGCACGAACCAGCCGAGCCCGTAGCTGAAGAAGGTCGGGCGCGCGAGCTGAAGGGCCGGATACTCGTTGATCGGGGCGCGGATCTGCGGCGTGATCAGTTCGCGAAAATTCGCCACGCTGATCAAACGTTGCGTGCCGACGCGGCCGCTATCCAGAATGAAACGCATCCATTTGGACATGTCGGTCACGCTCGACCAGACCGAGCCGGCGGGCGCGATCGCATCGGTGCTCCGAATCGGCACCACACGAACGGTGTCGTTCCGCAGCGCGTGCGGCACGGCGACGTTTGGTTTCCCCTTGATCATCGAGACGAGCGGCTCCGTCTCCGTCATCGCGAGCGGCACCAGGATGCGGCTGCGGATGAAGGCATCCCACGACATCCCCGACACGCGCTCGATGATCACGCCGCCGATGCCGTACATGTTGTTCTGGTACTGCCACTCCGAGCGGAAGGACGCCGTCGGTTTCACGAAGCGAAGGCGGCGCATCATCTCCGCCATCGAATAGCTATTGAGCGCCCACAACAGGTCGGTGCCCGCCAGCCCGGAGCGATGCGTGAGCAGGTCGCGGATGGTCAGCTCGCGCGTCACGTAGGGGTCAGAGAGTTGGAACTCGGGCAGAATGTCGATCACGTGCTCGTCCCATCGGATCTTCCCTTCGTCGACCAGCATCGCCAGCGCGGCCGATGTCATCGCTTTGGTCGTCGAGCCTATGGCGAAGCGCGTATGTACGTCGGCGGGTTTCGCCGTTCCCACCTCGAGCACGCCGTAACCTTTGGCGAACACCAGCGAGTCGTCTTTCACGATCGCGATGGCCAGCGCCGGCACCCGCCACGCCTTCACCGCATCGCCCACGTATTTGTCGAAGCCGGTCCAGTCGGGCGACATCGCGCGCGCGGGCGCCTGCGCGCCCGCCGGGGCCGCGCCGAGGGCCAGCACGATCGCCGCGGCGACGCGGCTCGTGGTCGTTTTCATCGAGATGCTCATGGTTGCGGTGGCCGCGCGCCGACGACAGAGATCTGCACGTGCGACGCCGCGTCGCGCGAGCGCATGATGTGCTGCGTCTGCGCTTTGAAGTCGGAGTCCTTGGCCGCGAAGATGTTGGCGACGAACGTCTGCGGGTTGCGATCGATCAGGGGGAACCAGCTGCTCTGCACCTGCACCATGATCCTGTGGCCCTTTTTGAAGCGATAGTCCTGCGTGTGCAGGTCGACCGTGTATTCCTCGACCTTGTTCGGAACGATCGAGTCGGGATGCTCGAAGCTCTTGCGGAAGCGGCCGCGCAGGACGTCGTTCGCGACCATGAGTTGATAGCCGTTGAGCTTCGCGTCGGTCTCACCGGAATCCGGATACACGTCGATCAGCTTCACGACCCAATCGGCGTCCGAGCCCGTGGTCGCGGCGAAGATGTGCGCGGCGATGTCGCCAGCGATCACCACGTCCTCGGTCAGCGTCGTGCTCTTCCAGTTGACGACGTCGGGACGCCCCTCGAGAAAGCGCTGATCGTCCATCAGCCATCGCGACCAGGTCGACGGTGGAACGAAGCTCGGCAGGATCGGGCGGGCGCGGTACGGCACCGGGTTGGCCGGATCCGACACGTACGAGTCGAATGCCGTCTTCGACGTCTCGCGAGGCGGATCGAAGGAGAGCTGGCCCTTGTCGTGGAAGTAGAGCCGCCTCGCGCCGACGCCCGTCTTCATCGGCCAGCTGTCGCGTTTCTGCCACGTGTTCGATCCCGGCTCGAACACCGTCGCCTCGGCCAGGTCGAGCTTGCCTTTGTCCTTGAGCCAGTAGGCGAACCAGGGCGCTTCGATCGTGCGGCGATAGTCGAGCGATGTCGGGGCGCCGAAGTCGAGCGGCCCGAGCTTCTGCCCACTGGGCCCGCTCCAGCCACCGTGATTCCACGGACCGACGACCAGATAGTTCAGGTGGTTCTTGTCGAACTTCTCGAGCAGCTCGTAGATCTTGATCGGCCCGTAGAAATCTTCCTGGTCCCACCATCCGGCGACGCTCAGCGTCGGGACGGTGACGCGATCTATGTAGGGTGAGACGGCTTGCTTCTGCCAGAAGGCATCGTAGGCGGCGTGCGTCGAGAAATCGTTCCAGGTGGGAATCGTGCCGTGCAGATACTTCTCGTTCACGTGCGCCAGCGATCCGAGCTTGAGGTACCAGGTGTAGACGTCGGGCTCGTCGAACTCGAACGCTTTGCGCTCCTTGCTCGACTCCATCATCGTCGCGTACTCGAAGCCGTAGCTCAGCCGGAACGCGCCGTTGTGGTGGAAGTCGTCGCCGATGAACATGTCGGCCGGCGAGGCTTGGGGAGAGACCGCCTTGAGCGCCGGGTGCGGATCGAGCATGGCGACCACCGTCAGCCATCCCGGATACGACACGCCCTTCATGCCGACGCGCCCGTTGTTGTGGGCAATGTTCTTGAGCATCCAATCGATCGAGTCGTAGGTATCGGTGCTCTCGTCGATCGCCTTCGGATCTTTCTTGTTCCGCATCTGCCGCATCATCACGAACTGCCCTTCTGATGTATAGCGGCCGCGGATGTCCTGGAAGACGAAGATGTAACCTTCGGTGGCCAGCTCGGCGTAAGCGGTGCCGGGCTTGAACACTCCTTCTGATCCGGCGATGCCGTACGGCGTGCGGACGAACATGATCGGCAAGTCACCGGACACGCCCGGCGGCACGTGTATGATGGTATGCAGCTTCACGCCATCGCGCATCGGGATCATCACTTCGTGCTTGTCGTAGGCCGGCATCGGTGATGGCGTCGGCGTCTGGCTCGATGCCATGGCTGGCATGATTGCGACTGCCGCGACGAGCGCGATGGCGGACCGTCGCGGGGAGCGAACAGGGACAGACGTCATGGTCAGACCTCAAGGGGGCAGATGGATGGCGCGATTATTGTACACCAAAATGGTCGACCACGCAAACCGTGCATCTCACCCTGATTTTGCCCGAGCCGATGATTTAGCGCAAAACCGTGGCGGGCTCGCAACCGGCACGTCAATCTTCGTGCGCCGCCGTTATACCATAGATTAGTAATTCTGCCTCCACTCCAGCTCGAGTCGCACGAATGACTTCTTGCTCCTCCCATCGCGCGCATTTCACGGTGGGCATTCTTGCTCTCGCGGCGCTCGCGTGTGGGCAGGATCACCAGACGGTTGCGGCGCCGACGATGGTGGTTTCCACGGCGTCGGACGCCGATGCTCTACTCCCGCCCGTCGCGGGGACGACTGAAGGCGTCCTCATCTCGGATCAGATCTTCGACCGCTTGGCCGAGCCTGACTCCACGCTGAACATCACCCGCGACAGCTCCTACCGGCCCAGGCTCGCCGCCCGCTGGGACTGGAGCGCCGATTCATTGTCGATCGTCTTTCACATTGATTCGCGCGCGCGCTGGCACGACGGCGCTCGTGTGACCGCGAGTGATGTTCGGTTCACGCTCAAGCTGTACGCGGACTCGGCCACTGGCGCGCCGGCCGCGTCGCTGCTGACCAATATTGACTCAGTCTCCGTTCGCGATTCGTCCACGGCCGTGATGTGGTTCAAGCATCGCTCGCCGCTGCAGTTCTTCGACGCGACGTATCAGATGCGGGTGCTGCCGGCGCATCTTCTCGACACTGTTCCGTTTAGGTCCCTGCGCACGAGCGCGTTCGCGCGCGCGCCGGTTGGATCGGGGCCGTACCAGCTTCGCAGTTGGCAACCGGGAGTGTCGCTCGAGCTCATCGCCGACACGAATCACTATCGTGGCCGCCCGTTCTTTCAGCATGTGTTCTTCGTGGTTTCCCGAGATCAGAACGCCGCGCTGCTCCGCGTGCTCGCGGGCGAGGCGGGCTTTCTCGACTTCATCCGCGCCACGGACCTACCGCAAGTCGCCTCCCATCCAAACGTGCGTACGGCGCGGTGGCCATCGCTCGAACAGGGCGCGCTCTTCTTCAACCTTCACGATTCCTCGGCGCACACGAAAGCGCATCCCGTGTTCGGCGACGAACGGGTGCGGCACGCCATCGCGCTGGCGATCGATCGTCATGCGCTCGTGTCGACCGTCTTTGATTCGTCAGGCCACGTCGCGCGCGGTCCGATTCCCGGCGCGCTACTCGACACCACGCTGCTCGCCGACCTCTCCGCGGATTCGGCGGGTGCGGCACGATTGCTCGATGCAGCCGGGTGGCGCGCTGACAAGAGTGGCATGGAGCGTCACCGAGGCGCACGGCCGCTGCGCTTCACGATTCTCGTGCCGTCGACCAGCGTAGCTCGCAATCAAATGGCCGTGCTGATTCAGGCCCAATTGAAGCGCCTTGGAGTCCACGTCGACATCGAGCGCAACGATTTAGCGGCCACGATGAAGCGCGCGTCCGATCACAAGTTTGATGCTGTCCTGATGTCCTCTCCGTGGGATCCTTCACCATCGACGGCCGAGCAATTGTGGACGAGCGCGAGCGATGTGCCGGACGGCTCGAATTACAGTGGCTATCGAGATCCGCATCTCGACGCGGTTCTCGACAGCGCGAGACTGGCCGACCCCGCGCGTGCGCGCGTCCTCTATCGGCGCGCCTGGAAAATTCTCGCGACCAACATGCCCGCGATTTGGCTATACGATCTGGATAACCTGGGCGTCATCGACAGGAGCATTCACCCGCGCGGGATCCGCGCCGATGCATGGTGGGGGGATCTCTCGCGCTGGTCTCGCGATTCATTGCGCAACGCGCGGTAAGCCCAAGCCAACGGCAATCTTGCGATATTCTAATCAGGAATCTGTCACGCCACCGGCGGAAGTCATCATAGCCGGCGCATTCTACCATTGCCTACCGCCTTACAGTCCCCGATACTCTTAGCCACAGAGTTTCCGTTGTGCGAGGTGCAAGTCAGTGGACAGTGAAAAGCTGTTGCTCCTGATGGCGTCTCGAGTGGTGATGAATCAAAGGTTCGTGTCCTCTGGCCTAGTCTCGGCGAGGTAGCGTGGGCAAGACGGATCCAACGATGTCGCACTTCCCGTTCTTCGAAGCTCTAGCCGAGCTGGAGAGCGAATCATGTCCGGAATGGCGACGCCTCACGGCGGCGCTTCTCTCGCTCCGCTTGCTCGAGCAGTGGCGCCAGTCGGCTATCGCTCCGTTGACGAGCGGTCCGAGTGCGTTGCACACGCAAGTCGCGGCAGTTCGCCAGGCGATTGACACGATTGAAGGCGTCGACAGCAGCCGCGGCATTCTTTCGAGCCTTCTCTCTGCGATCCTAGGGAGCAGGCCCGGAAACACAGTCACAATTCGGCCGCGCTTGATGGCGTTTGGCAGGGTGCTCGAGCTCGACGCTCGATGGACGCTCGCAGCCGACGTCTACGAGACGGTGGTTCAGCTCTGTGGCACGACGATGGACAAGGCGGATGTTGCGGAAGTGACCACGGCTTACATGAGACTGGGCGAATGTCGTCGCCAGCTCGCGCAGTGGGACGCAGCTCATGACGCCTACTCGGCCGCCGTCGATCACGCCGCGCTGATCGGTGACAGGGCGATGATGATTCGTAATCGATGCTACGTCGGGGCGGTGATGGGTGAGCGCGGGAACCTTCCCGCGGCTGAGATTGCCTTGCGGGCGGCGGAGATGGAAGCGGAACGCGAGGCGATTGCCGAGGTTCGAGGAATTGCGCGCCACTCGCGTTCGGCAATTGCTTTTCTTCGCCGGGATTTCGAGGCGTCGGCCCAACTGGCTTATGCTGCGCTCGAGGATCTTCGCGAACCGCTGGCCCGAGACCGCGCGCTTGGCGACGTCGCTGGCGCTTTGGCAGAATTGGGGGCGCGATCTGCCGCGCGCGACGCGTTCCTGGTGGTTGCCGCCACCGCGCAGGAAGCGTTTCTCCGTCAGTTGGCTTTGATCAATCTCATGGAACTCGCCGCCCTAGACCGCCGGGAACCGATCTTCGAACAGTATCGACGAGATCTCTCGACCGAGCGCCTACCCGCTCGTCTTGCCGGGTACTATCACCTATACGCCGGCGCAGGCGCTTTGACATTTGGGCGTCTTGAAACTGCTCGTAGCGAGATAGACCAAGCGCTCCTCATTGCGACAGGAGCCGGGATTTCGCAACTCGTGTTTCAGGCTGAGGCCGCGCTCGCGGATCTAACGCGCTCGCAGCGGGCACTTACTCCGCCGGTCGCAGAAGCAACACTTTCGCCGACAACTGTCCCGATAGCCGAAGCACTTGCGGGGATGCGTGAACGGCTCTCTGCGAAAACGTCAGCGAGAGCAAGCCAAGCTTATGCAGGAGCGTTTTAGGGATGATGTCGAGAGCAAAAGCGGTCGTTCGAAAATATTTGCGAGCAGGTTGCTTAGTGAGCGCCGCCCTGGATGATTTCAGGAGCGTCAGCCTTGGTCGGACCAGTCGGGTTCGTGCAAGCAACTGCGGCCAGGGCGAGGGCGGTGAGAATGACGCGAATCGCGGTGCGGCGCATAGAACCTCGGCAGGCGGAAGGTCTTTTTCTTTGTTAGGCGAGTCTAACCTCAACCGGCGTGCTGTCTTGCGTTCACGCCACATCGCTACGGTACCTGGTTTCTGAAGGGGTACGGCTGCACTTTTCGGACATCCCACTGCGCTTTTCGGACATGAAAGTCGCCACAGGGACATCCGCGATCGATCGGCGTGTCGCCGAAGTACGTGTTGTAACTCGCCATCGAGCGATGGGTCCACGTGGAAATTGTCACGGTGCTGCCCGATGCGTTTCAGCTGCGACTGCGAACGGCTCTGTCCTCAGAGTTCGTGGTCACCGTTGCCGACGGCGTAGATGGTGATCGTGGACTCTCGGCTTTCGTCGAGTCCCGGTCGGTGGATTTGATCGTCGTCGATCCTGCGGATCGGCGACTCGCTGGAAAGGTGACGCCGCTGTCGGATTTGTTAGGCGAGTATCATTGGATTCCGTGCGTCATCTACACGTCACTGTCGTGCGCCGGCATCAAGCCGGTGGTTCAATTGTCGAAGCAGGGCGTCCGCGGGCTGTTGCTGGCCGGATCGGACGATGTTGGAACCAACATTCGCAACCTCGTGGAGCGCCTGACTGCTGATGCCGTCGTCGATCAACTTCTCGTCGCACTCCAGCACCCGTTCTCGCGGCTTCCCGCCGCGGTCGTGCGCGCCATCCGCGGCGTGTTCGGCGCGCCCCATCGCTATCCATCCGTCGAGGATCTCGCGGTGAGCGCCGGCGTGACCGTCCGACACCTGCGCCGCTTGGTGACGTCGGTAGGCCTGACGTCGCCGCTCCGCATTGTTGTCGCGGCTCGCGTGCTTCGCGCGTATCAGTTCTTCCGTTTTTCAGATCGTGAGACGCTGGATCAGTCGGCGGGACGGCTGCGGATCGATCCGCGCAGCCTGTCGATTCAGATCCGCGAAGCCATGGACGTCGCCACCGTCGCGGGCCTCCGCGACCTGTCGCCGGCCGAAGCGGTCACCCGCTGCGTTCGAACGCTGTACCGCCCGCCCACCGCGTTCCTCCGCGCGATCGGCGACGGCGCGCCATCACTCTGATAGGCGCGCATATCTCCTCCCTTCCTCGTGACCGAGCCTGCTGACGTGTCTCCGCTAAGCGCCCCGCGCATTTTGGTCGTCGACGATGAGCCGACGATCCTGCGCGCGCTCGCCATGGCGTTGACGCGCGGCGGCTACGATCCCAGGATCGCCGAGTCGGGCGCGACGGCGCAGGCGTACCTCCGGTCGGAGCAGTTTGACGCGATGATCATCGATCTGCGCATGCCGGACGTGCGGGGCGACGAGCTGTTCGAGTTCGCGGCGTCGCTCCAACCCCACCTGCGCGATCGCACGGTGTTCACCACCGGCGACACCAGCGACCGCGCTCTCGATCTGATCGAAGCCTGCGGCTGTCCGCTCCTACCCAAGCCGTTCGATCTCGTCGACATTCTGGCGATGATCAAGAGCCTGACGCGCAGCGCGCGCGAGTCGTCCGCCTAGCGCTCCTTCAGGGCCGGGCCGGGGCGCTGGACAAAGCGTTCGAGCCAGCCGAAGTTCTGCGTTTTGGGCGTGGCTCGGTCTAGAACCCCCGGGCCAAGTGTCGCAGCCGCGCGCGTTGCCATGCCAGGACGCCTGCGTAGAATCGATTTGAACGCCGGCGGCGCGACGCGAGAGGCTGCAATGACGCTTGGCCGCGTCGTTGTAACGTGCGCCCAGCGCAACGCTGCGCGACGCGGCAGCGTATACTCTCGTCCCCACCCAATGGAGCTCCGCCCCATGACCCTTCGTCTCTTCATTCGAGAGCGCATTCCGGCGGCGCTCGCGATCCTCGCGCTCGCCCTCCCCGCCGCCAGCGCCGCCGCGCAGGCCAAGCGGCCGATGACCTGGCTCGACGGCCAGAACATGCGGCAGATCGGCGGCACGGCCGTCAGCCCGGACGGCAAGAACGTGCTCTTCACCACCAGCGTTCCCGACTGGAAGGAAGTGCGGCGGCAGAGCGACATCTTCATCGTCAGCACGGAGCGCGGGCTATCGAGCACGCGCCAGCTCACCTACACCAAGGACAAGAGCGAGTCGAATCCGCGCTGGTCGCGGGATGGCAGCTTCTTCGTTTTCTCATCCGATCGGGATGCGGCGCCCGCCGCGGCGGGCGCCGCGGCCCGCACGCCGACGGCGCCCACGAGCGGACCGGGCGCGCCCTACTTCCCCGCGGGGATGGGCTCGCCGGGCGCGCCGGGCAACCAGTTGTATGTGATGCATCCCGACGGCGGCGAGGCGCGCAAGCTCACCGACGCGCGCGATGGCGTGTCGACCTACGCCTTCTCGAAAGATGGAAAGTGGCTCGCCTATCGCTCTGGACGCGCGACGGAAGAGCAGCTCTACGCCATTCCCGTCTCCGCCATGACCTCCGGCGCCGACTCGATCAAGGCAACACAGCTCACCAAGCACCCGACGGGCGTCGGCCTATGGCAGTTCTCGCCCGACTCGAAGAAGATCTACTTCGTCACCGCGGATACGGTCGATCCCGATGAGAAGCTGCGGATGGAGAAGCGCTTCGACGTGCGCATCCGGAACATGGAGATGCCGGTGTCGAGCCTCTGGTCGTACGACATCGCCACGAAGCAAACGGCGCGCCTCACCAAGGACACCTCCTACACGGTCGGCGACTTCACCGTCTCGGACGATGGGCGCTGGATCGGCTTCCACGGCATCTCCGCCAACCGTTACGAGCGCAACATCCTCGAGCAGATGGACAACGCCGATCTCTACTTGCTCGAGGTCTCGAGCGGACAGATCGAGCGCCTGACGCACAACACGGACATCTCCGAGCGTTCCGTCGATTTCTCGCCCGACAGCAAGTGGGTCGCCTTTTCGGCTCCGGACGATTTCGTCTTCATGCACAACCAGCGGGTCTATCTGCGCGAGGTTGGCGCGCGCGGTCAGGCGTTCAAGAAGCTCGGCGCCGGCCACGATGGCGACGTCACCACGGGCTTCTGGTCGAAGGATGGGCGCACGATCTACTACAATGAAGGGGTGCGCGCGACGGACCAGCTGATGTCGCTCGACATCGCGACGAACAGCGTCAAGCCGGTCACGAACGAGAAGGCCGCCGTGCGCGTCGCGCTCGACGAAGATTCCGGCCGCCTGCTCATCAACTACAGCGATCCGACCACGCCGGCGACAGTGTTCACCGTCGCCTCCGTGGCCGACGTCGGCACGCGCGCGAAATGGGTGCAGCTCACCGACGCCAATCCGCAGGTGAAAGGCTTCGCGCTCGGCGAAGAAGAGGAGATCAGCTGGAAATCAGCCGACGGCCGCATGGTCGGCGGCGTCCTGATCAAGCCGGTGGGCTACGTGCAGGGCAAGCGCTATCCGCTGATCGTCTCGATCCATGGCGGGCCGGCGGCGGCCGACGTGCTCGGCTTCAACGGTGGGTACGGCGCGCAGGTGTACGCGGGCGCGGGCTACGCGGTGCTGATGCCCAACTACCGCAACTCGACGAACTACGGTGAGAAATTCAAGACGGAGAGCCAGGGTGACTACTTCACCAAGGGCTATCAGGACATCATGGCGGGCGTCGACCATCTGATCGCGCAGGGGATCGTCGACAGCACGCAGATGGGCGCGCTGGGATGGAGCGCGGGCGGCCACTGGTCGAACTGGATTTTGACGCACACGAACCGCTTCAAGGCGATCTCGACCGGCGCCGGCGTGTTCAACTGGATCTCGATGTGGGGCCAGAGCGATACGCAGCGCGTCCGCCAGTGGTACCTCGGCGACAAGCTCTACTACGACGACATGGAGCATTGGTGGAAGCAGTCGCCGATCGCGTACATCAAGAACGCGAAGACGCCGACGCTGATTCACGTCGTCGACGGCGATCCGCGGGTGCCGAGGCCGCAGAGCGAAGAGCTGCACATGGCGCTCAAGAAGCTCGGAGTACCGACGGAGCTCTTCGTCTATCCCGGCAACACGCATGGCATCCCCGATCCGCGCAACCAGCTCCTGAAATCGACGGCGGAGATGGCGTGGATGGATTACTACGTTCGTCACTCGGGGAAGAAGTTCGCCTGGCGTGACGTGCTCAAGACGATCGATGAGCCGGCGAAGTCGACGGTGTCGATGCAGCCGTAGGGGCGGGTGTGGGGAGTGGGAGTGGATGCGAAAACGCCGGCAGCGTGGACCACGAAGGGTCTTAACACGCTACCGGCGTTTCGTCCAGTGTTCTTCGATTGCGACTGGGGCGGGTGGACTCGAACCACCGATCTTCGGATTAACAGTCCGGCGCTTTGCCAACTAAGCTACACCCCATCTTGAAACCGGGCGCCGCACATCGGGCATCAAATACCACGCACCCGACACTCTAAATGATTGCCACTCCCTTCAACATAGTAGACGATCGGCGTCGGAGGGAGAAACCTTGAGCGGTGTTGCGGAGCCGTCGGGTTTACACGGCGTTCAGTACTCGCCTCATCAACGGCAGCGCGGTGCGCATCTCGTCCATGGTGCCGATCGAGATGCGGGCCCACGACCTGAGCGGCGGAAAGGGGCGGCCGACGAGCACTCCGACGGCCTTGCAGGCATCGCGAAACTCCTTTGGGTCGCGCCTGACGTCGACCATCATGAAATTCGCGTTCGATGTGCCGACCGTGAACCCAGCACTCGCGAAGGCGCCGCGGGTGAAATCGCGCGCGTCGTGATTCAACGTCACCTCGCGCGCGATGTGATCCCTGGCGCCGAGTCCGGCTAACGCCGCCGCCGCGCCGAGCTGGTTGACCGCCAGCATGAGGGTGTGCCGCGCCATCGTCTTCAGCGTCTCCGGACTGCCAATGGCGTAACCGACGCGCAGCCCCGCCATTCCATACACCTTCGAGAATGTGCGCGCGACGACCACGCGCGGATTCCCAAGCGCCAGCGGAATCATCGTCGCGTACGCCGGCTCGTCGACGTATTCGTGGTATGCCTCGTCAACCAGAATGGTCACGTCCGGCGTGTCGCGTAGCGTGCGTGCGATAAAGTCCTTCACCGCATCGGCGCCGTGAACGGTCGCGGTCGGGTTGTTCGGATTGCACAGGTAGACGAGTCCGGCGCCGGACGCCGCCGTACTCATCGCGGCCAGATCGAGCGCGAGCGCGCCGGTCACCGGCACCGCGCGCACGGGCGCGCCCACCCGCTCGGCGTCCTGGGCCGGATTCTCGAAGCTTGGCGCCGCGGTCACCAGAGCGCGCGACGGCGACGTGAAGGCAAAGACCGCCGCGCGCAGAATGTCGGTCGAGCCGCAGCCCAGCAGCAGATTCTCGGTGCCGATGCCGAACGACTTCGACAAGGCATCGCGCAGCACATCGACCGACTGCCGGGGGTAACGATTCGACTCGCCGAGCGCGGCGCGAATGCCGTCGAGCGCGACGGCGCCGGGACCGTTGGGATTTTCGTTGCTGTCGAGGCGGATGGCGCCGGGCGCGATCGCCGTGTCGCCGAACGCCATGGCCTCGAGTCCTCGCCCACGGACGAATGGCGAGAACAGCGAGCCGGCGGCGCCGGCGCCCATCACCTGCACGAAGTTGCGGCGGGAGATGCTCATGTCATCGCTGCGCGTTGGGAGTTGGAGCAAACATACGCGGGCATCCGACTCTCGCCAGCAGGCGATTTTCTCGCCGGGTTGTAACCCACGTCACCACGGGAGCGTTGCGCTGAAGGCAACCTTCCAGTCCACGGAGATGACGAGGAGCGAGGGAATGGCTGTGAAGCGAGTGTCGGGCATAGGGAGTGGGGTGTTCTTGGCGCGAAGATCAGTTCGCCTAACCGCACGCCACTGGACACAGCCGACACGCGCCCTTCTCCTGCTTCTCCTCGCGTGCTCTCACGCGGACTCGCCTACCCAAACGGTCACTGTCACCTCGGTGCTGGTCAGTTCGACCTCGGCCTCGCTGTTCGTCGGGGAAACGGCCCAGATGTCCGCGGCGCTGACGGATCAGGCGGGGGCGACGGTCGCCGGTCAGAGTGTGGCGTGGAGCTCGAACAATACGTCGGTCATTGGGGTGAGCGCGTCCGGCGTGGCGAGTGCGCTCGCGGTCGGGAGTGCGACGGTGACCGCGACGAGCGGCACCGCGAGCGGGTCGATGTTGCTCTCCGTCTCGAATCGGAGCGCGGCGGGCGTGCAGATCGTGAGCGGCGATGTGCAGCAAGCCACCGTTGCATCGGCGCTGCCCGCTCCACTCATCGTGAAGGTGATGGACGCGTCGGGCGCGGCGCTCGCTGGAGCGACGGTGGCGTGGAGTGCCGGCGCCGGATCGGTGAGCTCGGCGAATAGCACGACGGACGCCTCGGGGCGCGCACAGACGATCTGGACGCTCGGCACGAGCGCGGGATCGCAGAATTTGAGCGCAACCGTCGCGGCGCTGACGCCGGCGCGCTTCACCGCCACGGCGACCGCGGGCGCCGCGACGCAGCTGTTGAAAGTGAGTGGCGACGCGCAGGTCGCGACGGTCGGACAGTCTGCCGCGTTGCCGATTATCGTGCGCGCGAACGATGCGTACGGCAACGCGGTGGCGGGCGCGGCAATCACCTGGAGCGTCACGACAGGTGGCGGCTCGTTAGGCAGCGCGCAGGCGGTGACGAGTGCGTCCGGAAACGCACAGGCGACCTGGACACTGGGCACCGGCGCACCGCCGAACGCCGCGACGGCGCGGATGGCGGCGCAGTCCGCGGCATTCACGGCGACCGGCACCGGCGGCCAGGATCTCGGCGCACGCGTGCTTTTCCCGGCCGACAACGCGTGGAACCTCGACATTTCCGCATCGCCGGTCGATCCCAACTCGGCGAACCTCATTGCCAGCTGCGGCGCGGCGAGCGCGCTACATCCGGATTTTGGAACGGTGTACGCGGGAGCGCCGAACGGGATTCCCTTCACCATCGTCGCGGGGTCACAGGGCCGGGTGCCCGTCAGCTTCTTCTACGCGAGTGAGAGCGATCCCGGCCCGTATCCGATTCCGCCGAACGCGCCGATCGAAGGCGGCGCGAGCAGCGGCGGCGATCGCCACGTGCTCGTGGTGGATTGGGACAACTGGAAGCTCTACGAGCTGTTCGACGCGCGTCCGGTGAATGGCGGCCAGAGCTGGACCGCCGGCAGCGGCGCGGTGTTCGACCTCAATAGCAATGCACAGCGGCCGGCCGGCTGGACATCGGCCGATGCGGCCGGTCTACCGATTCTCGCCGGCCTCGTGCGATATGACGAAGTGCAGATTTACAAGGCGATCCGACACGCGTTGCGGTTTACCTGCCCGACGACGCGCAATAAATACGTCGCGCCCGCGCGGCACTTCGCCAGCAGCAACGCGAGCGCGAACGTGCCGCCGATGGGAATGCGCGTGCGCCTCAAGGCGTCGTTCGACATCTCGCACTTCTCACCGGCGATGCAAGTGATTCTCGCCGCGCTCAAGAAGTACGGGATGTTCGTGGCCGACAACGGCAGCGGCTTCTTCCTCAGCGGCGCCCCGGACCCGCGATGGGACGACACCGAGCTGCACACGCTGACGGGAGTGCATGGATCGGATTTCGAGGTGGTGCGGATGGGGACGCTCGCGCCCTAAACTGCGCTGCGTGCTGCGTGCTGCGTGCTGCGTGCTAACAGCACTCGCCCTTGCAACCGACGAGGCTCTAAGAGAAAGATTTGGAGGGTGCTGTCGGCACGCAGCACGCAGCACGCAGCGCCGCTACGGCACGTATGTCCATCCAACGACGACTCCTCCCGCTCCGTCCGGTACGACCATCGTCGATAGCAGAATCCGATCGAGGCGATTATTGGGATGGGCGTGGTTGTAGCGGACGACTTTGATGCCGCTGAAGGTGCCGATGCCGGCGCCCATGATCACGTCGCTGGCCCAATGCTTGTTGTTGTACATGCGTGAGAGCCCGATCATCGTCGCACCTCCGTACATGATGGGCGCGACGTACCAGGTGGAGTTCGGCCACCAGCGCGACGTCTCGGCCGTCACGGCCGAGGCGGCGGCGAAGCCGGCCATGGTGTGGCCGCTGGGCAAGGATTGGTAATCGTTTCCCTTCTGGAAGCCGCGTGCGAACTTGAAGCTGTGCGGGTTCGTATCGCCGGCGACGTAGGGCCGGGCGCGGCCGAGCGCGCCCTTCAGCACATAGTTGATTCCCGTGCCGAGCAGGATCGCTTCAGTGCCGTGCAAGCCGAGATCGGCCACGCGCTCGAAATGGCCGATGCGACCAACCGCGTACAGTCCGCCACCGATGATCAGCGCGCCCGGTTGGGCCGAGAGCCGAAAATCCGTGGCAAGATGGCTCAAGAATCTATTCGTCTGGTTGTTCGAACGCTGCAGCTCCTTGGCGATCGCCTTGTCGGCCGGGAACATCAAGATCGTTCCAGCGACGAAAGCACCGGCGTAATACAGATCGTGCGGGCCGAAGAGCGGCGGCACGGTGTCACGTGGCGGGCCGGTGACCGGTGCCTGTGCCGCGACCGCGATGGGTGCCGCGGCGAACAGCCAAGTGACGACGCGCACCGCCAGGAGTGTCTTGCGACCGAGCATCGTGATCACCACCGCTTTGAGGGACCGGGACGGCGGTGAGTTTAGCAAGAGTTGTGCACGCACGGCGCGACCTGGCGGTGGTTAGCCGACGGCAGACCGCCGCCGGACGTTCTTCCATGCTCCGTGATGACGTTTAGCGCGCTCTTTCCGCTTCGCACGCCTTCGAGCGCGAGGCTCGGCAACGTGCTCAGCGACGCCGATATCTGACGGTCACCAGCGGCTTCTTCCCTGAAACTCTGATGGGAGTCTGGACAACGGCAGGATCGCCGTGTACCATACCCATCAAACTCTCAGGGGAACACGTGGCCGCCGCGAACGATCTGGATCTGCTCAAGGGGACGCTCGACCTGCTCATCCTCAAGGCACTCACCTGGGGGCCGATGCACGGCTACGCCCTGGTGCGCTGGGTGAGTCAAACCACCGACGACGATCTCCAGATCGAGGAAGGAGCGCTCTACACCTCGCTCCACCGCCTCGAGAACCGAGGGTTCGTGCGCAGCGAGTGGGGGCTGTCGGAGAACAATCGCAAAGCCAAGTTCTACCAGCACACCGCGCTCGGCCGCCGTCAGCTTCGGAGCCAGGAGGCGCTGTGGACGCGCTATGCCCGTGCCGTGTTCAAGGTGCTCCAGACGAGCTGAGGATCGTTCGATGACCGCCAATCCACGCTACCGCCGTTTTTTTCGCATCGATCGCGGCGACGCCGACGTCGAAGTGGGCGTCGACGAAGAGCTGCGCTTCCACTTCGACATGACGGTGAGGGATCTCATGGCCAAAGGAATGTCTCCTGACGACGCGCGAAGGGAAGCCGAGCGCCGGTTCGGCGACGTGCAGCACACGCGCGAGTCGCTCACTTCGCTCGACCGCGAGCGCGCCGGCCGCGAGCGCCGCACGGAATGGTTCGGCAACGCGGCGCAGGACATTCGCTACGCGGCGCGCGGTCTCCGGAAGAAGCCCGGCTTCACGCTGGCCGTGGTGCTCACGCTCGGACTGGGCATCGGCGCCAATGCGACGATGTTCGGGATCGTCGACCAGCTGCTCTTCCGACCCCCCGCGCAGCTGCCGGATCCCGGCGCGGTGAATCGGATCTATCTCAGCCGGAGAGATGACGGAAAGGATTTCACCGGGAGCAGCATGCAGTACCGGCGCTACGAGGATCTCACGAACTGGACAACCTCCTTTTCGGAGACGGCGGCGTTCTGGAACACCAAGTTTGCCGTCGGCAGCGGCGATGCATCGCGCGAGATGGTCGTCGAAGCTGCGAGCGCCAGCCTCTGGCGATTGTTTGGCGCGAAGCCCGTCATCGGCCGGTTCTTCGCCAACGACGAGGATCGCGCGCCCGAGGGCGCACCGGTAGCGGTGCTCGGATATGGATTCTGGCAATCGAAGTACGGCGGCCGCCAAGACGTGCTCGGCGCCCAACTCCATCTCGGCCGGTCGGAGCTGACCATCATCGGCGTGGCGCCGAAGGGATTTCTTGGAACCTCAGCCACACCGCCGGCGGTGTTCGTGCCGATCACCCGTATCGCGGCCGAGATCGACGCCGGGAACCGGCCCGGCAAGCGGTACTTCGAGAGCTACAACATGAGCTGGCTCGAGATGATCGCGCGCCGCAAGCCGGGCGTATCCGTGAAGGCCGCGAGCGCCGATCTAACGAACGCCTACCTTCGCAGCTACGCCGCGCATCGCGCCATGTCGCCGAGCTTGACGCCGGCCGAGATCGCCAATCCGCGCGGCATCGCCGCATCGGTGGTGAAGGAGCGCGGCCCGCGACCGGGGCAGGACACGAAGGTCGCGACCTGGCTCGTCGGCGTCGCGGCGATCGTGCTGATCATTGCGTGCGCGAACGTCGGGAATCTGCTGTTGGCGCGCGCGCTGCGGCGGCGGCGTGAGATCGCGGTTCGACTCGCGCTCGGCATCAGCCGGGGTCGTCTGTTGGCGCAGTTGCTGACAGAGAGCGTTTTACTGGCGATGCTGGGCGGCGTGGCCGGCATGATGATCGCGCAGTGGGGCGGCGGCATTCTTCGCGCGTCGCTCCTGCCCAAGATCGAGCAGACAAATTCCTTCGGTGATCCGCGGATACTCGCGTTCACCGCCGTCGCGACGCTCGTGGCGGGATTGTTGACGGGCATCGCGCCGGCGCTGCAAGCGGGGCGCTCCGATCTCGCGGCGACGCTCAAGGCGGGAGCGCGCGAGGGGACGTACTCGCGCTCGCCCCTTCGGACCGGGCTGCTGGTGATGCAGGGAGCGCTGTCGGTGGTGTTGCTGGTTGGCGCGGGGCTGTTCGTGCGCAGCCTGCACAACGTGAAGTCGGTGCGGCTCGGCTACGATGTGGGGAAGGTGCTGTACGTGAACCCCGAGATGCGCGGCGCCAAGCTGGCGAAGCCGGAAAAGGCGCAGCTCAGGAACCGGCTGCTCGATGCGGCGCGCGGGCTACGCGAGGTGGCGCAGGCATCGCGCACCATCACGGTGCCGTTTTACATGACGATGGAGGACGACATTTTCGTCACCGGCATCGACTCGGTGAACAAGCTCGGCGACTTCACGGAGCAGGTCGGATCACCCGAATACTTCGAGACGATGGGCACGCGTATCATCCGCGGCCGGCCGTTCGCGGCCGCAGACCGCGACGGCGCGCCGCGGGTGATGGTGGTGAGCCAATCGATGGCCAAGGTCATCTGGAAGGGCCGAGATGCGATCGGGCAATGCGTGCGGATCGGCGCGGATACGATGCCGTGCACGACGGTCATCGGCATCTCGGAGGACATCAAGCACGGCAGCCTCGGCGCGGACGACCAGGGGCTGAACTATTACTTGCCGATCGACCAGACCGGCCAGGACCAGGGCGGCCTGTTCGTTCGCACGCGAGGCAGCGCGGTGGCGCAAACCGAGATCGTGCGGCGGTCGCTGCAGAAGCTGATGCCGGGCGACTCGTACGTGAATGTGACGCCGCTGGACGAGATCGTGAATCCGGAAATGCGTCCGTGGCAGCTCGGCGCGACGATGTTCGCCGTCTTCGGCGGACTGGCGCTGTTGGTGGCGGCGGTCGGGCTGTACAGCGTCATCGCGTACAACGTGGCGCAGCGGATGCACGAGATGGGAGTACGCGTGGCGCTGGGTGCTCAGACGAGGGACGTGGTGCGGATCGTGGTGGTCGAGGGAGTGCGCGTGGCGGTGGTGGCGGTGGTCATTGGCGTAGGTGTGTCGTTGTTGGCGGGGCGGTGGGTGGCGCCGCTCTTGTTCGAGACGTCGGCGCGGGATCCGCTCGTGTACGCGGGGGTCGGCAGTTTACTGATCATCATCGCTTTGGCGGCGAGTTTGGTACCGGGGATAAGGGCGGCTCGAGTCGATCCGAGTGTGGCGCTACGGGCTGATTGACGATCGGGGGCACTGCGGGCTGCGTGCTGCGGGCTGCGTGTCTGGGTGCTGAGTGCTGAGTGCTGCGTGCTGCGTGCTGCGTGCTGCGTGCTAACAGCATGGCGGCCGGCAAGCTCGAACTCGAACTACTTGCTATCGCGAATAACCCGTCGCTGGCGTTCGGTTGGGATCGCAGAGAGTAGAATCCTCGAAATTCGATTCAGCGTTTCGATGCGCTGGCGCGCAACTGACCAAGTAAGCACTGGAGCCGCGGCACGGTACCAGACTCGCGCCTCGCGGGCGAAGCCCAGAGCGTACTCGAACAATCGCGCGCGATCGGGTCCGCTGCTGCGGCTATATCCTTCCGCAATGTTCGCGGCCACTGAGCCAAGTGCGCGGTAGAGTTGGTCACCAACCGCGTGCATCGTGCGAAACGGCTGCAAGGCCCGCAGGTCGGTCCATCCCCATTCGAGCGCATAGATGGAGAAGCGATAGGCGCTCATGCGCCACAGCGGATCGGACTTATCCGATGAAACGACGGCCTCTAGCCATTCCTCGAAGCTCCCCGGGGATGTCATGCGCCACGGTACAACTGTCGACCGAAGGTGCGGGCATCAGTTTCGCTCAGCGCGTGCTGTTAGCACGCAGCACGCAGCACGCAGCACGCAGCGCCGTCGCGGTTACAGTCGTTCCATCCTGACAACCCCAGAAAATCTCCGAAATACCTCTTTCTTTTCCTTCGACGACATTTTTCCTAAAAACCTCCACAACCACATCATCCTCATCTCACGGTGTAGTCTTCTCGCCTCTTCCATCGATGACCGAAACTCCGCCTCCTTCCATCCAAACGGACGGAAGAATGCCGTTCCTTCGGCGGGCGCGAAGCGGAAGGGAGCGTTGCCCCGTTGGAGCTCCTTGCCCCATGACTTGGCCATCATCACCAGCAGGCGCGGGTGCGCGATGTCGAAGATCCATGTCAGCATCGATGGAACGGCGTGCAGGTCGGCCGCGAGAGCGCCGACATCCTCTGCGGTGAGATAGATCAGCAGACCCTCGGTGATGACGAGGGCGCGCTTGGCCTGGGCGCCGACGCGAGCGAATAGCGCTCGGCGGGCGGCCGCATCGGTGAGGTCCGTCGCGGCGGCTTCGTAGAAGCAAGCGGGCTTGGCATCACCGATCGTCTCGCGCTTGTACTCCAGAATGGCGGGAAGGTCGACGTCGATCCAGCGCAACGAGGGTGGGAGCGCTAGCCGCCACGGCCGGGCGTCGAGTCCAGCCGCGAGGTTGAGCACGAGGTCGATGTCGTGACGCTCGATCTCGGCCAGGAGCAGCTCGTCGAAAACAGCGGTGCGCACGATCATTGCCCACGCCATCTGCCGCCCTTGCTTCATCGTCTCGACGATGCGCTCGCCGCGGTCGCCGGCCAGGCGCCGCGCGAACGGGTCGCGGAAGATCGCGTCGGGCCGCTCGCTCTCCATCGCGCGGTATACGGCGACCCACCGTGCGGTGTCTGAGATATTCTCGATCGTCATGACGTCCTCTCCGGGGCGCGGCCCGCTGACCGCAGGGTAGTAGTCTGCGCGACTCGCGGGCGACGGGCTAGTGACGTTCGTCATGTGCGCCGCATGACGGTCGCCAATGCCGCCGCGGAAACCGTGGGGCTAGTATCCGCGTAGCGACACCAGTCTCGGCATTTTATCGCACCCGGAGCCCGCACATGCGTTCCCCGCTCGTTTTCTTCCGTCTCGCCATTGGCGTCGCCGCTGCGCTCGCGGCCGCGCCGGTTGTGCGCGCGCAGTCGCTGAACCGCACCTTCTTCACGAACGTGCGCGTGTTCGACGGAACGCGCATGCTCGAGTCGCAGCGCGTTCTGATCGGCGGCGGCAGGATCCTGATGATGGGGCCGAGGCTGATGCCGCCCTCCGACGCCACGATCATCGACGCGCGGGGCAAGACGTTGTTGCCCGGCCTCATCGATTCGCACACGCACAGCTTTGGCGATGCGCTCAAGGTCGCGCTCATCTTCGGCGTGACGACCGAGATGGACATGTTCGGCGATGTCGGCGCCGGGAAGCTGGCGCGCGCCGAGCAAGCGGCCGGGAAGGCAACGGCCCGCGCCGATCTCTTTTCGGCGGGCACGCTCGTCACCGCGCCAAAGGGACACGGCACGGAGTACGGCTTCGAGATTCCGACACTCGGGTCCCCCGACTCGGCGCAGCAGTTTGTCGACGCGCGCATCGCCGAGGGGTCGGATTACATCAAGATCGTCTACGACGACGGCCGGACGTATGGCAGGAAGATTCCGACGTTGTCGAAAGGGACGATGCGCGCCGTGGTTGTCGCGGCGCACAAGCGCGGGAAGCTCGCCGTGGTGCACATCGGTGATCTCGCCGGCGCGCGCGACGCCATCGACGTGGGCGCCGACGCGCTGGTGCACCTCTTCGTCGACCATGAGCCCGATTCGCAGTTCGGCAGCTTCGTCGCCGCGCATCACGCGTTCGTGGTGCCGACGATGACGGTGCTCAAGAGCATCACCGGAGTCGGCGGCGGGGCGACGCTGGTGAGCGATGCGCGCACCGCGCCGTATCTGTCGCGCGCCGACAGCACGATGCTGGTGGCCGGGTTCCCGCACCGCCCCGGTACACCGGAGACGAGCTATGAGGCGGCAGTGAAGACCGTGCGCCAGCTCAGAGCGGCGAAGGTGCCGATGCTCGCCGGCACCGACGCCGGGAATCCCGGCACGTCGCATGGCGCCGCGCTCCACCGCGAGCTCGAGCTCCTGGTGCAGGCGGGGATGACGGCGCTCGAGGCGTTGGCCTCCGCGACCAGCGTACCGGCGCGGCTCTTTCACCTGAGCGACCGGGGCCGGATCGCGGTCGGCTTGCGCGCGGATCTCGTGCTCGTCAACGGCGATCCGTCGGCGGACATTACTGCTACGCGCAATATCGACGGCGTCTGGAAGCAGGGAGTGCGCACCAACCGCGACGCGTACGCGAATGAGATAAAGACGGCCCGCGATGCAGTGTCGCGCGCGCCGGCCGGCCTGGGGGACGGACTGGTCAGCGATTTCGAGAGCGGCGATCCAAAGACCGGGTTCGGCTCGGGCTGGTCGGTGTCGAACGACGCGATGGCGGGCGGCAAATCCTCGGGCGAGATGAAGGTGGTCGACGGAGGCGCAAACGGCAGCACGAAGTCGCTCGCGATCAGCGGCGCGATTTCCGCGGCGGTGCCGTACGCCTGGGCGGGCGCGATGTTCTCGCCCGGCGCGCAGATGATGTCGCCGGCGAATCTGTCGGCGAAGAAGGAGATTCATTTCTTCGCCAAGGGCGACGGTCAGACGTACCGTGTGATGATCTTCGCCGAAAACAAGGGCTACATGCCGCTCACCAAGACGTTCGTCGCCGGTCCGGAGTGGAAGGAGTACCTCTTCCCGCTCTCGGCGTTCGACAACATCGACGGCCACGACATCATGGCGCTCATCTTCTCCGGCGGGCCGGCGCCCGGCGCCTTCTCTTTTCAGATCGATGATGTCCGCTTCCGCTGAGTCCGACGTCGTCGCGCGCTTTCACGACGTGACCAAGCGATTTGGCGAAGTGATGGCGCTCCGTGATTTCGATCTCGACCTGGCGCCGGGCCGCGTCACGGCGCTGCTCGGCCCCAATGGCGCCGGCAAAACCACGGCGGTGCGGATGCTGCTCGGCCTGACGGCGCCGTCGGCCGGCAGCGTGACGGTGTTCGGTGGCGATCCGCGCAACGCGGGCACGCGCACGCGGATAGGCGCGATGCTCCAGGTTGCCAAGGTGCCGGAGACGCTGCGCGTGGGCGAGCACATCAGGCTCTTTCAATCGTACTATCCGTCGCCGATGCCATACGTCGAGGTGATCGAGGCGGCCGGCCTTCAAGGGCTCGACCGCTCGCAGTTCGGTAAGCTCTCCGGAGGACAGAAGCAGCGGTTGCTGTTCGCCCTCGCGCTGTGCGGCAACGCGAGCCTGATCGTGCTCGACGAGCCGACGGTAGGACTGGACGTCGAGGCGCGGCGCGTGCTGTGGGATCGCATTCGACGGCTGAGCGACAGCGGGCGCGCGGTGCTGTTGACCACGCACTACCTCGACGAAGCCGACGCGCTCGCGCACCGCATCGTGGTGATCGCGCGCGGTGAGATCGTGGCCGACGGATCGCCGGCAGAAGTCAAAGCGCGCGTGTCGGGCCGCCGCATCCGCTGCATCACCACGCTCGCGCTCGCGATGGTGCAAGGCATTCCGGGCGTCAGCTCGGCACGCCAATCCGGCGACGCGACGGAGATCCTCGCCGCCGTAGCGGAGCCGGTGGTGCGGGAGCTGTTGCTCCGCGACCCGACGCTCTCCGGGCTCGAAGTCGGCGGCGCGGGACTCGAAGAAGCATTTCTCTCTCTCACACGCGAGAAGGTCGCGGTATGACCCCCACCACCGTCGCGCTTCCGCACATTGTGATCGCCGAGGCAAAGGCCGAGTGCATCAAGGTGCTGCGGCTGCCGCGCTTCGTGATTCCGACGCTCGCCTTTCCGATGTTGTTCTACGCCATGTTCGGCATCGCGCTCAACCGCGGCGCCTCGGCCGGAACCGTATCGGTGTCGACGTACATGCTCGCCACCTACGGCACCTTCGGCGTGCTCGGCGCGGCGCTGAGCGGGCTCGGGATCGGCATCGCGACCGAGCGTGGACAGGGATGGTTCACGCTCAAACGCGCCAGCCCAATGCCCGGCATTGCGTACGTGTTGGCGAAGACGACCATGAGCATGATGTTCAGCGCCATCATCGTCCTACTGTTGTTCGCCATGGGCGCCGCGCTCGGCAACGTGCATATGCCTCTGGCGAGCTGGCTGGCCCTTGGCGCGACGCTCGTGCTCGGCGCGATTCCCTTCTCCGCGCTCGGCTGCGCACTCGGCTTCGCGGTCGGCCCGAACTCGGCGCCGGCGCTGATCAATCTGATTTACTTGCCGATGTCGTTCACGGCGGGGCTCTGGCTGCCGATCGAGATGATGCCCCGGTTCTTCAGTGTGATCGCACCACTCTTACCGCCCTTTCACTTGGCGAGGTTGGCGTTGCACGCTGTGGGTGCGGACAGCTCCGCTGTCTTACCGCACATTGCGGCGCTGATGGCGTTCACGGCACTGTTCACCATCGCAGCGGTGGTTGCCTACCGTAGAGACGAGGACAAGACATATGGATGAGAAGGGCAGATGTCAGATGTCGGATGTCAGATGTCAGAGTTGGTCATCAGGGCTGAACGGTGCGACTGCCGCCTGTTAATCGGCATCTCGGGAGGACGCCGTTTGCATGACTGGTCTACTTGCCGACGCTGTTCATCGAGCCGGTCGCGCGTGGGGCGTCGGCGACCGAGTGGGTTTTGACGATTGGCCGGAGCGCTGCTCTTTTTCAGGGTGTCCCTTCGCGGATACAGGGTGAGTGCGGGAATCGAGTGGAGGCAGGGCGCATCGCGCGCGAGAAAGGCTGGCTCTAACAACCAAGAAGCGCTGCGTGCTGCTTGTTGCGTGAGCCTCTAGTTCCGCTGCAAGAACTCCAACATGATCGCGCTCACTTCACTCGCCCGCTCGACGTTTGGGATGTGCCCCGCGTGCTCGATTGGATGGAACTCGGCGCGCGGGATGTCGCGGCGGACGTTGGCGCTCAAGGCGAACGGGACGGTGTTGTCCTGCGTGCCCCAGATCAGGAGCACCGGCATCGAGAGTTTTCCGACGGCTGAGTAGACCGAGTCAAGGTTGACGCGCGCCGAGTTGATGGATGTGGAGCGCAGCGCGCGGCCAAAGCCGCGGTAGCGCATCTGCGGGCGGTATTTGTCGGCCCAGTCGGGAAAATGGCCCGGCTCGGCGAAATCGCTGAACTGACCATCGGCCATCGCCGGGACCGCGGTGGTTTGCCAGATGTACGAACCGATCAGCGGAAGCCGAATCATCCGCGGGACCGACGAGCGCGCCGCGGCGGGATCGACCAGCGTCAGCGAGTGCGTCCGTTCGGGATGCCGCACGGCGAACTGTGCCGCGACGGCGCCGCCCATCGACAATCCCATCACGTCGACGAGACCCGTGATGTGAAGTGAATCGAGTAATCCGGTGATTTGCCGGTCGAACAGAGCTGCGTCGTACTCGACATCCGGACGGTCGGAGAGTCCGCGGCCGAAGAGGTCGAGCCGCACGACGCGGAAGCCGTGGCTCGCCAGAGCGGCGGCGGTCGAATCCCAGATGTAGTAGGGAACAGAATAGCCGTGAACGAGAACAGCCGTGCGGCCGTCCGGCGTTCCCGTCACTTCGTAATGCGTGACGCCGTCGGTCAGACGGACGAATTTGCCTGGCGCGCCGGCGCGCGCGGCATCATCCAGCGTCACGCGCTCGGGATTGCGCGCGAAGTAGAACGCAACGCCGAATACGACGAGCGCGAGCGCGAGTGCGGTCCAGAGACGACGCCGAGTCATGAAATCACATCTGTGAGTTGTCGAGCGACGTGGTCACGAGCAGTCACGGGTACCGCGCGCCGCCGCGTCAAAGCTTGCACAGGCCCCCGTACGTCTCCGGGCGCCGATCCCGGTAGAACGCCCACACGTTGCGCACCTCCCGAATCACATCGAGGTCGAGCTCGGCGGTGATCAGCTCGGTGGTATCGCGCTTTGCTTCCGCCAGCGTCTTGCCCCGCGGATCGCAAAAATAGCTCTGCCCGTAGAACTCGCCGATGTTCCAGGGCGCCTCGAATCCGACCCGATTGATCGCGCCGACGAAGTAGGCGTTGGCGACGGCGTGCGCGGGCTGCTCGAGCTTCCACAGATACTCCGACAATCCCGCGACGGTCGCCGACGGGTTGAACACGATCTCGGCGCCGTTGAGCCCAAGCTCGCGCGCGCCCTCCGGGAAGTGACGGTCGTAGCAGATGTAGACCCCGATGTCGGCGTACCTGGTCTTGAACACCGGATAGCCGAGGTTGCCGGGCTTGAAGTAGAACTTCTCCCAGAACCCGGGCGCGCAGTGCGGGATGTGGTTCTTGCGATACTTGCCGAGGTACGTGCCGTCGGCATCGATGACGGCGGCGGTGTTGTAATAGACGCCGGGTCCGTCCTCCTCGTAGAGCGGCACCACGATGACCATCGCGTGCTTCTTCGCCATTTCCTGCATGAGCTTGGTGGTCGGTCCATCGGGAATCGCCTCGACGGCGTCGTACCACCGCGGGTTCTGCTCGGCGCAAAAATACGGACCGGTGAAGATTTCCTGCATGGAAAGTATCTGTACTCCCTCCCGGCCCGCCGTCTCGATCAGCTCGAGATGGCGGTGGAGGTTCGACTCACGGATGATGTCGAGGTGCTCAGTCGTAGCGCAGGCGTTGGAAGCTTGGATCAGACCGCACTTCACGATACGGCTCACAGACAACCTCCCACTATCAATGTGTTGAAGACGTCAGATGTCAGATGTCAGCAAAGCACAAAACGACTGGTGACTGGATGACTCACGACAGATGACAGATGACTACCGTCACGCGGCAGTTATCGGCTGTCGGTCTTTGCCCTTGTGCGCATAAGAACCAAGTACAGAACAAAGCTGAGTCCAAACGTTACAAACCAGGCGTACGAATAGAGACGGTCGAAGATGTTCGGATTTGGCATCGTGCCGCCCGGCGTGGTGGCGGCGCGGAGAAAGCCGGGGACGACGGGGAGAATCGACAGCACCAGCGCGACAATCGCGCGCCAGTTTATGCCCCGGTCGTAGGTGTAGCGTCCCTGCTCGCGGAAAAGATCGTCCGTGTCGAGCATCTGCTTGCGCACCACCCAGTAGTCCGCGATCAAGATTCCGCCGAGCGCGCCCATCAGGCTCGAGTAGCCGAGCAGCCAGGTGAAGATGTAGGCGGAGGCATCGGAGTAGAGCTTCCACGGCATCATCGCGATGCCGGCGACGGCGGTGATCAGCCCGCCCGTGACGTAACTGATGCGCTTGGGGCTCAGGTTGGAAAAATCGTTCGAGGGCGACACGACGTTAGCGGCCATGTTCGTCGTCAGCTGCGCGGCGAGCACGACGAGCGCCGCGAAGATGATCACCCCCGCGCCGCCGATCTTGCCGATCAAGACGATCGGATCCCAGATCGCTTCGCCGAAGATGACGATCGTCGCGCTCGTCACCGCGACGCCGATGAACGCGAACGCGGTCATCGTCGTCGGAAGGCCGAGCGCCTGGCCGAGCATCTGCGAGCGCTGGCTCTTGGCGTAGCGCGTGAAGTCCGGGATGTTGAGGCTGAGCGTCGCCCAATAACCGACGTTCGCGGTGAGCGCCGCGGGAAAGAGCGTCCAAAATGGCGTTGTCCCCTTCTGCAGTCTCTGGGATTCACTGAGGATGTGTCCCATTCCGCCGCCGCTGCGCACGGCCCAGATCAAGAGCAGCAGGCCGCCGCCGAGCAGGAGTGGCGCGGACCAGCTCTCGAGTATCTTGATCCCTTCCGTTCCTTTGAGGATGATCGCGACCTGGATGAGCCAGAACGCGGCGAAGGCGATGGCCGTCGCGCCCGGCACGTTCACCCACCCGGGCCACGCCGCACGCATCAGCGCGTCGAGCGCGAGTGCGCCGATCCACGTCTGAATGCCAAACCATCCACAGGCGACGATCGCGCGCAGCAGCGCGGGCACGTTCGCGCCGCGCACACCGAAGCTCGCCCGGCACAACACCGGAAACGAAATCCCGTACTTTGTTCCGGCGTGGGCATTGAGCATCATCGGGATGAGCACGATGGTGTTGCCGAGCAGAATTACCGCCATCGCCTCCCACCACTTCATCCCCTGCTGCATCAGTCCCGAGGCGAGCGTATACGTCGTGATGACGACGCTCATCCCGATCCAGAGCGCGGCGATGTTGTAGGTGGACCAGGTGCGGCGCTCGGGCGGCGTGGGAGCGAGGTCCGCGTTCCAAAGGCGGCTGGCGCTGATGTCGGCGTTCGCTTCGGGCATCAACGCGCGCCAGCCGGCATTCGAGTGCCGAGTCCCGCTGTCGTTCTCGGGAGCCACTTCCCGCGGCCGGCTTTTCCCACCACGGCATAGTCGTCCACAATGACATCACCGCGCGACAGCGTCGTGCGCGCGAAGCCGGCCAGCTCCCAGCCTTCGAAGGGCGACCAGTCGGCGTTCGTCTCCATCGTCTTGGGGTCGACGGTGTGGCGCCTATCCGGATGAATGATCGCGAGGTCGGCGTCGGCGCCAACGCTGATCGATCCTTTGCGCGGAAAGAGTCCCATGACCTTCGCCGGATTAGTGCTCAGCTTCTGGCACATGTCCTCGATCGAAATGCGCCCGCCGAGCACGCCACGCGTATAGGTGAGCGGCAGAAGCGTCTCGAGTCCGGGCATCCCCATCGGGATCTTGGTCCAGTCTCCCTGCCACATCGCCTTCTGCTCGCGGTTGAATGTGCAGGTGTCGGTCGAGATCACCGACACCTCGCCGCTCCGCACGCCGCGCCACAACCGCTCGACGTCGGCCGGCTTCTTGAGCTGCGGACAGCAGGCGTAGAGATGGCCGTCCTCCTGATCGAACACCGAGTCGTCGAGCACCAGGTACTGCACGCAGGTCTCGGCCACGACCGGCACGCCGCGCCCCTGCGCGGCGCGGATGATGTCGGCGCCTTCGCCGGTGGACATGTGCACGATGTAGAGCTGGCCGCCGGTCGCCTCGCACCACATTACCGCGCGCTGGATCGCCTCAGCCTCGACGAAGTTCGGACGGGTCATCGGATGGAGGCGCGCACCGTACTTCTTCATGAGCTCCGGCGTGTGGTGCCGCGCGATCAGCTCGTCGAGCACGCGCGCCGATTCGGCGTGCACGAGCAGCATCGTACCGTACTCTTTCATCTTCTCGAGCGTGCCGAAGAGGGCGCGGTCGTCCGACTGCCACCCCTCGGACTCGTAGATCATGAATTCCTTGAAGGTGGTGAAGCCGCGCTTGACCATTCCTTCGATCTGATCCTTGTGATCGTTCCAGCGCGTGATGCAGATGTGAAAGGTGTAGTCGATCAGCGATTTACCCTCGGCTTTTTTCATCCAGTTGTCGGCGGCGTCGTTCAACGATTCGCCGGCGTACGGAATCGCGAAGTCGATCACCGTCGTCACTCCGCCGCGCGCGCCCGCGCGGGTGCCGGTGCGATAGTCGTCGGCGCTGACGGTGCCGCAGAAGGGGAGCTCGAGATGGACGTGGACATCGAGCACGCCGGGAATGACGTAGTGCCCCGCCGCGTCGATCACCGTCGCTCCGGCCGCGTCGAGATCGGCGCCGAGCGCGGCGATCGTTTCGCCGCGGATCCCGACATCGCCGACGAAAATTCCACCGGGGGTGACGACGCTGCCGCCTTTGATCACTTTGTCAAATTGCATTGCCGCAGATCCTCATCTTCATATTGGAGGCAGCCGCAGATCCTTATTTCCTTTAAGGCAGCCGCAGATCCTTATTTCCTTTAAAGGCAGCCGCAGATTTACGCAGATGAACGCAGATCGATCTCAGCGGGTGAAGGTCTGTGCGCGCCTGACTTGGCCTGAGAGTGTTGTTGGACAAGTACAACAAACAAAAAGAACGCGACTGCTCGTCCGCCAGCATGTCGCTCAGCTCCGCAACGACCTATCTGCGTTCTTCTGCGTAAATCTGCGGCTGCTGTTGCAGTTGCAGTTGCAGTTGCAGTTGCAGAGCCGTGCGGCTTTCCGTTGCCGTCACGTGAAATCCGCGGCCGTCCTGTCCGTACTAGCCTTCCACGAGCGTCAATGCCCGGTCCAGCACGTCCAAAGCGAAGTCCGCATCCGCGGCCGTGATGCACATCGGCGGCTTGATCCGCAATACGTTTCCGTCGAGTCCGCCCTTGCCGATCAACACGCCCATCTCGCGCGTGGCTTCCATGACCTCGAGCGTTTGCGCTTTGGCGGGCGTCTTGGCGGCGCGGTCGCTCACCAGCTCGACGCCGAGGAGCAGGCCCATGCCGCGGACGTCGCCGACCAGCGGATGACGGCGCGCGAGCCGCTGGAGCCCGCTCTTTAGTCTGCCCCCGACTACGCGTGAGTTTTCTTGCAGGCCGTCCTCGTCGATCACGTCGAGCACGGCGAGACCGGCCGCCATACACACCGGGTTGCCGCCAAAGGTGTTGAAGTGGATGCGCTGCGTGAGCGATTTGGCGATGTCCATCCGGGTCGTGACCGCGGCCAGCGGAACGCCGTTCCCGATCCCCTTCGCCATCGTGACGAAGTCGGGGACGACGCCGAAGTTCTGGAATCCCCAGTAGTGCTCGCCGGTACGGCCGAACCCGGTCTGCACTTCGTCGGCGATGCACAGTGCGCCGTATTCGCGCGCGATGGCGTATGCCTCGCTCAAATAATTCTTCGCGCCGGCCGTCGCTCCACCGACTCCTTGAATCGGCTCGCAGATGAAAGCGGCGATCTTTCCCGGCGTTCCGAAGCGCACGATCTCGCGGATGTCGTTCGCGCTCTTGGTCGCGATCTCTTCCGGCGTGCCGGAGAAGGCACTGCGATACGGATCGGGGTGCACGGCGTGGTGCACGCCGGCCGATCCGGGGATCGGAAATTTCCACGTGCTGTGCGACGTGAGCCCCATGGTGCTCGGGCTGCCGCCGTGGTAGCCGTTGCGCAACGCGATGACGTCGGTGTTCCCGGTGTAGAGCCGAGCCATCGTCACCGCCAGATCGTTCGCTTCGCTGCCGCTGTTGGTGAAGTACGTGACGTCCAGCCCGGGCGGCATCTTCGACGCGAGCTTCTTCGCCAGCATCGGGAAATTTGGATGCAGATAGATGGTCGTCGCGTGCTGCAGCGTGTCCACCTGCTCCCTGATCTTCGCGGTGACTTTCGGATGGCAGTGCCCGCACGATACGGTGACGATGCCGGCGAACATGTCGAGGTACCGGCGGCC
>JBBROY010000042.1:0-34204 GCA_038228795.1 Gemmatimonadales bacterium
CAGGGAGTCGGCCCCTTCCGCGCCAGCCTCGACCTGGAGTGAGGCAATGGACTTTCGGGCGAACAAGCTCATCCGGAATCTCCGTGGTGCCTGTCGGGAGAAAACGTGCCTTGGGAATTGAACCGGGAACGGACGACGAGGAGCAACGCAGTCATTCGTTAGGCAGGGCGTACCGGCGCAAAGCTCCGCGCCAAGAGAACCTTTGTCAAGGAACGCACGGCTTTCTGCTTTGGTAAGCGCTCGTCGCAGATTTGCAGCGTAGCAGATTGACCGCTGGAATAATCCATCGTCTAGGTTCTCGAATTCTCAATCTGAAAATCTGTAAAATCTGTGACGCGCCTTTTCAAAGGCAACGTCGTAAGCGTCGAAGTCACAGCGAATAGTTCGGCGCCTCTCTCGTGATCTGCACATCGTGCGGATGTGATTCGCGAAGACCGGCGGCGGTAATGCGCACGAACTCGGTCTCGGTGCGAAGGACATCGATAGTGCCGCAACCCACGTAACCCATACCGCTGCGCAGTCCACCGACCATTTGGAAGAGCACATCAGCCACGGGACCCTTGTAGGGAACGCGGCCTTCGATCCCTTCGGGCACCAATTTCTTCAACGACATCTCCCCCTCCTGGAAGTAGCGGTCGGCGCTGCCGTCCTGCATCGCCGAAAGACTTCCCATACCCCGCACCATCTTGAAGCGCCGTCCCTCGAGCAAAAATGCTTCGCCGGGCGATTCCTCGGTCCCG
The DNA here is from genome assembly GCA_038228795.1 of Gemmatimonadales bacterium. Classification (GTDB taxonomy): domain Bacteria; phylum Gemmatimonadota; class Gemmatimonadetes; order Gemmatimonadales; family Gemmatimonadaceae; genus JALZAE01. The sequence continues at coordinate 741 of JBBROY010000042.1, forward strand.
GCGAGCATCGATCCCATCATCACGCTCGACGCACCGGCAGCCAGCGCCTTCACGATGTCCCCCGAATACTTGATGCCACCATCGGCGATGACCGGGATGTCGCCCGCGCCCTCGACGGCGTCGAAGACCGCGGTCAGCTGCGGCACACCCACGCCGGTCACGACGCGTGTGGTGCAGATCGAGCCCGGACCCACGCCCACCTTGACGGCATCCACTCCGCGCTCGGCGAGCGCGCGCGCGCCCTCACGTGTCGCGATGTTCCCGGCGACGAGTTGCACCTCGGGGAACGCCTCGCGGATGATGGCGGTGGCCGACAGCACACCCTCAGCATGGCCGTGCGCGGTATCGATCACGAGCGCGTCGACGCCGTTGTCGATCAACGCCTTGGCCCGCTCACGGTAGTCGCCGCCTGCACCGATCGCCGCCGCGACACGCAGGCGGCCGTGCTTGTCCTTGTTCGCGTTGGGATGCTGGCGACGCTTGTGAATGTCCTTGACCGTGATCAGGCCCCGCAGCTTTCCCTCGCCATCGACTACCGGCAGCTTCTCGACGCGGAACTGCGCCAGAATTTTTTCAGCCTCGTCGAGCGTGGTCCCCTCGGGCGCGGTGACCAGACGGTCCTTCGTCATCACTTCGCGCAGCGGACGGTCGAGGTTGCGCTCGAACTGCAGATCGCGATTGGTGATGATACCGACGAGCGTCCCATCGCGATCGACGATCGGCACCCCGGAAATCTTGAAGCTCATCATCAGGCGGTTGGCGTCGCGCAGCGTCGCGTCCGGCTGCAGCGTGATCGGCTTGAGGATCATCCCGCTCTCGCTGCGCTTCACGCGGTCGATCTCGGCCGCCTGCCGGTCGATCGACATGTTCTTGTGGATGACGCCGATGCCTCCGGCGCGCGCCATCGCGATCGCCATCTCCGACTCTGTGACCGTGTCCATCGCCGCCGACACGAGCGGCACGTTCAGCGTGATGCCGCGCGAAAAGCGCGAGCTCGTCTCGCAGTCTTTGGGATGCGTCGCCGAGTGACGCGGGACGAGCAACACATCGTCGAACGTCAACACATCGTCCGCCCGGACGCGCGATACTCCGTTGGCGGAAGCGCCCTCTAAACGCGAAGGCCCGCCCTCCGAATGAACGGAGCCGGCGGGCCTCAATCCTGACCGTGTTCTGGTAGCCATAGCAGAAATTAGGGGCTACCGCGCGGGAAGTCTAGGCCACGCTCTTGCTCTTCCCCATCCGATTGAGCTGTCGCCGGATCGAGCGCGGGAGGAAAAACGCGGCCGCCGAGAAGACCCGCTGGAAGCTCAGATCGCTCAGCTCGTCGGGATCTCCCGACCAGTGATCGACGAGCACGTCGAGGCCGGTGTTGGAGATGAGTCGTTGGAGCGCCAGCATCAAGAAGTAGACGTCGTCCACTTGGCCGAGAAAGGGAATGAAGTCGGGGATGAGATCGAGGGGCGAGATGATGTACGCGATCGCGCCGGCGACGAGCAGCTTGTCGACGAACGAGACGCGCCGGTCGGTCATCAGGCCGAAGAGCAGACGCACGTAGGCCGGCAGATGCCGGATGGTATTCAGCACCGTGCGCTTGGCTCCGGCGCGCGGCTGCTTGCTCGCCTCACGTGCGTCGACGGCGAGCGGTGCGCGCTTGGCGCGTGCGGTAGAACGTCGGGCTGCGGTCACGCTGCTGAATCTCCTTGCGGTGCCTGTGGTGTTGGCGGCGGCGGTTGCGGTGCCGGCGTAACCTGGGTCGCCGGAGGCGCGCTGTCTACTGGAGTGGCGGGCGGGCTGGCCGGACGCGAGACGGCATTGACGACGTCGCTCGCCACGGACTTGCCGGCGGCGGCCGCTCCGTTCAACACGCCCATCGCCTTGTTGAGCAGGCCCATCGTCTCGCCGATCGTGTTGGCGGAAATCCGTCCGGCGCGCATGGCATCTTCGACACCCTCAGCGAATCGCTGAAAGATGTTCGGCGTCTGGCTCGTGCGCTCGGCGTACTTCGACTCGAGGAATTCGAGGTAGTCGAGGATTTGATAGCCTCGTTCATCCGGCAGTGCGTCGAGCTTTCGAATGATGCGCTCGCGCAGGAACTCGTTCATCGGCATCGGTGGCGCCTCGTCGAATCGACGTCAGGCGCGCGAGCCGGAATTGCGGCTAACTGCGCCAGCGAGCCCGCTTGCCTCGCGCGTCGATGTGCACATAAGGATGGGGATAGCGGCGGCTCGTATACAATCCCATCCCTCCTACGAGCTCTGGGAAGTCTTGTTCCACCGCGTCGACGGCCAACGCGACGATCTTGGCGTCTTTCACCGTCAACTTGCCATCTCCGTCGGCATCGATCGCGACATCCATTGCGTCGCCGTACTGGTGACGGCTGTCCTTCGCCGCGCGGCGCACCGTGCGGTTAAAAACGGGGGCGCGAAATCCCGAGTGGACGCTGAGCAGCGTCTGAGGACGCAGCGTATCGGCGCGCCAGCCCGCCAGCTTGGCGACCACCAGCTCGACCTTGTCGAGAACGCGGCCATTCATCGCGGCATAGCGCGGCCACGCAGCGGTCTCCTGACGGCTCAGAAAATCGCCGAGCCGGAAATGCTTACTGATCGGCAGCTCGGTCACGGCTTCGGTGATGCGAACGAATCCGACCGGCCGCTCGTGTCCCGCATGATTCTTCTTCTCGGCCATGAAGGTGCCAAGACGGTAGCCGTCGAGCGTGCCTCCCTGCTTCTCCTCGAAGGGCACCATCACGGCGACGGTGATCGCACCGAGCACGCGATGCTCGCCGTTGCGCGCGATGCCAAGTTGATAGAGCCCAGGGCGCACCGGTGCGCTGAAGCCGATGGCGCCGGTGCGGTGCGCGGAATCGACGGGCGTCATCCCGTCTAGAGCGATCCACTCGTACGTGAGCCCAATCGTGTCCGCCGGCACGTCGAGCGGGTACTTCACCACTTCGCCGGGCAGGGCGAACTGTACGCGTACGGAGCCGCTGCGCCCGAACGCGCCGCGCGACGGCGCGACCGACGCCATCGCGGAGTCGCCCGAAAGGCCGGAGCCAAAGGGAGCGACGAGAAAATTGCGAGGCGGCCGGTAGAAACCGAGTACCGCGAGCGCAGCCGCCAGCGCACTCGCGAGCGTGCCGAACTTTTTCAACCGAGTGTCATCCGTGCTTTCTCGACCGCGCCGGCTTGTGGTGGACGACGCGACGCCGGTGTTTCCGTCTGCCCGGCGTGACGACCCAACGCGCGCGATTGCCGCGCGTGTCGATGTGAGCGAACGGGCCGTGCGCACCGTTGCCTGGATATATCCCTACGCCGCCGACGAGCTCGGGGTGGAGCACCTCGACGCGCTCGGCGGCGGCGAGGATCACACGCGAATCGCGCGAGTCAACGCGGCCATCGTGATTCAAGTCGGACATGCGACCGTCGCCGGCGTCGACGTACACGTCGGCGGCGTCACCATACTGGTGGCGGCTCGCCCCGGCGCGGCCACCCTCGCCGACGCCTTGCTCGTTGTACTGCGGCGTGCGGAAACCCGACATGATCACGAGACGCGCGACCTGGTGGCCTTCCTTCTTGAGCTCATCCATGACCAGCTCGAGTTTGTCGACCAGGCGCTCATTGAGCACCAGGTACTTCGGCCAAACGTCCTGCTGGTCGTGCGTCAGAAAGTCGCGCAGCCGGAAGTGCTCCGAGACGTACGTATCCTGGTTCTCGGCGGTGACCTCGATGAAGCCGTCCGGATTCGCGTACGCCGCCAAGACAGGGTCGCGATGCTCGTACGGCCAATCGCCAATGCGATAATTGCCGATGCGGCCGTCCTGCTTGTCCGAAAACGGGCGCATGGTGATGAAGGCGAACTGCGAGGGCTTCTCCGCGACGGTGTCGTGCACGGTGTAGACGCCTGGACGCCGGACAGCGGAGTCGCCGAAAAGCCGGGCGAGCACCGGAATTCCGAACGATGCGGCCGCACTCAAAAAGCGCGCGCGCAGCTTTCCGCTACGCCCGGAGAGCGTATCGATGAGCGCGTGCTCGTCCCCATCGCCGACGCCCGACAGGACTGACGGGGCCGCGGCGACCGCGGGAGCAGAAAATGTGGCGGCACCGGCAACGCTCATCAGGCCAACCAGAGCGATCGGGGCCATCGCGCGCCGGAAGGCGCGCGACCGTACAGAGGGGAACGACATGCTGCCTCCCTGGCAACCAGACGGGCAGCAGGTCACGAGACATCTCGCGACTGCTACCTCACGGCTTTGCGTGCCGGCGAAGAGTCCGCCGGTTAGCCTTTAACAAGGAGCCGCGCCACGCTGGACGCGGAACCGACTCTATATAGTTACGACCCAAGGCGGGCTGGGGAAACCCGCGAAAAGATTAGATATCTCGGATTGACTGACCAGCTGGTCAGTAAATGAAGACTGGAGTGCCTACATCGACCATCGCGAACAGATAGGCGATGTCTTCATTCCGAAGCCGAACGCAGCCGTGACTCGCCGCGCGGCCGATGCTGTTCGGCTCGTTCGTGCCGTGCAGCCCGTAACCGTCGCCCAGGTCGAGCCGGTGGGTGCCGAGCACGCCGTCATAGCGGCGTTGGTTCGTGCCGAATGGAGGCACGATGATATTGCCGTCCGCGATGATCTCCCGACCCTCCGTGTACTCGTACGGGACGGTGCGCCCGTCCGGGTACTGGTGCACGACATTGTTGCCGGCGACGGTGATTAGGCCGCCGTCCTTGAGTTGAAGCGGGGTCCCACGAACGAGGTTCACGACCTTCAGTTTCTTTTTTTTCGCAACCTCGAGGAAATGCCACTCCGGCGGAACCCACTGCGGGCCCATCTCCTTTCGCTGAACGACCAGGCGACCGCGAGGCGTATCAAACTTGAACTCCTTACGCCCTCCAGGGGTCTCGATCGTGGTGCGGCCGGTGCCGACCGCGACCTGCGTCGTAAACAGGGTCGAATCGCCCTTCTTATACCAGAGCCGCCGGTCGGCGATGCTGACGACGATGTAGGGCCTGTCACCCGCTGAATCCGGATTCGTCGCCAGCGTAGTCGCGAGGGAATCCGAGGCGGGTCCGGTCTGCGCCTTGAGCTGCTCGAGCAGATCGTAATTGTGGTTGAAGACGATCCGGCTCATGTCCCGTTGGTAACGAAGATCCCCGGTACTGGCGAGGAGCAGCGTACTGCCCACCAGCAAGAACACCGTGGCGGCGATGATACTCCAGGCGAACGCGGCGTTGTCGCGGAAAGGCTTGAGCAGCGTGGACATTTTGCGGAGGCGGTGTCAGAAGTCAGATGTCAGGCAGTCAAGACGCGCGGTCGTCAGCAAAGAACTGGCATGTAACATCTGACGTCCGACAGCTTAGAAGAAATATACCGTGGTACCCCGCCTAATGTTCGGCAAGATCGCTCGCAGATCCTCCGCCGACGCTCGCACCGCTCCCGGCAAGATGTAATTGGAGTCCGCGAGGGGACCGGCGTTCGGCATCGAGTAGATCACTGTACCGCCACTGAGTACAATCGCGATTGGGCCGAGCGCGCCAGCGATGGAGTGGTCGTCTGGCGTGGGAACGCCCCGTTCGACGAAAACCCAGCTTGGCACGTCCCACTTGTCGGAGCGGCCCATGATGCGCTCGACCGAGCGCGTGCCGCGCGGGGCGGCGATGTGCATGGTGTCGGGCGAGGTGCCGACACGACGCTCCGGCCCGACGGAGACGGCAAAGGGACGCAACACGGCGCCCTCGCGCTCGAGGTACATGGCGCCGCTATCGATGGACACCGAGAGGTGGATGTCCTTCGTGCCGCGCGACTGCCGGCGTAGTAGCTCCATTTCGACGGCGAGTTTCTCCTGCGCCGATGCGCTCATGGCATCGGCCTGCCGCCGCTCGAAGTCGGTCATGTCGGCGCGGAGGCGGTGGATCTCCTGCGTGTACCGAACGCGCTTGTACAGCAGCAAGCCATCGATGCCGATGGCCGCCGCGCAGATGACCGTGAAGGTGATGACGAACGCCGGGTGCTGCTTGTAGAAGCTCGTGAAGCTCATGCGAATGCCGGCATCAACGGCGGGTAAGCGTGAGAATGTCGAGAATGGGGACGCCGGCCGGATCGCTGCGGCCCGTGCGCACGCTTGCCGTGATCACATAACGCTGCATGGGCGGGCTCGATGCCGACTTCGCGGCAGCGACGAGCGCGGGTGGCACGGCGAGATAGAGTAGCGAATTGTCGGCGGCCGGACCGCGTGCGAGCAGATAGGGCTCGTCGAGCGCGAGCTCCTTGCGTAGTGCATCGGCGATCTGGTACGCGATGACTTGCACCTCCCAGCGAACAGTCTTGCCGCGCCAGGCATCGGGTGCGGCGCGCAAGTCGGCGGCGCTGACGGAGCCGTTGATGCTCGAGTCGACGGCGGCAAGGTCGGCGTCGCGAACCCATCCTTCGATCTTGACCTTGACCCATCCGCGGTCCCGCACGATTGGCTCAATGCGCGCGCCGGGATCGAGCGAGGCGACGGTTTTGCCGTTGGGATAGTTTCCCAGCGCGGTACGACGGAGCGGCGTCATCTCGTTCGGCAGCGGCGCGCGCGTGGTGTCCGGCGGTGGGGAGCTCGGCGGCGCCGCGATCGAAGCGGATACTGGCGCGGCGATCGGGCGCGTGGGCGCTACGACTGCCTGCGTCTGCAGCAATCGCGTAGCGATCCAGCCCGAGCGATGCACCTGCAACCAGTCGCCATTCTTGGCTTCGCGAACGAGGCCCATCCCATCGTTGAGTTTCGCCAGCGGCGCGGCATCGGGCTTGGGCGCCGCGCGCAGCAGGCCGCCCGAGGGCGCTCCAACCGAAATGGCGAAGGTGTCGCGCTTGCCCCCGACGGCGGTCTGATTGATGAACCCACTCAGCGTCACCTGCGTGAACGCGCCGCGCGTCCCTGCAGTCGTTACGTGAGCGCCCGGGCGAACGAGCGCGATCGCTCGACCATCCGGCGCGACGAGTAGCTCCGCTTCGGCGCGCACCGAGGTCTGCGCGCCCGCGCGCGACGCGAGCGCCGCGACCGGCAACACGAGCAGCAAGAAACGCAATGTCATCGCTGGAAGGGGGCGGAGAGGGCGCATAGATTGTGGGCTGCGCCGAAGCGCCGGAGTATACATCAGAGCGTATGCAACTCGCAAAACACGCGAGGCACGCAACCCATAGGACACCAATCGAATTGCCAAAGCGTCCCGTCGTGCTGCTGGTGCTGGACGGTTGGGGGTACCGGGCGGAACGCGAAGGCAATGCGGTCGCGCTGGCCAACACGCCGACCTGGGATGCGCTGGTGAAGCGCGCTCCCCGAACACTGCTGGACGCGTCTGGTCTACCGGTGGGACTGCCCGAGGGCCAGATGGGAAACAGTGAAGTGGGCCATCTGAATCTTGGCGCCGGCCGCGTGGTGCCGCAGGATCTCGTGCGCATCTCGCAGGCGATTGGCGACGGCTCGTTCTTCGGCAATTCGGTTTTCGTCGACCTCTGCCGCGGCGTAAAGCGGCGCGGCACGACGCTGCATCTCTGCGGGCTGCTCGGCGACGGCGGCGTGCATGCCATCGACACCCATCTCTACGCCTTGATCGATCTGGCGGAGCGAGAGGGGCTCGCGCGCGTCGCTATGCACGTAATGACGGACGGACGCGACACGCTGCCGCACAACGGACTCGGCTACATGCGCAAGCTGGTCGACTACGCGCACGGTCGAGCGCGGGTGGCATCGGTCGGCGGGCGCTACTTTGGGATGGATCGGGATCAGCGGTGGCAGCGCACCGAGAAGTGGTACCGAGCGGCGGTGGCCGGTGTAGGGCCGTCGGCCGCCGATCCACTGGTCGCGATTCAGGCGGCATACGATCGCGGGGTGACGGACGAGTTCATCGAGCCGATGGTGATCGCCAGTGAGCGCGCGCCGGCGACGCCAATGCGGGAGGGCGATGGCGTAATTTTTTTCAACTATCGCTCTGACCGGATGCGGCAACCCGTGCGCACGTTGATCGATCCGACCTTTGCCGGATTCGACGTCGCGGGGCGCCCGGCGGTGGACGTGGCGACGATGACGATGTACGAGGAGTCGTTTCCGGTGCCAGCGGCGTTTCCGGCCTTCGTGTTGTCGCGCATCGTGGCCGAAGTGGTCTCCGAGCGCGGGATGACGATGTTCCGCACGGCGGAGACCGAGAAGTACGCGCACGTGACATACTTTTTCAACGGCGGGTTCGAGACGCCGTACGCGGGGGAGGTTCGCGAGCTGGTGCCGAGCCAAAAGGTGGCGACGTACGACTTGGCGCCTGAGATGAGCGCGCGCCCGCTGACCGACGTGTTGACGGCGGCCATCGAGAGCCGGGAGCACGATTTCATTTTGTGCAACTATGCGAACGGTGACATGGTAGGTCACAGCGGTGTATTGTCAGCGGCGGTGCGCGCGTGCGAGACGGTGGATGAGTGTCTGGCCCGCGTGTTGAAGAGCGCCGAAAGGGCCGGGGCGCGCGTGCTGGTGACGGCCGATCACGGCAATTGCGAAATGATGATCGATCCGGCCACGGGCGGCCCGCACACGGCGCACACGACAAACCCGGTACCGATCGTGATCGTCGATCCGGACGGCGACCGTTCGTTGCGATCGGGCGGCGCGCTGCGGGACGTGGGACCGACGGTGCTTGCCATGCTGGGCGTCGACAAGCCGTCTGAGATGACGGGCGTCGACCTCCGCGTACTCTGAGAATTCTGGAGCCAACGAGTGAAGCGTTTTTCGTCGATCATTCTGGGTGGTGCCGCGAGCGTGCTGTCGCTCTCGCCCACGCTGTCCGCTCAAGTGGGATACCAGCCGGCGGCCAGCCCATATCGGGATCTTTCCTATCGCCACGAGCTGTCGCTGCTCGGCGGGCTGTTTGCCGGCGACGTCGGCACGGCGAAAGTTGCGCCGGGCAACGGAGCGGTCATCGGTGTCCGGTACGACATCCGAATCGGAGGTCCGGTCACGTTCACGATGAAGGCGCAGCGCGGCTTCACCGACCGGCGGGTGCTCGATCCGAGCCAGCCGTTCTCACAGCGCTTTCAGGGAACGACGTCGTCGCCGACGTATCTCCTCGATGCGGGGCTGACGATGCACCTCACAGGGCAGCGGACCTGGCACAACATCACGCCGCTCATCAACGCCGGCGTCGGGGTGGCTTCGGATTTTGGCGAAGGCGGAAACGACAAGGGAGGCTTCACCGTCGGCACTCCACTTGCGTTCAACGTCGGCGGCGGCGTTCGCTACAACAACGGCGGGCGCTACTCGGTTCGCGTTGATTTCGGAGCGTATCTCTACGGGATCGGGTACCCGATCGCCTACCACACGCCTCCGGGTGGCGGCGGCCCGATTGTCGGCGGAGCGGTTGGCGCGAACGAGCGGAAGTATCACAAAGTAGTGACCATCGGCTTCTCGAAATTTTACGGCCGGTAGCGATTCGACGGAGGAGTCATGGCGCGCGGCGACATTTTCGACCTGGAAAATCTGGACGACGGCGAGCTGGCCCGTCCGGTGCGCGAGGAGTTGACCGAATTTGGGACGATCGACGCGGACAGTATCGTCATCACGCGAAGGACGGAATGGTGACGTTGTCGGGGCGGCTCCGCACCGAAGAGGAGCGCCGCGTCGCGGAGGATCTCGACGCGCGTCCATACGGGACGCACGATGTGCAATCCGCCATCGAGCGCGGCACCCCGTGGGTGCCTCCCGATTCCCCGACGCCGGAAGGAAACTGAGCGGGGAAGCATCGCTGACGCGCCGCGTGATCTTTGCCGCCGCGCACCGATATTGGCGGAGCGATTGGACCGAGGAGCAGAACCTCGAGGCGTTCGGGGCGAGCACACGGGTACACGGACACAGCTACGCCTGCGACGTCACGGTGAGCGGCAAGATTGATTCCGAGACCGGGATGGTCATCGATCTCGGCCGATTGGACGCGGTGCTCGCCGCCGAAGTGCGTGAGCGATTCGACCACAAGAACATCTCCAACGATGTCCCCGAATTTCGCGACGGGGCGCTGGTGCCCACTGGTGAGAACCTGGCGCGCTTCATCTTCGAGCGGGTGCAGGGCGCGCTTCGGGTGCAGGGCGCGCTTGATGATGTGCGCGTGACGCGCGTCGTCGTGCGCGAGGATGAGTCGTTGTCCGCCGAGGTTGCGGACTAGGAACAGGAGGGGGACGCAGTGATGGTGATCGGATGCGCCGGTCGCCGTGCGGCACACGTTTGCGGTGGTCGGAGCGTCGCCCCTAGTCGCCAACCCCCGCACTTCGTCATCTTACGTTGATGACAACGCCGCCCCTCGATGCCGTCGAAGAAGTCCCTGTCTGGCTGGAAGTGAACGGCGTGCCAGCAGTGACGTGGATGTGCACGGCGGACCAGCTCGATGCCCTGGTGGTCGGATGGCTGCATGGGGAGAAGTACATCGAGACCGTCGACGATCTGGTGCGCATGCGCCCCTGCACGCAGGAGCTCGGATTCTGGGTGGACGTGTCGGAAGCACGCTATACCGCGGTAGAAAATTCCGAGCGGCGGCGCGTGCTCGCGTCGGGGTGCGGCGCGGTGACGACGATCCTCGGCTCGATGAGCGATGTCGAGCGCCGGCGCGGACCCATACCGGAAGTGGACACGGCGCAGATGCGCCTGCTGTTCAAGGAGCTGTTCGGCCGCGGCTCGCGTTACAAGGAGACGGGCGGCGTGCACGCGGCGGCGCTGACCGATGGAACCTCCCTGCTCTACCACGCCGAAGACATCGGGCGGCACAATGCCGTCGACAAGGTCATCGGCGCGTCGATTCTCGACGGTCACGCGCCGCACGATCTGATCTTGCTGGTGACCGGGCGCATCTCGGGCGAGCTGGCGTTCAAGGCGGCGCGCGCGCAGGTCGCGCTGGTCGCGACGCCGTCCGTGCCGTCGACCATCGCGGTCGACATCGCGCGCGCGGCGAAGATGGCGCTGCTTGGCCGCGCGGTGAGTGGCCAGCCGCAGCTGCATCGTCCGTGAGCGCGGTTCCGCGCGACCGCGTCACCGGGGTAATCCTCGCCGGTGGGCAGGCGTCGCGATACGGCGGGAGGCCCAAAGGACTCGAGCGCGTAAGCGGGCGCAGGGTGATCGACCGCGTAGCCGATGCGCTCGCGGTGGTGACGGATGAGCTGCTGCTCGTGGCGAACGATGAGAAGGCCAGCGAGTGGCTGCCCGGCGTGCGCGTCGCATCCGATGTGCGTGTGGGATGCGGAAGCTTGGGCGGCATCCACGCGGCGCTGGTGCACGCGGGCGGAGGGGCGTTGATTGTCGCGTGGGACATGCCGTTCGTTCCGCCCGCGCTGCTGGCGGAGCTGCGGTCATTGGGTGGTGCGGCCGACGTCGCGGTCCCGTGCAGTGACTCCTCACGCAGGGGCGTCGAGCCACTCTGCGCGTTTTACGGGCCGGCGTGCATCGCGCCGATCGAGAAGCACATCGATGAGGGCGATCTGCGGGTGATCGGCTTCTTCGACGATGTGCGCGTGGCGCGGCTGGAGGCCGATGCCGTGCAGCGATTTGGCGACCCGCGGCTGATCTTTCTCAACGTGAACACGCCAACCGACCTTGAACTCGCGGAGCGACATGCCTCGACCGCCGATGGTGGCCGTGATCGGCAAGAAGCATAGCGGCAAGACGACGCTGGCCGTGCGCCTGGCCGCCGCGCTCGGCCGTCGCGGGCACCGCGTGATGTCGATCAAGCACGGCTCGCACACCTTCAACATCGATCCGTCGACGACCGACACCTACCGCCACTATCACGAGGGTGAGGTGGCAAAGGTGGCGATGGTGGCGCCCGACAAGTTCGCGCTCGTCGAGCGGTGGAGCGACGAGCTGCCGCCCGAGGAGGTCGCCGAGCGTTACATGTCGGACGCCGACATCGTGCTGTGCGAGGGATTCAAGCGGTCGGCGCTGCCAAAGATCGAGGTCTATCGCGCGGCGGCGCACGCGACCCCTCTCTATGACCCCACTTCGCCTGAGGCGTCGGTGTTCGTGGCGATCGTCACTGATGTCGAGAGGTTCGAAGCGCGGTGCCCGGTGTTGAATTTTTCAGATGCGGGCTGGCTCGAGCAATTGGTGGGAATCGTAGAGCGGGAAGTCATGTGAGAGGGTACTCCTCGACAACGCTGCGTGCTGCGTGCTGCGTGCTGACAGCACTTGCATTGCGCACGAACGCGTATGGGCAGGGGGCGAAAGGGCGCGGCCCTAGGCTGGAGCTACGCCGGGCGATCGACTCGATGGTGACGGCGCCGCAGTTTCGGAGTGCCCAGTGGGGAATTCTGATCGTTGATCCGGCGCGCGGCGATACGCTGTACTCGCGCAACGCGGGAAAATTGTTCATGCCCGCGTCGAACATGAAGGTGGTGACGGGCGCGGTCGCGCTCGCGAAGCTCGGTGCTGACTTTCGTTTTCGTACGAGCTTCGGTGTGGCGGGAGTAGTCCGCGACGGCGTACTCGACGGGGATCTCGTGGTCACGGGGCGCGGCGATCCGACGGTGAGCGACACGGCGCAAAACGGCGACGCCATCGCATGGCTCGGCGCGATCGCCGATTCGCTGGCGGCGTACGGGATTCGCGAGATCTCGGGTGACGTCGTCGCCGGCGCCGATCTCTTCACCGATCCGATTCACGGTTGGGGCTGGCCGTGGGATGGTCTATTCGATGACGACATGGTCGGTGTCGACGCGTTGATGTTCAACCTCGGCTCGTGCCGAATCCGATTGGCGGCCGGCGCGGCGGTGGGTGATACGGCGCTCGCGACACTGAGACATGCGATCGGCTACCCGCGCCTGATCGTCCGTATGACGACGGTAGCGCAACCGGCGGGCGTACAGCTCAGCGTCGATGACGACACGATCGCGGGCACCATCACGCTGAGCGGCACGATCGCGTTGGGGCGCGACACGCTGCTGGCGATCTCGTATCCTCAGCCGCGGGACGCGTACCTCGCCGCGCTGCGCACCGCCTTGCGCACGCGGGGCGTCGCGATCTCGGCGCGCCGTCTCTCGCCGGCCGCGCAGACGGCGGCGCGACCACTGTTCTTCGTCAGCTCGCGACCGCTGCGCGAGCTGATGCCGATGATGCAGAAGCCGTCGCAGAACCAGATCGCGGAAATCCTCCTCAAAACGTTGGGGCTCGAGCGGGGCGGCGCGGGGCGTGCCGATAGCGGCGCGGCTGTCGTCGGGCGCCAACTGATGGCCTGGGGCGCGAGCGGGGATGGCTTCGTGGTGCGCGACGGCAGCGGGCTGTCCCGCTACGACTACCTGTCGCCCGAGACCCTCGTTCGCACCATGGCCGCCATGCGGCGCGACACCGCATTCGCCATCTACTACAGCGCGCTGCCGATCGCGGGCGTCGATGGCACGATGCGCAATCGCCTCAAGGGTACGGCGGCGCAGGGGAACGTGCGCGCGAAGACAGGCTTCATTTCCAACGCGCGCTCGCTGTCGGGCTACGTGACGACGGTGGATGGCCGGATGCTGATCTTCACCGTCCTCTGCAACAACTGGACGGCGCGCCGGTCGGCCATCGATGCGGTGCAGGACGCGATCGCGCTGCGTCTCGCCGCCTACAGCGAGCACGCGCGATAGTGCTGAGCGTCTCCGACGCGAGCGCGGCAATTCTCGCCGGCATCACGCCGCTCGACGCCGAGCGTGTGGCGCTGCTCGACTCGTTAGGCAGAGTGCTGGCCGAATCGATCGCCTCACCGATCACCCTGCCGCCGTGGGACAACTCGGCGATGGACGGATACGCGGTGCGCGGCGCCGATGTGGAGGGCGCATCGGCAGAGGTGCCGGTGACGTTGCGGGTGATCGAGAGCGTGGCCGCCGGTGCATTCCCGGCGTTGCCCCTCGGGCCCGGCGTGGCCGCGCGCATCATGACGGGCGCCCCGCTGCCGCAGGGGTGCGACACGGTCGTGCGAGTGGAGGATACGGACGGCGGGCTCGATCGGGTCGCGATCCGGAGCGCGCGCGACACTGGCAAGAATGTTCGGCATCGCGGCGAGGACATCCGAACGGGCGACACCGTGCTCGAACCCGGTGCCGCGATTGGGCCGGCGCAAATCGGCGTGCTGTCGTCGGTCGGCGCGGCGACAATTGCGGTCTACCGTCGGCCGCGCGTAGCGTTCCTCGGCTCGGGCGACGAGCTGGTCGATCTCGACCGGTTCGACGAGGCGTTGGCGGGCAGAAAGATCGTCAGCTCGAACAGCTACACGCTGCACGCGATGATCCGGGCCGCCGGCGGCGAGCCGGTCGACCTCGGCGTCGCGCGCGACGACCCCGCGGATCTCCGCGCGCGGTTCGAACGCGCCGCCGGCAACGACCTCCTCATCACGTCGGCGGGAATCTCGGTCGGCGAGTTCGATTACACACGCGACGTGCTGCACGAGTTGGGCGCCGACATGAAATTTTGGAAGGTGCGCATGCGCCCGGGTGCGCCACTCGGCTTCGGGATCATGGGCGGCCTGCCGTGGATTGGACTTCCCGGCAATCCTGTCTCGACGATGGTGACCTTCGAGCTGTTCGTGCGGCCGGTGATTCGGCGCATGCTCGGCCATCGGCGACTCTTTAGGCGCGCGGTGGATGTCGTACTCGAAGAGCCGGTCATGATTGGCGCCAGGCTGATGCACTTTTTGCGCGCTATCGTGACGCCGCGGGGCGACGGCACCCTCGGCGCGCGGCTCACCGGCCCCCAGGGCTCGGGAATCTTGACGTCGATGACGCTCGCCAACGCGCTGCTGGTGGTGCCAGAGGATCGCCCGCACAGCGAAGTTGGCGACACCCTGCACGCCATCCTCCTCGGCGACGATGCGCAGCTCGCGACTGACTTCTCGCTCTAAGGCGGCCGAGCTCGTCGCGTCGCTCGAACGCCGATTCGTCACCGCCGAGTCGGCGGAGAGGGTCGGCGATGCGAACATCATCCTGCTGCGTCCGCGCAGCGCCGACGATCTCATCAGTGAGGACGACTTCGAGCGCGACGAGCGTCTGCCATATTGGGCGGATCTGTGGCCGTCGTCGCTCGTGTTGGCCGGCCGGTTGCTCGAGGAGCCGCGGGGGGGCACGATGCTCGAACTCGGTTGCGGACTCGGGTTGGTGACCATTGCGGCGACGCGCGCCGGATGGAACGTGATGGCGACCGACTACTACGACGACGCGCTGCGCTTCACGCGCGCGAACGGGTGGAGCAATCTCGGCGCGGAACCGAAGACGCGTCTGGTCGATTGGCGCGATCTGCCGGCCGACCTCGGTACCTTCGATCGCGTCGTAGCCGCGGATGTCCTGTACGAGCGGGCATACGCGCGTGTGGTTGCCGAGGTGCTGGCGCGCACCATCGCGGTCGGCGGCGACGCGATCATCGCCGATCCGGGTCGCGTCGCCACGCCGGAGTTTCTCGTCGAATGCGGAAAGCGGGGGCTCTACGTAGTGAGCCGGGAAATCCGTTCATTCGTGGCGGGGCCCATCACGCAACAGATCACGCTCTTCACGGTCGGCCGCGGATAGGGCGGTGCGGCTCGGCAAAGGCAACGGCAGCCGCAGATTTCGCGGATCGATCAGGATAGGGGAAGGCGTTTCGCGCAACGACGCATTCCACAACACAGACCTTTTGTTTGGTTCTCTTCAAGAAAACAGCAAGGCCTCTTCTTGCTGTTGTCAGTTGAAGTATCCGCGGGCATCTGCAGAAAATCTGCGGCTGCCGTTGAAAAGAAAACGGGCGCCGCGATCCTAGATCACGCGCCCGTTTTGAACTATCCGCGGCCACCTACGCGTCGAGCTTCAGCGGCAACTGTCGCAAGCGCTTTCCCGTGAGCGCGAAGACCGCGTTCGCCACGGCGGGCGCGATCGGCGGCGTGCCCGGTTCGCCGACGCCGCCAGGCCGTTCCGTGCTCGGCACGATGTGCACCTCGATCCGCGGCATCTCGGTCAGGCGCATGACGCGATAGTCGTGGAAGTTGCTCTGCTTGATGCGACCCTTGTCGAGCGAGATCTCGCCCATGAGCGCCGCCGTGAGGCCGTAGACGATCCCGCTCTCGGTCTGCGCTTCGATCGTATCGGGATTGATCGCCCGACCACAGTCGATCGCGCACACGACGCGATGCACGGTGATCGCGCCCCTGTCGACCGAGATCTCCGCCACCTGGGCGACAAAGCTCCCGAACCCTTCGACGACGGCGACGCCACGAGCGCGCCCCTTCGGCAGCGGCTGCTCGTTCGCCTTGGCCACCGCGGCATTCAGCACGCCGAGGTGCCGCGGCTTGTCGGCCAGCAGCTTGCGGCGGAGCTCGATCGGATCCTGCTTGCCGGCGTGCGCCACCTCGTCGATGAACGACTCAATCACGAAGGCATTTTGCGAGAGGCCGACCGAGCGCCAGAAACCGACCGGCACCGGCGTCTCCGCCATCATGTACTCGGCACGACGATTCGGGATCGCGTACGGGAATTCCTTCCCGGCGCCGGCCACCGAGTCGCCATCGACGTATCCCTTTGGCGGCGCGCTCGGCATCAGACGCGCGATGACGGAGGGCGCGACGATGCGGTGCGTCCACGAGACGGGCGCGCCGCTGGCATCGAGCGATGCGGTGAAGCGGTGCAGCGACGCCGGCCGGTAGAAGTCGTGCTGCATGTCATCCTCACGCGACCAAATCACTTTCACCGGCTTGCCGATCGCTTTCGACACCTCCACCGCGTCGCGGACGAAGTCCGTTTCGAAGCGGCGGCCGAAACCGCCGCCGATGAACGTCGAGTAAACCTGAATCTTGTCTGATGCGAGACCGGTAAATTTCTGCGCCATGTCGAACGTCGCGGTCGGCGCTTGCGTCGGCGCCCAGATCTCGCAGCCGTCGGCGCGGACATCGGCGGTGCAGTTCATCGGCTCCATCGACGCGTGCGCGAGAAACGGCAAGTGATACTCCGCCTCGATCGTCTTGGCGCTCGCGCCCGACACGTCGCCTTGCTTGTGCACTTCCGAACCGGGCGACGCGCCGAGCGTCTTGAACTGCGCGGCAATGTCGCTCGAGCTCAGGGCGTGGTGCTCGCCCTCATCCCAGGTGATCTCGAGCGCGCGCTTGCCCTGTAGCGCGGGCCAGTATCCATCGGCGACAACGGCGACACCGCTCGAGATCTGCACGACATCGCGCACGCCCTTGATCGCCTTTGCTTTGGTGGCGTCGAACTTCTTGACCTTGCCGCCGCACACCGAGCAGCGCGCCACTGTCGCGACGAGCATACCGGGAACCTTGACATCAATGCCGAATCGCGCGGTGCCGTCGACCTTCTGCGGCACGTCCACCCGCTTCATGCGAGTGCCAACGAGCGTGTAGTCCTTCGCGTCCTTGAGCTTGGGCGATGCGGGCAGCGGCATCTTCGCCGCATCATCGGCGAGATCTCCGTACCCGATCGATCGGCCGCTCGCATCGTGAAACACTTTGCCCTTCTCGGTGCGCAGCGCTGACGCATCGACGCCCCATTTCTGTGCCGCGGCGGCGACGAGCATTTCGCGGCCCTGCGCGCCCGCCTTGCGCAGCGGATCCCACGAGGTACGGACGCTCGTGCTGCCGCCCGTGCCCTGCCCGCGTCCGCGCATCTTCTGATGATCCGGTCCGACCTTGGCAAATTCGATGCGGACGGTGGCCCAGTCGGCATCGAGCTCTTCCGCGACGATCATCGGCAGCGACGTCGTGACGCCCTGACCCATCTCCGCCTTGTCGGCGAAGATCGTGATGATGCCGTCAGTGCCGACGGTGAACCATCCGTTCGGCTCGAAGGGCGTCACTCCCGCGGCGCCCAGCGTGCGGCCGAGCCGGTCGACGACCGGCAGTGAGAAGCTGATCATCAAACCGGCGCCGGCGGTGGCGCCCACCTTCAGAAAATCACGCCGCGAGACATCAACGCCCGTCGCCATGATCAGGCTCCCTGCGCGGCGCGATGGATCGCTTTGCGAATGCGGTTATAAGTGCCGCAACGACAGATGTTGCCGTTCATCGCTTGGTCGATCTGCGCGTCGGTCGGCTTGGGATGCTTCGCGAGTAGCGCCGCGGCCGACATCAGCTGACCGCTCTGGCAGTACCCGCACTGCGGCACCTCCTCGGCGATCCAGGCTTGCTGCAGTGCGTGGCTGCGGTCAGGCGAGAGGCCTTCGATCGTCGTGATCTTCTTCGCGCCGACCGTCGACACCGGCGTCACGCAGGAGCGGATCGGCACACCATCAAGGTGCACGGTGCATGCGCCGCACTGGGCCATACCGCACCCGAACTTCGTGCCGGTCATGCCTAACGAGTCGCGCAGCACCCAGAGAAGCGGCGTGTCGGGGGCGGCGTCGACGGCGTGGCGTTCTCCGTTGACGGTGATCGAGATGGAGCTCATGGCGGGATCCTCGTCGAGCAAAACGGGGGGAGGGCTGCGACGCTATTAGGATACCGAGCCGAGCCGCTCCATGCCATGCGGAATTCGTCGTAGCGCTACTGTGGGCATGGAGCACGCAATACGCAACGCTCTCCTACATGCGCCGGTAGTGCGGACCCGCCGCCCCTTCCCTCGGCGTCCACCGCGGGCCCAACACATCCGTCGCTTTGCAATCGATGCAATTGGCGGGGCTGATGACCAGTCTGTCGCCCTGCCGCTCGTACACGCCGGCGGGACACATGTGCTGGTAGAGCGTGGCGACTGCGGGCGGGATGTCCTGACCGACGATCAGATGCGATGGGATGTCGTCGCGCGTGGCGTTGCCCGACTTGTAGTTCGCGTCGAGCTTGCTGAAGGTCAGCTTGCCATCGGGGACGAACGGTTCCTCCGCCGTTTCCTCGCGCGCCACCTCGGCGTCGGCATGCGATTCGATCTTGCCGCCGGGAAACGCTCCGTTGGTCAACGTCATCAACGCGGCCTGCGGGCCGGCGGTGTAGATCGTCTTGTCCTGAAACACGAGGCGCATGTTGCGGCGCGCGCGCAGGTCGCTCACGATGTAGCTCTCGTCGACCAGTCGGTCGTACGCGGTGAGCGACGCGGCCGAGGTGTCGTTCTTCTTCAGCGCCTCGAAGATCGCGCGCGCGGCGAACATCCCGGACTGCATCGCGTAGTGAATTCCCTTGAGTGAAGCCACCTCGACGTAGCCAGCCGAGTCGCCGACGATGATGATGCCGTCGCCGCTGCGTCGTTTGGGGATGGCATAATACCCGCCCTCGGGAATCGTCTTCGCCCCCCACTCGACCATCTCGCCGCCGTCGAGATACTCCCGGAGCAGCGGATGCTGTTTGAGCCGCTGTAGCAGCACGTGCACGTCGAGCGCCGTCTGCTGGTAGTCGAGACCGACCACCAGACCGAGCGCGAGCAGATTCGTATCGAGCGGATAGACGAAGCTGCCACCGAACGCGTCCGGCGGCAGCGGCCAACCCAGCGTGTGGATCACCGCGTCGAGCGGCTTCTTCGTCTCCCAGATCTCTTTCACGCCCAGCGCGTAGATCTGCGGATTGTCCGACGCGATCCGCTGCCATTCGTAGTACGCCTGCGACAACAGTCCGCGCGTGCCTTCGGCCAGCACCGTCACGCGCGCGGTGAGATCGGTCGGGGGAGCGTACGACGAGCCGGGCGTGTTGTCCCGAGACAGGCCGGAGGGCGTTGTGCGGACGCCCGCGACGCGATCGCCATCGACGAGCAGCGCGTCGACGGGAAACCCGGTAAAGACGTTGATGCCCAACGATTCCGCCTGCACGCCGAGCCAGCGTACCATCTCACACAGCGAGGCGATGAAGTAGCCATGATTCTTCATCGTCGGCGGCGTCGGGATGCGCAACGCGCGTCCGCCGGTCATGAAGTAGACGCGCTCCCCGGTCACCGGACCGCGGAAGGGGAAGTCGGCGTCCTTCAGTTCCGGAAAGAGCTCGCGCAACGCGCGCGGATTGACGATCGCGCCCGACAAATTGTGCTCGCCAAGTCCCTCGGCCTTCTCGAGCACGGCGATCTGGATGTCGCCGAGCGTGCCGCCCGCCTCGTTGTCGCGCTTGACCAAACGCGCGAGCTCGATGGCGCCGGCAAAACCGGCCGGACCACCGCCGACGAACACAACGTCCATCGGCACCGCCTCAACATCCGGCGCGTCGCGGAGGATGATCCGGTCGAGCGGGAGTGGCAGCTGGTGACGCGACGGAAGGATCGACATTCGGCTCGGAGCGAGGTTAGTGATGCTTCTTCGCTTCGCGCACCGCTTCCGTCAACGCCGGCACGATCTCGAACACGTCGCCGACGATGCCGTAGTCGGCGATCTTGAAGATCGGCGCTTCCTTGTCCTTGTTGATCGCGACGATGGTCTTCGATGTGCGCATGCCGGCGAGGTGCTGAATCGCCCCGGAGATGCCGACGGCCACGTAGAGATCGGGACTGACGAGCCGGCCCGTTTGGCCGATCTGGTCGCTGTGCGGGCGCCAGCCATCGTCTGTCACCGCGCGCGTGGCGCCGACCGCCGCGTTCCCGAACGCGCTCGCCAGATCCTCGACCAGCTTGAAGTTTTCGGCCGCGCGAAGTCCGCGACCGCCGGCCACGATCACCGGCGCCTCGCCGAGATCGAGCTTGGCCGACGACCCTTGCACCATCTCGGTGACGATCACCCGCGCCGCCGAGGGATCGCCCACCGGCTGCGCCGTCTCGACTCGCGCCGCCTTGCGATGTTCGGCCGCGGCGACGGCGCCGGGCCGCAGCGAGATCACGGCCGGCGACGCCGCCAGCGTGACGGTGAAAATCACTTTGCCGGTGTAGCCGGGATGCCGTGCGACAATCAAATCGCCGCTTGGCTCGAACGATGTCACGTCGGCCGCCATCGGTACGCCGAGCTTGGCCGCGACACGGGGAGCGAGATCCCGCCCCTGCGCCGACGCGCTGAACAGCGCCGCGCGATAGCCACCGCTCTTGATACGTTCGGCGGCGGCCGCTGCCGCGGCCTCGGCGTTGTAGTTGCCGAAGCCGGCGTGCTCGATCACGATCACAACGTCTGCTCCATAGGCACCGAGCTGTTCGGCCTTCTCGCCAATACCTGGCGCGCCGACGAGAAGCGCGTGCACCTCGCCGCCCGCCGCGTCGGCGAGTGTGCGCGCCGCCGTCACAGCTTCGAGCGCCACCTTGCGCAGCTGGCCGCCGCGAGCCTCCGCGAATGCAAAGACGTTCGGCATCACAACACCTTCGCTTCGGTTTGCAGGAGACGGACGAGCTCGGGCACCGCCGCCGCGCCCTCGCCGACGATACGGCCGCCGGTGCGCTCGGGCGGAAGCTCCATCGACTTCACGGCAATACGCGGCTCACCGAGCTGCGCCGGCTTGGACTCGAGCGGTTTCTTCTTCGCGCCCATGATGCCTTTGAGCGATGGCAACCGCGGCCGCGCGATCCCTTCGTCGATCGTGACGACAGCGGGAAGCGGAAAGGTGACGATCTCCGCCGCTCCTTCCAGCTCGCGGCGCGCGGTGCCAGTGCCGTTCGCGATATCCAGCTTGCTCGCCGCCGTGACGACCGGCAAGCCGAGTAGCTCGGCCACCATTGGACCGGTACTCTGGTTCGCCGAATCGACCGCCATGCGGCCAAAGAGAATCAGATCGTACGCGCCAACTTTCAGCTCGGCCGCCAGCGCGCGGGCGATAGCGAATGAATCGAAGGGGATCTTGTCGGCCTTGAGATGAACCGCGCGATCGGCACCCATGCTCATCGCCTTGCGCAGCGTCTCCTGGACGACATCGGGCCCGAGCGAGATCACCGTCGTTTCGCCGCCGCCGGATTTTTCGTTGAGCTGCAGCGCTACTTCGACCGCGTACCCGTCGAAATCGCTCATGTCGAACTTCAGTCCCGCCTCATCTACCGATGCGCCATCGGCGCCAATCTTGAAGCGCGCCTCCATGTCGGGCACGCGCTTGATGCATACGGCGATTTTCATGGGCGAAACTTACTCCACACCGGCGTGACTCGGCACTGGGAAGGAAAAACGACAGGCAGTGCACGCGGCGGCCACCCGGAGGGAACCGTTAATCGGCATTCGGCACTCGGGCGACCCGGCGAAACCATCTCGCCAAATCGCCCGAGTGCCGAGTGCCGAGTGCCGAAGTTCTCAGGCCCCGCCGCCCGCGCAATACGTGCATCCCTTTTCCTGCGAGCGGTTGACCGCGAGCACGCCAGACGCCGCGATGTGCACGCCGGGGTGTAGACCGGCAACCCACTCCTTCTTGGCGACCTCGGGCGTCACACCCGCGCCTTTGGCCGCCATCCCGCTCAGAATGGTGAGCGCGACGTTGCAGCAGACGAACACCACGCCGCGCGCCGACAGCTTGTCGATCGACATCGAGTCGAGCATGATGTCGCCCGGCTTTGGCTTGTAGTAAATGTTGCGCATCGACGCGCTCTTGGTCGCTGGATCCATCACCTTGATCATTTCGCCGACGTGATACTTGGCCCACATCGCATCGTTGAGCGCGAGGGGCATCGCGAAATGACGCAACACGACGACGGAAGTGATCTGGTTGTCAGCGAGGTTGTACGCTTCGTGGTTCGAGTTCAGAAAGGTGCCCGCGAAGGCGAGCGGCCAACCGTCGTTCACGGCCTGGGCGTCGACCATCTGCTTGTGCTTTCCGTTGAGCGTATTGAGCCACGACTCGTCGAACGGTGAAGCGATGTTCGCGCTCACCGTCTCGGCGCCGAGCGCGCGCGTTCCCGCGGCGAGCGCGAGCGCGCCCGCACCCAATCGGCCGAGAAACGACCGGCGAGGAGTCAGATGTTGGGATGTAGACGTCATGATGGCCTCCTGATGAATGAGTTGATCGATCCCGTCAACGACAGCTGCCCTAACTGCCCTTCGTGGATTTCTTCGTCTTGTACGGCACGTCCGGCGGCACATCGCCCATCGGCCAATCGTTCTCCTTGCCCTTGAGATCGGGCCGGGCGTGCGAGTTGATGTACGCGGCCGCATCGAACGCGTCCTGATCGCTGAGCGAACGCGGCTTGTCGTACGGCATGTTGTGCTTGATGAACGACGCCGCCGACCCCGAGCGTGCCATGCTCGCGCCGATGTTGTACGACCGCGCTCCCCAGAGCGCCGGAGCGATAGCGGTGCCCGCGCCGTCGGTGCCATGACAGCGCGCGCAGTTGGCATCGAACACCATCGCTCCATGGGCCGAATCGCCCCGGAGCGCCGGCATCTTCGGCAGCCCCTGTCCCGGAATCTTGCCGGGTGCGGCCACACCGCTCGACAAGAACCAGAGATAGCTGACGATGTCCCGCATCTGGTCGCTATCCCACGGGATGGCGGTGCCGTTCAGGCTGCGCTGGAAGCAATCGTTGACACGCTCTTCGATCCGGATGATGGCGGCATTGCGCTGGCGATATTGCGGATATCGCACGAACGCGCCGACGAGCGGCGCCGCGTCGGCCCGCGCGCCGCCGTCGAGGTGGCAGCTCGCGCATCGCAGGTTGCTCGCGACATGAGTAGGAAGCGAGTCGCGCGTCGCGTTGAAGATGGCGCGCCCACGACGAATCGACGCTCCGAACGGCCCTGCCGGAATCACCGAATCGGAAGGAATGCGAAGCGTCACCGGATGCTGCGCACTCGCTGACGCGGTTAGCGGCGCACGGGCTTCTGGCTGTTTCGGCGACTCACACCCAGAGCCGGCGATCATGAACAACGCCGCGCCGAGCGCGTATCGCGCGGCGTGACGCGGGTTGCTCGCGGCAACGTGCATGGCGAGCCTCTCGGAATCGGACGCGGGAAGATGCAAAGCGAGACCAGCGACAGCTAGAGGGAACGGCCCGACTCACTTGAACGCGTTGAGACCGGTGATGGCCTGTCCGAGAATCAACGTGTGAACGTCGTGCGTCCCTTCGTACGTGTAGACGCTCTCCAGGTTGGCCATGTGGCGCATGCTGGCGTACTCGGCCAGTATGCCGTTGGCGCCGAGGAGTCGGCGGGCCTCGCGAGCGACATCGGTCGCGATGCTGACATTGTTCCGCTTGGCGAGCGACACCTGCTGCGGCGTGAAAGTGCCGGCGTCCTTCAGGCGGCCGAGGTGCAGCGATAGCAGCTGCGCCTTGACGATCTCGGTCAACATCTCGGCGAGGCGCGCCTGCTGAAGTTGAAACGCGGCGATGACCTTGTCGAACATGACACGGTTGGCAGCGTAACTGACGGCCTCCTCATAGCACGCCATCGCGGCGCCGATCGCGCCCCACGAGATGCCGTATCGTGCTTGAGTCAGGCACATCAGCGGACTCTTGATCCCGCCCGATGACGGCAGGATTGCGTCCTTCGAAAGATGAACATCCTGAAAGACCAATTCGCTTGTATCGCTCGCGCGCAACGACAATTTTCCCTTCTGATCGCGGGCCGTGAAGCCCGGCGCATCGGTCGGCACGATGAATCCGCGAATCGACTTATCCGACTTGTCGCCATTCGTCTTCGCCCACACGATCGCGACCTGCGCGGTAGATCCGTTGGTGATCCACATCTTCGCGCCGTTGAGCGTCCAGCCGCCGTCAGCCTGCTCCGTCGCCATCGTGACCATGCCGCTCGGATTCGAGCCGTAGTCCGGCTCGGTCAGCCCGAAGCATCCGATGATCTCGCCCGCCGCCATTTTCGGGAGGTAGTGGCGCTTCTGCGCTTCACTGCCAAAGGCGTAAATGGGGTACATCACGAGCGCTCCCTGCACCGACGCAAAGCTCCGCACCCCGGAATCGCCTCGCTCGAGCTCCTGCATGATGAGTCCGTAGGCGACGTTGTTGAGTCCGGCGCAGCCGAACTCCTCGGGCAAGTTCGCGCCAAAGACGCCTAACTGCGCCAGCTCAGGGATCAGCTCTTTCGGAAATCGGCCCTGCACGTAGCAGTCGCCGATGATGGGAAGCACGCGCTCGTCGACGAATTGGCGCACGCTATCGCGAACCGCGCGCTCCTCCTCGGACAGAGCCCCGTCGATGTCGTAGAAGTCGTGGTTCATGCGTGAGAAAGTAGACGGCGCTCGGCGTGCGGTGCTAGTGGACTCGGTGCGCGGGATCACTGTTCCGGCCGCCGGACCGCCCTACCGTTTCTCCATCGCGACCTCGGTCGTCTTTCTGGAGAACGGAGGGCCCATGGCCTCACGAAGCGCGGTACCCGTTGCGCTGACGATCCTGTTCGCGCTCGGCGCGTGCCGCGAGGCGGACGCGAAGAAGGCGTCATCGAAGAAGACACCAATCGCCGCTACGGCCCCCACTGCCGCCGCCACCGTGCCGGCACAGCCCGCGCCATCGGTCGACCCGATCGCGCCCCCGTCCGCACCCGAGACGGAGACGGCCCCGCTCGGGGTGCGGGAGCCCGCGGTATGGCTCAGCGCCGACGTCGCGCGCATGGCGCGCCGCGCGCAGGAAAGCGTCGAGGCCCACGGCGTGGTGGATCCAATCGATCCCCAGAAACTCGCCAAGTTGCTCCCTGCCGCTCCGCCAGGCTGGACCGCCGTCGGCGAGCCATCGGGTCATTTCGCGGACCGAGCGGGCTTCAAGGTGGCGACGGCGGACCGCATGTTCTCGAAGGGGAGCGACGTTCTCCGCGTACAGATCGTCGACGGCGGCTACCACCCGCCGATCTACGCGCCGATGACGTCGTCCGCGCGGCAGAAGCCGAGCGAACGCGGCGGGGCAAGCAGAACGCCCGCGGCGTTCGCGGGGTATCCGGCGGTCGAGACGATCACTCCGGCCAATGCGGGTTACGATCTTCATGTACTCGTCGCGACGCGCTTTCTAGTCACTGTCCAGGGCTCGGGACTCAGTCGTGAGCACGGACGCGCGGTGTGGGCGAGCATCGCGCGGGAGCAGTTGGCGGCGATGCAGTAGACGTCCCGTAGCCGGCGGCTGACGCTATTCCTGCCGCGCCGCTCGCTGCGTCAGGTCGACTTGCACGGTAACCCGGCCCTGCTTCAGCCCGCCCCGCAGCTCGCGGCGCGCATGGGGAACAATGCCCACCTCGCGCGCTTTCGCGCGGAACAGCGAGCCGTGGTCGATCGCCAGACCGTTCTCGGCCTGCCACTGATGCACCATCTCGTGCAGCAGGGTATGCAGCGTCTCGGCCCAGCCGTGACGGCGCACGTGCGACCGGCTGATGGTGATCTCCGCCGGCTCCCCGTACGGTGACGCCGTCATGTATTGCCCCAGCCGCGAGCGCATGCGGCCAGAGATGCGGAGACGGATGTCGTTGAGCGTGCCGGCGAAGTAGCGCTGATTGTATTCGCGATGCCACTGCTCCAGCTCGCCGATAATCGCGGGATCCTCCGCGCGCGGACGCTCGGGCCGGCGCACCGGCGGCGGCGCGACGTCGTGCACCGGAAAGGCGAGGATCACCTGCTGGGCCGCCTGCCGCTCCGCGCGGGTGCGCGCGGTGACGAAGACGACGATCGCGCGCAAGACATCGGTCGGCGCGTCGAGGTAACCGCGGTGCACGCGCAGCTCGCGCGCCGTGAAGCTCACCATCACCGCCCGGTTTCTGGTCAGGCGGCAGCGCTCGATCCTCTTGAGGCCTAGCAGACGCAAGCGGTCGAAGAACGCCTCCGCCGTGCGGGGCGGTCCATCGAACTCCAGGCGAAGCTGGAATGGGTCATCGCGGAACCGGCCGTGACCCAGAAACTTCATCGATCGAAGCTCTTGATCGGGCCGTCGACGAAGGCTCTCGATTGATCCGACCAAATTCGCGTCACCACCTGAATTCTGCCATCGGACAACGAGATGACGTTGAGACTCGACGGTCGCCCGCCGCGCGACCGATTCGAGACCGTGCCGGCCGTCGCGATCACGGTGCCCTTGCGCGTGTGCTCGACGAAGTGGATCGCCTCCTGATGATCGTGCCCGCAAAGCACCAGGTCCACGCCCAGATCGGCGAACGCGCCGAGCACGTGCTTCGTGTTCGAGAGCCCGTGACGCTGCGACAGCTCTCCCTTCATCGGATTGTGATGCATCACGATCACGCGGCGATCGGACGCGGGCGATTGGGCAAACGCGGAGCGCGCCCGCTCGATCTGGCTCCGCCGCAGGTCCCCAATCACGCTGATGTCGCGCATGTTCCAGGTGAGCGTGTGCCGGGTCACCCCCAAGGCCGTATTGAGTCCCGCGAAGGTGACTCCGGGCACGCGGAGCACCGGCTCGAGATCGGCGGAGATATACGTGCGGTAGCCCTCGTAGATCGCGGCCTTGTCGCCGAATCCGATGGGCGCCTTCCACCACTTCACGTCGTGGTTGCCGGGCACGATGATCGTCTGGCTCACGCGCTGGGCATCGCGGATGAACGCGCGTGCACGCAGGAACTCTCCCGCCCGCGCCCGCTGCGACACATCGCCCGAGATCGCGACGACATCATAGCGCTCTACCTGCACCAGCGCTTCGATGGCGTCGATCTGCTCCGGCACGGCGGGCCGGCCAAAATGAAGATCCGAGACGTGCAGAATTGTCGTCACGAGGGGTCCACCAATCTCACGATCCGAGCTTGGCGACGATGGCGTCGGTGAACTCGGCCGTCGTCGCGCGTCCACCAAGATCCCGTGTGCGCACCATACCTCCCGTGACCGTGCTCTCGAACGCGGAGCGGATTCGCGCCGCGCGCGCCGCGTTCTCGGCGCCCCCCATATGCTCTAGCATCATGCAGGCCGCGAGGATCAGCGCGCCGGGATTCGCGATCCCTTGACCGGCGATGTCCGGAGCGGTGCCATGCACTGCCTCGAAGATGGCCGCGTGCTCGCCGATGTTCGCGCCAGGCGCCAGCCCGAGGCCTCCAACGAGGCCGGAAATCTCGTCGGAGAGGATGTCGCCGAAGAGATTCGTGGTGACGATGACATCGAACAGCTCGGGATTCATCACCAGCTGCATCGCCATCGCATCGACAATCCGCTCCTCGAACGCGATGCGCCCCTCATAGTCCTTCGCGATTGTGCGTCCCGTCTCCAAAAACAGTCCCTGGGAGAACTTCAGGATGTTCGCCTTGTGCACCAGCGTGATCTTCTTGCGCGTGTGGCGCAGCGCGTACTCGAAGGCGTAGCGCACGACACGTTCAGAGCCACTGCGCGTGATCACCGCCGTGGATTCAGCCGCCGCGTGCGGATCGTCGCCGATGCGCACGTAGTGCTCGATTCCGCTGTAGAGCCCCTCGGTGTTCTCGCGGACGAGCACAATGTCGACGTTGTCGAACCGTCCACCCGGGATGAGGGTTTTCGCGGGTCTCACATTGGCGTAGAGCGAAAATTCTTGCCGCAGCGCGACGTTGACCGAGCGAAATCCCGTCCCGATCGGCGTCTCGAGCGGCCCCTTGAGGGCGAGACGCGTACGCTTGATCGAGTCGATGGTGGCTTGCGGCATCGGATCGTTGACGACGGCGACCGCGGCCTGTCCGGCCAGCTGGCGGTCCCAGGTGATGTCGGTGCCCGCGGCGGCAAGGATGCGGATGGTGGCGTCCGTGATTTCGGGGCCGATGCCATCGCCTGGTATGAGCGTGATGTCGGTCAAGTAGACGTCAGATGTCGGAAGTCAGATGTCAGTGACGCCCAACCCGAGCGGGTCATGGGGCGGCGACCATATCTGCTAAATGCACGCCAAGACTCGCGGCGAGAGCGGGCGAGAAGACGAGCGAGGCATCGCTCACGACGTCGCCGCTCCAGAGCACCTTCGTCATGCGCACGTCGATCACGGCGAGGTGCAGCACGGCGCGTCCCTGCGAGCCGAACTTCTCAAAGCGCACCTCGACCGGCACCAGCGCGTACCGAACGCCGTCGTGCAGCGCGATGAGGTTGCGCAGCTCGGACGCGAGTGGGTCGGGCACCGGGTCCGGGTTGTGCCGCGGCGGCCGCATCGACTCCTCGCCGAGTGTATACGGGTCGGTGGTGAAAGCAAAATTGCGCTTGGCGGCCTTCACCACGTCGCCGGCCATCACCCATGTTCCCTGCACTCCGCGCTCGCGCAGCGCGAAGGCGAGCTCATCGTCCACGCGCTTGAGAAACTCCGCCGACGGACCGATGTCGCGGTTCCATCCCAGAGAATCGTTGGTGCGGAGGAATCGCGTCGGCAGCACGATCAGCCGTTGCGCGGCGAATCCGGCCAACGGCCGCGACGTTTGCGGCGGCGCTTGCTGCGCAGCCGCCGGCGGCGTGGCCTGCGAGGAGGCCGGCGCGGGAGGACGGGATGCGCACGCGAGCGAAGCGAACAGGAGGGGCGACAGCAGAATTCGCGAGTGGCGCACGGCAGAGTCCGAGTGGTTTGGTGTAAGCTAGCGTGCAGCAAAGCGGATGTCATGCGAGGCGGCGCACGGCACGCTGTTCGTTGACGGTGCACGTCGCGCGCCGCAATCTTCTCCCATCCACCACTGGAGCATTTGCCAATGCCGAAGGCACTGCGCGGCGCCATCTGGATCGCCGTCGCCGTCGCGGGAGCGTTTTCGTTCGCGACACTCGCGATGTCACGCGGCGAGTCCGTCAGCGCCGCGTGGCTGGTGACCGCGGCGGTGTGCACCTACGCCATCGCGTATCGGTTCTACAGCAAGTTCATCGCGGCCAAGGTATTTGCCCTCGACGCGGCGCGGCCGACGCCGGCGATTCGACTCGATGATGGCCGCGACTTCTCGCCGACCAACCGCTGGATCGTGTTCGGCCACCACTTCGCGGCGATCGCCGGACCAGGTCCGCTCGTCGGGCCCACCCTCGCCGCGCAGTTCGGCTTTCTCCCAGGCGCGATTTGGATCATCGTCGGCGTCGTGCTCGGCGGCGCGGTACAGGACTTCGTGATTCTCGCCTCGTCCACTCGGCGCAATGGGCGTTCACTGGGGCAGATGGCGAAGGATGAGATCGGGCCGGTCGCCGGATACACGGCGCTCGTGGCCGTTCTCGGCATCATGATCGTGTTGATGGCGGTACTCGGACTAGTCGTGGTCAACGCGCTCAAGTCGAGTCCGTGGGGCACGGTCACGATCGGGCTCACGATTCCGATCGCATTGTTCATGGGTGGTTATCTCCGGTGGATGCGGCCCGGCCGCGTGCTCGAGGCGACGGGAATTGGTCTGGTGTTGCTCATCCTCTCGCTCTACGTCGGGCGCTGGGTGGCGGAAAATCCGGCGCTCGCGCCGCACTTTACGCTGAGCGGCAAGACGTTGGCGATTCTGATCATGGTCTACGGCTTCTCGGCCTCGGTCATTCCGGTGTGGCTCCTCCTCGCGCCACGCGACTACCTCTCGGCCTTCGTGAAGATCGGCGTTGTGATCGCGCTGGCGGTCGGCATTGTGTTCGTGCTCCCCCCGCTCCAGATGCCGGCGCTGACGCAGTTCACCGATGGCTCCGGACCCGTTTTCGCCGGAAAGGTTTTCCCCTTCGCTTTCATCACGATCGCCTGCGGCGCGATCTCCGGCTTTCACGCGCTGGTCGCCAGCGGCACCACGCCGAAGATGATCGAGCGCGAGACCGATACGCGGCCGGTCGGGTACGGCGCAATGTTGATGGAGTCGTTGGTTGCCGTAATGGCGCTCATTGCCGCGTGCGTGCTGACGCCCGGCGTGTACTTCGCCATCAACGCGCCCGCCTCGGCCATCGGTACCACGGCGGCCAGCGCGGCGGCGGCAGTCGCCAGGTGGGGCTTCACGCTCGATCCCGCCGCGATGCAGCAGCTGGCGCAGCAAGTCGGCGAAACGTCGTTGCTCTCGCGCACCGGCGGCGCGCCGAGCCTCGCGGTGGGGATGGCGCACCTCTTCTCGAGCGCGCTCGGCGGTCCCAGCGCCATGGCGCTCTGGTATCACTTCGCGATCATGTTCGAGGCCTTGTTCATCCTCACCACCCTCGACGCCGGCACGCGCGTCGGCCGGTTCATGCTTCAGGATCTTGGGCGGCACGTGTGGGAACCGTTTGGGCGCGTGTCGTCCTATCCGGCCGTCGTCGCATCGAGCGCGATGTTTGTCGCCATGTGGGGCTACTTCCTGTATCAGGGCGTGATCGATCCGCTCGGCGGCATCAATTCGCTCTGGCCTCTCTTCGGCATCTCCAATCAGCTGCTGGCCGCGGTCGCGTTGTGCGTCGGCACCACCATCATCATCAAGATGGGAAAGGCGCGATACGCCTGGGTGACCATGACTCCTCTGGCCTGGCTTGTCATCGTTACGCTGACGGCCGGGTGGCAGAAAATCTTCGCCGACGATCCCAGGCTCGGCTTTCTGGCCCACACGCGAATGCTGAGCGAGCTGCTCGCCGCGGGAAAACTCCCCGCCGGAGTAAAGAGTGCCGCCGACGCGTCGCGCATGATCTTCAACGACCGGCTCGACGCCGCGGTGGCCGCGTTCTTCATGGCGTCCGTGATCATCGTGCTCGTGGCGTCGGCCAAGGAATGGCTGAGTGCCATCCGCGGCCAATCGCGCATTCCTTCGACGGAGATTCCATACGAGTCGCTGCCGATGGCGGGGGACTGAGCGTGCGCCTCACGAGAGTTCTCGCGGCGATCCGCGCCATGATCGGCGCCCCGGATTACGCGCGCTACGTCGATCATCTGCGCCGGTATCATCCGGACATCGAGCCACTCGCTGAGCGCGAGTTCGGTCGGCTGTGGGTCGAGGAACGCTACGCGAGACCAGGATCGCGCTGCTGCTGACGTTGCGTGATACCCACTGCGCGCAACGCGACGACTCGGAACATCGTGCGGAAGAGGCGCGGAATCGGGCGCTGGTCCGGGCTGTGCAGTAGTGAATGGTGCGCCCCCCACACCGTCGCAACCCAGAGTGGTTCGCGGTATCGTAGAATGCAGCCAGTACCTCCGCGCACGGTGCTCATCGTGGCAAGAGATCCGGTCATCGGCGCCCTCATGGGCGAATTGACCACGCTCTGCGGCCACCCGGCCGTCTATCCGCGCGCCGACGAGCGGCCGTTGCACGCGCTCGATCGGCTCAGTCCCGGCTTGATTCTGATCGACGCCGACGATAGCGACGGCACGGCGCCCGATTTTCTCGCCGGCGCGCGCGCCAGCGGTCCGGTGATCTTCTTCTCCGGCGGAATGAACGAGCGCGAGCTGGCGCGATTCGCCAGCCAGTTCGACGCGCTGTCGTTCTCGCTTCCGAATGGTCCGCGGCGCCTGTCGGAGACGTTGGAGCGGGCGGCTACGGGCTATGTGCTGGGTGCTAGGTGCTAGGTGCTAGTCTTGTGTCCCATTAATTCATTTCATATCTTGTGGCCTCCTTTTCTGCGCGGGCAGGCGACCGATGCGCACAGGGCGACCACGGAAGTTTGACCTCCAGCTCACGGCGTACGAGCGCGACCAGTTGACCGCCCTCGCCGGCTCGCGCGCGCTGCCTCACGGGCTGGTGCAACGGGCCACGATCATTCTGCGCTCGGCCGCCGGAGAGAACAACACGACCATTGCGGCGAGCCTCGGCGTGAGCCTGCCGCTCATCGGGCATTGGCGAACCCGGTTCCACGCCCACGGGATTGCGGGCCTCTATGATGCGCCACGGTCCGGGCGTCCGCGCACGCATGACGATGATGCCGTCGCCACGATGCTCCAGACGGTCGTGCAGACGAAACCGAAGGACGCGACGCATTGGACCGTGCGCGACACGGCAGAGAAGAGCGGCATCAGCAAGAGTAGCGTGCATCGGTACTTCTCGCTCTTTGGCGTGCAGCCCCACCGAACGCGGACCTTCAAGATCTCTCCCGATCCGTTTTTCGTGGAGAAGGTTCGGGACATCGTGGGCCTCTATCTCAATCCCCCGGACAAAGCGCTGGTGCTCTGCGTCGATGAGAAGAGTCAGATTCAGGCGCTTGAGCGCACACAACCCGGCCTCCCGCTCGGTCTCGGATACGTGGAAGGCTTCACCCACGACTATCGTCGCCACGGCACGACCACATTGTTTGCGGCGTTCGATATTGCGACCGGGAAGGTGATCACGAAATGCACGCCTCGGCACCGCCATCAGGAGTTTCTGGGCTTCCTGAAGGACATCGACGCCAACGTCCCTGCCGGACTGGAGGTGCATCTCATCCTGGACAACTACGGCACGCACAAGCAGCAGAAGGTGCGGGCCTGGCTCGCTCGGCATCCCCGGTACCACGTGCACTTTACGCCGACGTACGCGTCGTGGCTCAACCAAGTCGAACGCTGGTTTGGGGTCATTACGCACCGCGCCATTCGGCGCGGATCGTTTCGCAAGGTGAAGGACCTCGTCGAGCGCATCGACGCGTACGTCCACGGCTACAACAAGCACCCGAGACCGTTCCGGTGGACGGCGACCGCCGACAGCATCCTGGAAAAGTTAGACCGACTTACGAAACGTATTTCTGGGACACAAGACTAGGTGCTCGCTGAGTTTTGCCGCTCGGGGCTACCAGTACCATCCCGACGCTCGCAAGCAGCGCCATTAGCGCGCCGAACGCGAATGCGCTCGGCGGCCCCAATCGGTCCCAGAGCACGCCGAAGATGAGCGAGGCCGGCAGGGCGCCGAGGCCGAGCG
>JBBROY010000043.1:0-33721 GCA_038228795.1 Gemmatimonadales bacterium
GTCACTCCGAATCGTCGCTTCGTGCGCAATCCGCTCAACCGTGCGGCGCGAGACACGAAACTGCTGGGCCACGGCGCGGGGCGTGACCCCGGCGCGCAACAACTCCTGAACCGCATGTCGATCGAGCATCCTGAGCATCCTCCTCGGGCCTCCGGTGATCGGGATTCCACATCCCACCACGAATGGCCCAACGAAACAGGGAGGCTCTCAGATGCGACAGAATTTAGAGAAGAAATGCGACATATTTTGGAGAACGCACACTCATCATCCATGAGACGCTGCACCTTCCCGCTCATTGAGCATTGCTAGGATCTGCACGTGGTCCCAGAAGCAATCGCGGAGTGTTCAATCTCTTGAATTCAACGACAATCAGACGCCTCTCGGAACGTAGGTGCACGGAGCGCGTCAGGCAGTCCCCCATGGAACTGGATGCCACGTGCGGGATATTGATCAGGACGAATTGACGGGATTGGTGAAGCATGGCACCCGCTGAAGAACGCGAACGTAGATATTCTGAAGAGCCTTTTGGCTCCCTCGCCGTAATGACGCATTCCGCACTAGTGGACCGCTTCCGAAATTCTGATCGCAGCGACGCGACGTGTCGGATTGTCGTACATCCGCGTGAACGGTGGCGCCGTCTTGTTGTGCAACCGAATGTACTGCAGAAGCCTTTTCCGGAGATCAGGGCACCACAGGGTCTGCGTGCTCGTCTCACTGCCGAAATAAAGCTCACGGATGAAAGATTCATGGCAGCGACGGAATCCATCGCCAAGCCCCTGCTCGATCGACCGCACGAATGGTGGAAGCGTGTGCCAAAGAAACGCACAACGGACTTCGGACTGTTAGAAGTCTGATTTTTCGCCACGATCATCGGCGTGCCTGAGTCGTAACTCCGGCGCAATCGGTACTACGATCCGAAGTCGGGGCGCTTCACGCAGGAAGATCCGATCGGCCTCGCAGGCGGGCTAAATTTGTACAGCTTCGGCGGGAGCGACCCCACTAACTACAGCGATCCGTTTGGACTTGCAGCCTGTTGTACCGAGGTAACCGATTGGACGGCGCTTCGTCACGTGCTCGCCAAGCATGTTCAGGGAGTCTTCGGAAAGGGGTGGAACATGTTTACCGATATGGAACGAGGCACACTAAAGTATGTAATTAGCCAGACAGTATCTCGCGGCGAGATCGTAGGGAAGCAGCTGGTCAATGGTGAAGTGCGTTACGTAATCGAGCGCAATTGGAAAGGCTATATAGGGACTCGGGGGGAGGAAATCGTGCGGGTTGTCGTCAGCGAAGCAGGAGAACTACGAACAGCATTCCCAGTGAAAAATGCATTTGTGGCTGCAGCTGAGCGAAACGCGGCGGCAGGAATAGCTGAAGTGGCAGCGGGCACCGTGCTTGAAGCCACAGGTGTGAAAATAGCAACACGTGGAAGAGGCATGGCCGCTGTTGGTTTGTCGCTGACACTCATCGGCGTCATTCTTAATATCATGCTTTCACCAAACACCGCGTACTCCTATTAGGCCCCGCGCCGTCAATGACGACAAATAATCTGATCCCCACGCAAGTTGAACGCGTCCTTCACGCGTTGCATCCGGGGCAGCTGTACGAAGCTCCCGACTTAGAGGTGTTCGACAGACATCTCCGACCTGAAGCCATGCGGATGCTACTGAGCCGAGTCGCAGACCAAAATTGCCTCATCGCCGAGCTGGAACCAGCGCTATCGGAGATGGACCGTAGCAACCATTTGCATATTGGCCTATGCTCGCTGCCGTCCTGGTCCAAATTCAATAGAGGTCTGGAAGGGCACGCGCGTCTAGCCGCCCTACGCGATCATGGTGGTAGCATTGTTTATTGGAATATCGATCTCAGCCGAGTCGGTCCGTTCTGGAAAGGGTTCTGGAATAGGTTCACCGAACACCGGGGTAGAGTGATACCCGAGCTGTCCAATGAGCCATCTTCATCCGAATGGACGGAAGGAGTAAGCTCGACGCGCGACGTGCTGGCGAGCTTTAATCTGCGCGAGCTTCCTCCTGACGTACTTGCTCTTCCGGTACATTGGCTCAAGACGCACATGAGTGCGATGCTGATGCAGAGAGGGCAGAGCCCCCACCCCACGGTTGAGAATGGGTTGTTCACCGATCTCGACTGAGGCGAATTAGAGGGTGCTGTTTCGGTGTCCGATCTAGCGGCTCGGCAACGACGGGACGTTGTCGCCGAGACAATCCGTGCATCGGAGCCGCGGTCATCGCAACAGGCTTTGTCGCACCTTCAGCCGCATCGTTCTCCTCAGCTGGCGAATTCTTTGAGCCGATTCCCATCAATCTCGGTCGCATTTCTCAGCGCCGCCCCACTGCCACATCGTCAACATCCGCGGCAACAGCTATCGGATGCGGCACCACGCCGACGTCACCGCGGCGATGCACACGCAGCGCGAGCTCGCGGAGCCGTCCGCACGCCCACGTCGGCACGCCCGCCAGGAGGTCACGACGCGCTAACGGCTCGTCACCGGTGAGTGTGCAATTTCAATCAACGAAAGTGTTGAATTTCAATCACCGTTGACACGACGAAACCCGAGTGCAGGAATCTGCCTGTTCACGAACTGCGGGAATCTGGGTGTACTAACACAATTCGGAGCGACAACGGCGTTCCGTGCGCCACCACGGGCCTTCCACTGTTTTCGGTATCGCATTGCTGGTATTGGGTGGTATTGTCTTCCTATTCGGCTAGTGGCACGACAACAACCAAGCCGTGCTCGAACTCGGAGATGGAGTGTTACGAATCCATAGAGTTCTATTGGCCTCGTCGTGCTTCTGCTTTGTCTTGCTTGCGTTGACGGGTCTAGGCATGTCGCAGCTGGCGCGCAGTGGACTCCCGGACTCTGAGATGATCCCAAACTGGCGCCGGCAGATTGACAAGCTACCCCTACAACCTCCGCAGGCCGCTGCTGCTGCGCGTGCCGCCGCAGAACTCGCGGAGATTCAGCGCGACCTGCTAGTCCATACCATCGGTTTGCTCCAATGGATCAGTTTTTCCGTGGGGATGACTGCCCTATTCCAGGCCATCATGCTTTACCAGGCGATTCGATATCGATCGTCCAACAGTACGTGACCATCCTGGTACGGGCGCGCGAAAGTCGCAGGCGGCTCATTGGATTCGTGGCAGTATTGGCCGTCGGCTGTGGCGGCGGGACAACCGCGCCAGACCCGCCGCGCACTGACTACACCGCACCGATCATCGCCGCGGAAACGGCGGACACCATCCCCCCGCCGACCGCGAACCGCATGGTCATCTTGAGCGGACACGTCACAGACTCGGGCGTCGTCACTACGCTGACGGTGCAGCGGCACGCCTCGCCATGCTGCGACAGCCCGCCAGTCGCTATCCCCATCACGCCGGGAGTAACGACTCAGTTCCGGCAAAGCATTGCGCTCGAGTCCGCCGACATCACGCTCGTGCTGATCGCAATGGATCGCGCCGGGAACAAAGCCACTGCTTCTATCCCGACGCCGCCCGATCAGCGGGCACCGCTCCTCGTCGCCATCGCTCCGTTCTTCTCGGCCGCGTCGAGTGCGATCGTCTCGTTCTATGCCTTCGACGACGGTGGCATTCTCCAGCCACGCATCTCCACCAACGGGGGTCCGGAAACTGTCGGCGTACCGGTCGCTGGCCAGAGCTGGCTTGGAAGTCCGGAGGTTCCGTGGTTCCGCTTCGCGGACACCATCCGGGCGAATATTACCGGTGACGAGAGCATGATCGCGATGACACTGACGGACCGCGGGGGTCACCGAACGACAGCGACGACGCGCGTTCGCCACAGTTCGCCAGTCACTCATGTCGCCATGGGTGAAGCGCACTGGTGCGCCGCGAACGTCGATGGCCGCCTCTTCTGCTGGGGCGCGAACGACCAGGGCCAGTTAGGTCGCGGGACCACATCGGCGAGCGAAGGGATCGCCGCCGTGCCGGTGCCGGAGCCGGTCCGCTCCGTTGCCGGCGGCTACGAGCACACGTGCGCGCTCGGCGGGAGCGGGGCCATCTATTGCTGGGGCGGTTTCGAGTGGGACAACCAACCCGGCATGCCGCGACCGGATCCCCGTGTGCGGAGCCTCGTTCCCGTCCGTCTGCCGTTTGATGTTCCCCTCGATTCCATCACCGCCGGCTCGAAGCACACGTGCGCGCTCGCACACGACGGACGCGCGTTCTGTTGGGGACTCAACGGCAGCGGACAACTCGGCGATGGCACGCAGACCACCCGCTTCACGCCTGTCGAAGTGACCGGTGGTCACCGATTCGCGAGTCTCCACGCTGGCGCCTTCCATACGTGCGGGCTCACCGCCAACGGCACCGCCTACTGCTGGGGTCACAACTACGAGGGGCAACTGGGCGTCGGCCCGACCGTGCCATGGTTCTCGGCAAATCCCGCGGCCGTGATCGGCGGTCTCCGCTTTCAGTCGATCGGCACGGGATCGCAGCACACGTGCGGTGCAACGCTGTCGGGCACGGCATACTGCTGGGGGCTGAACGACGACGCGCAGCTCGGGAATGGTGGACGCGGGCACTACACCGTCGCGACACCGAGTCCCGTCCTGACGAGCGAGCGATTCAGTTCGACCTCGGCGGGCTACACTCACAGCTGCGCCGTGTCCGCCTCACAGCAGGCCTTGTGCTGGGGCGACGCGTACGAGGGCCAGCTTGGCACGCAATTACTGCCGGATCCCCTGGCCACTTTTGCCGCCACGCCGATCGGCGGCGCCAAAGGAATCTCGTTCACCGCGCTCTTCAGCGGCACATACTCGACGTGCGGCACGACCGCGGGCGGTACGCTGTACTGCTGGGGTAGCAGCGATCTGTACGGCGCGCCGATCGATCCGGGGAGAACTCTGCTCGCGCGTTATTTCGCGCAGCTGCGGGCGTTGGTCGCTCCGCGCTCACGAGGGTCGCGCTAAACGAAGGCGCGGTTCGTCATCAGCGGTCCGTTGTCAGCGACGCGCTGTTGGGTGCACACACAGATCTCTTGACGGCATCCGTCGACAGCCTTCCGATGATGATTGGCAAATGCAAGAGGCACTGGAAAGACTGCACAGGCGTTGCGCCCACAAGCCTCAGGAACCTCAACAAGAGCGAGTTGAAAATCCTCGCGACTCACTATGGCTGGCACTGATTGGCAACCGGTAATGTGCTGCATTTGTGCAGGAAGGGTCGAGGAGAGACAGCCCGATCCGGTTCTAGTGACGATCTCGTCGCGGTCGGGAAGCCGGCAGGATGTCTTCGCTCACGTCGCATGCTTGCGGGACGTTATCCACGTTTCAGTCCCGCTACTCGTGGGATTGTCCGACTTAGACAAGGGCGAGCAGGAGGGCGAAGGCGCGGACGGGTGACGCAGCTGGACTGGCGAGTTGACTTCGTATGTCTCCCAGCGCCGCACTTCAGTGAGTCCCAGCGCGGCGACAGTAGTCCTGCGACCGACCGTCTCGCGTGCAGGACTTGCAATCGATGGTTTGGCAATAAGGAGAAACCGGAGCCGCGTTCTGCGAAATCTCCAGAGAACCCTCCTCAGTGAATAGGTAGTGGCAATGCAAACCGGGCAAACGAGATCGTGGAAGCCGATGGTCTTCAGCGCCCCTGACGGACGACGGGAAGCTCTGTGGGTCGAACAATCGACCGAGAACGGTTACCGCGTCCTAAGTGTCCCGGTTTGGGTCTATGGGATTTCGGTGGGGTCGGTTGTCCAAGCTCTGGATGCCGGCGCAGGAGAGCTGATATTCGATCGAATCGTTACGTGTTCGAGCGGCGCGACTGTCCGATTCGTCACGTCGCAAAGAAACTCGGCGAGCAACGTCTATCTTCAGCGAATCCTTCCTGACGCCGGGCGCCTCAGTTTAATGATTGGTCCCGCTACTTTTTTTGACCCTAAACTCGTGGCGTTCCATGTGCGCGATCGCCAGAAATGGTGGCCGGACGTGGGTGGCTATTTAGACGCTCTAGTTCGGGAAGGAATATTGGAGCAGTGGGAAGTCGCAGATCCGGACGAGTATCCCGAGGGTGGGACCGACTCGGCCGAACTTCGGGACGATGTCCTTCGACACCCTTTGCCGGTTGAGGGCCAACCGGGACAACACGTCAGTTGACAAGCGACCGTCGTGACGGCTGATGTGCCGAGATCTCGCGTCAGCGGAGAGCGTGACGTCGAACGATCGCGCCCGGAGAGGCAGACTATGTTCACATACCCGCGCACAAACGTGATCGAAAGCGATGAGGGCTTCGAAGTCGAGATCGCTGGTCCGTCTCGTGTGCGATATGCAGAACGCGGAAGACGCATGGAAATCGAGTCGGAGCTCTTGCTCGGTCCAGAACCACTCGTCCTCTATGCTTCCTCGATCCGAGGCTGGTTTCCCCCACACCAGCATGAAACGATCACCGCAGTCAACCGTGACCGCATCGTCGACAACATTCGCCGCGCGATTCGATCGAAGGGCCTGGAGATCAAGGTCGACTAAGGAGCGATCGACGAAGCGAACCGGGAAGGGCTGGCGATCGAGATCGGCAGGTCGCTGCCGGCGCGCCGAGTCATCACCCTGCTGGACGAGCTGCTCGCGCTGTACGGACCACCACGGCATCTTCGCGTCGACAATGGTCCGGCACTCCCGTCGCTCGCCCTCAGCGACTGCGAGACACACGGCGTCGAGCGGCGGTTGATCCAGCCGGGCAAGCCGGCGCAGCACGCGTTCATCGAGCGATTCAACCGAACGTGCGGGACTGAGATCCTCGATGCGTATCTGTTCGTCTCGCTCGACGAGGTCCGGGTCTGACCTCAGACTGGCTCGTCGGCTACAACACCCAAGGGCCCCACGACAGCCTCGGTCGCGTGCCGCCCCTGACGTACCGACGGCGAATCACTGCAATCGCAAAGTCTGCTCTCGAACTGTCTACTTGATCGGGAGCTTACCAAAGGCAACAAGATAAGGAACGACCACATCACCAACCCCTGAGCCTTCTAAGATGCCCGAGTACACAATCAACTTCGAGACGCCTGATCCCAGATCGATGGAGCTCCCCTACGAGTTGTTACGGGACGGAGGGCAATACTACGTCGAGGTACTAAGTGGCGACGTCTACGTCTCCGGGAACAAAGAGGGCTTACTGTATCTGGCTGAGCTAATCGCTAGATGTGCGATCGGCGGCTACGAAGAATACTTTCACGTTCATGTTTCCATGAACTCGACGCAGTCCGGTCGGCCGAGCGACACAGAAGGGCCAATTTCAGAACTGGTAATCTTTGCTGCTAACTCGAACCCGCAACCGGTTGTTGCACCATAGTTGTTGATGCAGGAGCGCACGGTGAAACCTGTGGAGTCGAGCCAATCTGCGCCGTCGTGCCGATTGCTCCATCGACGTCCTACTTCACCAAAGGCGCGCGAGGCGGACCCACGCGGCTCCCTGCCCGGACGCAACGGGACGGCCCGCTGCGGGACGCGATCACGCACGTGTGGCGCGCCAACCGGCGGGTGTACGGCGTGCGGAAAGTGTGGCGCCAGCGCGGGCTCGCGGCGGCCGGCATCGAGGTCTCGGTGGGCAGCCGAGGGGACGCGTACGACAATGCGCTCGCTGAATCCGTGATCGGCCTGTTCAAGATGGAAGTCATCCATCACGACGGGCCGTGGCGCAGCCTGGACGATGTGGAAGACGGGATGATGGAAGAGGAACAGTTTGATCGGTTCGGCACAGCACCAAGCCGTGTTGGAGCACCCTACTAACTGAGTCTCCGACAATCCCGGGGCGGTTCAAAACGAGCGAGGGGGTCTTCCACGGCCCCTTACGAGCCTGGGGCGAGCTAACCACTGAGATGCAGAATGCAGTACGAAACGAAGGGTGGGTGACCAAGTTAAGGCGAGATCATTCCTCGGTAGGTGGAGTCGCATGAATACGTACCATGAGATCGTCCCGATAGAACGAGGCGATGCGGAGCGTGCCCTTGCATCTGGCGACAGCTCCCGTATCAGCGACGCCTTGCTTCGGAGTGCCTATCACGATCGTGACTGGCGATGGGTACAAGCGCAGTGCCTTTGGCTGTTGGAGCACGACGACCCCAACGTTCGCGCGCTCGCAGCCACATGCATCGGTCACCTGGCTCGCATTCATGGGTCAGTCGATCGTGACGTGGTCATTCCAGCACTGGAACGCGTTGCCGCGGATCCTGCGCTAACGGCGCGGGTGGAAGATGCGCTCTCAGATATCGAGATTTTCGTCCGACAGTGAACGGATTGGGATTCGAGAGCGGTATTTTTTGCAAACAAATGTGCCTTCCGCATGGCGGCGGCTTCACGACACGGCAGTCGTGCCGGCCCCCGTGTGACGCACCACAGGCCGCTGCCAAATCCTCTTTACGTGGCCATACCGTCGACCGACTTACATCGCGGCTAGCTCAAGGAAACATGAACCCTGGCATCGGAACGACGGCACTCTTCAATGGCATCTTTGAGGCGCGAGCGAGAGACGGCGCGCGATTCTACTTTAGGAGTGCTGAGAAGGGAGTAATCGAGATTCTCGCCAAGAGTACAAAGGCGACTCAAGAACAAGTCCTCAACATTCTCAAGTCGCAATACTAAGATGACCGATCTTAAGGCCCGGCCCTTCACCGTTTCATGGGTCAAGGATGCCTTTGGAATTGACCCGGTCGACGACAACGTCGATGTATTCGTCCACATGCAGGATTCGTTGGCGACGATCAAAGTTCCTGGGCGCTCGAGGCGCGAAGCGTCTTCACCGGCCCTCCAGATCCGAGAGACAAGGGTTCCCAAACGTTAGCAGAGTCGTCTATGCGAGTTCGCTGTGTCGCGCTCAAGCCCAATGCAGAGCAGGTGTCGAAACTGAGGAGCTACTACGAACAAGGAAGCACCGACTACGATCTCGTGCTCGGGTGCCATTACCTTGTGCTCGGTATTGGCCGCAGGCAGGGAATCACCTGGGTCGAGCTCCCGACTCCTGGCGGTTGGATCCTTACCGTTCCGCTCTTTCTCTTCGAGATCACCGACGCGAGAGCGTCGCGATATTGGGTAATTGAGGATGTTGAAATCAACGATGCACTATGGTTTGGCCCAGCATTGCTGTTCGACAGGACCTTGAATGCTCGTCTAGCAGACGGGGAGCCTGCAGCTGTGGAGCGGTATCAACGAGTTCTCGACTTGCTCAACGCAGAGTCCGAGCAGATTCCCTTGTCGCGCACTGAGTAGGCAGGACGGAGTGTTAGAACTGGCAAGCGTGCTCATGTCTCAACTTCGAGGTCGCGATGAGCACGCCCTCACCGATCCCAGGAGCCACGCCAGGATTGATCGCCAGACCCGGGCTGTGCGCACCTCGCCCCGGGTCTCGCTGCATCGACAGAAGTGTGGGCATTGGCGGGACCGACCGTGCAATGGGGGGTCACGCGATGGGCTGCGCGCCTCATCTTGAATCGCTGGATCTCTGCCAGGCGCGCTCCCGTGAGCGAATTTCCGTTGCCGGTCTATGTCTACCGACCGGTGACAGCTCGCGCTCGGCAGGACGATGAGGTGGAGTCGGCGGACGCAGTCATGGTCGCTCGGTGCGCGATTCATGCAACACGACAGGACGCCGAGAAAGCCACTGGTTAACGACTGCCGAATTCGTGGACAAGACATGCCTCAACTGCGTCAGCGAGGAGTCCAACGTCGGTACGTATCGCCATGGGAGATTGGTCGATGAGACGCTATGTCATGATCACCGGAGTAGTTTTTGCGCTGCTCGCGCTGGTACACATCGCGCGAGTCGCCCTGGAAGGATGGCGCGTGGCGACAGAACCGTTGTTTGTCGTCATTACTGTGCTGGCCGCGGCACTGTCGCTATGGGCATGGCGCCTGCTCCGGCGTACAAACCACCCCTGAGACAAACACGGCGCCGTGCTATTTCTTGCCCGCGCCGAAGCTCAGGCCCAGGCTCACCACTGCGCTCCCTCCATCAAGGAACACCTTATTCACTCCGATGTTCGCTCCGAATCCTCCATCGGTTAGCATCGCGATCCCGCCTCCGAGCTGCACTCGAAACCCGGTCTGCGAATCGCCGCCACCGCTGATGATTCCTCCGCCGATGCCCGGCGCCAGATAGGGCGCAAAACGGGTCGTGGTCGCCGCGCCGACGACCAGCAGTACGGGAATCCGTACGCTCGCGCCGAAGATATTGCCGCTTCCCTTGGTCGGAACAGTCGCGGCGATCTCGCCGTCGAATCCAACGTTCACGATCGGAGAAGTACCCGTCGTCACAGTGCTCGAGCTGTAGAATCGGTTCTGCCACCCCGC
The DNA here is from genome assembly GCA_038228795.1 of Gemmatimonadales bacterium. Classification (GTDB taxonomy): domain Bacteria; phylum Gemmatimonadota; class Gemmatimonadetes; order Gemmatimonadales; family Gemmatimonadaceae; genus JALZAE01. Next base: position 10,308 of record JBBROY010000043.1, read on the forward strand.
GCCGATCATCACCAGGTGGCCCTCACAATCGCTGCAAAATGTCGTGCCCGCGATGATGGTGAACCGGTTGTGTCCGCCGCCGAGCTCGACCCCGGCGCCGATAGCGTTGACGCCACTCGAAATGTTGCCGTAACGCGCGAACAGTCCTGTGGCACGGTCGTCGGCGCCGAAGAGGACGGTGGCGGGCCCGGACGGAAGCAACCCCAGAGCGCTTGCATTGAGCGCCGCGTACCCGGCAAGCGCCGACGGATCTGAGAAAAAGCTTTGTGCGTGCAGTGGGCCAGCCATGCCCATTGCGATAGAAAGCGCGCCGATGACGACGTTCTTCATCCTACCTCCTCAAAATGAGATGTCAGGCCTCAATCGCATCCGCGACTGACCAGTGACGCTCAGATGATCGTCCCGCGCCGCGGCGTGCCCGCCTATTCCTTGAACGTCGTCGCCAGCACGCGCTTCCGCAGCGCCACGAACCGCGGATCGTCGCGCAGCTCGCGAAAGAACGGCGAGTCGTAGCTCAGCAGAAACCGCAGCGAGAACGCCTTCTTCTGAAACGCCGTCTCGAGCCACCGCATCGCGTTGTCCCGGTCCCCAATGCTCGAATACGCCGCGGCGATGAAGGGTGGGTCGACCCACCGATGTCGCCCGATCTCCTCCAACGTGTGAATCACTCGCAGCGCGTCATCGCGCTTTCCCATCCGGCCATAGGTCGCGGCGAGGCCGAATGACGGTTGTCCGGTGAGCTTCTCGAAATTGCGATAGGCCGCGACCGATTCGTCCAGATGCCCGAGCTCGCGCAGCGATGCCGCGTCGAGCGACTCCACGTAGACGACCGTCGCATCGAGCTTCTTCGTCGCACTGTCCTGGCGCAGCGCCTCGGCGAAGCGGCCGCCAAAGAACATGGCGTTGGCGCGCGCCAGCGACGCCATCGCCGAGAGACGGTCGATCTGAATGAGATGGTCCGCGCTGGCGACCGCCTTCTCCGTCTCGCCCGTGATCGCCAAGAAGCTGCTGTACATGAACAGCGCGTCGGGGGCGTTCGGGTTGAGCGCGATGCCGCGCTCCATCTCCGCGCGGCCGGCCGGAAAATCCCAATCACTGGCCGCGACTTCGAAGCCGTACAGCACGTGCGCCTCGGCGAGCAGACTGTCGGCGCGAAGGGCGCGCAGCGCAGCGGCTTTCGCGAGCTCGTGCGTCTCGTGCGAGGGCGCGTACGCGTCCGCCAGAAAATCGTACGCGAAGGCGATTCCGACGTACGCCTGCGCGTACGTCGAGTCGAGCTTGAGCGCTTCCTCGAAATAGGTGAGCGCCCGCGTCAGACCCTGCTCGCTGAACTTGTTCTTCTCGAACTGCCCGCGCAGGTAGAGATCGTGCGCCTGCGGATTCTCCGTTCGCCCGGCACGCGTCAACGCGAGCGTCATCGGCGACAGCACCAAACGCATTTCGCTCGCGATCGCACTGGTGATTTCATCCTGCAGCGCGAAGGCGTCCTTGTTCTCGCGATCGAATTTGTTCGACCAGAGCAATTTTCCGTCGGCGTCGTTGAGCTGCATCTGCAGCCGGATGCGGCCGCTCTGCGACTGCAGCTTCCCCGTCAACAGCATGTGCACAGCGAGCTGGCGCGCCATCTCGGCGGGAGTCGTCTGCGTGTGCTTGAAGCGGAAGGTGCTGAGATCGCCGGCGACCCGCAGGCCCGGCGTCTTGCGCAGCGCGTTGGCGAGCTCGCTGGTCATGCCATCGGCCAGATACTCCTTGGACGAATCGCCACCGACGTTTTCGATCGGGAGCACCGCCAGCGAAAGCGCGCTACCGGGCGGCGCGGCGCCGGTGCCACCTCGCTTCGCGAGCCAGAGGCCCGCGGCCGCGATCAGCGCGACCACCGCGGTGCCGACCGCAACGCGCCAGGCGCGCGCGGACGCGCGGCCGGAATGGGGAGCGAGCGACGAATCGCCGCCGCTCGTCGACCCGATTCCGTCGAGCGTGCGAACGATCTCGTCCGCGCTCTGCGGGCGGTCCGCGGCGCGCTTCTCGAGACAGCGCATCACCAAGGTCGCGAGCGCAGGTGGAGTGCTCGGCCGGCGGCGCGTGATGTGCTCCGGCGCCTCGGTCATGTGCGCCGCGAGCATCGCCCGCGGCGTCCGGCCCGCGAAGGGCGACTGGCCCGTGATCAGCTCGAACGCCATCACCCCCCACGCATACAGATCGGCGCGATGATCCACCAGCGGGTCGGCGCTCGCCTGCTCCGGCGCCATGTACGCCGGTGTACCAAGTGCGATGCCGACCGATGTGATTCCCTCGCCGCCGGTCGTGGCCGCGGCATCGACGGCCTTGGCGACGCCGAAATCGGTGACCATCGCCGCACCACCGGACAGCAGCACGTTGTCCGGCTTGATGTCGCGATGCACGACGTCGTGCGCGTGCGCGTACGAGAGCGCGCTGGCCACTTCGCGCAGGATGCGAATAGCCTCACTGAGCGGCAGCTCGCCTTCGCGCGCGAGCCGCGCGCGCAGCGATTCGCCTTCCACATACGGCATCGTGAAGTAGGGAAGACCGTCGACTTCGCCAGCCGTCAGCAGCGGCACTACGTGGGCGTGCTGTAGTCGAGCCGCTATCGAGATCTCGCGCCGGAAACGCTCGACTGATAGCTGCCCGGACATCTCGCCCGGGAGCACCTTCACCACGACGCGTCGGCCGAGCGACTTCTCGGTGGCCACGAAGACGCGTGACATCCCGCCGCCACCCAGCTCACGCTCGAGGTCGTACGCGTCGCCGAGGGTGCGTTGCAGCTGCTCCCGCAGATCGGTCGCGCTCACGTGGCTGCCGTCGCCGGAATCCGCTGTAGGCCGATGACCCCGGTCACGATCGCCAGGACGATGTCCGGCTGCTGCGTCTCGAGCGTACTTGGCAGGAGAACCTCAGTGTCGTGTCGGGTGCGCCAAGGATACCATGCACCTCAGCTCGGTAGAAGGGCGATACGGGGAAGAGGGCAGACGTTAGATGTTAGATGTCCGATGTCGGTGACTCCCCTCTAATCCACAACCGCGCGATTGAGCGCCATCACCGACATCTGGCATCTGTCATCTGACGTCTGCTCTCAACGCCACCAACTGGCGCGATGCCGCGCAGATCTCCTGCAGCCGCGCGCCGACCGCGAGTCGCTCGGCGTCATCAGTGCCGGCGGCGCGCAGCTCGCCGATGCGAAGCCAGAGCGTGCAGAGCGCGTCCGCCAGGTGCGCGCGCTTGCGGGAGACGGGCTCGTGCTGCGCCGCGATGCGGTGGATGAGATCGAGCTCAGTGGTCAACAGCGCGCGCATCTCGGTGCGGTCGGCGCCGACGACCGACAGGCGCTGCTCCAGCCGCGCGACCTCGGCCGGGTCGGCCTCGAGCTGCATGGAGGCGAGCTCGGCATCGAGCTGTTCGATGTGGTCGAGAAGGTCGCGCGCGACGACGACCGCTTCGCTCCCAGCTTCGCGGGATGGACCGGCGAGCGCATTGGCGAGCAGCGAGATCTCGCGCACGTAGTCGTGCGGTTTTTCGGGGCGCGACGCCGCGCGCGGAGGCAGCGCGGGAACCGGCGTCAACAGGCGCGCGACCTGCGGCGATGGCCAGAGGGCGGTGCCTGCCGTGGGACCGAACAGCAGCCAGAAATTTTCGGCCGTCGACAGACCGCGCATCCGGCCCCACCAGAGCGCGCCGAGAATCACGATGAGCATCGCGACGAAGGGCACGGCGACGGCAATGGGCGAGGCGAACCACGCCGTTGCATCCGATTCGCTCGAGCGCATGCGCTCGATCACGAGCGCCGCCACCGCGATCATCAACGCGGTCATCACGAGCCGGACGATGCGCGCTATGCGCGGAAGCCGCGCCCAGACATCGCCCGGCCGTCGCAGCGGCCGAGGCCACCACATGCCCCACCACTTCGGCGCCCAGAACGATGCGCGCAGCACCTGGCTGAGGCGAAGTCCCTTGCGCGAGATGCTGAAGGCGTGAAAGAGAAATCCGGTCGGGACGAACAGCGCGAGAAGCACGACGAGCGGCAGGTCGCGCCGCCGCGCGTACACGGCGAACACGCCCCAAGCGAGCGCCCACAGCGCGGCCCACGTTCCGAAGCTCGACAGCTCGCGCAGCTCGGGCGCGGTCGTTCCCTCGGCGCCCTCGTCGGGCGCGAGCGAGTCCTTCAGGCTGTGGCCATCCTGCCAGCGATCGGCCGCATCTTTGGCCAGACAGCGCATCACGGCGGCTTCGAGATCATCGGGCACGTCGGGCACGTGCTGCCGCAGCGGCACGGGCGACTGCGTCACGTGCTTGAAGACGAGCTCTTGAAAGCTCGAGGCGGCAAACGGCTCGCGTCCCGCGAGCATCGTGTAGCCGAGCACGCCTAAGGAGTAGATGTCGCTGCGGCCATCGACGTCGCGTGAGCCGACCGCCTGCTCGGGCGACATGTAGTGCGGCGTGCCGAGCGACACGCCCGTATGGGTGAGCGCGTCATCGGGCGTGTCGTGGGTTTTCGCGATCCCGAAGTCCGCCAGCAGTGCGCGGCCGGACTCATCTTCGATCAGCACGTTGGCCGGCTTGATGTCGCGGTGTACGACACCCTGGCGATGCGCGTAGTCGAGTGCATCGGCGATGTCGGCCAGCACGCGCCGAGCCTCGGTGGCGCGCAGCGTGCCTTCGGCCTTGAGCCGCGCGGCGAGCGACTCGCCATGCACGTAGCCCATCACATAGTAGCCGAGCCCATCGACTTCGCCGAAGGTGTACAACGGGAGGATGTTCGCGTGGGCGAGCTTGGCCGCGATGCGCGCTTCACGGCGAAATCGCTCGAGGCTCTCGGGCGTGAAGGGATCGGATCGCAGAACCTTGATGGCGACCAGCCGGTCGAGCGCGCGCTCTCGCGCGAGATAGACGGCGCCCATCGCTCCGCGTCCGAGCAGGCGGAGGATGTCATACTGGTTGCGCAGCGCGGCGTCGAGCGATTCGCGGAGCTGGTCGTCCATGAGACCTCCCGAGGCGAGGGACAACATGGGGTGCGGCCAACAAGAATCGCCAGAGCGGGAGTAGGGTGTGGGGTGCCAGGAACGCGTTCACCGCTGCCCGCTGCTTGTCGTACGCGCCGACGACGATGCTCCCGCGCTTGATGGGGATTCGCTCGCCGGCCCCCGATCCTGAAACGAAGCTGCGTTGGTTTCTGCCCGGTCATCATGAATTCAAAAGCGGCGGCCAGTTGGGTGGAGCATCAGCGGCGAGCGTCTGGAGAAAGTGCGGCCGTGCGAGCATTCTAGTTGTGCTGGTTGTTGCGTGCTGAAGTCGCCGAGGGCAGAACCGTTCACGGAGCAAGCAGCACGCAACGCCTTTGCGGTTAACCCTCCGCCCAGGACGGCCCGTGTCCCGCTCCATCAGCCTCCTTCTCATCGCCGCGTTCGCCCCCAGCATCGCCCACGCGCAGCGCGTCGACCGCGCCGCCCACCACGAGTTCGTGATCGCGAACTTCCACACGGAGAGCGGCGTTACGCTGCCGGCAGCGCATGTCGTGTACGGAACGTACGGTCATCTCAACGCCACGCGCGACAACGCCGTGCTGCTGCCGTCGCACTACATGGCCGACCATCACGGCTACGAATGGCTCATTGGACCCGGCCGCGCGCTCGACACCACTCGCCTCTTCCTCGTCGCGACGGAGTTGTTCGGCAACGGTCACTCGAGCTCACCGAGCAATACGGCCGAGCCGTACCATGGCCCGCGCTTTCCGGTGACGACCATCCGCGACAACGTCGACGCGGTGCACCGGCTGCTGGTCGAAGATCTCAAGATCACCCATCTGCGTGCGCTGATCGGATTTTCCATGGGCGCGCAGCAGGCGTTCCAGTGGGCGGTGAGCTATCCGGAGTTCGCCGACAAAATCGTCGCCACCTCCGGAACGGCGAAGACATGGCCGCACGGCATCGTCCGCCTCGAGGGCCAGATCGTCGCGCTCACGACCGATCCGGTGTTCAACAACGGCAACTACACCGAGCAGCCTAAGAAGGGGATGGAGGCCTTCGCGATGGTCTGGACCGGATGGCTCTTCTCGCAGGAGTGGTGGCGCCGCGAGCTGTGGAAGACGACGCCGAGCACGACCCTCGAATCGGTGATGCAGAACTTTCGCACGAACTTCATTCCCGGCGCCGACGCCAACAATCTCATCCTGCAGATGCGCACCTGGGAGCGGCACGACGTGGGCACCACGCCCGGCATGAACGGCGACGTCGAGCGCGCACTCCGTTCGATCAAGGCGCCGTTTCTCTACATGCCCTCGGAAACCGATCTTTACTTCCCGATCGGCGACGCCCGGTTCGAGATGCAGTTCATGCCGCACGTCACCTTCGTCCCGATTCCATCGCTCTGGGGACACACTGCGGGGGCGGCGAGCAATGCCGCCGACGCCAAGTTCCTCAACGAGACGATCGACAAGTTCCTGAGCACCCCCTAGCCGCGGATACTGACAACGAACACAAAAACCGCTGATCCCTTATTCGAGCGGGTCCTTCCTCGGTGGGCTCGAAGTATCTGCGTAAATCTGCGGCGGCCTTTGCCGTTAAAGGGCAGCCGCAGATTTACGCAGTTTTGCGCAGATAGACCGACATGAATTGTTGTTGCGAGAACAAATACTCAGCTGGTTACGCCGGGGTCTCATGCCCCATCTGCCCCATCTGCGGCATCGGTGCGAACCCTCGGCGTAGATGCTCTGCGGCACGGGCATCCTACAAGAACGGCGCGCGGCACTAAGGGTCCAGCGGTCCCGAAGTGTCTCTGTTCTAGAGACGCACTTCGAACCCCGACCTCCATGTCGATGCAACCGCAACCGCAGCCCGAATTCCACGCCGCCGATGAGCATCCGCGCCGGCGGGATGAAGTCCTTCGCGCCGAGGGTGAGGGCGAGCCAGCGCGGCTCGCGTTCGCCGATCCGGAAGAGGCGGCGTTGATCACTCGTGTGCAACGGGGCGACCAGGCGGCGTTCGATGCGTTGGCGCGGCGGTATTCCGCCCGCGCCTTCGCGGTCGCCTATCGCGTGCTGCGTCAGCGGCAGGACGCGGAAGATCTGGTGCAGGACGCGTTTCTCGTTGCGCTCGACAAAATCGCGACCTACGACGCGACGCGGCCCTTCGCGCCCTGGTTCCTGCGCATCGTGTTCACGCGCGGGCTGAACGAGCGCAAGGCGCGGGCGGCGCGCGAGCGGCGCGTGCAAGCGGTGGATTCGTCGGAGCTCGAATCGCGGTCGAGCGGGGCCGGCTGGGGAGGACGCGCCGACGCCGACACGTACCGGCACGAGATCCGCCGCCGCTTCAACGAGGCGCTGCAGGGTCTGTCCGAGCGACGGCGTTTGATCGTGCAGCTGGCCGACGTGGACGGCATGACCGGCGACGACATCGCGGACATCGTCGGCCTGCCCAGCGGAACGGTGCGTTGGCACCTCCACGAGGCGCGCCGTACGCTACGCCAGGCGTTGGGCGATCTCAATCCCGGCCAACACACACGCGCCGACTGATGTACGACCCGGTGACCAGGGCCGGGACGCGATCATGCACGACGAGTTCGAGATACCCCATGACGACGCGATGCGGATTCCCTCCGTCTCGATCGAGCTCGACCCCGTGTGCCGGGAGCTGCTGGCGTCGATCGCCAAACCGGTACCGTCCGACATCGATTGGGATGTGCTGCACGCCGAGCTGAACGTGCGGGCCGCCTTCGCGCTGGCGCGTTTGCGCGCCGAGTCCGATCCGGCGAATTACTCGTTGGCCGCGGCGCCAGTGCGGAGCGCGTGGGAGCTGTTCGTGCACGCGGCGGCCACTCGCGCGCGGCGGTGGACGCGGGAATGACTCCGGGGCTACAATTCACGCCGCCTCCCCTCGCGCGCGCGAATGCGGTTGCGATCGCGAGCGACCACGCACAGGAGTCATCCGATGAACAGACAGCAGGAAGGTCCGCATCTCCGCCGCGCGTTGCGCGCCTTCGCGTTCGGTGCCGTAGCAGTGGCCGCGATCTCGACGGCGGCCTGTAAGTCATCGACCTCGCTCAACGGCTACAACTCGATCGTGATCACCAACGGCGACAACCAGTCGGCGCTGAAGGGAACCGCGCTCGCGAATCCGCTCGTCGTCCACGTCACCGGAGCGGGCGGCATCGGCGCGGTGGGCGTACCGGTGACGTGGACCGTCGCGACCGGCGGCGGCACGCTCTTCGCGACCGCCGCGACAACCGACGCCGACGGCTACGCGCAGACACGCTGGACGCTGGGCGCAACCGCCGGCGCGCAGACGCTGAGAACGCAAGTGGCCGGCCTTGCCGCCGTCACTTTCGACGCGACGGCCACGCCGTAACGCTCGCGCACCTGGCGCGTCGGCTGGCATGCGCCCACTCCGTTCGCTCGCCAAGACGCCGGTTTTCTTCGCCGTTGCCGTGCTCTCGCTCGGCCTCGCGCTCGGCATCACAACGACGATGTTCGGGCTGGTCGATGCCGTGGTGCATCCGGGCGTGGCGTACCGTGACCCCGAGAGCCTGTTCGCACTCTGGCCGAGGGGAGGGACGCCGAAGCACCGGCCCAACTCGTACGAGCACTTTCTGCGGCTGCGGGGGGAGCGGGATTTTCACGCCGGGATGATGGCCGTGTCGTATCAGCAGGCGACGGTCGAAGTGCCATCGGGCTCGCGAGAAATCGCCATCTCCTCCGTCACGCCCGAATTCTTCTCGGTGCTCGGCGTCGCGCCAACGCTCGGTACCGTGTTCGCATCGCCCGATGGCCTGACCACGGATGAGAACCAGGTCGTCCTCGGGGAGCGGCTGTGGAGCCAAGTGCGCGGTGATCGCACGTCGCCGCGCGGGATGTCGATTCGGATGAACGGCCAGTCGTACGTCGTGACGGGCGTCATGGCGCGCGGCTTCGACTTTCCCTACGACGCTTCGGCCTGGGTCCCGTTGCCGACGGTTTTTCCCGGACGCGACGGGCCAATGTTCATGAGCATCTGGTACCGGGCAAAGCCGGGGATCGACAGCGCGCGCACCAAGGCGATGCTGGCGACGATCGCCGCGCAGGCAAACGCCGACGCGCACGAGACGGAACATCCGATCTGGTACTCTCGCTTTCAGATGTCGCCGCGGTTTTCACGGTTCGATCCGATTCATGTGGTTCTCGCGGGCGCGGTGGCGATCGTGCTCCTCATCGCCTGCGCGAACCTGTCCAACCTGCTCCTCGCCCGCGGCATGGCGCGCCGGCGCGAGCTGGCCATCCGCTCGGCGCTCGGCGCATCGCGATCGGCGCTGGCGCGGCTCGTACTCGAAGAGTGCGCGGTGCTGGTGTCCGGGGGCGCGCTGGTCGGCGTCGTGGTGGCGTTCTGGGGTCAGAGCGTGATGACCGCATTCGTTCCGCGTACGCTGCGCAGAATGGGACTCGTCGAGCCGCAGATGAGCTGGCGCGTGTTCCTGCTCGGATTCGCGCTCGCGCTCGCCACCATCGTGCTTTTCGGTCTGCTTCCGGCGCTGCGCGCATCGCGGGCCAATCCAAACGAGGCGATCAAGGACGGCGCCGGCACCACCTCGCGACATGGTCGGCAGCGCTACAGCATGCTCGTCATGGTGGAAGTAATGTTGTCGATGGTGCTGCTGCTGGGCGCCGGTCTTCTCCTCCGAACCGCGCGCGATGTCGGCACCTTCCAATATGGATTCGACGTGCGTCCGCTGATTTTAGCCGAGGTGTACAGCATGTTCGACGGGCGCAGCGCGACCAGCGAGAGCCCATCGGTCTTTTTCGAGCAGCTCCTGTCGCGGATGTCGGCCGTGCCGGAGGTGACGATCGCCGCCACCGAACATGGCGCGGTGCCGGTTCGAGGCAACATCACGATTCAGGACCCGGGCCCGGGGCCGGACGAACGCTACGTGCCGGGGTACAGCGCTGTGTCGCCGGACTACTTCCGCACGCTCGGCGTTCGAATCGTGGTGGGCCGCGACTTCGAGGCGGGCGATGTGGCGGCGGGCGCGATCATCGTCAACCAGGAGACGGCGCGTCGGTTCTGGCCGCTGGTCTCCCCGATCGGCAAGATGATCAAGCTCGCGCCGCGCGACACCGTGCGTCCCTGGTACCACGTGGTGGGCGTCGCGCGCGATGTCCACCTGAGTCGCCCGATCGACGATGGCGCCGAGCCGCCGCCCGCCATCTATGTAGTAGTCCCGCGCGACGAGACGACCCGCCGCACGCTGATCGCTCGCGCTACCGGCTCGCCGGGCTCCGCCGCGATCGCGGTCCGTCGCGAGATCACGGCGCTCTCGCCCGCGCCCTCCGTATTTACGCGGATCGGGAGATGGAACGACGGGCAGATGGAGGCGTTGGCGACATCGCGCTTTCTCGCCGCGCTCTTCGCGACCTTCGCCGCGTTCGGAATCGCCATCTCCGCCATCGGCGTGTATGGCGTAGTCGCGTACGCTGTCGCCCAGCGCATGCGCGAGTTCGGCGTCCGCATCGCCCTCGGCGCCGAGCAGCGCGACCTGCTCGAGCTCGTCGTCCACGACGCGGCGGTGATGCTACTCGCCGGCACGGGCGTCGGCGCCCTCATCGCGCTGTGGGCGTCGCGCGCGCTGCGATTCCTCGCCTGGGGTGTCGATCGCGTCGATCTCGCGGCGCCGCTGATCGTCGCCGAGTTGGTGCTGTTCGCGGCGGGGGCGATCGCGTGCATCGGGCCGGCCCGCCGGGCAATTCGCGCCAATCCGCTGGACGTGCTGCGCTCGAACTAAAGGCGAGCGCGGCCACGCCCGCAGCTCACGGCACGATCACCGGCTTCGCCTCGGCGTCCGTGATCGCCACCGGCGCGATCCTCGTCGCCCGCAGCGGACCCTCCACCGTCGCCCTGTCGCCCACGATCACGATGTTGAGGTGCGCGAGATCGATGTACTTCCGGGCGACGCGCACCAGGTCGTCCGCCGTCACCGCGTTGATCTTGGCGGCGAAGTCCTTGTAATACGTCTCGGGCAGATCCTCCACGTAGATGTCGGCAATCGAGCCGTTGGTCGCGTTCACCGACGAGAAGCGGCGTGGAAGGCTCTGGATGAGCGACGCCTTTCCTTGCGTGATCTCGTCCTCCGTGAATGGCACACCGCCCTGCGCGCCCTTGAGCTCACTCATGAACTCGATCAGCGCGCTATCCGTCTTTGCGGTGACGATGTCGCCGCCGACCGAAAACGCGCCGGGCCCGCGGCCAAACGCGAAGCTCGAGCCCGCTCCGTAGCTATAGCCCTTCACTTCGCGAATGTTGTGATTGATGCGCGACTGGAACAAGCCGCCGAGGATGCTGTTCATGACCTCGATAGCGTAGAAGTCCGGTGTGCTGCGCGCGGGTCCGGGCATTCCGAGCGAAAACACCGACTGCGCCGCGGCGGGCTTGTCGACCAGATAGATGGTCGTGCTCTTCTGCGCGGGCACCGCCGGATAGTCGAACGTCGGCCGGGCGCCGCCTGGCTTCCACTGCGCGAACGCCTTCTCGACCATCGCGCGCGCCGCGGCCGCATCGACGTCACCCGTCACCGCGATCACCGCGTGGCCCGGCTGATAGAACGCGCGCTGGAAGGCGATGACATCCTCACGCGTAATCGAGCGAACCGTCTGCTCGCTCTCGATGCGGCCATAGGGATGCGCGTCGCCGTAGAGTGTTTTCGAGAAGACGTTTCCCGCAATCGTGTTCGGCTGATCCTTCTGCTGCTGCAGCGAGACGAGTCGGCGGCCGCGCAACCGCTCCAGCGCATCGGCGGGAAGACTGGGATTCACCAGCATGTCGGCCAGCAGCGCAAGCGCGGGTTCGAGCTTGGTCTTCAGTGAGGTGAAGCCGACCGTCCCGCTCTCATCGGACACGTTGGCGAAGATCTGGATGCCGAGCAGCTGCTGCGCGTCGGCGAGCTGTTCGCCCGACTTCGATGTCGTGCCCTCGCTCAGCATCTGCGCCGTCAGCGCGGCGACGCCGAGCTTGTCGGCCGGCTCGTAGTTGTATGCGCCGCCGACGAAGGTGATGCTCACGGCGACGAGCGGCAGGTCGCGTTTTTCCGTGACCACGAGCTCGGCTCCGTTGAACAGCTTGGTGTGAGTCCATTTGGGAACGCGTATCGCCGGCGACGCGGCCGGCGTCGGCTGCAGCGAGTAGTCGACTTTCTGCGCGTCGGCCGTACTGGCGAGCGGCAGGGCAACCGCGGAGAACGCGACGCCGGCCGGAATCACACGGCGGGCGATCTTCGAAATCGTCTCCATCACTTGCCCTCCATGATGTAGTGGCCGCCGTCGGCGCCGACGGTGACCTTGGTGCTGGCTTCCGGCTTCGCCGCCATGTCGCTCTTGCCGAGCGGCACGACGCTGAGCACGATGCGATTCTTGCCGAGGTACCTGTTGGCGACTCGCTTCACATCGGCCGCGGTCACGGCGCGCAACTTCGAGTATTGCGTCTTGAAGTAGCCGGGATCTCCGTAGAGTACGAGGCCGGTATTCAGAATCTCCGCCTTGCCGAGCGTCGACTCGAGACTCCCGACGAATTGAAATTCGAGGCCGGCGGTGGTCTTCGCCATTTCATCTGCTGTCGGGCCGTCGCCTTTCAATCGGTCGAGCACGGAATCGGTGGTCGCCTCGAGCTCACCAAGCGTGTGGCCAGGGCGCGGCGTGATGACAATGGCAAAGTCGCCCGAGCTCTCGCGCCCCGATTGTCCGGCCTGCACCTGCGCCGCGGACTGGCGGTCGTAGACCAGCGCTTTGGTCAGCCGCGCGGTGCGCGATGCGGTGAGGATCTGGCCCAGAAAGTTGAGCGCGAACCGGTCGTCATCCCGAAGGCCGACGGTCGGCCACCGGAGATACAGTCGCGGCACCTGCACCCGGTCCTCGTACACCAGACGCTTCTCGGTCGCGAGCACCACTCGCGCCACGGCGGGCCGCGTGATCGGCTTGCCGCGCGGGATCGCGGCGAAATATTTTCGGACCCATCCCTCGGCCAGCCCAGGATCGAAGTCGCCCACGATCGCGATGGTCGCGTTCGACGGCGAGTAGTAGAGGCGGAAAAAGTTTTTCACGTCTTCCACCGACGCCTGCTTGAGATCGGCGATGTAGCCGACGACTGGCCAGGAGTACGGATTCGAGGCGGGGAAGAGCGCGGTCGTCGTGATCTCGAAGGCCCGGCCGTATGGCTGGTTGTCCGTGCCCTGCCGGCGCTCATTCTGTACGATGTCGCGCTGCGCGGCAAACTTCGCCTCGTCGAGCTTGTCGAGCAGAAAGCCCATGCGATCCGCCTCGAGCCACAGCGCGCTCTCCAGGTAGTTCGACGGCACGTTCTCGTAGTAGTTCGTCCGATCGTTGTTGGTCGATCCGTTGTTCTCGCCGCCGACGCCTTCGGTGAGGCGGTCGTGCATGCCGTATGGCACATGGAGCGAGCCGGTGAACATCACGTGCTCGAACATGTGCGCGAAGCCGGTGCGCCCCACCACCTCGTTCTTCGAGCCGACGTGATACCAGACGTCGACCGTCACGCGCGGTGTGGAGTGATCGGGCGAGAGGATGACCTCCAGTCCGTTGGGCAGCGTCATCCGCTCGAACGGGATCGTGATGTTGCCCTGGGCGAGTGCCGGCGCGGTAGCAAGGAGGAGAAGCGCCAATGACGATAAGAGCCGATGCGACATGGGGCCGGGGGTTAGGGGCTGGGTGTTGGGGCGCGCTTGAACTAATGCCGCTCCCTGCTCTGACGGCAACCGCTACCGTGTCAGGAAGCGGCAGGGCAAGGTATTATGGGAGCCTGCTCAGGAGTGGGGCGCTTGGTGACGGAACTGGTCGAGAGGTTGATGGAGGCGGTCGGCGATCGCTATCGCGTCGAGCGCGAGATTGCGAGTGGCGCGACGGCGCTCGTGTGCCTGGCGCGCGACACGCGACACGACCGGCTCGTCGTGCTCAAGTTGCTGCGTCCCGAGCTTTCGAGCCTACTCGGCCCGGGTCGCTTCGAGCGCGAGATCGAGATCGTGTCGCGGCTGAGCCATCCCAACATTCTCCCGCTCTACGACTCGGCCGACGCGAAGGGCGTTCTCTACTTCGTGATGCCGTATGTCGAGGGCGGCTCACTTCGCGATCGGTTGAACGCGGTCACTCCCGGTCCGCTCCCGACGGACGAGGCGCTGCGCATCGCCATGCGCGTGGCGCGCGCGCTCGACTTCGCGCACGGGCGCGGGGTCGTGCACCGTGACATCAAGCCCGAGAACATCCTGCTGCACGAAGGCGAGCCGATGGTGGCCGACTTCGGCATCGCCGTCGCACTCGCGTCGCTGGACGATGACGATCGTCTCACCGGAATCGGGATGTCGCTCGGCACGCCGGCCTACATGAGTCCGGAGCAGGCGGCGGGCGAGCGGACGATCGATCGACGCAGCGACATCTATAGTCTCGCCTGCGTGCTGTTCGAGATGCTCACCGGGCGTCCGCCCTTCACGGGCGGTCACCGGCAGGGAGTGATTGGGAAGCATCTGACGATGCCGCCGCCCAAGCTGCGCGAGCTGCGTCCAGATCTGCCCGAGGCGCTCGAGATTGCTATCGACCGCGGCTTGGCGAAATCGCCTGGGGATAGGTTCGCGAGCGCCGGCGAGTTTAGCCGGGCGCTCGAGCAGGCGCTCGGCCCGGACGGTCCTCGACTCACGCCGACGACGGGTGTGGCGGCGGCGATCGATCCGTCGCCGAGGCGAAGGGCGAGGATGATTGCGGGGTTCGCGTCGGCGCTCGTCGCGGCGCTTGCGGTAGCGCTCGTCGCAACGCGCGGCGGGTCGATGCGGAGCGCAGGTGCGACGACAAAGTTGCAGCCGCACGACTGGGTGGTCGTCGCCGACGTTCAGAGTGCGAGCCGCGATCGCTCCATCGCCAACGTCGTCTATGATATCGTGACAACGGAGTTGAACCAGTCGCAGTTCGTGCGCACTGTGTCGCGCGAGCAACTGTCGCCCGTCATGAGCGCCGCGGGTATTCCGGACACGGCCGCGGTGACGGAGCGCGTCGCGCGCAATTTGGCTGAGCGGAGCAACGTGCGCGCGGTCGTCGTCGGAAACGTCGAATCGCTGGGCGCACCGGGCTTTGCCATCACGCTGCGCGTAAAAACCGTCCGCGATGGGGAGGAGCTCGTCGCGGTGACCGGGCAGGCGACGCCGGAGAAGCTAGTAAAAACAGTCGGTGAGCTAACCGCCGATCTCCTCGTGCGACTGGGTGAGAAGCGCGACAGCC
Source organism: Gemmatimonadales bacterium (assembly GCA_038228795.1). GTDB lineage: Bacteria > Gemmatimonadota > Gemmatimonadetes > Gemmatimonadales > Gemmatimonadaceae > JALZAE01. Next base: position 25,552 of record JBBROY010000043.1, read on the forward strand.
TCGCGGCGCCGCTGCTGCCGTTTGTCGTCGCGACGTCCTCGCTCGACGCGTATCGCAAGTACATCGAAGCGTTGCGCCTGAGCGAGCAAGGGGATGACGCGGGAAGCAATGAGATGGGCCGTGAGGCGATCAAGCTCGACACCGGATTCGCGGCGGCCTGGGCGCTCGTAGGCGACAATTACCGGAACCTGCACGAGCTCGACTCGGCGCGCTTCGCGTTCGCAGAGGCACTTCGGCGCCCCAAGCGGTTGAGCGACGCCCATCGTTACGTGGTCCTGGGCGATGCAGCGTACGCGATCGAGTACGATCTCCCCGCTGCCGTGCGCTGGCTGGAGCTCTCGCTGAACAGTGCGCCCAACTCATACGGCACGCTCAACAATCGAGCGTTGTACCTATCCCTCCTTGGACGGTACGATGAGGCGAGGTTGTCGTTCCAGCGGGCGCTCAGCGAGAGCCCTTTCGGCAACGCCACCGCGCAACCGGTGCTGCTGAATGAAACCGCAATGCTCATCGCGCTCGGCCGGCTCGACTCTGCGCGCTCACGCGTGCCGAAGCTCACCGGACCGTATGCGCAATACGCTCGGCTCGAGCTAGCGTCCGCCGCCGGCACCTGGGCACGCGCGGAGAGCCTGGCCATCGCGCCTCTTACCGCGCCGGCGACGCCCGGCTGGGTTCGAGACGAAGCTAGCGTCGCGTTCGCGGGCGCACTCGCGGCGCGCGGCGCCGTCCGCGCCGCCGACTCGGTGCTGCTCGTGACAACGCGGCGGGCGAGCATCAGCCAGCGCCACTTCTTCGATCATGCGCGCTTGCTGCTGAGCCTCGCGTCTACGGCTCGAGTGCCGGCGGACCTGATTCGCGAAACGGAACGCGACTCGAGTCCCGGCGGCATCGTCGTGCGAGCGCTCGCTGCCGCGAGGCATGGCGACGCGGCGACTGCCCTCGCGCTGCTTCGCCGCCTCCGCGCTTTGCCGCCAGCCGTCATCAGACGCATCGGAACTGGTCCGCTGCTGATCGAGGCCGAGATCGCGTCGCACGGCGCGCGGTGGTCCGAAGTCACGCGGCTGCTCGCCGCACCGGCGCTGGCGGGGGAGCATGACAACGCCAACGTGGACCGCGTGCCCGGTATTGTCTTGCGTTGGGTCGTCGCCGATGCCTATGGCCATCTCGCGCGCCGCGACTCGGCGATGGCATATATGACGCTGGCGATGTCGCCGGTCCGCGTTCCGCCGGGTCACCAGGCGCTGCGCGGACTGATCGAGCCGTTCGCCGAGTTACGTCTTGCGCGCTGGAACGCGGAGTCGGGTGACTTGCTTGCGGCGCGCAAGCATCTCGCCGGCGCGCGAGGCGCGCTGCGAAACGCCGACGCCGATGTCCGAATGCAGGTAGAGAACACCGCGTTGGCGATTGACAGCCTGCTGGCGAAGCTCAAACCGTAGTATCACACCACGAGGAGGCTCGAATGATTCGGGGCACTAGAGGGACACTGCTCGCACTCGCCTTGGCTGTACTCGTTGGCGCGTGCTCGAAGGAGAACGAGGTCGCGAACAAGGATTCGGTCGCGAAGGCGACGGCCATGGCGCCGGAGTCGGTCCGGGTTGTCCCCGGTGGTCCGAAGCACGCGACACAAGATTCGGCGTTGGTCCTGTTGTTTTCTCGTAGAATGGCGAGGGCTCTGGCCGAATCGGTGCGGCGGGCGCCAGGCGCACCGCGCGGCGCGCAGCGCGAATCGATGGCGGCCGCCGATTCTGCGGCCTTCGACACGCGAGTGCAGAAGTTGGTGATCAAGTTCGCAGACTCGGTGCGTATCGTTCTTCCCCCCCCCCCACCCCATATCAACGATCCGCTCACGAGCAAGAGGTCGCCCTGAGTCACGCGGCTGGCAATGACAACGCGCGGCGGCGAGCAGCGCGGCTCGCTGTCCGCACCGCGCTCCTAATCATCGCCGCGATGTCCGTCGCCTGCGGCTCGTCGATCGATCCAACGTCGCCACCCGGATCGACCGTCGTCCCGCGCGGAACTCGCACGCTCGTGATGGACGTCAACCCCGCCGAAGATGGCAGCTACGAGAACGCGTTCGTGCAGGCCAAGGCCCATGGCGCGCAAGCGGTGACGCTCTCCTTCGACTGGCGCTCGGTCGAGAGATCTCCCAACCACTTCGATCCGACCCTGCTCGACATCGCCAACGCCTACTACCCGGCGCATGGCACCGCGGTCGAGCTCACGCTGCGTCCGATCACGACGACGTACGCGCCCGTGCCATCTGATCTCGTTGGCCGCGCGTTCGATGATCCCGTCGTGGTCGCGCGCTTCAAGAACTTCGTCGGCTACGTGCTCTCGCGCCTCACGAGCGTGCAGCTCGTCGCCGTCTACCTCGGTTCCGAGAGCGACATCTATCTCGGCGCCGACGCCGCGGCGTGGTCGCGATTCAAGACGCTGTATGAAGCGACAGTGCCGATCGTGCATGGCGCGCGGCCCGGCGTACCGGTCGGCAGCGAGCTGACCTACGAAGGCATCACGGGCCCGCAGGCCGCACTCGCGGCCGCGCTCAACGCGACGAGCGATGTCATTCCCGTCTCGACGTATCCGCTGGCTGCCGGCTACCAGGTGCTCGCGCCCAACGCGATCCGCGCCAGATTCGATGATGTCGCCACCCGTAATCCTGGACGCCAGATCTCTTTCAACCAGCTCGGATATCCATCGGGCGCGGCGAATGGCAGCAGCGAGGAGAAGCAGCGCGAGTTCATCGCTGAAGCATTCGCGGCGTGGGATGCGCATGCCGATCAAATCAAGATCGTCACCTTCACCTGGCAGAACGACCTCTCGGCCGCCGCGGTGGCGCAAACGCAAAACGACTTTGGCGTGCACGATCCGGCGTTCGCGGCATTCATCGGCTCGCTCGGGCTGCGGCGCTACGCCGGCGCGGGCGCCGACAAGCCGGCCTTCGCCGAGCTCGGCACTCAGGCACACGCGCGCGGCTGGTAGCCGCGAATCTCACTTGGGCCGCGGGGAATCGAGATATTCGTCCGCGGATCGCTCAGTTCAAGATTGCGTGACCCCTGTGCGATTCTCGCGCGACTGCTTCGCGATCAGCGCTTGGCCGGCGGTGCGGGCGGAGGCGCGCGGACGATCAGACAACCGTGCGGCACCACATTCCCCGCCCCCGCCGCCGACTTCGCCCGCGCCGCCCAGCTCGCCAACGCATCGCTCGACGGCTCCGATGCCGGCCCAAGGGCAAACGAGCGCCTGATGAGCGCATCGCGCTCGTGTCGGTCTCGGCTGTTCAGGTCGTCGGGCTCCTCCTCACCGGTGAGCCAACCGCCGACGCTGCTCAGCTCGATCGCCTCGGCGTCGTAAGCCGCGAAGCGCAGCGGGCTCAGCTTGAACAGCGTTGCCAGCAGCGCCGGATCGTAGAGCGCGTCCACATGGCGCGCTGCCAGAACCTGCTCCGCGGTCAGGTCGTACGCGCCGCGAAAATCGGCGCCGTCGAGATCCGCGCCCGCGAACGTGGCGTGCTTGAGACGGGCACGCGACAACGTCGCGCCTTGCAGCATCGCGTCGTCGAACGACGCCCCGCGCAAATCGGCATCATCGAGCCGCGCGTAACGCAGATTCGCCGCTGTGAAGCTGGTGCGCGAGCAGTACAACGTGTCCTCGGTCGCAACGGCACCGGCTTGCAACGCGCGCGTGATCGCCGGCGCCGCGTTCGCGCGCAGCTTGCGCATGTCGGCCTTGTAGAGCGAGGCGCCGGTGAGATCGGCGCCGATCACGTTCGCGCCGCGCAGGTCCGCCGACCACAAGTTGGCGCCGAGCAAATTCGCGTAGCGCAAATCGCCCAACGCGAGAAACACGCGCTCGGCCGATGCGAATCGCAAATCGGCCCCGACCAGTCGCGCGCCGGTTGCCTTGGCATCGGCCGCGGTGTCGACGGTGCCGGTGGCGTTGAGCCGCGTCGACACTTCCGTCTCGGACAGCTGCGCCACCGGGCTCACGCCGAAGCGCGACATGAGCTGCGGGAGCAGCGCCTGCATCGCCGGCGCGTTCCGCTCGAGGCTGAGCGCGGGTCGCGCGTCGGAGATTTGCTTCGTCACCGCACCGGTGGCCGCTCCGGAATGCACTCCGTTGATCGCCGAGTAGGACATGAAGCCAAAGACGACTGGAACGACGATCGCGCAGGCGAGCGCGGGCGCATACGGACGGAGCCGCGTCTGCCACGGCCTCCACTTCGTGCGGTCGCGCCGCACCGGCGAGCGTGGCAGCGTTTCGCTCGCCAGATCGAGAAACCCCGCCGCGGCGACGCATCCGACCGTGAGCGCGAGGAGCTGCAACAGCGTGCCCGACCACTCATGTCGGTGCAGATACCGTCCCCAGAACCAGGCGACCGTTGCCGGGACGAGCCACCACCCGATGATCACGAACAGCCGCGCCTGGAGTTTGGCCAGCGTGCCGCGTCGCTCCGGCGGCGCGATGCGCTCCGCCGCCCACGCGCCGAGCACCCACGTCGCCGCGCGATCCGACATCGATGCACCATCCGGCATGATGGACGGCGCCTCGGCGATCGCCGACCAGAGGCGCTGTGCCTGCAGCATGAGGAGGAGCGCCATGCCGACGAGCACGATCGGCACGAGCGTAAAGAAGTTCACGATTGGAATGTCGGCGTTGACGACGGGGAGCTTCGACACCGCCGTGTCGGTGAGCAGCTTCGCGTCGAGCGTCGAGCTGATGGTGAGCCACGAGTACGCGCAGACGAGCATCACGGTGAGAAAGAGCTTGCTCGTCCCCTCGGCGATCTCGCCCGCGGCCTCGGCCGCCACGAACTTGACCGTGGTCGGCAGCCGCACGCCGGTGAGATCGGCGCGGGCGAACTGGGAACCCACCAGTCCGGTGGCGCCGATGAAGTCAGCGTGTGCGAGCCTCGCCCAATCGAAGCGCGCGCCGGCCAGATTCGCGTTGTTGAATTTCGTGGCCGCCAGATTCGCGCCGGTAAAATCGACATTGCGCAGATCTGCGCCACTGAAGTCGGTGCCGGCGAGGTCGGGCGCTGGGCCAAGGCTCGTTTTGCGCCAATCGCTGGTGGTCAGTAATTCTTCGGCAAGCGACATGAAGCCTTAGTGGTCAGTGTTGAAGTGGGAGACGTCGGATGTCAGACGTCAGATGTCGGTACCCGTCAAAAGACAGAGTACCCAAGATAGCCCGCGACTTCGAATCCGTAGCTTGAATCAATCTTCCGTGCTGTTCGTATCTGCTTGGACCCGCCAGGCGCCTTCGCCTAGCAAGGGAAGAAAGGCGAGACCCAGATTTCGCAGATTTCGCAGACTTCTCACATTGCGCAAGGCTGGCGACCCCAGCGTGTAGCTTGCCGCGGTCGTTTCAGACAGGAAAACCCAATCTTCGCAATCCGCGAAGAGCCGCGCCGCTTACTCACAACCGACCATCATGCCACTGATCTCCGCACGCGAAGTCACCAAACGCTATCCAGACGTGCTGGCGCTCGATGCGTTCACGGTCGACATCGAGCCGGGCATCATCGGCTTCGTCGGCGCGAACGGAGCGGGAAAGAGCACCTTTCTCCGCATCCTGCTCGGCCTCCTCGCGCCGACCAGTGGAAGCGTGACGGTGCTCGGCATGGATGCGCAGCGCGACACGCTCGAGCTGCGGAAGTACGTCGGCTACATCCCCGAGAACGATTGTCTGCCGCTCGACGTCAGCGCGACCGACTTCGTGACCCACATGGGGCGCATCTCCGGCCTCACGCCGACGGCCTCGCGCGAGCGCGCGGCGGAGATGCTGCGGCACGTCGGATTGCACGAGGAGCGGTACCGTCTCATCGGGAGCTATTCGACCGGGATGAAGCAGCGCGTGAAGCTGGCGCAGGGCCTGGTGCACGATCCGAAGCTGCTTCTCCTCGACGAGCCGACGAACGGCCTCGATCCCGAAGGTCGCGACGAGATGCTGGGGCTGATCGAGCGCACCGGGCGCGAGTTCGGCATCGCGCTGCTGCTCACCTCGCACCTGCTCGGCGAGATCGAGCGCGTCTGCGACCATCTGGTGGCGATCGAGGCGGGCACCCTCCGCTACGCCGGTCCGGTGGCCGCGCTCACCGAGCAGATGAAGCGCCTGCAGCTCGAGGTCGACGATGACGACGGGCGCTTCGCGGAGCGACTTCGCTCGATGGGACTCGAGATCGAGGAGCGCGGCCTCGTGCTCTCCGTCGCCATGAAGGACGACCGCGTCTATGATCTCGTGCGCGACGCCGCGGCGGAGCTCGACGTTCCGCTGGCGAGAATGGAAGTGCAGCGCCATAGACTGGAAGACCTGTTCCGCGCCGAGGTGCGCAATGACTAACGCACTCCCGAACGAGCGCGCCGCGGGTACCATCTACGACCTCGGCTATCAACACTACGAAGGAAAACGACTGGGGCGCGCGAATGCGGTGCGCACGCTGATCGGCTTCTCGTTTCGCAGCGCCTTCGGCCTCGGCCGGGGAGAGAAAGCGAAAGCCATTCCGTCGATCATGCTGCTGCTGGTGTTCTTTCCCGCGGTCATTCAGATCGCCATCGCCGCGGCATCTGGCCGGCAGGACGTGATCAACTTCGCGCAGCATCTGCAGTTCGTGGCGCTCTTCTTGTCCGTGTTCGCTGCGGCGCAGGCGCCGGAGCTGGTCGTCACCGACCGGCAGCACGGCGTGCTCGCTCTGTATCTGTCGCGCTCGCTCCGGCCGACCGACTACGCGCTGTCGAAGCTGGTCGCGTTCATCGCCGCGTTTCTCGTGATGACGCTCGGGCCCGAGCTGGTGCTCTTCCTCGGCAAGGTGCTGTCGAGCGCGAGCCCGTGGAGTGCGCTCCAGACCGACTGGAAGTTGCTGGGCCCGATCATCGGTGGAACGGGGCTCGCGTCGTGCTACCTGGCGTCGATCGGATTGGCGCTGGCGTCGTATACGTCGCGCCGCGCGCTGGCCAGCGCGTCCGTGCTCGGCTTCTTTCTGCTGATGTCGGCGTCGAGCGGAATCGCGATGCACATCGCGACGGGCGATGCGCGGCGTTACGCCGTGCTGCTCAACCCGTTCGCCGTGATGACGGGATTCGCCAATTGGCTGTTCGATGTGCAGGCGCAGAAGGGGCGCCGCGGTCTCGTGGTGCGAGCAAATTTGCCGGGTGAGTGGTACCTGTACGTGATCGCCGGCACCTGCGTGATCGGCGTCGCCGCGTTGCTGTGGCGCTATCGGAGATCGGACGTATGAGCGCCGCCACCGTCGAGCTGAAGCACGCGTCGCGCTGGTACGGCAACGTCGTCGCCGTGAACGACGTGTCGTATTCGCTCGCGCCAGGCATCACGGGATTGCTCGGCCCCAACGGCGCCGGCAAATCGACCGTGCTTCACATGATCGCCGGACTGCTGCGACCGTCGGCGGGCGAGGTACTGATCGATGGCGCGGCCGCGGCGGGGCGGCCGGAGGTGTACGCCCGCGTCGGACTCGTTCCCGAGCGGGAAGCGGTGCAACCGTTTTTGAGCGGCGCCGAGTTCGTGCGAATGAACGCGAAGATGCAGGGGATGAAAAACGTCGACGACGCGGTGCGGCGCGCGATCGAGATGGTGGATCTCGAGCCGGCGCAGCATCGCAAGATCGGCACGTACTCGAAGGGGATGCGGCAGCGGATCAAGATCGCCGGCGCGCTGGTACACGATCCGGCGATCGTGCTGCTCGACGAGCCGTTCAACGGCATGGACCCGTCGCAGCGCCTGCACATGATGGAGCTCCTGCGCACCGTGGCGAGTGAGGGGAGGGTCGTGCTCATCAGCTCGCACATTCTCGAGGAGCTGAACGAGCTCGCCTCGAACGTGCTGGTGATGGTGGCGGGGCGGCTGGCGGCGTCGGGACACTTCCGCGAAATCCGCAAGCTGATGATCGATCGCCCCCACACGTTCACCATTCGGTCGTCGTCCGACCGCGCGTTGGCATCGAAGCTGATGGCGGTGGAGTCCGTGTTCAGCGTCGATCTGAGCGAAGGCGGCATCAGCCTTCGCACCTCCGACCGCGGCGTGCTCACGCGCGCGCTGCCACGCGTGGCCCGCGAGGCCGGCATCAGCCTCCTCGAGCTCCGCCCGACCGACGAATCGCTCGAGAGCGTCTTCTCTTACCTGGTGCAGAAATGAGCGGCGTCATCGATTCCAC
>JBBROY010000044.1:0-32100 GCA_038228795.1 Gemmatimonadales bacterium
ACGCGCGCCAGCGTCGGCCAGACATCGAGCTTGCTGAAGACGATGGCGCGCGGCCGCAGAGCATTCAGCGCGGCATCCGCGTCGGCGGAGCTGTCGAACGGAAGGTAGTCGCGAAAATCCACGTCGAGCCCGCGCGCGAACGTCTCGGCGCTCGGTGAGAAATGCGTATAGGCGAGCTGCAACGTCGGCCGCGCGCGGCGAAGCGCGAGCAACACCGGACGCGCTTGGAGTCCTTCGCCCACCGAGGGGGCGTGGATCCAAAGCAGCGGAAGCGCCGGTGTTCGCGCTCGGGCGCCCCAGCTCGCGTATCGCTCGCGGATGTTGCGGCGGGCGCGCAGCGTACGCATTGCTTTCGACGGGCCCGCCAGAGCCAGTACCGCCGCGGCGCGAGCGAGCTGCGCGGCGCCCTCGTAGGCCAGTCGAATCAGTGAACGCACGCGCGCAATGTACTCTCCGATGAGAGTCGAATCAGCGGTGGCATCGCGCGCGCGGCCTGATTACTTTGCCACCGTCGTGGGGCCGTAGCGCAGGCGCCCGCGTCGATTCCGTCCTCAGTCGAACCTTAGCGAGAGGAGGTGATCCATTGTCTAATCAAAGTCCCATTGCCGGCCCGTACCGGGCAAGCGGTCGCCTGATCGCGTCCTGGTAAACGGGTATCCGGATCCAGGCGAATCGCCATGGGCCGGCTATGGACGAAACGGCTGCCGGAGCAGATCTCCGGCGGCCGTTTGCCCGTTCGTGATTTCGCGGTGACCATGCCACCGTGTGACGAGGTTTGATTCGAGCGTCAGGGCTTCGGTGTCGGCGTCGTGGCGGGCGCGGCGATCGCACGGCGAAACGATTCGATCGGCTGCGCGCCGAGGAGCGTCTTGCCGTTGACGAGAAAGGTTGGCGTGGAGTTCACCCCCGCATCTTGGCTACGCTCGGCATCCGCTTGAATCAGAGGACGGGTAGCATGCCGGGTCACACAGCCGCGCATCGCTTGGGCGTCAACGCCGACGCTCGTCGCGATTGAATCGATCATGCTCGCAGGATTGGGCAGTACCTCCCACCGCTCCTGGGAATTGAACAACGCGTCGTGCATTGGCCAGAACTTCCCTTGTGCGGCGGAGCACATCGCGGCCTCCGCGGCCGGCATCGCGTTGCGGTGCGTCGAAATCGGATAATTGATGTAGGCGAAGCGCGCTTTTCCCGTGTCGATGAACTCGCGTTTCACCTTGGCGTAGGTCGAGTCGTGCCACTCTTTGCAGTACGGGCATTGAAAATCGCTGATCTCGACGATCCAAACGGTCGCGGATGGGTTACCTTGAATGCGAGCAGCGTCGGCGCGCGCCAGCATAGTGTCGGCCGCGACACGCTGGGCAGCCGTGGAATCGAGGTGCGGTGCAGTGCTAACGCTCGATTGCGGTGTCGCACCATGCGCGGTTTCGGATCCCGTGCACGCCAAGGCGGCGCCAGTGATGGCTGCCGTGGCGGTGACGAGAAAAATCAGCTTGACGAAATGCAAGGTCACAGGGCCACTCGGCGGTCGGCGAAGAGGGTGGGAGAACGAAGGGGGAAAGATAGCGCGGTGGCGCGAGGATCGTGGCGGCTCTCTCCGTTCGACAATCGATTTTCCAGAAATCTGTTTCGCTCGTCAGTCTGAAGCGTCTGAACGGGGCATATGTCTTGCACCCCCGTTTCGAACTATTTGACGCTAGCTTACTACGCGTGCATCTTCTCGTGCCAGGCCAACATTTGCATTCCTCGAACGTCTATCACGTGACTTTGTGCATCCTGCACGCGCACACGGAATTGAATACAGCAATTCTGCCGATCCCGTCAACCGAAATTTTGGAGGACTCATGCGCCTGATGCGGTTGGGTGCCGCTCTCGCTTTTTGCGCGGTTGCGGCGTCACTCTGTGTCGCCTCGAGCGTCTCAGCGCAGACGCCGGAACGACGCGACCCGTATCTCGGCACAATTCAGTTCGGCGCGGGACTCATCGACATTCCGGTTGCGTGGATCTCGCCGACGTCAGGCGACGTTTGGCTCACGTCGTCGGGAAAGCGTATCGAGTATACGTCCGGGCTGAACTTTGCGAGCCAGTGGAATACGAACATTGCTATGGAGATTCACTGGCTTGGCCGGTTCTCCACGGGATTCTCGGCGTACTCTCAGAATCCTGAATGGGGATTCTTTGGCCAGGTGCTCGCGGTTCGAGAAGGCGATTTCGGAGCGCTCCCTGCCATTGCGATCGGCGTTCGCAATGTCGGCAACTATAAGCACGAGGATCGCCTGCTCGTCGGCCACGATATCGAGCTCAAAGGGACGAGATACGAACACGTCACCGAAGGTTTTGCCGGCGGCTTCAACACGTCGCCGACCTTCTACGCCGTCGCCACGAAATCGCTCGACCTTGGCGGCGTCAGTACGAGCTGGACGCTCGGGTACGGCAACGGACTGTTCAAGGACGACGGCGGTCTGGGCAAGGCATATAACAGGAGCGGCACGGTCGCGAAGGGTCTCTTTTTCGGCGCGCGAGCCCTGGCGCACCCGACCGAGAATACGCGCCTCTCGTTCATGTTCGACAATAACGGCTTCGACTTCAATATCGGCGCCGTCGTGGATTGGCGCGGGGTCTACCTCGGGCTGTACGGCACCGAGATCGAGGAAGGCGGAATGAGCGCAAGTAAAGGTGCGCTGTACAAGGTTTTCAATTACGCGAAGCCGAACGTCACGCTCGGCTACACCGGCAATGTGTACGACATCAGCAGAGGCGTGATTCTGCGCGCGCGCGTCGATGTGTTGGAGCGCGAGCAGCGGCGTCTTCGCCTGGAGATCGCGGCACGCGAGCGGCGGATCGCTGGCCTCGAGGTTTCGTTGCGCCAGGCGCAGCAGGGTGAGCTCGCCACGATCGCCAAGCGCAGGGAAGAGCTGGAGGCGCTCATTCAACAGGAGCGCGACGAGATAAAGAAGGTGCAGGATCGCCTATTAAAGCTGGGCGGCGAGCCGACGCCGACGCCGCCCGCCAGGCCGCCCTTGGGCGGCGGCGCTAACCAGCTTCTGCACTAACGAGGGCTCATACCGATGCTCATCATTCGTCGACGCGTCACGTTCGCCCTCGCTTTCGCTGCGCTGGGGTCGTACGTGGGCACCGCCGGCGCACAGCAATCCTACCCGCAAACGCTCTATTGGGGCGCGGGTCTGATCGACATTCCCGTGGCGTGGGTCTCGCCGTTGAGTGGGGATTTTGCGCTCAATTACTCGGGCAAGTCATTCAGGAAGGATCCAGGCCTTCCGAAGATCAACTACAACGACCGGTTGAATTCGCAACTCACGTTTTCCGTCTCGCTATACGGGCGCGCCGAGATTGGCATCGCGGCGTACTCGAGCAATCCCGAATGGGGCGCGTTCGGGCAAGCCGTCGTGCTCAGTGAAGAAGACTTCCGGAATCAGCCCGGGCTGATGAGGTTCGTACCCAGCCTCGCCGTGGGCATACGCAATGTCGGACCGTACAGCAAGATCGATCGGTTCGGCGTCGGGTATAGTCTCTTTCCGGGGAACAACGTCGACCCAAACTATCAGCACGTCCCGGATACTCTGCACCAGAATTTCAACACGTCGAATACGATTTACGGGGTCGCCACCAAGTCATTCTCGCTCGCGGATCTCCGGCGCACCTTTCCGGACGTCAACCTCAGCTTGTCGCTCGGATATGGAAACGGCCTGTTTTCGGATGACGGGCGGCTCGGCTCGGCGTATGCCACCCACAAGACGGGCGGGCTGTTCGGCGGAGTCAAGGTCGATATGTCGCCGGCTCCCAATACTCTGCTTTCTCTAATGGCAGAGAACAACGCCTGGGATTACAACATCGGCGCGTCGCTCGATTACCGCGGACTACGTGCGGGCGTCTATCTCACGGAGATCGCTGGCGGCAGCGGCACGCCGACAACGGCACCGCAGGTGTTGTATGGGTATTCAAAGGTCGCATTCACGCTCGGTTGGCAGAGCAACGTGTTCGCGTTGCTTCACGGCGACATCTTACGAAATCGGGTGGCTCAGCTCGATCGGGAACGGGCCAGCCTGCTCGCGCAGATCGAGCAGCGTCAGCAGCGTATCGCGTCGCTGCAGCAGGAGATCAATCGATACGAAGCGCAGAACCTCCTCGAGCTCGAGACGCGGCGGGCTGCAACCGAGGCGCAGCTGAAGGCCGAACAAGATGCTCTCAGGCGACTCGAGGAGCGCCTCAACCGAATCGACAGAACGACTCCGCCAGCGACTCCACCGAGGCCGCCACAGCGTTGAGTGGCCGCGATTCCGAATTCGACTGAGTCCATACCGACCATGCGTTCAAAGCGATTGATCTGGACCCTGCTTCTTGGTACCGCTCTCCTTCCCTCTGCCGTATGGGCGCAGACGGAGACGGAGACCTACGATAAACGGCGCGCCGACCTCGTGAAGTCTCTTCAGGCGACGCAGAGCCAGTTGAACGAGGTACGAAGCCAGCGCCTTCAGCTGCAGGCGCGCATCGAGAACGTGCTGGCGCTGAGCATGCAGCAGCGCGCGCGTCAGCTCGCGATGAGTGACGAGCAGACGGCGCTTCAGCAGCTCGACGGCATGCTGCTTGAATCGCAGAATAGCTTGCTCGAGCAGCGCGACCGCGTGAGCGCGCTGGGCGACGCGGTGCGCAGGCGGACAGGTGCCGTCCTCGTCGTGCTACTGCGCGCGGACTCGTCGCAGGCTCAAACGATTTCCAACGCGACTCTCGATGTAAACGGATCTTCGGCGGTGGGGCGCGAATACAGCGCGACGGCCAATAACGCCCTGCGAATGGGCGCGGTCGACGAGTTGTACCGCTCCGATGTAATTCCGGCGAGCTATTCCGTTAAGGTGCAGGTGCGAGTGAACAACCTGCCCGTGGTTCAAAGTCTCGACGTCAGCGCGCAAGCGGAGACTGTCACGTACGTGCAATTCGCCGTTCGCAACGGCCAGCTCGTCCCGACAACGTGGACGAGCAAGAGCGCCACCCCCTAATCAGCGGCGTATCGTGATCAATCGGTGGTTCGCCTTCTTCGCGGTCTTGCTCGCCGCGGCGCCACTTGCCGCGCAAGTCACCTCGGCGTCCCAGGACACCGCGCGTCGATCCCCCGCGACGGTGCCGGCGCTCAATGCATCGCGCGCTGCCGATGCGGAGGTTCGTGTCGCGCTCTACGAGCTCGTGGCCAATCGGCCGCTCGCGTCGCTGTCGCGTCTCGAACGGCTGCAGGCGTCTCCCGCGACGGCGAGTGCGCTCCGGTCGCACGATGACCTGTCGTTCTTGCTCGCCGAGGCGTACTACCGGGTCGGAATGGCGGCGTCATTTCGCACGCGCGCGCTGGAAGTGATCGGTTCCCCGGCGGGCGCCCGCTACGCGAGCGTATTGCGCGGGCAGCTCATGTTGGACGCGTATCGCAACGGCGACTATGCCAAGGCCCTCGAATACGCCGGTGTTGCAAACCGCGTCGGCGGTGATTCCGCCCTGGCGTCGCTTGTCTCGGGACTCGCGCGCTACCAGACGAAGGCCTATCCGACAGCACGCGAATCCTTCGCCATGGCGAAGCGCATTGGCGGTAGCTACGCGAGCTACGCGCAGTATATGGACGTGCTCGCCGGCTTCGCGGCCGACACGACGCAGGCGACACAAACGCTCGACGCGCTTCGCGCGATTGCCGGCACGACCTCGGGTCCTTTCGGCGATCAGGTGCGGCTCACCGCGGCGCAGGTCGCGTATGGTGCCGGCCAGTACGACGCAGCGATTGCTCTCACCGACCAGATAGCGCCCAGCAGTGGATTTGCCGCTGATGCGCTGTTCACGCGCGCGTGGGCGCTCTATCGCGCCAAACGGCTCGACGCGGCAGCCGGGGCGTTCGCGGACTTCGCGACACGCTTCCCGAATCTCGAGCGGCGCGATGAAGCGCGGCTGCTCGCCGGACAGGCGTTGCTCGAGAGCGGCCGCTCCGCCGACGCGGCGCAGTCTTTCCGCACGACGGTCGACGCAATGGCGTCCGAGATGGCGGTGGCGCGGGACCAATCCGCCGCGGCGATGACGGATGCCGCGAAGGCGCTAGTTTCCGCGCGCGCTGTTGGCGTGCTCTTCATCACGAACCCGGCGACGGGCAAGACGATCTCGCTCCCGGAGAACGCGGGTGCCGAGTATTCGGTTCTCCTCCGTGCATGGAGCGATTCCGACGCGGCGTTGCCGCCCGGTAGCGGAGAGCCGCACATCGTGTCGCTCAGCGATGTCGACGCCCAGCTGGGCGCGATGGGTCCCAACGCCCCGACCGGATTTTCACGGCGCGTGCTCTACGCCTCGGCCTCCAATGCGGCCGGCTATATGGATCGCTCCGAGGCAATTCTCTCGGCCGATGTACGGGTCGGGCTGGCGCAGCTGGCGCTTCAATCGCAGCTCGATGACAACGCGCGCCGTATCTCGCAGCTCCAGCGCCTGCAGGCGCTTTTTGGCTCCGATAGCGTCGAGCTAGCCGTGTTGCAAACTCGGCTCACCACCACGTCCGACTCGCTGGCGAAGATCGGCGCGGCGCTCGATGCGGCGCGCACTCGCGTGCAGGACCTGGTGAGGCAGTCAGTGTCGGACACCCGGCAACTGGCGACCGAGAATCAGGCGCAGATCGACGCCGCTCGAAAGAGCGCGGCGGCTACGGCCGCCGGCCTCGAAAGCAATCTCCTCGCGCAAGAAGCGCAGACGGCCTCACTTTACCGCGAGTTGGCCGACATCGTCGAAGGCGCGCTGTCATCGGTGGTGGCGCGGATGCCGGTGTACCACCTGCGTGATTCCGTCAATGCGCATATGGCGCGCGTTCGACAGCTCTACGGCGAGACCCGCGGAATTCTCGCGTCGTCAAGCCAGAGCGTCGGGTCGGAGCTGGCCGCGCTGCAAGCATCGGAGACGGAGGGCGTGCGGGGCGCGAAGGGCGCGCTCGCCGCCGCCGAGGCGCAGCGCACGGTAGCCGAGGCGCAACTGGTGTCGATCATCGATGCGGAGCTGCGCTCCCGCGCCATGCGACTGGTCTCGCTCCTCCAGCGTGATACGGAAGCGGGCGAATTCGGCGCGGCGAGCGCGTCGTTCTTCCGCGCGGTGGATGCGAATCGTTCGGGAGGCACGGCACCGCCGAGTCCGCCGCCGAGCAACCCGCCAGCGGCTAGCAGTGCCGGCAAGCCCACTCCTCCCCGGTAGTCGGTGTCTATGATGCTTCTCAAACGGCTCGTTCTCGCGGCGGCCTTATTCGGCCCAGTCGGCATGGCGGCGCAAGGAACGCCGACGCCCGCCCGCGTCGCGTCGTCGACCAGCGCCGATGATCCTTCGCTCGACGCGGCTATCACGCAGCTCACGGGCTTCCTAGCCAAGTATCCGAACAGCCCGCTTCGGCCGAACGCGCTGGTCGAACTCGGCGAGCTTCTGGTACGGAAAGCGGATGCGGATTTCGCGACCACGCAGCGCGCCAGCACCGCAGCCCGTCCGGACGCGCCGGACCACGCAGACTACACCGCGGCGATCGCGCGCTTCGAAGAAGTGGTCAAGCGCTACCCGGACGACCGGCAAGTCGACGCCGCAGCGTATACGCTCGGCACGCTGTATTTCGCGACGCAACGGCACCAGGACGCCGTGAACATGTTCACGCTCGTCGCCGGCAAGGAGGCGTCGCCCTATCGTGCCGAATCCTTCTTCCGCATGGGCGACGCATTCTTCGAGCTCGCGGCGCGGCAGCAGGGCGAAGCGCGCAAGTTGACCTTCTCAAAGGCCGCCGACGCGTACAAGAGCTCCAACACCACCGCTCCGAAGAACGGCGACATCTACTTCCTCTCGCTCTACAAGTTGGGTTGGTCGTATTACAACCAGGCGACCGCCCGAACGCAGGATGAGTACCAGAAGGCCGTCGAGACGTTTGGCCGGCTGGTGTCGGAGTACGACAAGCTCACGCCGGACCAGCAGTCGCGCTTGGGTCTCCGCGGCGAAGCCCTCGAGTACATGGCCATTGCGCTCACTCAGCTCGGCGGCGCCGAGGCGGTGAACACGTTTTTCAAGGGTGAGCGCGCGAACGAGTCGTACAAGCTCGCGTTGTATCGCCGCGTGGCGAACAGCCTGCGTGATCAGGGCGACTTCCCAAAGGCCGTCGCCGGCTACCGGGCCGTGATCGCGGAGGCGCCGGCGGATCCCGAGGCACTTCGCGCGCAGCAGGAGATCATCGACATCCTGCAGAATCAGATGCAGTCGTTCGACCAGGCGCAGGCCGCGCGGCTCGAACTCGTTGAAAAGTTCGCCCCCGGCTCGCCGTGGGCGCTCGCCAACCCGTCACTGGCGACGGAGCTGGGCAAAGCGCGAGAGGCGTCGCTACGCCAGGCCGGCCAGTTCGCGTTGTCTCAAGCGCAGCGCGGCGAGAAGGCCAAGTTCGCCGAGGCGTCGGCCCTCTACGGGAAGTACATGCAGGAATTCGCGCGGGGAGATAGCGCCCAAGCGACAAACAACTACTACGCGTTCGCGCTCGAAGGCGCGGGCGACTACAAGCGCGCTGGCGAAGAATACGAGCACACCGCGTACAACTATCGTACCGCTGACACAAAGCGTGGACAGGAAGCTGGGCAGAATGCGATCGTCGCGTTCGACTCGGCGCTGGTTCGCGCTAAGACCGACCGTGCCGCGCAGGATGCGTTGTTCGGCGCCGTCGACAAGTTCGTGGCCGCGTTCCCGGAAACGGATATCGCGAAACGAGCCTTGATCACCAAGGGCCGTCGCGCCTCGGAGGCACAGCGCTGGGACGTCATGGCGGAGACCTTCCGCACCTACGTCTCCAAGTATCCGAGCGATCAATACACGCCCTCGGCGCAGAAACTGATTGGCGATGCGCTCTACCGGCAGGGCAACTATTCTGAAGCGCAGCAGCAGTGGGAAGTGGCGCTCAATCAAGCGCGAAGCACCGGCAAGAAGGCGCTGGCCGACTCGCTCGTCACGTTGCGCACGAGCGCGGCGGTGTCGTTCGCCGATACACTGGTGAAGACCGGCGACTACAAGCGCGCGGCTGAAGAGGTGTACGTCGCGTTCGCGGACAAGAACCCGCAGGCGGAGAAGGCGCCAGAGGCGTTGCGCAATGCCATCGAGACGTACATGACGATGGACAGCGTGGCGCGAGGCAAGGGCGATGCGAACACGTCGCAGCAGGCGCGCGGGCGGGCAATCGAGCTCTCGGGCCGACTCGTGACGCAATACCCGTCATACAAGTACAGGCAACAGTATCAAAGCCTCCGCGCCACGCTGCTCGCCGATGTCGGACGGCGGGACGAGGCCGTCGAGGCGTTGCGCACGGTGATTCGCGACAATCCGTCGTGGCCGGGCCGCGCGGACGCGATGGTGCGGCTTGCGACCACGCTCGACTCGCTCGGCCGCAAGGCCGACGCGGCGACCGCGTACGAACAGTTCGCCGCCGCGTTCCCGGGCGACAAACGCTCCGCGGACGCACAGTACAACGCGGCAGTGACGTTCGCCGAGGCGAACGAGAACGCCGCCTCCGCGCGCGCGTTCCAGACGTTCGCCGCGAAGTTCCCGCGCGATCCGCGGGCGAGCGAGGCGTTGCAGAAGCGGGTGAGCGCGCTGCGTAGCGCCGGTGACACCTCCGGCGCGACGCGCGAGTTGACGAAGATCTGCGCGTCGGGCGGGAACACCGAGGCGCTCAAGGCGACGTGCGCCGCCTACCGTGGCGAGACGGAGTTCCGCGCTGGCCAGTCGCGCTTCGCGGAGTACAAGAACATGAAGTTGTCGATTGCGCGCGCGGCGCAGCTCACGCGTGCCGGCGTCGACCGCGCGTCGCTCCGCAAACGCGAGCTTCGCGATCTGATGCGCAAGCGTTTCGAGGCGGCGATCAAGACGGGGTCGCCCGAGTGGCTTTCGGCAGCGTCCTACTATCTCGGACTCTCGCAGTGGGAGTACGGCGATTTCTTGAAGAATGTGCAGCTGCCGAAGGATCTCACTGAGGCTCAGCGCACCGCCGCGCAGGCCGGATCGGCGCAGCAGGCCGAGCAGTACTACGATGCGGCCCGCAAGATCTGGCAGGGGCTGATCGACAAGGCCGACCAGGACAAGATCACCAGCATCTGGGTGAACCGCGCCAAGGACGCCGTGGGCGGTAATGTGCCGGCGGCGCCGCCCAGCGAATCGTCGCGTGACATGACCGCGCCTGTCGTCGTCGGAGGAGTGTCGTGATCCGTCATCTCGCTGTCGCCGGCGCCGCGTTCGCGGCCATTACGCTCGGGTTTCCCGCGCGCCTATACGCACAGCGTCCCCCTAGGACATCCGGCGCGGCGATTGTCATTCGGGGCACGGTGCCGACCCCGCAGGTCGTTACCGTTCGTCCGCGCGAAGAGCCCAAGTACAGCCGGCAGGTGCTGGTGCCGCAGTTTTACAACCGAAGTTTCTTGTCGGATATTTTGCCGGGATACCAGCTGGTGAGCCTCAGGCAGCTGGCCGGTGGCGTGCTCGCCGGCGCCAACGCGGGACCGACAGCTCCCGCGCTCGAACTCGAGATCGAGGCGATTCGCCGTGACCTCGAGCTTCGAACGCAGAGATTAGACAGCATCGCCGCCTCGGTTCGTCGCTTCGGGGTTCCGGATACCAGCGCTGCCGGTCGCGCGCGCCCCACGAGGCCACCGGCCGATACTACCCGCCGGCCGCCGGACGCGCCGGCCGCGCACCGCAACGACTGAACGTTCGCCACACCGAACTCCCCCTGGAGGACTCGCATCGATGGGTACGCTGCTCGATTATTTCCGGAACGGTGGTTTCATCATGTACTTCATCCTCGCGGACGCGGTGATCGGACTTGCCGTGTTCCTCGAGCGATTCTACACCATCGTCATCCGGTCCAAGATCAACGGGCGCGCGTTCATCGAGCGAGTTATTCAGCTCGTCCGCGCCGGGAAGGTGGAAGATGCCATCAAGCTCTGCACGCAGTCGCAGGCGGTGCTGCCCGACATGGGGCTGCTCATTCTGCGCAGCCGCAGCCGCGATGAGGCTGACCTGCAGAACGTGGCGGACGCTGCCGCGCTCTCCGTGCTGCCGCGCCTGACGCGCCGGCTGCACTATCTCCCGATGCTCGCGAACGTCGCGACGCTGCTGGGGCTGCTCGGCACGATCTTCGGTCTGCGCGCCGCGTTCGCCGCGGTTGCCCTCGCCTCAGCGGCCGAGCGGTCGTCGGAGCTGGCTCGCGGCATCGCGATCGCGCTAAACGCTACAGGCTTCGGACTGCTCGTGGCCGTGCCGTTGTCGGTGGCGCACGCGTACCTCGTGAGCCAAGCGGAAACGATCATCGAACAGGTCGACGAGTTTTCGGTGCGCCTCATCAACGCGCTGATCGACCGCCCCGACGTTCGCCTTGGACATCGATAGGACGGGCGGCGCCGGTCCAGATTTGCACAGCTGTGCAAGATTACCGGCGCCGCGCGTCTCTAGTCTGAGACCCCTATGAGTTCACGATTTCGTCGAAGCAAACAGCAGCGCGCCGAGCGGGCGCCGTTCACCGGTCACGGGAGCATCAATCTCGTGCCGCTGGTGGACATCCTAACGTCCATCGTCTTCTTTAGCCTGCTGACGTACTCGGGTGCGGCGATGGCGGCGCTGTTCGCGTACGACCTCACGCTCCCACCGGTCGTGATCACGGCAGAACAAGCCGCGAAGGCGCGCACGGATCCGGAACTCCTCAACCTGGTGCTGGGCGTTCGCGTCGACAACGACAAGATCGTGGTCGAGAGCTCGGGGAACGATCCGCAGGGCAAGCGCATGGGAACGAGTCAGACGATCAGCGGTCTCGACGTGTCGTCGCTCGATACACTACAGACCGTGCTGACCCAGTTCGCCACCAAATATCCGAACAACCATGATCTCACGGTCATCCCGTCGGACGATGTGAATTACGACAACGTGATTCACGTGCTGGAACGGGCGCGTCTCGCGACGTTCACGGGCATCGCGCTCGGGACCAAGACCCGTCAGGTAACGACGGGCGCGGCGACTGGAGAGGTGCGATGAGCCGCGCACGAGAGATGCGGGCCGCGCGCCGTTCGGCGCAGTTTGCCAAATTCCGCATCACCGAGCTCAATCTCGTTCCGCTCGTCGATACCTTCGTCTCGATCGTATTCTTCGCGTTGACCACGGCGACCGTGAGCGAAATGACGCAGCTGGTACCGGGAGTAACGCTGCCTGCGACCAAGAGCGGCGCACCGACGTTGCAGCAGTTGACGCTCGGTATCGCCAATCAGGTGACGCTCGACCGGCAGCCGCTGATGAACACCGCGGATGCGGCGAGCGCCGTGTCCAACGTGCCCGGCCAGCCGCTGGTGATTCCGCAGCTGTATGCCGCCCTGAAGGCTCGCGCAGACTCCGTCAGACGCAGCGGTAAGATTCCTGCCGACTCGGCAATTCCGGCGAAGCTGGCGATTCAGGGTGACAAGTCGATGCGATACGATCTGCTCTCGCGCATGATTCAGACAGCGCGGTGGGCAGGATTCAAGAACATCACGCTGCAGGTCAACCGGCAGGCGGACGCGGGCGGCGCCACGCCGGCGCCGGGCGCGCAACCGAACGCCGGTGGCGGGGTACCAAAATAAATGGCTACCGATCGTTCCAAGTTCAGCGAGACGACGTTCACACGGAACCTCCGCTATGAGATAGCGGGGGAAGAGGGTCGCGCGCTCGTCGGCTCCTATTCGATCTCGTTCGGCCTCGGCATCCTGTTTCTGCTGATGGTGTGGTTTGGTCCACTCACCAAGCCACTTTCACTTATGCGAGAAGAGGCCCCGCCTCCGCCCATCGCGATCAAGGATGAGCTGCCGGTCGAGCAGCCGCAGCCTGTGGCGGCGGCAGCCGCGCCCGCGGCGGCTCCGCGTCCGCGCGGCGGCGGCGGCGGCAACAATGGGCGCGACCAAGCCGTCGCGAGCGCCTTTAGTGGCGGCAACGCCGGCGGCGTCGCCGGCGATGTGTCCAATGTGCTGCGTGGAGTCGAAGTCAATTCCGGCGCGGGCGGCTCGCCCGGCACGACTGGCGGTAAGGCGGTTCTCGCGTACGGGCAGGGCGGTGCGGGCAGCAGAACGCCCGGGCGCGGCGGACTGGGCTCGGGCGTCGGTACAGGCATCGGCACAGGCGTCGGCAGTGTGAGCGGCACAGGCGGCGGCATTGGCCACGCGAATGTGTCCGTCGCGCCGCCGCGTGTAATCGCGACGGCGATGCCCGGCGCATCGCGCGATGTGTCGGAGCTCGGCAGCTACGTGCGCAGCCGACAGCAGGCACTGCAGTTCTGCTATGAGGAAGAGGGGCTCAAGCGCAACCCGAATCTCGGCGGCACCATAGTGGTCTCTGTCGCGCTCACGGACGCCGGCAACGTCACCGGGGTCAGCATCTCGAACCGCACGTGGAGCGGCCCGGGCTCGTCGGAAGCGGAGTCCTGCATCAAGTCGAAAATGTCGGGGTGGAAATTCCCGTCGGCCGACAAGGGAGCGGGGACCTACAACTTCCCGTTCAACTTCACCCATTGAACGCTAGGGCGACGGTCACGACGTGGGGCGGATTCGACGAGAATCCGCCCCGCGTTGCATCAGGGAGCGCCAAGTTTCGCGGTCGCGCCCGCCTCTCCGACAACGATCCCGGCACGCACTGCCGTCGGCACACCGGCGCGATCCAGCGCGGCGATCCACCACGTCCCCAGTGGGAGTCGCAGCGAGATCTCGGGACGAATCGGTGCGCGCCTCGCGGCTCGTCCCGTGGCGCGCGCCGCGCTGTCGAGCACCGCGCGCGACGGGAAGGTCGGGCGCGGGGGCGCGATCGTCGGAAACTGGCGCCCGAGACGGGCGCGAACGCGATCGCGCCGCGAACGCACGCCCTCAGCGATGGTGGCGCTGCGCTCGAGCGAGTCGTATCGAGCGGCATAGGTGGCGCTCCGCCGATCCGCGGCGCCGATCGATAGCGCCTCTCGATTGATTGTCTCGCGCAGCACGCGAAACACCGAATCGAGCGCCGATACGCTGTCGGCAAGCGCGGCAGCGAGCCCCACCGGCCGGCCCTCCGGCGCCGATGACATGAGTCGGGCGGGATCGAATGGGAGCGCGAGCACTTCCACGCTATTCGCCGCGGTGATAGAATCGATCACGACGTGTAGCTCGCCCTGTCGCGCGCATCCGGCGGCGCCAAGCGATCCACCGAAAGATGAAGCGACGACAAGGAGACGCAACGACCAGTGTGGCATAGAGCGCTGCAAGCTATCGGCGCCACATTTCTGCTGCAAGCGACGCCGATTCCGGCGCCGACCGGCTATGTCAACGATTTCGCCAACGTCATCCCGGCCGACAACGGCGATCGAATGCGGCGTGTGATCGACGACGTGCGCGCCAAGTCAGACGCCGACCTCGTCGTCGTCACGATTTCCGACATTGGCGATCGCAACGTCGGCGACGTCGCCTTGGAGATCGCCCGGCAGTGGAAGGTGGGGAGTCCCGGCAAACCAGGCGATCCGAATCGCAATCGGGGCGTGCTGATCCTGCTCATCCCCAAGACGACGAGCAAGGATGGCAAAGGCCATCTCTCCCTCATGATCGGGAATGGCGCCGAGGGGTTTATTACCGATGCGCAGGCAGGCGACATTCGGCGCGAAGCGACGCCGCTTCTCTCCCGCAACGAGTATGGTGCCGGACTGGAGCTGATGACGCAGCGCGTGGCGCAGCGGTTGGCCGCCGGGCTCGGCTTCACCCTCGACGCGCCCATCGCGCCCGCCATGGCGCCGACCTCATCGCCGCGCGAGCCGTATCGGCGAGTGGGGCGGAGCACGGGAATCAATCCGGTCTTTCTTTTCGTCATCTTCATCGTCGTGATGAGTGTTCTACGATCGATAGGTGGAGGACGGCGCAGGCGGAGCGGATGCGGCGGATGCATCCCGATATTTCTTCCGTTCGGCGGCGGCAGTGGTTGGAGCAGCGGCGGCGGCAGTTGGGGTGGCGGTGGATTTGGTGGTGGAGGCGGCGGCGGGTTTGGTGGGTTCGGCGGTGGCGGCGGATTCAGTGGCGGCGGCTCCAGCGGAGACTTTTGAGACATGGCGACGATGACGCTCGATGAGCTGGTCGCACAGCTGCGCGCCGCGTTCGGCGATGGGCTGCGCGCGGTCGTGCTGTACGGCTCGGCGGCTTCGGGCGAGCACATCGCCAAGCGCTCCGATTACAACGTGCTGGTGCTGGTGGAGTCGCTCGACCTCGAAATGCTGACGCGGGAATCGGCGATCGCACGGTCGTGGGTGGAGGGCAAGAATCCGCCGCCGCTCACCTTGACCGTTGCCGAGTGGCAGCACTCGGCCGACGTGTTTCCGATGGAGTACGCGGATATCCTGGAGCGACACAGGGTGCTGTACGGCACGCCGCCGTTCGAAGGTATGCGCATTGAGCCAGCGGATCTCCGGCGACAAGTCGAGCACGAGGCGATGGGCAAGCTCCTGCGGCTCCGCGCGGGGGTGCTCGCTTCGGGGAACGACAAGAAGAAGCTCCTCGAGTTGCTGGCGGCGAGCGTCACGACCTTCATGGTGATCTTTCGTGCGGTGCTCCGGGTGCACGGCGAGCGGCCGCCGGCCGACTACGAGGCGTTGTGCGCGCGTCTTGCGCAGGTGACCGGACTCGACACGGCGCCGTTCCTGCAAGTGGTGAATCACGCGCGGGGTCGATCGTCCTTATCTGAGCAGGATGTCCCCACGACGCTCGCCGGATACCTGGCGGGTGCCCAAGCACTCTACGCCCACATCGACCAACTGACGACATGAGACCGATCAAGACGCTCCTCGCGCTTCCGATTGCGCTTTCCCTAGCTGCCTGCCCGGGCAAGGACAAGCCGGTGCCGGTCGTCCAGGTCGATACGACGCCGGTGAAGCTGGATTCGCTCAAGGCGGCCATTCCGCCAGCGGTGCCTGATACCTTTACTCCGGTGAAGGTGGCCAAGCAGCGTACGCGACAGCCTTCGATTCCGAAGGCGCCGCCGCCCCTGCAGTCGGTGGTGGAACACGAGTCGGGCTTTTCGAGATTCTGCTATCAGGAATTCGGCCAGAAGACGGATCCAAAACTTCAGGGGGCCGTCGCGCTGATCGTCACGGTCGGGGGAGCAGGGGTGACGAACGTGAAGGTGGCCGATGACAACTGGTCGTCGAAGGCCGGCGAAGAGGTCAATAAGTGTTTGCTGCCGAGAGCCAAGGAAGCGTGGCGGCTCAGTCCCGGATCGGTGAAGCCGGGCGACTACGTGGTACAACTTCAGTTCCGCGGCACCTGAACGGGCGGGCTGTCATCGAACTCATACGGGAGAACGCAATGCTTCGTCGCTCGCAACGTGGTTGGTCGGCCGGAAATGGAGTGATCATTGCGCTCGCGCTCGCCGCATCGCTGTCGGGTTGCGGATACAACACGATTCAGACGCTGGACGTGCAGGCGGACAAAGCGAAGAGCAACGTGGGCGTGCAGCTGCAGCGGCGAGCGGATCTGATTCCGAATCTCGTGAACACGGTAAAGGGCTACGCGCAGCACGAGGAGGCGGTGTTCACGCAGGTCGCGGCGGCGCGGTCCGGTCTGCTGAACGCTGTGCAGGGCGGCAACATTCAGCAGATGGCGAACGCGAACGATGTGCTCTCGCAGGGACTCGGCAGGCTGCTCGCGGTCTCGGAGGCGTATCCCCAGCTCAAAGCGGATCAGGGATTTCTGCACCTGCAGGATGAGCTGACGGGTACCGAGAACCGAATCGCGATCGCTCGGAAGGATTACAACGATGCGGCGCAGGAGTACAACACCTACATTCGCCGCTTTCCGCAGACGGTGACCGCTCGCATGACGGGCGCAAAGGCGAAGGAATTCTTCGTGGTGACCAATCCGGCGGCGAATGTCGCGCCGACAGTCGACTTTTCGAAGCCCCAAGCGCCGGCGAAACCGAAGCCGTGAGATAGGCGCCGAGGTACTGGATCGAAAGACTCAATCCAACAAATTTGAAGAACTTACCCCGCCTCTGTCCGTCGAGGCGGGGTTTTTTGTTGACGGCGTCCGCACACGTTCTTGACATATCGCCGATCATGTCGCAACGTCGGTACTGCCACGGCTGTTTGCGTCCCCGCCGTGAGCTGAGCCTGCAGCGCGCCCTCGGTACGCGGAGCGCCGTCCGGGCGTAGGCGTAGCAGATGTAGTCACCCAATTGCGGAGGGGTCATGAAAAGATTTGCGGTGCGAGCAGTCCTCATCGCGGGAGCCGTTGGCATTTCAGTCGCGTGCGCGACGGCACAGGAAGTCGTGATTACCGGTCGTGTGACGAATGAGGCCGGTCTTCCTCTCGGATCAGCGTCGGTGTTGATCGAGCAGATGCGGCTCGGCGCGCAGACGAACGACGCCGGTGTCTACCGGTTCACCGTGCCGACGGCGCGCGCTCAGGGGCAGTCGGTCACGCTGAGCACCCGGTTGATCGGCTACCGGCCTAACAGCGCGCCCATCACGCTGCAGCCCGGCACGATCACCCACGACTTCGTTCTCACGACGGCACAGTTGATCCTCCAACAGGTCGTCATCACCGGCGCCGGTACTATCACGACGTCCGAAAAGCTCGGCAACAAGATCGACATGGTGCAGGGAACCGACATCGCAAACAGCCACGAAACGAACGTGGTCGAGGCGCTGGCCGGCAAGGCGCCGAACATCATCGTGACGTCGCAGTCGGGCGATCCCGGCGCGAGCTCCTCCATCATGATCCGCGGAATCAAGTCGTTCAGCGGCGACGGGCAGCCGCTGTTCGTGGTCGACGGCGTTCCGCTCGACAACTCAACGATCAACGTCGACGCCAACAACGCGGGCGTCGTCGCGCCGAACCGCATGTCCGACATCAATCCTGACGACATCGAGTCGATCAACATCCTCAAAGGTGCGGCGGCGGCGGCGATCTACGGTGCACGCGCGGCGCAAGGCGTGGTGCTCATTACGACCAAGAGCGGCAAGCCCGGGCAGACGCGCTATTCGCTCCGCTCGTCCTACTCGATGGACGACGTGAACAAGCGCTATCCGCTGCAGACGAAGTTTGGACAGGGCACTGGCGGCCTTTCGGGTGCCTGCTTCGGCATCGACCAAGTGTGCACGCGAGGCAAATTCAGCTATGGTCCGGAGCTGACGCCGGCGGCATACAAGGCGGGGTTTCTGAGCTCGAGTTGTAATGCAGCGTGCGCCGATGCGCGATTTGCACAGCTTTTTCCGTCGGGCTTGATTCCGACGTACGACCACTTCGCGGAGCTGTTCGAGCAGGGTCACGAGTTCAACTCGACCCTGTCCGTGTCGGGCGGTGACGATCGCCGCACCTTTTATCTGTCGGCCGCACGCGACGCGCACAACGGTTATATCGTCGGGAACAACGACAACTACAATCGCAGCACCCTTCGCCTCAAGGCGACGCAGAAGCTGTCCGATCGATTCCAGGTCGGTGGTAACCTCGCCTACGTTGACACGCGCGGATCGTTCATTCAGCGCGGCAACAACGTCAGCGGCATCATGCTAGGGTCGCTGCGCACGCCACCTGAGTTCAACAACCAAAACTTCCTCGATCCGACATCGCATCTGCACCGGTCGTACCGCTTCCCGAATCCATCGGCGGCGACGGTGCGCAACGGCCGTGGATACGACAACCCGTTCTTCGTCATCAACGAAGAGACCGCGACATCGTCGCTCAGCCGCGTTTTCGGCAACGTCGATCTCGACTACCAACCCATGGATTGGCTGACGTTCAAGTACACGGGCGGCGGCGACTACTACTCGGACGAGCGTCTCGAGGCATTCCCGCTGACGAATTCGACGTTGCCGAGCGGAGCGCTGAACCGCGCGAACTTCGTGAACTACGTGCTCGATCACAACCTGTTGGCGATCGCGCAGAAGACGTTCAACCCGAACTTCGCATCCAGCGTTACCGTCGGGCAGAATCTGAACAGCACCAGGTTCCGCCAGATCTACGCGTCGGGAACGAACCTGCTGGCGCCGGAGCCGTTCAAGTTGTCCAACGCCGTCACGATCGTGGCGAACGATGGCGAGCAGAACGTGCATCGCGAGTCCTATTTCGGACAGTTGACGTTCGATCTGTTTTCGCAATTGTATCTGACGGGTGCGGTGCGGCAGGATGGCTCGTCGGCGTTCGCGCAGAACAATCGCCGGCACTGGTACCCCAAGGCGAGCGCGGCGTGGACGTTCAGCGATGCGCTGCACGGGCGGTGGTCGGACAAGCTCGATTTCGCAAAAGCGCGTGTCGCGTACGGTGTCACCGGGAAAGAACCGGCCCCGTACTCCACGATTCCGGCCTATGGCGTGAACCTGTTCTGCGATTACGGCGGCGTCTACTGCAACAGAACCGTGTTCCAGGGGCAGGGTGGGTTGCTGTCGCCCACGACGCGGCCGAACGACAAGCTGCGGCCGGAGCGGACGCGCGAGAACGAGTATGGACTCGACTTTGGCTTTTGGCGCGGCTTTGCCGACCTGAGCCTGACGTACTACGACTCGAAGTCCGATGACGTGATCTTTGGGCTGCCGCTGTCGCCCTCGTCGGGCTACACGCTGCAAGTGCAAAACGCGGCGACGATCACGAACAAGGGCACGGAAGTTACGCTCAACCTGCATCCCCTCCGGCGGACGGCGCTGGGCTGGGATCTGTCGCTCCTGTGGTCGCGCAATCGCAACCGCGTGCAGAGCATCACGGGTGCGGAAGAAGTTGTCGTCGGCAGCGGCAACTTCGGCCAGAGCGTGGCCAAGCCCGGTTATCCGGTGGGCTCGATCGAGGAATTCGATTTCGCTCGCTGCCGGTACGGGGAGGCGAACGTAATTAACGGCGTCGACATCAACGCGTACTGCACGGCTCACAAGGCTCCGCAGGGCGCGCTCTACATCGACGACGGTTCAGTGGGCGAAGCCGGTTTTCCGTTCGTCGATTACACCCCGCGCATCGTGGGAAGTTGGGAGCCTAAGTGGCAGGGCAGCATCCGCAACGCGTTCCGTTTCGGGAAGATTCAGGTCAGCGGCCTGCTCGACATCAAGAAGGGCGGTCAGGCGTGGGATGGGACTCGCGGCGCATTGTACTCGTATGGCACGCACAAGGACACCGAAATTCGCGGAGGCACCTTCGCGTTCGGTCCCTCGGCGGGATCGACGAAGGGCTACTACACCAATTCCGTGACCGGACCGGGTGCGGGAACGGCAGTGGTGATCGACCAAGGTTGGTTCCAGGATCTCGGAGGCGCGTTCGGTGACAACGGCGCGCAGTTCGTCGAGGATGCGGGCTATGTCAAGCTTCGCGAGATCTCGGTGGCGTACACACTTGACCGCCCGTTCGTGAAGCGCTTGCTGGGGCTGTCGAGCGTCGACCTGCGCGTGGCCGGCCGTAATTTGAAGACATGGACGAACTATCAGGGTATCGATCCCGAGAGCAATCTCGCGGGCGCGTCGGGGTTCATCCAGGGCTTCGACTGGTTCAACAATCCGCAGACTCGCTCCGTCGTGATTTCCATCGGTCTCAACCGCTAACTCACTCCAACCGAGGAGAACTTCTGCATGCGTAGAATCTTCAACGTTGGCGTCGCGGCCCTCCTTCTTGCCGCCACGGTCAGCGGATGCAGCGATTTTCTGAAGGGCAACGCGTTGACGACGAATCCAAATTCGCCGTCGACGGTCACCGCGGACCAACTCTTCACGGGTGTCCAGGTGGCGAATCAAGCACGCTACGAGACGTACCCGTATCAACTCTTTCCTCTGTGGTCGCAGCAGATCTCAGGCGTAGCGCGGCAGTGGATTACGCTCGCCGATTTCGGCAACGACGAATTTACATCGGACGGCGCCTTCAGCGCGATTTTCACGACCGGTGGACTGGTGGACATTCGCGCGATCCAGGACACTGCTCGGGCGCACAGCAATCGAAAGTTTCTCGGCATTGCGCGGATTTACGAGGCGCTCATCGTCGGTGACGCGGCCGACATCTGGGGAGACATTCCGTACGCGGGGGCTTTGAGCGCGACGACGAAGGCGGTGCTCGATCCCCAAGCGCAGGCGTTCGGCCGAGTACAACAGGCACTCGATTCGGCGGTGCTCGATCTCGCCTCCGGCTCGGGCGTCGGTCCGATTTCGCGCGACTTTGTGTACGGGAATGATGGCACGAAGTATCTGGCTGCGGCGCACACGCTCAAGGCTCGGTACTACATGCACACGAGCAAGAAGGCCGACGGGACGTATGACGCCGCGGTGCTTGCCAACGCGAAGGCGCAAGCGCTCCTCGGCATCAGTTCGGAAGCCGGTGACTGGATGACGCTGCACAGCGGTGCGACCGGCGAGGAGAATCTGCTCTTTGGGTTCTTGATCGATCGAGCCGGTGACATCGATCCGGGAGCCGTGCTCGTCAACGAAATCAACGCCGCCGGAGCAACGCAACTGCTTCCACAGTACTTCACGACGAATTCAGTGGGTGCGTACCAGGGTTCCCCGCCGGACCGGAGCGGGTCGAACCCCTCTGCGTTCGCGGTGAAGATCGACACTCGCTTCGGTATCATTACGTTCGCCGAAAACCAGATGATCTTAGCCGAAGCCCAATTCCGTTTGGGCGATGCGGCGGGAGCGCTCACGACGCTTAACGCGTATCGCGCCACGCAAGGCGAGGCGGCCTTGGCGGTCGCCGGGAGCGGTCTCCTGACGGCAATTCTGCGCGAGAAGTACATCCACCTCTTCTACGGCCCGCAACCGTACTTCGATTACTTACGGACTTGCTATCCCAATCTTGCCTTGCCGCTCGCATCAAAGCTTCCGTTCATCCCGGCGAGATTGTTCTATGGATACACGGAGCGAATTACCAACACCAACATTCCGTCGGTGTCGACTCAGTCGTCGCATCCGGCGAACGCGAATTACCCGAAGAACCTGGTCGATCCGACGGGCGCGTCATGTCTCGGACAGCGCAATCGGCCAGGGACGTGAGACAGTTGGTGATGTACTGATGTAAGCAGTGCGGGAGAGCCCGGTCTCGCTGTGAGGCCGGGCTCTTGCGCACGTCCCCTGACCATCGTCAATGAGCATTCACGTGTACAGGTCATCGCATAGGCGATTCGTCGACGCGCTGGTATGCGCATGCGTCGTGCTGTCGGGCTGCCGGTCCTATTCTCCGCTCGGTGGCGTTGCGCCGGTGGTTGAATCGACCATCAGACTACAGCTAACGGACTCCGGTTCGGTGGCCATGCGCAGCTACCTCGGGCCCTCGGTTGTGTACGTCACAGGGCGCCTTACCGGCATCGACAGCTCAGGTCTCGCGTTGGCGGTAGGCGAGACGCAGGGCGCGAGTGGTGCCACCACCTACTGGAAGGGCGAGCGGGCGGTAATTCCTCGCTCGTACGTCGCAGTGGTCGAACAGGAAAAGTTGGCACCCGTGCGCACGGCGCTACTCGGAGGCGCGATCGCGGCGGCGTTGGCAGGGGCGTTTCACGCGCTCAGTAGCGCGTCGGGTAGCGTCACCGGCGGCCCGTCACCCGGGCCGAGATAACGAACCGGAATTCTCCAGCGCGCCGGTCGTTTAACGAACAGAGAGAGACGAACGCTCGAGCCCGCTCTCCAGTGTCCAGAGCGCGGTCTGGCCGGACAGCAGGATCACCGGCTCGCTCATGAACATGCGCCGTTCGCCGATCGCGTGCGCGACAAATCGCAAATCGCCATTCTTGATCACGATGTTGTCTGCAAGCTTGAACGTCAGCGTCGCCGCGGCGTTGACGGTCCCCAGTCGTGTGTGCGTCCCGTCGTGAAACGCGTAGATGACGACATCCTGCCAGTTGCGATTTTCGACCTGAACCGAGGTTGCTTCGATCATCTCCGGAGCGCTCGGGTCCGGCGCGTCCGCAATGTGGCGCACGTGAGTACACGCGATACTCGTCGCCAGCAGCACAGCAGTCAGGCAGCCCACTACGATAGTTCGCACGCGTCACCTCGCGATGCAGCCCTACACCTTTCGCTGAACACCCTACAAATGTCACTCGCGGCACCAAATGGTCAAGGCCCGCGAGCGCATTACGTGCCGCGTCAGTCCGGAATGGCGGTGCCCGGCAGCACGTAGGTGAGCGGGTCAACCACCTTGCCGTTCAAGTGGATTTCGTAGTGAAGGTGCGGGCCGGTTGACAGGCCGCTGTTGCCCACCGCCGCGACGATCTGCCCGCGGCGCAGGTGCTGGCCAAGCTTCACGAGGATGCGGGAGCAGTGCGCATACTTCGTCACGAGACCATTGCCATGGTCGACTTCGAGTACGTTGCCGTAGCCATTCTCGACCGCCACCCGAGTGACGATGCCGGCGGCCGGCGCCACGATCGGCGCGCCCATCGGGGCGCTGACGTCGATGCCTTCGTGCGGCCGCGAGGTGTGGAGAATGGGGTGGAACCGGCTGCGGCTGAAAATGCTCGACAGCCAACCGGCGGTCGGCATGATGGACGGGATGCGTGCAATGCGATCGACGTTGCGGGTCAGCGAGTCAAACACCTCGGCGGAGCTGGCGGCGAGGGAATTCGCGCGCCTGAGCAGGAAGTCGATGTCCGGGGCAAGCGTCACACGGCGGATGTCCGCACTGTCGGCCGGAGTCATGGCCAGTCGCAGACTGTCGGGGGAGGCCAACGGAGCTGCATTGTCGGGCGCCGTGGCAGGAGATGTCAGACCCGCCAGCAGACGGATGCGCTGCTCGCGCTTCTCGATGGCGGCCAGCGTGTCGCCAACCGAGATGAGGCGCGCCTGCAGCGCAATGATTTGATCGTCCGATCCGCGTCCGTCCCCGGCGGCGACGCGCGCCGACGCGGGGCTGACACGCGCTGCCATCACGCCGACACTGACCGCCGCGATGGCGCCTATGACGGTCACCGTGGACAGAGCCGCACGTACGGCGCGCTCGGACACGGAGTAGATGCGCGTGTCTGCGGTGCCGTGAGGAATGACCATGAATGTCCAGCGGCGCTGGGCCATGAGACCTCGCGTTGGCGGTCAGCGTTCGGACGTGCGGCGGGGGCAACATCGGTACGACTTGCGTCGCGGCACCAGTGTAACACCCGACGCGAGCCGTGGAAAGCTTACGAAACTGACCACGCGATCAGTCGCACGGTCAGCGGGTATTCTGGTCCTTTGGAAAGAGGGGCGCTGCGCGAGTAACTCGCCAACCAGTTACATCTAGATCCTCTATCAACTTGCCGA
Source organism: Gemmatimonadales bacterium (assembly GCA_038228795.1). Lineage (GTDB taxonomy): Bacteria > Gemmatimonadota > Gemmatimonadetes > Gemmatimonadales > Gemmatimonadaceae > JALZAE01. The sequence goes on from JBBROY010000044.1 coordinate 24,245, forward strand.
ATCGCTGCTCCCGTACGTCGTCGCGGCCGCCAAGCTGCGCCCACAGCTCCTGCATCTTCCCGGGCATGAAGGGGCTCAGGTGCACCGCGTGGCGCGCTAGCTGGCGCACCAGCGAGGCCAGTACGCTGTCGAGCCGTGGGGCCTGTGCCGGGTCTTTCGCCAGTGTCCATGGCTGCGTCATCTGGACGTACTCATTGCCGCGCGAAATGGTACGCCAGACGGCTTCGAGACCCTCGTGCAGCAGATTGCCGCGCAGGGCAGCGTGATAGGTGGCGTAGTCGATCGCGTCGGCGAAATCCACCTCGGTCGGCGTGCCGGCGGGAACAATGCCATCGCGGTACTTCTCCACCATCGCAATGGTACGGCTGGCGAGATTACCGAGAGCGTTCGCGAGGTCGGCATTGTAGCGCTCCTCGAACCGTTCCCAGGAAAAATTTCCGTCGCTGTCGAACGGAATCTCGCGCAACAAGAAATAGCGGAAGGCATCGATCCCGAAGCGAGCGGACGCCTCGGCGAGATCGAGGGTGACGCCGGCCGACTTGCTGAAGCGCTCGCCCGCGAGTTGGACGAAACCGTGGGCGAACACTTGCTGGGGAAGTGGAATGCCCGCGGCCTCGAGCATGGCGGGCCAGATCACGCAGTGCAGTCGCGTAATGTCCTTGCCGATCACATGCAGCTCCGCTGGCCACCGCGACCCGGGCCGGCCGGTAAGATAGCAGGTCGCGGTCAGGTAGTTTGGGAGCGCATCGAACCACACCCACGTGCCCTGCTCGACGCCGTCGCTCGTTGGGCGCGGAAAGGGAATCGCCCAGGCCAGCCGGGCGCGCGACACGGATACGTCTTCCACACCGCTCTCGAGCAGCCGCAGAATCTCGTTCCGGCGCGATGTGGGAAGCAGGAAGCCGGGCTGCTCGGCGAAGAGCTGTTGCAGGAATGTCTGGTACCGCGAGAGACGAAAAAACCAGTTGCGCTCTTTGGTCCACTCGAGCGCACGGGTCGGGTGCAGCACACACTTGCCGTCGACGATCTCGTCATCGCGCTTGAACAGCTCGCAGCCGACGCAATACCAACCTTCGTACTCGCGCTCGTAGAAGTCGCCGGGGTTGCGCTCGAAGATACGCTCGATGAGCGTGGCGACTCCGCGTTTGTGCTCGGGATCGGTGGTGCGAATGAACTGATCGTAGGCGACGGAAAGCCGAGCCCACATTGCCTGAAACGACGCGGCGATCTCATCCACGAACAGCTGCGGCGGAACGCCGCGGGCGGCGGCCGTCTGCGCGACCTTTTGGCCATGTTCGTCCATACCGGTCAGAAACCAGACGTCATCACCGGCGAGGCGGTGATATCTAGCGATGACGTCGGTGCCGATCTTTTCGAAGGCGTGACCGAGGTGCGGCTCGCCGTTGGCGTAGTCGATGGCCGTGGTGACGTAAAACTTGGCCATCCTAGCTTCCGCCGTTCTCGTCGGGCGAGCGCGGCGGGTCTCCGGGTCGGCGGTTGCGCCTGCCGCCGCGACGCCCTCGACGGCGCGACGGACGGCTGTCGCCGGGATCCATGCTTGGCTCGGTGACCGGCGCGGCGACCTGGGTTTCCGCGAGCGACTCGGTCGCTGGCGGCTCGGCGATGGACGGTATCGCGTGCGTCTCGTCGCTGTCGATCAGCTCTTCTTCCGCGAGATCGAGCTCGACGTCTGGCACTAGCGATTCGGCCGAGGGCTCGATCATACGCTCGACTGACGATCCGATCTCGCGTTTCAGCTCGGCCAGCGCCACCACGCGCGATTCGCCGTCCGGCGCGCGAAGCGTAACGCGATCGTTGAAAATATCGTTGGCGACGACCTTTTCCTCGCCCTTGGTGGTGACGAGAATTTTTCCTTCCTTGGGGAATCGCTTGCGGCTCGCGACGTAGAACTCGTGCTCGTAGCGCAGGCAGCACATCAGTCGGCCGCAGGCGCCGGAGATCTGCGACGGATTGAGCGACAGCTTCTGGTCCTTGGCGACCTGAAGGTTCACTGGCCTGAGCTCTGGCAGCCACGAGGCCGAGCAATACTGGCGCCCGCACCGCCCGATGCCGTCGAGCCGCTTGGCTTCGTCGCGGACGCCGATCTGCTTGAGCTCGATCCGCGTGCGAAAGGTGGACGCGAGATCGCGTACGAGCGCGCGGAAATCGACGCGCTTCTCGGCGGTGAAGTAGAAGGTGAGTTTTTTCCGATCCCACTGCCACTCGGCGTCCGACACCTTCATGACGAGATTGTGCGCCTTCACGCGCTCCATCGCTTTCCGCCGCGCCTCGTCGTCGAGCGTGAGCAGCTCAGACGAGCGGCGCTCCTCGTCGGCGGTGGCGAGGCGAATCATCTTGCGCGCCGGGATCTGGTCACCGGGGCCGTGAGGGACGGTCAGTCGTTTGGTGGCGAACTCACCGGTCGCGTGCACGCGACCGAGGTCCTCCCCGCGATCGACCTCGACGATGACGGCCGCCTTGGCGCGCGGAGTGTCTTCGCCCTCGAAGACGAAGAACTCCTTCCGGTTTCCCTTGAACGCGACTTCGATCAGCACGTCAGGCGCGGACGTCGGAGTGAAGCACGGTCATTCCGCGACCTGGCCCATGGCGAGGAATTTCTCGCGCCTGCGCCGGACGAGCTTGTCGGGCTTGAGGCGGCGCAGCTCATCGAGATGGCGCACGAGCGTTTCCTGCAGCGTCTTGGCGGCGGCGTTGTGGTCCGCGTGCGCGCCGCCGAGCGGCTCCGGGATGATCTCGTCGATCACGTTGAGCTCGAGCAGCTCCTGCGCGGTGATGCGGAGGGCGGTCGATGCGCGCTCCTTCATCTCCATGCTCTTACCATCCTTCCACAGAATCGCCGCGCATCCTTCGACGCTGATCACGGAGTAGACGGAGTTCTCCATCATCAGCACGCGATCGGCGACGCCGAGCGCGAGCGCGCCGCCCGAGCCGCCTTCGCCGATGACCGTGGCGATGATCGGCGTCTCGAGGCTCGACATCTCGAACAGATTGCGCGCGATCGCTTCCGACTGCCCGCGCTCCTCGGCGCCGAGTCCGGCCCAGGCGCCGGTGGTATCGATGAAGGTGAGGACGGGGACGTGGAATTTCTCGGCGAGCTTCATCAAGCGCAGCGATTTGCGGTAGCCCTCGGGGTGAGGCATGCCGAAGTTGCGCTTGAGATTCTCCTTGGTGTCGCGGCCGCGCTGATGGCCGATGACCATCACGGTCTCGCCTTCGAGACGGGCCCAGCCGGCGACGATGGCGGCGTCGTCGCGGAACTGGCGATCGCCGTGCATCTCGATGAAATCCGTGAAGGCGAGCCGCAGATAGTCGAGCGTGAACGGACGGGTGGCGTTACGCGCGACCTGCACGCGCTGGAAGGGCGTGAGGTTGCGATAGATGTCCGAGCGCAGCTCGACGAGCTTCCGCTCGAGCGGCGCGATCTCGTCGCCCACCTCGAGCTGCCGCTTGTCGGCCATCTTCTTCAGCTCATCGATCTGCCGTTCCAGCTCCGCGATCGGCTTCTCGAAGTCCATTACCGGCGCCAGGGCCATCAGCTAGCTCCCGCGTACGAGTCGAACGCGCTCCTGGCCAAGGAGCGACCTCAGCTCGGTCAACGCCGCGTTGGTGACGGCGATCTTGAGAGACCGCGAACGCAGCCGCGCGGTCGCGCCGCTGTCGTCGCTCCAGCGCAGCTCGAGGGGCGCGGATCCGGCATGCACCTCGACGATCTCCCGAACGTCCTTCAGCACATGCGGCAACACCTTGGCGCCGCCACCATTCGCTCCGAACTCCAACGCGACAGCCACGTTTCCCGTTGCGCGCAACTCGGTGAACGGGGTCACCGATTCGACGATAAAAGTTGGGTTGTCGCCCCCCTGGTCGCGCTTGGAATACCCGCCCTTGAGCAACACCGGGACATCGGGCCGAATGCGCTCCCCAATGAGCGTCCAGGCTTCGGGGAACACCAGCACCTCGGAAGATCCAGAAAAATCTTCAACTGTCAACCGAGCGAACTCCGCGCCAGTGCGCTTCGATACCTGTCGCTTGATGGCGGTAACGACGATACCGAGTGAAATCGGCTGCTCCGTCCACGCGCCGAGCTGCGCCACCTGGTGGGATGCGAACAGCTCGACTTCGGTGCGGAACGGCTCGAGCGGATGCCCCGAAATGTAAAAGCCGAGCGTGTCCTTCTCCTTCGACAGGCGATCGGTGTCGCTCCACGGCTGCACGTTGGGTAGCACGCGCGGCTGGTGGACGCGTTGCTCGGCCGAGTTGGTCTCTCCGAAGAGGGAGCCCTGGCCGGTGGCCTTTTCTTCCTGCTGTAGCAACGCCTCCTGAAGTGCCGAGTCGAGCGCGGCGGCTAGCTGCGCGCGGTGGCCGAGGGAGTCGAGGGCGCCGGCGGTGATGAGCGCCTCGAAGACGCGTTTGTTGACCGCGCGCAGGTCGACGCGCTCGCAGAACTCGAAGAGCGTGGCGAAGGGACCGGCGTCTCGGGCGGCGAGGATCGAGTCGATCGCCGAGCGCCCGACATTGCGCACGGCGCCGAGACCGAAGCGAATGCGCTTGTGCCCAATGACGATGAACTTGTGCGCCGACTCGTTGACATCGGGCGGCAGCACCTCGAGTCCAAGCTCGCGCGCCTCGTTGATGTACTTGACCACGGAGTCGGTGTCGCCGATCTGCGACGACAACAGCGCCGCCATGAACTCGGCCGGATAGTGCGTCTTGAGCCAGGCCGTGTGATACGAGATGATCGAATAGGCGACCGAGTGCGACTTGTTGAAGCCATAGCGGCCGAAGGTCTCGATCTGTCCGGCGATATCCTCGATCTTCTTGCGATCGTGCCCCTTGGCGATGGCTTTTTCGACGAACTTGCCGAGCTCGGACTTGATCAGCTCCGAATCTTTCTTGCCGACCGCTTTACGCAGGACGTCGGCTTCGGCGAGCGAGATGCCGGCCAGGATCTGCGCAATGCGCATGACCTGCTCCTGGTACGTGATGACGCCGTAGGTCGGCTCCAGCACGTCCTTCAGCTCTGGCATCGGATAACTGACCGCTTCCTCTCCGCGCTTGCGCCGGATGAACACTTTGTGCATCCCGGCGTCGAGCGGGCCGGGCCGCATGAGCGCATTGGAGGCGACGAGATCGTCGAAGCGGTCGCATCGCATCTGGCAGAGCAAATCGGTCGCCAGGTTGGACTCGAATTGGAACACGCCCGCGGTGCGTCCCGCGCGCAAGATGCGGTACGTCTCCGGATCGTCGAGCGGTAGAGTGTCGAGATCGGGTTTCGTGCCGGTGCGCGCTTCGATCATCACAAGCGCATCGTGAATGACCGTAAGGGTGGTGAGGCCGAGGAAGTCCATCTTGAGCATCCCCGCCTTCTCGAGCGCGTTCATGTCGTACTGGGTGACGACGACGTTCTCATCGTCACCCGCGCCGGCCCCCTTGGAGCTCTGCGTGCAGACGGGGACGTACTCGTCGAGCGGACCGGGCGCGATCACGACGCCCGCGGCGTGCACGCCGGCGTGGCGCGAGAGACCCTCGAGCGCGATGGCGTAGTCGAGCAGCTGCTTGTAGCGGTCTTCGTTGCGGTAGAGCTTCTTGACCTCGGCGATCTGCTGCACCGCCTCCTTCACCGTCAGCGAGTAGTTCGGCTGGTTGGGAATCAACTTCGCTAATTGGTCGGTCTCGGCTGGCGTGAAGCCGAGCACGCGTCCGACGTCCTTGATGGCGGCGCGCGACTTCATCGTACCGAAGGTGATGATCTGGCCGACCGCTTCCTTGCCGTACTTCTTGCGGACGTAGTCGATCACCTCGCCGCGGCGCTCGAAGCAGAAGTCGACGTCGATGTCGGGCATCGACACCCGCTCAGGATTCAGGAATCGCTCGAAGAGGAGATCAAAGCGAAGCGGGCAGACATCGGTAATCCGAAGGGCGTAAGCGACGAGCGAACCAGCCGCGGATCCTCGGCCGGGACCGACGGGGATGCCGAGATCGCGCGCGGCCTTGATGAAGTCGTACGTGATGAGGAAGTAGCCGGCGTATCCGGTGTTGGTGATCACCCCGAGCTCGTAGTCGAGTCGCTGCTGGACTTCGGGGGAGAGCGTTTCTCCATACCGCTCGTGCGCGCCGGCGGTTGCGAGCTTCACCAGCAGCTCGTTCTCGCTGGCGACGCCGGAGGGTAGGGGAAAGCTCGGGACGTGATATTTTTTGGAGAACTCGATGCCGGCGCGGTCGGCGATCTCGAGCGTGCGCTCGACGACGTCGCTGCGCGCCGCGAAGCGAGACAGCATTTCCGGCGCGCTCTTGAAGTAGAGACCGCGATCATAGTGCATGCGATCCTGGTCGCTGCGATCCTTGCCGAGTCCGATGCACAGGAGCACGTCGTGCGCGTCGTGATCGGAGTCTCTGAGAAAGTGCGCATCGTTGGTGGCGATGACGGGCAGGCCAACGTCGTCGGCAAGGCCAAAGATCAGGGCATTGAGCTTGGCCTGTCCCTCGGAGTCGTGGCCCTGGACCTCGAGGAAGTAGCGATCCTTGAACAGCTCGGCGTACCAAGCGGCGGCGGACTTCGCGTCTTCGTAGCGCCCTTCGAGCAGATGCGAGGCGACCTCTCCGGCCATGCAGGCGGAGCTGACGATCAGACCCTCATGGTACTTTGCGAGAATTTCCCGGTCGAGGCGCGGCTTGCTGTAGAAACCCTCGGTGTACCCGAGTGAGCTGAGTTTGACAAGATTCTTATACCCGATGGCGTTCTGTGCGAGCAGGACGAGGTGATAGTACGGCTTGCTCGTGCTGCGCCCTCCGTCGGAGGCGCGCCCGCGCCCGCGCTCGAGGCGGCTGCCGGGCGCGACGTAGGCTTCCATGCCGATGATCGGCTTGATCTTGGCTTTCTTCGCCTTCTCCTGGAATTCCCAGGCGGCGTGCAGGTTACCGTGATCGGTGATGGCCAGCGCCGGCTGCTCCAACTCCTGCGCGCGACGGATCAGATCGTCGATCCGATTGGCGCCGTCGAGGAGAGAGTATTCCGAATGGCAATGCAGATGAACGAAAGACATCACTCGATCACGGGCTGGAGCGCATCGCGGAACGCGGCTCGGAGGGCGCCATAAGTCGGGCGCGGGCGTAAGCGGCCAAGGTTGGGACGTCGTCGTATAATACGCAGTCGCGGACCTCTCCGCAGCGTGTTCCAAACGCATTGGTGGAGCGCGACGTACAGCGCAGTGGGAGTTTTCCGTCTCAGTAGGACAGTCGCCATGTCGTCTCCGGTCCGGATGCTCGTTCTCGCCGCCGCTACGCCCGCTCTGCTCTGTGCACAGGGGGGACGCAGCGCGGCCGTCGTGCTGGAGCTGCCCGCGTCAGCTCGCGCGCTGGGCGTCGGGAACGCATATGGTGCGTTCGGCATGGATGAGTCGTCGATCTTTTACAATCCGGCCCAGCTTGCGGGGATGGCGCGGGCCGCGGCGGGTGGATCGGTGCAGCGCTACCTGGCGTCATCCACGCTCGCCTCGCTGGCGGCGGCAATGCCGATCGGAGGCGGGCACACGTTCGCGATCGGCATTCAATCACTCGACTATGGGAGCGAGGCGGAGCGAGTGACGGATCCGGCGACGGGCTCGGGCGTACCGACGGGCGGCACGGTGTCCGCGTCCGACGTGGTGGTGTCGGCAGCGTACGCCGCGCGGGCTGGCCGGTGGCGCGCCGGCATCACGGGGAAGTACATCTCACAACGCATTGCCGGATCGGGGGGCAGCGCGGGGGCGATCGATGCGGGCGCGGTGTTCGACGCTGGCCACGGTATCACGCTCGCTGCGGCGGAGCAGAACGTCGGCGGTGACATCACCACATTGGGG
>JBBROY010000045.1:0-27963 GCA_038228795.1 Gemmatimonadales bacterium
GTGCCCGGCGCGCGCTTCTGTACCTCCAGCATGTTCTTTCTTCGCGAGGAGAAGACCTTCGCCAACACCGACGGGACCTACGTCGTGCAGACGATCTATCGCACGCAGCCGTCGATGAACATCACGGCGGTCGCCAACGGTGACTTCCAGTCGCGCAACTCGACCGATGTCCAACCGCGCGGACTCGGCTACGAGCACGTCACCGACGCGAAGTTGGTGGAGAACGCGCCGAAGTGGGCGAGTGAAGCGGTGCAGAAGTTGTCAGCCAAGCCGGTGGACGTCGGCCGGTACGATCTCGTTCTCGACCCGACGCACCTCTGGCTCACGCTCCACGAGTCGTGCGCGCATCCGACCGAGCTTGACCGCGCACTCGGCTACGAAGCGAATTACGCTGGCACGAGCTTCGTCGCGCCGCCGGAAAAAGTGCTCGGCACACTCAAGTTCGGCTCCGATCTCATGAACGTGCATGGCGACCGCAACCAAGTCGGCTCGCTATCGGCCTGCGGTTGGGATGACGAGGGACAGAAGCCGGACGACTTCATGATCATCAAGAACGGCCTCTTCGTCGACTATCAGACGACGCGCGAGCAGGCGCCATTCCTCGACTGGTACTACAAGAAGCTCGGCCAGCCCACGCGCTCACATGGCTGCTCCTACGCGCAGAGCTGGGCCGACGTCCAATTCCAGCGCATGCCGAACGTGTCCTTGATGCCGGGGGAGAAAGATCTCGTGTGGGACGATCTGATCGCCGCGACCGATCGGGGCATCGCCATCGTCGGCGATGCGTCGTTCTCGATCGACCAGCAGCGCTACAATGCGCAGTTCGGCGGGCAGCTCTTCTACGAGATCAAGGGTGGCAAGATCACCGGCATGCTCAAGGATGTCGCGTACCAGATGAAGACACCGGAATTTTGGAAATCGCTCGATATGCTCGGCGGCAAACGCAGCTACATGTTGTGCGGTGCGTTCGGTGACGCCAAGGGCCAGCCGGCGCAAGTCAACGCCATTACGCACGGGTGTGTGCCGGCACGATTCCGAAATCAGAACGTGATCAACACCGGACGGACGGCGTGACGCACCGATCGCTCCGTGGTGTCGCCCTCACGCTCTCGCGCGCCGAGGCGGAAGCGATCGTCAAGAAGTTGCTCTCCTTCGCGACCGCCGATGAAACCCGCGTTTCCATTCGCAGCGTCCAGCGCGCCAACACACGCTTTGCCGTGAATCAGGTGTCGACCGCCGGCGACAACAGCGATACCGTCGTCAGCGTACGGAGCGCGTACGGAAAGCGCAGCGGCAGCGCGACGACCAACAAGCTCGACGACGCCGCGCTGCAGCAGGTGGTGAAGAACAGCGAGACGCTCGCCAGATTGTCGCCCGAAGATCCCGAGGCGATGCCCGAGCTTGCTGCTCAGCAGTACGATGAGTCGAAGGGATGGAGCGACGCGACCGCCGCACTCGATCCGGCCGCTCGCGCCGCCGCGGTCAAGCGCATCGCCGATCCCACGCGCGCGGCGGGGCTCGTATCCACCGGCTACATCGAGTCGCTTGGCACCGCGATCGCCATTGCCAACAACAAGGGCTTGTTCGCGTACGGGCGCAACACCGAAGCGGTACTCACCACCACCGTTCGCACTGCGGATGGCCAGGGATCCGGGTGGGGCGGCTCCGCGCATTGGGATTGGTCGCGCATCAATCCGGAAGAGCTGGGCGCGACCGCGATTCAAAAGGCGAGAGCATCGCGCGATCCCGTCGCCATCGAGCCCGGCCGCTATACGGTCGTGCTCGAGCCGACCGCGGTCGGCAACCTCGTGCAGCTCATCGCCGGCGCGCTCAGCGCACGCTCGGCTGATGAAGGCCGCAGCTTTTTTTCGAAGACCGGCGGCGGCAACAAACTTGGATCGAAGGTCGTGGACGACAAGGTCACCCTCTTCTCCGATCCGCTCGATCCGGACATTTACGGCAACACCTTCTCCGGTGAAGGACAGCCGATCTCACGCAACGTCTGGATCGAGAACGGCGTGCTGAAGAATCTGGCCTACGATCGCTACTGGGCGCAGAAGCAGGGAAAGGTGGCGACTGGTGTTGGGGGCGGGGGTGGCGGCGGCGGAGGAGGAGGAGGTGGTGGTGGTGGTGGTGGCGGCCTCAAGATGTCGGGCGGCGATGCATCGGTCGACGATCTGATCAAGGGCACGCAGCGCGGGATCCTCGTCACGCGCTTCTGGTACATTCGCGCCGTCGATCCGCGCACCATTCTCTATACCGGTCTCACGCGCGACGGCACCTTCCTGATCGAGAACGGCAAGATCACGAAGGCCGTGAAGAACATGCGCTTCAACGAATCGCCGATCTTCATGCTCAACAATCTCGAGGCGATGTCGCGTCCCATCCGCGTCAGCGCGAGTGAGAGCGGCAACCCGGGTCAGGCGATCGTCGTGCCGGCGATTCGCACGCGAGACTTCACCTTCACGAGCCTGAGCGACGCGATTTGACGAAATCGCCAGTAACATCTTCGGCGGTACAATCGTCGATAGGCGAGTGAACACCATTTCTTGAATCGATGTCATCCAATCAGCACGCGCGCCGATCGATCTTGATTCCGCGCGCGATCATCTTCACACGCCTCGCGGAGGCGGTGTAGCGGAGCATCGCGAGTCCGTCGCGGCTCTGTCGCCGGCGATCCACCGGGGGATCGCCCGGCAGGAACCACCCCAGTTCTGGAGACAGAAATGGCCATGAAGAAGAAGTCCGCCAAGAAGAGCGCCAAGAAGTCGTCCGCGAAGAAGAAAGGCGGCGCGAAGAAGTCGGCCAAGAAGGCGACGAAGCGACGCCGCTAGCAGTCGTTGCGGTAAACACAAAAGGCCGGCGATTTTCGCCGGCCTTTTGTATTCCGTCCCATCACCCCTAATCCCTAGCTCCTATCTCGCGTACCGCGCCCCAGCCAACCCGACGATGTTGGCAACAAGTGCATCGTACTCCAGTCCGTCCTTCGCTGCCGCCCGCGCGAACTCGCTCTCCCGCTCGAGATAGCAATTTGGGTTCACCTCGATTACGAAGATCTCTCCAGCGTCGGTCACACGCAGATCGATGCGCGCGTAGTCGCGCAACCGCAGCGCGTTGAACGATTCGATCGCAACCGCCTGCATTCGCGCGGCAAGCTCCTCATCGAGATGCTCCGGAAAGATCGATTTGGTCCCCGCGAACTCCGCGCCCGACCCCTCGCCGTCGTCGCCCCACTTGGCTTCCCAACTCGCGATTTTCGGCAAGTCTTTCGGGAAATTCGAAAAATCGAGCTCGATCACCGGCAGCGCTTTTGGCGTCGCGTTCCCCAGCACGCCGACGTAGTACTCCCGCCCGTCGATGAATTGCTCCACCAGCACCGGCGACTGAAATTCGCTCTGCAGCTCCGACATCCGGTCGAGCAGTTGCTTCACATCCGTCACCACCGACTTCTGTGAGACGCCGAGCGATGCGTCTTCCTGAGGCGGCTTGAGGATCAGCGGAAAGCTCAGCTCGTCCGACCGGTCCATGGCCCCCCGGAACATCGTCGCGGATTGCGGCGTCTTGATCTGGTGGTAGCTGAGCACTTTTTTGGTCAAGGTTTTGTCGCCCGCCAGCAACAGACCCGCCGGACTCGACCCGGTATAGCGCAGATCGATCAGATTGAGCAACGCCGCCACGTTCGACTCAAGCGCGCTCTTGCCTCCAAACGATTCGGCGAGGTTGAACACGAGGTCCGGCGATTGCTCTCGCAACGCACTCACCACCGGCTCCACGCTGTCATCAACCGGCAAGCTCGACACCGTATGGCCGCCTCGCTCCAATGCGCCCGCGAGCTGCGCGAGCACCGGATCTTCCGGCGGCTCCAGCGCGTCCTTCGTATGCAATAACGTGATCTTCACTCGTCGCCCTCCGGGGCACTGCGCATGGTGTGCGTGTTCCGATAGTTCATCATTACCGCGGTGCCAAACGCGGTCAGCTCGATCAACGTCGATGACTCCAGCCCGCGCACACGCAGCGCAAGCTCGTTCGCTCGCTTCGCCAGGAAATCGACGAACGATCCGGTCGTGATCGGACTCTCGCTCGTCCAGTACGCGATTCGTCCGACAACCTCGCGCCGGTGGCGGCGCAGGAAATCTCCCGCCGCCTCGCCCGCCGGCGCCTCTCGCTCGGCCGCGAATAGCGTGCGAAGGTCTCCATCGAAGTGACGCTCGTCGGTGATCGGCAGCGGCACCATCGCCTCGCCGTAATACTCGCTGACGGTGTACCGCATCGCTTCAACAGGAAGATCGTCTTCGGTCGGCGCCGGTACGTCGGGAGACTCGTGCCCGACCTCGCCCACCACACGGTCGATGTACTCGAGCTTTGCCAACGCGGGCCAGCCCCGGTACTCCTCGCGCCAATTCATCCCCGGTGTCAGCCACACCGCAAACGTCTCCGCGAAATCCTCGTCTGGATGCTTCTGCGCGTACCACCCCAAAATGTGCCGCACATAGTCGCGCGAAAATGGATCGATGCGATAGCGCTCGCGGTACGGTCGCGAGTAGCGCCCGAATGCTTTCCGCCAGTCCGCGCGCTTGTACAACCGGTACGCATAGTTGAACGCGTGTCCCGCTTCGTGCCGGAGAAATTTCATCTGATCGCTCTCGCCTTCCACATCCGCAGACATCTCCTGCTCGATGCGCTCCAGCCGAGGATCCGCGAGATAGAACGGAACGCCGATCAATGGCGTCCCTTCCGGGCAGCCCCATTGGTCGCTCAGGTAGACCGTCGGCCGAAACGCGATACCGTTGGCCCCGAGCTCGCCGTAGAGTTGTTGCGTCAACCGCTCGACCAGCGTTCCTCGCAGCGACAGACCGAGGTCGGAGATGCGGTGCGCGAGAAGCGAGTGCCGCTCGCTCTCCCAATTGTCGATTCGCTCTTCCACGCTCTCTCCGAAGGCAAGGCGTATACCGGATACAAAAGAAGCGCGCCGAGCACTGCTCGGCGCGCTTAAAAAAATGGCATTTTGGCCCTGCTCCTACCTTCTGGCGCCAATACCCTCTTTCTTAGGCCTTTCCTCAGCGGGCGCAGGTCCCCAAACGTAGGCCCAGAGCAACGGCGCGGGCTCCTCACGCGAGCCGCGCGAGATCACGATGCCGATCGGCTCCTGCACTACTACTTCATCTGATACGACAAATGTGGCGGCCATGCGCACCTCAGAGAGGAAAGCCCCCTGTACTACCGGGGACAGCCCCACAGTAGGGCACCGACCATGCCCTTTGCCGCGCTTACCCTATGTCCCACGCACGTAGTGGCTTACGAGAAACGCCCAGCACACGAGCAGTGCGGAGCGTTGCAATATGACACGATCACTTCGTCACGACTGTGTCGCTTTGTTATGCGACAGCCTTGCGCGCCAGGAACCGTTCAGCGCTCGACACGTCACGCTCCACCGAGACCTGCCAGCCGCTATAGCTCGCGCGCAGTTCATCGAGCGCGGCCTTCCTACCCTCGCCGGCGGCGATGTCCAAGAGATGCACGCCACCGGCGGTCGTAGCCTGCTGAAGCACCCCGATCGCCCGTGCTCGCTCCGCATCGGTAAGACCGGATAGTGCGGCCGCCGCGCAGACGACTGCGTTCAGCGGCATATCGGGCGCCCAACTCGCCAGGTCGGTAATGAAGCCGCGCACCCGTCCGGCGATCCCCACTGAAACCGCCGCATCCATCACCCGTTCGACGACATCGCCCGTTGCGTCGAGCGTGGTCACTGCGCAGCCGTTCGCCGCCAAATAGATCGCCGTTCCTTCGCTCGCACCTGCCACGAGCACGTGGCCCTCGGCGGGGCGCACAGTGCGCGCGAGGGCCCCGTCGGGACGAAGTCCCCAGCGTTCAGGGCGGCTGAATTCTTTGAGTGCCTTGAGCCGGCGCTTTCGCCACGTGTTGTACGTGGGCACCCGCAGTCGCGCCGAGATGATGCGATCGACTTCATCACATAGTACGAGCTCGGTCAGCGCGAGCTGCTGCTGCTTGCCGAGCGAGGCGACGGCTTCGTCGCCGATTCCGAGGAGCGCGCTCCTGGGTACCGACTCCTTGTATTCCTCGATTTCGCGCTCGACGTACAGCTCGTACTCATGTCGAAGCGATCGCGGCCGGTAAGCCATTCGCGCCGTGGTATGAGGTTAAGACCGAACTAACCTACGGACGATCGCCTCGCTATACAAGTCTCTGGGCATCAGCATCTTACGCCGGCTCGACGTGCACGATCACTTCGGATGTGCCGAGCGCATCCTGCAATCTCGTCTCGACGACGTCCGCGATCGCGTGCGCTTCGGCCACGCTCCGACCCGCCGCCACGCCGATCGTGACTTCGACGAACACCACTCCGCCGGCTCCGGCTCGCGATCGCACCGCGCGCACGTCGGCCACCTGCGGAATTCCCCCAACCACGCGGCGAATCTCCGACGCGTCGACTCCGCGTGCGTCGACGAGCACCGGGACGGTTCGGCGCACGATCTGATAGCCATTCCACGCGATCACCAGCGCCACCACGATCGCCAACACCGGATCGAGGATCGGAATGCCCGCGCGCGCGACCATCAGCGAGCCAAGCGCGGCGGCGGTCACGTAGATGTCGCTCTGCGTGTGTTCCGCGTCCGCCAGAAGAAATTCGCTGTCGAGCGCCCGTCCGCGCCGTCGCTCATACCACACGACGAACGCGTTGACCGCCAGCGTCATAGCAAGCAGGATGACCTCGAACGATGTAGGCGCCCGCAGCGCCGGCCGGTTGATCAGGTGATCCACCGCCTCGCGCAGCAATGCGAAGCAGGAGATCGAAAGGAACCCGACGATGGCGAGCGCGCCGACCGTCTCGAACTTCTCGTGGCCGTACGGGTGGTCGTCGTCGGGGCCCCGCGCCGCCACGCGCACGACCGCCATGCCGATGATGTTGTTGAGCACGTCCAGCCCCGATTCGAGCGACGCGCCAAGCACCGACAGCGAGTGCGTTCGGAATCCGACCACCAGCTTGACGACGACCGTGGCGCAATTGAGCGCCATGATCAGCAGCAACGTCTGGCGCACTCGCGGTGCGCGCTCGGCGCGCAGGATAGCGACTGAGCCGGTCGTGCGCCGTGCGATGTTCGGCGGGATCGCCGATCGGTCGAGAGTCACGCGCGAAGTCTGCTGCCCGGCGGGCGTGGGGTCAACGTGCGGCCGCGCTTTCGCGCCACACTCGCATCCCGTAAGATGCCGAATGCCCGAGCTTCCTGAAGTCGAACGCGCTGCGCGAGCGCTCGAGCGCGCGTCGCGCGGTAAGATCATCGCCACCGTTCGCGCGATTCATCCCTCGTTCAAGCGAAGCCTGCCACCCGCCAAGGCGCGCCGTGCGCGAGGACTTCGCATCGTCCGCGTCGAGCGGCGCGGCAAGCATCAACTGATGCATCTCGATGATGGGTCGGTGCTCCACGCGCACTTTCGCATGACCGGCGACTGGGCGATCGGCAGCGTAGCTGATGCGATTGACCGGCACGCACGCGCCGTGATCGACCTCGAGAACGGCACCCGGGTGTCGCTGATCGATCCGCGCGCGCTCGCGGCGCTCACCCTGCATCTGCCGGGCGAAACGTTTCTCCCCGACCTCGGACCTGAGCCGGACGACGCATCGTTCACGCCCGCCGCGCTGCGGCTGGCGCTTGCCAAGCGCCGCGGCCCGATCAAGCCCGCGCTGCTCGATCAGGCCGTCGTCGCCGGCATCGGGAACATCTACGCGGCCGAATCGCTCTGGGAATCGCGCATCGATCCGCGCGCGCAGGCCTCGACACTCAGCCTGGCCCGCTTGCGCGCGCTGGTGCGGGCCATTCGCCTCGTCCTCCGCCGCGCGCGTCCAGGGGACGGGCGATATTTCACCGGGTCTGACCAGGCGAACTGGCGCGTCTATGATCGCGAAGGACAGTCGTGTTCGCGCTGCGGCACCGCGGTCGAGCGAATATCCCAGGCCGCGCGGTCGACCTACTTCTGTCCCGGCTGCCAGCTGGCGACGAGTTAGTCGAGCGCTTCGAGAAGCGCGCCCTTGATGTAGCCGCTCTCCGGAATCGTCAGAATCTCCGGATGATCGAGCGGCTGTCCTCGCATCTCGCGGAGGGCGACGCGCCGCCCGCTGTCCGCGGCGGCGGATTCGAGCATCTCGAGGAAGCCCGCCTTCGACAGGTGAAAGCTGCAGCTGGCGGTAAAGAGGTGGCCCCCCGGTGCGAGGAGGCGCATCGCCCGAAGATTGATTTCCTTGTAGCCGCGAATGGCCGCGGGGAGCGCGGCGCGCGTCTTCGCGAAGGCGGGCGGATCGAGCACGATCGTGTCGAAGCTCTCGCGCGTGCGCGCGGCATCGCGCAGGTAGTCGAACGCGTCGGCCTCGACGAAGCTGATGTTGTCGAGTGCGTTCCGCCGGGCGTTCTCACCCGCCCGTGCCAGCGCCGGCGCCGAGGAGTCGAGCGCGATCACCGACGCTGCTCGTCGGGCCAGGTGCAGCGCGAAGCTGCCGTGATAGCTGAAGCAGTCGAGCGCGCGGCCGCGTGCGATCCGGCCGCACAGCACGCGATTCTCGCGCTGGTCGAGAAAAGCGCCTGTTTTCTGTCCGTCCCACGGCGCGGCGAGGTAGCGCACTCCGTGCTCGTTCACCTCGATCTCCCGCGGTACATCACCCCAGAGCAGCGTTGTCTCGCGCGCCAGTCCCTCCTTCTCGCGCACCGGAACGTCGTTGCGCGCGAGAATGCCTTCGGGAGCGAGCAGCGCATGCAACGCGTCGACGATCTCGGTGCGAAATGCATCGCTGCCGGCGCTGAGCAGCTGCACGACGATCCACCGATCGTAGCGATCGCAAATTAGCGACGGTGCTCCGTCAGCCTCGCCGTGAACCAGACGGAACGCATTCGTGCGGTCTCCCAGAGAGCGCCGTCGGGCGATGGCACGGGCGAGCGTGGCGTGCCACCACGCCGCATCGATGCATGCTCCGGCGTCGCGATCGAGAAGCCGGAGCGAAATCTCCGACCGAGGGCTCCAGAGCGCCCAACCCATCGGCCGTCCACGCTCGTCCTCAACGCGAACCGCGCCCGCGGGGGCCTGCGGCCGATTGCTGACGTCCGTGCGATAGATCCACGGGTGCCCCTGAGTCCAGCGCCGGGCGCCCTTCGCGCTGATCATCGCCGCGTCGTTCATGGCCCGAAGCTAGGCGTACCGCCGGGCGTTCGGAACCGCAATCGACGCGCGCCACGCTTCGGAGTTATGTTCGGTCATGACTTCGAGCACACCGATCACGATCGCCCTGGGCGCCGCCGCTGGCGCCGCCTACTGGCGGCTGCGCGGCGAACGACAGCGCGTCGAGCGGTTGGCCGCCGCGGGGCTCGAGACGTTGCTCAATGCGATGGATGCCAACGACGCAGACACCGGCTCGCATGTCAGGCGCGTCGCCTCGTACGCGCTCCTGCTCGCCCGGTCGTGTGACCTCAATGATCGCCAGTGCAGAAGTGTCGAACGCATCGCGCTGTTCCACGACATCGGCAAGATCCATGGCGCGCTCTTCGATATTGTGCGCGATCATCAGAAGCTGTCGCCCGACGAGCGGCAACTCGTCGCGACGCACCCCGCGCGGGGCGCCGACGTGCTCGCGCCCTTCGCCATGTTCTATCCCGACCTCGGCGAAGGCGTGCTGTCGCACCACGAGCGCTGGGATGGAACCGGCTATCCGCGCAAGCTGTCTGGCGAGCAGATCCCGCTCGCCGCGCGCATCGTCTCGATCGCCGATTCGTTCGACGCCATGACCCACCGCCGCCGCTACAGACGTGAGAAGAGCCTGCCCGATTCGATCACCGCGATCGCCGAGGGCAGCGGTACGCAATTCGATCCCGTGCTCGTCGATTGCTTTCTTTCTCCTCCGGTGCTCGACGATATTCGAGCCGCCATGCGCGAGCACTACGGCCCGCGCCGCGCGCGCGGCGATCGCCGCCCGAACGGGTCGAAGACGGCGAACGTGCCGGACATCACCTTCCGCTGGCGGGGTCGCTCGTACGTAAAGGCTCGCTCCTAGCCGGTTTGATGGCCGTAAACGCCGGGGCCGCGAGACAGGAGACGTGACCGATCGCCGGGTCCGCGCCATTCGCGGTGCCACCACCGTTGACCACGATACGGCGGCGAGCATCCTCGACGCGACGCGCGAGCTGCTTGTCAAGATCGCGACGCTCAACGCGCTCCTGCCCGCCGACATCATCAGCGCGATCTTCACCGTCACCGACGACCTGCGCGCTGAGTTTCCCGCACGCGCCGCACGCGAGATCGGGTGGGTCGATGTTCCCCTGCTGTGTACGGTCGAGATTCCGGTGCCCGGCGGCCTCGCGCGGTGCATCCGCGTGCTCATTCACGTCGAGTCGGAGCGGCCACGGGGTGATATCGCACACATCTACATGCGTGGCGCGCGCGCGCTCCGTCCCGACCTGTTGCGCGACTAGGGCTTTTGCTTTTTCCTGGCCCGCTCGCGCCGCGCATCGCGCACCGCTGCCGTGTGCGCGCGAAACGTCTCGCGAAATTCGTGATGCCCGTCCGCACTCGCGACGAAGAACCTGTAGGGCACGTTTGCCGGGTAGAGCGCCGCCTCGAGGCTCGCGCGCCCCGGTGAGGCGATCGGCCCAGGCGGAAGCCCCGGATGCCGGTACGTATTGTACGGCGAGCTGACCTCGAGATCCTTGTACAATAGCCGCTCGCGATGCGCGCCAAGTGCGTACTGCACCGTCGGATCCGCCTGTAGCGGCATCTGCGCCCTCAAGCGGTTGTGGTAAACCGCCGAGATGACTGGCCGCTCCTCGGCCAGCCTCGCCTCTTTCTCGATGATCGACGCCAGCGTGACGACGTCGTGCCGGCTCATCCCCAACTGCCGCACACGATCATCCCATTCCGGCTTCCACATCGACTCGAACCGCTTGACCATCTCGGCTACCACGCCTCGCGCGCTCGTGCCGACCGGAAATCGATAGGTGTCCGGGAAGAGATACCCCTCAAGCGATCCGCTCGGGATGTCGAGCCGGTGCAGCAGCGCGGTGTCGCGCACAGCCGCGTTGATCGAATCGGCGATCAGGCCGACCGCGCGCTCGAGCACGGGCTCCATGTCGCTGATCGCGAATCCCTCGGGTATCGTAACCGCATGATCGGCTCCCTCGCCGCGCTCAAGCGCGCTGAGCAGCTCGCCCCAATGCAAGTCGCGGTGCAGGGAATAGCTGCCGGCGCGAATCGCGCGATCGCGCCCGCGGACCTTCGCGTAGGCACGAAACAAGCGCGGCCACGTTACGAGCCCGGCTCGCGCCAACGAATCCGTAGCGGACCTGAAGCTCGCGCCGCTCGGGATCGTCACGCGCGCGTACGGTCCGTCGCGCCTAGGATCGCCGCCGCCGCACGCCAACATGCCGCCGCAGACAATGAACATGGCCATACGGCGGAGGCGGTCCCCTGCGTCAGCTGCCGAGACGGAGCGCATGTTGTAATAGTATCGTCGCCGCCATCGCATCGACATCACCTTTGCGGCCGCGGGTCGACTCGCCCATCTCCCGGACCGCGCGGAGCGCGGCCGCCGTCGTGTATCGCTCGTCGACGAATCGCAGCGGGAGTCCGGTGCGCTTCTCCAACTCAGCTCCGATGCGGCGGACCTCGGCGGACCGTGGCGTCTCGTCACCTTGATCATTCAGCGGAAGACCAAGCACGAACGCGGTGACTTCGCCGCGCTCCGCCCGTCGCACGATCTCCGCGATCGGCGGCCGCTTCCCCGTGCGCCGCACGATGAAGCCCGCCGGCGACGCGATCATGCGCGACGGGTCGCTCAGCGCGAGGCCAATGCGTCGCTCGCCGTAATCGATGGCCATCACCCGCCCGAGCCCGTCGCTCACCGAGTCCGGCTACCCCTGCGCCATCGTCGCGAAGAACTCGCGGTTGTCCTTCGTACGGCCCATCCGCAGCAGGAGAAACTCCATCGCTTCCGTCGACGGCATGTCGCTCAGGAAGTTGCGCAGCAGGTACACGCGGTTGAGCTCGGCCTGATCCAGCAGCAGCTCTTCCTTGCGCGTGCCGGAGCGATTGATGTCGATCGCCGGAAAGATGCGCCGGTCGGCGATCTTGCGGTCGAGCACCAGCTCCATGTTGCCGGTGCCCTTGAATTCCTCGAAGATCACTTCATCCATCCGCGAGCCCGTCTCGACCAACGCCGTGGCGACGATCGTCAACGAACCGCCCTCATCGATGTTGCGCGCCGCTCCGAAGAAGCGCTTCGGCTTGTGCAGCGCGTTCGCGTCGACGCCGCCGGAGAGAATCTTTCCCGAGTGAGGAATCACCGTGTTGTGCGCGCGCGCGAGGCGGGTGATCGAATCGAGCAGGATCACGACGTCCTTGCCGTGCTCGACCAAACGCTTCGCTTTCTCGATCACCATGTCCGCGACTTGCACGTGGCGGTCGGCAGGCTCATCGAACGTCGAGCTGATCACCTCGGCGCGCGAGCCGACGTTTTGCTGCATGTCGGTGACTTCTTCCGGGCGCTCGTCGATCAACAGAATGATCAGCGAGACCTCGGGGTGATTCTCGAGGATAGCGTTCGCCATCTTCTGCATCAAGATCGTCTTGCCCGCACGCGGCGGCGCGACGATCAGGCCGCGTTGGCCCTTGCCGATCGGTGCGATCAGATCGACGATGCGCATACTGACATCGCCGTTCTTCATCTCGAGACGAAGCCGGCCGTCGGGATATCGCGGCCGCAGATTGTCGAAGCTGATGCGCAGCTTTGCGGTGTCGGGATCTGCTCCGTTAATGGCCTCGACTTTGAGGAGCGCCAGATATCGCTCCCCTTCCTTCGGCGGCCGCACCTGCCCCAATACCGTGTCGCCCGTGCGGAGATCGAAGCGCTTGATCTGCGACGGCGAGACGTAGATATCGTCCGGACCGTAGAGGTAGTTCCAGTCCTGGCTGCGCAGAAATCCGTAACCCTCGGGCAAGATCTCGAGCACGCCTTCGCCGCGAAGGATGGTGTCGGAGTCGAGCAGATTCTGCTCGATGCGGAAAATCAGGTCTTGCTTCCGCAGGCCTGAATAGTTGGAGATATTCAGCCCCTCGGCGAGCGAGTGCAGCTCGGCAACCGACTTCTGCTTCAGCTCGGTGATGTCCAAGGGCTCAAGTTCCGGGGGCGTCGAGCGCTCGCACCGTATGCGCCGCCATTCGTGAACGAGCCGACCCGCGGGCGGCGCCTCTCGGCGATCGCGCGGATGGAGTCGACCTCGCTGGTGCGTTGATGGGCGTGACGGGAGGGGGCGCGACGGGATGGGATCTGAGAAGCGGCAAGCTAACGCGAGCAAGAATGGTGGTCAAGAGTGACCGAGCTTGTTGTTGCACAATACTTTGCGCGCTGGCGAAGCATCGCGCTTTCGGACCGTTTCATCGTCGAAGGACTGCTGTTGGATGAACACCGCGGCCCATCGCCCGCGCTCGCCGACGCCCTTCGGAGTTGGACCGGACAACACTACTTCGATGACTCGCCGGATGGCCTCTCACTCGTGCTCGTTCACGAGGGAATATCGCGGCGAGAGCGGTGGTGGGTACATGCTTTTCTCCTGTTCCTCACGCTCCTCTCGGCAACCATCGCCGGAGCGATGCTTGGGCGCGCCGCGCCACAGGCACTTACGCCGGGGTTCATCGCGAGCGGATTCGCGTTCTCGCTGCCGCTCGTCTCGATCCTGCTCGCCCACGAAGCGGGACACTACGTCGTCGCCCGTTGGTATCGCGTCGATGCAAGCCCGCCGTACTTCATCCCGTTTTTTCCGCAGTACAGCGTGCTCGGCACGCTCGGCGCATTCATCCGTCTGCGCTCACCGTTCTTCGACCGGCGCACACTGTTCGATGTCGGGGTGGCCGGCCCGATCGCCGGTTTGGTCGTCGCCATTCCGTCGCTGGCGATCGGCCTCGCCCTCAGTCGCGTCGTCCCGAACGCGCCGAGCTTCGCGCTCGCTCACCAGTACATCCGCCTCGACGATGGCGTGCTCTTCCTCGGCGATTCGCTATTGCTTGGCGCGCTGCGCTTGTTGATCGCGCCACACGGCGTGCTCGAGCTGCACCCCGTCGCCGTCGCCGGTTGGGCCGGCCTGCTCGTGACGATGCTCAACATGATGCCGCTTGCGCAGCTCGACGGAGGGCACGTCTCCTTCGCGCTCTTCGGAAAAACGCACGCAAAGATCGCCTTCGTTTTTTGGCTGGCGCTCCTGGCGGCGGGCGCGACGGTTTCGCGCACATGGTGGGTGTGGGCGGTGCTGGCGCTGGTGATCGGACGAGGCACCCTCCGTCATCCCCCGGTCATTGCCCCGGAGCGCCGCTTGGACGCGCGCCGGCGAGCGCTCGGCTACCTCGCGCTCTTATTGGGCGCGCTGTGCTTCATGCCGCTGCCTCTCATCTGACCGCCGGCGACCCGACTAGAAAATGATGTAGCGGCCCGGATGCTTCTTGAAGTCGGCGATGACATCGCCGAGCAGCTTCTGCGTGCGCGAGAGCTGCTGCACGATCGCGCTGTCGTTCAAGACGCGGCCGGCCGTGCCGCGCGGCTCCGCGAGCCGGGCGCTCAGGATCGATATCTCGTTGCGCGTGTCGGTGATCGCGCGGGCGAGCGCGCTGTCCGAGCGGACGCGCGTCGCGAGCGAGCTCGGCGCGTTGATGGCGGCCATCAAGGAGTCGGCGCGCGCCAAGGCGCGCCTCGCCCTCGGCACAAGGGTATCATCGCGAAGCAACAGCGCGACCGTTCCGTTCCCGTGCAATCCGTCGCTGCCGAGCCGGGTTGCCTGCTTCAGGATGGGAAGGAATCGCGCGCGGCCGTCGTTCAGATCCCCGACCCGCTGCACGACGTCGTTCGCGTTGCCCGCCATCGACTTTACGTTGTCGATGATCGACGGAATGTCGCGCGTCGCAATCGCGAACGCCGAGGTGATGCCCTCCAGGTCGACCTGCCTCGCGCTCAGCGGAACGATGTCGCCGTTCTTCAGCGGCGGAGCGCTCGGTGTCCCCATGCTGATGTACACGACTGGTGCCCCGATGAGACTGCCGCCGCTGCGAATCTGCACCCGCGAATCCCGGCGAATGAGCGCTTGAAATTGCGTCAGCACCTTGATCGGAATTTTCAGGCGCGTGAGCGTGTCGGTGGTGGCCGAGCGAAACTGGAGCTCCTCCACCACGCCGATTTTTTGTCCTTCGAGCCAGACGTCGGATCCCTTGATCACTCCGCGCGCCTCATCGGCGAGCACGATAAGCTCATACGTGTCGCCGTGCAGCTGCCCGATCTGGGCGAAGAGCAGCACCGAAGCTCCCGCGCCGGCAACGGCGAGAATACTCAGAATTCCGGGAAGCAGGCGACGCCACGTATGGCGCGGTTGGGACGACACGATGTAGGCCGAAGGGAGCGGGGGCGGCGTGCAGCGGGGGCGAAAGAGGAATGTCGCGAACCGCGCGCCGAATGTCACGCGTCCACGCGCGAACGCTCCGTTTCGCCAGAGGCGGACGGAGCGTTCACGAAAGCAATGCATGCGCGAGGCGGGATTCGAACCCACGACCTTCGGCTCCGGAGGCCGACGCTCTATCCAGCTGAGCTACTCGCGCAAACTACAAGGGGAGCCCACCGCGAGCTCCCCTTCACATCCGAGAGATGGTCGGGGCGAGTGGATTTGAACCACCGACCTCCTGGTCCCGAACCAGGCGCGCTAACCGGACTGCGCCACGCCCCGCCGACGCAGTCGATGCCGAAGGCATCGGTGCATCATGGTGCGCCCGGAGAGACTCGAACTCCCAACCTTCTGATCCGTAGTCAGATGCTCTATCCAATTGAGCTACGGGCGCCCGTCAATTTTCAGTGCGACCTGCTATGCCATTCGTCGAAAATGCCCGTCACGAGGGTGCTACTCAAGCGAGCGGCGGACGAGTCCAGCGCCGCGGGGACTCGTCCACCGTCAGAAGCCAATCCTAGCCGGTGCCGAAGAGTGCGTCAAGCCGCGCGCCGCGTGCACCAACGTCGTTCCACCAATGCAAATGCCCCACCAACGTCATGGGGCGATGGGCGGTACAAGACTCGAACTTGTGACCTCCACGATGTCAACGTGGCGCTCTAACCAACTGAGCTAACCGCCCTTCGCGTCCTGCAACGACCGCCTGCCGACAAGCGGGAAACGGGACTCGAACCCGCGACCCCAACCTTGGCAAGGTTGTGCTCTACCAACTGAGCTATTCCCGCACGGTTTCGGACTCGAC
Organism: Gemmatimonadales bacterium; assembly: GCA_038228795.1. Taxonomy (GTDB): domain Bacteria; phylum Gemmatimonadota; class Gemmatimonadetes; order Gemmatimonadales; family Gemmatimonadaceae; genus JALZAE01. Next base: position 16,276 of record JBBROY010000045.1, read on the forward strand.
CGACGATGGCTTGTCGGCGGCCCAGGTGGAGGCGAGGGGAATCGAACCCCTGACCTCTTGAATGCCATTCAAGCGCTCTCCCAACTGAGCTACGCCCCCGGGGCTTTCCTCACGCTCGTGACACGTGCAACACCCACTCGCGTCACATATCGCCAGGAACCTCGAAGCATAGTTAGCCATATAGGTGAAGTCAACGAAATGGCACTGGCGCAAGTTAGGTCGCGCGGTATTTTGCAGCGCTTCGGCCGGCCACTTTTTTCGAAGTGACGCGTTTGTTGCAAATGGCCGCTCGACTCTTTCGAGGCAATTCTATCATGGCTGAGCCCAAGCGGCGTCGCGCCGCGCCCGCCGGCATCGCCTCGGGCGAACCGGAACGCGACATCCTCGATCAGTACCTGTATGAAGTCAGTACGTACCCGCTGCTCAAGGGTACGCAGGAGATCGAGGTCGCGCGAAAAATTCGCGCCGGCGATCCGGATGCGCTGCAAGAGATGGTAAAACGCAACCTGCGCTTCGTGATTTCCGTCGCCAAGAAATATCAGAATCGTGGCATGCCCCTCATCGATCTCATCGGCGAAGGGAACGTGGGATTGCTCACCGCCGCGCGGAAGTTCGACCCCGATCAGGGGGTGAAATTCATCTCGTACGCCGTGTGGTGGATTCGCCAGGCGATCCTCTCGGCCCTCGCCCGTCAGGGACGGACGGTGCGCGTGCCGCTGAATCGAACGGCCGATCTGTCGCGCATCATCAAGGCATCGGAGCTGTTGCGCCAGAAGCTACGCCGTGAGCCGTTTCCCGAGGAGGTGGCGCAGCTCACCGGACTGTCGGTCGATGTGGTGCAGTCGCTGGCCTCGCTGAACACCGGCGAGGTACGGCTCGACGCGCCCATGGATCCAGACGGCGATCGATCGCTCATCGACCGCTTCGTCGCCGACGAGATGCCTGACCCGGAAGACGAGGCGATGAATCGCTTCCTGACCGATGAGATCGAGGCCGCGCTCGACACGCTGCCCGCCCGCGACGCGAAGGTGTTGCGCTTGTATTTCGGCCTCGACGGCGGGCGCGAGCACACGCTCGAGGAGATCGGCTCGATGCTCGGTGTCACGCGGGAGCGCGTGCGCCAGCTCCGCGACCGCGCGCTCAAGCGTCTCCGGGAGGGAGAAGTGGGTCGTGCCCTTGGAAGTTTCGCGGCCTAGACTCGCGGCGCCTGACGCCCGACGCCCATCTTCGTAGATTGTTTTCGTGATCAAACTCGTCAACGTCCACAAAGCCTTCGGCGAAAAGCGCGTGCTGACCGGCTTCTCTCTGGAGATCGCCGAGGGCGAGACGATGGTGATCATCGGCTACTCCGGCACGGGCAAATCGGTCGCCATCAAGCACATCGTCGGACTGCTGGACCCCGATCAGGGCGAAGTGTGGGTCGACGGCAAAGAAGTGACGGCATTGGCCCGGCGCGAGCTGTACGCGCTCCGCAGTAATATCGGTTACGTGTTTCAGTTCGCGGCGCTGTTCGACTCCCTCACCATCGGCGAAAACGTCGCCATGGGATTGCGAAAACAGGGCGAGCTGGACGAGCGCGAGATCGGCGAGCGGGTCGACGAGGCGCTGAATCTGGTCGATCTCCCCGATGTCCAGAAACGTTTCCCCGCCGAATTGTCGGGCGGGATGCGCAAGCGCGTTGGGATCGCACGATCGATCGCGCTGCGCCCCAAGTACATCTTGTACGATGAGCCGACCACCGGGCTCGATCCGGTAACCAGCGCGGTCATCGATCAGCTCATGCTTCGCATGCGCGACCAGCTCGGCGTCACGGGCGTCGTCATCACCCACGACATGCGCAGCGCCTATTCGGTTGGCACCAAGATCGCCATGCTGTACGAAGGGCAGGTTCGGCAAGTCGGATCGGTCGAGGAGATCAAGCACACCAGCGATCCCGTGGTGCGCCAATTCATCGAGGGGCGCGCGACGATCGACGGAACAGACGCGCGCGAAGTCGCGACGCAGCGCGGCGCCGTCGCGTGAAGCCGCGCCTAGAGGCGGATCAGGAGACGTCGGCCGGTGGCGTCGTCTTTCGGATCGAGAACGGCCGGCCGCTGTTTCTCCTCATCCGCGATAGCTATCGCAACTGGGGATTTCCCAAAGGACACCTCGAGGATGGCGAGCCGGCCGAATCCGCCGCCCTGCGAGAAGTGTCCGAGGAAACCGGACTGAGCTCCCTGGCGTTGCGCGCTGAGATTGGAAGCATCGACTGGTACTTTCGATTTCGCGGCCGACTCATTCACAAACTCTGCCATTTTTTCCTGATCGAGTCCGCCGAGCGTGACACCGAGCCACAGCGGGAGGAAGGCATTACCGCCTGCCGATGGCTCCCGCTCGATGAGGCTGAAGAGCTTATCTCGTACGCCAACGCCCGTGACGTGCTGCGGCGCGCGTCGCGGATGCTCGATGGAGCCGCCGCTCAGCCCTGATGCCCACCTGATCCGTGCCGGCCACGCGCCGCGCCTCGCCCGGCGACTCTCGGGACGCCGCCTTCGCGCCGGAGCTCGTGCTCGCCTTCGCGTCGCGCGACCGGGTGCGTGCGCTCGCCAGGGGGAGCGTCCAGCGAAGGCATGGTCGCGTCGTGCTGACCAAAAATGTCGACGAATTTCGCGCCGCCTTCGTGTCCGAGATCGTCGACGCGGCGGTGGTCGACCTGGGCGCTCCGAGCTCGGCCTCCACGGGCGCGGCGCTGCTCGCGCGCGAGTTCCCCAGCGTCGCCTTCATCGGTGTACTGCCATACCGCATCGCCGACGCCCCCCGTCTTGCCGAGTGCGCCGCGCTCGACTTCGCGGATGTCATCGCCGAGGGAATCGACGATGGAGCGCTGCGGCCCCTTGTCGCCGCGCACGGATTTGGCGCGCGCTTCGCCGCCTCGCTGCGGGAACCACCTGCGGCGTTGGGACTGTCCTCCGCGCTGCAGCTCGCCGCGTGGCGCATCATCTGCGCGCACAGCGGCCGCGCGCTTGGCACCGCGCGCCTCGCCACGTCGCTCGGCGTGACGCGCGAGCATCTCAGTCGCTCCTTCGTGGCCAGCGGATCCAATCTGAAACGCGTGGCAGATCTGGTGCGTGTGTTGGCGGCGGCGGAGTTGGCGAAGAATCCGGGCTACGACTCCGGCGACGTCGCGCGCGTGCTTGGTTTCGCATCGTCGGCGCAGCTCTCGCAGATGATCTCACGCACCACGGGGGTGACGGCGGCCTCGCTGAGCCGGCTTCGCGCGGTCGACCTCATCCAACGATTTGTGAGAGGTTCTCGGCGGTCGGCCGGACGTTCCAACTTCGACGGCGACAATCCACGGTAGGGCGGCTCCAAAAATGCCACAGGTGCTCAGGCCGTAGCGCCTCGCCTCTTGTGTGACACCGGAGCTTGTGATAATTTTCACAAGCAGGCGACCTCTCGTACCCTTGCCCGTGAGCACCCCGCGTATGGCATCCGAAACGACGCTCCGCCCCGCCGAGATCAAGGATATCCTCCTCCGCGAGATAGAAGCCGCCGATCTCCAGCAGCTCGATGTGGAGTCGGTCGGGACGATTCTTGAGGTGAAGGACGGGATTGCTCGCATCTACGGCCTGCTCCATGTGATGGCCGGCGAGATGCTCGAGATCACCTCGTCCGACACGAACGACAAGATCACCGGCCTCGCGCTCAACCTCGAGGAAGACAACATCGGCGCCGTCATCCTCGGTGATTTTCTCGTGCTGCGCGAGGGCGATGAAGTCCGGCGCACCAAGCGCGTGCTCGAAGTCCCGGTCGGACCGGAGCTCATCGGCCGTGTCGTCGATCCGCTCGGCATTCCGCAGGATGGCAAAGGCCCGATCAACGCGAAAAACACGCGCAAAGTCGAATCGCAGGCGCCGGGCATCATCGTGCGACAGCCGGTGAAGGAGCCGATGCAGACCGGGATCAAGGCGATCGACTCGATGATTCCGATCGGCCGCGGCCAGCGCGAGCTGATCATCGGGGATCGCGGCATTGGCAAGACGGCCATCGCCATCGACACGATCATCAATCAGAAGGGGCAGGGCGTTGTCTGCGTGTACGTCGCGATCGGCCAGAAGGGCTCGACGGTCGCGGCGACGGTCGAGCGACTTCGCCAGGCCGGCGCGATGGAGTACACGATCGTCGTCGTCGCCGCCGCGGACACGCCGGCGCCAATGCAGTACATCGCGCCCTACTCCGGCTGCGCCATGGCCGAGTACTTCATGTATCACGAGGGCCAGGCGACCCTGTGCGTCTACGACGATCTGTCGAAACAGGCCGCCGCGTACCGTCAGCTCTCGCTCGTGCTTCGTCGGCCGCCCGGACGTGAAGCCTACCCCGGCGACGTTTTCTACCTCCACTCACGTTTGCTCGAGCGCGCGGCGAAGATGAGTGAGGATCCGTCGATCGTCGACAACAAGACGATCTTCAAGGCGGGTGGATCCCTCACCGCGCTGCCGCTGATCGAGACGCAGGCCGGCGATGTGTCCGCCTACATACCGACAAACGTCATCTCGATCACCGACGGCCAGATTTTCCTCGAAGCCGATCTATTCTATGCGGGTACGCGGCCAGCGGTGAACGTCGGAATTTCAGTATCGCGCGTCGGCGGCAATGCGCAGATCAAGGCGATGAAGCAGGTCGCCGGCCGTCTTCGTCTCGACCTCGCGCAGTATCGCGAGCTGGAAGCCTTCTCCGCCTTCGCCTCGGATCTCGATCAGGCCACGCGCAAGCAGCTGGACCGCGGCGCGCGAATCGTCGAGGTGCTCAAGCAGCCGCAGTACCGGCCGATGCCGGTCGAGCAGCAGGTCGCGATCATCTACGCCGTGACGAACGGCTTCCTCGATGACATCGCGGTGGATCAAGTTCGCGCGTGGGAGGCTGCGTTTCTCGAGTTCATCGGCGTGCAATTTCCGCAGGTCGGCGATCGGATCCGAGAGGAGAAGTCGCTCAGCAAGGAGCTCGAGGAAGACCTCAAGCGCGCGATCACCGCCTTCAAAGCGACGCAAACGAGCGCCGCCAAGCCGGCGCTAACCGCTGCCGGTGCTCGAGAAGCAGCCGCGATTCCAGCTGGTGTACCCGCTGCCGCGCGTTGATCGCGGCGCGCTGAGGAGCTCGAGCGATGGCGAAAGGCCGTGAGCTGAAGGGGCGGATCAAATCCGTCGAAAGCACGCGCAAAATCACGCGCACCATGGAAATGGTGGCAACGTCCAAGCTCAAGCGCGCTCAGGACCGCGTCGTCGCGGCGCGCCCGTACGCCAAGGCGCTGCGCGAGGTCATCGCGGACCTGTACTCTCCGGCGTTGGCCGAGTCCTTCCCGCTGTTGCGCCAGCCGGCGAAGGAGCGGCGCGCCGCGGTGCTGCTGTTGACGGTCAATCGCGGACTCGCCGGCGCGTTCAACTCGAACCTCATCAAGGAAGCGCGCACGCTGCTCAAACGTCTCGATGCCGAGCAGGTCGAAGTGGAGCTTCACGTGGTCGGCCGAAAGGGCGCGGGCTTCTTCCGCTACGTCAACCGCGCCATGAAGACGCAGCGCACGGACATCACCGATAAGCCCACGGCCGAGAATGCGAGCGAGCTCATCACCGGCGTGATGGACGACTTCGTGACCGGCCAGATCGACGCGGTCTACCTGATCTACGCCAAGTACAATTCGCCACTCTCCACGCCGCCGCAGACGGACCGGATTCTCCCCGTCGCGCCGCCCGAGAAGAAGCAGGACGTCAAGACGCAGCACGACTATCTCCTCTTTCCGTCGGCGGAAGCCATTCTCACGGAGCTGCTGCCGCTCTACGTGCGCAACGCGGTGTATCGCGCGTTGGTCGAGACGGCGGCCGGCGAGCAGGGCGCGCGCCGTACGGCAATGAAGAGCGCGACGGACAATGCGGGCGACATGCTGAACGTGCTTCGCCGCACGTACAATCGCGCCCGGCAGGCGCAGATCACGCAGGAGATCGCCGAGATCGTCGGTGGCGCGGAAGCGTTGGGTTAGCGCACGGAAACACGTTGAGAGTTCGACCTTTCACTTTGACGGAATAATTCGAATGGCTACCGCCACCCATACGGGCAGAGTCGTCCAGGTCATCGGACCGGTGCTCGATGTCGAGTTCGAGACCGATCAGCTCCCCGATCTGCTCAACGCGCTCGAGATCAACTCGAACGTCGATGGCAATGAAGTGCGCGTCGTGTCCGAGGTGCAGCAGCACATCGGCCGCAACCAGGTTCGCGCGGTCGCCATGTCCAGCACGGACGGCGTCGAGCGCGGCATGGCAGTCACCGACACGGGCGCCGCCATTTCAGTGCCCGTCGGCGCGCCCGCGCTTGGCCGCATTCTCAACGTGCTTGGCGAGCCGGTCGATAACGGTCCGCCGATTCCGAAAGACGCGCTGCGCTGGCCGATCCATCGCAAAAGCCCCCTCTTCGAGAATCTCGAGCCGAAGACGGAAATCTTCGAGACGGGCATCAAGGTCATCGATCTGATCGCGCCCTTTGTGAAGGGTGGGAAGATCGGGCTGTTCGGTGGCGCCGGCGTCGGCAAGACGGTCGTGATTCAGGAGCTGATCAACAACGTCGCCAAGGGGCACGGCGGCAAGTCGGTGTTCTGCGGCGTGGGCGAGCGCACGCGCGAGGGGAACGACCTCTACCTCGAGTTCAAGGAAGCAAAGATTCTCGACAAGGTCGCGCTCATCTATGGACAGATGAACGAGCCGCCGGGCGCGCGACTGCGCGTCGGCCTGTCCGGTCTGACGGTGGCCGAGTACTTCCGCGATGTCGAGAATTCGGACGTGCTGGTCTTCATCGATAACATCTTCCGCTTCACGCAGGCGGGCTCCGAAGTTTCGGCGCTGCTCGGGCGCATGCCGAGCGCGGTCGGCTATCAGCCGACGCTGGCGACGGAGATGGGCGAGCTACAGGAGCGCATCACGTCCACGAAGAACGGCTCGATCACGTCGGTCCAGGCCATTTACGTGCCGGCCGATGACATCACTGATCCGGCTCCGGCGACGGCGTTCGCCCATCTCGACGCGACCGTCGTGCTCTCGCGCGCCATCACCGAGCTCGGCATTTATCCGGCGGTCGATCCGCTGGCGTCGAGCTCGCGTATTCTCGATGCGCAGTACGTCGGCGAGCGGCACTACAAGGTCGCGACGTCGGTGCAGCGCATTTTGCAGCGCTACAAGGAGCTGCAGGACATCATCGCGATTCTCGGCATGGAAGAACTTTCGGAGGACGACAAGCTGATTGTCGCCCGCGCGCGACGGCTGCAGCGCTTCATGTCGCAGCCGTTTGCCGTGGCCGAGCAGTTCACGAACACGCCGGGCAAATACGTGAAGCTCGAAGATACGATCGCGTCGTTCGAGCGCGTCGTCGCGGGCGAGTTCGACACGGTGTCGGAGCAGGCCTTCTTCATGGCCGGCACGATCGAGGACGTTGTCGCGAACGCCGAAAAAATGAAGAGCTGATCGATGGCCCTCACTGTCTCCGTCATCTCGCCTGAAAAGACGCTGTTCGAAGGGGAAGCGACGTCGGTCGTGGCGCCCGCGTTCGACGGCCAGGTCGGCATTCTCACCGGCCATGCACCGATGATGACGCTGCTCGGGCGTGGCGTGCTCAAGCTCGACGGCGCGGGCGGTACGCAGCGGTTCAACGTTGATGGCGGCTTCTTGCAGGTCGTCCAGAACCAGGTACGCGTGGTGACGGAAAAAGCGAGCGGCGCCTAGTTGATTCCCGGCGCGCATGACCATTGCACTGCTGACGGCGCGGCTCTCTTCGAGATCCGCGCCGTTTGTTTCGATGCACCGTCGACGGAGGATCTATCGTGCGAATCGCAACACTTCGCGTTGCCGCTCTTGGTGGAATCTGCGGCGCCCTCGCCGCCCCGGCGGCGCGGGCGCAGATGCCGGGCATGCCGGTCTTGCAGAACGCCTTCGCAAGCCCGGGCATCACGCTCGCCGCGAATTATGGGGGAGGTAGTCGCGGCGCGTATTCGTTCGGTGGCGCCGGCGCTTGGGCGCCGGCGAGTGGCGGTTATCAAGTCAGCGCAGGCGCCGGTTCCTATAAAGCGGGAACGGGTACGACAAGCGGTGTTGCGTACGGCGGCCGTTTCAGTCTTCCGGTCTGGCACTTTCTCGCCGATGCAATGGCGGTCGCGGTGTTCGGCGGCTTCGGCGGAGCCCGCGTGAACGGACTAGATCAAACTCTCGCGCCAATCGGCGCGAGCGTTGGCTACCGGCGCAGCCTGGGCAACGCGCGCGCGTTTGCCGTGTACGCGGCGCCGTTTTATGGCTGGACGCATGCCCAGATCGCGAGCACCACCACCGGTAGCGCCACGACCGCCTCGAATTCCGGCGATCTGTTCGGCGCGTTCGGCGCGGACGTGACCGTCATGCCTCAACTCGGCGTGAGCGCTGGCTACCAGATCGGCGGTCGTCGCGGCAGCAAAGGTCTGTTCGGCGTCGCCTTGAGCTACGCCCTCTCGCGAGGCCGCTGAGAGTGCCTCAGCCTCACGCGGGAGCTAGCTTTGCCGGGTCGTTCGCGAGACGCGCCCGGCGTGAGACTTGCGACATACGGACCACTCCCTCGTCGCATCCCCGGCCGTGAACGCTATGACCGACGCCGCCATTCCCGTCCGACCCTGTTTGCTCGTCGTCGATGACAATCTCGACAACGCCTCCATCGTGCAGCAGTACCTCGAAGCAAAGGGCTACGACATTTCCGTCGCGCACGACGGTGATGAAGCGCTCGTCTGTTTCGAACGGATTAAGCCACGCCTCGTACTGCTCGATGTCATGATGCCGGGTCGAAGCGGCTGGGAAGTCTGCCGGCTCATCAAGCAGCATCCAACGCTGGGGCGTAACGTTCGCGTCATCATGGTTACCGCGCTCGACGACTGGGCGAATAAGCAGAACGCGCTGCAGACCGGAGCCGACGACTACATCACGAAGCCGCTCGACTTGTCTGATCTCGTCGCACGGGTGCAGCGCAATCTCGCGCTCGTGAGTCCAGTGAGTTGACGCGCGCCGACTCCACCACGACGCGGTGAGCGCCGCCCTTCTGCTCACCGACAGCGACGATCCGATCGTCGCCGACGCAGCTCGCCACATTCCCGGCTGGGAGCTCGCGCTCCGGCCAGCGGTCGAGCTCGTCGCGGCGATGGACGCGCTTCCGGAGGCCCGCGCGCTGCTCATCGGTACGGACGATCCGACGCTCATTCGCGCCGCCGTCGAAGGCGCGCGATTGCGGCATCTCCCCGTGATCCTCGCCTGCCGCGACGATACGGCTCGCAGGCGCGCGCTGGAGTTGCGAGTGGACGAGTGGTATCAGCTCCCTGCCTCCATGGATGAAATCGTGGCACGCGTTCGCTCGGCGATCGGTCGAGCCGCGTCCTTTAGCGCCGACCTTGCTGAGCGAGTGGAGAAGGTGGAGCTCGAGGAGATGCTCTACGACGCGCTGACTGGATTGCCAACGCTCCCGGTGATGATCGAGCGGATGCGCCCGCTGATCAAAGCGCGCGGCGAGCTGATCGTCTTCTACCTCAATTTCGTTCGCTATAGCAAACTGGAAGAGATCTACGGCTGGGAGAAGCTCGATGGCGTGCTCGAAACGACCGCCAGCGCAGTGCGCGAGTTCCTCGACGAGAACGCGTTTCGCTCGACACGCATGATGGTGAGCTTCACCAACGACGATGACTTCATCTTCTTCCACATCCCCGCCGCCGGCGCCGCGGCGGCCACGGATACCGAGATCATTGAGCTCGCCCGCGGACTCCAACAGCACATCAGCCGCCGCCTGGAGGAAACCCAGGGCGACGACATCGCGGCGATGTTCGATATCTACGTCGGTTACGCCCACGTCTACTACAATCCGAAGATTCGGCTCGAGCGGCTGATCTATCGCGCCATTCGCGAGGCGGCCAACGCCGCGAAAAGCGTCGAGCAGCGCGAGCGCGCGCGAAAGGTTACCGATCTCAAGCAGCTCCTGCACGACGGCGCGGTCTATGTCGATTATCACCCGATCGTTGCGACTGACACCCAGCAGATCGTCGGATTCGAGGCGTTGGCTCGCGGCGTTCGCCGTAGCCTTCGCAGCCCCGAAGTGATGTTCGAGGTCGCCGCCGAGGCTGACTTGGTATGGGAGCTTAGCCGGCTCTGCCGGATGCGCGCGCTCGAAGGCGCGTCGCGACGCCTGGAGAACGGGCAGCTGCTGTTCCTCAATGTTGATCCACACGATTTTGCGGACCCGGCATTTGGCGAGCTCGGCGACGTCGATCCGCGCTCCGTCGTCATCGAGATCACCGAGCGCACAGCGATCAAAGACTATCCAAAGTTTCGCGAGCGGCTCACGGGCTTCCGCGAGCAGGGCTACCGCTTCGCGGTCGACGATGCCGGGAGCGGTTACGCCGGACTTGGATCGATCGCCAACCTCGAACCGGACTTCATCAAGCTCGACATCTCCCTCATCAATTCGATCGACACGAACTTCATCAAGCAAAACCTCGTGGAGACGATGGTGAAGTTCGCGGACGATCAGGGCGCCCAGGTGATCGCTGAAGGCGTCGAGCGCGCTGAGGAGCTGGAGACGGTGAAGCGACTCGGCGTTCACCTGGTGCAGGGATTTTTTCTGCATCGGCCCGAGCGGCTCGCGCCCATACCGCCGCCGGAGAACCCCTCGGCGGCGACTCCCTAGTCGTCGAGCAAGCGCCCTACGAGCCGAAGCGAGCGCTCCGTCGCGCCAAGCCCGCTGCGCACGGTCTCCCGTGCTGCATCGCCCGCCGCTAAGCGCGTCGAGTCGTCGAGAAGCCACTGCCGCAACACCTGGTGCAGTGCCGATGCCGATTCGGCCGACCTGCCGCCGCCGCCGGCGAGGAGCAGCCCTGCGTCGCGGCTTCCCCGATGTCGCGGTCCGAACAGGACGGGAGCGCCAAACGCGGCAGGCTCCAGCACAGAGTGCAAGCCCGCGGCGTGGAATCCCCCACCGACGTACGCCGCTGTGGCCAGCGCATAGAGATCGCCCAGCACACCCACTCGATCGACAAGAATCACGTCGGCGTCTGACGCGACCGCGTTGAGTCGGACGAGCTCGAGGCGCGCGCGCTTCGCCCACGCCTCGATCGCCCGGAGGTGGGAGTCGGTCGGTTCGTGCGGGGCGATGATCAGGCGCGCGTCAGGCACATCCTCGCGCACGCGCTCCCACGCGGCGAGTAGCTCGCGTTCATCATCCGGCCAGGTCGATCCCGCGACAACCGTCGGGCGCGCAGACCGAAGCGAATTGAGCAACGGCCCGTTGTGCTTGACGCATGCCGCACGCTCCCAGACTTGGTCGTACCGCGTGTCGCCAGTGACGGAGATGACCTGTGGCCGAACGCCGAGCTCCACGAGGCGTGCCGCGTCCGCGTCACTCACCGCGCCGACGACGTCGAGCAGCCCGTACGCGTCGCGCAGCACCGCTCCAGCAAACCTGCCGCGCCGCTTCGATGATTCCGCGACCGTGGCGCTGATCAGGCCCAGTCTGACGCCGCGCACGGATGCGACGCGCGCCAGCGTCGGCCAGACATCGAGCTTGCTGAAGACGATGGCGCGCGGCCGCAGAGCATTCAGCGCGGCATCCGCGTCGGCGGAGCTGTCGAACGGAAGGTAGTCGCGAAAATCCACGTCGAGCCCGCGCGCGAAC
>JBBROY010000046.1:0-25202 GCA_038228795.1 Gemmatimonadales bacterium
GACGACGCATTTCCAAAAGTCTCGTCCATCTCGATTCTCCGCTGAAGACGGCTGACCACAAAGCAGTTATCATGCCCGCACGATATGAGAATTATCCGCGACTCACCCGGCCTCTTCTGGATACTCGGCGCGCTCTTCGTCGGGGTTGGCGCGCTCTTCGCGCTCGGCGCACTCGCGCTGTTCTCCGATGCCGGGACGATGGGCGTGGCGTCACGCTCGCTCGCCTTCGCGATGGGCAGCGTCGGTGTGGCGACCGGCGTCTGGTTCCTTCGCCGCTCCCCCGCGAGCAGCGTTATCGTCGATGCCGCCAACCGGGTCGTCATCGTTCGGCGGGTGGGACTGCGCGGCCGCCAGGAGACGCTGGTCCCCTTCGACGACGTGAGGTCGGCAGAGATCGAGCAGGGCGTCGACGACGAGGGGAACCCGGTCTACCGGCCGACCATCACGACCAAGTACGGCGCCGTCGTGTTGTTGTCAGAGCTGCACGTCCACGACAAGGCGCGAGTCGAGAAAGTGCTGGAAGATGTCAGACGTCAGATGTCGGATGTCGGACAACCCAACTGACCACGTGCGAGCTCACCGCCTTCTTAATCGCATGTGTGTCACCTTCGGCGCGGCGACCACGCGCACCAGCTCGAGTCCGTGCAGATCGTCACCGACGCCATCGAAGAGGCGCTCGCCGCTGCCGAGTAGCGTCGGCACGACGTTGAGCTCCATCTCATCGACGAGGCCGGCCACGAGATACTGCTGAGCGGCGCGCGCGCCGCCGGCGAGCGCGACATCCTTGCCCCCCGCTGCCCGGCGCGCCTGCGTGAGCGCCGACTCGATGCCGTCCGTCACGAAGGTGAAGGTCGTTCCGCCTTCGAGCGCGAGTGGCTCACGTGCGTGATGCGTGAGCACGAAGACGGGATGATGAAATGGCGGATTCGCACCCCACCAACCATTCCATGGTTTGGCGGCATCCCACGGGCCAGGATGTCCGCCGAACATGTTGCGGCCCATCACCGTCGCTCCGATGTTGGCCAGCGACTCCTCGATGACCGCCGTGCTTTCATTCACCTCGCCACCTTCCATCTCGTGCGGCTCGCGAAACGCCTTGAGGGCAAAGGCCCACTCGTGCAGCCGCATGCCCCCGATGCCGAGCGGGTTCTCGACACTCTGGTTGGGCCCCGCGACGAATCCGTCGGTCGAAATCGAAATTCTGAAGCGCAGCTTGGACATGTCCCCACCTCTCGCGGTATGATGACCGCGCCAAAGTTCACGGCTGACGATCGCATGCGTTTTCGAACTTCCGCCGGTCATCGGCAGCGAATGGTCGGCGAGCCTTTGACAGGTACTGGCGAGCGTCGTCTAGGCGCGGCGCTCGACGGCGCCGGACTTCGCAGGTTTCTTCGCAGGTTTCTTCGCAGGTTTCTTCACAGGTTTCTTCGCAGGTTTCTTTGCAGGTTTCTTTGCGGGTTTCTTTGCAGGTTTCTTTGCGGCATACTCGGAAATCCGGGATTTCACCAGCTTTTTCACCAGTGTCGCCGATAGCGGATCATCTATGGGAAAGCGGATGGTGCCCTTGTTGGTGTCGTACGCCGCCAGCTCCTTCTTGTGCGCCTCGATGGGGAACTTGCCCGGGTAGAGGGAGCAGTGCTTCGCGGCCGCGCCGAACCACACGAGCATCCGTCCGTCGAAGCGGAAGGCTGGAATGCCGTAGCTGATGCACTCCTCGGCCTTGGGCGCGGCGGACTTTATCGCCCGGCGAATCTTCTCGAGGGCGGCGCGCTTCTCGGCGCTCAAGGGCGCGAGGTATTCGTCGACGGTCGTCGGCTTGGCTGACACGAGTTGCGCTCCCTGAAAGGTCAACATCTGGCTATCGGTTGTGACGTCCGATTCTGCGCGCTTCGGCGATCGATCACGCAATGTGCAAATCCGCGCCGAATATCAACAAGCCCAGCCTCCGCGCGAGCGCCCGCGATGCGCTGTTCTGCCAGGAGGTGCTATACAGCGGTGTGCGGCCCATCGCGCGCACGGCCTTCGCCCACGCCGCGACCGCCTCTGTCGCGTAGCCATGACCGCGGAACTCCGGCGCCGTCTCGACTCCCGCCTCATCGGCCAACGCGGTGATGCGGACGCTACAGCACACGGCCACCGCCCGGCCGTCGACCAAGCGCGCGAATAGCGGTCGACTAGCTGACACGTCCGGGAGCCACGGCTCGAGGTGTGGAGTAAGCACCTCGGCGTTCGCCTCCGTCACGAGTACCGCCCGCGACGCTGAGACGAGTTGAGCCGGAAAGTGAAATGCGGGCCCGGCCTCAATGCTTTGGATCGGCTCGAACCGGGAGAGGATGTTTTCGTAGCGTGTCGAGTCACGCTCCGAGAGCAGCGTCTCCTCCGCGGCAGATTCCGCCAAACAGGCCGACTCCAGCTCCCCTGCCAGCTGACCGTCGACGTCATCCCGAACTCGCCACTCGTATCCCTGCGCCGTCCGGCCGAGGAAGAAGCGCGGAGCGCGCTTGCCATCGGGCTCGTTCACGCGCGTCATCCGCTCGCGCTCATCGAGGACGAACAGGGCCGCAACGTGCATGCGCATCAACTCGCGGTCGTCGGTCATGCGCGCCAAAATGCATGGCAGTCGCAACGTGCGGTAGACTCGCAAGGGAGCAGGAATGACAGTCTACGTGGTCGCGGCCGCGGCCATCCTCACCTTCGCCGCGTACCCTCAGCCTCACGCGCATGCGCAAAGCGGGGACTTACAGATCCCTCGGCGCGAGACCCGTGTGCTTCGCGATTCGCGCGAGCATGCGCGGACCGATCTCATCGGCGTCGTGAAACGCGAACACGTAGTCTGGCCATCCATCACGCGCGAGTATTTTGTGCGAACTTGCCGAGCGTTTGAGCCGCCACCCGATGCTGAACAACGCCGCGAGCACGCGCCGCGCCTTCGCGGCCGGCCATTCGCTCACTGCGGGCTCACGCTGCGCGGAAGGTCACGCTCACCAGGTCGGGGCCCGCCTCCCCATGCTCTAATCGATCGGCGAGCACGCGTAACGCCAAGGCCTCCACTCGCGCCATTGCCTCGTCGCGACTCGCACCGTACGCGAGTACCCCGAGCAGATCAGGGACTTCGGCGATCCATCGACCATCGTCTTCGCGCGCAATCTCTACGGTGAGCTGCATGAACCGCCTCGAAGTCGGAGTCTCGAAGGATTCAATCTACTCTTGGGGCTCGTATCGGGCTAACGCCCGGCCTTCACCGACGTTCCGCAGCGGCGGAATAATATGGTAGGCGGCGTTACGTGCTTCACATGGACCGGCGCCGTCTGATCGCCGGGGGAGCCGAGTTGAATGGACTCGTCGTGCATGCTAGAAAGACGGTAGCCTGTCGCAAACGCACTGCCCTGGGAACACGTCAGCGGCGACCTGCCTTGCGAACGGAAGCAGATGGAAGAAGCGCCACGAGTCCGTCCGCGATTGCGCCTTGCCACTGCGCCTCGTCGTGTCCGCCGCTGAATTCCGAGTAGACCGGGTCGTACCCCTTCGCGATCAGCACGTCACGCATCCGGCGGTTCTCCGGCACGCCGTCGCCCTCGAACGTGCCACTCGCGACGAACCACCGCAGAGCTTTTCGCGGGGACTGTGCGACCAACGATGTGAACCATCCTGTTTGGTCCGACAGAGCCACTTCGTGCGCGGGCCATCCTGGATACCAGAAGAAGGATCCAGAGATCGATAGAACGTTGCCGAAGACCGACGGATACCAGAATGCTGTGCAGGCAGACTGAAGACCTCCCTGACTGGAACCGGCAATCACGGTCATGCGCGCCGGCACGCGCACCCTACGCTCCTTTTGAAGATTCGCAACGAGTTCGCGCGCCACGAACGCCGCGAAGCTTCGATTGCACGCCAGATCCTCCTGGCGATTCCACCGGCGCGTGTCGACGAAAACGACCGTTGCCGACTGCATCATCCCTTTGCCAATCAGGTTGTCGAGCTCGGCCGGCACAGGCAATTCGCTTCCGTATCGCTCGCCGTCGAGGATGATGACAAGGGCTGCGGCGCCCGGACCGGTTGAGCGCGCGGGTTGATAGATGGTGAACGTGCGCTCCTGACCGAGCGCGTGACTGAATAGACTGTCGTGGCGCAGCTGCCCCTGCGCGATGCCGGGTAATCTGGTAAGCCACGGCTGCGGCGGAGCGACCAGCCCCGCGGCCACCGAGGCATCCATCAACGCGAGACCGTGGTTCAGCGGATCACGTTCGCTCACGCGCCGCGATGCGACGCCGGTGCCGGCGCCGCGCGTCACGCGAAAGGAGTAAGACAGGCGGAAATCGAGCGGCAGCCGTTCGGTGCGATACCAGACACCAGTGCCCGCAAGCCGCGCGAGCGGACGCGGGCCGTCGGCAAATCGGGCATTGCGTGGCGGAGGCAGAGGAGCGTCGAGTTCGACCGAGGCGGTGCTGTCATCGCCTCGCCACACGAACGTCACCAGCTCGTCGCCCACGTTGCGGGGAGGGATGAGCTCCTGCAGCGGCGCGCGTCCGTCGAGCTCGCGCCAGAACGCCTCCTCCGCATGGGAATCGCTCGATGCGTCGGTGCATAGTCGTCTGATCCGAGTGCTCGCAATCGTATCGCACGACTGGGCGACGTTCAGTTCGCTCTTCGTGATCCGCGTTGTCGGAAGAACAACCGTTGGATGCGCGAAGAACGTGGCGACGAGGAGCGCGAGCGAATGGGGCGCACGGTCTACCGAGATCATGGTCGCGACCAGGGTGCGGGAGATGCAATTCACGACGCCGCGAACGCGCGGGAGTTTCACGGACGGCGCCTCGGGCGAGCGAACGAAGCGTCCCCCTGCAAATCGCGCGTCGCGAAGCGTGCCTTGTGTCAGTTGCGCAGGAGTAGCGGAGAGCGATCAGGCTGCCAGCGACCCGGCTGGCGCGCCAGCTCCGCGCAATCCCTTGAACAGCAGCCAGAAACTCAGAATGATGTCGAAGATCGCCAAGGGCGTATCGAACAACCACAAATTCACACTGGTAGAGAACGCCGGGCTAATGATGTAGGCAAAGGTGCACAGCGCGCACCATGCGGCCGACACAAGGCCGAGGAGGGCCAACGCCTTCGGGATATACCCCGACTTGAGCCAAAGCCAGCCGATCACGGTAGCCGACAGCGCCCAAAACGCGAGACCGACGTAATACTCGTCCAACGTGGACGAGCTAGTGAGCTTGACCAACGCCTGCAAATGATCGGCGCCGAGCGTTTGCGCGTACAGCGGGTTGGCGACGAGACGAGCGATAGTGAGCCAACTCAGCACCATGAGCATCGCCGTCGCGGCATACACGAGCTTCAACACCGTCGCGAGCAGGGCGAGGAATCGATCGACCGGCCGAAGGACCACATAGAGCGCCGACAGCAGGACGATGACGCCGACGCAGTACGCAACGTCGAAGGCCACACTGAGGCGGAACAGTGGCATCGCGGCCGCGATGCGTCGCACGGTTTCCGCGGTGTCGCCCGAGACGAGGAGACGGCCGCGCATCCCGAAATTGGCATAGACGACGAACGCCACCGGGATGAGATAGGCGAGGCCGGCAATCTTCGCCGCGCGCTGCTGCGCTTCGTCGATCACGATCAGTCGCCCGTCCATGGCTTGCTCCAGTGGGTTATTCCTATGGGATGGCCATACGGTGCCATAGCGGTAGTGTTTCAGGTCAGACGGTGATACAACGCTGACGCGATTCGCGCTGGCGCCTCTGCACTTCACCACGTTTCTTATACCGTCGCAAGCGCGCGAGCACCAACTCCCCCGTTATCGGACATCGCTCATGCTCACGTTCGTACGCACACGGCTCGGCTCGGCGATCACGATCGCCGGGGTCTCGGTTCTATTCGCGTGTGGACCCTCAACGCCAGTCCAAGCGCCTTCGCCGGCGAACGCGCCCGCTCCGAGGCCCGCGCCGACGCAAGGCGCAGTCCCAGCCGCTCCGGCGCCGGGCGACACGACTCGCGGCGCACCCCCTCCGGGACAGCCGCGCCCATACAATCGCGTGATCACTGCGGACGCCAAGACGCGGCGCGGCATGTTCAGCGTGCATCGCGTCGGCGACAAGCTCTACTTCGAGATCCCATCGAAGGAGCTGAACAAGGATCAGTTGGTCGTCGGCCGATGGGCGCGCGCCGCCGCGGGCAAGCAGGATCCGGGACCCGCCGATCCCACGTTTGGTGAATACGGTGGCGACCGGTTCGCCACGCGTACCTTCCGCTGGGATCGGAATGGCAACCGCGTCATCCTCCGCTCGCCATCCTTCGCGATCACCGCCGATACGAGCTTGTCCGTCTTTCGGTCGGTGCAGAACTCCAACTACGCGCCGATCGTCGCCGTGCTGAATGTCGAAGCGTACGGCCCCGACAGCGCCGCCGTCGTCGATGTGACGCGCCTGTTCACGACGAACGTGCCGGAGCTCGTGGCGATTCAGGGGACGATCGACCCAACGCGATCCTACGTCGAGCGCGCGCTCTCCTTCCCCGACAACGTCGAGATCGAAGCGACGCAGACCGGCGTGCCGAATCCAACACCCGGGGCTCCCGGATTGCCGGCGGCGCCACCGGGCACGCCGCGTCCCGCGCTGAGCGTGCTCGCCCATTGGAGTATCGTGCGCCTGCCGGAGCATCCGATGCGGCCGAGGCTGGCCGACGAGCGCATCGGCTTTTTCTCCGTGCGCACGGTCGACTTCGGCACGAATGAACAGGTCGCGAAGCGGCTGCAGTTCGTCCAGCGGTGGCGCCTCGAGTGCTCGGATCGCCGCGAAGGCGATCTGTGTTATCCGAAGCAGCCGATTGTCTACTACATCGACCCTGACACCCCCGAGCAATGGAAGCCGTGGATCCGGAAAGCGATTCTCGATTGGCAACCGGCGTTCGAGGCGGCCGGCTTCAAGAATGGGATCGTGCCGGGCGATGTGCCGAAGAACGATCCCGATTGGTCGCCCGACGACATTCGCCACACGATGGTCCGTTGGCTCCCCTCGACGGTCGAGAATGCGATCGGGCCGAGCGTGCAGGACCCCCGCACTGGTGAGACGCTGAACGGCTCGTCGATGATTTTTCACAACCTCATCGAGCTGATGCAGTACTGGTACTTCACGCAAGCCGCGCAGGTCGACGTGCGCGCGCGCACGATTCCCTTCGCCGATTCGCTGATGGGCCGGTTGCTCGAGTTCGGTGTCGCGCACGAGATCGGCCACACCATCGGCCTCCAGCACGATCAGATCGGCAGCTCGACGTATCCGGCCGACTCGGTGCGCAGCCCGAGCTGGGCGCACAAAATGGGACACAGTCCGAGCATCATGGACTACTCGCGGATGAACTATGTGGCGCAGCCGGAGGACAAGGTCGCGCTCGAGGACATCGTGCCGAAGGTGGGGCCGTGGGACAAGTTCACGATCATGTACGGCTACAAGGAAATTCCCGAAGCCAAGTCGACGGTCGAGGAGCGGCCGATTCTCGAGAAGTGGATTCGGATGCAGGACACGGTACCCTGGTTGCGGTTCTCCGGATTCAACTCGTTCGGGCAATACGGCACGCTCAGCGAAGCGGTCGGCGACGCCGATCCGGTGAAATCCACGGCGCTGGGCTTCAAAAACATCGCGCGCGTGATGGACTATGTGGAACAGGCGGGCACGCGCGCGGGTGAGGACAACGTGCTGCTCGGCAACCTGTACGAGCGCACAGTGGGGCAATGGGCCACCGAGGCCGCTCACGTTGCGACGTTGATCGGTGCCGGCACCGTGCAGTACAAGGCGGGCGGACAGAAGGGACCGGTGTATGTCGGGATGCCAAAGGCGCGTCAGCGTGAAGCGATGCGCTTCTTGAGCGAGAATGTGTTCAAGACGCCGGCGTATCTGATCCGGCCGGAGATTGCCTCGCGCATCGAGCCCGGTGGGATGATCGCGCGCATCGCCAACGCGCAGGCGCGCGTGCTGGCGGCGGTGCTGCAGGACGGCCGCCTCAACAACCTGATCGAGGCGCCCGCGGTCGCGAAGAACCCGCGCGACGTATACTCACTCGGCGAGATGCTCGACGAGCTGCAGCA
Source organism: Gemmatimonadales bacterium (assembly GCA_038228795.1). Taxonomy (GTDB): domain Bacteria; phylum Gemmatimonadota; class Gemmatimonadetes; order Gemmatimonadales; family Gemmatimonadaceae; genus JALZAE01. Next base: position 8,081 of record JBBROY010000046.1, read on the forward strand.
GGGGGTGTGGTCGGAGCTGTGGACCGATCGGCCGCGCATGGATGCGTACCGCCGGCAGCTGCAGAACGGCTATCTCACCCAGATGAACAACAAGCTCAACCCGTCGGCCGCGCAGCTGGCGCAGCTTCAGCAGCTGCTGGCGCTCGGCATTCGCGTCGATCCACTTTCGGAAGATGCGAGGTCGGAGTTGCGGGGGGAGCTGGTGTTACTGCGCCAGCGGGTGCGGGCGAAGACGCAGAGTGCGGGGGATCGGGAGTCGCAGTTGCATTTGATCGGGGTGGAGCATCGAATGGGGGAGATTCTCGATCCGAAGCGGTGAACGTGAGGCGGGCGTTCGAGGCCTGACTTCGCTGGAGGGATCGCGACCGGCCGTCATCTGTCATCTGTTCTGAGTCTGCCAGTACTGAGTGGAGCGCGCTTGCTGCTTTGGCAAAGCGGTTGACTCAGTTGACTGCAGTGCCACTCACGACAGATGACAGATGACGGTCTTGTTCGAGGGCCGCCGTGAGAATTCCGTGCGGGTTTTTGAATCCTGCACGGTCAAAATTTATGGCGCCACGACGCGTATCGGCGCGCGTGCCGCGCGCCCCGGAAAGGTGCCGTCCTTGATCGCACCGTCGGCCACCACGGGTACGCCGTTCACCAGTACGTGCCGAAACCCGACCGACGGCAACGCGGGCTGCTGATACGTCGATCGATCCGACACCGTCGCCGGATCGAACATGGTGATGTCGGCGTCCGCGCCGACCTTGATCCGTCCCTTGTTCCGGAACATCGGCGCGACCTTCTCGAGTCGCTGCGCGGGCATCAGCGCGAGCTTGCGGATGGCATCAATGAGCTTGATCTGCCCTGTCTCTCGCACATAGTGGCCCAGCACGCGACCACTGGTGCCGGACGTACGCGGATGGCCCTTGCCATTGGCGATGCGGCCGTCGCTGGCGATGGCCGTCAGCGGACTGGTGATCGCCAGCGCTTCCATCTCGGGCGTGTTGGTGAAGAGGATCACGAAGGCGCCGGGCTTCCGATTCGCCGCGAAGGTCTCCCGCGTCAATCGCTCGCCGGTGCTCACCAGCATGAGCTTGGCGAACATGCTGTCGGGCCCGTTCGCGTACCGGTCGAGCAGCGGCGAGGCGAGCTCCGTCATCCCCGCGGCGTACGGATAGGCCTCGGTGGTGACATCGAGTCCATGATCGCGCGCTTCCTTGATCAGCGCGAGCGTGCGCGGCGTCGAGGTGAGACTCATGCTGTTCACGTGCACGATATGCACAGGGGCACCGGTGATCGCGCTGGCGCCGATGACCTCCATGAACGACTCGATCGAGCTGCCCGGTTCGGACACTCCGGTCGAACGCGTGTGCACGAACACCGGCGCGCGAAACCTCGCCGCGGCGCGGAATGCCTCGAGCACTTCATATCGCGTTGCAGCCGGCGTGTACTCGAGTCCCATGCCGACACCCAGCGCGCCGGCCGCCAGTCCGGTCTCGATCTGCTTTCGCATCTCGGCGATCTGCGCGTCGGACGCGACGCTGTGTCCGGCGGAATCGAGCGGGAGGAGCGTGCCGAACGCGATGCCTCCATCGCGCATCACGTTCATGCGCGCCCTGATGTGGCCCGCCGACGCTCCGTAATTGATGAGCGACTTGCCCTCGTGGTCGGCATAGAATGCCGGCACGTCGCCGACGCCGACCTCGAGCTCGAGCGCGGTGGTGACGCCATCCATGGCGTAGACGCGATAATTCTCGTCGTTCTGGCCGTGGACGTGGAGGTCGATGAAGCCGGGGGCGACCACCAGGCCTTTGGCATCGATCACCTTGGTTCCCTGCAGGGCAGTCGCGCTGACCGCGGCGATCTTGCCGTTGCGGATGCCGACGTCGCGCACGGCGTCGAGTCCCGACTCAGGGTCGATCACTCGGCCGTTGCGGATGACGATGTCGTAGGGCCGTGCTTGGGCGTGTACGCAGGAAGGGCCGAACAACGCTACGGCGATGCACGCGATTGACAGGAGACGAATGAAGTAATTTCGGTGCGCAGATGCGGGAGGGGCTTCACTCATGATGCGCTCCGGAACATCGAGAGAGGCAGGTGCGGGCACGAGAAACGTTCGCGTCACAGAATCAGCGCCGGCACGTTCCTGTCGCGCAACATTTTCCGGAATACCGCCAGGTCGCTCGCCGTCAGCGCGTCGAGCCGCGCCCTCAGCGCGCGCATCCTCGCGGCCAGCAAGCCGGCCACTTCGCGCTGCTGCACGTTCGGCGCGAAATCGCCGGCCGACACCTGCTGTGCCAAATACACGAACTTCTCGGCCAGCTTGTACGGATACCGCACGTCGTCCTGTCCGCGCCCGGTGATGCGAATCTGGAACAGTTCCTCCTCGAACGCGACGTATTTCTTGTCGAGCGAATCCGCCGCGGCGCGGATGTCCTTTGTCGCCGAGTCGCCGGCGAGTGAGACGGTGAGCGCCGCGACCTGCCCGCGCACTCCTTCGACCGCGTTGATCATCCCCACCGTCGAATCGATCTGCGCCGCCAGGGTTCGCAGCAGCGCGCCCTGCGCGCGAATGTCTTCAATCGTGCCGCCCGACGCCGGATCCTTGAGCACTTCGATCGTCTGCGTTTGCGATTGACCGCCGACGGCGAGGCGGATGGTGTAAGTGCCCGGCGGCACCAGCGCGCCGAATCGCTGAATGCCCGGCGCCGTCAGCCCCTCGGGCTTCACCGAGTACCATGGCGCGAGCAACGGGCTCACGCGGAGCTTCGCCTCTTTCGTCTTGTCGAACTGGAGATCCCACCAGGCGCGATTGAGTCCCGCCTTGGCCGGACCCTTCAGCGAGCGCACCTTCGCGCCGGCGGCATCGAGCACGTCGATCGTGACGCTGTCCTTCGACGCGCTGTCGGTCGTCGCCGGCGCCGTCTTCAGCCAGTAGTGCAGCGACGCGCCGTACTTCGGATTCCGTCCGTCGGTCGGATCGTAATTCGCGGCGAACGCGCCCTCCACGCCCTGGAACCGGTACGCCGCCCGCGGCGCGAACAGATGCATCGGCTTCGCGGACTCGGCCGCCAGTGTGCGCAGCGGTGTGATGTCGTCGAGAATCCAGAAGCCGCGGCCATACGTCGCGACCACGAGATCAGAGAAGCGCTCCTGCACCGTGATCCAGTAGACCGGCGCGTGCGGCAGATTCGTCTGCAGCGGCTGCCACCGCGCGCCGTCGTCGAAGGAGACCCAGAGCCCGTTCTCAGTTCCGGCGTAGAGCATCCCCTTGCGGACAGGATCCTCGCGCACGACGTGCGCGTAGCTCAGCGGCGACTTCGCGATGCCGTTCACGATCAGCGTCCACGTCTTGCCATAGTCCGCGGTGCGGTAAATCCACGGATCGCGATTGTTCACTTGATGCCCGTCCACCGTGAGGTAGGCGGTGCCTTTGTCGAAGCGCGACGGCTCGATGTTGCTGATCGTCGCCCACTCGACGAGCCCGGGGAGGTTGGCCGAGAGGTCCGTCCAGTGCGCTCCGCCATCGCGCGTGAGGTGCACCTTGCCGTCGTTCGTGCCGGCCCAGATCACCCCGCGCTCGAGTCGGGATTCGGCGATCGCGAACAGCACGCCCGCGTACTCGACGCCGATGTTGTCTGGCGTGAGTCCGCCCGAGGCGCGCAGGTGCATCGTGTCGCCGCGCGAGAGATCGGGGCTGATGAGGCTCCACGACTTGCCGCCGTCGGTGGTGCGGTGCACGAACTGGCTGCCGACGTACACAGTGTTGTGATCGTGCGGAGAGATCGTGAGCGGGAAAGTCCAGACGAAACGGTACTTCGCATCGGCCGCCGATCCGCCGATCGCCGCCTCGGGCCAGATTTCGGTGTACTGCGTGATGCCGGTGCGCAGATCGTGCTTGGTGACGATCCCGCTGACGCTGCCGAATCCCGATGCGCTGGACCAAACGATATTCGAGTCCACAGGGTCCGGCGTCGCCCAGCCGCTCTCTCCGCCACCGACCGAGCGCCATTCGCCGCGCGGAATGTTGGGGCCAGTCTTCGAGTTACTGGGACCACGCGCCGACGGACCGTCCTGGCGGTTGCCATACACATAGTATGGAATGCGGTCGTCTACCGTCGCGTGATACATCTGCGCGAGCGGGAGCTGGATCTGCAGCCAGGTCTTTCCGCGATTGCTCGTCATCGAGAAGCCGCCGTCGTGGCTCACCGCCATCCGGTTGCCATTCGTCGGATCGATCCAGATGTCGTGATGATCGCCGCCCGGTGTCTCGCGCTCCGGCGGATCGGTGATCGTCTTGCCGCCGTCGACCGTCTTCGCCCAATTCGACGTGAGAAAGTACGCCTCGTTCTCGTTGTCGGGCGTCACTCCCATGCGGCTGTAGTAGGCGGTGCGTCCCATCAACTGCCGGTCGCTCGAGACGAGCGTCCACTTCTCGCCGCCGTCGTCGGAGCGCCAGAGGCGTCCCTGCTCGCGGTCGGTGAAGTCCCACGAGGGCACGCCGTCGCCCGTCTCGATGAGCGCGTACACGCGATTGGAGTTCGCCTTCGACATCGCCAGTCCGATCTTTCCAACTTGCTTCGCCGGGAGTCCTTCGCCGCTCAGCCGCTTCCACGTGTTGCCGCCGTCGCGCGAAGTCCAGATTGCGCTGCCCGCGCCGCCGCTCTTCCGTCCCCAGGTGTGAATCTCGAGCTGCCACGATCCGGCGAAGAGGATGCGCGGATTGTTGGGGTCCATCACGAGGTCGGAGATGCCCGTCGAGTCGTTGACGAAGAGCACGCGCTCCCACGTCTTGCCGGCGTCCATCGTGCGATAGACGCCGCGCTCGGGCTGCGGCCCGTAGGCGTGGCCGAGTGCGGCGACGTAGACGATGTCCGGATTCGTCGGGTGGATGACGATGCGCGAGATGCGGCCCGTCGCCTCGAGTCCCATCTTCGTCCAGTTCTTTCCCGCGTCGGTGGATTTGTAGACGCCCCAGCCGACGGAGATGTGCGAGCGGATGAACGGCTCGCCGGTGCCGGCCCAGACCACGTTGTGATCGCTCGAGGCGACGGCGAGCGAGCCGATGGAGGAGACGGGCTCCTTGTCGAACACCGGATCCCAGTGGATGGCGCCGTCGCTGCTTTTCCAGATGCCGCCTGACGCGGCGCCGGCGTAGTAGGTCATCGGGTCGCCGGGGACGCCGGCGACGCTGGTGACGCGGTTGCCTTCGGGGCCGATGTGGCGGTAGGTGAGTTGAGAGTAGAGGGCGGTGTCGAGCGTGGGCGGGGAGTTCGTCGCGGTGGCGGGGCGGCGCGCTTGGGCGCCGAGCGAGCTCACGGCGAAGGCGACGAGCGCGAGGGAGGCGCGCACGAGGAGGAGTCGCAGCATGGGAGGACCCGAATCGATTGGGGAAATGCGCCGACACGGTCTTGGCCGGGGCTGCCGATAGTGTTGCCGATACTTGCCGATAGCGCAAGCGGCTTCAACAGGACCGCGACGTAATCGAAGCGCAGCGCTCACGACTTAGGCGGACGGAGTCGTCCGCGTCGCTATTGCTGGCGAGCGTCGAGAGTTCGGGACGTCAGCTCGTTTGTTCGAAGATCCAGAATTACTAGCCGCGCTTCGACATGACTCTCTCCAGGAGCGCGCCGAACCGCGGATCCTGTCGAAGATCGGTGAACCCGGGATCTTGCTCGAGCATGATCAGCCAGAAGTCTCGCGCGACGTAGGCGCGCTCGAGCCATTCGAACACCGAGTCCAGATCGCCCATCCCGTAATGCACCGTCGCGATCGCGAGCGGTGGCACAGCCTCGCGCTTCGACCGCTCCATCAACTCATCGAGAATGGCCTGAGCTTCCGCGCGCCGATTCGCTCGCGCGAGCATGGCGCCAAGGTTGGCCAGCGCCCAGTGATTGCGGCCGGACAGCGCGACCGCCTTCTCCACCATCGCCTCCGCCTGCGTCCACTCGCGCAATCCGAAGTGCGACAGCGCCATCCACCGATACGCCTCACTATAGCTTGGCGCCAATTCGAGAATGGCGTGACACCGGTCGATCGCCTCCCGGTACCGCTGGCTGAGATACAGTGTGACCGCGAGGTTGCTCTGCACCCACAGGCTGAGCGGATCGATCTCGATCGCCCGCCTCGCGCGCGCGATCGCCTCGTCCGAGCGGCCGAGTGACGCGAAGTAGTACGCGTAGCAGGAGAGCGCCAGCGAGTCGCTCGGCTTGAGCGCGATCGCGCGATCCAGTTGGTTGAGCGCCTCGCGATGATCCCAGTCGTACCAGAGGCTCACGTTGGCGAGCACCACGTGCGCGTCGGCGATGCCTGGATCGAGCGAGAGTGCGCGCAGCGCCGCATCGCGCGCCCTCGGCGCGCCCTCGGCCGGAGTCACGCCGGAATAGAGCGTGAGGAGGAAGTGTGCTTCCGCGACGCCGGCATGACCCAACGCGAAGGTGGGGTCGCGCTCGAGTGCGAGCTCGTAGCTCTGCATCGCCTTCCACATCCCCTCGATCCGCTGGTTCAGAAAGAAGCGTCCCTTCAAGTACAGCTCGTACGCGACCACGTCTCGAGGCGGACGGCGGCCGGCGCGCGTCAGGGTGTCCGCGTTCGCGACCGAGAGCGCGCTCGCCAACGCCGTGGTGATCCCCAAGGAGATCTCATCCTCGATGTCGAAGATGTCTTTCCACTCTCCCTCGAACTGGCCGGCCCACAGCTGAAAGCCATCCTCCGCGTTCGTCAACTCGCCCAACACGCGCACGCGCTGCCCGGACTTCCGCACGCTGCCAGAGAGCAGCTTCGTCACCCGAAGTTTTCGCCCGATCTCACGCGCGTCGACGTCACGTCCCTTGAACGCAAACGCCGACGTGCGCGCCGCCACCCGAAGCGTCGGCACGCGCGCCAACGTATTGAGAATCGCCTCGGTGATCCCGTCCGACAGATAATCGCTCTCGCGATCGCCGCTGAGATTCTTGAATGGCAGCACAGCGATGGACGACGACGCTTCGTCGCCAACCGCGGCGCCTACCGCCGGCGATTCGTCAGCGCTCGTGCGTGGCACTCGGTCGAGAATCGCCAACACCGCGTTCGCGCTCGGCGGCCGCGCGTCGGGCTCCTTGGACAGGCAGGTCATCACCAGCTCGGCGAGCAGCGGCGGCAGGTCGTCGCGCAGCGCATCGATCGGCCGGGGCTGTTCGACGATGTGCGCCGCGAGCGTACCGGCGAGCGTTCGCGCCGCGAAGGGAGTGGCACCGGTGAGCAGCTCATACGCGACCACGCCGAGCGCGTAGAGGTCCACGCGATGATCGAACACGGGATCGGCGGCGGCCTGTTCCGGCGCCATGTAGGCGGGCGTGCCGAGCGTGGTGCCGCGCCAGGTCAGTGTCTCCTCGGGATCGACCGTGGAGACCGCCAACGCCTTGGCGACGCCGAAGTCCGTGACGACGGCGTTGCGTCCGGAGAGCAGCACGTTGTCGGGCTTGATGTCCCGGTGCACCACGCCGTTCGCGTGGGCGTACTCGAGCGCCTCGGCGACGTCGCGGAGTACGTCGAGCGTCGCCTTGACCGACATGCGTCCGTCGCGCTCCAGTCGTGCGCGCAACGATTCTCCCTCTACGAACGGCATGACGTAGTAGGGGGAGGTGTCGAGCGAGCCGGCCATCAGGATCGGCACGATGTGCGGGTGCTGGAGCTTGGCGGTCACCATGATTTCGCGGCGAAACCGCTCGAGGCTTAGGCCGCCGAGGCGTTTTGGGGAAAGGATCTTGACGACCACGCGGCGGCCGAGGGCGGGTTGGGTGGCGAGGAAGACTCTCGACATGTCTCCGCGGCCGATTTCGCCCTCGAGGGTTAGTTCGGCGCCGAAGTGGTGCTGTAGCTGGGCTTTCAGATCGTCGTCCAACAACGCCTCATGGGGGTCGGTGAGACTAGCATAATCCGGCTACGGCGTGGGACGCCAGGCGGGACGGGCGCGCTGGAAGTGTGCGTCGAGTCGTTTGGAGCTCGAGCTGCCACAAGCCGGCGAAGAGGATTCGCGGATTGTTGCGATCATCACGAGATCGACAATCTCCGTCGTTGGCGAAGAGCACGCGATCCCACGTCTGCGCCGCTGTTCATCGTCCGATCGACGCCGCGCTCGGGCTAGGGTCCATTGCGTGGCCGAGTGCGGCGACATAAAGGATGTTCGCATTGGTCGGGTGGATGGCGATGCGCAAGATGCGGCCGTTTGCATCGAGGTCCATCTCCATCCAATTCGTCCTGTATCAGCGGACTTGTGGACGCCCCGCGATCGAGATGTGCAAGCGGACGAACGGCTAGCCGGTTCCCGCCCAGATCACATTACCACGCTCGGCGCAAGCCAACGTGGTTGTGGAAAAAGGTCCTGAAGGCATCTTACCGAACTTGGTCGTCGCCATCGGCCCTTTATTGCACAACCGACGGATCCAGCGCGATCCTCACACAACGAACCCCTTCCGATGCCTGAACGCGCCGATGAGGCAATCGTTAAGTATCTGGCCGCCAACCAATATCATCCTCGCTCCTCCAGGCACGGCGACGCGCTCTGCGGATTTCTCCTCACCGATCTTCTGAACAACTGCGAAGCGTTCGCCAACGCAGCACGCCGCGACGCGATTGTGTACCGGGCGAACTTTACGATCGATCCTCTTTCTCCCGACCGGTGGAACGCTGACTTGGTGGTCGGACCGCCTACGCAGCCGCCGGAACCCGGAACTGCCCGCATCGGGGCAATTGCGAAGGGCGATCCGGATGAGATCTGGATGGCCATCGATGCCAAGACGATCATGACCGAGCACGGGAAGGCACGGCGAAACCGTCAGCGCGACCTGAACTCATTTCAGGACATACTTCATCGGAAGAATCCCCGCACAATAGTCGGCGGCCTCATGCTCGTGAACATGGCGGAGCGTTTTCAGACTCCGTTGGCGAGGAAGGAAACCGGGATCACAATTCATCGAAACATTGTCCGGCTCGTGACGGAGATCATGACATTGATGGGGGGGCTCGCGAGATCCAGTCCGGAACGCGCGAGCCCGGGCCTCGAGGCGCTTGGAGTGATCGTCCTGTCGCACTCCAACGTTGTTGGAGAACCAACTCGCCTTGTTGCCGAACCCCCCGCGCCCGCAAACGGCGATCCCCTGAGCTACGCGTCCTTTCTTCGAGATCTCTGCGCCGCGTTCACCGCCCGATTTGCGCGGTAGCTGAACATCGAAATCCTGCGGCACCTGGCAAACTACGTCACGTATGTTACGTTACATGTCATGCCTATTGGAAAAAGCCGTCGCATCGTGATCGATGTCGAAGACGTCGCGCTGAAAAGGAACCTCTACGCGGCGCTGGCAGTCGAAGGTCGTTCCATGAAGGAGTGGTTCGTCTCGGCCGTAGGCGAGTATCTCGCCGTACGCAGGCCCGGACGAGTAAGAAAGCCAATCGGGGTTTCCGAACGACCAGCTGTCGGCTACCGTGATTCTCGAAGAAAGGGGGGGGCGTGAAGAACCCGGCGACCCAACCGGTCAGATCCTTCGAGCAGCTCGGCGTCGATGAACGAAGGAAAGCCGCGGCTGATCTCCGGGAGACATCGTTACCCGATCCGCAAGTTGGTATTCATTTGCGACTTGGAGACGCCCGCAATCTGGACTGGTTGCCTGATGCGTCGGTGCACCTTGTCGTCACGTCGCCGCCGTACTGGACGCTAAAAGAATACAACGACACTCCCGGCCAATTGGGTCATGTCAAGGAGTACGAGGAGTTCCTTGACGAGCTTGACCGAGTTTGGCATCACGTATTCCGGATTCTTGTTCCTGGTGGCCGGCTAGTGTGTGTTGTTGGCGACGTATGCCTCTCTCGTCGCGAGCACGGACGCCACTACGTGATGCCGCTGCACTCGGATATCGCGGTTCGGTGCCGGCACATCGGCTTCGACAATCTCAATCCAATCATCTGGCTGAAGATTTCGAACGCGTCGTTCGAAGTGGAGAATGGCTCCAAATTTCTTGGTAAGCCATACGAGCCGAACGCGATAATCAAGAACGACATGGAGTTCATCCTGATGCAGCGCAAGCCGGGGGGCTACAGAGCGCCTACGGACGAGCAACGCAAGCTCAGCATGATCGACAAGGACAAGTTTGATCGTTGGTTTCAGCAAACGTGGAATCTGACAGGCGCATCAACGCGTGACCACCCGGCGCCGTTTCCGATAGAGCTCGCTGATCGCCTAGTGCGCATGTTTTCCTTTGTCGGCGATACCGTTGTCGACCCATTTGCAGGAACGGGTACGACGCTGGTGGCGGCGGCGCAGGCACATCGCAACGCGATAGGCGTTGACATTGATCCTGCGTATATCGCGCATGCGAAAGGTCGCCTTAACGAGATTGGTGATCTCTTCTGGCAACCGCGGATCGAAGTGGTAGGAGCGAGTGATGAGGTCGCGAAAAATGCTCGAGTCCGGACACGGGCTCGGACGCGGAAATAGGTCGATGAGCACCCAGGCTCGGTGCGCCGCCGGCTAACGAACGCCGCATCTGACGAGGGTCTTGCGGGTAGCTCGCTAAGCCTCCGTTTCTGCCAAGGCGCAGCACTGATCCTGTCGTGTTTCACATATCATCGCCCTCTGATCGACAGTGCGCTGCGACCTCGAGATCATCCAGTCGTCCCTGTCAAGTCGGGCAGAGTAGATCAATCAGTTGCGCGTATTCTAGTGATCTGGTGAGATGACTCTGCGTCGCTGGGCACTCTCCTTCTCCCATTCACGTTCACACGATGGCGAAGAATTCCTTCGTGATCAGATTGCGCGCGATAAGGCCTCTGGCTGTTTCTGTCGCGCTCGCGCTGAGTGCGACGAGTGGCGCCATTGGATGCGCACGCGATGACTCAGATGCGATTCGCGCGACGGGCGGGGTCGCTGTCACTCCACCGACTCCCGCGATTTCTCAAGTCGAGGTCGACTCGCTCGCGCGTCGGAACAACGACCCCGTTCTTCGTCGCTCAATCGACTCCGCTGTCATGGCGCTTCCGCGCGGCGCACTGCGCGCACGACCTGATGCGGAGATCAAGCGGGCATGGCACCTGGCGACAGCATTCTCCTCAGGCAACAATGCGGAGGTCCGCTGGAGCTCTGCTGTTATTGACGAGACACGTCGGCGAGGCCTCACACCTTGGTTCGAATCGCCTGAGACGGGTCAAGGCGCGGCCGTAGCGGGAAGGACAACAGTTGCCGTTCCGCCATACACCGTCATCGAGCGGGTCACCGTGACTGAAATCTGGATCGACGTCCTAATCCCGAGTCTCCATCCTGACCTGCCGTCAAGGAAGCTCGAAGCCATCGCGCGAGCGATCGCAGCGCGAGAAAGAGCGACATCTCTCGCGATGTATCGGACACGCCAGGCGTTCAAGGCGAACTACGACGCTCAGTATGAGGCCAAGCATCCCGGCGTGATCAAACGCGGATATCTAGGAACAATGCGTGGCGGAGCGTGGGAACCACCTTTGAGGTAAGCAGATGAGAACTGCCGTAGCGAGCCACCATGAATTGTTTCCTGCTTGCCAACAGCGGCGACGTTGGCTTGTGTGGCGCATTCTTCAACGCGTCTCCGTTGAGTACCCCGATTCGAGTAACCCCGGTCTCCTTCGCCAAGGCCAGGCACCGCACGTCGGCTCCAGGAGCTGATCTGTATGTCTCGCCTCTGTTTCGCCGTGTGAGGGCTTACGCCAAGGCGCAAGGGGACACTTGATTCGTCCTCTCGGCTGCGCGCGGACTTCCGCGTCGTGACACGGTCATCGCACCATACAAGCGTGCTCGGAACTCCATGCGAAGTGACCATATTGGCAGGCGAGCGATATGTCGAGAAGCAATCGAGCCTCTAATGGCTGAAAAGCATGCGCGGATTCCCAGAGTGTCAGGTGACCTGGAGCGATTCCACGAGCTATTGGCGCGCCTTATTGCTTCACCCCGTGAGTCTCTCTGAGCATGCGAGCTGATTGGCCACACATTCCTCCAATGCTGTCGAGGTGGCCACGCTCAAGCAGCTGTTCCGGTCCCAAAGAGTCACTGGACTCGGACCACGGTGTCGGATCGCGGCATCCGCACGTAGGAGCGGCACAAATGTTCGTAGTGCGAAAAATCTCGTAGCGCGGAAATCACTTTCGGCCGGACGCAACAACGCCCTCGCCTCGCGCCGCGTAGCGGTTCCTGCCACCTCCCAGTCCTTTGGATCATGACGCATCCAGCTGCTCGCACTCCGGGAATCAGCGCGGACTCGCTGCGAAGTGCTCTCGAGGCGTTCGCGGCCGTCGGCTGGGAGATCGCCGGGCCCGACAACCATGAAGAGCGTGCAATCTTTCAGCGTTACTGCTCCATGCTTGGACGCCTTGACGAACCGCAGCGCCAGCTGATACTAAGACTCACCAGGGAGTTTCTCAGGTGCACATTCAGCAACTATGAAGCGGCACTGCGCATCGCTCTGGACGCCATCTCGGCCGAACTGAGTGCGGCTTCGGAGATTTTCATAATTCCATTGACTTCGCCGCGGCACTTTGGACTCAGCAAGAGCGGCGGAATGATGATTTACCTTTGCAAGGCGGCGCTTGCGCGGCGCGGACTCGCTGCCGAAGGCTTTGAACAGCCGGCGCTTCTACGTGGACAGGTGAGTCGGAAGAATGCCTTAGTGCTTCTTGTCGACGATTACGTCGGCACTGGCGAGACCGCTGCCGAAGCAATTCTCAACTACTTGACGAATCTGCGGGTGGCATCTGACACGGCAATCGCCGTAACGCTCGTTGCTCAGCAACGCGCTGTAGAGGAAATCGCAATACATGGGATCAGAACGGTGACTGGTCACCTTCGGAAGCGCGGAATTAGTGACTCACCCAGCATTCTAGATAAAGCAGCCGCACTGGCCGTCATGGATTCCGTCGAGGACATGCTTGGTATTGACGTGACAAGCGACTACAGGCGCGGATATCTGGGTTCTGAGGCTCTTGTCTGCATGCTACGGTGCCCCGACAATACCTTCCCGACGTTCTGGCACTCAGAAAAAGTAGGTGACGTTCAATGGCCGGCGCCTTTTCGGCGATGATCTACCCCCGCCCTCACCTCGTAACTCTTCTCCAGGTGATTAAACGAGACGGCGAACTTACGCCGCTCCTTGGTGCCGGCCTCGAATACGCCCAGATAGCAGAGTTGCTGGGCGTGGCAATCGCGGAGGGCCTCGTCACGATCGACGAATCAAGAGTCCGGGTCAGTGATCGCGGGGCAGCTCTTCTGTCGGAACATCGTTCACGTGAGCGACCGGAAAGTAATCTGGGTCCGGTGGAGCAATATCGTACCCCTCGACTGCCAAAGGACGCCGTGTACTTGCCTGTGATCCCGTTTTTTCTAGATTCAGTACAGCGCTCTGGCAAGAGCTCTAGTCCTACGGCGCGAAAGCGCCGGGGCGGCGAGTCGCCGTCCTAGGAGGCACCACCCGTAGCGAGCCTAGCACATTGACCCGAGTTTCCCCTTCGGTTTGCCGCCGGAGGCGGCAAAAACTCGGCTCAATGTGAAGCTCGCTTCGCTCGCGAGTTGGCGTACATGCCAACTCCAGAAGGAACTGATTTGGTAGTTCTCTTGCCGGAGCGCCGCAACCTATGGAGTGGTCCGAATACGTAGAACGCTTTTCAAACGAGGCCCTAAGCAGCGGTCATGGTGAGGAGTATGTCGCCATCTGTCTGCGCTACGCTCGGACGCTCTTCTCGAACGGAATGCCGATCATCTACGATGATCGGCATTTCGCGCGATTGGTCGGCTATCAGTATGAATTTGTGCGGCGAGCAGCATACGGCGCGCCCTATTTTTATCGTCGATTCTCCGTCAAGAAAATTCGTGGGGGACTCCGCAGAATCGCTGAGCCGTTGCCGAGTTTGAAGGAGATTCAAAGATGGATTCTCGACAATATCCTTACTGCTGCGGAGCCGAGCCGATACGCCAAGGGATTTGTGAAGGGTAGGTCCGTTAAGGACAACGCCAGATTCCATCGGAACCAGCCAAAGGTCTTGTCGATGGATGTGAAGGATTTTTTCCCAAGTATTGGGCGAGAACGGATTTATGCACTTTTCCGACTGTTTGAGTATTCTCAACCGGCATCAAATCTCTTGGCGAGGCTATGCAGCCTAGACGGATCACTTCCTCAGGGGGCGCCGACAAGTCCTGCAATCTCCAATCTCGTGGCGCGTCGACTCGATATGCGACTGGCAGGCTTCGCGCTCAAACGCCAACTGCGTTTTACGCGCTACGCCGATGACATCACATTTTCTGGTGAATTCCATCCTGGTCAAGTAGTGCGCTTTGCCCGTCGCGTCCTCAAGGAGGAAGGTTTTGAGCTAAACGAGGCGAAAACAAGACTAGTGGAACGCCATCAGCGACAGGAAGTCACAGGTGTGGTGGTTAATGAACACATGCAGGCACCGCGAAGCTCACGAAGAGCTCTTCGTCAAGCGATGCACTACATCGAGAAGTACGGACTCAATTCGCATCTTGATCATACTCGCAATCATCGAGCGAACTACGTTCGGCATCTGCTGGGCGTGGCCAATTTCATTCAATTCGTGAATCCCGATGACGCATCCGCGACCGCTGCGATGACTAGACTGCGTGCGCTCCTTAGGCCAGATGATGATGCATTCGCGCCGTTCTAGCCGCAATCAGAAATTGGGCCCATTGACCCTCCAGCGAGGGTCGGGACGAAACTACATGTGAAAACCTTACCGCGTTATTAATGCAGTTCTACCACTCAGGCGACGGCGGAGTCCTCTTCAGGACCCTCGAACGACTCGGTACTCCCGCGCGTTAGCCGACCAGCAACAGATTCGCGAGCTTTCAGCTCGCGTTATTGTCTCGGCTGGCTTGCACGGAGGTTCTCGATTTGCGGTTCACGCTCGCTCGCGCAACCGCTCGCCCGCGGTGCAGCAGGGACTCAACGGCTCCTTCGTCTATCTCCTCGCCGACAGCACCAAGGTCCTCGCCCGCAACGTCGTCGCGTCGTGGAGCGGCGGCCTGTGGCTGATCGATGATGGTCTGAAAGTCGGCGACAAGGTGATCGTCGACGGCGCGCAGAAGATCGCCCAGGGCCGCACGCTGCGCCGGTTCGTCAGCAGGCGATCCACTCGCGAGTAGTTCTCGCAGCCTCTCTAGGCGATGGCCGTTCAGATGCCGAGCCGTAGTTCCGCCCGACCCCTACCCCCTCAACGCCGGCGCATTCACCGCCCCACTCACATCCCCGTCGAGCAACGCCACCCGCACCGCCTGCGCAATCTCGACTGAAACATTGTGCTGCGCCTCCGCCGTCGACGCCCCCAGATGCGGCGTCAACACCACATTCGTCAGCGCCCTGAAGGGATGGTCAGAAGGCAATGGCTCCGCCGCATACACATCCAGCGCCGCCCCGCCGAGATGTCCTGATCGTAGAGCCTCGAGCAACGCCTCCTCATTCACGATCCCGCCTCTCGCGGCATTGACGATGAACGCCCCCTTCTTCATGCTCGCGATCTGCGCCTTCCCGATCAGCCCCGTCGTCGCCTCGGTCAACGGCGTGTGCACCGAGATCATGTCCGCCTTAGCCAACAACTCATCCAACGGCGCCAACTCAATGCCTAACGACTGCGCCCGATCCGCCGAGATGAAGGGATCGAAACACAACACCCGCATCCCGAACGCCTTCGCCCGTTTCGCCACCTCAGCCCCGATCCGACCCGCCCCCACCAACCCCAACACTTTCGCGAACAACTCCGTCCCCTGAAAACTCTTCCGATCCCACTCCCCAGCCCGCATCGACCGATCCGCCGCCGGCACCCGCCTAACGAGTGACAGCAGCAGCGCGAACGTCAGCTCAGCCGCCGAGATGGTGTTCCCCGCGGGCGCCGTCAACACCGCGATCTTCCGCTCGGTCGCCGCGTCGACGTCGATGGTGTCGATCCCCACACCCGCCCGCCCGATCACCTTCAACCTCGTCGCCCGCGCGAGCGACGCCCGCGTGATCTTGGTCGCGCTCCGCACCAACACTGCATCGGCGCCACTGATGGCCTCGGCCAATTCGTCGCCACTCAGTCCTGGTTTGTGCACGATCTCGAACCGCGGATCCTCAGCCAGTGGCGCCAACCCCGCCTTCGAGATCGCGTCCGCCACCAACACTGTGAACTTCTGCGTCGCGCTCATGCGGTCACCGCCGCCGACTGCTGCTCCAGCACTTGCACCAGTTCGCTCAACACGACATCCAGCTCGGCCACACTGTGATCGCCCATGTGTCCGATCCGAATCGATTCGTCTTTCATCTTCCCATAGCCGGTCGCGATCACGAAGCCGCGCGCCTTCATGGCGTCGTTCACCGCCGGCCCGCCAATCCCCTTCGGCAACCGAATGCAGCTCACGGTCGGTGAGCGATAGCCCGCCGGCGCGAGCATGTCGACCGCGGTACCACTCGCCCGCATCTCGTCCACCCAGTCCCACGTCCGCTTCGCCATCGCCGCATGCCGCGCCCACCGCGCCTCAATGGTCTCGGCGTCGATCCGCTCCAGCTGCGCCGCAGCGGCATACATGAGCGAGAGCGCGGGCGTATTCGGCGTCTGATTCTTCACGATGTATTGCTCGAACTCGACGAGATCGAAGTACAGTCCGCGATTGGTGCTCGCCTTCGCCCGCTCCAGCAGATTCGGCTGCGCCACGCCGAACGCCAATCCAGGCGGCAGCGCCAACGCTTTCTGCGATCCGGTCAGCACGAAGTCGAGCTTCCACGCGTCGCTCTCGACCGGCGCGCCTGCGATCCCGGTCACGCTGTCGACCAGCAGCACGATGTCGCCTGCCTCATGACACACCCGCGCCAAATCGGCGATTGGATTCAGCACGCCGGTACTCGTCTCCGAGTGCACGACCGTCACCGCGTCGAAATCGCCGCCGCGCAGCTTCTCGGCCAGCATCTCCGGCGTGTGCGCCTGTCCGAGCGGCACACTCAGCGCCTCGGCCTGCACGCCGCACGCTTTGGCGATGGCGAAGAAGCGCTCGCTGAACGCGCCGTTGACCAGCGACAACACCTTCTTCCTCGCGCCGTTCCGTATCGCCGCTTCCATCAAACCGGTGGCCGACGACGAGCACACGTACACGGGGCGCGTC
>JBBROY010000047.1:0-21806 GCA_038228795.1 Gemmatimonadales bacterium
CACCGCAGTGGCCAGGCGGGCGTGTTGCACGGCCTCCGAGTTCTCGAGGCGCGCGACGCGTTCGCGACGTTCTTCTTCCACCTGTTCGGCTGCACGGAAGCTGCCGCCGAGCTCACCCAGGCGCTCGCACCGCGCCGCGAGTTGGTCGAGCGCGCACGCCACCAGACGGCGCGCGACGTTCGTGCTCACGCCCAGCACGACAGCGACTTCGCTCAGCGCCAATCCGAACTCGAGGGCGGCAAGCCGCGGCTCCGCATCGCAGGCTTCACAATCAATGAGCGGCGAGATGGCGTGGAGCGCGTCCCGGTCCGCGGATCCGAGATGCAGCAGCACTGCGGCGCGGGCTCGTGGCTCCGATACGAGTCGTAGGGAAAGCCGAGCGGCGAGGGCGCGGTCGGTCGCGGCGCCCGTGTCCGCAATGGCGACCGCGTTTCCCCCAAGGGTTGCCACCACGTTCCGAAAGCGCTGAATGTCCGAACAGAGACTGGCGAGTCGTTCCTTCGCGCGCTCGGTCAGCTGTCGCGCCCGCTCACGGGTGACGCCAAGCGCCTCGCCGACCTCGTCGAGTGTCAAACCGCCTCGAGCACGAGCCTGCCCGTACGCGCGCTGCGCCCGCGTCTGCAGCTCGTCCCAATAGGCCGCAGAGCATTCCGGAGCGGCTGACGCGGCTCGCTCTTTGGCGATCAGGTGGGCGAGCTCATGCGGCGTCGTGAAGTGCACGAGGTTGTGTTTGAGGAGGAGGCATGCTCGTTCACGACCGTGCGTGACGGCCGCGCCGATCAGCTCGCGGAGTACCCATGCCACTTCGTCGGCCGCTTCACGACCCTCTGACGGCGCGTCAGCGGCGAGTTGTTCCGCGAACGTCGTGTGATTACCGTCTCGCACGGGCGCGTCAAGCCGACGCTCGCCGTGCGGCTGATGCTGCAGCGTGTTCCGGACGGCATCATCGGATATGTCGAGGGCCTGCGCGAGCTCTTGCGTGTCGAGCTGCCGCCCGAGACGTGACATCGCCGCTTGTTGGAGCTCGCTGATCCGGCGAAGGCGCTGCTGCTGACCTTTCGCCGTGCGCACCGCGAAGGCGTTGCGGCGCAAGCCGTCGTGGATCTCTGAGCGGATCCACGCGGACGCGTAGGTGATGAAGCGCGCGTTCTTGTCCGGGTCGAAGCGCTCCGCCGCGAGGCAGAGACCGAGATTGCCATCGGCGACGAGTTCCATCATGGTTCGCCCGGGCCGTTTGAAGTAGCCGGCGACGAACACGACGAACCGGAGATTCGTCCGGATGAGCATCTGCAGCGCTTCCGAGTCGCCCTCCCGGGCTCGTCTACCATAGTGGCGCTCGGCCTCGGCGCTCAGCAGTGGATAGCCGCTGATATCCTTGAGGTATTGGCGCATCGAGTCGCGGCCGCCGGGCTCCGCATCCGCGTCGAGCGCTTCGTCACGCGCGGCCTGTCGCTTTCGTCTGATAGTCCCGGCCATAGGTCGCATCTCCCTGGTAGAGCGCCCGAGCGCTCTACGCCTGGCCGTCACGCCTTCCTGGTCGGCTCCGTTGCTGCGATGGACGCAGTCATTGGTGCGCGACGAGGGGGCGACGACGCGGTTCGTGAACTGGCGTCCCACTCATCTCCCGATGCCAACACGTACTGCCCAGACTCCAAGCGTCACGAGTAGCGGCTCGCACCTGACGCCTGATTCCTAGTGATCACTGGACACCGTCACCGGACCGTCACACGCGTACGCTGTCACGGAGCCGCTGTCTCGCACCGCTCGCCGTCGTTGGCCTACGTGACGGCGTCGATCTATTCAATGATTCTTCTCTTCGTGTTCCCTACGCGACGCGGGGATTGTCCACGCGTCGGGAAGAGCGCTTCTCGTGTGAATGGTCGTGGGTCACGCGGGCAGGATACTTCGCAACTGCACGTAGATGTTCGTCGAGGCTCGGAGACGCCTGTACGCGTGTGAGCTGGTACGAAGAGGTGATTGGACGGGAACGAAGGAGTGTCGAACGGCAGGTGTGCGATGCTGCGGCGGGCTAAGCGTTCGCGGGGAAGGAGCGTCAATGTCAGAGTAGCATGAGATCCCAAAAAGCGTTCCCGACAACCGGCTTGGGGGAGTGATTGATCCGACCCTAGCAAGCAAACTGAGCGAGGCGGGCGAGAAGGAAAGGACCATTTTCCGACGAAGGCCTCGCGAGGGGGACCAATCGTTCTTTCGGCCGGGATACCGATGCCTTCGCGATTGTGGGCCGGGTGGCAACGCAATCTCAAGTGCCCGTCGCTGGGGTCCGTCTGATCCGGCAGGCCACCCCCGACCAAATGTCCGGTCCCTTAGTCCTGGCGGGCGTGACGCCTGCGCGTTCGGGGCTCAAGCGTGCGTTCCGCTACGGCAATGCGCTCGCGTTCCTCGATCGCCGCCACGACCACACGAGGATCAAGGCTCAGCGCCTCGGCGACTCGGTCGATCGGCAACGGCCGAGAACCCGACGGACGTCCCAACAGCTGGTCGAGGGTGGCGTCGAGCGCGCGCAGACGTTGCCAGGTCGTCCCAGATAGTCGGTCTTTGCTCGCGCGCCGCCGCTGGGTACGCAGTACGGTCTCGGTCAAGTCCGTGGTCATTGCGGCCACAATCGCATCGCGGAGGACCGCACCACCCTCTCGCTCCCAGGCTTCCCCAGGATCCTTTGGTAGGTGCTCCATTCCGCGGTGCACCGACCATTGCTCCACTAACTGGACGACGCCGACGGACACGCCAACGTGCTCGAGCTGTGACGCGAGCCGAAGTGCCGCTGCGTCCGCGGCCGCCTCCGAGTCGAGGAAGATGGCGACGCGCTTTCCACGCAATATTCCGAGCGGCCCGTTCGTGCGATCGGCAGACATACCGATTGTCGAGAGACCCCGCGCAGCCATCCCGCCGAGTGCGATCGAGGCGGGGCGAGTCGCGGCTGGCCACTCGCGAACTGCGGCTTTGATCGCGAGTTGATCGAACTTGCCTTCCGAGATGACGACGCTGCCGCTCTGCGCGAGGCAGGCGTACTCTTCGGCCAATCCAATCAGCGTATTGGACCAGTCGAGGATGCGTGTGTTCCGGGGCGAACAGTATCGTCCGCCTTTGCCGATATCCTGCTCCGGCCGAAGCGAGCGATACTGGTAGCCCGCGATCGCGAGCGTACCGCTTTCCTGCTCGCGGCTTCGAATGGGGATCGTCAGCCAGTCCCCGCGGAGGTAGGCGCCATCGGCGCCGCGGAGGAGCGGGTAGTCGCGATAGTACCTCGGATTTTCCGCAAGCCGGGACTGAAAGAAGGCGCTCAGCTCCTCTGTCGAGACCGCCGCACGCCCCCGCTCGTCGCGAAATGTTTGGCGTGCAGCCCACACACTCCGACGCAGCAGCCCCGCTTCCACGCCGCACTCCAGCGGAATTCCCATCCGACGCGCGGCGTCGAGCAGAAAGCGCGCGCTTGGCACGTGTCCAAGTTCTTCTTCCGCGAGGAGCCACGAGGGGAGCCGTCGACGCTCCACGAGGTGTCGGCGCGCCGTTTCTCCACTCGACGACGCGAGTGCTGACACGAGCGAGGGCTGAATCTGGTGGTTCGCGCCCAGGAGATCGTCATCGCTGAATTGTGCGGCGATCTCGAGCTGAACCAGATCGTCCGTTGGCTGCGCGTCATCGCGGCTCGAAACGGCCGCGGTCTCGGGATCCCTGGACTCCGCGTTGCGCGACTGCTCGCGCGCGTCGTGAGCGATCGTCACCGGCGCCGCCGTCCGAGCGCGTGTTCGCCAGTTGCGGTTGGCAACGTCGCGACGGGAGGAAGCACAACCTGCGCGGAGGGGGCGTCATCCACTCTCGATGCGCGAGGCACCGGCGTGTCTGGCACTCGATCGATCGGAATGGCGCCTCGAGCGCGGGACCGATCGGCCCGCTCCGCCGCAGGCGCAGCGAGCGACGTGTCACGAGCACGCTCGACCGAGAGCTCAGAAACGAGCGCTCCGTGAAGCGTCGTCAGGTCGGGCTGCGGTCCACCGAGCGTCGCACGCCCGGCCGCGTGACCGATGCCAACATCTGATGCGCGCGGTGCCATCTGCAGTCGTTGGACAGGCGGCGCGGCCGTCGCACGTAACTGGTCGATGACGCGCCGCATGGACACGCGACGCGGTGAGGCGGCGACGCCCGCGGCCGCGACCAGCGTCCGAAGCATCTCGGGCGCGTCGGCGACGGCCACGGTCGGAATGATGGCTACCCGCCGGCCAGCGGAATCCAACAGGCGAATGTGCGTGTGATACCCGTCGATCGTGAGCTCGGGCGTCCCGATAAACGCGACGAGCGCCTGCGACCGTTCTGCCTCGAGCGCGAACGCCATCGCTGCGCCGTGGCGAACTCGCGGTGCCGATAGCAGCGGGACCATCAGATGCTCGCGCTCCCCGTCATCGCCGAGACCGTAGACGCGGAGGTGTTCGCTCGTCGATTCTCCGGCGCTGCCGGTTAAATCCAGGGCGGGCGCGGGATCGAGCTCCGTGTCATTCTCCGCTGCGGCGGTCTCCACGGCTGGCCCAAGGTCGTCGGTCGCCGCGTTGCGCGCCACGCGATACGGGCGCACGAGGGTCCCGTGCCGCACCCACACCCTATCCACGGGCGTTGGGCGCACGTGCACGCGCGGATCCAGCGCATGGAGCGCTCGCTCCGCGCGATCGGCGTCGGCGCCTGGCTCCCAACGACCAACGAATACCGTGTTCATTCTCGGTTCTGCCGACGCCGGAGCAAACGGGTTGGCCAACGCGCCGACGCGAAACATCGATTCGGTGAAGTCCGTGCGGCCGACGCGCGCGGTCCACTCCGCTCCGGCGCCGGCCGCGAGCGCAGCGCGAACGTCGTCCCGACGAATCGGATATCGTGTCGGCTCTGGATCCACGGCGAGATCGGTGATCTCAACGGCGCCAAAGGA
Source organism: Gemmatimonadales bacterium (assembly GCA_038228795.1). Lineage (GTDB taxonomy): Bacteria > Gemmatimonadota > Gemmatimonadetes > Gemmatimonadales > Gemmatimonadaceae > JALZAE01. Next base: position 4,934 of record JBBROY010000047.1, read on the forward strand.
CGGGTCGGCAAACGCCGCGCGGACGCGCCCATCGGCGTCGACCGTGAGTCTTCCTTGAATCTCGCTCTCAACCTCTCTGAGCCACCGCTGGCGAACCTTGTCCGGTAGCTCGAGCATGCTGGCGGTCGGCGAGGAGGTGGAGACGTCGCCACCCGTTCGCGATGAGGAGACCGGACTCTTGACGGAACCGTCCGGCGGGAGTGCAGCACACGCCTCCTCCGCGTCGCGCGATTCGAAACGCGCCCGCACGTCCGGCCGGACCGCTCTCTGCTCGAGCTCCTGCCGAAACGCTGCCCACCATTGCGGCGCGTGCGCGGGAGTGACGTGACTGAGCACGGCATCGAGCATCCTTGACGCGCCCGGGCCAGCGACGCGAACCAAGGCGCTCGCGTCGCGATAGCGCAAGCTGTCTTTGTCGTTCGACGCCGTGACCTGACGGACGCGAATGTCTCCCACCGCGATGCGAACGGCACGCTCGAGCCCGGCCGATCGGCCGTCACCGAGCTCAAGGTAGGCCCACGTCATCGCGGCGAGCGCAGGGTCACCAGCGGAGGCCTCCTCGAGAAGCGTGCGCAACGCAACCGGAATTGGCGTCGACGGTGTCTCGGCGTCCTGCCGCATACACTTCAGTCGGTCCGTGACGTCACCGAGGACCCGCATCAGGTCTGCATCGGACGACGGATCGAGCTCGCGCGCGAGCACCGTTCGCGCCGCTCGCGCCGCGTCGAGCGCTGCGTCCAGAACGCCAGCGTCCGACTGCGACGTGAGCATCCCTCCGGCACGCGGCAAGGCATGCGCGCCCACCACATAGAGCGCGGAGTCACGCGCCGCGTCGCCGACCGTCGCATCGCGAAGCGTCACCGCAATCGCGGCAGCCTGGACGGCTCGTGCCGTCTCGGCGGTGTCCGCGCGCTGTCGCGCTCGCAGCGTCTCCTCGTAGGATCCCTGCACGAGGCCAGCCACCCGTGCGAGGCGACGCGACAAGACCATCGGCGTGGCAACCTTCTCGTCTCCGGCCTCGGCCGACGGTCGCGGGTTCTCAGTCGGAGGAAACAGACTCCCCTGCTTGCTGCTCTCGCGCATCTCTGGCCGTTGTCCATCACCGCCGAACGTCGCGAAGCTGACTGCGGCGACGCCGTCCGGTCCCGCGCCCACCAGCGCGCCGCGCAACCGCATCTGCTTTCCTTCACCGCCGAGCGCCGGGTCGAGCAGCACGCCGACAGTGTCGTGGGCGATGCTACCGACCTGCCGAAGATCCGCACTGCGCAGATGGCCCAGCTGCGGTGCCGTAGTCATTGGGCGCTGCAGATCGTCGAGTTCCGCCGCGTCCAACCCACGCAACACGGACACGCGGCGCGGTCCGCCGGCGCGTTCGCCGCGGGGATAGACATGAACTTCCCGGCTGGTCCCTGGGGGCGCGTCCGTGCTCAACTCGATGGTCACCGCTGCGTCATCGCCGAGCACACCCTGGCCGTCGGCGTCGCCGGCGTACCGGCCGAGCGCTTCTACCAGATCAGCCGGTCGGACCCAGACGCCGGCGCTTCGGGCGGCGACCACTCTGTCGCCACTCGCCGCTTCGTTGCCGTCGGCGGTCGATGCGCGCGCGAACGACGGCACGCGTAGCCGAAAACGCAGCGGCCGACGATGTCCGTCTACGGTGCGCGTGACGCCACGATCGACTTCGATCATCAATGTGAGCATCCCGTCGCTGATCGAGACCGCGAGTTCGCGAGCTTCCTCCTCCGTCTCGCCGTGCTCGAGCGCCACGACCCACGCGAGCGCGGCGGCGCGGAGGAGGTGACTTGGCACCACGTTCGTGCGCGCACTGCACTGATCGTCCGGGCCGCCGCGTGCTGCATCGCCTCCCGCTGTGCGTGACTCAGGCATCTCGGACCGCCCCGATTCCCGCGGCCTCGAGGAGCGCCCCGGCCCACGCGCTGAGCGCCGCGTTCACCTGCAGGCTGGACGCCGACATCCCCCGCTCGATGATCATCGCGATCGACACGAGGAAGACGACATCGCCGTAGAGCGCGCGGAGACTGGACCGACGAAATGAGGCGGCGATCGCGATCGCGTCGCGCGGTGCACTCGCCTCGTCCGCCACGTCGAGTCGAGCCGCGGGAAACGTCGGACTCGCCGCGGCAGTCGCTTCCCAGCCAGGACGCAAGAGGTCCGCGACCAGAGCAACGCGCTCGACATCCGTCAACGGCGCCGGCGGGGCGCACGACGGGGCGGTCGCGGTCACCACGAGTCGCATGATGCTGCTTGGGACTGGTAGCTGGCCGAGCGAAAAGCGCACGACGCTCTGAGGAACACCGAAGCCGACGTCGGCGGCGGATGCCGCCCATGTCTCCACAGGCGTGCACACTTCCACATCGTGCACGAGGAGCATCGTGTCAGGCTGCATTCTTGTGTCGTCCTCTGTCGTCGGTCTTCCGAGTTGATCACGCCCTTGCTGTTCACCGTGCGCGATTCGGCGCGCCTACTCCAAACCCGTGCGTTGCCGAGCATCACATACCGGAATCCGGTTCGGTGTCGCGCAGCCCGCTACCGCTACGCACCAGGATTGAGCGCCTTCCACATGTCGCTGATCATGACCAGGCAGAAGAGCGCGATCATGATGAGCAACCCCGCGCGCATGATCCGCTCGCGCACGACGGGCGCGAACCGCCGACCCCGGGCGGCTTCCCAGATGGCCATGAGGATCTGCCCACCGTCGAGCACCGGGATGGGAAGCAGGTTGAAGAGCGCGACATTGATGGTGAGAAAGGCGAGGACGCCAAGGACGTGCACCGTCCCTCGCCGAGCGGCTGTTGCGGATTGTTCGGCAATCGCCACCGGGCCACTCAGTTCGCTGAGTGCCGTTCGTCCAATCAGCATCCGGCCCATGGTGCACGCGGTCGACGCGGAGAGGCGAAGCGCAGCGGAGAATCCTCGCGTGAGCGCCTCGACCGCCGACAGCTCCTCGCGGATGGTGATCGGTCGGAGCGTGACGGAGAGTCGCCCGACCAGGATGCGTTGACCCGTCGCGTCATCGAGCTCGATGGCACTATCGGGGGTGACGCGGAGCGTCAGTCGGCCTCCGCGTCGCACGAGTTCCATCGCGATGGGTCGGCCAGGCGCGCGCTCGATCTGCCGGCGGACCTCGGACCACGAGCGCACAGGCTGCTGCTCGACCGCGACAATGCTATCGCCCATCGCCAGTCCCGCTCGCGCGCCTGCACCATCAGGGGCGAGGCGCAGAATGACCGGTGCGAAGAAGGGCTCCAAGGCCATCGCGGTCGCGCGGCGATGCCGCACGCCGATCGGGACAAGTTCCAGTGCGCCGCCAGCTGGCGACTGGACCGATCGTGGCAACACGATCACCCCGCGTTGCGTCGTGAGCGCGATCGCCGCCGTGTCGGGTCGATCGATCAGACTGATGACGTCATTCCAGTTCGTCACCGCATGTCCATCGACCGCGATCACCGTATCGCCGACTCGCAGTGCCGCCGCGGCCGCTCCTATCCCGGGCACTTGTCGCACGCCACCGATCATGCGCGTGGGAATGATCGGCCGTCCGTAGTACGAAGCGAGTGCCGCGAGCGCGACGACGCCGAGCAGGAGATTCATCGCGACGCCGGCACTCATCACGGCGAGCTGGACGGGCAGTGACTGCGCCTCGAGCGTGCGCTCCCGTGGTACCGGATTCGGGCCGAAGGGCATGAGCGCCGTCGCATCGTAGTCGGCATCCTCAGGTGTGCGCTGCTCCGACGTTCCACCCTCGAGTGTAGCCATCGCCGACGCGTCATCGCGCGATGCCAGCCGAACGAACCCTCCGAAGGGCAACAGCGAGATGCAGTACTCCGTCTCGCCCCAGCGTCGCCGCCATAGCGTGCGCCCGATCCCAAGCGAAAACTTCGGCGCGTAGACACCAGCGGCCTTGGCCACCAGGAAGTGTCCGAGCTCGTGCAGGCCGGCGACGAGCACGAAAACCACGAGGGTGTATGCGAACGAGAGCAGTGTGGCCACGTTGTCGCGCCCTCGTCGAGTTCAATAGTGGTCCCCCGCGAGTGTGGGCTCGATGGGATGCATGCCGCAACCCGAAGTTGCCACGCGGCGAGAGACCGTGTGTTGGCCGTTACGACCGCGGTGTTCGCATCGGCACTACGTATCGGGTGCCCGCGTGCTCGTCGACCGAAGGGACGTGGCGCACAGTGCTCACCGGCGCCGGCGAAGCGATCGGACGAGTCCTGCGGTTCGCTGCACACCCTGACGGGACGATGGGATGGGGCGCGTCAGAGGACTGCCATTCCGCAAAGCGGCCACGACATCATGCACCGCGCGGAGCGGCACCAGTAACTGACCCGCGCCGGCGCGCTCGCGCGCGCAGAGGCCACGATTCACGAGTCGATCCATCGCTTCGTGCGTCGCCGCGTACGAGACGCCGAGCGCTCCGCTCAGCACGCAGGCCGTCGCGGGCTGCTGCATCACGCGAGTCAGAATGTCCGCGTCAAGCGTCGGTCCCAAGAGCGCCCGGATGCCGAGCTCCGGCACCTCCCGAATCATCCGCGAGACGTCTTGAATGGCGTCGAGATGCACGGCTTCGTCATCGTGCCACAGGCCCCATCGACGAAAGAGTGGCGTCGCGGTGGCCGCCGCTCTTGCGCGGAGTGTCGGGATGTTCTCGATCACCGCGAAGAGGGGGCGACCCCGCCGAACGCGGCGGCAGCGCAAAAGCGCCGCGTCGAGTCCAGGGGATTTCGGCGTGGCCAGTTTCGCCCAACTCAGCACCACGCCAAGCACCGCCGCCGTGAGCGGATCAGCGGCGCTGGCGAGGGCGCTCAAGCTTCGGCCGTTGATCAGACCATGCGCCCGAGCGACCCACCCAACTACACATTCGAGGAGGCGCGGATCCTCGCGACCGTGCGCCGCACTCGCGACGATCAGCGCCTCCACGGCTACCGGCTCAGGGGCGCGCGGCACGCTGACCCACACGCCGAGCCGGGCCCACGCCGACCAGATGGAGGAGAGGTCGGCGGTCCCACGCGCCGGCGTCGTGCCGGTCCGAGACGCGCTCGCGCTCATCTGCTCGAGGACGGTCCGCGCCCGCGTCGCCGAATGTCTGGACCCCGGCGGGAGAGATCAGGCGGTACGCTCCACGCCGCGATCAACGCCTCGAGCTCGGCGGTCTTCTTCGGATCGAGCTGGCGGAGCCGTGCGACGTGCTCCAGCACAAATCCGATCTCCTTGGCCGTCGGCGCCATCTCCTGCAGATCGAGCAGATCCTTCGCGCGGTGGGCGAAACATTTCATGACGATCGCGTCGCGCCGACTCACCAGCGCAACGCGGAGACGTCCAAAAGGCCCAAGTTCACGAAGGCGAGTTCGGAAATCGGGTGGCAAGACCTCGAGGTACGCTCGGGCGCTGTCGTTCAGCCAATGGTCCGGGATTCCCTCTTGGGCCGCCACGCTCCGGAGCGCGTCGCGCAGCGTTCCGAAATCCGGGTGTGCTTCGATCACGTCCCCATCCTTCGTGACGCGCCGCAGCTGTTGTTGCAGCATGAGCGCCACGCTGCCGGCAAGGATGATTCGGGTATCGGATCGGCAGTGCCGGCCAAGCGTTGCCAGGGCGCGGTGAATGTCGTCGGCAGAGAGCTCGTCGGACATGACTCTAGTTTATCCGATACAGCGAGATAGCGGTAGGAGCGAGGCGTACAAACAGGTGTCCTTGCGCGGGCTGATCCGTGGCTCATTACCGCTTCAGGAGAAAGGGAATTCCGCGGCGCCTACACGCAACGCTCGTAGTGGCGGTCGGACGCAGTCAATGTCATGGGCGCGCACCAGAGCCGGGGGTCGTTCAATGGCTCACCGACCACGTCACCCTTGACTTCTGCATCAGCGTTTTGACCCTCGGTGAGTTAACGATGGGTTTTCAGCTCGCGGCAGCGGGCAAGCGGCGAGACGACCTTCAGACGTGGGTGACGCAGGAAGTGCCGCGTCGCTTCGTGGGGCGCTTGCTCCCCATTCATCAAGTGATCGCGCGAGAGTGGGGACGGATGTCCGCCGAGGGGCGCGCGACCGGACGCGAACTGCCCGCGACCGACGGGTAGTTGCTGGCGACCGCGCGCGTGCACGATCTCACCTTCGTGACACGGAATGAGCGTGACTGCGGCGGTCGGGGCGTTGCGATCTTCAACCCCTGGCCCCACGGCGAGTAATCGCATCTCCTCGATCTGGTCCGGATTGGGACACCCCGCATCGCCGCCGGCGCTGTGCTCGGCAAAGATTCGCGAAGAACACGGTCACGGCGCACACCTCGCCGACGACGTCAAGACACACTCTGGCTGGCTCGTTGAACGCGTTGAGAGCATCAGAGTCATCGAATCGTCGCGTGGTTCGCAACCGCGCCGACGCCGATGCTGCTATCCATACCGTTCGGCACCGCGGCGCGTCCGCGCATCTCCGACGCTGCAAGGCGAGGCGGAAGCCCGCTCGCGCGCCAGCGCGGCGTGGTGAACCGCCGGAGTGGGCGTGTCCACTTCTCGCCGAGCGTGGGATAGAGATAGCAGCGGTAGAGCAATGGATTGACGTTCCATGCCATGCTCCCCGCGGCGCGGCGCGCACTCGCGAGATAGTCATTCGAGTGCGGGAGCATGACGACATGCACAACCGCTTCGCGAAAACCAGCCCGCTTGAGCTGTGATACGATCGGCCGGATTTCGGGACTCTTGAAGTCGTCCAGCGCCCACTCGGGAATAAAGTACGGGCCGTTGCCAGGTGGCACGCGTCCGGGTGCGTGCGTCCACGTCAGCAGTTCCCACCATTCGTGGGGATGATCGCGGTGCGTCGCCTCGGGACACCGCGTCATGATGAGGCGTGTCCCGTCTTCCCATCCCAGCCGGCTGTGCACGAGCTGGCGTTCAACAAAATGAGCCTGCGGCAGCGGCCGCACGGCAAATTCGGGTCGCCCCTTTCGGGGGCCCGTCAGGACGGACATGGTGTGACCCTCGAGCACCGAGTGGTATCGAGCCGCAATTGCGTGGCGTCCGGACAAGCGTGGGCCAGTCGCACGCCCCGTCGCAACGCGCGGTTCGCGACGGGTAATATTGCGGCGGCCGCGTGCTGCTGTCCGAGTCTCGGACGTATCACGCGCAGGCTCGTGTCGTCGGCCACCGTTGGCGCCGCGCACGGCCAACCGGCTGAAGTCTTGTCACGCTCTCGGCCGTCGGACGTATCATATATGACATCGCCGAGAGCGACATTTCGCGTGAGTTCCTTTACTTTCTTCCTCGTCCGCATGCCGAGCCTCGACCACCGCCGCCCTCCACGCGTGAGCCGGATCGGGTACCGCCTCAGTTCGGTGGCGGTGCTCTGGGGTGTGCTCAGCCTCCTTCGCTTGCTGCCCGACTCGGCGCGCGCGAGTGTGACCGTCTCACTCGCAGTCGCAGCGGCGCTATGGATGCTCGCACTCGTCTGCGAAATTGGGGCCCCCCTTCGCCACGCTGATGATGCCGCGCAGTCCGTGCGACAGGTACGTGGCGCGATTGCCGGCCACACCACACGTACGACGCCGCAGGTCGATCAGCGCGCAGCGGTCGGTGGAGTGCCGCACGCGCCGGTCAGCATGAGTGAGCGCGCTCAACCAGTCGCGCCCGCGGTCACGCCGGCGTCGGCGGAGCGCGATCCTGTCGCGCCATTCGACGTCACCGGGTCTTCCGACATCCACTCCTCCGGCTCGGACCGAAGCGACGCGCCATCATCTTCTGCTCGACCGAGCGTCGAGCCCCGCGCCGAGTCTTCTTCAACGCCCTCAACGGTGGAGCACAGCGTTGATCAGTCCGTCATCGTGATCGATGCGGCCGCTTTCGATGCGCTGCCAGCCGAGCTTCGCCAGATCGTATTGCGACTGGCTGAGCACAGCCTGTGTGAGATCTCCGCTCAACCGCCCGCGGAAGACGATGCGTACCGGGTGGAGGTCTCGCCTTGATTTTCACTCGCGCCTCAAGTGATACGGCGGCCGCCGCATCGCCCAGGGGGCGGCTCGCTAGGGCGCACCCGTGTCGTGACATCCGGTCGCAAGGCGACGGGGAATGGTCGGCTCGGCGTCCCACAGTCGGCGCGGGGTACGGTCTAAGCCGTACTGGCTGACCAACTGACAGACGGTGCGCATGCCCGTGCTCGACTCTTTCGTAAGTGTGGACAAGCGATCGCCGCGGATCGCTCGCAGGGCACGGTCGGCACTCGCCGCGATGCGGCGCCCGGACGTTTGGTCTGCCTCACGTGCGGCGGCGATCGCGTCGAGCCGAACGAGGTCGTACGCCGGCACGCCGATGAGCGCGAACGACTGCCCAACGCTGTCGACCTCGAGTCTCGAGACCGTGGGATCGAGCGACAGCACGCCCCACGTCCGCGACGCATCTGCCGAGTACTGCGGCGATGTCGCCAATCTCGAAATAGATCCCGCACTCGCGACGGATGCGGTCGCTGCCACCGCGCGGTCGAGCGGCACCCCTCGCCACGCGCTGATGCACGGCGCTTGGCCGAGCAGCACATCCGGATCAGCTCCTTCCCAATCGACTTGCAGGATCTTTCGACCTGGCGCTGGCACGATCAGCAACCACGCGATCGTTGCGCCGGGTGCGAGGTGGAGATCGGATGCGAGCGCGTGCGCGTCGAGCAGCCCAAGCGTATTGCGGTTGTCGCCTGCCGCGCTCGTCGTCGACTGTGCGTCGACTCGCCACGCTTCCTGCGATTGGATCGCGCGAGTAGTCCGAGCCGTCGCGACGTCACGCACGGTCCACCGTGTCGGCGCTGCGCGAAGCGGAATTGATCGCGACGCACAGCTCGCGTCCGCAATGCCAACGATCGCTTCGACTCCCGCAGCCACATCGATCGGGATGTCCCAGCGCAGCGCGAGGACCTCACCGGGGCGGTAGGTTGCGGTGTTCACCGCATGTCCGACGGCGTCGACGAGTTCGCGCGACCACCCCGCTCCCGTCTCGACGACGGTCGCTCCCGCGCGCAGTCGCTGACCACTCGTCCCGCTGTCCGCGCGTCCGCGCACCTTCGCGACCGCAGTCGTGATCACGGGCACGGCGCCGACCACGACGGCCCCCGCTTGCAACGCACCGCAGCCGCCGGTGACGACACTCAAACCGATCGCGATCCTTGACAACGTCATCCGGTGCGCGGCTGCAGCGGTCGGACCGATGCGCGCGGTTCTTGACCATCGACCGGTCTCGTGGCCGCGGCTCTGTTCTCTGCTCACGCTGATCGCTCCGATCCGATCGGAAACTGCCCGTGCGCCTCTGGCATTCACGGTGCCTCCCTCATTGCTCTATGGGGTCACGACATCGAGCTGCAGCGCTTGGAGGTGCCCAGTGCTGCCTCGCACGCGCACGTGAACAGCATCATGGAGGGGCGCCGCTCCGGTATTGCCGACCGATACGACTTCGCCATCCGGTCTAACCTGGACCTGTGCCGGATGCAGCACCAATCCCGTCAGCTGCAGGCCGCGGCACAGCGTCGTCGGCCGATCGAACGCGATCGACAGTGTGCGCACCGCCGCGGTGGCACCGGTGTACCGCACCGCCATCTTCGCGCCCGGTGGCGTGAACATGTCCACTCGATCACCACCGACCCAAACCGTTCGCGCTTGCACGGCACGCAAGCTGTCATCGCTGCGCGGAAGACGAATGCGTCCGAGCACCACGCCAGCGGCTTGTGCGATTGCGGGGATCTGATCGCGAATCAGCAACGGCTCGGCAGCGCAGCTCACACCATCCCCATCGCGTGGTGATGGCGTGGTCGCTCGCCATGACGACCCCATTGACCCATCCGGCGTTCCGCCGGGCGGCGACGCGGGACGGTGTTGCTGCGCCGGCGTAGTGCGGTCGCTCGCTCGAGGGGTAGGACGCGATCTCACCGCACCCGAGTCACCCGTCGCCGTCGCTCTCACGGCACGGAGCGCGGCGGCGCGGCGCATCAGCGCACGTCCACCCAACCACGCGAGGACGGCGATTCCCGCGAGCGCCGCGATCCGGAGCGCACACCCGCCCAGCGACAGCATCCGCGACGCGGACGGTCCAGCGGAGCGCAGGGTGAGACCTCGTGCGATCTCGCCAGCGTGACCAGCGACTGGGTCGACCGCGACGTCGGCGGTCTCGACAACGCCGGTGGCTCGCACGTAGCCGTCCATCTCTGTGATCCGGCCGTCGCCATCGGCGTCGCCGAGCGGCCGGCGCCCGATCGTGCGCTCTGCTTGCGCGCCAGAAACCCTGTGCCGCAGGTCAGCCGTACCAAGCAACTGGTGTGTTGGTATTCCATCGTCGCCATTGGTGGCGCCTGCTCCACGCGTGAGCGCAGTCGCGAGATCCGCGAGCTCCGAGCGCTCGCCGTCCTCATCCACACCGGCGTGCGATCCCCAGTCCGACGGCAGCTCGACTCGATCAGACATGGGCGGCTCCGCCACCGCGCACGGCAGTGCCTTGAGCGGTGCGCGCAGGCGTTCGCCGCAGTGTGCGCGCGGCGCGCACGGTGGCGATCGGATGCGTGACCAACAACGCCACCGGCATCGCGCAGCAGACCACGCTGACCAGCACGGCACCGCGGAGCCACCAGAACGATGCGGCGCTCTGCAGCGCGAGCAGCGTTCCATCAGACGCGGCGGTGATGACGTGCAACACGAGCGCCATCGGAAACGCGAGAATGGGGTGACGCGCGAACATACTCCCACGCATCCGCTCCTTGGGGAGCGGCGTGTTGAAGAGCAAGGCGACCAATCGCTCGCTGGCGTGAATCGCGATCGCTGCGAGCACCAGCACCGGGCTCCCGCCTATGAGCGCGGCACTCCGAGCGGGATCCTGTGACGCCGTCCCCGCGTAGCCGACACTGATCCCCAGGACGAGCAGAAACGCCTCACCGGTGACAACGGCCAGGTGCGCGCGGTGCGCACGTCGAGACGTCGCATGCCGCGCATCCAGCGCGAGCCACGCCCGTGTCTGCTCAACTCCAAACCCTGCGGCACCACTCGCGTGGCGATTGAGCGACGTCATCACGCGGCGGAGGGCGAGCGTGAGGTCTGCTGCTCGCCGCCAAGCACCGACGGTTGGCGCACCCGGCCCGTTGTCGGCGCGGCCCGGACCATCGATACGAGTCGCGCCATCGCTGATCGGTGCCGATCGATCAGGAGCGCTCTGCCTTCGTCGCTGTCGCATTCCACCCTCCGCGTCGTCACACAGCGCGTTGACCCCGTCGGCGATCGCGGTCATGGTGATCACGTCCGTCCTCCGACGTGACGCTCGCCCTCCGGTGCCCGGCCTCGAGCGGCCTCTACGCGACCGGGTGAGACTGCTCGCCCCGTGAGCTCCTCGATCTCCAGCTCGTAGAGCAGCCGCTCTACCGGTTCAGCAACCACGAGCGCCATCTGCTTCAGTCGCTCCGCGGCGGCGGCACGACCGCTCGATGTCGCCAACGCACCTTGGGTGAGAAGGAGATGTGATTGCCAATCGAACGCCGTCCCGGCGTCCTCCAACGCGCGATCGAGCATCGCGGCTCGTGTCCCGGGATCGGCCAGCTCCAGAGGCAATGGAGTCAGCTCCGTCGCGCGGAGTCGCGCGTTCGTGGGCAACAGGCGAAGCACGTCATCGAACGCGAGCCGTCGTGCCACTCCATCGGCGCGCAACGCAAACACCGGTGGCCGCCGTTTGTCGCCAGCGGCTGGGAGCTCATGCGCGGCATCGAGGGACTCGTCAGTCAGCGGCCGGAACACCGCGCCAGCACCGGCCGCGCGCAGCGCGACGTAGAGCGCATCATCGCCAGCAATGACAACGCTTCCGCCACGCCGACGCTCAGCGGGTGCACTGACCCACCCGCGCGATCGTGCGCCGAAGAGCCCGATCGTCGGTGTCGGCGGAGAGGCGCCGAGCAGCCGCGCTCCGATCGGCCGTCGATTGCGTCGCGCCCACAGCAGCCACTTCCCAGCGAGCTCGGGGAGCGCTTGTTCCAGATTGATCTCACGGAGGGTCGCGGCACTGACGCCATCCGCGCGAAGTCGCTCGCGTATTGCGTCCCTGTCCGGAAGGAGGCCCGCTTCGCCCGTCACGATCAGCGGCGTGAGCTCGATGTCGTGGAACACGCGCTCGGTCTCTCCTGCCCCCGACGCGGTTGTGCGGGCCAGCGCGTCCAGCGACTCGAGCGCGGCTGCGCGGCGAGCACGCTGGCGTGCCTGGACCTGCGCCTCCGCGTTTGGAGGCGCGACGACGGACTCGAATGCAATGCCGGCGATCCGCGCGGCCGTCGTGACCGCATCACGAAAGCCGAGCCGCTCCCACTCCTGAAACCAGGAGAAGACATCGCCGCTCTTGCCGCACTTGAAGCAGTGGTAGCGGCTCGCGGTGACGGAGAACCGACTCGCGTTCGTTCCCTCCTCGAACGGACAACGGCCGCGCCACCCGCGCGCGACGGGCTTGAGCGCGATGCCAGCATCGCGCAGGAGCACGCCGAGATTGATCCGATCGCGAATCTCGTCGAGTCGGTCTTTATCGTAGCGGTCCACGCTACGAACGGAGACCGCGCTGCACGCGCTGCGCGCGGACCGGCGCACGTTCGTACGTCACCGGTGTTTCCGGCGGCTGATGCTCTGGCCACGGACTGGGCCCGCTGCGAGAGGATGGCGTCGGCGCTTGCACGGCAGTCGCGTCGACGGTCGCGTCGCTCGTGGCTGGGCCGTCGATCGGCTTGAGATCGCCGGCGCGCGCGGAGCCATATCCAAAGGCGCGCAACGGCAGCTGCTCGATATACGACCGCACGGTATCGCTGGTTCGGCCAATCACGAGCGCCACGATCTGTGTCTTGAGCGCCACCGTGTCGCGGCCTCGTTCTGTTGGCAACCCGTGGACGTAGCGAAGCGCGAGCCCCATCAGATCAGCATCCACGAGCTGGGGATCCGGCGATCGCATGAGTCGCTGGATGGCCGCGCGGCGCTCCTCGGCGATGAGGCCGTCGTCCGGAGACGCATCCGGCGAGGCAATGCTCTCCCCTCGCGTCCGGTCGCCCTGCTGTTCGCGGCCCCCTTGGCCGACGACCTCGTCGAGCGACTCGACGGTTGCGACATGCGCGAGGAGCTCCTCGACACGGCGTACGCTCAAGGCGCCCGCTCGCCGCAGTTCCTCGCGCGTCGGTGCATCGATCTGCGCATCCCGCAGGCGGGCGAGCGCGCCATCGTGCAGCCGCGCGGCGATCGCCGCCGCGCTCGGCGCGTGCGCACCCTCGCGCGCGAGGGCGGCAGCCGCGGTGAGCACTTTGTGTCGTTGATGCGCGGCCTTCTGCTTGAGCCGATATCGTTCCGGCGCGATCAAGGTCCACACCTGCGCGTCGATCCAGTATTTCGCGTATTTGAGCAACGTCTTCTTGCGGCCACCGTCATGCTCGCCAGTGCGTGCGCGCGCGTCACTCCAATGTCGAATGGCTTGCAGGAAGCCAAAGCGTGCCTGGGCGAGGAGATCTTCACGCAGCGGCCCGGCGTGCGAGAGCATCTCGCCCGTGACACCGGGATGGATTTTCAGGCAGTGAAGCATCCATCGCACGTTGTGCCGGATCAGGAGGTCTTCCGCGACGCTCGCTCGTGTCGCGTCCTCTCCGTGTGCATCCGCGAGGTAGCGCTCGGTGTCCGCGTCACTCAACGGCCGCCGATGCCGTTGCGCGATGCGCATCCAGTCTTCGAACGCGTCACGCTCGAGCGCGTCGCTGCCGCGCTCCTGCGTGCGTCGGGCATCCACCTCCTTGGGAAGGCGTTCGTCGGAGTCGGACAACGCCTCAACCGCGAGCTCGTCACCGCTGTCGCGCGCCACTCCGTCGTCGGCGTCTGCTTCGCTCCGCGTGCGATCCGGATCGAGCTCGTGCTCGTCGGCCCCGATACGCTCGGGATCGTCGAGCACATCCTCGACCCGCCGTGCGGTGGCGTGGACACGGGCTCGAAGCGCGGACCGCGCGCGATCCTCGCGACGATCGGTGTCATTGGAATCGTCCGCCGTGCGAAGGGACGAGGTCGGCATCCGACGAACTCCGCGAGCAACGGGAATGGAGGCGCTGACGGTCGGCTGACCGTCGTCTCGCTACTGTGCGCCGAGTGCCACGCCGCTTCCGCGGGTCGCACCTCGCCGCGGCGCTACCACGTTCCGCAGCTACGGAGTGCGGAGTCCTTTGCCAGCTTGTCGAGCGCGCGCCGGTAGAGTTGTCGCTCGCCTTCGATCGTGATGCCGTGGCGTGCCGCGGCACCGTCGAGGGTGACGACCGGTCGTCGACCATCGGCGTCGAGCTGGGACAGCCACACCACCGCTTGCCATTCGCGTGCGGTGAGCCCTTGGCGCTCCGCCGCGGCAATGATCTGCTCCCGGAGTGCGTCAGCGTGACTGGTGCGCTGCACCGCGCTCGCTGTCGCGTCCTCCTCGACCTGACCAGTTCCGGCCGTTCGGTCATGCGCCGTTTGGCCCGAGTTCGAATGCGGTGCATCGAGCGCGAGGGCTGGTTCCTCGCTCTGGAGCGCTTCGCGCACATCGGCGGCCGACGTGCCAATCGACGCAGCGACCTCTTCAGGACGGACCTCGCGTCCCAATGAGGTTGCAAGGGAACGCGCCTTCTTGGCGATGGTGTGAAGATCCGCCGCTCGGCGGAGTTTGTGCCGCGGCCGCACCTGTCGTGAGAGTTCCTCATTTACGTACTTGTGAATCCATCGCGCGGCGTATCGCGGGAAGGGGATGCCGAACGCCGGGTTGAACCGTCGAGAGCGCGCTGCCCGGAGCAGGCCTACGTTGCCTGCGGCAACCAACTCTTCGAGCTGTTCTCGCGACTGTGCGAACTCCTGACAGATGTGGATGACGAGCCGCAGATGCGCCTGGACGAGCAGATCTTGCGCAGTCTCGTCACCCTCAGCAGCGCGGCGGGCGGCGGCATCCTCTTGCTCGGGGGATAGGGTGATGGCGGGAAGATCCCGGAGGTACAGCGACCACGCCGACGAGGAACGACGGGGAACCGCCGTGGTCGTCTCGTTGGCGCGCTCGCGAGGTGCGGCCGACTGTGCCATGTGAAGATCGCTTGCCGGCGCGCTTAGCGGCCGAGCGAGACGGATGCGCGCGCCGCCGGCACGGCGGGCTCAAGTGCGGCGACGTGGGGCGCGCTGACCGCACGGGGCGGAAGGTCCGGCGTGGCCAAACCGGGGCCAGGCATGCGTGCTCGATCGACGCGTGTATCAAGTCCTCGAGCCTGGTCGAGACTCCTCCCGCTCTCACGCTCGCGCGTGCCAACGGCGCGGTCACCCGACCGCACGCGGTGGTCATCGTGTGTTGGCCGAGCACGCGTGTCGTCGAGTCGTGCACGACTCCGTACGACGAGATCTCGGCGTCCCTCAATGGTGCCGAGCGCGATTGCGCGTTCCCGAGCGGCTCGCGACAGCGCAGGATCGCCCACGCGCAGCAAGGCATCGGCCAGCGCGTCCTCGACTCGGGCGGTGCTTTCGGGGTGCCGCTCGACGAGCCGGCACACGCGCTGAATGCCCGCAGTGTCGGTGATCGAGATGACACGGCCCCAGTCTCGAATGACCTGGGCGGCCGCGAGCGCGTCACCCGCTCGCAGGGCCAGCGCGAGCTGCACCTCGACGAAGCGCGCGGGGTCGCTCACACCGCGATGCCCAGCCTGATCCAATCGGATCTGTGCACCACGAAGTCGGCCGCGCCTGAGCCAGTGGATGGAGTCGAGCAAGTACGCGTCGCCCGCAGCGGCGGGGGGAGTGCCGGTGCTCTGTGTCGGGCTCACCCCAGTGAGCTCCGGGCGATCCGCTCGCACAGCCGCGCTGGTGTGTGGTGGCACCTGGTGCGTCATCACGCTCTCGGAGGTCGGAGTGAGGACGGCGGCCGCTTTGCCTTCCGCCTGATGCACGATGATTCGTGTACCACCCTGGTCCGCTCGCCGAGCCGTCCGCCAACGTCGTCGACTAAACCGTCGTGGAATTCCTAACCGAACGCCGGCGCGATCCGCGGCGCCGATGGGACGCTCCCTCGCCGCGACTCTCGGTGGGACGCTGGCCGCAGCGCCGTGACACGCTCGTGGCTCCGCGCATTCGCCGGAAGAAGTACGACGAAGTGGAGGCGCTCTCGAATGAGCGCGTCGGTCATCCGCCGGGACGTGCCGGTGAGCGGATCGTACAGGGCGGATCCAGAGAGCAGATACGCGTGCCCGCGCTCCGAGGGGTCCTGTGACATCCGGAGTCCGATGGCGAGCAATCGGCGCCGAGCCCCTCCCTGGTAGCAGGTGTCCCAGCAATCGGCCACGAGCGTGGCCCGCCAGATGGGCGCGGTGATCGCCAATCGCTCCAGGAGCCATCGCACCTCCCGCATCCGCATGGCGCCTGTTGTGCCCACCTCGGTCTCCACCACGTCAATTGGGAGATCGAGTGCCATCGCGAAGACGGTCTGCACGCAATTGAGCGCGCGCGTTTGCCGCAATCGCCGCGGGCGGCTGCGTCGACCAAGTGTCGACCAACTCTCGCGTACGCGTCGCGCGAACTCGACAACGAGCGGCATCATTCGCGAGACGGCCGCTGGTGCCGCGTCAGCTCGGCATCGTTTGGAAGACCGAGTCGGTTCGCGAGCGCGACGATGATGGCGCGGTCGCGGACTGGCCCCTGCGGCCCGAACGCACGCATCCCCGCGCCGACGGACACGATGTAAGCAATCCCATCCAGCTCGACCGTGCGCAGCGTCGCGATCCGCGCCGCCAGCGGACCGGTCATGGCCTGATAGGCCCGAACTCGGTAGGCATGGCTCAACTCATGGCCGCCACGAACCAGACCAATCGCCGCGAGGAGACGAAGATCGGAAAGCTCGTTCGTGGAGTGC
>JBBROY010000048.1:0-19091 GCA_038228795.1 Gemmatimonadales bacterium
GCGCGCTCCGAGCCGCCCCAGCGGCTGAACAGCGGCATGAGGTTGGCGGCGAGCGAGGTGTGCACCTTCACGGTGTACAGATTGTTCACGAGTCCGAAGGGCCAGGTGGTCTTGATCGCGTCCTCGACTTCGTACATGACGCGCTGACCTTGGATGCCTTCGAGCCCCTGCAGTAGCGAAATCACGGCGCCGCTTCGCTTGTCGAGCTGGTCGACACTCTTGGCGCCGACCACCACGACCATGCGAAAACGCAACGGGTTCTCGCTGCCCTTGGCGAGCTCCAGGTAGGCGCGCTCCTGCTCCGCCGCCGCCTCCCGCTTCGCCGGGTCGGGCGTGCCGCCGAACAGGGCGAGCTGCGCCTTGCTATTCGCCGATCGCACGCGCGTCCACATTTTCTCGAGCTCTTTCTGCTTGTGCATCATGATCAAATCGATCGCGATGGTGCACTCGAACGGAATCGCGGCCAGCTTGAGCGAGAGCGTGGGGTAGTGCGACGTCGGCAGCATCTTGAGCACGACCGCGCCGTAGTACGTGTCGCCGACGCGCACCCAGGTGTCGCCGACGACCTGATCGGACACGCAGAGCTGCTCGCGCTCGGTGATCGGGGCGACCACGGCCAGATCAGGGTGCTTTGCGGCGACTTTTCTCAAGTCGCCATCGGCGAACAAGCCGGCGTACGGGTCCTGCGCTGAGGGCCGCTGGATATTCGGGCACGGCCGGCGCAGCGCCTCGGATGGATTCAGGATCTCCCACGCGAGCTCATACAACGCGCGGTCATCGAGTCGTGCGGGCTCCAACCCGGCGAGCCGCATCTGATTCTCGATGGGCCCGATCAAGTCTTCGAACTTGTTGACGGCGAGTGTGAAGCGATCCCGGCTGCGCTGGAGCACCGTGTTCTTGGCCGTCTTCGCCATGACGGCTTGCCGGATGCCGTCGAGCTTTCGATCGCCCTTCCACCACTCGATGCGCGGGTTGTACGTCACCACGAGGAGATTCTCATCGGCCAAGAGGGCTCCACGCTCGGCCTCGCGGTGGAAGCGGCGCCACTGATCCCATGCGAGATAGCGAGCGAAAACGTTGCTACCCGTCATCTCGCGCTCGTGCTCCTCCAACACGTCGCGCACCGTGTGGGAGATGCGGAAGAGATGTTTCACCTGCACGTTCGCCGGCACGTTGTTGATGATGAGGCGCAGGTTTTCGCAAAAGGTCGAGAGCTCGCGATCGCCGGCGAGCTCGTAATCCGTGCCTCGAACGCGATAGACGGCGGCCATCGAGCCATCAGTCAACTGATAGGCGCGATTCTGCACCGTCGCGATCGGGACCTCGTGCGCGAGGGGCGGTGTGCGATAGTGCGGGTTCCGAGCGAACTCTTTCGGATAGGTGAGCGTGGTAGCCACGACGCCCTCAAGCAACGCGAAGGAAAGTGACGCGACGTCCGCGGTGATGTACGCGGGTCAGGGATCGATCACCGGAGGACGCCAGGCGGTGTCGCGTCCGGCGGCGCGATACGTGGTATGTGGGCGGAGATGATGCCGCACGAGCTTCTGCACGATGCGCTCGGGAAGAAACGACTTGATCTTCCGCACCCAGAGGTACACCAGCGCGGCGGTACCGAGCGTGATGAGCCGGCTTCCGAAGAACTTCTGTGCGAACACCACGGCGCAGCCCATGAGCGCCATCTCCGCCCACGTCCACCCAAGGATCTTGTTGACGTCGCGCGTGTCGCGCCCGTACACGGGCAGCTTCGCGATCGTGAAGTCGTCGTGATCAGCCATGCCAGAGCCTCATCGCTGCGCGCGCCAGGGACCATCGGACAGTCCGTTTCCTTCGCACTACAGGGTTGGACTTTCTCCCGCGCCAAACGCAAGCCGCCGAGCTGCAGCACGTCGCGTCGCGGTCTCCGTCGTCGCTGGCTCTCGAGGACCTTCGCTCGAGCGCGCGTGACGGAAAACGACGACGCCGATCGAGGCGTGTGGCCTCGACCGGCGTGTGGGTTCGTTCCGGAGGTGAACTGTGCGTAACCTTAGCGTCTGTGCAACCGGCGATGGTCAGGAGCCTACAATCCCCAAGCCGCCAGGTTGGCGGAGACGGCGTTGAGGCCGAGCAGGTTGACCCACGTCGACGGCGACGCGGCGAACCCAGCGACGATGAGCAGAATCACGGCGTTGACGTATCCCGACGCCTGCCCGCCGTTGGCAGCGCGCCATCCCTGCACGATGGCCATCAGCACGCAGATCACCATGATCGCGAACTTCACGAACGTGATGATGGGCTTGACGGTGTTCTGGACGTCGCCGGTGACGGTGGTGAAGTCGGGCAGCTGCGCCATCAGCGACGTGGCGGTGAGCGCGAGCCCGAAGCAGAGGGCGAGGCCCATGCCCGCGTAGCGCATGGCGTGGTGCCGCGTCGGGACCGACGTGAGAAACCGGGTGATGCGTTGCATGGTGCGACTCCTTGGCGGGGCGGTGGGGAACCGATATGCCCAAGCGCATCGGACGCCGGGCGGGACGTCGGTCGTTCGCTGCATTGCATCGCTGACGGGCGGCGCGGATCGGTAGTCCGCCAAATCGCGCACGGGCGTGGACGCGCGCGAGATGGTGCTGGCGATCTACCTGCCGAGCTCGTCGAACAGCGATGAACGCCGTTGCTGACCGACGAAGGCACTCAGGATGTCGCTCCGAGCCGAATGCAATCGCGCGTACGGCGCGCCATACCGCTCCCACGTCGCACGGGCGGCGGAATCACCAAACACGATCAGCCAGACGATGCGCCGGGTGCCGGCCTCACCTGCGATGACGTCGACGCGGTCGCCGCGCCAGGCATGCGCGATGTGCTGCGCGGACCGCGCGGTAACCGGTGCGTGGCGTAGCACGGTGAGGATCCCAAGCGCGCCCACTTCGTCGGAGCACAAGATGCGTTCGCCTGGTCCGACGATGGCCGGCTTCAGCGAGACTAGCGGCGTCGGTCGATCGCTAAACAACACCTCGTATGACGTAGCGGGGACCAGCGCGAGCACTCGGCGCATACTCTCCGCTTCCGCTCCGTGTGTTCCGATCGCCGTGTCCTGCGCTGCGTGTCGCACGTAGCGCGGTCCCACGCCGTAGGCCATCACCCACGCGTTCGCATCCAGATCGGTCGTGAGCGCTCGTTGCAGTGTCGCGCTCCGGGAGGCGACGATCGCAGTTCCCTCGATCGCAGCGCGGAGTGCGATCCGTTCATCGGTGGTGACGGCGTCGCGCGCGCGGTGCATGCGCTGACTGACCTGATCGTCGATGGCGTGCACCCATTCGTGCGTGATCGTTGCGGCGTGTCGGTCGACGGTGACGATGGTGTCGCTCCCGGCGATGTAGAAGGCGCCGAGCGCCGCGGCACCCGAGAGCGCCTCGCTCACCGACTCGACATTGACGTCGACGCTTGGTTCGACGTCGTGGATGAGTCCGAGCTCGAGCAGGGCACTGCGCTGGCACCGCACCGGCGTCGTGAGCGCGGCGCGACGGAGCTGGGCAATGCGATCGTTGAACGCGGAAGGCGTGAGCTCGCGCACGGTGATCGCGCGGCGCGGCGCGGGTAGCCCGGCCACACGCAATGCGGGTGCGCCACTCAGGCGCGTGAGCACCGCGCTGGCGACCGTCGCGAGGACCACGAGCGCCAGAAAGAGCCGAAGGCGCCCGGACGTCGCCGCACCCGCTGCACACGCGACGCGACCGATCCCGACCGTCCCGACGCGAACGATGCGACGCGTCACTGCCCAGCCGTGTCCGCTCCCCAACGACGGACCGGAGGCGCCACCATGGCTAGACTGCTGCGGGTCACTGGTCCGCATGCGTCGCAGCGACAGTCACCGAAGCGGTGGCACGTCCGAAGAGGTAGCGATCGGGATCGACGCTTCGCCGGTGCAGAAAGACCTCGTAGTGGAGGTGCGGCCCCGTCGTCCGGCCGCTCTGACCAACGAGGGCGATCAGCGCTCCGCGATCGACGTGATCGCCGACGCTGACCAGGAGCCGCGAGGCATGCGCATATCGCGTGATGATGTCGTTGCCGTGATCGATGTCGATAACAAGTCCGTACGTCGGCGTCCAGGCGGCGCCGACTACGATTCCGGCGGCGGGTGCTCGTATGGGTGAGCCGCTGACCGCGGCGAGGTCAACGCCGTAGTGCGGCATGTCGCGGCCGAGGATGGGATGCCAGCGATGGGACGCGTACGCGCTCGAGACGCGTGTGGCGAAGACCGGAACGCCGGCCGGGACGTGCTGTTCCGGCGCGTCGACTTCGCGCGCGTCGGTGGCATGAGCATCGGACTGTCGGATAATATCGCGCGGATAGATCAGAGGCGCGTCGTCGGCAATGCGGAGCGCGCTCAGATCATCGTGCGGGCCCGTCGTCCGAGTCTCGGACGCAACTCTCGCCTCTGGAACAGGGCCGATCGTCGACGGCGCGGCAGAGAGTGCATCCATTACTCGCGGAGCGCACGGTGAATCTGGAGCGCGCGCAGAGTCGGCAGTGCGGCACTCGGCGGCGTCCGCTCCACGCACGGCTGATGCGGCAGTCGCGGTGAGAGCGCCGATACTCGCTGACGTGATCGCAACAGTGAGCGACACGGCCAGGGTGGTCGGGCTTCCGATCGAAGCGACTGAACGTAAGGGCATGGGGGCTAGGACCCGGATCGTCAGCCAGCGACCTGGTCGGCCGCGGATACAGTCCCCCGCGCAGTATTGCGCGCGTTCGCGCGCCGCGTGGAGCGGCCAACGTCGCGCGCGAAGGCGTGCCGGTCGACCGACTGTATGACGATGCGACCGGGACCCTCGAGCTGCGAGAGAAAGAAGCCCTGACCGCTGAAGAGGAGCGTGAGCGGGCCGCCGGCGAACTGCACCTTGTAGCCGATCGAGTCTTCCCACGCGAGCGCATTGTTGGTGCTCACGCGAACGGCTTCGCCGGCCGCCGCCGTCCAATCGATCACGGAGCCGACACCATGGAGAAAGACGTCTCCGTCACCGGAGAGATGTTGGAAGACGAGTCCTTGTCCGCCGAAGACGCCAGCGCTCAGTCGGCGCGTAATGGCGACGGACATGCGAATGGTGCCGGTGTGCGCCATGTAGGCGCCCCGCTGGCAGACGATCCCGCGCCCAGGGCGAACGCGAAGCCGGACGACGCGGCCGATCTGGGGCGCGCCGAGCACGACGGTGCCTTCGCGACCATGGCAGGTGATGGAATGTTGAATTGCGGCTTCGCCCGACCATAGCCGGCGCAGCGGATCGAGCAGGCTATTGCCCCAGCTCACCCCGATGTTCGTGATCCCACCGCGTGAACAGACAAATGCGTGGGGTTCGCAATGGATGCGCTGACCCGGCGTGAGCAGGAACTCGACGGTCTGCAGGTCGTCGCCACGAATCCGGAACGGGATCGGGCCGCTGAGATCCCATGCGCCAAGCCGGTGGAGATCGCGACCGTGTGGGCCGTCGCTCGCCGGCGCGCTCGCCGGCGAAGGGATGGGCGGCGGAGTCTCGGAACTCCCTAGAGAAAAGTCTGGCGACGAGAGCCCAGAGCTCGGCATGATGCGCCTCAAGTGCAGAACACGATGACCCGGAGTCCGTGGCCGACCGGACGGGCGCCGCGCGAGCTGATCTCGGCGAAGCCATGGGTATCAGACGTCGGACACGGCGTGATGATCGTGGCTCGTCGGTCGCACCGACGCCAAGGGGCGTCGCCCGGTGGACCGTGGCGACAGGGAGGGGCGTCCGAGCCGAGGTGGATCGCGACTACCGTCGCGTCCGCGGGCGTGGCTCGCGGAGCGCCGGACTGGTCGCTGCCTCCGATGCCACACCGTAAACACGTCCCGCTGCCAGCGCGAAGCGCGTCGTGTGCGGCAGCGTATTGTAGTCCGTAAGGATGGCGTCGCGCAGCGACAGCGGGCCATGTGCGAGTGCGGTGAGCAGCCGAACTTCCTGACGCGCGCGGATGAGCGTCACGGCATCCGAGACGACCTCGTCCACGACCATGGGCTCCGGTGGCTCGGAAGAGCCCTTTGTCGTGACATCCGTGGTCGCGAGTAGATACCGCGCTCGCTCGGCGAGTGATGCATCGGGCTCGTGCGTCCACGGGGCCAATCGACTCGCGAGCCGCGCGGAAGTCGCGCACGACGATTGACGCGAGGACGGCCCACTCGCGGCGTAGGTCTGCGCCGTCACGAGCGCCAACTGTGAGAGGGCACGCCGCTCGGGCGCGGACGTCGTCGCATCGTGGGCAACCTCGCTCAGAAGAACACCGACGGGCACGCCGCGATCGGCCGCCGCCTCGATGACTCGTGCCCGATTGGCGAAGACACGCTCACGCGCGCCATCGGCAGACGCGCCGCTCTGTCCGAGAGTCGGACGAGTCGACGGGCCGGGTGGCGTGTTGGCGGAGGCCGATCGGAACGCGCGCCCCCGCGAGACCTGCGCGGCGATCGGCGGCATCATCTGGAGGGCGGACCGAATACGATCGGCGTGAGACGCAGGCGAAGCGCGATCGCTGTGCCGAACGACTCCGACGAGTGTGGCGAGGAACGCTTCAGCGTCGGCGACGCGCGTGGCCATAGCGGCCGGCAAGAGCCGGCCCAGGGGAGTGCGGTCGCCCGCGACGGCGTACGTCGTCGTGAGTCGATTGAGCGTCGATTCGCGGGCGACGGATAAGCCGAAGACTGCGCGTCGGAGCGTGGTGCGTGCACGCAGGAAGCCAGAGAGCATCATGTCGGCCGCCGCCACGGCCGCCGTCACGTCGCGCGCGGCATCCCGCAGGAGCGATACTCGCTCGAACTGCTCAGTGAGTTCGCTTTCGACCGAAGAGCATGCTGTTGCTTCGTCGTCTGCGCCGAGAGTCGCCGCAACGCCGACCGCGGCGAAGAAGGATGGTGCAATGCTGCGGACGCGTGTTCCCTGCCGCGCGCGTTCCTCCCTGGCGACGCGCGTCAGATGGGCCCGTTCGGCGAGCGTAGCCACGGTCGCGTCGAGCCATCCCGCGAGCGACGCCGGGGCGCCGGCAAGCCGCATCGCGATGACCACCTCCGCGCCACGCGTCGCGGCATCGTCGATCGCGCGAGAACACGCGGGGTCATCAGTCACCGATGCAGTCCCGCGAACCGATCGAAGGTCGGAGGCGAGCGCGCCCAGAAGGCGGTGCGCGTGCGACGACCAGGTTGGCTCCAGCCGTATCGCCTCTGCAACGCGTGGAGGGAGGACGACCCCTGTCTCATCGCAACACTCGCGGAGCGCGCGATCGAGGAGAGCGGTAGCGGTCGCGCCACCATCCGTGGTGCCCACGCGGTGCGTGCGGTACGCGAGCAACGCTCGAGAGAGAGATCGCTGGGAGGTCTCCAAGCTATCGAGCATCCGACTCCCGACGTCCTCGGCAAAGAAAATGGACACCAACCGCACGACGTGCCTTTCTTGCCTGCCGTTCCATCCTACCGTACGTCTGGCGCCATACCGAAAAGGAGCGGATACGCTCAGGGAGAGCGTCGCGTGGGCGGGCAGTAGAGCTGACCCATGACGATCTTGCATCCCGCCGGCGTGAATGGAGGAGGAGTGGATGCCGAGGGTGGCGGCGCCGCCACGAGCGGCGGCCCCGTGGTCGAGAGACACGCGCTATAGAGCGCGGTGTCCCGCGTGACGCCGAGTGGGAATGGCGAGAACTCCGGGACCGGTCCGTTCGCGCGGGCGATCGAATCCTCTTGCGCCCGTCGCTCGCAATTGCGCGAGAACTGATGCGGCGCCTTCGGCGTCGTCGGCCCGCCACGCGTTCCTTCGAGTGCGGTGGTGCGCTCCGCGTCCGTGATCGGTCGGCCCGTGTTCCCAGGACCCGAGACGACCGAATCAACGCGAGCGGGATTGACGCCCATGGGCGGCGCGGTCGCGTTTGCCAAGCTGACGCAATCCGCATTCGTGTTGTAGGACTTGCACATCTTGGTGAACTGGAGCGAGTCGTCCGTGCCGCGAATGTCGAGGCCACCGTCAGCGAGCACGGTGTCGACCGGTCCCCCGCAGCTTGCGGCCCCGCCGCAGAGCGCGCGAACGGATGCGCCCGCTCCGCTCGAGAGCGATTGTCCTTCAAACATCACCGTCATGCGAAATTCCGAGCCGCCAATGGTATCGATCAGCCCAACGCGCTGATCCTGATATAGCCGCCGGCGGATCTCGCCGTACAGCTGGCGACAATAGCGGCCGCCGCAGGGATACACATAACCGTAGAGCTCGAGCTCGTAGGTCGAGAACACCATTTGGCGATCGCGTGCCCAGCTCTCGTACAGCGCTTGCGCTTGATTGGTGGCTTCGGTTGTCACGCTCGCGACGTAGCCCGCGTTGCCAGAGGCGGGCGGGTAGATGACGGAGTAGGTCTGTACGGGAAACCCGACCATCGTATCGAGAAGCGTGGGATACACGCGAAGACCGCGATAGCGGCGGGCACACCCGGCACCACCTCCGAGAAAGCCTGGCAGCGCACGGCAGGCGGCGACCGTGAAGACGTCGCGTGCCTCGTAGCGGATGTCCTGTTGGATGCCGGCGCGGAAGTAGAAGCGGTTGTCGTCCCGGTTCGTGCACCACCCGGCGTTCGTCGCGGTGCGGAATTCCGCGTCGACGTCGCTGCTGATGATGCCGCCGCCGAATGACGCGTTGTCCCACTTGGCCCACCATCGCGGCGCGTCGCCCCACGCGAAGTTCCCATGATCGACCGCGCTGTATCCAGGTCGCCAGAAAATGCCCATGGCGCTCGGGATGCCGATCGTCTTGAATCCAGCCAGAATGACGATGTCTGAGGTGTCGCGCGCGGCGGCCCACGTGAGGGTGTAGGTCCCGGCGAAGACACGGAGACCGAGCGTCGTGCCTCGGCCGACTCGCGTCGAACACAACATCGCTGTCGAGGTCATCGGTGCGGATCGCGCGCCCGGGAACGTCGGCGGAATCATGGCTTGCGCAGACGCGGGCGAGAGACTGAGCGGCGAGAGAGGCGCAAGCGCGAGCGCGACGATGACGGCGCGGCGAAGCGGGAGTGGTGTCGCACGCCAGCCCGGTCGTCGAGCGGACAGCCAACGTGAGGTGTGCGAGTTCATGGACGCAGGATCTGGAGTGAGTGGTTGGGGCAAGCCCCTCGACGGCGGGGGATCCCGGCCAACCGGTGACCGTATGGCGCCGACGTGCGCAGGCCGTTCCAGGATTTCACGAGATGGACTCCTCGGCGCCTGAGCTGTCGTCTCCGGCGCCGTCGGCGGCATGCGAGTCGGGTTCGCGACGCTGCGGCTCGCGCGCATGGCGACCTCGCGACCAGACGTAGCGGCTCGCGGCCATGAGCGCGTCGAGCCGGCGTGCGGGGTCCTCGATCTCTCGCGCGACCGTGAGCACGGCGGTGACAATCCGGAACGCGGTCGGCCGTCCCCTGAGCACCCGGTCGCGCGCGGCATCGCGCGCGGCTTGCGTCGGGAGGCGGAGCGCTGGTTCAGCGAGATAGTCGTCCAGTGCCTTGCGCGGTACTTGGATGCCTTGCAACCGCTGCAGGCGCGTGGCGAGTTCGGCGAACGGCGCGTTCGACGCCACAGTCAGATCGTGGACAAGTCCGTCCAACAGCGTCGAGCTGGTGCCGCCGGCGTGCCGCCGTGCGCGTGTACCCGCGACGGGCTCGACCAGTGGGAGCGTGAGATGGCCCCACGCGCGGAAGAGCGACGGAACGACACGCGCCGCGCGGCCCTTATGCTCCACATTGATGATGGCGACGCCTGGCTGCCAGAGATCGGCGCGTGGCATCTCCGTCACGGTGCCCGGTCGGAGGTCGAACGGCGCAAGCCGCGGCAAGTGGCACGCGATCCAGAGCGCGTCCGGATTGCCTTCCGCGAAGCGTGTGCTGAGTGAACCGGCGGCCTCCGCTTCCTCGAGCACCTCGATGAGCCCGTCGAGATCCACGGCGACAAAGGTCGCCGGATAAATGTGCTGCACCGTTGTCCCTTCCGTCACGATGCGATAGCTGGGACTCCGCACGTTGCTCCGACTGCGGAGCAGCGCTGAGAGGAGCTGACCGAGATCGACGTCGCTCGCGGTCCGAAGGCGAGCGAGGGGCGCCGCGCTGACCTGCAATCGCGCGGCGAGCTCTTCCAGCGCCTGATCCGTCAAGCCGTACTCGACAGCGCCGTGCCGAACGCGAAGCCGGTAGGGATACGAGCCGCCGCGTTCGACGATCGACAGAACATCATCAACCGGATGCCAGAGATGTGTCTGCCGTCCTTCTACCCACGCAGCGACCGTGCGCAGATTGGCGAGGACCGGGTTGTTGGACGCCCGTTGCGCCGCCGGCGCGAAACCAGTTGGTGATGCTGTTCTGAGACGCTCGTTCATGACGGCCACTCAACAAGTGCGATGAATTGTGCGGTCAACCCCTGATCGTACGCTGGCCATCGTCGCGCGAGACGCTATATGCCGCACGCCGGCCGGTAGTAGGTATCGAGAATGTTGATCATCCAGTTGAGCCCGAGCGTAGAGAACCAGCTGCGCGGCCCGACCAGGAATCCTGCGGTCAGGAGCAAGACCAGGGCGTAGACCCACTTGCGGTGCTCGCCTTGCGCGGCGCGAAATGCAGCGTGCATCGATCCGAGCACCGCAATCGCCATCGCGAGAAACCGAATGAGGCTGGCGTACGGACAGATCGCGGCGCTGATGCTCGCCGAGAGTCCCGAGCCGAGACTGGTCGAGTCGGCGCCACATCCACCGAAGCAGTCCCCGTCGCTCTGGTTCGCTTGCGCGTGCAACGCCGACGGCGAACTCGCGGCGAGCACGAGTGAGCCGAGCACGACGAGGCGAAGGATGAGCGGACCGTGACGATAGAGGTGAGGCGTGGCGATCGCGGCAAGCCGCGAGGCAGTACGGCCGCCGGTTCGAATGAGGACACGAAGCCCGTCGTCTATGACTAGCACGAGTCGCGGCGCACCACGTTGCGCGACCGACGCCCCGACGCGGTCGGGGTCGTCTACCCGTGCGGAGCCTCTACGAGGGCGACGGAGCACGGTGTGCTCACCCTTCGCTGAGAAAGGTCACGAAGCGCTTCGGTCCCTGCTTGTCTTGCGTGATCTTCTTGTGCCAATAGGTGACGTCGTACGGCTCCATCGCTGCGATCGCGGCGCCCACCTGCTGCATCTTCTCCGGCGACCGCATGATCTGCGCGGCCTCGAAGAGGAGATGCAAACGCATCCCAGCGTCTTCTCCCACCGGGTAGACACGATCCTCGGTAAACGCGTCGTCTGCGACGTTGACGCCGTGGCCATTGTTGTTTTGAAGAATGGCGGCGATCGACGGACGTGTGGCCGCGAGACTGGTCCCATCGAGTCGGCCGACCGTGGTTGGGACCTCGACCACTTTGGCGAATTCGGCCCGATGTGGGAGCTGCAGCAGAAAGACGCGCTGCTTTGCGCGACCTTCGGGAAGCGAGCGAAGCTCGAACAACGTGACGGCGTCGGCAGGCATGATCTACTCCGATGCGGAAACGTGGAAACTCCGGTTCAGCGATCCGGGACTGGGCCGGAACGCGACCTACAGTCAGAAATGGCCGTGACGTGTCGTTCGCCGATACGACCGCGTTCTGACACCACAGCAGACAGCGGTCGGGATGAATCCAGTCCTGTGCGCAACGACCATGAGTGTCCATCCGCGCCTATTCCAAGCCTCGGGGCTCGAGTCGTCCATCGGTAACGCCGGTCGTCTCCGCGGCCGCGCTGGCGGGAGGACGCAGGCCAACCGGCGCGGTGAGTACGCATTCACCAGGTGAGGGTCATTCAACGCCAATCGTCGTCGCACGGTCATGCGCGGTCGCGACGCGCTGATGCGCCACGAGTTCGCGGAG
The DNA here is from genome assembly GCA_038228795.1 of Gemmatimonadales bacterium. Taxonomy (GTDB): domain Bacteria; phylum Gemmatimonadota; class Gemmatimonadetes; order Gemmatimonadales; family Gemmatimonadaceae; genus JALZAE01. The sequence goes on from JBBROY010000048.1 coordinate 11,854, forward strand.
TGCGGCGTCTGGTGATGAGAGTCTTGCGTCCGAGAGATATGCCTGAACGCCCGCCCGGGCGTCGGCGTCGGCGAGTCCTTGAGCCGTGAAAAACGCGACGGCTTCGGTCTCGAGTGCGTCTCGCAATGCCGCGTCTCCGTTCGCCGCTCGAATCGCGTCGCATTCCCGATTGAGCTCCGATATGATCTCAAACGCCGTGGCGAGCTGCGCGCGAATGGCGAGCGTGTGGTTTGATGTGGCGGCCATGGTCATCCCCGGTAACAGTCGTCTCGATTCACGAAAGGTGATGGGACGTCGCTGGATCGTGGTCGCGCGCGACGACTGTCTCCAACGGCGATCGCGTCCGGCTAACGCCAATCCGTCATTGCACGAGGGACGTGTGGCATCGCACGCCGGGCGGCATCCCAGAGACGTTGGTCCGGTGCGGTGAGGAAGGGCACGAGATCCTGCGACGTGAGCCGCGCGAGGCTCTCGGCGCCCGCCTGCATCAGTGCGTCGGCGGCGGCCACATCCCATCCTTGGCGGATGAGGGCGCGGAGGTAGGGAGCAAACTCGTCTGGCGAGAGATGAGCGCCGAGGCGCCCCGCGATCGCCATCGATGCCGGTCTCGCAAGGAGCTGAGAGCGGACGGTGCGATCCGACATGGCGCGTGAGAGACGGAGCAGACAGGCTTGCGCCGCTTCGTCGGCCGCGAGTCTGGCAACCATCCGGTACTGTCTCGGTGATGCCAATGGGTGGGTGAGGATCCACGACCACACCGTCATGTTGGCATTGCCCTGCGCGAGGAGCCGGCCTGCGGCGTCAAGCGAACTCGCTGGCGGCTCGGGTACTGGCATCGGTGTCGGCCGTGCCCCGACCGGTGCCACGCGAAGCGCAGCTGGATGAGAGGCGTCCAGCATGGCGGCGATGACGTGCTTGCAGCGCGAGTCATCCCCGCGGTGGGTGAAGTCGGGACACGGACAGAAGGCCGTGTCCTGCCCCCGGTCGTCGTCGCTGAGGGCGAGGTAGTACACGCCCCCGCGTGATGCCCGCGCGGCGTACTGTCCCGTATTCGTTCGCGCGATCGGGACTTGGAGTGCACGCGCGACGCGCGCGAGATCGAGAGCGGGGCTCGGGCTATCGTCGCCGAGCGCCAGTGATTGAGCGTTACGCGCCGTTGGTACTTGTCGCGGCGCGATCGCGAAAGATGATCGGAGCATCGTGGTGTGAGTCTCGGTGACTGGGTTCGCCGAGACTGTACGCAGGTCTGCCCGCCGATCTCAAAGCTGCTGTCGCTGATTCGATCAGTCGATGGACGGAAACGGGTCCCACTGTTGAGACTCCGCGCGGGTTTTCACAGTGCCTCGCCGCGAGAGAGGCGCGAGAATCGGGGTGAGAAGCGGCGAAGACGCTTTCGTCAGAGGCGGTAGCTCACCCGCTTGCTCGGCCAATGTGAAACGACGCGCGACGAGCCAGTCCCACACCCCTGCGGCCTGCTCGAGAAAGACTCCCCGGGACGCCTCAATATCCTGCAGATGCGCGGGACCGCGGCTCAAATGCCATGAAATGGAGTATGGGATCGGCCGTTGAAGGCGACCGCCGTCAATGGGAAGCGATGCGTGACATCTCAAGCCATCAGCGAATCCGTCAAACTGCGCTCCTCCGACGCCGATCGCGTCCCAATCAGGCTCCAGTAGACTCGGGCCGAATGCGTCTCCACGAGCTCGGTCCGCGGGAAATGTGCTGTCAACAGACACCTGCTCGGCGCCCACGAGCTCGTGGGCGCTCCGCAGGGCCGTTGCAAGTGAGAGTGGTTCCGTCTGGTGGTCGATTGCCAAGAGCGTCGCGATCTCTTGTGCGATCGCCGGCATGACGAATTCGCATTCGAGTGCATGAGCCGCGGCGGCGATGCGGATCCGCGTCCCGCCGGCGCGCCGGCGTCGGGCGAACTGTGAGATCGAATACGCGAGCGTGCGCCGCAGCAATCGCCACTCGAAATAATCGAAGGCAGAGAGACGCTGCGGATCGAGCGGATGGATCGCGGCAGGTGTTGGCGCTAGCAGAGTGCTGCTCGTGTGCACGTAGTCTCCAGCATCGTTGATGCAACAAAGGGCGATGCGACCTGCTCATGCGAGTTCGGGCACACTCTGGCTCGTTGACCGAGTCCGGTGCAAGCCATCGCGGCAAGAGAAGTGGGAAGGATCGCTGGCAGAGCGACTTGCAGAGCCTCGTCGTGGAGCAAGCGTCCGAGCCTCGGACAGCGCGCAGCACTAGCGTCGGCTTCACCGACCGGATCAGGGTCGGTCAGCTGCTGGCTCGGCTCTGGAACTAGAGAAGGCGACGGGCAGGATGCGACGCCGTTTGCTCGACGTGGCTCAACGACTGGGTCGCGCTCGCGAGCGCGGTGTTGACAGATCTCAACCCCGCGTCGAGCTGGATGTCACGAGATACCGCATGTCGCGCGATCAGATCCCGCGTCTGAGCCCAGACTTCGTGATCTGCCGTGGCGAGCAGCGCCGAGATCACCTCGCGGTGCGACGGCTCCAGGGTGGACAGTCGGCCAAGCATAGTAACGACGCGGCGCGGATCAATGCGCGCGAGTCGGCGAAGGACGGCTGGGCGCCGCGTCGGTGTGCCGACGTCATACAAGGTCCAGAGCGCAGCGGCGTCGGGACTCGTTTCAAGCCGTGCGGCAATCAGCGCATCGCGGTTGGCAACCGCATGCGCGGCGAGCGCGCGAATCGTGTCTGGATCGGAGAGTGTTGCCGCGATTGCACGTAACACATTTAAGGGGGTTTCCGCACGGCTCACGAAGCGACGCGCGAGGGCAGTGTCCAAGATTTGCCCGTTCCGAACGACCGCCCCGAAGAGCCAGTCGATGCGTCTTGGAGCGCACGGGCGAGCGCTGCCGAGCACGGTACTCGCGAGCGCTGGCGCATCGACATCGGAAGACTCCAGAACCTTCTCCCAGAGATCGTCCGTGGCGGCCGGATGCAGCAACGCCTCCGCCAGAAACTGGGCGCGGCTTTGGACTGAAATTGCCAGGCGTGCGAGCTCGTCAGAGGGAAGGGCGGTGTCTTGGAGGAGAATGAAGAGCGCGTCCCGTTGATCTTCGCTGCCATCGTGTTGTGCGCGTGCTACGAGCGAAGCACGCGTCGGCTCGTCCAGGCCATGGCGCGCGGCCAGATCCCACAGCGTTCGCACCATCGAGTTTGCGCGGCGAATATGTGCGACGCTCGTGGTCGGCTGCTCAGGCGATGGCCGAAGGCGCTGCACCGTTTCCCAAGCCAAAGCGGCCACCCTCGCCCTCGACTCCGGATCCAGCGCGCGGTTGCGCGCGAGCTCCTGGGCGGTGTGTTCGGAATGCAGGAGATCAGTCGCCGCCTTCGGCGAGAGTCGGGGCGCGAATCGCGCGATTGCCGCGCGCAGCGAGGGCCCGCGATAGTCCAGCAGCTTGTCGACTTCGTGCGGGTCGCCGTCTGCGGCTCTGAGCCGGCTCGCGATACGACCCGCCCGGTGCGGTGCAGACTCGAAATAGGCGGCTCCGCCTTGCCGCGCCTCATCGGAGGACTGTGGCCATAGATGGTGTAAGTCGATCAGGTCGAGCAACGGGGTCCATACCGCGTCTGTCGCGTCAGCCTCAGCGATCGCGCGGCCGTACGCTACGGCGCCAAGGCATGCGACGCGAAGCTGGCCAACGAATCGCGTGATTGCTTCGATCGCAATCGCGGGTTGTGGGTCGAGCAGCCACGCCCGGAGCTGCGCGACCTCGTAGGCGCGAAAGCGGGCATCTCCTGGGAGGAGCGTCGGCGCGCCGATGCTCAGTGATCGGTCCTGCCGCGAGCGCGACGAGGGATCAACGGGTTCCACGCGAGCGTCGGCGTTCAACGCATTCATTATCGCCGAAGAGATGACGTAGCGCGTCCGTACGCCGGGGACTCGTATTGGCGGTCGGTTCCATTGTCGGCGCGGCCGGGCACGGTGGGCTCGCGCGCGATCGCCGCAGTTGCGCGGAGCAAACGCGCTTGTTTCCGCCGGGAACGCGCTTTCGCGTACGTGGTTGACGCGAAGGATTGCGCTCCCGCCGCGGCCGCGCGATCAGCAGCCTCCGCGAGCGAAGCGGCGGTGGAATCTAGCCGAGCCGCCTGCTGCTCGATGTCTTCAGGGGAGCCGACGCCATACAGCGGGTGCGGCTGTTGAGCGGCGCGGTCGGCGTGGTAGTGAAGCATGTCGGGACCTCGAGAGTTGAATGACTCTCGAGACCGTACGCCCTCCGCTGAGCCAAACAGGGAAGAGCGACCAACAGCTCCGAGTCGCGACGGCGAATAGCGTTTAGGTCGTCGTAGTGCTACGGCATTTCGGCCCAGCTGATGGCCTCTGCGCGAACCGTCCGTCCTCAGCACCAGTTATGTCATACACCACATCCAACACACCCGGCACGAGCCTTAGCGAAAGCTGGGAGAGCGAACCGTCCTGGTGTCTAAGCCGCCGACCGCCGCGTGTGGGGTTCGCGATATGCCTGCGCGGAGCAGTACAGACTGCGGTCGAACGGCTCGCCGGCTTTGCTCCTACTGCGGCCTCGGTACGCCGGCGCAGATCAAGAAGCGCCAGAGTTCTCGAGCGCTCTCGATCTCGTCTCCGCGTAGATCACCATCCTCCTGGCCGATGCGCAGGAAGACGGTCTTCCGCGCGCGGCCGATTTCAAGCACTTGCTCGGGCGTCATTCGGAACCAGGCCTGTTCCACCAGATGCTGCCCGGTAAGCATGCCTTCCTCGATGCGCGCGTCGTAGCGAATACGCGGCAACCGCAGGCGGATGCTGTCGTCCACGAGGATGAGGGCGACGCTGTCCGATGCGATCTTCGCGTTCTCCTTTGTCGGCGCTCGACGCGCTCCTCGATCGAGCGCCGCACTCTGCGTCTGAGTCGTGAGCCTATACATAAGGAGCGGCATCGGGACACTTGATGGCCGCTTGCCTTCAAAAGCCGCGACAAGCGATAGAAATTTCTCACCGCCCGACATCGGCACAACGACGCGGATGCCTGCCGTGATCATGGTGCTGTCCGTCATCTTATCGTATTGCGTGAGAATGCCGTGTCGAGCAGGCTTCGCACCGATCGCGCTGTCGGCTGCCGCGCAGGATTGCGCGCGCGTACGCGTGGCCGGGAGAAGGCTGGTCAGCGCAATGGCGAGAGCAGTCGCAGGCGCTTTGATGAACGGCTTCGCTCGAGTGTGGCGATTGACACTCGACTGAGGGCGAGAGCGATTGCTGGGCACTGATGGCATCGTTGATCCTCGACGAATTGGTACTGGCCGACGGGCCGAATCCGATAGACGCGTCGGGATGCCTGACGCCCCGATCACGGAGATGATTGGTGCTATGCAGAGCGTAATTGCCCAGATACTCGCCACAACAACTTCGAGCATCATGCAGCCCGCTGCAGCCGGGGCAATTATATCTTCAACAAGCACCACGGCGCGAGCTATACCTAGAGCCCAACTCGCGTGGCAGCATTTTGCTCGAAGACGGTTCCGTGCCGGATGTATTTCCGAAGCGTCTCTTCACGCTTGTGAAGACTCTGCCGCATGATGTCGTGCGTCGACACGTTCGCGGCGGCTGCGCTCGTGATAAAGCCGGCGCGCAAGCTGTGGCCCGCGTACCGCGCGGGATCAAGTTGGTCGGCGAGCACTCGATCTCCGTTAGCGATCGCAACGGCCTTCGCCTCCAGGACGCTTCGCTTGACGATGAGCGCCACGCCGCGGTCCGACAACCGCGTCCCGACCTTGCAATGCCGTGTGACCGAGCGAAAGAGAGCGCCGTCTCGAATGCCGGCGACCGCACGCCAGTCGCTCAGCGCGCGCACGGGACACGTGTCGGGGAACTGACCATAGGGAATGCCTTTCTCAGCGCCATGACCCTCCTGATCGGTCTTGGAGCGCGGGAGCTGGAGGAGCAGTCCGTCGCGGTGTTCCACGACGTGGTCGACATCAAGCGCCACGAGCTCGGCGCGGCGGAAGCAGCCGGCGAAGCCGACGAGCAAGAGGGCTCGGTCGCGGAGTCCGCGGGGCTGCGTCAGATCGAGCGCGGCGATCATCGCGCGAATCTCCTGCGTCACCGCGGGCGCCTTCCCGACGGCGGCGACACCGTGCGTGCGACGAATGCCGCGCCACGTGTCGCGTAGTTCGGGGGCGCGACGGTCGAACTCGAGGCCGAGCGCGCGATGGACATCGTTGATGGCGGCGAGTCGACGCTGTAAGGTGCTCGTCTTGAGCGCGCCGGCGAACGCCGCGAGATACCGCGCAACCAGGCCCGGGTGCGCCGGCACCGGCGTCGCCTGATACGTGGCACACCACGCCGCGAAATGGTCCCAGTCGGCGCGATAGGCGCGGCGCGTGTTCGCCGCGCGGGCCCGCGTCTGGTACCACGCGGTGCGCTCTTCGATCGCCGCCACGTCGGAGGGCATCGGCGGCGGCGCGACGGCGACAGCTGCGGTCGACTGCTGTCTCGTGAGGGCCGCGTTCGACGGACTATTCGACGGCGTGTCGGTGGAACGCCCTTCGGGATCTGGCACTGCGCCTCCGCGCGTCTGGGGCGATGTAGGCCGCAGATAGCCAGCCTCAACCGACACCAAACTACCGATAACCCCCGCTTATCGGAAGTCAGCCCGGGGACTGATTGTTGGACGGCACTGTCGCGTATGGATGTTGCGCTAGTATGACATAACTAACCAAATGCCGCATCGTCCAAGCGGCAGTTTGTGACTCTCCATAGCCAAGGATTCTAGGCCAAGGATTGGTCACAAGTTGCCGGCGGGCCTAATGCTAATACTGGCCGTCGAAAGCCGGACGCCATTTGACCTGTTGCCACGCCTACCCCGTCGGCCGCGCAATTCGCCCAGGTCATTCACCAGCGTGGTGGCGGCGTATCCCGCGGCGCAAACCATCCATCTGGTCGTTGACAATCTCAACATCCACTGCGAGAAGTCGCTCAGGGATCATTTCGGGCGTCAGCGCGGTCGCGCAATTTGGGGCCGCCTCACCGTGCATTTCACCCGAAGCATGGCGGTTGGCTCAATCAAGCGGAAATCGAACTGAGCCTGGTGAGTCGTGGCTGTCTTGGCCGTCGCCGCATCGATCATCTCGCGAAACTCCGAGCCAAGACGCGCGCGTGGACTGCCCGAGTCAACCGGGCCAAGACCCGAATTCGGTGGCGGTTCACCCGAAAGGATGGGCGAAGTAAGTTCGCCTAGCAAAGGGAAC
>JBBROY010000049.1:0-17264 GCA_038228795.1 Gemmatimonadales bacterium
CCGCACGCTTTGGCGATGGCGAAGAAGCGCTCGCTGAACGCGCCGTTGACCAGCGACAACACCTTCTTCCTCGCGCCGTTCCGTATCGCCGCTTCCATCAAACCGGTGGCCGACGACGAGCACACGTACACGGGGCGCGTCGTGCGGAACACGCGCTGCAGCGACGGCATCATCGTGGCGATGAGCTGCTCCATCCCCTTGCCGCGATGGCCGATCATCGGCCGCGTCTGCGCGGCCAGCACTTCCGGCCTCACCTCCGTAGGGCCCGGTAGAAAAAACTTTCCGAACTGTGTCGACGTTGGCATGATCAGTTCATCACCCTGTGAGTTCGAGAGAACGCTCGCCCAGCGCGAGCGGCAACAGCGGCGTGAGGTCGGCCGTACGGACGACCACGTCCGCGCCGGCGACGACGTTGGGGCGCGCGACGACGCCGGCGAACGCGACGAAACAATCGACCACCGGCTTCGCTTCCAGATCGGTCGCGCCATCGCCGACGAACATCGCCGGCCGTTCGAGCTTGTCGCCCCACGACTCGAGCAGCGCGCGCTTGCCGCCCGACCGCGCGAGCGGCGAAGCAGTGTCAAAGCCCGCGTACGATCCATCGTCATGGAAATGCACATCGACGGCAAACACCGCATCGTCGGCCAGGCCTAGCGCGCGCGAAAGCACGAGCACGGCGTTCCGAATTCCTCCGGACACGATGTAGACGGTAACGCCCGAGGCCCGCAGTCCGTTGACGACCTCGCGCGCGCCAGGCACCATCATCTCCACATACTTGTCGCCGAGCGCGTCGATCTCGCCGCGAGTCGGCTGCACGACGGAGAGCCGCCGGCCGTAGACTTCTTCGAGCGCGATCTCGCCCCGCATCGCCGCCTCGGTCAGCTGCACCACCTGGTCGCGGCATCGATGGGCGAGCACGTCGATCCCCTCGATCTCCGAGAGGGTCGAATCGCAATCGAAGATCACCGATGCGAAACGGCCGCGCGGCACGCGCGGTTGGGCTGGTGGTGGAGGGGCCTGCATGGACGACAATATTACTCCTGGAACGCGATCGCGCCCGTAACCGGGCGCGAGGATGACGAAGGCCGAACAGAGCATTAATCAACGGCAAAATCGGGGAATGCGCGATGCCTTTACTTCGCTCGGTGACCTTGAAGCCCGCTCGCACGGGGGATACGAGCGACGCGTATCCGTTCACCGTGCCCGCGGTGCGCGCGCTGCGCGAGCTGCGCTTCCCCGCCGCGGTCACCTTTCTCGTCGGCGAAAATGGCTCGGGCAAGTCGACGCTGCTCGAGGGGATCGCCGCCGCCGCGCGCCTGCCCACCGTCGGCGCCGAGAGCATCGAGCGCGATGCGACGCTCGCGTCGGCGCGCGAGCTGGCGGCGCGGCTGACGCTCTCGTGGGAAACGCGTACGCATAAAGGATTCTTCCTGCGCGCTGAAGATTTCTTCGGGTTCGCCAAGAGCGTCGCCAAGCTGCGCGCTGAGATGCTCGCCCGCGTCGATGAGGTAAATGAGGAATTCAAAAACGCCTCGGCCTACGCGCGCAACCTGGCGCACATGCCGGCAATGACATCGCTCGCCGCGCTCGAGCGCCGCTACGGCGTCGACCTCGATGCGAACTCGCATGGCCAGAGCTTTCTCAAGCTCTTTCAGTCGCGGCTGGTCGGCGGCGGACTGTATCTGCTCGACGAGCCCGAAGCGCCCCTTTCGCCGACGAGCCAGCTCGCGCTGATCGCGATGATCGCCGACATGCTCCAGCCCGCATCGCCGCCGTCGCAGTTCATCATCGCCACCCACTCGCCGATTCTGCTCGCCTTTCCCGGCGCGACGATCTACACGTTCGACCAGACGCCGGTTGCGGCCGTGTCATATAGTGAGCTGGAGCACGTGAATCTCACCCGCGAATTCCTGAACGAGCCCGACAAGTTCCTCCGCCACTTGATGGAACCCGATCTCGATAGTCTTTCGGGGGTATGATGGGGACAGTTCCCCTTGGAGGTCGGTTTCAATGCCCAATACCTCGATCGCAATGTCCCGTATCGTCGCGATAGCCACGCTCTTGCCGTCGCTCGCACTCGCGCAGGCGAAGCCGCCGGCGACTGGTCATGAGGGATGGCGGGAATGGATCATCACTCGGCCGCCGCCGCCGATGCATCGATGAGCGGCCCGATGATGGATGATCCGCACATGATGATGACGCCCAAGCGGATCGCATCCGCCGCGGACTCGGCGCGGGCCGCCGCGATCGTGGCCGAGGCGCGCCGCGCCCTGGAGAAATACAAAGACGTCCGCGTGGCCGAGGCCGACGGCTTCAAGCAATTCCTGCCGAAGGTGCCGCAGCCCGTCTATCACTTCACGAACTACAAGAATGGATTTCAGGAAGCGTTCCGCTTCGACGCCGCCAAGCCGACGTCGCTGCTCTATCGCAAGAACGCCGACGGTGGCTTCACGCTCGTCGGCGTGATGTACACCGCCCGCCAGGGCGCCCCGCTGAGCGATCTGAACGAACGAATTTCGCTCGGAATCGCCCACTGGCACGAGCACGTGAACTGGTGCGTGCCAAAATATGGCGACTCGGATCGCTGGACGGAGACGCGCGACGGAAAGCCGGTGTTCGGGCCGAAGAGTCCAGTCGCGACGTACCAGGAATGCCGCGCGGTGGACGGAGATTTTCACAAGAATGTGCTGGGGTGGATGGTACATGCGCAGATATTCGAATCCGACGATCCGGCGGTCATCTGGGGAGCCGAGCACCACTGACTAGCAGTCATCCGGCATTTTTCTCGTCGGTCATCCTGTTTCCAGATTCTGGAAAACCAAACGACTCAGGACAGATGACAGATGACTGCTCGTGAAGATTTGTCGGCCTGGGAGCCGCGCTTCACTCAGCGGCAGTTTGTTGCTTTGTCGTCGCGAATAGCCACATTTCACTCGTGACTACTCCTCAAGCTCCAGAGCCGACCCCGCCTCAAGGCCCGACGGTCAGCACTACGACCCGCCGCCCGACCCCGATCCCCGCTCGCCAATGGCGCTCCCGCGATGTCGGTCGCGCGGCGGCGATCGTGATCGGCTTGGTCGCGCTCATCTGGCTCATCTGGCTCGCGCATCCGCTCATCTTCACTGCCTTCCTCGGGCTGCTGTTCGGACTGGCGATCAGCGCCGGCGCCGACTGGCTGCAGCGGTGGCGCGTTCCGCGCGGGATCGGCGTGACGATCGTCGTCGTGGTGTTCTTCGCGGCCATGTACGGCATCGGCGCCTGGATCGGTCCGACCATTCGCGTACAGGCGAAGGAGCTGCGAGTGAAGCTCCCGGAGGCGATCGACAAGGGCGAGATCTGGCTCGACAGCCATCGCGCGGGCATCGCCGGCCTCGTCTATACCGAGGATTCGCTCACCGTCGCCGACAGCGCCGCCGTCGAGCCCGCCGACACGCTTGCCGCGGTCGGACCCGGACCGCACCAACCCGGCAGGCTGCGCGGCCGCATGATTGGCCAGATGCGCGGAGCCCGGCGCTATCTCTTTCCATTTTTCCGCGGCACCATCGAAGCGTTCGCCGGCTTTTTGCTCGTCCTCTTCATCGCCATCTACATCGCCGCCGAGCCGGACATGTATCGGCGCGGATTGCTCGCGCTCGTGCCCACGCGAACCCGCGCTCGCATCGATGCCGTGCTGACGGCCGAGGCGCGGACGCTGCGGAAATGGCTCACCACGCAGCTCATCGCGATGATCGCCGTCGGCGTCGCGCGCACGATCGCGCTGCTCTTTCTGCACGTGAAAGCCGCCTTCGCACTGGGCGTCGTCGCCGCGATCTTCGGCTTCGTGCCGACCATCGGCCCGCTCGTCAGCGGCGTGCCCGCGGTAGCGATGGCGTTCCTCGACTCCCCGCAGAAAGCGCTCTACGTCGCGCTCGCCTACTGGTTCATCCAGTTTCTCGACGCCCACCTGCTCATCCCGCTGATGATGAAGGGGAACATCAACCTGCCGCCCGCGCTCACCCTTTTCTCACAAGCGCTGATGGCGATGCTGTTCGGCGTCCTCGGCCTCGTCGTCGCCGTGCCGCTGCTGGCCGCCGTGATGGTCGCGGTCAGAATGCTGTACGTGGAGGATGTCGCGTCGAAGGATACGGGGCAGTATCCGGTGGCGGGGGCTGGCTAGAAGCGTTGGGTGCTGGGTGCTGCGTGCTGCGTGCTGCGTGCTGCGTGCTGCGTGCTGCGTGCTGCGTACTGCGTGCTGACAGCACCTGATACGCAAAATCAGAGCGCGCCTGAGATTTCTCTCGGCGCGCTCTGATTTGTGATCGCGAAGTGCGGTTAGGCACGCAGCACGCAGCGCCTTGTCAGGCCGCCGACGCCAGCCTCACCCCTTCATCTGACAACTGGACGTGGTCGAAGTTCACGATGATCGGCGTCAGTTCCTGCATGTCCAGGTACGCTTGAAGCTTCGCGAAGTCGATCGTCCCATCAACCGAGAGCATGCCGGCGGTCACGGAGTCGTGATTCACGCCGTAGAGCAGGCTCGCGAGCTGAGTGCCGGCCTTCGAGATGTCGACCGTGTCCGGCTGGTGAAGCTCGAGTTGCGCGAGCGTCGCGGCGACGTTCGGGTTTCCGGACTCGAAGGCCGGGAGCGGCTGCTGGGCCGGCGCCGTCTCGATCACGGCCGCACTGATCGACGTCGCGGCTCTCGCCGCGGTGCCAACCACTAGTGCTACGCCGTTGATGGACATTTGCCGATTCCTCAATGGGCCGACCTGTACCGGCCGTAATGGGACTTCTTGTATTCTATGGTCGTCATGCTCCCTGAAAAACTTTAGCGCTCATTCCTACGTCGACGACCGGAAAACGAAACGGCGGGGCCGGACGCCGCCGCATCCAAGCTCACCGCCGCCCGTTTTATGTTCCGCACCGCCGCGCCAAACCAACGGACCGCGGCAGATCACGCTTTCGACTCCAAAGGCCTACAGTCGAGAGCGTCGGCAGGGCAATTGAAAACCTTTAATTGCCGTGCGTCGATCGGTCCCCGTTCGTGCTTTGGTTGTCAGTTGGATGCCCGCTGGGCGGCGGGAGCAGCCCGCTCTGGCGGCGCGAGCGCTTCCCGCATCGAGCCGCCGCGCACCTTTGCCCCGGGATGGATTGAAGCGCGGCGTCTCTCGCGACGCGCTATGCGCCGCCGCCGCGGACTGCTCCCGCCGCCCCGATGCTCCGTGTGCAATCGCAGCACTCCGGCGGACCGCGCCGCGGGCGCATCCTCCCGCCATGACAACTCAGCGTGCGGCGGCGGCGCTTGGCGCGTAGCTAGAGACAGCGCGCCGCGCCGCGAAACCGAGTGGCACTCAGGAATCTAGGCGCGCTGGCTCGCAGCGTTTAAGCGCCCGCGCCGCCGCCGCCGGACGCCCGCGCCGGGCCATGCGCGATGAAATACAGACGCGCACGACTAGCGCCGCTGAAACTCGGGAGCGCCAAGCGCGAGACCGACGAGGTTGGCCAATGCCGTCCGACTCACCGGCGGGCGACCGCCGCCGGATACCATCATCGACGTCGAGTCGGCAACCGCGCGCCGCAGCAGCGGGTTCTCGCCGGTGATCAGAATCACGCGAGTATCCGGCGACGCCTCGCCTCCCAAAATTTCCGCGACCACGCTGTCCACCTGCACCGCGATCGCCGCGCCGGCGAGTGACGCGGCCGGCGGCCAGCTCGCGAGCTTGATGCCCGCCACCCGGCCGGTCGCGATCGCCAGACCGAAGTTGATTCGGTTGAGCACCGATCCCGCGTTCACCCATGCATCGCCCACGTCCGGATACCCGTTCGGGGTGAGCTTGCCATAGATCGGCTGCCCCAGCCGCGCGATCTGTGCCGCAAGCCGCGCCGTGGTGTCGATCGGAGCGCCGAGTGCGCGTGTCGCGCTCACCACCAGCTCGAACGGCGTCTTCACCTTCGCGCGAAAATTTCCGCGCGCGAAGAACTCCGACGATCCGATGATCGTCCGCAACGTCGCGCGAATGTCGCCGTCGCTCTCGCGAAATGTCCGCGCCGCGCGCTCTACCAACGCCGGCGGCGGGGAATCGCTCACGAACCGCCGCACCAGCTTGGTCGCGACGAAGCGCGCCGTCGCCTCGCTCCTGGCGACGATGTCCAGCACCTCCTCCCCATCCTCGATGCCCCGGCCGGCCGCCAACCGATGCCCGACTACCACCTTCGAATCCGCGTCGTGCCATTCCGGACGGAAGATGAATCCCCCGCCCTTCAGCGCATCCTGGATCGTCCACCCGGTGAGCGCGCGCGCGACTTCGATCACGTCCCGCTGGCTGTACCCGCCGTCGACGCCAAGCGTGTGCAGCTCGAGCAGCTCGCGGCCGTAGTTCTCGTTGAGGCCGGCACGCCGGCGGCGCGTCCGGATTCGCTCGCTGTCCGCGCGCGTGCGCGCCTTCACGATCTCGTTCCATTGCTGCAGGCTCACGTGCTCGTTGTCCGCCGCGCTCTGCCAGTTGTCGAGGTAGTAGAGCATCATCGAACTTTTCGCGACGGCGCCGAGCAGATCGCGGAACTTCCCGAGCGCGCGCGGGCGGATCACCTCGCTTTCATACGCGGCCATTGCGTAGCGCGCCGGACTCTTTCCGATGAACGTCGAGAAGTGATTCTCCCAAAAATCCGTCATCATCTCGAGCAGCTGACGGTTCGACGCCTGGGCGCGCGCGACCTTCGCGGCGAGAATTTGGGCGCCAAGCTGATTCGCGCGCTCCACTGACTGCTTCCGGCGCACGCTGTCATCGGCCGACATCACGAACACGCCGGTGTCGCCCATCTTTTTCCGCTGCTCACGGAGCTGGCGGTCGAGCTCCTCCGGTGGCGGATACTCGGCGATCAACTGCGCGTTCGACTTGGTCTGGGTCTCGAAGCGCGAGAGCATGGCCGCCAGCGCCGTGTCCTCCGGAATTTTTTCCGGTTGGAGCTGCTCCGAAATCCAGCGGTCGACGCCCATGCCGTGAACGCGCTCGTAGTCGCCCGGCCGCGCGCCAAAGGTGAGTCTGTTGACGACGTGCCTCGCTTGCTGCTCGGCCGGCATCTCGCGCGGCTCGGTCGAGATGGGCTCGACGCGCATGCCGCCGCCGCTCGAGCAATTACCGCTCGCCAGCGCGGCAACCACAGCCGTAAACACCATCCAGATCCGCGAGCGTCGATTCATCGGCAGCCTCGTATTCTCCTACCCGCGCCAGCGCCCGAACGATCCAGTCAGCGCGTCCAGCTCGAAAGGACTACCGGGGCCGGTCAATGGCGCGAACCTCACTCGCTAGGCAGACGTCAGGCCGGGAAGACGAGCGGCTTGAGCTCGGCGGTGGCGTGCCAGTCGCCCGATTCACGATCGTACAACTCCGCCACCTGCTCCGCCGCGTCGCCGAGGGTGCGGCTGGTCGGCTCGCGCATGGCGCGAATCTGATCGCGCGTGGCGCGCAGCGCCGCCGCCGTGATCTCCGACCGCTGCTCGGCCTCGTGGAAATCGCCCTGCGTCTCGATGCCGTGCATGGCCGCGCCCAACGCAGGCAGCACGATCGCGATTCCGGTAACGAGTGCGGAGTGCAGAAACAGCTCGAGAAAGGCGGCGATCGCCGCGCCAAAGAAGCAGAAGGTGCCCACGGTTTGCAGCATGAGATGAAGCCGGTGCATGCGGGTCGCGTTGCGATGATGGTAGTGGACTTGACCATCCAGCTCGCATTCGGCGAGGAGCGCGCGGCAGTGGCGGAGATATTCGGCGCCGATCGCCGCGGACACGAGCCCGGCGTCGCGCGCGACGGCGAGGTGCAGCCACTCCACCCAACTCCCGACGCCGGCCGGCGAACGTGCGATCTGGTTGCGACGCTTGGCGGTTCGGCCGAGCGGAAGCAGAAAGGTCAGCTGACGTAGTCGCTCGGCGAGCGCGCGATAGTCGACCCACTTGCGGTGCCAGTGCAGCCGCCGGCCGCCGACGATGATCAGGAAGATCGTGGCCAGCACCAGAATTTCGATCGAGGCGAACAGCCGACCGGCCGTGAGATGCTCGATGCCAAACAGCGATTCGAATCGTCCGCTGCGCTCGAGCACGTAGCCGGTGAGCGCGGCCGCGACGGCGAGGGGCGCGAGCAGAAAGGTGAGGGTGAACGCGCTGCGATAACGATTGGCGTAGTACGTCGCCAGGTTGTCGGCCCACGCATATTGGCCGAGCACGCTCCGTTCGACCGGCTCCATCACGGCGAGTGGAATCTCGGCGCGCTTCCAGTCGTCGCGCCATTGTGCGCGCGTCGCGGCGACGTAGTCGGCGGGAAGCGCTGGCCAGCGCGGGCGCCGCCTCGATGCCGGCCAGATGAAGAAGGAAAAGAAGTTGCCGAACCAGCCTCTGGCGTGCCCCTCCTTCGCGTACGCGACGCGTGGATCGGGGTGCGCGCTCGGATGCGGATGCGGTGGCGCGAGGAGATGGACGAGCGCATCGCGAAGTCCGTCGAGTCCTGTCCTCGTGACCAGCGCGCCGTCGACGATCCGCCTCAGCTCGATGTGCGACGGATCGTCGGGGTCGATGCGCACGACCATCCGGCCCAGCCTCGCGGCATTGTCGGCGACTTCACCCGTGCCCCCTGGACCGTTGGCCGGCTTTCCGTCCCACACGGCGAGCAGCACGTCGGACTGCTCGACGACTGTTTGGCCGACGGCGACGAAATCGTCGTTGTTCGGCGGCGCCGCGCCGTCGAGCTCGAGCACGGCACCATGTTCGCGGGCGACGGAGAGCAACCGGTCGAACTCCGATCGCACGCGATCGTTCGGCATCGTGTCGCGAATGGCCGACGCAGTCGATGGAAGCGGCGCCTGAAGCTCGTAGCCGAGGGCGTGACCCGCTCCGGCGACGAGGAGATCTGTGCCGTCAGCCAGCGGTGAGATGATGCGGAGCCGCGGCGGCTGATCGTCGTAGACATGTTTGAGCGTTGCGCCGAGCTCGGTGGCCAGGCTCTGGATCTCTTTGAGTACGCGCGTCGCGGCGTCCGTGACGGCGCGCTCTCTCGTCTTCAATCGTTCCGCGCGATGTCCGGTAACGCCGACGCGAATGGTGAGCCTGGGGCGCGGCGGCGTTCGAGGGTGTGGCATGGCGGTGAAGATGTCCGTGGCCAGGATGGCGGCAAGGGGCGATGCAAAGCGGGCACCGGACTCGAGTCCGGTGCCCGCTCCAACTTGAACGTGTCGCGCCGCGTACTATGCCGCGCGCTCGCTCTTGAGATGATCGACCGCACCCGAGTTGCGAAGCGCCTTCACCGCACGATCGCGGATCTGACGGATTCGCTCACGCGTCACGCCGAAGCGCTGCGCGATCTGCTCGAGCGTCATCGACTCACCGGTCTCCAATCCGTAGTACAACATCAGCACGCGACGGTCGCGGGCGGGCAGCGGCTCCATGGCGCGGAGCAGCGACTCGCGACGCGACTCCTCCTCGAGCGCGGAGGTGACCGTATCCTCGCTCTCGGACATGTCGGCCATGATCAGGTTGCCGAACGTCTCGCTTCCATCGCCGATCGGCTCATCGAGCGAACGCTCGGCCGCCATCAGACCGAGCATCGTGTCGACGATCTCGGCGCTGAGGTCGGCGACCTTCGCCACTTCGTCGCGCGTGGGCTCGCGATGCAGCTTCTCGCGCAGCACGGCCTGCGCGCGCGCGACGCGCGTGAGATCGGCGGCACGATTGAGCGGCACGCGCACCGAGCGGCTCGTCTTCGCGATCGCGGAGAAGATCGCCTGGCGAACCCACCACACGGCGTAGCTGATGAAGTTGACGCCGACGTCCGGATCGTACTTGTCGGCCGCGTGGCAGAGGCCCGCGTTCGCCTCGCTCACCAGGTCGGCGAGCGGGAGACCGCGATGCTGGAACTGCTTGGCGATCGAGAAGGCGAAGCGGAGATTGGCCCGGATGAGGTCATCGCGGGCGCGGTCGCGCTCGGCGCTGTTGAGGCCAGTGTCGCGTAGCCGACGCGCCAGTGCCTTTTGGTCGCCCGCCGAAAGCACCGGCGAGCGACTGAGCTCCGCAATGTACTGATCCAGAAGATCCTGCTGGGGCGCGTCTCCGACGGGCGCATTTCGCGCGCGCCGACCGCGACGAGGGGGTTGATTTGCCATTATCGTATCCTGATATCTGTCAACCGGTTACAGTACATTCGCGACGCGACGTCAGCGCGAAATGCACTCTGCCGAGCGGCCGTTCGATGGTTGTCCCGCCCGAGGCCGGCAGTGCTATAGCATCAACACCGCGGCGGGACGATTCGTTCCGCAATGGTATGATGCCGTGCGACTTGTCGCCTCGAACACACTCCGCAAGTTCCGGGCACATGGCCCGCGGACGGAGGTGCAATATGGGGGACAACCGATCGAACCGGAAGGACCGAGTTGGTTTGAGAGTGAATATTGTTTCCCGACCGGCCCGATCCACCTCTAATCGCGCTTGATGCCGAGCAGCAACCTGCGGAGCGTTGGCGCGAAAGTGATTGCGATGATGAGGGCGCAGGCGATGGCGACGCGAATCATTGCACTGTGCTGCGCGCCCGCCACCTGGGACAGCACGCTATCGGCGAAATAGGTGTAAACGGCGGTGCCGGGCAGCGTACCGATCGTCACGGCGGCCATGTATTTACGGAAGTCCATCTTGGCGAGCCCGGCGCCGAAGTTTGTCAGCGACATGGGGACGACCGGAATGAGCTGCAGCCGCAACATCGTCAAGAAGCCGCCACCCTCGCGCAGCTTTGCGAGCGTGTCGGAGTGTCCCCGGAGCAGTCGCCGGATCGCATCCTTGCCGAGCAGGCGCGCCAACCAGTATCCGCCGGCGGCGCCGAAGATGCAGCCGAGCCAGTTGCAGAGGAGACCGAGCCAGAAGCCGAAGATCGCGCCACCGGCGAGGTTCAGCGGAGTACCGGGGAAGCCGACCGCCGTGACGGTTCCGTAGATCGCGACGAAAATCGCGGCGGCGCCTCGACCGCGCTCGGCGCGCAGCGTGGCGGCGAAGGCGGTGAGGCGCGCCGCATCGAGCCAACCGAGGTGTCGGGCGAGGAGTAGGGCGCCGAGAACTACGCCCAGGAGAATCGCCAGCTTTAGCCACACCCCGCGCTTTGGCTTAACAACCACCGTCGTCCCCATTGCTCGAGCTGCTCACGCGGGTGTGAGTGCCGCGGGCGCGAATGTGGTGCGTTCTACCTCACGCGCCTGCCGGAATTTCGCGGCCGCAGAAGCGGCACACTTTTGCCTTCGCCAAAATACGCTCGGCGCAAAACGGGCACTCGCGCTCTTCACGCAGGGGTCCGCCCGCGACCGCGGCCGCGGGGGCGGGGGCGCCTGAATCCTTGCGCTCTTCCCAGGTGATCGTTTCGGCCTGCACGTGCTTCCGAAACTCGAGCGGCCTGGCAATATCGGCGAAGGGCTCGGTCGTCCCGCCCGTGCCGGTAACGCGGATGGTGCCGTAGTTGAACATCCGCCCCCACACGCCCTGCTCGACGCTGATGTTTTCGACCTTGGTCAACAGCGTTTCCATCGTGTGCCGATTGAAGAGACCGGACTTGATGATCACGCGCTTGTCGGTGACGGCGAACTCCGACGACTTGTAGTTGAGCAGCTCCCAGAGAAAGGCGGCGAGTGCAGCGATGATCGCCGCTCCGGAGGCCATGAAAAACCACTTGCCGCCTTCCGGGTGATCGACACTCTTGGTGATCCCGCCGAGTGTCACGAGCACGATGGTCAGCACCACCAAGAGCAGAGCTGGCGCGAAGATCTTCCAATGCAGATGCGCGCGATACATCACGCGCTCGTTGGGGACGAGATTGTTGTCGATGTAGGACATGTGGGAAAGGTGCTAGGTGTTAGGTGTCAGGTGCTAGGGGGGAACCGACAACCACGGAGATCGCCGATACCGAGCGTTCTCCAGAGTGAGCAAATCGCCGGGATCACGACGAGCGTGAGCAGCGTGCTCGACACCAACGGATTTTTGGTGATGGGGAGCGCGGCGACGAGTTGGAGCGGGGAGCCGTGGGCAGGGCCACTTACCTATGGGAAGGCGAAAGCAGCCGATACTGATAAGGTCCGCGTACCGCGCTACGCGTCCGAACAGCCCTCCCTTCCGTTCCGATCCGTCCATGTCTATTTCGTCTCACCCCCCGTCCGTCGGGGAAGCACTGCTCGCGCCTGCCAGAGATGTCGAGGGGAGCGTCGAACTTGCCGCTCGCTCGTCCCAGCTGTTGCTGCGCGCGCTCACCAACGCCTCCCCCGACGCGATCGTCTTGGCCGACGAACACGGCGTCATGCTGTCGTGGAATCCGGCCGCAACACGAATGTTCGGCTATGAGCCAGAAGAAGCGATCGGCAGGCCCATCGCCCTTCTCATCCCCGAGGATTTGCGCGCCGCACACCAGCGGGGGCTGGCGCGAGTCGCACTGACGGACGCCCAACCGGTGCACCGCACGGTGCGGCTTCGCGGACTTCGGAAGGATGGCCAAGAGTTTCCGCTCGAGCTCTCGCTCGGCGGCGCGCGGAGCGAGGACGGTCTTTTCTTTACGGGCATTCTGCGCGATGTCACGGACCGCGAGCGACAAGCCGAGGCGCATATGCGCGCGGACCAACTTCTTCGCGACATCACCGATGCGCTACCGGACGCCGTCTATTACAAGGACACCGATTCGCGATACGTGATGGTCAACCGCGCCGCCGCTCTGCGGCTGGGCGGGGATGCGGCCGAAATCATCGGCCGCACCGCCACGGACTTCTTGTCACCGGAAGCAGCCGAGCGCGCCCTCGCGGACGATCGACAAGCGATGTCTCAAGACGGGCCTTTCTCGCGCGAGGTCGAGACAACGATCAACAGCGTCCAGCGAAACATCCTCACCACGAAGGTCGCGTTGCGGGACGCCGTGGGGCGTCCGACTGGCGTCGTCGGGTTCTCGCGCGACGTGACGAGCGATCGCTCCGCGCAGGCCGAGCGCGCGGCCAGAGCCCGTTCGGAGGAGGGAGAGCGTCAATACCGGCTCCTCGCCGAGACGATGCCGCAGATCGTGTGGTCCGCCAACTCGAACGGCGAGATCACGTACTTGAATCCGCAAGGCGCCGCGTACACGGGAGCCACCCACCACGACCTCGGCGATGACGGCTTCGTGCGGCTGCTGCATCCGGACGAGCGGACCGACGCCGTGCATCGGTGGCGGCGCGCGCTGGCGCATCGAGACCCGTTCGAGTGCGAGTATCGCATTCGTCGGGCGTCGGACGACAGCTATCGATGGCATCTCATCCGGGCGGTTCCGAGCTTCGATGAATCGGGCCACGTGGCGCGATGGATGGGGACGTGTACTGATATCCACGACCAACGTTCCGCGCTCGATTCACTTCGGCAGTGGGAGACCGCGTTTCGCCATAGCGGATGGGGCGTCGTGATCAGCGATGCGTCCTCGCGCCGCATCGTCGCGGCGAATCCCGCGTACGCTGGGATGCACGGCGTGGTAGCCGATAGTCTCCAGGGTGTTCCGTTGGCGGAATCCCTCTCCGAGCGCGGCCGCGACCAACTGGCGCACCACATGGAGACCGTCGAGCGTGTGGGCCGAGCCACCTTCGAGTCCGAGCACGTGCGGGCCGATGGATCGGTCTTTCCGGTGTCGATGGACGCGATGGCGGTGCGCGATGATTCCGGCCGACTGGTGTCAATCGTCGCGAACTGCCAGGACCTCACCGAGCAAAAGCGACTCGAGGCGGCGCGCACCACGGCGGAGGAACGCTTCCGGGCCGTGCAGGACGCCTCGCCGGACAGCTTTGTTCTGTGGGACATGGAGTTTGGCAGTGACGGGGAGGTCATCGATGCCCGGGTCGCCTACGCGAACCCAACAGCCGTGCGGCTCCTCCGCCAGTCGGCATCCGCGTTGGTTGGGCAGAGCCTGCGCGCGCTCAATCCGGCGCTCATGCAGAACGGGCGATTCGAGACGTATGTGGAAGTATTCCTCAGCGGAAGGCCACGCACGATCGAGATCTGGCACGATAGCCTCGAATTGTGGCTCCGCCTCGTCGTGCTTCGCGTCGGCGCGGGAGTGGGCGTTATCGCCACCGATATTTCTGCGCACAAGAACGCCGAGACGATCCTGCGCCAATCCGGAGAAGAGCTCGAGCTCCGCGTCGCCTCTCGCACCGCGGAATTGGCGGAGAGCGAAGCGCGATTCCGCAGTGCCTTCGAGCACTCGGCGCTCGGCGTGGTCTTTTTGACTCCGGAAGGACGATGCCTGCACGCGAACCGAGCGTTCTGCGAGATGCTTCGTTATGACGAAGGCGCCCTCCGAGACCGCGAATTGGCAACGCTCACCGAGAGCGGGTCTCCCGACGGGTCACCATGGGTGACGGACGCGTTCGAGGCGGTCGGCGGCGGACGGTGCGAATCCTCGACGTTCGAAGCGCGTTTTCGAACGAGCGATGGGACAGACCTCTGGGGACACGTATCCGTCTCCAGCGTCCGCACCGCCGAGGGCGATCTGCTGTACCTCGTCGCACAGATGCAGAACGTCACAGTGCGCAAATTCGCCGAGGATGCCGTTCGTGCGAGCGAGCGCCGGCTGGCGCGCGTGGCGCAAACGCAGAGCGAGATTGCCGGCGCGGGTCTCGACGCGGAACACGTCATGGCTCTGGTGGCGAGTCGCGCCGCCGAGTTGACGAACGCCGAGAGTGCGGTCGTCGAGCTGCTCGAAGGCCGCGAGATAGTGTACCGCGCGGCCGCCGGCGATGCACGTCGGTTTCTTGGCCTTCGGCTCGATGCGTTCGCGAGTTTCTCCGGCACGTGCGCGCGCACGGGGGAAGTGCTGCGATGCGATGATACCGAAACCGATCCGCGAGTCGATCGTGACGCGTGTCGTCAGGTAGAGGCGCGCTCGATGGTGGTCGTTCCGCTCCGGCGCGACGCTGCCGGACTCGGCGTGCTCAAGGTGTATTCGCCGAAAATCGCGCACTTCGGTGATCAGGACGTTCGCACGCTCGAGCTGCTCGCCGGCACGATGGCCGGTGCGATCGCCAACGCGGCCGCATTTCAGGCGGAACAGCAGTTGCTCGCCGACCGGACAGCCGCGCTCGCGGCGCTCGGCGAGAGTGAGCGGCGGTTTCGGGAGATTCTGGATACCGTGCGCTCCGCGGCACTGTGTCTCGACGAGCGCGGCAACGTTACATACTGCAACGATGCCCTGCTCGATCTCACGGGCTGGACGCGCGACGAGGTCATCGGTCGTGACTGGTTCGAGCAATTCGTGCCCGCACCGCGCGAGCGGCGCGCGAGCTTCGACGACTCGATCTCGCGAGGTGTGATGCCGCCGCACGAGGAGCACGAGATTCTCACGGTGACCGGCGCGCGCCGTCGCGTCCGCTGGGATCACGCGGTATTGCGCACCATCGATGGACGGGTGGAGGGCATTGCGAGTCTGGGAACCGATGTCACGGACGAGCGCGCCGCGGAATTGGCACGCGAGCGATTGACCGCGATTCTCGACGCGGCACCCGACACCGTCGCGCTCGTCGCGGTCAACGGCTCCGTGTCGTACCTGAATGCAGCGGGCAACGCGCTGCTCGGCGTGGCGAACATGGCCGACGCGGCTGGCCGGCTGGCCGCGCTCAATCCGGGTGTCGTACGAGACGCCGTGCGCGGCGAGCCGATGCGTACCGCGCTGCGGCAGGGGCTTTGGACGGCGGAGACGACCATCATCGGAGCGGCTGGGGCTGTGATCCCGGTCTCGCAGACGATCGTCGCCCACCGCGACGCAGACGGAGGCCTGGCGTGCTTTTCGACGATCATACGCGACATCAGCGACCGCAAGGTGGCCGAGTCCGAGCTGCGCGCGCTATCCCTGATCGACGAGCTCACGGGCCTGAACAATCGACGCGGGTTCGCGCTCCTCGCGGAACAGCAGCTTCGCGTCGCACACCGGGAGGTCGAGGCCTCCCTGCTCTTCTACTTCGACGTCGATGACTTCAAAGTCGTGAACGACACGTGGGGTCATGCCGAGGGAGATCTCGCGCTCCGGCACATCGCCAAAGCATTGCGCGCGACGTTCCGCGCATCGGACATCATCGCTCGGCTCGGCGGCGATGAGTTCGCCGTGCTCGCGCCGAACTGCGGGGATGTCTCCGAGCTAATCGCCGCCCGCCTGCAGGCGCATCTCGATCAGCGGCTCTTCGGGGAGAGCCTGCCATACAGGCTACGCCTCGGCACCGGCGTCACCCTCATCGACGCCGGCATCGATGCATCGCTCGACGACCTGTTGACGCGTGCCGACACGTCGCTCTACGAAGCGAAGCGACGGAGAAAGCAGGGTAAGGACGTTCGCGACTCTTGACGTTAGGGGTTCCGGCCCGTAGCGCCGAGCACCTAACCCGCTGGCACATCAACTGCCGGAATGCCGCCACCAACCCGGGCGACAATCCGAACATCTACATCGCGACCGGCGACTCGGGGAATGGCATGACGCACGGCACCATCGCCGGCATACTGCTGACCGACATGATCGTCGGACGGACGAATCCGTGGCAGTCGCTCTATGATCCTGAACGCGTGTCGATCAAAGGCGAGGAGGCGGGCGGGATTCACAAGCGCAGTGCCAAGTGCACGCACTTGAAGTGCATCGTCCACTGGAACTCACTGGAAAAATCGCGGGACCGTCCATGCCACGGCTCACGCTTCACTCCCTACGGCGACGTGCTCAATGGGCCGGCGCTCACGGGGTTGGAGGGGGCGTGATTCCGTGACCTCCGTTTGAAGACTCCACAGCCGGTGATACAGCCCGCGCCGCGCCAGCAAACGGTCGTGGGTTCCCTCCTCGGCCACCCGTCCCTCGGACAGCACGATGATCTTGTCCGCGCCGCGCACGCTGCTCAGCCGGTGGGCGATGAGGACGATCGTCTTGCCGGCTTCGCGAAGGGCGGCGAGCGTTTGCAGGACGTACTGCTCGGAGATCGAATCGAGCGATGAGGTCGCTTCATCGAGCACGAGAATATCCGGGTCTCGGTAGAGGGCGCGAGCGATGGCCAGCCGCTGGCGCTGCCCGCCCGAGAGATTCGCGCCGCGCTCACCGAGGTCGGAGTAGAGGCCGTTCGGCATCTCACGAATGACATCAGTGAGGCCGAGCATCGCGCAGACGGCGAGCGCGCGCTTCACATCCGGCTCCTCGTCGCCCAGCGCGATGTTCTCGAGCACCGACTGCGCGAAGATGTCGATCTGTTGCGGCACGACTCCAATGCTCCGTCGCAGCGACGCGGCGCTCACG
>JBBROY010000050.1:0-15350 GCA_038228795.1 Gemmatimonadales bacterium
CGTCATGTACGAAGTCGAGGACGCGATCAAGACCACCTGGCCCTTCGGACTCGTGAACAATCTGTACACCGTGAAGGTGCACACCTCGCTCGCCGCCAACCTCATGCCGCTGTTCAGCCGCTGGGGCGGCTCGGAGCGCGCGGTCACGATTTGCACGGACCCCATGCGACGGCTCGTCCGGCATGATCCCATGCCCGGGAACCTGCCGTCGAAGAACAAAATCATCTGTGGCTCGACCGGCACCGGCAAGAGCTTTCTCGCACAGCAGATCGACATCCATCCGCTCGCTGCGAAAGACAACACAGAAATCCTGATGGTGGAATCCGGCGGCAGCTTCCGGCTGACAACGGCATGTTTCGGCGGGCAATACATTCGCGTCGGTCCGCGGGCAGACTGCCACGTCAACCCGTTCGATCTGCCCGTTGGCTTTGCGGAGCTCTCGCAGGCGGATCAAGAAGGGGAACTCAGCTACAAGATCAGCTTCATCAAGAATCTGATTCTCGCCATGGTGCGGATCTTTGACCCTGGCGAGCAGCAGCTCGCGGAGAACGTGATCGGCAAAGTCGTGATGCGCGCGTATCGCGAGAAACAGATCCCGCGATTCCGGGATGTCTACCGCCTCCTCGGGACGTATCGCAACGAGCGCGATGCCAAGGCCGAAGAGCTCGCGGGCCGACTGCGCACGCTCTTGACGAACTACGTCGAGACGGAAGAGGGAGAGGCGGGACCGTTCTCCCGGTACTTCGATACTTTCACCAATTTCAACGCCGAGAATCCCATTCTGGCGTTCGATCTCGTCGACGTGAAGAGCGACAAGTCGCTGCTCGTGCCGTACACGCTCGTGCTCATCTGCGGCCTCATTTACAACCGGCTCATGCGGCGCGACGGGATCGAGCGCATGGTCGTGATTGACGAGGCGTGGGCGCTGATCAAGGCGGAGTCAAACGGGCAATCGAGTCCCGCCGGCGAGGCCATTGAGCTCTTCTGGCGCGAGAGCCGCAAGCTCGGCGGCGCGTGCACCTTCATCACGCAGGCGTACGCCGACACGCAAAGCGACGCGATCGGCCGCGCCGTCGTGAACAATTCACGCATCCAGTATTTCCTCAAGCACGAGCGCGGCGGCATCAACGACGTCGCCTTCAAGAGCGCGGGCTTCTCGGCGCAGAAGACGCAGAAGGTCTACGAACTCGAGACCGACCCGGGGCGGTACAGCCAGGTGATGGTCAATGAAGGTGGTGCGTGGGGCGTGCTCCAGATCCCCACCGTGCCGATGAAGTATTGGGTGGCCACGACCCATCCCGACGACCTCCGGATCTTGACGCGCTACTTCGAGACGTACGGGAAGAAGTGCGGTCTCGACGACCGGACCGTCGTCGCTGTCTTGGCGGAGGACTATCCGGAAGGAGCGAAAGGACGGCAGAACCCGAAGGGTGAGATGCCCCTCCAGGACGCGCTGCAGTTTGCCGAGCAGTGGCAGTCGCACTATCGCCGATTTGGTGATCTGGTCCAGCGCGGTGAGCGCATCCCCCACTCGTTCCGGTGACCACGATGCTCCGGCATTCCTTGCTGTCCGGTGTGTCGCACCAGGGAGGCCTGCGCCGCCGCGTGGCGCGCGCGCTCGTCGTCGCGGCCGTCGCCTGCTTAGGGATCGTGCTCCGCCCAGCGCCTGCGCACGCGTGCATCTGGAACTTTCTGCACTGGTTCAATCCACTCCCGCCGTGCGAGGTGCAAGACGATCCCGCGCGGTGGCGGATGCATCAAACGAACAATCGCATCCTGGGAAAGCTGGGTACCATCGCGAGCGATGTGATCGAGATCAAAGCGGAGATCGAAGGGTGGAAGGCCGCGTCACGGACCGCGCGGCGCTTCAGCGACCAGCTCGCGCGCACGTACGGCGATCTCTCGGCCAATCCCCTGCCCTCGCTGGCGGCCGCATACAATCGCACGCCGATGGCGAATTTTCTGCAGCTCAACGCCAACGGCACGTTCAGCGTCGGTGTCGACCCGATCAACTTCCGGCGCGTCGCCGACAGCGTGTGGACTACGTATCAGGACTCGCTCGGTCTCAAACGCATCTACCGGAAAGACTGGGAAGATCCAGCGCGTCTCCCGAAGCAGATTTTCGGGTCAGGGGCCCGGCTCGAGCAACAGATCGCCGCGCTCGGCGACTGGGAAACGTTCACACGGCCGATTCTCGACAGTCTGTCGATGCTCGGCGGTCGGACCGCCTCGCGGTATATGGCGCACGCGGAGGTGGCCGGCCTCTCGGAGGCCCGCATCAGCAACCTCGCGATCGCGTTGTCGAAGCTGCGGGGCACGGCATTCGAAGCCCAGGGACTCGGGCTCTCGGCCAAGATTCAGGCGTTGACCGCGGCGACCGAGAAGCAGCGGCAGCTCCAGCGGCTACATACCACGACCGGCACGCCCCTCCAATGGTGAGCGAGCGAACCCGCGATCCACGGCCGCGGTGCGGGCGCGCACAGGCCAGCTGTGCAGAGCCCCGCTCCGAACACAGCCTCCGTGTTGCATCACGCCTCAGCGGGATCGCGCTCGTTCGTCGACTGGTCACTGTTGTCGGTTTCTCGGCCGCGCTCGGCGCCGGCATCACGACAACTGCGCACGCGCAGATTCCGATCAGAGATCCCAACGAGGGAAAAGCGACGGGCATGAACATGCTCGAGCGCATGGCGGAGTTCTACGCAACCGCGGTGGAGTGGCGAGATGCGCTCATCGGTCGAGGCCGGGCCATGATCGAGCAGACGCGGGAGCTCGTCCGGGTGCGCGAGATGTGGGAGCGCAAGATGGTGGGCGAGCTAGGCACACTCGGCGGTGCCGTGCCCGACTGGCGCGAGTTCGCGAACTTCTGCGGCGTCACGAGCGGTGGTGGGACGGTCTGCGAGGCGAACACGTTCTTGACGCAACGCTATGAAGACGTCCTGGCGAGCACGGTCTACACGTACGCGTCTCCTCTCTTCGACGCGATCGCGACGGTGGACGCCACGGCGATGGACGCGGTCGGCGGCCGGCTCGGGTCCGGCGTTGATTTTATCGCGGATGTCGCCGGCACCGCGCACGAGGCGGTGAGCCAGAGCTTTGCGTTCCTCGATACGCTCGCCAAGTCCGGTGCGGACCTGACGAGTGCCGGTCGCGGGCTCAATGCGTTGATCGACTCGACACTCGCCAATCAGGTCACGGGCCAGACGCTCTCGTCCGGCCGCGCGCAGCAGCTCACTGCGGCCCTTGCGCACGCCGAGGCGCTCGTCGAAGTGGAGATCGTCCGCACGCGACTTCGTGGCCTCGAGTTGAGCGCGGTGCAGACAGCCGACAATGTCGCCGCCTATCGCGTCTCGAAACGGACCAATGCCATGGCCGGCTACAGCTACTGACACGTGCACCGCACGTCATCGCGAACGGCGTGCGCAGGTGCGTCCACCACGAAGCCTCGCAGGGAGCGTGATCGATGAGACAACTAGGGATGTGGAGGTTCGTTGCCCCCGCGTCGATTCGGCGACCCGGCCAACTGTTCAGCGCGCTGGCGGCTGGACTCGCCCTACTCGCGTTGGTGTCGCGGCCGGCATGGGCCAGCGATTACGGACAATTCGACGATCCGACCGACATCGACTACGCCGAATGGCGGTGGGTGACGTGCCTCAGTCCGACGGACATCGACAATGGCTTCGTGGATCCCTCCTGTCTGAGCGACGCGACAGAAGAGAATCATGCGCGCAATGAAGTGAAGTCTCAGGATCGCTGGTTGAAAGCCGGGCTGCTCATGGCGGCGCAGGTGTGGTCCGGCGTGGAATATCTGCGCGACGTGATTCAGCGCGGCAAGGATGCGTTCGCGGCTGTCACGCAGCTCACGAACGGCCATGATCGGCCGCGACCGCGACAGTTCGCCGTTCGCATCACCGACGCGAGTGATGCAATCGCGGACCGCCTCCGTATGGGCGAGCATCTCGCCATCAGCATGCCCACGACAATGGGGGAGCCGCGATACACCGACATACACACGCTCGCGATGCGCGCCCTGGGCATCGCCCGCGAAGCGCAACTCGCGGGCGTCACGCTGTCGGATCAGGCGAGCGGAATGCAGGGTCGCTTGGGTAGTGGTCCGGTGACGTTTCTTGGAGTTGGCGACGATGCGCTATCGGATGGCCTCGCCAATCCGCCGCCGCTTCCAGAAGACGCGGACTCGACGATGCTCACGTTCTATTCGTCGACCGTTCCAAGCCTGCCGTCGACGGTCAGCACGTGGCGCCTGACGGTCCCGAGCTCCGCGGCTGCGAGCGCCAGCATTGCGGCCACGAGTGCTCGCTTCGCCGGCACGGGTCGACGCATTGCGCCTCTCCTCGCCGGACCGCCGCCGGCCGCTACAACGTGTCCGATCGATGACGAGGACGCGGCCGACCCCCAGGCGCTCTACGAGAGGGCGTCAGTCATGGCGAAGGGTGCACAGACCGGCACCACAGCGGTCATGGCGGACGTGCAACAGATTCGCGACGAAATGCGCACGGTGCGCGAACGCGAGGAGCAAGCTGAGGTCGAGAGTTTCTGGCTAGACCTTCTTCGGCTGATCAACCTCCTGTAACAGACTGCGCTTTGAGGTCCCAACGCTCTATGAACGCTCATCGCGCTCAGACCACTTCCCGAAGCGGAATCGTGCACATCGGCAATCGCCTGCGCTGGACGTCCATGCTCGGACTCCTCCCGCTAGCCATGTCACTGACGGCGCCGGCCCTTCGTGCGCAGCAATCCTCGTCGGAGCGGAGTGCGCTCGGCACGCAGGACTCGGCTCGTTCGTCGCCGGCCAGCGACAGCGCCTGGGCGCTCGGCGTGCTCGACGCTCTCGCAACTGCGGCACCCGTACCAGCGAGCACGAGCGCTGGACTCCCGGCTGCCGTCGGTTTCCCGCAGAGCTTCGGTGCAATGATGACTGCGCTGCAGGACGCGACGATGGGGACGATCAAAGGATGCAACTACGAGAAGTACCTCGCCCTCGCCGACAGCCTCGCGTCCGTCATGTCCACGTACTCGGACCTCACGCAGGGTCCGCCAGGTCGGCGCTGGGCTGTCCCGTTTGTCGATGGCATCAGCATGCTGTTCCGGGCCGCGGCCACGATGACCACCAAACGCTCGGCCGCGGCCGCGCAGCAGGCGCTCGCGTACCAGCTCGAGCATACGTGCAATGCAGTCGTGCAAGCGGACCAGGCGACGCGAGAGTTTCAGCTGCTCAAAGCGGCGGGTCGCAACATCGAGCGGACGGTCGCCAAGCTCGTGGACGAGTTCTCGCTTTCCATGGTGCACGTGCCGTCGGCAAACACGACCATTCTGCAGGGCAAGTGGGATCGCCTGTACACGGCTGCGGCGCCGCGCACGCGCAGCGCCCCGGATTCACTCTGGGAAGCAGTCGACACGACGTTGAACGTCAGTCTCGCTGCCAGCGAGGACATGCACGGCGCGCTCGACTCGTTGAGCGCGCTGGTGCGGTCGACCGAAGCGGAAATGTTGCTCCTCGCGGAGCCGGACAGCGCCGATCCGACGCGGTGGACGTGCCCTGACGGATACGCCGATCCGAACGACCCGACGACGAAACGCTACGGCGCGGTTCCGGTCTGTGGTCCCGCGGCTGCGGAGCGCCAGGCACAAGCGATCGCACACCTGGAATTGCTCAAGACGCAGATTCGCATGCTCCAGGTGGGCGCCGAATCGCGGCAGATGCAGGTGGAAGCGGCGCGACTCATGACCGACACGGAAGGCCGTAAGGTGACTGCGGCGAATCGCACGCAAAGCGTGCTCGCATGGTGACCGGACGCGATCGCGCTGCTTAAGCCGTGCCGCGGTTCGTCCGCCTCACGGAATATCTACGCGTTTCAGTTGCGCGTTGCGACGAGCGCGCACTCCGGCCTTGAGTGTATAGCGTGATGCGGAAGCGCCGACTTCCATTCCATTCGATCTCGAGGTTTTGCCGCCGTGTCCAAGCAGCGCGTGTATCGCCGGCTCTGGGTCTTTGCGACGGCTCTCGTGGCGCTCGTCGCCGTCTCGGCGGCGGCGACTCCCGGCACTGCTGCGCCTCGACGGGCATTCTCGCTCCGACGGTTTGTCGTCGACACGCCACCCTTCGACACCCTCCCTCCGACCGACACGCTGCCGCCGGACAGCACCATCACTGGCGGGGCGGACTCAACCGCGAACGACTCAACCGCTGATACCACGCATGTCGCGGACTCGACGTCGAACAATCCGAGTGGATGGCCTGACACCACAGACCTGCGCACGCCGCCGGGCACACCTCCAGGTAACGATGCGGAACAAGCGGCGCTTCGTTCCTCCGCGACCGCGATGATCAAAGGCTGTCGGTACTTCACGTATTTGCAGCAACTCGACAGCCTCGCTGGGCTGATGGCGCGCTTCCAGGCGATGGACGTCGGACAACCGTCAGGATCGGGAAAGACGCCATTCCTTGATCCCATGTCGATGCTCTTTCGCAAAGCTGGCGTGATGGCCGATCGCGCGATTTCGCGAGCAGAACACGTCGCGCTCGCGTACCAACTCGAACAGGTGTGCAACGTCGTGGTCGAGGCCGATCAGATGGCTCGCCAGGTGGGACAGCTCCGGCGGGCGGCCCGAGCGATTGAGCGACCATTCGACTGGCTGCTGCGCGAGCTCAATGTCGGACTCACGACGCTCCCCGGATCCAACAGGCTATCGGTCCAGGCAGACTGGATGCGTCTCTACACGGGCGCAGCGCCAAAGACCTTCACGCCAATGGATACGCTGTTCATCGCCGTCGACACTACGCTACGCGAAGCCGTCTCCTTCGGTGGCCAGACGCTGAGTGTGCTGGACTCCATGACGCGAAGTCTCAAGGACGTGCAACAGGCCATGCTCCTGTTCGCCGAGCCAGACACGATCGATCCCACGCGATGGATGTGTCCCGATTCGTATCCCGATCCCAACGATGCGTCGAGACCGCGGTATGGAGGCACTCCGATCTGCGGACCGGCAGCGCCGGAACGCCAAGGCCAGCTCGCGGCGCATCTCGAGTTGATGCAGACGCAACTTCGCGGCCTGCAGATGAGCGCAGAGGCACGCAATCTCACCGTCGAAGCGATGCGGCTGATGTCAGACAACGAGCACCGGCGACTGAGAACCCTCAAGAACAACGGAAGCCTGCAAACGTTCTGACGCAGGCCAGCTCACACGTCGCTGCGGCCGTCTCGCTGTCCGACCCTCGGACGGTCGGTGGGCTGACCGACGCCGGAGTTGCAGGCGGCCCCGAAGCGCTCCCACGGTCTGGTGCCACGCTTGGGCCGTCCGCTCTCGGAGAGTGTCATGTACTTCCCTGTTCGGATTCATCGCGCACGGCGCGCCGCTGCTGGCCTCGCGCGTCTCACGGACACCGCCGTCGCGGAATCCTCGCGCCGCAACCGCGTGCCACTGGTCTTGTGGCTCAAGCTCGCGCTCGCTGCGCTGATCGCCGTCGGATCGACGTCGGTCTTCCTCGCCGGCACCGCGCCGTCGCGCAGCGTCGTACTCGCACACGCAGCCGCGCGCCAAGAGCGACTCGATCAGGCCGTCGGCCTGGCGACGATGGGACCTGTCTACCTCGCGCCCGAATCTGAACGGACCGTCTCGATCAACAACGCCAACCTGCGTGCACTCGACCAGGGACTGGATCCCGCCGATCGGAGCGGGGTGCTCTATCCGCTCAGGAAAGGACTCGAGCAGCTCGCCGGCGTCATGATGTTTCCGATCCTGATCATCGCCGTGCTTCATGCGCTACTCACCGCACGAGGCGAGGCGGACACGAAGCTTCGCGATCTCGCGATCAACTACTTCGTCGTCATCGTCATGCTGTGGGGCTATCCGCTGTGGGACTACATCCTCTATCGCAAGATCGCGATCCCGGTCGCGCAAGCGATGACCAATGGGCAGGTCGTCAACAAGATCTCGCAGTCGATCAATCGCCAAACCCGAAACCCGAGCCCGACTTTCTCTGATTCAACAGGCGCAACGAATTTTTCTCCGGGCGGTGAGCTGAGTGCGTTCTGGCAGAACGACCTGGCGTGTCCTGTGGAGATCGCAGCGTCTACGGTAGCCGATAGCACCGCGGGACAACGATGCTACGGCGATGACATTCCCGAATCACGCGCTCGTCTTCACGCGAATTCGGCGCGAGGACTGCAACTCGGCAATCCGGCGCAGAAGGATACGGTAAACGCCGGTGTCTTCTCTCGCTGGCGCGACAAGATCAACAGCGCCTGGGAAGGCGTGACGGGTGCCGCGTCAGCCGTCGCGAGTGTCGTGAGCGATCCGAAGGGGTGGGTGCTCGGCAACGTCGGCAACTTTCTCGCATCCACGGTCGCCGGCATCCTGGTGACGATCCAGACCTATATCGGCGCCGCAATCCTCTGGTTCGTGTTTCTGGCGGTCATCGTCAGTCGCGCGATGAGTCTCTGTCTCGCGCCCATCGGCATTGTCTGGGGACTCGTGCCATCGGAGAGCGCGTGGACAAAACCAAAGAAGTGGTTCTTGGGACACGCCAAGATCGTCCTCATGCCGGTCGGTGTCGCGTTTGGTCTGCTCGTCTATTGGGCCGTCATGACGGCGATCTTCGTCACGCCGATGCTGTCGACAGGCAATTTCCTGATCGGGCTCGGGCTCAAGTTCGCGCTGTTCATCGGATTCATCATCACGGCGTTCAAGACGTCCACGCTCACGAACGTGCTCGCCGGCGATATCACCGAGGTTGCGGTCGATTTCGGCAAGGCGGCGAAGAACGCCTCGATTGCCGTCGCGGGAACCGTCGGGGCAATCGGCGTTGGCGCGGTCGCGGGCGGTCTAGCCACTGCGGGAGTCGCCGCGCGCGGCGCAGGCGCAGCGGCAGCGAGTGGGGGTGCCGGCAGTGCCGCGGCTGGTAGCGCAGCCGTAGGCGGAACAAGCGCCGGCGCCGGTGCTTCGGTTGCCCGTACTGCGGCCCAGATGGGAACTGCGAGGAATACGCTATCGAGCACCTTTCGACAGACCGCCGCAGCCAGCACGGGCGGCACCGCTCGCTCGAGCGCTTCAGGCGGAGGTGGCGCGCAAGCGTCGACAGCGCGGAGTGCCAGTCAGCGGTTTCGGCAATCGTTCCAATCCAGTCGCGTCGGTCAAGCGCTTCGTCAGAGCAAAGACGTGGCGGTCGCTGGATTTCGGAATCCGTGGCTGGTCACGAAGGCGACTGTTGCAGGAGGACTGCGGGAAGCGCGACCTGATCATTTCGCGGCACGCCTGTCGGCCGCTGATCGCAACAGTCTGAGTGAGTCACTCGACCACGCCGTGTTCCGGCCGATTGAGCGCGCAAAGGCCGTCGCTCGTCGTGCCCGTGATGACGCCCGCGGTCCAGACGCGCGCAGTAGCAATTCGGACGTCATGCGCGAGATTCGCGACACGCTCGCCGGGCTTCCGCACCAGGGACAACCCAATGGCGCCGCACCCGTGCCCGCGTCTCCCTCCGCTCCCTCGGCGTCGGGCCCGGCTATCAGTGTGGAAACTGGATATCGCTCAAAGACGAGCCGACGTGCCGGTGGATCCACCGCTGACACCGTCGAGCAGACAGCAGCGTCCGTCGCATCGCAGGGGACGCCCAGCAACGATTCCCCAGGTGCCAATCCCGATGGTGCCGCCGCAACGGCAACGACCGGCACCGTTCTCACGCCGGCCGAGCGGACATCCCTCGACCGACGGTATCGAAAGGACCCCACATTCCGGAATCAGCTGGAAGAAGAGCTCGTGTCGACCTACGGCTCCGAAAGCGCTGTGCCGCGTATCAAGCACGGAGACGGGTGGGCTGTCGACTTCGACCAGGTCGTCGCGCAGTCTCCGACGCTTCGCAACGCGCTGGAACGCGGCCGGACGGCGGCGGGTCCGCGGCCAGACGCCGTCGCGCAACGGGAGCGCTCGGCAGCGCAAGCGGCCGCGCAGCGCGCGAGTCAATCGGCCGACGGCTCCGTGTTCGCTGATGCGATTGGACAGCTGGATCTGGAGTCGGTGCGGCAACGCGCGGGTGAGGAGCCTGCGGAGTATGGCGCTCGGATGGCGCAGGCGGGCGAGCGTTTGTTGCGGGTGGCCTGGTATATTCACGCGACGCCGGAAGCGCGTGTTGCACTAGGACTACCAGCAATGGGCGCGGAGCGCCAAGCCGCGCAGGCGAGCCAGATCGATGTCAGTGTGTGGCGGACTACGCCTTTCAACACGGCCGATCCGGGAATCAGGAATGCGCTCGCGCAGGCTGTGGCCATGAATAAGCTCGAGGTAGACAATGCGATGGGTCGCGCGGCGTATTCGCGCGGTGAGCGATTCGGACTAGACGGCGACGCCTTCCTTCGCTCGCACGGCGATGACCGACGCTACCACGCTCAACCCGGGTCCGTATTCGATGAGCAACAGCTAAATCACCCCGAGCTCGTCGGAGACGAAGATCGCTTATATGAAATGGTCCGGGACATTGTCGCAAACGATCCACGCTACTCAACGCTCGTGCAGGGTGCGCGCGCGCCGGGCGAAAGCGACCTGGAATTTGAAATGCGCCGCGCGAAGACGCTTCACCGCGCCATGTTCTTGAACGAGCAGAGTAGATAGGACCCTACTTAGATTTCACTTAGCGCGCCGTTCCGTTGTCTAGGAATGGCGCGCTTTGCGTTTAGCAAGACCGTCGCAGAAATTGAGGCGTGTGATTTCGCCTCGATGCGACGAAGGGCTACAGTGCACCGGGGTTGAAGAATGCCTCGCAGATCCTGGAGCGCGCCATATGACCGACCGCCGTGGCGGGACACGACAAGCGACCGCGACTCACGCAGCCAGTCCGTGGCCGAAGGTGGTGTCTGACATGGAACGACATGCTGATCTCGCTCAGGACCTGGCCCGAGCGCAACGATCAGCTGCCGACGACAAACTCAGGGAACTTGCCACGATTCGAGATCGAGGCCAGCTGCCGCTAGCGCGCGCGCTGAACCGTATCGTCGTGGCCCTTTATCTCGCCCTCGCAGGCATCGCGGGACGGTCGCTAGTCGGCGCGACAGTCCTTTACGTGTTCGCCGTTGCTGGCTTCGGCATCTGGGTCGGATTGTGGCGCGGTAGCCTTTGGTGGCTCGGCGACCTCGCGCTGCTGATCGCTGCTGCGCGCTGGGGGTATCTGGCGTACTCACGAGATCCTCTGGATGCTCCGCGCAGCCGCTGGCATCCGACACGTCGGACGCGCGGCTTCCTCTGCGCATACGCGTGCGCAATCGCCGTGGTGACGATTGTCTATCGCGGCGCCGTAGCCCCGGTATTTCTTGTCGGGTTACCGCTAATGCTGCTCGATACGTTGCTGCGACTGCGGCCTGTGGTGACCGACTGGCGGGCAGCACGCGCGCGGCTCGTTCCGGACCAGCTCGCACGCTACGTGATCGCATACGAGCCAAACGCGAATGGGGAGGTCGCCGGCGCCAACGCGAGTCACGTGGATACGACCGCTGACGCGGAGCTGCCAACATACGTGACCGAAGCGGGGGACGCGGTCGCGCTGCAAGTCGGCGAGATTATCGTGCGATCCGCCGCGAAGAAAAGTGTTGCGGAAATTGCGTACGTCGACAGCGCCGGTGTGTGCGCCAGCGCAGGCGCGGTCGCCATGTTCCCATCGAGCCGGTTGCTAAGCCTGTGGCTTCAGTCGGCGCGGCACGTCGCGACCGGAAGCTTGCGCAAAGCGGCAAGACAGGCACGGCCCGCCGTGCCGCTCTATGCGGAGTGGAGAGCGATGCTCGAGAAGGCGAGCGCGGACGAGGCAAGGTCCAAGGAACTGTTCGACCGCGCCTACGCATTCCTCGGCGTCTTTCTACCTCCTGATGTGGAGCGCGCGATTTGGGGGCCACTTATTCTCTTCGCGCAGCGCGATCCGGCGGCGCGCTCTGGGCTGCTACTGGTCGGCCCGCCAGGCACGGGCAAGACGGAGATCGCCAAGCGAACGAGCCGTTTCCTCAACTGTCCGATGATTCAGACATCCTCGGCAGAGCTCAAGGCGAGCGTGGTTGGCGGTACTGAGGCAGCGATTCGTGAACTCTGGCAGCGCGCGCAGCGGCAGGCGCCGTGCGTCGTCTTCATCGATGAAATTGATGGCGTGATGCCGAGCCGAACCGCGGTGGAGGGCGCTGATCAATTCGCGCGGAATGCGACCGAGAGTTTTCTGGCGTTGTGGACGGGCGAGGCGTCGAAGGATCGAGTGCTCGTCGTGGGCGCCACGAATCAGCAAGACCGTCTCGACCGGGCGGTGCTGTCTCGGTTCGGCACGCCGGTCGTGTTGCCGCTTCCGGCGCCAGAGGCGCGGACCGAGATTTTGCGAACCTACGCCACGCAGTTCGGAATCGATCCGACGTTGGCCGTCGCCCTTGTCGACGCCACAACCGGTCTCGCCGGCCGCGACATCCTGGAGCTCCTGCGTTCTGCGCGCGGCACGGCAGCCATTGATGGCCGGACCGTCGAAGCCGTCGACCTCGACGACGCGCTCGCGAAGCTGCGCGGCCGGTCGTCGACGCGCGTTCGCTCGAGCGCTTCGTGGAACACGCTGGTACTGCCGGCAGACATGCTCGAGCGTCTGCAGACCAAAGTCACAATGCTTCGCAACTACGAGACGCTGCAGCAGCAGAACATCGCCCCGCCGCGTGCGCTCCTCCTGTCGGGTCCGCCAGGCACCGGCAAGACCGAGATCGCGCGGACGATTGCCAATGAGGCGCGATTGCACTTCGAGGCGGTGGCCTCGGCGGACCTCAAGGGGCAGTTCCAAGGAACGACTGCACCGAAGGTGCGCGACGTCTTCGAGCGCGCGCGCGCCGCGGCGCCGAGTGTGGTGTTCATCGATGAGATCGATGTGATTGCGCCGGCGCGCAGCGCGGGGGTTGAATCGTTTGCGAAAGAGCTCGTGGGACAATTGCTGCAGGAAATGGAAGGTGTCGAGCACGATCCGCGGCCGGTGTTTGTCATCGGGGCGTGCAACTATCCTGAGCAGATCGATCCCGCGATCCTCTCGCGCTTCAAAGATCAGATCCCGATTCCTGTGCCTGATCTCGCCGGTCGTCGTCGGATCCTCGAGATCCGGTTGCAGGGCAAGCCGATCTCGGCGGATGCGCTCGCGGTGCTCGAGCTACTCGCTGAACGCACCGCCGGTTGGACGGGCCGGGATCTCAACGGGCTCGTCGAGTCCGCCGAGTCGAGCGCCGTGAGTCGTGCCGTGCGGACCGAGAGCATGAGCGCGGTTGAGATCAACATCGGCGACTTACTCAGCGCGCTGCAGCAGGGTCGCGCCTAGGCGGAGCTCGGAGCACCCGCATCCGGCCGACCCGCACCTCACTACACGACCCACGCGCTCGCAGGATGCTACAAGCCGCCGTCAAACGAGGAGTTTGCGCCGGACATCAGATTCAACATGCGAGAACGTCTCCACTTTCTGCACGTACCGTGCTGAGTCTGGAGCCACCGTTTCGCGTCGAGCTGCGCGACGACGATGCGCGATCCATGATGCGCGATCCATGATGCGCTACGCCTCTCGACCCTTACCGCGCGTCGATCCCGAACTTGAGACTAAGAGTCTTACTGGCTGACGCATGTGTAGTTGCGTCGTTGCCGAGCACATCGAAGCCGATGCCAGCGCGATAGAGGAAGGAACCGCCGAACGGAAAGGTCAATGAGACGTCGCCGCCGCCGCCATAGCTCTTGAGGCTTTGGTCGAAGCTCTGGCCGCCAACGGTCGTGTGGAAGCTCGACGTCTGGTAGTCGAACTGTGCGCCGATCCGCACGCCACGCTCCGTGCGATAGGCGCGATTGAGATTGTACTCGAGCCGCGGCTGCAACTCGATCACCTGCGCCGAGCTTTCGCCCTTTACATCGACGTAGTTGAATTGCACGTTTGCGCCCAGCATCAGCCGCGCGTCGCGTGTCACGGGGAAGAATACCCCGATGTACGTGCTTGGCACCTCGAGCGTCGTGCTCGAGTGCGACGACTGTCCTTCGACGCTGCCCGGAATCAGATGGCTGAGTTCGAAGCCCATGCTGAGCTGCACGGGGTTCGGCGCTGCTGCGCTCGCGCTTTGCGCGCCGAAGTGAAAGGTAGTACCGAAGGTCGCGCCGAACGTGTTATATCCCGCGACATGATCGGTCGAGCTCTCGAACTCGTGCTCATAAAAGAGCGTCGGACGGAAGCTAACTGCGGTGAGCGGGTACCAATCCACGCCGACCTGCGACCGCACGGCTAGCTGTGTCGCGCTGAAAGACGTTCCCGGGATGACCTGGTCACCAATCACCGAGGCGTCTCTATTCGATCGGCTGTAGTTGACGAATCCACCGCCACCGACGAAGGGTTGGAGGGTCGGCGCGGTCGCGAATCGGTAGTTCGCCAGAGTTCCGAGGCGAATGGCTTGTGCGCTGAATCCGCGCGTCGCCGAGATGCTTATCGCGAAGGGGACCTCGACCTCCAGCGCGGGCGACACCTGATAGCCGATGCGCACCTCCTGCTTCGGGAGCGTGAAGGACGTTTGCCTCTCGAAGATCGAGCCAACGTTCTTGCCGAAAAACTTCATCGATTCAAGGCGCGTATCGATACCGATCGACCAGGGGTTGCTTCCCAGGGCGCCATCGACTTGCGCGTCTGCGCGTTCGATCCCCACCGTGATCGTGCCCAAGAGCGCAATGGCGAAGGCAACTGTTGGCGCGGGTCGCAAGTAACATGGAGCTGAGATCATGTGGACCTAGTCGGGGAAAGTGTGGGCTCGCGCCGATTGAGTGGACGCCCTGCTCAGATTCTGCACCCTTCTTTGCGGCATCGAAGTGGACAAATCGCGATTTGTTTGCGCTTTGGAACCATTCTTTTTGAGGACCGCATCCGCCGCTTTGTGAGCAGCGCCCGGTCTGGTGCGTTGAGTAAATTCCTAGATTCGGAACAACCTGGATTCAGCAAACGAGGTCGACTCGGTGCGATCGGCACCGCTACCGCTGGCGCCGTTCCATGTTGCGCCATTGTCCCAAGAGGAGTTCGAGCAAGTTATCCAAGTCGCTGAATAGGTCAGACTGAAGCAGCCACTTCCCCGTCCACGCGAAAGAGCCATTGGCGACTCTCCTCCAAACTTTCGTCCAGTTGCCAGCATCACCAACGGAGGCTCCAGGCATTCGGCAGCGTCCGATCATCCTCTCCAGCCTTGCGACGGCCCTCTCTGCCAATATGAGTGAGACGCCGATCTCCCAGGAGTTTAGTGTACGAGGGTGATCGAGGATGTGGGGATGTCCACCGCTCTTGCTCCCAGGCCATTGCTGTCACACGATGTCGGGGTGGTACCGCCCCGGAC
>JBBROY010000051.1:0-13457 GCA_038228795.1 Gemmatimonadales bacterium
ATGCCGACGATCGTGTAGGCGTTGGCGTCGCCGATGCCGCCGATGTTCAGCCGTTGGCCGACCGCATCCCCGGTGGGGAAATATTTCGTCGCCAGCGCGCTGCTGACGATCACCGTCGCGGGCGAGTTAGGGCTGCTGTTGTCTCGCGAGTCGAACACCCGACCGGCGCGCAGCGGAATGTCGAGTGCCGCGAAATAGTCGCCGTCCACCACCAGCGTGGCGGCGATGGGCGAGAACTCGCCCTCGGCCACCGGATGGCTGGTGACGAAGAAATCCGAGCTGCTGCCGAACACATCGGGCGGCAGGCCGATCGCCGCGCTGGCGTGCCCCACGCCCGGCACGGCGCGCAATTCGCCGAGCAGCCG
This sequence comes from Gemmatimonadales bacterium, assembly GCA_038228795.1. Taxonomy (GTDB): domain Bacteria; phylum Gemmatimonadota; class Gemmatimonadetes; order Gemmatimonadales; family Gemmatimonadaceae; genus JALZAE01. Next base: position 366 of record JBBROY010000051.1, read on the forward strand.
GTCGTGAAAGGCAATGATCTGCTCGGGTTTCACGTAGCGAAAGTTCGGCAGCGATATCGACGCCGTCACCACGCCGTCGGTACGCACGCCCGTATCCACCTGGCGCAACTTCGACATGCTGCGAATCAGCAAACCCGCGCCGATCAGGAGCACGAGCGACAGCGCGAACTCCGCCGCCACCAGGCCGCTGCGCAGACGGCGGCGCGAGCGCGCATCGGTTCCCCCGCGCGCCGACTCGCGCATCGAGCCGCTCGCGATCGCGGGCGCGCCAAGCAGCGCCGGTGCGAGACCGAAGAGCAACACGCTTCCCATCGCCGCCACGGCCGCGATCGCCAACACCCGTCCGTCGAGGCCCACGCCGAGGTCATGCAGCATCGTCGCATTGGGTGAACGCGCGAGCAGCGCGCTCATCCCCCATATCGCCAGCACCACCCCGACGGCGCCACCGAGCGCCGCCAGCAGCGCGCTCTCCGTCAGAAGTTGGCGCACCAGCGTCATGCGGCTCGCGCCGAGCGCCGTGCGCACGGCGATTTCCTGCGCCCGGCTCGTGGCCCGCGCGAGCATCAGATTGGTCACGTTCACGCAGGCAATCAGCAGCACGACCACCACCGCGCCCATGAGCATTACGAGCACGGGACCGAGGTCCCCCGAGAATTGCTGCGAGAGTGGATGCGTGACGAACGTCCAATGCTGGGGGCCACCGGGAAATTGGGTGCGAATTCCCGCCGCCACCTGGTCGAACACCGTCCTGCGCTCGGCGTCGCTCACCGCGGGATTCAGCCGCCCGATCGCCGCCCAGCCGAAGGGCCCGCGTCGCTTGGGCGTGGCGAAATTGTCGTTCATCCAGAACTCCAGACGGCCGCTCGGAAACCAGACCGACGCGGGCATCACGCCGATGACCGTCGCGGGCCTCCCCTGAATGTTGAGCTGCTTGCCGATCACGCCGGCATCGCCGCCCAACCGCCGCTGCCAGAATCCGTAGCCGAGCACGACGATCGGCTGCGCGCCGTCGGCGTCGTCGCCCGGCTGGAAGGCGCGGCCGAGCATCGGGCGCACGCCAAGGGTCTTGAAGAAATCGGCGCTCACCACGGTGCCGAACACGCGCTCGGCGCGCTCACCGGAGACGAACGAAAAGCCTTCGCTCGGCACCGTATACATCGCGACCGAGGAGAGCACGCGCCCGTCGGCGTGCATGGCGAGAAAGTCGGCGGCCGAGAACGAGGTAATGCCGCCGCTGGATTTCTCGTAGGTGCCGTAGAGCCGAACCAGCTGTTCGGGTTGCGGGAAGGGTAGTGGGCGGAGGAGGACGGCATTGAGCACGCTGAACATCGCCGTCGTGGCCCCGATGCCGAGTGCCAGCGTCAGCGTGGCGACGGCGGTGAATCCCGGCGCCTTGCGCAGCGCGCGCGCGCCGTAGCGGAGGTCGCGCCAGAAGCTCGAGGCGACACTGGCCGCGGAGGTTGCGCGCAGCGGCTGGTGATCTCTGTCGTCCATCGGATGCTCCACGCCGGCGAGTGACGGGATGAGCGGCTCGCGCGCGAGCTCCTCGCGAACCGTGCGCGCCGCATCGGCGTCGCTGCTGCCGCGCGCGCGCAGATCGGCGTACCGGTCTTCGAGATGCTGGGCGAGCTCGTCTGCGATTTCCTGCTCGCGATGCGCCAGCAAGCGCAGGGGCGCGAGCCGCTCGCGGATCTCCGCGCGCCAGTCAGGCACGCTTCACCCCGGCCACGAGCCCGATCGCCCGCACGAACTCGAGCCAGCTCTCGCGCTGCGCCTCGACGACCCCGCGGCCGCCGGCGGTGATCTGGTAGTAGCGGCGGCGTCGCTGTCCGGCCTTCTCGACCCATTTGCCCCGAATCCAGCCGCGCTTCTCCATGCGGTAGAGCAGGGGATAGAGCGAGGAGACCTGGAACTGGACGACGCCCTTGGAGCGGGACTCGATGAGCTTGCTGAGCTCATACCCGTGACGCGGCTCGTGCTGGAGTAGCGACAGGATGAGAAACTCGGCGCTGCCTTTCTTGAGGTCGGGAGTCATCATGCGACATATATATGACTCCAATATATCGTGCGCAATGGGAACGTGCGGTGGGAGGCGGGCGCCACGCGCTCCCGCCCCTACCCCCCGCCCCCCAACTGCCTCCGACTCGCCCGCGCCCTCCCGATCGCCAACAGCATCGCCCGCGCCTTGTTCTCCGTCTCCTCCCACTCCTTCGACGCCACCGAATCCGCGACGATTCCGGCGCCGGCCTGAACCGACGCCACCCCGCCCGCGAGGACACAGGTACGAATGGTGATCGCCAGGTCCATCCGCCGATCGCCGGATGCGATGTAACCGACCGCGCCGGCGTACGGGCCGCGCCGCTCGGGCTCGAGCTCGTCGATGATCTGCATCGCCCGTACCTTCGGCGCACCCGTCATCGTGCCGGCCGGAAAGGTCGCGACGAACGCATCCAGCGCCGACGTGCCGGCGCGCAGTGTGCCGACCACCTCGCTCACGATGTGCAGCACGTGGCTGTACGTCTCCACGATCATGAAATCGGTCACGCGGACGGAGCCGTACTCCGCAATACGCCCGACGTCGTTCCGTCCCAGATCGACCAGCATCACGTGCTCCGCTCGCTCCTTCTCATCGGCCAGTAGATCGGCCGATCGTTCGGCGTCTTCGGCGCGCGTGGCGCCACGCGCACGGGTGCCCGCGATCGGGCGCACCGTCACAGCGCCATCGGCGACCCGCAGTAACAGCTCGGGCGAGCTGCCCACCAGCTCCACGCCATCGAGCACGAGATGGAACATGTATGGTGAGGGATTGATCGCGCGCAGCGCGCGATACAGCGCCGAGGAATCGAAGTCGTGCTCCACCGCGATGCGCCGCGCCAGCAGCGCCTGAAAACAGTCGCCCGCGACGATGTACTCGCGCATCCGCTCGACGTCGCGCTCGAACGCGGCTCGTTCGTACGTCGACCGCCCCGTTGCCGCAGGCGCGTCGGCGTCGAGATCGAGCGCGGGTACCGACGCCGTCGTCCGGAGCCTGCCGACCATCGCGTCGATGGTCGCCAGCGCGCGCTCGTGAATCGCGCGCAACGCATCATCGTCTGAGCTCGCGGGCACCGCCGCGCCAACCACGATGCGCGCCTGTGACGTGAGATTGTCGATGATCACCACCGCGTCGGTAAAGACAAACAGCGCGTCCGGTACATCGCCGGTGCGCGGCGGCGCGTTCGGCAGACGCTCGATCAGCCGCACCACGTCGTACCCAAAAAATCCAACGGCGCCGCTCCAGAATGCACCCAGCTCCGGCACCTCCACCGGCTCACACTCGGTCAGCAGCGCGCGGAGCGATGCAAATGGATCGGACGGCGAGTGCGCGCCGTGCCATCCCGCGTCAGCCGACCACTCGTCCACCACGCCATCGCGCAGCCGCCACGCGCGCCGAGGATCGGTGCCCATGAAGGTGTAGCGCGACCAGGTCTCGCTACCGGCTGGCGCGGACTCGAGCAGAAAGGCGAACGGCGCACGTCTGATCTTCGCGAAGGCCGACACGGGCGTGTCGGCGTCGAGCAGGATGTCTCGCCACACCGGCACGAGCCGTGGCCGGTCGGACCCGGCGCCGCGAGCGAGAGTACGAAAGCGCTCCCAGCTCACGGCCGCGAGGCTCGCGCGCGCGCTTGCCGCGCGTCTCGCGCGCGGAGATATTCGGCCATCATGCAGAAAGTCCTCGCGGCAATGTCCGCCGCGTTCATCGTTATGGTGTCCGGCGCGTCGGCGCAGGAGTGGAACACTCCTCGCGCGCGCTCACTCGTCGAGCGCGCCGCCCAGCACCGCGCGCAGCAACTCGCCGACACGACGCTGCGCGATTACACCGCCACCGCGCACGGCTACCTCACCTTTCTCGCGCAGCTCGGCGAGGGACTGCGCGAGCCGCCGAAGGTCGTGAAAGCCGATGAGCTCGCGCTGGAAGTGTACTGGCGGGCCCCGAACTTCAGCAAGCAAACGGTCGTCGGCCGGCGCGACACTCTCCTCCTGCCAACCGACATTCAATACCACCGCGACCACCTCGGCATCGTCCAGAACAACTTTCCGAGCATCATCCGGATCGGCGATGGCGACGAGGTGCGCGACGTGCCGCACCCACTCTCCGTCGAGGGACTGGCCGAATACGACGTCGCCATCCGCGACTCGCTCAAGATCCGGATGTCCGACCGCACGCTCGATGTGTACGAGATCCGGATACGTCCGAAGAACGCCAACGCGGCGCGCATCGTCGGCGCGATCTACATCGACACGACCACGGCCGAAGTGGTGCGGATGGCCTTCAACTTCACGCGCGCGTCGTACATCGATAGCGAGCTGGAAGACATCTCGATAGTGCTCGAGAATGCGCTCGTGCAGGGGCGATTCTGGCTCCCGCTGCGCCAGGAGGTGGAGATCCGGCGCGGCGGCACCTGGCTCGACTATCCAGCGCGCGGCATCATCCGCGGCCGCTGGGAGGTCGGCGACTACAAGGTCAATACCGGTCTTCCCCTGTCGACCTTCGGCGGGCCGCAGTACCAGACCGCGGCACCGGAGACGCTCGCCCGGCATCAATGGTCGTCGCGGCGCATTCTCGATTCGCTGCCGCCCGATGTACGTGCCATCACCGATGAGGATGTCGCGCGCGTGCAGGCGGAAGCGCGTCAGCTCGTACGAGCGCAGGCGCTGGCCAAGCTCACCGGCGTGCAGCTCGCCGTGCCGCGCGTGTCCGACCTCGTGCGAGTCAATCGAGTCGAGGGACTCGCCGTTGGCGCGGGCACCGTGCTCCGGCCCGGCGGCGGCCTCATCGTCGCAGGGCAAGGGCGCTGGGGGTTCGCGGACCACGCGGCGAAGGGTGATGTCTCCCTCGGTTGGCGCTCGGCGACCGGCTCCGCGGTGCGCCTCTTCGCCGCGCGCGAGTATCGATTGGCGGACATCGCGCAGGAGCGATCGCTGGTCGTCAACAGCCTCGCGTCGCAGGAGTATGGAAGCGATGTGACCGATCCGTTCGATGTGCGCTCGGCGGGCATGGGGCTCGACTATGGCGCGCCGGGCGATGTCGCTTTCTCCGTCACCGCCGCCGTCGAGCGCCACGATCCGCTATCGGTGAATGCTTCGCCCGCCAACGGCCGGTTCACCCGAACGATCCCGGCGCTCTCGCTCGACGCAGTGGTGCTCACGCTCGGTGCCGATCATGCGATATCACTCTCGCTCTTGGGAACGGAGCTACGGTGGCGCGTCGCGGTGCAGGGCGCGTCGTTCGAGCAGCGCAATGTCGCATCGCCTCCGCGACGTCAGCTCGTGCGTGCCTTCGGTGATGCACTGATGGAGCGCCCGTTCGGCGATGATCGTCTGGTGCTGCGAACGATTTTCGGCGCCGCATCGGCGAGTGGCGGCACCGTGCCCTCGCAATGGCTCACCTACCTCGGCGGACCGGTATCGGGTCCCGGGTACTCGTATCACCAACTCGCGTCGCGCTTCGGGGCGAGCGAGCGCGTGGAGTGGCAATTTCCCGTGCCCTTCATCGACGTGCCGCTCGGCCGTTTCGGGCGGGCGCCGGGTAGCGCGACGCTGGCGCCATTCGCGAACGCCATCTACATCGATCGCGGCGGCTGGTACCCGTCGCTGGGCATCGGCACTCAGCTGCTGTTCGACCTCGTCCGCGTCGACGTCGCGCGCGGCCTGCGCAATGGGCGCTGGACGTTCTCGATCGACATCAACCGATCGTTCTGGTCCGTGCTGTGACCGACATCCGCGCGGCGACCGTCGACGTCTACGTGCTGCGACGCCGCGAAGGCGAGTGGGATGCGCTGCTGCTTCAACGTGCCCCGGGAACGCGCTGCACTGGCGCGTGGGAAGCGGTTCACGGGCACATCGACGCCGGCGAGCGTGCGGAGGAGGCCGCGCTTCGCGAGCTGCGCGAGGAGACGGGTTTCGTCGCCGAGCGACTCTACAACGTGATCGTGCAGCCGTTCTATCTGCACATGCTGGGGCCGGGCACGATCACCCTCGCCATCGCCTTCGCGGCCGTGGTTGCCGCGGACGCTGCCGTCACGCTCGGCGCCGAGCACCAAGCCGCGGAATGGCTGACTATCGGCGATGCCCGCGCCAAGATCGCGTGGCCGCGTTCGCGCGACGCGCTGTCGCAGATCGAGATGCTGCTCGCCGCCGGCGACGCGGGGCCGCTCGAGGATGTGTTACGGGTCGAGTAGGCGGGCTTTTCCTGCGCGGGCTCGAACCGGGCGTCAGCCTTTCCGACCTTCCGTGGTATCCCCTCGCGCCGCCGCCGCGACGTGGGAGCCGGTATCGGCCGGCGCGTTCGGCTTCACGCGCACCGTCTTCGCCGGAATGCCGACGTTGACGTGATACGGCCGCACCGGCTTCGTGGCGAGCGCCATGGCGCCCACCATCCCCTGGGTACCGACGCGTACGCCGGCGAGCACTGTCGCATGGTACGTGATGCGCACGCCATCCTCGAGCACCGTGGTCGCGTCGGTCACATCCTTCTGCTCGACGATGCTATGGGTATGACTGTAGATGTTGGCGAAGTCGCTGATCGAGACGTTGTTCCCCATCACGATCCCGCCGCGGTCGTCGAGCAGCACGTAGCGATGGACGACGCAGTTGTCGCCGACGTCCATGTTGTAGCCGAAGGAGAACTCGACGAACTGGAACGCCTTGAAGTTCTCGCCGCATCGCTTGAAGATGAGCGGCGCCAACATCCGGCGGAGTCGCACGCCAAGGTCGACGTTCTGCGCTCCGGCCACGGTGCGGTCGAACGAGTACCAGAGCCATAGCAACGGCTTCACCCGCTGGAACTTTGCGTCGTCGCACTCGCCGTAGTACTCGGGCTCGAGTGTCACGTTGCGCGGATCCAGCGCGCTCAGCGCCAGCCGTGTGCCGAGCGGGAGTCGCTCGTCCTGCACGGCCGTGTCCCAATTCGCCGCATACTGCGGATAGGTGAGCGCGCACAGTGTATCGCGGCAGATGCGGGCGCGGTCGGCGGATGGGCCGGCCAGTTGCCCGCCCAACTGTTCGAGCCAGGCGTCGGCGAGCGCGGCGGCGGGATTCGTGCCGAGGGAGCGAAGCGGCGTGAGCACCATGGGAAGTCAGTTGATGGTCGGACCAACGCGCTACTTCGAGATGCGGGAGCGAACAAGTGAGCGCTCGCGCTCGATCGAGCGCAAGATGGCATCCCAGCTGTTATTGGGAACGCCTTCGACCGACACCGTCAGTCCCTGATTCAGATTGACTCCGTCCTCGAACAGATAGATGGCGCTCTGGCTCTCGCGCTGCTTGATGCGCTGGTCGCGGAAGCCCGTGGTCAGCGGGATCACATCGAGCGGACGGAAATCGCGGCCGGCGCTCTGGAGCACGACTTCCATTGGGCTGAATCGCGATTCGCTCTCCAGCGCGTAGAACGAGATGTACCACAAGCTGGGCCGGCGCACATTGTATCGCGCCGCCATCGCGGCAATCATCTCGCGCCGGCCTTCCTTCAGCTCGTGCATCGCGCGATACGAGTCGGACGTGAGCAGCCGGATCACCGATTCGTCGAGCGGGATCATGCGGACGAGCGTCGACGGCAACTGCGTCTTTACGGCGATGTCATCCTGCCGGAGCGTGCCGTATCCAGGAGGGATGAGATCGATGCCAGCGGTGTCGGCGTGCTGGGCCGTGGGTGAGGGCGGCGCGGCGGCCGATTTCACCACCGGCGGGCTGCCTCCGCAGGCGGCAACGTACGCCCCGAGCAACGCGGCCACCGCGGCGGTCACCGCGCGGGTCATGACGCCCGAGATCACGGCGCCCTCCACGACGGCTGTTCCAGTAGCTCGACCAGCGCCGCCGCCAGCTCGTCGCGACCCTCGCCCGTCTCGGCGCTGAACGGAATGAGCTGCTCGGTGTCGAGCCCCGTCGTCTGGGCGATGCGCGCGATCAGCGGCGTGAGCTCGCGTACTTTCACTTTGTCGATCTTGGTCAGCGCGACCACCGTCGGCGCGCCGAGGTCGGCCAGAAAGTCGAGCATCAACAGATCGTCGGGAGACGGATCGTGTCGCACATCGATGAGCTGGACCACTCCGCGCAACTCCTGGCTCTGGCGAAGAAACCCCTCGATCAGCGGACGCCAGCCTTCACGCTTTTCCTTCGAGACCCGAGCATAACCGTAGCCGGGCAGATCGGCCAGCACGAAGGTTCCATTGATGTTGAAGAAGTTGATCTCGCGCGTCTTGCCCGGCGTCTGGCTCACTCGGGCGAGCTGCTTTCGCCGCACCAGCTTGTTGAGCAGCGACGACTTCCCGACATTGCTCCGTCCGCTGAATGCGACCACCGGCAGCGCCACGTCAGGCCGCCATCCCTCCGCCGACGCCATCCCGCCCAGAAACTCGACGGTGTGCACGACCAGCGGGTCTTTCGCCGCGTTCGAGGTCATGCCGGAAGGTAGTCGATGCCCGGTGCGATGCACGTGCAAGCACCGCTTAAAGGCAAACGGCGGTGCCCGAGTGATCTCGAACACCGCCGTCCCTAAAACCCCGATCCGATTTTCTACGCCTCTTTCTTCTGCTTTCTCGGCGACAGCTCCAGGAGCGGCGGCGTGTTGTTGAGCACGCTCGTCTCCGTGATCTTCACCTCGGTGATGTCGTCGCGGCTCGGCAGGTCGAACATCACGTCGGTCATGAGCTCCTCGAGAATGGCGCGCAGGCCGCGCGCGCCGGTGCCGCGCTTGAGGGCCTTCGTCGCCACGGCCCGCAGCGCCGTCTCCTCGAAGGTCAGCTTCACTTCCTCGAGCTCGAACAGCTTCACGTACTGCTTCGTGAGCGCGTTCTTTGGCTCCTTGAGGATGCGGACGAGCGAGTCCTCATCGAGCGCCTCGAGCGGCACCGTGACGGGAAGGCGCCCGACCAGCTCGGGAATCAACCCGTAGCGCAGCAGATCGTCAGGCTCGACTTCGGCAAAGATGTTTTTCTTGAGGTCGATCGGCTTGCCAGCGGTCGTCTCGTCCTTCGAGAATCCGATCTGCCGTCGCCCCGTGCGGGCTTCGATGATTTTTTCGAGTCCGTCGAACGCTCCGCCACAAATGAAGAGGATGTCCTTCGTGTTGATCTGGATGTACTCCTGCTGCGGATGCTTCCGCCCGCCTTGTGGCGGCACCGAAGCGACCGTTCCCTCGAGAATCTTGAGCAGTGCTTGCTGCACGCCCTCGCCCGATACGTCGCGCGTGATGCTCGGGTTCTCGCTCTTGCGAGCGATCTTGTCGATCTCATCGATGTATACGATACCGCGCTCGCACTCGGCGACGTTGAACTCGCCGGCCTGGAGCAGCCGTACGAGAATGTTCTCGACGTCTTCTCCGACGTAGCCGGCTTCGGTGAGCGTCGTGGCGTCGGCGATCGTGAAGGGAACGTCCAGAATGCGCGCCAACGTCTGCGCGAGCAGCGTCTTGCCGACGCCGGTGGGGCCGATCAGCAAAATGTTCGACTTGTCCAGCTCGACATCGTCATCGCGCGTCGACTGGCAATTGATGCGCTTGTAGTGATTGTAGACGGCGACCGCGAGCGCCTTCTTGGCCCGTTCTTGTCCGATGACGTACTGGTCCAGCACGTCCTTGATCTCCTGCGGCACCGGAACCTGCGTGATCGCTTCGGCGACTTCGCGCTCCTCATCCTCGGCGAGGATCTCGTTACAGAGCGAGATGCACTCGTTGCAGATGTAGACCGACGGGCCGGAGATGAATTTCCGGACGCTGTCCTTGGACTTTCCGCAGAACGAACAACGGAGGTGTTTGTCGTGCGACATGGGGGCCTTGGTGACCGTCAGGTGTGGCGTGCAGCGGAGGTCGGTCGATCGGGCGGTGCTGCGAGGTCGGGTCCGGAGGAGAAGCCGGAGCGGGGTGATTGCGCGAACCTTAACCCACCCTTCAAAAGATGGTCAAGTGGTCCATGCGTCACGCCGCTCGTGAACGAATTCACAAGGCCGTTGCCTTCTTCTCACCGATTGGCTCAGCCGCGCTGCGGTGCGCCACGATGCTGTCGACGATGCCGTAATCCCGGGCCTCCTCCGCCGACATCCACCGGTCCCGCTCGATGTCGCGCTCGATCTGCTCGACCGCCCGCCCGGTGTGCTTCCCGTACAGCTCGTTCATCTTGTGGCGTAGGTAGAGAATCTCCTTCGCCATGATCTCAATGTCGGCCGCCGTGCCCTGCGCCCCGCCCGACGGCTGGTGCATCATGATGCGCGAGTGCGGCAGGGCGCTCCGCTTGCCCTTGTGGCCCGCCGCGAGCAGGAATGAGCCCATGCTCGCCGCCATCCCCATGCACGTCGTCCGGATTGGGGCATTCATGTATTGCATCGTGTCGTAGATCGCCATCCCCGCCGACACGCTACCGCCCGGCGAGTTGATGTACAGATGTACGTCACGCTCGGGATTGTCTGCCTCGAGGAACAGCAGCTGCGCAATGACGATGTTCGCGACATCGTCGTTGATCGGCGTGCCGAGAAAGATGATGCGATCCATCAAGAGGCGCGAGAAGATGTCGTACGTCCGCTCGCCGCGGCTGGACCGCTCAATCACATACGGTGGGTAGATCGAAGCCATGGTTTGGAACCCTGAGTGTGAGAACTACGGAAGGCGGGGGTAGCCCATACAGTATCGGGGGTAGGGTGTACTCCACCTCACTCCCCACACCCGCTACTGCACTTCGTTTTTCTCCAGCAACCACCCGAACACCTTGTCTTCCGTGATGCTGCGCTCCAGCTCGGTGAGGCGTCCGGCCTTCTGTAGTGATGTATAAACCTTGCCGGGGTCGGAATTGTTCTTCTCGGCCACTTCGGCCACCCGTGTGTCGATGTCGGCTTCGGTCGCCTTTAACGCTTCGCGTTCGGCGATCGTCTCGATCACCAGATCGCGGCGAACCTGGCGCTCGGCGACGCTTCGGAACTCGCCGGCGAACTTCTCGCGCTCGGCTTCCGGAATCTGATACGCCTCGGCGTAGCCCTGTACGACCTGCTGCACCCACGCCTGCGGCACGTCGAACGGGTTCGCGCTGATGATCTCGTCGATGATGCGCTGGCGCACTTCGGCGTCAGTCTCGCGCTGCGCCATGCGCTCGAGATCCGTTCGCACCGCGGCGCTCAACGCGTCGACAGAATCATAGTCTCCCGCCTCGCGCGCGAACGATGCGTCGAGCGCCGGAAGCGACTTCCGCTTCACGTCCACGACCGCGGCTCGCACCAACTTCGTCTTGCCGCGTTGGGACTCATCGGGAAAGTCATCGGGCCACTTGACCTTTCGCTCCGTCGTCTCGCCAGGCGAGGTTTCCATGATCACTTCTTCGATGGCCGCGATCGCCTGCCCTTCGCCTAGCACGACGCGGTACTCCTTGCCGTCGCTCATCGCGCCAGATTCGTCCGCGGTCGCCAGGTTCACCGTCACCATGTCGCCCGGCATCGGCTTGTCCGTCACCGGCGACCAAGCCGCGCGCTGGTCGCGCAACTGGTCGATCTGCTCGCGCACGCTGTCTTCGTTCACCACGCGCGGCGTGCGCGCGACGCGGAATCCCGTCGTGCGCTCGAGCTTGAGCTCGGGATGCACCTCGAGATGCAGCTCGAAGGTGAGCGGCTTGCCGTCGTCGAATTGCAGATGATCGATGTGCGGCTGGCCGACGACGCGAAGCTTCTGGTCGTCGACGACCTGCTTGAACGCGCTTTGTACGATCGACTCGATCGCTTCCTGGCGGATGGCGTCGGCAAAGCGCTTGCGCACCATTGCCGCCGGCACCTTCCCGGGTCGGAAGCCCGGGAGTCGCACCTTTGTCGCGTATCGGTGCGCCGCTTGCTCCTCGGCCGCCTTCACGTCCTCGACAGGCACCGATACCGCCAGCAGTCGTTCGGTCCCTTCGGACTTCTTCGGAGTGATCTCGAGGTTCATGTCGCGAAAGATATACGGTACTCCGCGCAAGCGGGTAGCTAACTCAGGAGCGGTCTAAACGACATCGGATAGCTACTTCTGACACTGTTCCCGTGTGATACTAGCGGCCAATGGCGTGTTGGCGCCCATGAGGGGCGGATAATCCCTGCCCGATATTCGAATACAGCGGAAGAAGCATCGGCAGCGTGGACCGAGGTCCTCCACGCGCGGCAGGGATGCCACAGGACCAACAACCAGGGAGCATGACCGTGCGGATCAACACCAACGTCTCCGCGATCAACGCGGGACGAAACCTCGAGATGACGCAGAATGCGGTCAATGTCTCGATGTCCAAGCTGTCGAGTGGATTTCGAATTACACGAGCCGCCGATGACGCGGCGGGGTTGGGGATCGCGAACAAGATGCGGGCCGACATCGGTGCTCTGACGCAGGCGTCGAACAATGCGGGGCAGGCGAACTCGCTGCTGCAGATCGCGGAAGGCGCGACGAACAGCATTTCGTCGATGCTCGAGCGGCTGAAGGTGCTGGCGACTGAGGCGGGCTCGGACACGGTGGACTCGGCCGGCCGCTCGCGCATTCAGGAAGAGTACGTGCAGATCTCGGCGGAAATCGACCGGACCGTGAAGAGCACCAAGTTCCAAGGCTCGACGCTCCTCGATGGCACGTTCGCGAACTTTATTGACTTGGGTGTGCCGGCGGGTCCGGACGTCAACAGCAACTACACTGTCGGCGCCGGTAAGTCGCTGCTCTTGAACGCGAAGGCGGGCTACACCGACACTGCGGGCGTGGCTGGTAAGAACACGCTGTCCGACCTGCAGATCTCCGGCACCACGGCCGGCACCTACACGCTGACCGAGACCCAGAGCGGCGGCGCCGGTACCGTCTACAACCGCATGACCCTGACCGACACCAGCGGTAACACGCAGACCATCGCCTTCACCGCCGGTGGCGCGCAGCAGATCAATTTCTCGCAGTTTGGCGTCACGATGAACACCACGGCCGCATTCACCAACACGAGCGCCGGCGGCACGATGTACGCCGCGGGTAACAACACGATCGTCGTCGGCGGCACGAACAAGGGCCAGTTCCTCGTCGGCTCCTCGGGCAGCTACGGCACCAGCGGCAACGACTACATCTCCTTCAAGAACCTGAACATC
>JBBROY010000052.1:0-12390 GCA_038228795.1 Gemmatimonadales bacterium
CCTGGTGAAGCCGGGTGATCTCCTCGTGCAGATCGATACGCGTGACGTGCAGAACCAGTACAACCAGTCAGCGGCCGACGCGCGCGCGGCGCGCGAGAATCTCAACGTCACCTCGGCGCAGAAAAAGCGCTCCGATGACCTATTCACGCAAAAGATCATCACCGCGCCCGAGCACGAGGCCGCGGTGATCGCCTTCTCGAATGCCCAGGCGCAGGTGGTTCGTACCGAAGCGTCGCTCGATCTGGCCAAGCAGCGGCTCGAGGATGCCACCGTCACCGCCCCCGTGTCCGGCACGATCATCGAGAAGACCGTCTCCCTCGGGCAAGTGATCACCTCGGCCACGTCGTCGTTCGGGGGCGGCACCACGCTGCTCAAGATGGCCGACCTGAACAAGGTTCGCGTGCGCGCGATGGTGAACGAGACCGATATTGGTCAGGTGCAGCCGGGACAGCAGGTGCGCGTCACGGTCGATGCGCATCCCGAGCATCCGTTCATGGGAAGCGTCGAGAAGATCGAGCCGCAGGCCGTCGTTCAGCAGAGCGTGACGATGTTTCCGGTGCTCGTCAGCGTCAGCAACGAAGACCGGCTGCTGATGCCGGGCATGAACGGCGAGGTGTCGATCCTCGTCGAGCAGAAGGACAACGTGATCGCCGTGCCTAACGATGCCGTTCGGAATCCGCGTGAGGCGGCCATCACCGCTCCGATGATGGGACTCGATCCGGCCGCGGTTCAGAAGCAGATCCAGGATCAGATGCAATCCGGCGGCGGCCAGCGCATTCGCATGATGGGCGGCCCGCAGGGCGGCCCGAATGGCGCCGCGCCGCCCAGCGGCAAGGTGTCGGTTGTCGCGAAGGGTGAGGTCGTGCTGTCGCCTGAGCAGGGTCCTGGCCAGGGTCCCGGGCAGGGTCCCGGTGGTTTCCAGATGCCCGAGGTGACGCAGGCGCAGTGCGACGCGGTGAAGGCCGCGTTCACGAAGCACCCGGAGGTCGAGCCGAAGCTGATGGCGATTCGCGACAAGATGCGCGAGCCCGACGCCGACCGTGCCGCGATTCGCGCCGAATCGGAGGGGATCTACAAGTCGATCGGCCTCGATCCGAAAGTCGCTGGCGCGTGCCGCATGAAGGAGCGCATGGCGCAGGGTGGTGGACAGATGGGTGCGCCGAATGCCGGTACGGATCGCGGTGGGCAGAGCACCCAGCGCGGAGACAGCAGTCAGCGTGGCGGACGCGGTGGCGGTGGCGGTGGCGGTGGCCGCGGTGGTCGCGGTGGCGCCCAGCAGGGCGGGCAGCAGGCCGGCCCGAACGCCATCCAAAGTGGACCGCCGGAGAACACGGGGCGCTCGCGCAGCAGAATTGGCCTCGTGTTCATCGCCGACAGCGGCAAGTACACACCGCGCGTCGTGCGACTCGGCATCAGCAACTTCGATTACACCGAGGTCCTCAGCGGCTTGAAGGAGGGCGATCAGGTGGTGCTCGTTGCCGCGCTCGCCGCACAAGCGAATCGCACTCAGCAGGTAGACCAGATGAAACAGCGCATGGGCGGCGGCGTGCCGGGCATGCAGCAGCAGCAGCCGCGTCCCGGCGGCGGCGGCGCGCGTCCGCCGGGCCGGTAAGGAGACATCATGCTATTGGGCGAAATTCTCCGCGTCTCGCTCGGCGCGCTGCGAGCGAACAAGCTGCGCTCGTTCCTCACGATGCTCGGCATCGTGATCGGCGTCGGCGCGGTGATCGCCATGGTCGCGCTCGGCAACGGTGCGCAGAGCGCGGTGAAGGATCGCATCAGCTCGCTCGGCACCACGCTCCTCACCGTCATGCCGGGCCAGGCGTTCGGCGGCTTTGGTGTTCGGACCACGGACCAGACGAAGATGACGATGGCCGACGCGCAGGCGCTGGAGGAGAGATCGCGGCACATTACCGCCGTGCAGCCGCAGATGCAGCGCAGCTTGCAGGTGCAGTATTTGAACAAGAACACCAACACCAACATTGTCGGGACCTCGGCGAATTATCTCACGGTCCGCAAGTTCAAGCTGGCGGCGGGACGGATGTTCACCGATGGTGATGACATGGCGCGCCGCCGTGTCGCCGTTCTCGGGCCGACCGTGCTCGAGGGCCTCGGCATCGCCAACCCGGATGGCATCGTCGGCGAGCAGATTCGCATCCGCGGCATTCAGTTCGATGTGATTGGCGTGCTCGAGTCCAAGGGACAGGGCGGCGGATTCGGCAATCCCGATGACCAGGTCCTCATCCCGCTGCAGACCGCGCGCTATCGCGTGCTCGGCACGGAACGGCTCGGCAACGTCAGCGTGATCGCCGCCAGCGAGGTCGAGATCCCCGATGCCATGGCGGAGATCGAGAAGATCCTGCGCCGGCAGCATCGCCTACGGCAGGGAAAGGAAAACGACTTCCAGATCCGCAACCAGTCCGACTTCCTGACGACGCTGAATGAAACGACGCAGGTGTTCACGTACCTGCTCGCCGGCATTGCGACCGTGAGCTTGCTGGTGGGCGGAATCGGCATCATGAACATCATGCTGGTTTCGGTCACCGAGCGCACGCGGGAGATCGGCGTGCGAAAGGCGCTCGGCGCGACGCGAGCGAACATCCTGCTGCAGTTCCTGATCGAAGCCGTGGTGCTGTGCATGCTCGGCGGGCTGGTCGGTATCGCGTTCGGTACCGGCGGTGCCCTGGCGCTGAACAAGATCTTTCAGTGGAACACCGCCGTTGCGCCGGACTCGATCATCCTGGCGTTTCTCTTTTCGGCGGCGGTGGGCGTGATCTTTGGCGTGTGGCCGGCGCGACGTGCGTCCACACTCGACCCGATTCAAGCGCTGCGATACGAGTAGCGTGGCAGTGTCGACAAAAAACGGCCCGGCGAGTGATTTCGCCGGGCCGTTTCGCGTTCACCACTTCGTAATGCACTCGTTACCGAGCAGCCACGCGACGCTCATCGTCGCGTTAGGCGCCGCGCGTATCGTGGGGGCAACCCAAGCGGAGGGATGCCATGAACGCGGTGAACGATTGCGCCACCATCACGGCCGAAATGAACGTGACGCCGATGTTGGATGTGCTCCTGGTACTTCTGGTCATCGTGATTCTCGCCGCGCTGCCGATCAACGTCATCGACGTACAGTTACCGGCAGATGGTGAACATGGCGACGATCACGATCCAATCGTGCTGCTGGTGCAGCGCAACGGCGCCTATGCGCTAAACGGCGTTCCTCTCGATTCGCTCCAGCTTCCTGAACGGTTGCACGACATCTATCGTGGGCGCCGCGCCGAGCCCCTGTTCGTACAAGCTGAGGTGCGCGTCAACTACAACGCGGTGATGCATGCCATGGACGTTGCACGGGGCGCCGGAGTGCAAGTGCTCGCCGCGATGCCGAAACAGAGTAGTGCGCGATGAAACACACCGCACTCCACTCGACACCGGACGTCGCGCCAATGATCGACGTGATGCTCGTGCTCCTCATCATTTTCATGGTCCAGATGCCAGCGCTCATCCAAGACTTTCCGGCCCGGCCGCCGACCGCCGTCAACCTCAAAGCACACCCCGATGACGAAGTCGCGGAGCTCGGGATCGATGTGAACGGCCGCTACTTCTTCCAGAAGCGCCTGGTCACCGAGGCGGAGCTGATGCGATTGCTCCGGCGCCGCTTTGCGTCGGATGGAGGAGATCATACGCTCTATCTTCGCGTCGACCGCGACACCGAGTACCGCCACGTCCTAAAGGCGATGGACCTCGCGTCGGCAAACGGTGTGCGAGTCGTCGCCGCGATCGCGACGCCGCCGAGCTCGTGATTCGGCGCAAAAAAGGGCGAGGCGGGGATCGGTCTCCGCCTCGCCCTTTCCCGTTCCAACAGGCTACACCGCGTCGTCGAGCTTGCGCTCGGCCTTGCCGAAATTCTTCTGGATCTTTCCTTCGGCTTCCTTCGCGCGGCCCTTCAACGACTCGCTGTCGTTGTCGAGTGCATCGCCGACCGTCTTACGGACCTTACCTTCAAGTTCCTTGGCCGCGCCCTTGACTTCATTCTCTGCGCCGCGGGTATTGAGGTCCTTGTCCATATAGCCTCCGAAAGTCGAGTGATCGAGCCTGGTCCGGCTTGAGCCGGTCGGCGTCAGTAAAAGCAAACGCCATGCCCATTCAGACTCACTGCGGCAATGGCCATGGGCACGATATTTGGCCGCGTGTAGGCGCCCTTCCCTTGCGATGCACCCTCGCCGCCGTCGATCTTGAGCGAGCGCCGCGCCGCGCTATGGAGCCGCGCGCTGTTTCCTTCATTCCAAGCCCGACATTTTCGAGGCCGCGTGTCCCACCCCGTATCGATCGAGCCGCCCGCGCGGCTGAAAATACAGGCAGCCTTCATCGTCAACGGCGAGCATTGTGAGGTCGCCTTCGCGCCGCACAAGACGCTGCTCGAGGTGCTTCGCGAGGATCTCGCGCTCACCGGAACCAAGCATGGCTGCGAGCTCGGCGAATGCGGCACCTGCACGATCATCGTCGATGGAACCCCGATCTTGTCCTGTCTCGCGTTGGCCGCATCCTACGCGAACCGGCGCATCGATACGGTCGAGGGGATGGCGGCCGACGGCGCTCTGCATCCACTCCAGGACGCCTTCGCCGAGCTCGGCGCGGCACAGTGCGGATATTGTACGCCCGGATTTCTCATGACCGCCCGGGCGCTGCTCGACGCCACGCCCCGTCCCTCGCGCAATGAGATCAAGGATGCGCTGAGCGGCAATCTGTGTCGGTGCACCGGCTATCTGAAGATCTACGAGGCGGTCGAGCTGGCGTCCGAGCGGATCGCGCGTGCGGGAGCTGCGGTCCATGACTGAGGTGGCCGCGACCGGCGCCGCCGCTCCGGTCGCCGAATTGAGAGTCGTCGGCACTCCCCGCCGAAAGGTCGACGCGACCGCGAAGGTGACGGGTGAGCTCCGCTTCGCCGACGACCTCGTGCTCCCGCGAATGCTGCACTGCAAGCTGCTGCGATCGCGGCTCCCGCATGCGCGCATCGTTCGCGTCGACACCACCCGCGCCGCCGCGCATCCGGGCGTGATCGCGGTGATGACCGGTGCCGAGCTGGCGATCCCGTTCGGGATCTTGCCCGTGTCGCAGGACGAGCACGCGCTCTGCCGCGACGTCGTGCGCTTCGTCGGCGATCCGGTTGCCGCCGTCGCCGCGATCGACGAGGACGTCGCCGCGGAAGCATGTGACCTGATCGATGTCGAGTACGAGCAGCTGCCGGCCATCGCATCGATCGAGGACGGCCTCTCGATGCGGGAGCCGCTCATCCACGACTACGGCGACGACGCCAACGTGCACAAACGCGTCGCCCTCGAGTTCGGCGACGTCGACGACGCCATGGCAACGGCGGATCTCGTACGTGAAGACGTGTTCTTCTACGAGGGGAACACGCATCTCCCGATGGAGCAACACGCGTCGCTCGCGCAATGGTCGGCCGACGGCAAGATCACCATCTGGTCGAGCACGCAGACGCCGCACTACCTGCATCGCGCGATAGCCAAGGTGCTGGAGATGCCACCCGCGCATGTGCGTGTGATCGCCACGCCCAATGGCGGCGGGTTCGGGGGCAAGTCCGACCCGTTCAACCACGAGATTGTCGTCTGCGCGCTGGCGCGAAAAACCGGCCGCCCGGTGAAGATCTGCCTCACGAGAGAGGAGGTCTTCTACTGTCATCGCGGCCGCCATCCGACGCTCATGAAAATCAAGACGGGCGTACGGAAGGATGGTGGCATCGTCGCCATGGACTTCACCAGCTTCCTCGACGGCGGCGCCTACGGCAGTTACGGCGTGGCGAGCACGTATTACACGGGCGCGCTGCAGACCGTCACGTACAAAGTGCCGCACTACCGCTTCCGTGGCGCGCGCGTTTTCACCAACAAGCCGCCGTGCGGTCCGAAGAGAGGGCACGGCACGCCCCAGCCCCGCTTCGCGCTCGAGTGCCACCTCGACAAGATCGCAGACCAGCTCGGGCTGGACCCGGCCGAGATGCGCCGGTCGAACTTGCAGCCGGCGAACTCGGTCACCGCGAACTGGCTTCGCATCGGCTCCATGGGCCTTGGCGCGTGCATCGATGCCACGGTCACGAAAAGCGATTGGAAGAACAAGCATCGCAAGCTGCCCTTTGGCCGCGGCGTTGGCATCGCGTGCTCGTCGTATATCTCGGGCGCCGGCCTGCCGATTTACTGGAATTCCATGCCGCATTCGGGCGTACAGCTCAAGCTCGACCGATCAGGCGGCGTGGCGTGCTTCTGTGGCTCGACCGACATTGGTCAGGGATCCGACTCGATCCTGGCGTACATCGTCGCCGAAATTCTCGGCATCGAGCCGGTCGACATTCGCGTCGTGACCGGCGACACGGACCTCACACCGGTCGATCTCGGCTCCTACTCCTCGCGCGTGACGATGATGTCCGGCAACGCGGCGATCCAGGCGGCCGAGCGCGCGCGCGACCAGGTTGCATCGGCAGTCGCGTCGAAGCTGGGCGTCCCGGCCTCTCGCCTCACCTTTGCCCATCGGCGGGTGTTCGACCTTCAGGACGCCGAAACGGGGATGTCCTTCGCTGAAGCCGTCCAGCTCGCCGAGTCGAAGTTCGGAACGGTGGGGAGCACCGGCTCGTACACGCCGCCGCGCTCGCCCGGCCGCTACAAAGGCGCCGGCGTCGGCCCATCGCCGGCCTACTCGTACTCGTGCGCGATAGCGGAGGTCGAGGTCGATCCCGAGACGGGGATCGTGCGCGTGCCGAAGATCTGGCTCGCTCATGACGTCGGGCAGTCGATCAATCCCACGCTGGTCATCGGCCAGGTCGAGGGCAGTGTGTACATGGGGCTCGGCGAGATTCTGATGGAAGAGATGACCTATCGCGACAAGCAGCGGAACGTCGTGCACCATCATCCGAGCATGCTCGAGTACAAGAGTCCCACCACGTGGGAGATGTGCGACGTCGAGACGATCCTGATCAACGACAAGGATCCGCAGGGTCCGTTCGGCGGGAAGGAAGCGGGTCAGGGACCGCTGCTGCCGGTGATGCCGGCCGTGGCGAACGCGGTGTTCGATGCGGTGGGCGTGCGCGTCGACGAGGTGCCGTGCTCGCCGCACAAAGTGCTGCGCGCGTTGCGCGACAAGATGAAAGGCAAGGAGGGACGATTCGGACCGGGCTCCGTGCCCGAGTACGATTTTCCCGACTTGACCAGAGTGCCGACGCCGGCGCAGGGCGGCAACGGACGCGAGTCGGTTGGGCGCGCGCACAGCGAAGTTGGGGGAGACCAGTCATCGGTCACCAACCGCGACTCAGCCGGCAATCCGGTCGAACAAGCGGGCGAGACGACGGCAGCGGAGATTGCCGGGCTGAATTCGGAGCGCGATTCACGCCGAGGGTCGCGCTGATGCTGCGCCTGCCGCGATTCCGGCTGCTCGAGGCGCGCTCGGTCGATGAGGCCGTGCGTTTCCGCTCCGACGCCGGCGACGGCGCCTCATACGTCGCTGGCGGCACCGATCTCTACCCGAACATGAAGCGGCGGCAGCAGATGCCGCATACGGTCATCTCGTTAGGCAACATTCCAGAGCTCGAACAGATCACCGGGACTCCGCAGGCGGGGCTCACCATCGGGGCCGGCGTCACGCTCACCGCGCTGGCGCAACATCCGATCGTGGCCGAGCACTACCCGGCCGTGTCGCACGCGGCGTCGGTGGTGTCGACCCCGCTGCTGCGCAACATGAGCACCATCGGCGGCAACCTGCTTCTCGACACGCGGTGCAACTATTACGATCAGACCTACGAGTGGCGCAAAGCCATCGACTTCTGCATGAAGAAGGACGGCGCCATCTGTTGGGTCGCGCCGTCGAGCCCGCGCTGCTGGGCCGTGCAGTCGTCGGACGGTGCTCCGGTTGCCGTCGCGCTCGGCGCCGAGGTAACGCTGCGCTCGGCCGGCGGCGAGCGCCGCATTCCGGCAGCGGCGCTCTACAACAACGATGGCATTGAGTACCTCACCAAGCGGCCCGAAGAGTTGCTGGTGGCCTATCATCTTCCCGCAATCGGCGGATGGCGCGCGACGTACCACAAGCTCCGGCGCCGCGGCGCGTTCGACTTTCCGGTGTTGGGCGTCGCGGCTCGCATTGACTTCGCCGGGGATGGGATGGTCACCGACGCTCGCATCGTTCTCGGCGCGGTCGCATCGTATCCCCAGGCGATCGATGCGGCGGCGGCGGCGATCATCGGCAAGACGCTCGATGCGACGACCATTGGCGCCGCCGCCGATGCGGCGTATCGTCCTGCGAAGCCGATGGACAACACTGACTTCACGCTCGGCTGGCGGAAGGAGATGGTGCGTGTCTACGTCCAACGCGCGTTGCAGGAGCTCACTCACCCCGCGTGAGCGGGACTTTCCACGGAACGGCATGACAACTCCGACCAGTCCGGCCAACCGCTCGCGCCATACGCCGGTCGCCATACCCGCCGGCTTCAATCCTCAACTGACGACGACCACCTTCACGATCGAGGGCTACAGGATCGTGAAGACACTCGGTGTGATCCGTGGCGTGACCGTGCGATCGCGCTCGCTATTCGGCACGCTCGGCGGCGTGTTTCAGTCGATGGCCGGTGGCAACGTGTGGCTCTTCACCGATCTGTGCGAGAAGACGCGCGCTGAAGCGCTCGCGCTCTGCATCACGCACGCGCAGGAGGTCGGCGCCAATGCGATCATCGGCGTACGGTACGACGCGACCGAGATCATGCAAGGGACGACCGAGGTGCTCTGCTACGGCACGGCGGTGATCGTCGAGCCTGCGTGAAGCACCGGGAATCGTTCGCCACGGAACGCCCGATTATCTGATGCGCGACTACGTCGGACAGCTGCAGCATCATCTGCGGCAGCTCGACGCATTGCCCGAAGCGGAGCACGGCTGATACTCGTGGTGCAACGGCGCATCACCGGATTTCATTCCGACGGCGAAGGGCATTGGGTTGCCGAGCTCGAGTGCAAACACGCGCTGCACGTTCGGCACGACCCACCCTGGCAGCTTCGGCCGTGGGTAGTGACCGAGGTTGGCCGGTTGGGCCGCATCGGGACGGAGCTCGACTGTCTCCGGTGTGAGAGGGGCGAGCCGATACTAGGGGAGTGAACAGAATCTCCTCGTGGGTGCCGGCGGTGCGGCTCGGCCAACTTGGCCAACTCGCGCGACTCGAGCGCGATGCGATACGACTGATCGCCGACGGCGCCGCGCCCGTAGCCGATCTCCCATCGCCGCAGCGCGGCCATCCGCCGCGCGACGTGGTGCGTCTGCTCCTGGCAGCCCTGGATAGCCCTCGGCAGACGACCCGTGTCGCGGCGCTCCTCGCGCTGCGCACGCTGGCCGGGGAGCCCGAGGCCGACATCGCACTCCCAGCGATTCGGCGGGCGGCGGAGTCGTCCGACGTGATGGTGCGAGAAGAGGCGACGCAGACGCTGCGCGTGCTCGACGACGCGCGGGCGATCGCGGCGCCAGCGGCGCCAGCGGCGCCAGTGGCCTTCGGTGCGCATGACGTCGGCGGCGCACGCCGCGAGCGCGCGATGTCGCCGGCGTCGGCCGCGCGTCGGACCGATGACGACGATGATGACGCCTCCGCCGCCGCAAGCTGGCCGGCGCGCGCTTTCGTTTCGGCGCCGATCCACGCGCGCGCGATGTCACGCATGCCACTCATCTGGGTGGCGGCGATCACCGCGCTGGTGCTCGTGCTGGCCGCGCTCATCTAGCGAGCGCCACGCGGCAGCCGCATCTTCGCGCGTTGGTCCCCGCCGAAGAATCGAGGAATTCGACATGCGCCCTTCCCGATCGTTCGCAGCGTGCGCGCTGCTGCTCGCTCTCGCCACGCCAGAGGTGCGCGCACAGCAAGCGACCGCCACGCGTGACTCCAGCCGCGCGCCGCAATCGGCGCGAATGGATCAGTTCGAGCGTCAGGAGCTGAACAAGCGCCTGACCGATCTCCAGTTCTTTCTCGACCTCGGCCCCGACATGGTCGTGCGCAAGGTGACGTACTCGGGCGCCGATCAATTTTTGGTTCCCGCGTACGTCTTTTCGCCGAAGGACACCATCAGGAAGCATGCGGCGCTGATCATGGTGCACGGCGGTGTGCACGGCGACTTCGAGACGCTGTACGTGCCGCACGTGCGCTCGCTCGTCGGGCAGGGCTACGTGGTGATCGCGCCCGAATATCGAGGAAGCACGGGCTACGGTCGCGCGCACTACGACGCGATCGACTACGGCGGCAAAGAGGTCGAGGACGCGCTGCTCGCGCGCGAATACCTCAAGGAGTACGTGCCGTGGGCCGACCTCGATCGACTTGGCATCATCGGCTGGAGCCATGGCGGCTTCATCACGCTGCACTCGATTTTTCGCCATCCGGAATATTTCAAGGTCGCGGTCGCCAACGTTCCCGTGGCCGACCTTCCGACGCGGATCAAGACGCACTCCGCCGGCTATCAGCGCACCTTCGCGGAACAGAAGGGATTCGGCGGAACGCTGGAGCAGAACCCCAAGGCGTACTGGGACCGCTCGCCTATTGCCCATGTGCGCGAATTGAAGGTCCCGCTCCTCGTCCACGCCGCATCGAACGATCAGGACGTGTTCATCATCGAGAACCACAACCTTCGCGACTCGATGGTTGCCGCCGGCATGGATAAGAAGGGCCTGTATCATTACAAGGAGTGGCAAGATCCGCCGGGCGGTCACGAGTTCAACCGCGTGCAGAGTGCCCAGGGTAAGGAGAGCTGGGCGGAGATCCTCGCCTTTCTGCGCGGATACCTCAAACCGTAGAGGCAGCAGTTCCGGCTTGTGTCCGATATACCGCCGATATATCTTAAAGCCGTTCCAGGCGATATATCTTTGGCATATCGGAGGCGGTCATGTGGTTCGGCGGATCGAGCGGGCCTGAGGGCCGGCATGCTGGGAGGGGCGGCTGGGCCGCCTTCGATCCCAGCGCTATGGGTTGGATGTGGCCGGGAGGACCCGGAGGCGGGCGCCGAGGCGGTCCGTTTCGGGGTGGCAAGGTGTTCGAGCAGGGCGATCTCAAGTACGTCATTCTTCAGCTACTCGAGGAGAAGCCCCGCCACGGTTACGAGATCATCAAGGAGCTGGAGGACCGCTTCAGCGGCACGTACTCTCCCAGCCCGGGCACGGTCTACCCGACGTTGACCATGCTGGAGGACCTGGGCTACGCCAAGGCGATTCCCGAAGAAGGCGGTAAGAAGATTTACGAGATTACCGATGAGGGGCGGGCCTACCTCGCGGAAAACCGCGGTACCGTAGACGACATTTTCGCGCGGATCGCGAAGTTTGGAGCCAGCTTTTTCACCGAGGAGATGGGAGGCGTTCATCGCGCCTTCGGCGAGGTTGCCCGCTCGACGTTTGGTCATGCTGGGCGCCACGCGCGCGACACGGAGCGGCTCAAACGCATCAAGGACGTTCTCGAGCGGGCCGCTCGCGAGATCGAGGAGGCGGCAAAATAGCGCGACGACCCGATGCGTCGGCGGCCACCTGCCCCCGACTGTTGGAACACGATAGCTTCAAACGGG
Organism: Gemmatimonadales bacterium; assembly: GCA_038228795.1. GTDB lineage: Bacteria > Gemmatimonadota > Gemmatimonadetes > Gemmatimonadales > Gemmatimonadaceae > JALZAE01. The sequence goes on from JBBROY010000052.1 coordinate 11,568, forward strand.
TCGCGGTTTGTCCGCGACCCGTTTTTTTGCTTGGCTCGTTTACCTCCGGTGCATCCAGGTACCTCAGCCGTCCATGAACGCAGAGCCCGCGCAAACGCCACCGTCCGATAAGGACAGCGGCGCCTTTGCGACCAGCACCGGATTCCGCGCCACCGCTCCCGAGCGGACGCATGTCGATCCCGCCCCGACTGGTCGCAAGCTGACGTGGCTATCGCTGACCGCGCTTGGCGTGGTATTCGGCGACATCGGCACGAGCCCGCTCTACGCGATGAAGCAGTGCTTCAACCGCGCCAGCGGTGGCGTCGCCCCGACGCCCGCCAACGTCTACGGCATCCTGAGCTTGATCTTCTGGTCGCTCACGATGGTCGTGAGCATCAAGTACATCCTGTTCATCATGCGCGCGGACAACCAGGGCGAGGGCGGCATCCTTTCCCTCTTGGCCTTGCTACAGCAGCGTCTCAAGCGGTCGGCCGACTCGCATCTCTACGGACTTCTCGTCGCGCTCGGACTCTTCGGCGCGGCATTGCTGTATGGTGATGGCGTCATCACGCCCGCGGTCTCGGTGCTGGGCGCGATCGAGGGCCTCGACATCGCGTCACCGTCAATAGCCCACTACTGTTGGCCGATCGCCGTCGTCATTCTCTTCGGGCTGTTCATGTTTCAGAGTTACGGCACCGACCGCGTCGGTCGCGTGTTCGGGCCCGTAATGCTGCTCTGGTTCGGAACGATCGGCGTGCTCGGCGTGGTGGAGATCGCGCGCGAGCCGATGATTCTGAAGGCGCTCAGCCCCTGGTACGGCCTGCGCTTCTTTCTCGACAACGGC
>JBBROY010000053.1:0-11942 GCA_038228795.1 Gemmatimonadales bacterium
GATGTTCAGGTTCTTGAAGGAGATGTAGTCGTTGCCGCTGGTGCCGTAGCTGCCCGAGGAGCCGACGAGGAACTGGCCCTTGTTCGTGCCGCCGACGACGATCGTGTTGTTACCCGCGGCGTACATCGTGCCGCCGGCGCTGGTGTTGGTGAACGCGGCCGACGTGTTCATCGTGATGCCGAACTGCGAGAAGTTGATCTGCTGCGCGCCGCCCGAGGTGAACGCCACGGTCTGCGTGTTACCGCTGGTGTCGGTCAGGGTCATGCGGTTGTAGACGGTACCGGCGCCGCCGCTCTGGGTCTCGGTCAGCGTGTACGTCGCGGCCACGGTGCCCGAGATCTGCAGGTCGGACAGCGTGTTCTTACCAGCCGCGCCCGCGGTGTCGGTGTAGCCCGTCTTCGCGTTCAAGAGCAGCGACTTACCGGCGCCGACGGTGTAGTTGCCGTTGACGTCCGGACCAGCCGGCGTGCCGAGGTCGACGAAGTTGGCGAAGGTGCCGTCGAGGAGCGTGGAGCCCTGGAACTTGGTGCTCTTCACGGTCCGGTCGATTTCCGCCGAGATCTGCACGTACTCTTCCTGAATGCGCGAGCGGCCGGCCGAGTCCACCGTGTCCGAGCCCGCCTCAGTCGCCAGCACCTTCAGACGCTCGAGCATCGACGAAATGCTGTTCGTCGCGCCTTCCGCGATCTGCAGGAGCGAGTTGGCCTGCTGCGCGTTGTTGGACGCCTGGCCGAGCGCCGCGATATCCGAGCGCATCTTGTTGGCGATTCCGAGTCCGGCTGCGTCATCGGCAGCGCGCGTGATGCGGAAACCGCTGGACAGCTTGGACATCGACATGTTCACCGCGTTCTGGGTCATTTCCAGGTTGCGGCCGGCGTTGATCGCCGAGACGTTCGTGTTGATACGCATTGGTGCATTCCTCCCTGAATGGTCGTCCGAGGCATCCGTGCCGCGGTTCAGAAGTCCTTAGTGACTCCCGACCAATTCATTATCGACGAGGCCGCGCGGAACTTGAGCGCTGATCACGGACACCGGTTCAGAGTCGAAGATGTCAGACGTCAGATGTCAGATGTCTGTGACTCCGAACAACACTGAAGACCCCAACTGATGACCAACGGGGGTGAGATCGAGAACCGATCGCACCCCCGCTGCCATATGCGGTCACTGACATCTGACATCTGACGTCTGACATCTCCCACTTTCGAACTGAAGTCTCCAGCGTGTTATCCGTTCAGCTCGTCGCCGTCATACTGAGATCTATTGGGCACTGTACACCAAAGTCACTGTCCGGAATCGCGATCTGCTTCGCCAGCCGCGAGCCCAAGTTGAAGGCGATCGGGCCCTGCAGGTTCGCCGTCGCGATGTCATCGCGGCTGCGCGGCAGAGTCACGATGGTCAGCACGGCGATGTCGGTCGCGTCCTTGGCTTCCAGTTTGGCGAGCTCGATCGGCGCGAGGTCCACCGAGTAGTCCGTGAAAAACAGGAACGGATCGACGACCAGAAACGCCAGCGTGCCGTACTCCGCGGACTGCAGCCAGAACATGCCGTCGCGCGCGGTGGCGACGAGCACGAATGACCGGCACTCTGGGAAGCCGAACAGACCGGCCGGAAAGATGATGATCTCGCCAGCGGACACCGAAATGGGTCCGAGGAGATCGGAGTGAACGAGCACGTCTGACCTTGGTGCGAATGCCGCGGCGGCGGAAGGTGTCATCGGAGATAGTCGGTGAGGGTCATTCCCATGACGCGAGAGGTCGCGAGCATCGCCGCCTGGTACGCGGTCTGCCGGCTCACCAACTCGGTCACCGCCTTCTCGAGATCGACATCCTGAAGATCCGATTTGAAGGTCTGGAGATTGATTTTCAGCGCGTCCAGGTTCGAATTCGTCACCTGAAGCTGATTGCCGCGCGCGCCGATCTCGCCGAGCACATCCTGCACACTGGCGAAAGACGAATCGATGCTCGTCATCGACGCACTCACCTGCGCGGTGTCGTCGTTGCCGAGGGCATCGGAGAGCTGCTTGAGCGCGGCGAGCGCGCCGGAATCGAGAAAGACCTGGGCACCGTTGTGCGTCGACTTGAGTAGCTGGTTGGCCGAGGCTTCGACCAGACGCTCGCCGGTCGGCGCCGCGGCGGTGAAGCCGGGCTGCGTCGGATCAAAGGGCGCCGTCTGCGACTGCACGCCGCCGAACAGAAACTCGTCGCCGAACTTGGTGTTGCCGAGCTGAATGGCCTGATCCATCAGGGCACCCACTTCGGTCTTGGCCGCCGCGCGGGTGCTCGCGTTGGCGGTATCGGACGCCTGCGACGTCGCGATTTCCTTCGCGCGAGTCATCAGATCGTTGAGGCTATTGACCGCCGTCTCCTCGGCCGACACGCGGGTCGACGCCGTCGTGATGTTTTTCTTGTACTGGTCGAGCGCCCGGAGCGAGCCACCGGAGCGCATGACGCTGGCCGCGGCCGCTGGATCGTCGGAGCTTCGCGCGATGCGAAGCCCTGAGCTCACCTGCGCTTGCGCCGTGTTGATGGCGCGCAGATTCGACTGAAGACCCGCTACCGCATTGTCGCGGATGATGCTGTTCGTGATACGCATTCAATCACCGTTGGTTGTCCGAGTCCGCCCTGTTGCATAGACCGGCGGTTAATCGTGTAGTCTCGGAAGGCGGAACCGGGAACTTGAGCGCGAGTGGTGGCGACAGCGCGTTTACTCTGCGGCCCAGCCCCTATCCCCCAATCCTCAGCCCCCATCTCAGCCCGAGCACGTGTCGACGATTCTCTGCGTTGATGATGAGCCCTCCGTCGGCCTGATCCTCGAGGACACCCTCGAGCGCGCCGGTCATCGTCCCGTATCGGCCCGTAACGTTCCCGAGGCGCTGCAAGTGCTCGCCCGGGGAGGGGTCGACCTCATCATCTCTGATTATCGGATGCCGGGGCTCACGGGATTAGAGCTGCTCGATCTGATCGCGCGCGAAGGCTACGACGTTCCGTTGATCATGCTCACCGGTTACGCCTCGATCGAGCACGCTGTTGCATCGATCAAGGCCGGTGCGGTCGACTACATCACCAAGCCCATCCGCCCCGAGCAGCTCGAGCTCGCCGTGGAGCAGGCGCTGGAGTTCGTCCGGCTGAGAAAGGAGAACGAGGCGCTCCGCCGCGAGGTGATGGAGTTCCGCAACGAGCGCCAGATCATCGGCGAATCGACGGCGGTTCGTCGGCTGTTGCAGACGGTCGCGATGGCCGCGCCGACGCGCGCCACGGTGCTGCTCCAGGGCGAATCGGGCACGGGCAAGGAGCTCTTCGCCCGCGCGATCCACGATCAGTCCGATCGCAGAGACCGGCCATTCATCAAATTGAACTGCGCCGCGCTCCCGGAGGGTCTGGTGGAGAGTGCGCTGTTCGGTCACGAGCGCGGCGCGTTCACTGGCGCGGTGAAGCGGGTGGAAGGAGCGTTCGAGCGTGCGCATCGCGGCACGCTACTACTAGATGAAATCTCCGAGATGCGGCTCGATCTCCAGGCGAAGCTGCTGCGCGTGCTGCAGGAGCAGGAGTTCGAGCGGGTTGGCGGCACATCGCCGATCAGGGTCGACGTCCGCATCATCGCGACTACCAATCGCGATCTCGCGGCGGAAGCGGCGGCCGGTACCTTCCGCCAGGATCTCTTCTATCGACTGAGCGTCATCCCGATCCGCATCGCGCCGCTGCGTGAACGGTCCGAGGACGTTCCTCTCCTCGCCTACCGCTTCGCGATGCGCACGGCGAGCGAGATCGGCAAAGAGATCACCGGGCTGAGCACCGAGGCGGTCGAGATGCTCACGCGCTACGCGTGGCCGGGCAACGTGCGCGAGCTGCAGCACGCGGTGGAGCGCGCGGTGATTCTGAGCACGGAGCCGACGCTGCAGGTGCAGGCGTTCGAGGGTCAGCGCTTCGGGCTCACGCACTCCTTCGCCGGCGCGCCGCAGCGTCCATCATACGCCGCGCTCATGGCCGAGGGCGCGGGCGCGGTCGCGACGGCCAACGGCATCGTGCTCGAGACGTTGAACGTCGCCGAGGCCGAGCAGGTGCTGATTCAGCGCGCACTCATCGCGGCGGACAACAATCGCACGAAGGCGGCGGAGATGCTCGGCATCAGCGTGCGCACGTTGCGCAACAAGCTGAACGGCCCCGGACGCGAGGTCGATGACTGACGCGTGATGCGCGCGCAGGCTAACCATCGACGGCGTGATCGCCTATACTAACCGCTCCCGTCGCTGGACGCCGTCGTGCCGGTCGATCTCCGCGCCCAATTGCAATCGTCGCTCGGATCCGCGTACCGCATCGAGTCGCAGCTCAGCGGCGGCGCGATGAGCTGCGTCTTCGTCGCGACGGAAATCGAGTTCGGGCGCCGCGTGATCGTGAAAGTCTTTCCGCCCGAGGTTGCGGCGCTCGTCTCCGCCTCGCGCTTCCGCCGCGAGATTCGCATCGCCGGCAGTCTCACGCACCCGCATATTGTGCCGTTGCTCAGCGCGGGCGAGCGCGACGGCCTCCTGTACTACACGATGCCCTTGATCGAGGGCGAATCGCTCCAGAGCCGGCTTCTGCGCGAGCGCCAGTTGCCGGTTGTCGATGCGGTCCGGATCGCGGCGCAGATCGCCGATGCACTCGACTTCGCGCATCGCCACGACGTTGTGCATCGCGACATCAAGCCGGGGAACATCCTCCTCAACGACGGGCACGCATTCGTCACGGACTTCGGCATCAGCCGCGCGATCGCCGCGGCATCCGACGAGCGGGCTACCGAAGGCAGTCTCTCGATCGGCACCGCCGCGTACATGAGCCCGGAGCAAGCCGCGGGCGAAACGCATCTCGACGGACGCAGCGACATCTATGCGCTCGGCTGCGTGCTCTACGAAATGCTCGTCGGCGCCCCGCCCTTCACCGCGCCGACATCGCAAGCGGTGTTCGCGCAACACTGGACGCAGGAGCCGCGGTCACCGCGCGCCAGCCGCGCCGGCGTCGGCGCGGAGTTGGAACGGGTGGTGATGCAGGCGCTCGCGAAGGTGCCGGCCGATCGCTACCAGACCGCGTCCGACCTGGCCGCGGCCATTCGCGCGACACTCGACACGACGTCCGCGCCGCGATCGCCGCCGCCGTCCCGCAACGCGGCGCGCATAGCGCTCGGCGCCACGGCGACGGCCGCTTTGCTCGTCCTGTCGGTGGTCGGCGCGCGCCGCTGGTGGCCCAGACCGTCAGACTCCTCGCGCAGTCCAACGGCGTTGATGCTTCCCTTCACCAGCAGCGTGGCGGCGTCGGATAGCCTGGGCGCAACGGTGCAACAGCTGGTATCGAGTGCGCTCGAGTGGGTGCCGGGCATTCGAACGGTTGCCGGGCCCGCGTCGGCACGCGTGCCTCTGTCCAACCAACTCGAGGCGGCGCGATCTCGCGGCGCGCGCTATCTGGTGACTGGTACGATCGCACCGCTCCCCGCGTCGCACATCGTGACGGCCAGCGTGTACGCGGCGCCGAGTGGCGAGCTGGTGATCCAGACTGCGGACACCGCGGCGACGGCCGCGCTTCTCGCATCCACCGAGCGGATCGCCCTCCGCATCATTCGCGCGCTGAATCAGCGCGAGCGCCTCGATTTCGGCGCGCACGCATCACTCTTCAACGCGACGACATCGGCCGAGGCGCTCGGCCATTTGGTGCGCGGGCAGCGGCAGCTCTGGAGGGAGCAGCTGGACGAGGCGCAGACCTCGATGCGGGCGGCGATCGCGAGCGACTCCGCCTGCGCGCTCGCGTACGATCGCCTGAGTGTCGTCGCCACCTGGCAACACGACTACGCCGCGGCATTGGCCGCGGTCGACGCCGGATTGGCACGGCGAGCGAGCATGGCCCCGCGATGGACGGCCTTGCTGAGGGCGCAGCGGCACTATGTGCTGCGTGAAGGCGACAGCGCCATCACCGCGTTTCAGACCGCGGTCCTCGAGCATCAGGACGACATCGACGCCTGGTGGGGTTTGGCGGAGTCACTGTATCACTTCGCGGGCTTCACCGGCCAGTCCTCGACCGATTCACGCGCCGCGTTCGACCGGGTCGCGACCATGGACAGCGCGTTCGGACCGGTCTACGCGCACCTCTTCTCGCTCGCGCTCTGGGCACGCGATACGGCCGCTGCCCGCCGCTATCTGCAACGATTTCGCGATGGCGATCCGAAGCAAGTAGTAAGCGCGCAGGCGTTCCGGCTGTGGCTGGCCGACCCCTCCACTCGCGCGTCGGAGCGACGGGCGCTGGCACAGGCGGACCGCGGCACGCTTTCGGACCTCGTCGAGCTCGCGATTCGTGAGCGGTTCGACCTGCCTTTCGCCGATACGATCGGCGCCATCCTCGCCACCGCCGGGCGCGCGCCCGCGGACCGGCAACGCGGTGGCGACTACCGGCTCGTTGTACTCGGCGGATTGGGACGATGGCCCGAAGCCGTCGCGGCGTGGCGCGCGGCAGCGGGCGATCCGTCGTTCGACGATTGGATGTTGCACGCCTACTTCGCGGGCTATCCAGCGAAGGCGATTGCCGCGCCGATGCTCTCGAGGGCGCGGGCGATGGTACGGGCCGGACGCGCGCCGGACTTCGCGCTCCCCTCGTGGGAGTTGCCCAACCTCGCGTTCGCCGCGGTCGTACACGATGCGATGCGAAACGGTGACGTGGCCGAGATCGGAATGCTGAGCGCGGCACTGCGTCGAGCGGCGCCACCGGCGGACTCGTCGGATCCGTTGCGCCACTCGCTTTCCGCGGCGCTCCTCGGCCGGCACGCTCTCTTGGCGCACGATACGACCCGCGCGATCGAGCAACTCGAGATTGCCGCGTCGCGGATCGGTGAGCCATGGCCTACCTACTATCCGCTGCTCGCGATGAGTCCGGAGCGGGCGCTCCTCGCCGAGTTGCTGATCGCCCGGGGCGACGGCCGGCGCGCGACCCGATGGATTCAGTCGCTGGCGAACTCGCGCTCGCTTGCCGACGCGCTGTATGCGGACCGCATCCGGCAGTTGCGGAGTGCGCTGCCACACTGATCGAGGTCAAACAGGAGCTGTCAGAGTTTTCTTTCACCCCACGGAGATCGGCTCATGAGCACGGAAGACCGCATCGATGAATTGGAGCGTCAGGTCGCGGCGCTCCGCAGCACCTTCGGCTCGATGTGTCTGATCATCGACTACCCTCCACATGGCATCACTCAAAAGCTCGCGTCGGTCAAACCGGGAACGGACGCGGCGTTTTACTTCTTGGCCACGTATTGTCTCGACATGGCGCGCAAGTTGGACTATGTCTTCCTCGCCACGGAGCCGTATGCCGCGGAGGCGAATCCTGAACTGATCCGTCGCGTCAAAACGACTAACCGCACCGTCTATGCGGAGAATCCGGACGGGTCGCCAAAGACGTGGGAGGAAACCGCCCGCCTCGTGGATCAAGCGTTCTTTGAGATTATCACGGAAATCGTGCCGCGTCACACGCGATTGATGTCTCGGTTCGACCCCCAGTATCCGGACGATGCCGAGAAGACGGCCGGTTGATCCGTCGCACGGCGCGAGGCGGACGCACCGAATTACTGACCGCATCCGGTCGGCAATTCCTGCCGCACTGGCCATGTTTGCCTAGCGGCAGTTCTCGTCCGCCGATGCGAATTCATCGTTCTACTCGTTAGGCAGCGACCCGGCAAACCTCTGCCTACTGAACACGTTGCGAACAAAGCGCGCTCCCAGTTGGAGTGCGCTTTTTGTTGCGCCGGAGCGTGGCACCGCGCGTGCCTTTACACGGCCCGCGAAGGAGATCTGCCGCCCCGTTCCCAGCACGCCGCACCCGTCCCCCGTCCCCACCGTCATGCTCTTCGGCTTCATCGGCCGCGTGTCCTCGGCCAACCAACTGAGAGAAGGGCTCGACGTCGGAAGCCAGCGCGTTCGCGCCATCGGTGCCCGCGTGGCGCAAGCGACGATGAAAGGCGCCGACGGCTTTGCACTGCCCGGGCAACGGCAGCCGAACGGACAGCCCGCCGCCGCGCAGTCCGGCTCGCCGGTCGACCTCGAGACGGAGATGGTGAGCCTGGCCGATGAGCAGCTGCATTACGAAGCGACATCGAAGCTGCTCGAGAAAGCCTACACGCAGATTCGCACCGCGCTGAGGGACAAGTAAGCCATGACGAGTCCATTCGGACCGATCAAGCCGATCGGCTTCGGCCAACAGCCGATCGTCCGCTCGATGTTCCGCTCCCTTGCGATCGCCGCCAGCGGTCTCTCGGCCCAGCGGCAGCGGCTCGACGTCGTGTCACAGAACATCGCGAATGCCGAGACGACGCACACCGACGCGGGCGGTCCGTACAAGCGCCGCACCGTGAAGATGGAAGAGCAGATTCTCGACGCCGCGGGGTTTCGTTCACAACTCGAGAGCAACGGCGTGATGGGTCTGCAGCCGTGGCAGGTGCCGCAAGTCGCGCAGATCGCGCCGATCCCACTGCCCGGCGCGCCCGATGATCTGGGCACCGGCGTACGCGTGACCGGCATCGAGCAGGACGCCTCGCAGGGTCCGCTCGTGTACGAGCCCGGCCATCCCGACGCCGACAAGAACGGCTACGTGCGCTACCCGAACGTCCGCATCACCGACGAAATGGTCGACCTCATGGACGCGCGTCGCGTCTACGAGGCGAACGCGACGGTGTTCCAGTCCGCGAAGAGCATGCTCCGCCGCGCCATCGACATCTGATTCATCGCGCACTCCACACCGCGCACCTCGCACCGGGTTTTCACCGATGAGCATTTCCGTAGTCACCAACACCTACACGCCGGGAATTCGTCCGCCGGCTCCGCGCGTCGACACGGGCGTCGCCCGTCCCGCGACGACGACGGTTCCGCACGCGCAGCCGCCGATGCCGCAGGCGCCCAAGACCGGCGCGGCCGCGGCGGGTGGCAACGCGCTGCAGGTCGACGCGCCGAAGGGCACCGATCCGGAGCTGTGGAGCGTGCTCACACACGAGGAACGCCAGTTCTTCGCGCGCGCCGGCGCCATGGGCCCGCTCACCTACGGCCGCATCATGACCGGCAACCACGCGCCGCCGCCCCCGGTCGCTCGTGGCGGCCGGCTCGACGTGAAGGTCTGAGGTCGTCGTCGTGAGCGATCCCATTGGCGCGATGCGCGGCACGATCGGTCAGATCGGCGACCGCGGTCAGACGATCGACTTCCTCAAGTCGAAGAACGTCGGCGGCACCTCTTTCGGCGACACGCTGAAGAAGGCGGTCGGTGAAGTGTCGCAGGCGCAGGACGCGGCGCAGGACCTGACCGCCAAGTATCTCCGCGGCGAGCCGGTCGAGCTGCACCAGGTAATGGCGGCGACGGAAGAGGCCGGGATCGCGATCGAATTCCTGGTCGAGCTCCGGAACAAGTTCACCGACGCGTACCGCACCGTCATCAACATGCAGTCCTAGGTGAGCGCACCACCGTCGTCACCAACCATCTCGCACCGGTTCTCAGTTGATGCGTGAGCAATTCGATCTCGTTCTCGAACGACTCGGCGGAAAATCCCGCGCCCTGATCATTGGCGCGGGACTCGCCGCGACGCTGCTCATTTTCTTCGTGTCGCGCTGGGCCACCGCGCCCACCTGGGTGCCGGCGTTTCAGAACGTGCCGATCGAAGCGGTCGGCGTCGTGACGGAGAAGCTCGATCAGGCCGGGGTGAAATACCATCTCGAGAAGGGCGGCACCGAAGTGCAGGTGGCCGCGAGCGACCTGGCGCACGCGCGCGTGCTGGTCGCCAAGGGCGGCGGCATGCCGAACGCCGGTCGTCCCGGACTCGAGTTGTTCGATCAGCCGAGCTGGGGAATGACCGACTTCACGCAGAAGGTGAACTATCGCCGCGCGCTCGAAGGAGAGCTCGAGCGCACCATCGGCAAGATGCGCGGGATCGAGACGGCACAGGTGCATCTCGCCCTGCTCGAGTCGACGAGCTTTCGCACCGCCGACCGGCAGAGCGAAGCGAGCGTCGTGCTCAAGCTCAACAACGGCGCGTCGCCGACCCCCGATGTCGTCCAGGGCATCGCTCACCTCGTCGCCAGCTCGGTCTATGGACTCACGTCGGACCATTTCACCGTCGTCGACGACGGCGGCCGGTTGTTGTCGACGTCGAACGATGCCTCGCCCGAAGGACTCAGCTCGCGCCAGCTCGGCGTGCAGCGCGAAGTCGAGACGTATCTGCAGACGAAGGCCGAGCAGATGGTGTCGCAGATCGTCGGACTCAAGAACGCCCGCGTGCAGGTCGCGGCCGCCATCAACTTCGACCGGGTCGAGCGGACGACGCAGGCCGTCGATCCGAACCAGCAGATCACCACTCAGGAGCAGAAGAGCGAGATCACGCCAGGCGCGCAGGGCGGCGCGGCGTCGAGCAACACCGCCACCACGTTCGAGAATACGCGCAGCCTCGAGACCTTTTCCGGCGCGATCGGCAACATCAAGCGGCTGACCGTCGCCGTGCTCGTCAACGACAAGATCGTCGGCACCGGCGATTCGGCCAAGATCGTTCCCCGCTCCGGCGCCGAGCTCGAGCGCATCAATCAGCTCGTGCGCGGCGCCGTCGGACTCGACTCGATTCGCGGCGATCACATCTCCGTGGTCAGCATCCCCTTCGATGGCGCGCTGGCAAAGACCGTGACGCCGAAGATGGATGCGCTGCAGCTCACGCAGACCTACTGGCGGCCCGCCATCACGCTGCTCGGATTGATCCTCACCTTCATCGTCGCGCTATCGGTCATCAAGGCGCTCAAGAATCCGCCGCCGCAGATGATGCTCTCGTCCGCCGCCGACGGCTCGTCGATGCTCGTCGCCGGCGAGGATCCGGGCAAGCTGATCGCCGCGATCGCGCCGAAGGAGATCGTCCCGATCATCAACACCGAGATGCGCGATCGCGTGATCGCGCACGTCGATCAGGACGCGGAAGTCGCCGCCAAGCTGTTGCGCGCCTGGCTGAAGGAGGCTGTGTAACATGGCCGCTGAATCCCTCTCGCTCGCCCGGATGACCGATACGTCGGCCCTGAGCGGAAAGCAAAAGGCCGCGATCCTCTGCATGGTGCTCGGCTCCGACTCCGCGTCGAAGATCACGCAGAAGCTCTTCCCCGATGAGGTCGAAGCGATCAGCTACGAGATCGCGCGCCTCGAGCACGTGAAGGGCGAGCTGGCCGACGCGGTGCTCAGTGAATGGGTCGAGACGTCGATGGCCGCCGGCTATTTGGCAGAAGGCGGCGTCGACTACGCGCGCGACATCCTCGAGAAGGCGTTCGGCTCGTCGAAGGCCGGCGCGGTGCTCAAGCGCGTGCAGAGCCAGCTGACCGAGAATCTTGGATTGCACCGCCTTCGCGGCGCCGATCCACAACAGCTCGCGCACATGCTGCGCGGCGAGCATCCGCAGACGGTGGCACTCGTCCTCGCGCACATCGATACCGAGAAAACGGCCGCGATCCTCAAGGAGATCGAGCCGGCACTCGGCAGTGAAGTCGTGTGGCGCATGGCGAAGATGGAGAAGGGCTCGCCCGAGATGCTGCAGCTGATCGAGCGTTCGCTCGGCAGCGAGATGGATCTGGCGTCGTCGCAGGGCACGAGTCTCTCCGGCGGACCGGCCGCGGTCGCCGCGGTGCTCAACCTGCTCAACGCGTCGCTCGAGAAAACGATCATGGACGGCGTCGCCGAGCGCGACCCGGCCCTCTGCGAAGCGATCAAGAACCTGATGTTCGTGTTCGAGGACATTCAGTCGCTCGACGACCGCAGCCTGCAGCGCCTCCTGCGCGAGATGGACACCAAGGAGCTGGCGCTCGCCCTCAAGGCAGCCAGCGGCGAGCTGCGCACGCGGCTCACCGGCGTCATGTCGCAGCGCGCCGCCGAAGCGTTGAACGAAGAGATGGAGATGCTCGGCCCCGTGCGCATGCGCGATGTCGAAGCCGC
>JBBROY010000054.1:0-11771 GCA_038228795.1 Gemmatimonadales bacterium
ATGCGGCAGGATGGGGTGGCTCGGGCAGGCGGATTCCCCTGCCTCCGCGCGACGACCCGTCGTACGATGAAGCGGCCGCGCGCGCGCTACTCGAGGCGGCGGTCGATGGCGAAACGGGGGCCGCCGAGCAGGCGACCGGTTACTACTGGGGCGACGACCGGCTCAAGGCGCACGTACGAAAGCTTCTCGACGCGGCGCGCACCGAAGGGGACGAGGGGACGATCCGGGCGGCGGAACGGTACCTGAGGTGACGCCCCGTGCTGCGTGTTGCGTGGCTGCGGAATTCCTCAGCTCGTGGCGTACTCGTCCACAGCGGCCGGTGGCGTGCTCACCGGGAAATAGGCGTTGTGCATGTACTGCCGTACCATCCGCTGGGTATTGAAAAAACTACCGTTCTGCGCGATCGCGTGACGCATCACTTCGGCGTACGCGTATGGCAGCCCGTAGAACAGCGGCAGAATCACACGCTCGAGCTTCAGGTACAAATCAGCCGCATCGGAGGAGAGCTCCGCCGGTTCCTGCGTGTGGCCGATCTTCCAGCCCGTCACTCCCTCGATGTGGCCCTCGATCCACCACCCGTCGAGAACGCTCAAGCTCGGTACGCCATTGAGCGCGGCCTTCATGCCGCTCGTTCCGCTCGCCTCGAGCGGCTTCTGCGGATTGTTCAACCAGAGATCGACGCCGGGCACGAGCGTCTGCGCCAACGCCATGTCATAGTTCTCCAGATACACAATGCGCACGGCGCCCGACAGTTCCGATGCCGCTTCGTGGATGCGGGCGATGAGCGCCTTGCCACCCTCATCCTGCGGATGCGCTTTTCCACCGTAGACGATCTGCAGCGGCCCGACCTCGCTCGCGATCGCTCGCAGCCGCCCGAGATCGCTGAAGATGAGATCGGCGCGCTTGTACGGAGTCGCTCGCCGCGCGAACCCGATCGTCATCACCGCGGGATCGAGCGAGACGCCGGTGCGCCGCTCGACTTCCTCGGCCAGCATCTCCTTCGCCCTGGCATGCGCCACGCGCACTTCGGCGAGTGGAATACTGACGGCGTGGCGCAGGTACAGATTGTCGCGACGCCACTCGGGGATGCGGGCGTCGAACAGCTCGCGGAACGGCTCCGACGTCCACGTCACTGCATGCACGCCGTTGGTGATGGAGTCGATCGGGTAGAGCGGGAACATCTCGCGCGACACTTCGCGGTGCCGCATCGCAACGCCGTTCATGAAGCGCGTGAGTCCCAGCGCGAGGTACGTCATGTTGAGCTGGCCGGCATCGTCGGCGCCGCGTGCCGCCTCGATCAGCGCGACTGCCGCATCGCCGAGCACGTCACGAACCGTCGCCAGCGGAAACTTGTCGTGGCCGGCGGGCACGGGGGTGTGGGTGGTGAACACGCACTGCTGACGAACTGCTTCGAGATCCGCTTCGGTCGTGTCCCAGGGAGCGCGGCCCGCGAGTTGGCGCTCGAGCAGGGTAATGGTCAGCAGCGCCGCGTGCCCCTCGTTGATGTGATAGTGCACATCGCCGCGATGGCCGAGCGCCCCCAGCATCGCCGCGCCGCCCATGCCGAGCACGATCTCCTGGCAGAGCCGATAAAATGAATCGCCGCCGTAGAGCGTATCGGTGAGGGTGCGATCCCACTCGGCGTTCTCCTCGAGCGACGTGTCGAGAAGGTAGACGGGCACCTCGCCCCCCGAAACGCCGCGCACCGTGTACTTCCAGGCACGGATCGCGACGCGCCGTCCCTGAATCCAAACGGCGACGACGGGAGCCATCAGCTCGAGACGGCTCTCCGGCTGCCAACTCACCGGCGATTCTGTTTGGTGGCCGGCGGCGTCGAGGTGCTGCTCGAAGTATCCTTTGCGGTGGAGGAGCGTGATGCCCACCATGGGAAGCCGGGCATCGGCCGCGCTTCGCACCGTGTCGCCAGCCAAAACACCGAGTCCACCGCTATATGTCGGGATCGCCTGTTCGAGGCAGATCTCCATCGAGAAATAAGCGACTGTCGAATCCATTATGAACGATAACCCTCGGGACTCGGCATTGGCGGGTTGAACGAACACCGAAGAAAAATGATCGCGCCCTCAGATGCAGCTTGCATTTTCCGCTGGCAGCGGCTCGGCCCGATTGTACATTAGGCGTCGGCAATCACGCCAGCTCTTCCCCAATTCGCGCGAAGGATCTCGATGTCCGCCGATCCGAATGCCGTCCACACCGTAACGCGACTGCTCGATGATGCGCGCCGCGGCGACACGGCGGCGTTCGACCAGCTGTTGCCGATTCTATACGCCGAGCTGAAGGGGATCGCGTCGAACCACATGCGCGGCGAGCGTCCCGATCACACGCTTCAGCCGACGGCCCTCGTACACGAAGCGTTTCTTCGACTGGTCGACGGAACGCCCGCCACGTTCGAAAACCGCAATCACTTTCTCCGCGCGGCATCGCAGGCGATGCGGCGCGTGCTGGTCGATCACGCGCGGGCGCGCAACGCCGCCAAGCGCAGCAGCAATCTTCGCGTGACGCTCGACGAAGCCATTGCCGGCCGCGACGACAAGATCATCGACTTGCTCGTGCTCGACGACGCGATGACGCGCCTCGCGGCCGCCGAGCCGCGATGGGCGCAGGTGGTGGAGCTACGCGTGTTCGGCGGGTTGGAGGTGCCGGAAGTCGCCGAAGCGCTCGGCATCTCGACCGCGACGGCGAAGCGCGATTGGCGATTCGCCAAGGCATGGCTCGCCAAAGAGCTCGGCGCCGACTCGCCCGAGGGCACGCGGTGACCGACGGCGGGAACCGGCTCCATCGGCTGCGCGACATCTTCGACGCGGTGATGGATCAGCCGCCCGAGCAGCGCGACGCGTTTCTGAGACAGGCGACCGGCGACGACGAGGCGCTTCGGCGCGATGTAG
This sequence comes from Gemmatimonadales bacterium, assembly GCA_038228795.1. Classification (GTDB taxonomy): domain Bacteria; phylum Gemmatimonadota; class Gemmatimonadetes; order Gemmatimonadales; family Gemmatimonadaceae; genus JALZAE01. The sequence goes on from JBBROY010000054.1 coordinate 2,904, forward strand.
CGGCGCTGATCACCATATCCGACGTGACCGACATCCGCCTCGGGATGCCGTTGGGCGGCGCGCGCGACGCGGGCGGCGATGGCGCGCCGCTGGTGGGTCAACGATTGGGCGCCTACGATGTCGTGCATCTCATCGGCATGGGCGGCATGGGCGCGGTGTACGAGGCCGTCCGCGCCGATGACCAGTACCGCAAGCGCGTCGCGATAAAAATCGTGCAGCGCGGGCTCGACTCCGAGCTCACGCTCGCGCGATTCCGCCGCGAGCGGCAGATCCTCGCCAGCCTCGAGCATCCGAACATCGCGACGCTGCTCGACGGCGGCGTCACGCCCGATGGCCGTCCGTTCCTCGTCATGGAGTACGTCGAGGGCGACGCGATCACGACCTGGTGCGACGCGCGGAAATCTTCGGTACGCGAGCGAGTGTCGCTCTTCAGACAGGTGTGCGGCGCGGTGCAACACGCGCACAAGAATCTCGTCGTGCACCGCGATCTCAAGCCGGGCAACATTTTCGTCACATCCGACGGCACGGTAAAGCTGCTCGATTTCGGCATTGCCAAGCTACTTGGAGAGGAGGCATCGGACGACGCGATGCCGCTCACCCGCGGCGGCGCCCGTCCATTCACTCCCGAGTACGCGAGCCCAGAGCAGATTCGGGGTGGCACGTTGACGACGGCGTCGGATCTGTACTCGTTGGGCGTCGTGCTGTTCGAGCTGCTGGCTGGGCGCCGGCCGCATCTCTTTCCCAGTCGCGCGGCGATGGACATCGAGCAGGTGGTGCTGACCTCGCCCGTGCCCCGGCCGAGCATGGTCGTGACGGATGAAGCGGCAGCATTGCGCGGGGAGCGATCCGGCGATCGGCTGCGCCGGCGACTGCGGGGCGAGCTCGATCTGATCGTGCTCATGGGTCTTCGCCCGGAGCCGGAGCGACGCTACTCATCCGTCGACGCGTTGGACAACGATCTGCGCCGGCATCTCGACGGTCTTCCCATTTCGGCGCAGCGCGATTGGGCCGGGTACCGGCTGCGCAAATTCGTGCGCCGCAACATCGCCGCCGTCACCGCATCGGTGCTCGTGCTCGTCGCGCTCGTCGGCGGCGTGATCACGACGACGGCGCAGGCGAGCAAAGCGCGCGCGGAACAGCTCAAGTCGGAGCGGGTGAGCGACTTTCTTCGCGATCTGCTGCGCTCGGTGCGGCCGGCCACCGGCGGGCGCGATGTCCCCGTATCGGAAGTGTTGGATGGCGCGGCCAAACGCGTGGCGATTGAGCTGGCCGGCGAGCCGTCGGTGCGAGCCGAGCTCGAGATGATCATCGGCCAGAGCTATCAGTCACTCGGGCGCTACGACGACGCGGCCGTGCACCTCAACGAGGCGCTGCGGTTGCGGCGCCGCGTCAACGGGCCGGCGAGCGCGGCGTACATCGGCGCGATCAACAATGTGGCGGGGCTGTTGAGCGCACGCGGCGAGCTCGACCGCGCGGACACGATGCTGCGAGAGGCGCTGGCGCTGCAGCGGAGTCGCTCGTCGAAGCCGGATACGCTGCTGGCGACGCTGCTCGACAATCTCGGGAGCGTCGCGCACAGCAAGGGGCAGGAGCTCGAGGGCGAGCGTTTTCATCGCGAGGCGCTCGGCATCCGCCGGAGCGTGCTCGGCCCGCGCGATGATGCCATCGCAACGTCGTTGAACAATATGGCCGTGGCGAGGGGCGAGCAGAACAACTGGGCGGCCGCCGAGTCGCTCCACCGTGAAGCGCTCGGCATCCTCAAGGCGAATCATCCGCCGCCGCATCCGTCCGTGGCCGACGTGCTGAACGCACTGGCGACCGCGCTCGATCTCGAGGGAAAGAACGACGCCGCCGAGAGCACGTACGTCGAGGCCATGAACATGCGGCGCCAATTGCTCGGCGCGAATCACCCCGACTACGCGTTCACCGTCTTCAACTACGCGATGTTCTCCTTCGACAAAGGGCACTACGAGAAAGCGATGGAGCTCAGCAGGCAGGTGTTGTCGCTGCGCGACAAATCGATTCCGGAGAGTCATCCGTCGATCGCGGCATCGTTGCAGACGTTGGGGCGATGCCTGGACAAGGTGGGCGATACGAATGGCGGGGAGCGCGCGCTCGAGGAAAGTCTGCAGCTGCGAAAAAAATACCAGCCGGCCGGCAGCTGGCTGGTTGCAAGCTCGGAGGGAGTGCTCGGCGATCACTTCACCCTGACCAAGGACTATCCTCGGGCGGAGCGGCTCTTGCTGCACGCCGATGAGGTGATGAGCGGAGTGCTCGGACGCGACAATCCGCGAACGCAGATCAACCTCAAGCGGATTGTCGTGTTGTACGACGCGTGGGGCCAGCCCGCGAAGGCGGCGGCGGCGCGCGCCAAGCTCACGCCCCCAAAAGCGCCCTGATCCGTCGCGCACCGAATTTCCGCCTTTACGGATGGAGCGTGGTGACGCTCGTAATCCGATCGGGGGCGGCGATGGTCCGATTCATCTTCCGGCACATCAGCGGCTCGCGGGCGACCGAGGTCGACATCATCCCTCTCGGAGCGCATCGCGAGCTGATTCTGGGACGCGCGGCGTCGGCGGCAGTGCGATTCGATCCGCGGGCCGACGGCAGCGTCGGCCGGCATCACGCGCGCATTGGCTGGACTGACGAGCTGCCCATCCGGTTCATGCTTGCCGATCTCGGCAGTCGCAACGGAACCTTCGTGAACGGCTATCGCGTGGTGCACCCTGTAACGCTCGTCGTGGGCGACGTGATTCAGCTGGGTGCGCGCGGTCCGGAGGTCGAGGTGCAGTGGGAGGTGTCCGCCGCGGTTTCGGCTCGGGCGGACGGCTGAGCGAATTCAGCCTCGATGCGGGCGTGAGAGCAGCGTACCGAAGAGAAAAAAGCTCGCGAACGAGCCGTACATTATGAATTGCCACATCCGCACCGCGCGCCCGCGCTTGACGAGCGATTCGTCGGCCAGCGTCGCGTATCGCTGGAACGTGAAAAAATTCCCCGCGCTTACGGGGCGCCAGAAGCCCGCTCCCGCGACCGCGAGCGAAAGGAACGTGGGATTTCCCGCACTTCGCCACTCGTCGGGAAAACGGGCTCGCACCTCGCGCAGCAGCCGCTCGCCGAGCACGAAGTACGTGATCGCGCTCAGGAAGCACACACCCAGGAGCGCCATCAGCGCGGCGCGCATCATCTCAAAGCTCGTCATGGCCGCCAGGTCCCTCGTGTTCGGGTTGTCAGTGAGATCATCTGTTCTCGGCGTCGGGGGTTTGCTCCCTGCGCGCGCGCCAGGCCATGCGCGATGCACTCAACCACTAGTGCGACGCGCGATAGCGGCGCACGTATTTCTCCCGGCGCGCGGTGAGACTCGCCCACATCTCGGCTGGCACGAGGGCGCGTAGCGAATCGTAGATCTTCGCGGCCGCGCCGCGCCACCGCTCAGCCGGATGCGGTGAAATGCTGAAGTCGCGGCCGTTCGCGTGCACGCGCATCGACTCGCCACCGCCGCCGACACTGATCTCACCGCGAACGCTCCAGTCGGAATCGAACAGGTGGTTCTCGGTCATGATTCCGTACAGCCAGTCGAGATGCAGCGGGTGCACCGTGAATTTTTCCTTCCACGCTCGCACCTTCCATGATGGGTAGTCACGCAGGACCGACACGCGGCCGGCGCCCCCGGGTTCAATCTCGATCGTGTACTCCCAGTATCCCGGCGGAGGCAACGGGCCAGCGCTCCATCGGTAGAGAACGCCGAAATCGGCCGGCGCGGCGCTCACCGTTTCGCCGGTTCATCTCGCACCTCGACGTGCTCACCAGAGGGGAGAATCAGGCTGATCGTCGAGCAGGCGAAAGCGCCATCCGCCCCAACTCCGCCATTCACCCGCACGCGGTCTCCGACGGAAAGCGCGAGGCGAGTGCCCGGCGTCATCGTCCGAATGTCCTGATCGCTGCCCCAAATGTTGTGGATCCGAAAGCCGCGCCGGTCGAGCGCGATCACGATGCCTTCCGTGAATCCCATCATCCGCCGCCGAACTCCTCGCCGTGGTGCATGACGTCGGAGGGGAATTGCGGCGCCTCATCCGGAGGATGGAGGAAGGCGACCGGCTGCGCGGCATCCGGGTGCGCTTCGGGATGGACATCCTTGTAGTCGGGATCCTTGAGATGCATGACGGCCGAGTTCAGCTCTTCGCCCGCCATGGCGTTGAGCGCGGACGCGGCGTCGACGTCGCCGCGGCTAAGCGCTTCGATCACGTGCTGATGGAGCTCGGTGACGTGCTCCATGTGCTCCATCGCTTTTTGCTCAGGCGTCGTGGTGAAGTCGGCGATCGCTTCGATGACGTGGCTCACGCCCTCAGGCACTGCGCTCGTCACGAAGTGCTCGACGCGATCGATCATCGATTCGGCTGGCTGCGCGACCGGTCCGCCGGGGGTCTGCGGCTGCGCCGCGTCCGACGGAAGCCCATCGGGTGGTGAAGAGTAGCCCATCGTTCACTCGTCGGTTGAATGGTGCTCGGGCGCCGCGTCGGCCGCCGAAACGGCGCTGTGGGCCGCTTCGTGATGTGCCGCGTCGATGACGTCGTACGGGTGTGAGTCGTCCGCGCCGTCGTGGTCGGCGTGCGCATTGACGACCGGCGCGCCGGCCGCCATATCGTGCACCGCCAAATCGAGCTTGAACGTTTCCTCCGCCGCGTCGCTGCGCCGCAGGTTGTCCATCTCATCCCGAATCTGATCGACGACGCTGTTGCTGTGGGCACTCCCGCCCGTGACCTGATACTCGGGCATCCCTTGCACCGCGTGCCCGACCGCTTCGGACACCCGGTCTAACGCACCGTCAGCGTTGAGCTGCTTCGAGACGTCGGCCAGCACGGAGCCGTCGGCCGGGTGGTCCTCGGCCTTCGTCGTCATCCAGCCGGGTTCGAGCGGCGCGGCGGGCGCGCTGTTGAGAAAACCCTCGTGCGGAGCATCCTGCGGCGGCGCATTGGCGAGCGCTTGTTGTGCGTCGTATAGCACCTGTCCCGCGTCGCCCGGCCCGTGACCGCTGAAATCCTGCAGCGCGTCAATGACCTCGATGCTCGCCGGCGCGTCGTGTGGCACGCCCGCGACCGCCGTCTCGATCGCGCCGGCGGCATGATGCATAGCGCCGGCGAGCTGTTCCGCGGGCGTGCCCGTTCCGGAATGGGACACGCCAGCCTCTGCGATAGTGCCTGCGGCGGCCGCCTGCCTGCTCGCCGCTACCGCCGCATCGATTGCGGCTTCCGATTCTTCCTCGGTCGGCATGCCAGTATCCCCGGGCTACGCGAGCCGTTTACTGCGCTGTGGATCCGTCGGTCTCGGTGGGCGCCACGTCGTGCGACGAGTCGTGCACCATCGACGAGCCGCCGTGATCGCCCTGATGACCGTAGTCCGTTGCCGTGGTAGCGTGATCGGCGGCTTGATGCGCCGAGTCCGCGGCGTGGGTCGCATCACCCGATGCGGCATAGGCTGCGGCATCGTCGACTTGCGCGTGCGCGATTTCCTGTTGCCAGCTGGCGTTGCCGAGGGCCGCACCTTCTTTCTCCGCCGCCACGAGGGTGTGTTCGACGTTGGTGCCGAGATGGTCGGCCTCGTGCAGCTCGTAGCCGGCCTTCGTGTTGAGATCTTCCGCGCCCTTGTAGTCGTGCTCTTCGGCTTTGATGGCCTGCTCGTGCTGGAGTGCATCGGCGGCGACGCGGTGCTGGTCGCCGAGTACCGCGTCGTGCGCGATCTGATCGATCTCTTCCTGAGTCGGCACGTGGCCGAGATCATGAACGGCCTCGACCACGTGCTCGTGCTCGGCAACGTTCAGCGATGCCAGCTCGACGGCGTACGCGACCGGGACGCCTTGGAAATCGAGCTCTTGAATGGTGGCAGTTGCGTCGTCGGCCATCTGGACATCCCCTGAAGAAGAGTTGCCTGCAAGGTTGGACTACGCTGCGGCCGATCCGTCGGTATCGGTGGCCGCGTCGTGCGACGCGTCGTGCGTGGTGGCGCCCCCGTGGCTGCCGGAGTCGGCCGCGGCGACGGCGTGATCGTGGGCGTCCTGCGGTGCATCGCCGGCGTGGTTCTCGTCGCCGGCGTGAGCGTAGGCGACGACGTTGGGCGTGGCGTCAGGCGACATCTGCTGCTGCCAGTTGACGCTATCGGGAGCCCCTTCTTTATGCGCTTCGACGATCGGATGCTCGAGGCCTTTGTCGGCGCCATCGGCGGCCGGCACCGCCTCGACATCGTGAAGAGCGTTGATGATTTGCTCGGTCGTCCCATGCATGAGGCCCGAGACATCGACTTGCAAATCCGACAGTGTATGGCCAACGGCGTTACCGACCGCCTCGCCAATTCCGGGCGGGATCATACCGCCAACGGTGTTGCCGATCTGCTGGGTCACATCTCCAAGGAACGATTCCGCCATGTTCAGCTCCGGTACAGGTAGAGTGCTGTCTGCCTAATAAGGCGTGGAGTTGGCGCGAGAAGGATCATTGCCGTTTCAGACCCCCTGGAACGAGCCCTGGATCACGGGTCTGGATGCGACGCATCGTGCGTCGCTTCGGGCTCGGTGTGCGTTTCGGCGACCGGCTCGACGTGCGCCGGTTCGGGCGGCGGATCTTCCGTGTGCTCCTCGACGTGCTCGTCCACGTGCGTATCGCCGTGACCGTCCACGTGACTGTCGGAGTGCACATCGTGGATGCTGCTGACGTTGGTCGTGGTCGAGGGATCGGTGGCGGTTGCGGCCTGGGCGGCGACGGCCTCCGCCTGCTCCGGTTGCGCTGCCTGTTGCGGGGTGGCCGAACGCCCGCCCGAGAAGTTGCGAGGTCCGGAGCCGGCGGGCGCGGAACCGTTGCCGGCGGATTCGTCGTCGGCGTCGCCCACGGCATGGCCTTCTATCACGTGGATCGACTCATGGCTGGCAGCCGCATCGGCCGGCGCGGCATCGACGACGGTGTCGCTCGGGCCGTGCGCGGGCGAGACGCCGTATTCGAGCGAATCGTGCGTCGTCTCGCCGGGGAGCGGAACTTGGGCGAGCTCGTGCTGCAGCGTTTCCATGCGGTGCGCGGTGTCCGACATCAACTCCTGCCCGCGCAGCTGATCCTCTCTCGCCGGACTGGCGAGCAACTCCAAGCTCGTCTCCTCGACCTTCCCGATCGCGTCGCCTGCGCGGGAGACCTCCTGCAGCCGGGTGTCCCAGTCGGCGAGACTCCCGGTAGCGGAGCCCGCGGCACCCGTTTCCGGACCGCCGCCTCCCATCCCCTCGATGGCGTGAACCTGCGCATCGTGCTGGTGCTCCAGCACGGTCTGTATGGAGTTGATGAGCTCCGTCTGCTGCCTCATCTGATCTTGAATCGTGTCCGCGACCGGGTCGACGACCGTCGGTACGGGCGGCGGCTCAGGAGGGTGATCCTGTTCGGCGAGAGCGGCCGAGGTCGCAGCCATCCCGGCGGCAACCGAGCTTACCGCGTCGGCCGCGCCGTGCGTCACGTCCGGGAGCTCGACTTCGTGAGGCACCGGCGCTTCGGCCGCCTCCGGCTCGTGGAGAGCTGACGGTTGCGGTGCCTGAGCTGCCAAGTTCGACAGCGACTGGAAGATCGGGGAGTCCGCGCTGTTCACGTTCTCCGTGATCCCCTTCATCGCATCGATAGCGGCATTGATCTGCTCCGGCGTGAGCACCGGACCCACGCCGCCTACCGTTTGCGCGATTCCATCCAATAGTCCATCAGCCATGATCGTCCCCTCGGGCTTCGCTTCAGGTCTCTAGTCCTGCGTCGTCATTGATTCGAGCGGCTGTGGTGCCGCCGCCTTCTTCGGCGTCACCGTCAGCACGGCGCGACACGCGGCGTTCGGACAGCGCACGTTGACCGGCTCACCGGTTTCGAGCGCGCTCTTCGGAATGCGCATCGACTCCTTGCAGCTCACACAGGTAAGACGGACGGTATTGGGATCCGCCACGGGCGCGGCTGCCGGTTTCGGCGGCGGCGGTGGAGCGGCCCCCGGCTTTTTCGGCGTCACCGTGAGCACGCTGCGGCACGCGGGGTTGGGACAGCGGACGTTGACCGTCTCTCCCGTCTCCAGCGCGCTCTTCGGCACGCGCATCGCCTCTTTGCACTTCGGACACTCGAGTCGCACGCTATTCGGATCCGCCGCGGGTGGTCCCTGCTTCGCCGCTTCGGCGGGCGGTGCCGCCTTCGGCGCTTCTGGTTTGCCTTCGGTCGCGGGAACTGGCGGGCACCAATGATCGATCAGCGCGCGCCAACCGATGAGCCCCTCGCTCGCGGCGAAATCTTTCATCAGCCTCAACCGCCCAGCGAGGAATGGGGTGGACGAGAGCGTCCATTCGGCCAATCGCGAGATCTCGTCGGCCATCTCCTCCTGCTCCCGCCACGCATCCTGGTTGATGCGCGCCTGCAGCGGGAAGGACTTGAGCGTCCACGACATCAGCACCTTGCGCGCCACCTCTTCGTTGCCGACGACGAGCATCCCCGCGCGATCGGCGGTGATCTCGGCGTGGCGCGCCCACGCCATGAGAGGCGCATCGATCGCGCTCTCGACCAGCTTGGCCGGGTTGAGCATGTGCATGATGCCTTCGCCGAGGATCGATCGCTTGCGCGCGTGTCCGGAGACGAACTGCATCACCGTCTTCCAGAGCGCGTGGCCCGCGCGCACGTGTCCCATCTCGCGGCCGAGCACGAACAGCAGGTCGTCGGCCTTGAAGTTGGTGAGCACGCTGCCAATGACGATGAACGCGCGCGAGTCGGTGCCGAGCGTCGTCGCGTCCCACATCTGCTCGCCGGAGACGTACAGCTCGGGGAGATACTGGAGCGCCATGATGCGCGCCGCTTTGATCGCCGTGTCGAAGATGTCCGGCAGCTG
>JBBROY010000055.1:0-11714 GCA_038228795.1 Gemmatimonadales bacterium
CGTCGAGTCCGCCTTACCTCTGCTCGGCCGCAGCACGCTTTTTGGCGACCTCCTGATGCTCCGGTACTGTGTGCCGTCCGCACCCAGCCTGACGGCAACGGTATTCGCACCGACTGTTTCCTCCGGGAACTTCGCAGAAGCAGTACGGGCCTATGCTGGTCTCGTGCGAGCCGAGGCAACGCCGCGCACCGAGGGTTGGCGCATACACGATAGCGTCGCTGAGGCTTCACCCTCCGACTACTTCTTCGCGCTGTCGTCCGGAGGAACGGGACGCAATGCGCGATGGAAGCGAGGCGGCGCGTTCTACGCGCGCGCGGGGCTGCAACGGCGCGTGTCGGGTGGATCGTTCGGCGGCCTCACTGGGTGCGTCGCGAGCTACGCCGATTTGGGCGAGGACCGCTGGCAGCTTGAGTTCGCCCCTGAGTATGTGCCGACAGCATTCGCGAAACTCCTCGACGGAGAACCGATCTCGTTTTGGCCGTTTGCATTTTGGATGCTCCGTACGGTGACGATTCCCGATGCCGCTATCGCCGACGATGCGCTGACGTGGATCCGGACAACGGTCATGGAGCAAGCGCGGTTAGACGACAGCCATGTTGCGGCAGATCGTGGAGAGGCCGTCGCGAGGTCTGCATGGTTCTACTTGGGTGACCCGCCCGATCTGGATGAGCACTTGGCCGGTGACCCGCTCTCGGCCGAGGACCTGCGCGAGATCTGCCATCGGTTCGACGAGCATATCGAGATGGCGCGCGAAACTGGAGCCGAGCGCCAGCGACCGCACGCGGAACCGAACGAGCTCCATGACCGGCTTCTCGACGCCGGCGGCGGGCGCAAGCTGATCATTGACGATCAGATCGTCAGGTCGTGCCTGACGCATCTGTCTGCGGGAAAGCACCTCCTCCTCGTTGGTCCGCCAGGCACCGGAAAGAGTACTCTCGCGGCGAACCTCGCCCGTGCAGCGACCGCAGACGCGATAGCGGGGATTGAGCCCCCGGATGGGTATCTGCCGGTAATCGCATCGGCAACGTGGACCACATTCGACACCCTTGGCGGCTACATGCCCAACAGGGATGGAGAACTCGTGTTCCGTCCCGGGGTTTTTCTCAGAGCGTTTGAATCGGACTCCTGGCTCATCATCGACGAGCTAAATAGAGCCGACGCCGACAAAGCCTTTGGTCCGTTCATCGGCATACTTGGCGGCTCAAGGGAGACGTCTGAACAACCCTTCGAAACCATCGTCGATGGTGTGCCGGTTGCTGTCCGCTTGGTCTCGGACCCCGATGTAACACCGACTGAGGGCGATTATGCCGTGCCCGAGGGATGGCGGGTCATCGCGACGATGAACACCTACGACAAAAATTCGTTGTTTCGCCTGTCGTATGCTTTTATGCGGCGATTTGCATTCGTGTATGTCGGTACTCTCGACGTGGATTCAACCGTCGATGCCGCGACGCAGGACATTACGCTCGACGACGAGGATGAGACTCGGCTCAATTCGCTGCTTCAACTTTGTGAAGCCGAGCGACGGCCTCTTGGGGTCGCAATCGCGGCAGACGTTGCGGCGTACGTTGCACGCGCGCGCGAGTTCGGAGATGTCACGGAGCCATTCTTCGATGCCGTCGTCGCTCACGTGCTGCCCCAACTCGACGCGCTTGAGCCGGATGCCGTGAAGCGAATCTTTGAATCACTGCTCGTGCGACGGATCGTCGCAGAGGGTGCCCGCGCACGCCTAGACGAGGTATTCCGCCAAATGCTGGACTATCGCGGATGAAGGCTCAGGCGATTGACGCCGACCTCGGGCCGTTCGGGGACCGAATCCAGAGAGAGGCATCCGAGGAGTTCTGGCGTTACGTCGGGCGTTCCGCGCGGCTTGGACCCGGCACTCCCCTAGATCACGCGTCGCGAATCGCCGGCCTGTCGAAGCAACATTTGGCGCGGCTGGCAACGCTGCACTGGCTGCTGTCTGAAGAAGTGTTGGCGTTCGTGGAGGCGGTGCCGTCCGCTCTCGCTCGGCTTTCCCGCACGACGGCTCCAGTGGAGAGTGAGGGGCAGGAAGTTCGCGGCGCGATCAATTGGGGAGCGACCATCGCGCTGCGAACGCGCACGGGTGGGATGAGCGTCCCAAGCTTCGTTTACGCCGAGGCGCAGGCGCGCAATGACACGCCCGCCAACAGGGTTCTGAAAACAGTTCTCAGCTGGATTGTGAACACGGCGCCTTCTTACTCGATGCATCCCGACCGCTGGGCTGACGTTCCTCAGGAGTCAGGCAGGTGGGTCGCTGAGGCACTGCGTCGATCCGTTCTGGCGCAGCGCGCCCTTCGGCACTCGGGGTTGGCGTCCGTCCGTGCCCCTGCTCGGTTATCCGAGCATGAAGTGCGCACGTGCGCGGCGGAGCCATCACGTGCATATCGTCGCGCTGCGGACGCTGCTCGGCTTTGGCGCGCATTGGTCGAACGCGAGGAGCCCGGTGCAGTTCACGCCATGCTGCGGCGACGCGTGTTGGTCCCCGCGCAGCAGTTCCGCCTCTTCGAGATTTGGATTCTCGCTCGCATCGCTCGGTTCTTTCGCGGTCGGGGATGCGCGGAGACGCATGTGCCACTTCTAGCAGACATGACTGCTGGCCCCGTGTATCGGTTCAAGAAAGAAGGCGTGACGATTGACGTGTTCTTTCAAGGCCTTCCGATCGCGATGAAGTCTGCGTCCGTGTACAAAGACCTGTTTGGGGCGTATGACCTCGACGTCGGCGCTCGTACTCCTGACATCGTGGTACAGCGTGGCTCTCGCCCAGACTCGCTCCGTCTCATAGTAGAGGCAAAGGCCAGCGACGACCCTCACTACGTGGCCGATGGCGTGTACAAGACGCTTGGCTACACGGCGGACTTTGCCGCTGCTTTGCCAGCGCCGGATTCAGGTCGGCCTGCTGCGCTAGTTGTTATTAAGACGAAGCCATCGCTCTTGCCGGGAAAGACGCGTGACGGGCACCGCGTATGGATCGCCACCATCGAGTCCCTTGACGCTACGCTCGCGACCGTGCTCAACGATTTTGCGGTCGTGCAGCCCGAGTAGCGTCTCGAATTGCCTTGCGAACTACTCCGTGCACGCCGAGGAGCTTGTCAGCCGGGACGACAAGGCTGCCGCCAAGCGCTACCGCTTCCGTCGCAGCTCGTTCGATGCGACGCCCGGAAGCCAACCGGACAAGTCGGCTGCCGATCGTCTGCACGATCAAGACGCCGCGCCCCTTGAGCGGTACCTCGACCGGCTTGCCCTCAACAAATCGCGGAAGCTCCACCGCGAGTGAGTAGCCCTACTGCTTTGGTCGACGACCGGTCCGCACGCTTCGTCGCTCGACGGCGCGACATGCCGCTTGCCCAACCTGCCTTGATTAGCCGCCGCCCGCACCTCGCCGTAGACGAGAACGAGTACCCTTCGTAGTGCACCGCGACGCACGCCTTGCGACTCGCATTCTTCCTTGAGCGACGTGCGGCCGTCCTCAATCCGCACCGCGAAGTCACGGATTCCTTCATCGCTGAGCGCCCGGGCGGTCATGGCAAGGGTTCCTCGGTCGCCAGGTATCCCGCTCAACATCGAGGCGACATCATCCAACTGCGTGCGCTCCGCTGAACGCCGAGCGCTGCTTCGACCATCTCGCCCAGAGCGGTCGCGCCTTCCCCGCGACGTGCACGGCTGCTCGGGGGGAGGGCGTGATGGCGATCATCACCGCGCGGTACGAACCGGGCAAACGCAGGCGCGCGTGGGGAAAAGCTCAAGCTCGAGCATCGACAGAACTATGTTGTTTGGTGGCAATACGGGGCCCTTGAATTCGGGAGAGCACCTCGGCGCGTTGCTACTCGGCTACTGAGACGCTGATCGCCTTATTTACGCCGGACGTGTGGCGGTTTTGCGTGGGCTTCGCTGGCGGATATGGCGCGACGACTCAAGCCGTTCGTGAGACGAACGGGGCGTTTGACGAAACGCCTAAGACCAACGCGATCGCGCATTGGGTGCGGCGGCCTGCTATTGTCATCGAGGTTCGCTTCAATGAGTGGCACCGACGATGGCAGGCTTCGCCACCCGATCTTTCTCGGGATACGCATCGACAAGGATCCGCGTAATGTTACGAGCGAGCCGACCAGGAGCGCGCGCGCGACATCCACGTGCAACACGTAGATGACTCCGGAGCCGAGTTCTTGTTGGAGGTGACGCCCATCCGCGGACTGGAATCTTGCATCGATGCGTGAGATCACGTGTGGCGACGGAACCGAGTGGCGGGTCTTGCTCGTCGCTGAGACGGGTGCCTACGAGGCGCCCCGCGTGCGGCCGGCGCTCTGGGCGCCACGCGAGACTCAAGACGGGATTGATGCGGCTGCTGTTCCGGCCGTAGTACTACTTCGCTGCACGTCGTGCCGTGAACCGACGCGTCATGTCTCGGTGCGCGTGCCGGAAGGCGAGTGGCGGACTATCGAGCCGCAGGCACTTTGTCGCTTGATCGAGCGGGCACTCCGCTCTGGTGCGGATCGGTGAGGTCGTCACGATCTTCTCGTTCGACTGATCAACGGGGACGCGCCAACGCCTGCGACGTCGCAGGACGAGGCACACGCGTTTGCGCGGAGGTCACCACAGGCGGTTGATCGCGGAGATAGTTTGAAACTCGAACGGCTCGCTGCGGCCGTGAAATCACGTCGCCGAACGGCACCGGCGGTGCCTCGCCAGCGCCATCGAAGACCCATAGGACCTCGACATCGGGCGGGACGTCAGGGAACGTGATCTGGAGGTCGGTGAAGTAAATCACGAGTCGCGTGCGCGTGCCGGTCTGCGCATTGTCCGATTCGATCTGCTCGAATACCGGCTCAGAGCGAGTCCCGCCGCCGCCTTTGATCACGATCTCCGAAACGTCGGAGACGTCCTGGTCTGTTTGGACCTGGGCGTCCGCCGAGATGATCCGGAGCGGACGGCCGTACTTCTCGATCAGCTCGACGAGCATCGCGCGATCGCGCGACAGCTCGACGTCCGATCGAGAACCGGACGAGTCCAGCACCGCGACGATGGTGTCGTAGTCCTCGCGCCGTCCGGGTAGCAGGAGTCCCACGCCGGCCGGAAGTCCTGGAACATTCTGCAGTCCTGCGCTCCGGCGGCTGGGCCTGCGATACGTCGAACCCTCACCGAGTCGCACCGAGAGATAGTTGTCGAGAATGTCGGCGAGCGATTCTTCTGGACCGCTGAGTTCCTCGATCAATCGCTCCACGTGACCGGGAAGATTGCCACGTCCGTTCGCTCTGTTGCGTTGCGCCGCCGCCCTCATCGCCCCATTGACCTCGATCGGCGTCGGAACGTGGCGGCCGGTGCCGTCCGCAGAGCGGCGCCTGAGCTCGTCGGTGGCGGCGAAGTCGCAATCCGCGGCGGTTCCAACGCCATCGGCTGACAAATGTCGCGCATCAACGGAAGCGCTTACGTCACCAGCACCGTCTGGGACGCGAACGTCGCTGTCAGGCGCGACCTCACCACCCGCTGATGCCGGTCGCGTCGACGGAGCACCGCCCTTGTGGGCGGCTGCATGAGTGCTGCCTGAGTCGCAACGTCCGTCTTCTCGGTTATCACCGTGAGTCTTTTCCGAAGAGGGGGAGAGCGGCGCGCCATGCTGCTCCCTGCCCTCGCTCGCATAGTCCGCTGCAGCCGATTCGGACCCTGCACGATGCTCTTCGTCGGGATGGGTCGCTGCAGCCGGCGTGGACGGAGGCGCGCCAGATGAAGTGCCAGCATCGGCATTTCCGACGGCGGCCGAATCTGCCGTCGTCGCCGACGGCGAGGTGGGTGGGCGGCTTTGCGTCGGCGGCGGATGACCAACCAGCTTCGCGTAAATCTGTTCCTCGCTCAACTCGGCGAGCGCCGCATCATGGAGCAGTCCGGGTATCGTGCGGAAAGGAGCTTTCAGGTCTGCGGCAATCAGCGCCGCGTTGATTGCGTAGTCCGCGGCACTGTTCCAGAGTTGCGCATCCCGGCCCTTCTGCCGATCGAAGTGCAGCCGCGCGACATGCTCGAGCTCATGTGCGATCACGAACGCACGCTCGGCGATATCGAGCTCGGCGAAAAAGTCCGGGTTGACGAAGCAGCCCCAATCGACGCGGATACACGCCGTCGGCACGCGGCGCGTCACCACCCAGTGCATCCGCATGGACATGTCGCCATACCACCCGTTCCGCTGCAACAGAAAAATCTGCGCGCGACGGATCTGGTCCAGAGCGCGGTTCCGAGTCTCGCAGTCGACATCCTGCGGGTCGTCGTTCGGGGTCAGGCGCCCGCGGCCGCGAGAGGCAACTGTCGGTGGGGGCATGTTCGAGTCGCTTGCGCGCCAGTGCGTCGAAGAGCGTCTACGCGCGTGACGCGCGTCGTGTAGTGCGCGGCGGTGCGACAGCTACCCGTCCCTGGGCTGCGTCTCCCTCGACTTCGATCGACCGGGTGTCCGCGAAGGTTCGCGCGACCACGTCGTACGCCGGCGACATCATGATGGCCGCGACGACTTCTTCGGGCTGCCGCTCGGCCTGACCGGTCACCGCGTGTGCGATCATCGACACGTACGCCGAGTGCATGCGTCCTGCGTACTCCATCAACGGCTCGGCGTACTTGTTCGGATTGCGGCGGATCGCGTAGAGAATGTTCTCGACGACGACGTGCGCGATATCGGGTTCCGCGTCGAACGTGTCGGTCGTGGCCGGGTGTTTCGCGATCTCGTCCACGGTCGGCGCGTTGCGCGCGGTCCGGTAGTAGCTCATGAAGGAGCTCGCCGGCCCAGTCCCAACCATGCCTTCGATCGAAATGGCGAGCAGATCGGGATCGCGCACGGACTGCACGAGCTGGCTGACCTTCGCCCACGTTCGCCGAGTGGCGTACGTTCGATCCTGATTGATGCGACCGCTATCCTTCCGATGCGTGGTGTCGAACAGCACCGGCTGCTGTTGGAGAAACGCGACAACCGCGGGATGGACGCCGACGCCACGCGCCCAGCTCACCCATTCCTCGAGCGTGGGCTCGACGTCGATGTGGGGACCGAGCCGGGTCTTGGTCGGGATCGACATCGGATGGGCAAACGCCCCGTGCTCGGCTCGGTTGCCGGCAGCGATCAGATGGACGTTGTCATCGAGCTCGAGTTCGTCGGCGCCGAGCGTTCGCTCCTCGATGAGGCTGTTGAGTGGCGCCTGAATATCCTGATGCGCCAGCGTGATTTCATCGAGGAAGAGCACCGTCTTTCCAAGCGGCGCAAAGTCGGTCTTCTCGAGTCCGCGCGATGCCCGCCGCTCATGACGTTTCTTGGCCCAAGCCTGCCCTTCCTTCGTCAGGAGCCACATGGTGAGCGGCGGGTGGAATCGCGTGTACCCTGCGCGGTACGGATACGGGACGCCGGTGAGGTCTTCCGGCCGGATCTTGGACGCGATGAGCTTGACGACGCGCTCGAACTTGAGCGACTGCGCCTCTTGGCTCACCAGGCTCGTCTTGCCGATCCCGGCGGGCCCGTGCAGCATCGGAACGAGCCCCGTCGGCGCGTCCGATGTCCACAGATCGCGCAGGATCTGTTTGGTTTGCGCGATCGATGCCGTGGTGTACGGACTACGAGGCGCGTCATCGGATGACGCCGCTGAGGTCATGGCTGCTCGTCCTCACCTGTCGCACGTCCGTGCGACGTTACGAAATCGGTAGTAGGAGCGGATCGCCGACTCACGCGTTCATCCACCCGGGCGGCTCGGACGCTCCATAGACACTGCTGGTACTATCGTGCGCTGGCCGCCGGGCCGGCTCCAAAGAGATCACCTTGCTTGACGAGCCGCGGTTGACTCGCCCGATCGCCGGTGATCCATGCATCGATGCCGCTCGGCCGCTCGTCTTGCTGCCCGCCGGCGAGGGCGTGCAGCGCGCGCGCGGCGTAGCGCCGCGCCATCGTCGCATCACGGAACGCATCGGGCGTGCGACGAGGATCCGTTGTCGCGCATTGCACGTAGATCGCGACGAGCTCGCTCGCGCTCAACTCCTTGGCAGCCGGGAAATAGTGATGCATGCGACCGAGATGGCGCGCCGTGCCGTCGATTTCTTCGTAGTCCGGGATCACGACGGTATGGACGTGATCCCGAATCGCGTCGTAGTCGGCCGTGACGCGCGCATCGACTTCGAGCGCGAGCCGCGCAACTTCATCCGGGTCAACATTCGGCAGCAAGTCGCGGCCGGCTTGCCGCACCGCTTGGTTGTCATGCGTGAACACCTTCACCAACATTTTCTTTGAGACCGGTATGCCCGATTCCACAATCAGTTGCAGCATGGTGACCAACGCGGCCTCGTCCGGCACGCCCTCGAGCATCACGTCACGCAAGTCGGGATCTCTGACGAAGTCGTGCGCCTCGAGAAATCGCTGATGTTCGCTGACGCCGTGATCATCCGCCGGAAGCAATCCGCGGCCGTGCGTGCGTCGACGGTACAGCTCTATCGCGCCGGCGCGCGAGCGTTCTCCCGTGCTCGCCTCCTCGATTCGGCGTTTGGCTTCGCGATACGGTTTGAGCATCTCGCTCATGAAGCGCGCAGTCAGCTGGCGAAGCCGTCCCTCGACTTTGCCGGCGTCGCGCGGGGTGCCATGCACCCGCACGGCGGTCAGGCGGCGCTGAGTCTCGAAGATGAAGTCACGCCACAGGGCGTGCGGCACCTCGGGATGGGTGGTGTGGCTTCCGAGAAAGTCGTAGATGTCGAGGGGGTCGACGCCGTCATGCGCGATCGCCCGCCGAGCGGCGATCGTTCGGATACTCATCTCCATCCGACTCCCCAGCATCACGGCCGTGGTCTGCTTCGCCAGCTCCGTTTCGAGCATCGCCCACGCGTGGTTCTGGGTAAACTGCGCACTCTCCACGACACCGTCGACCAAGACTCCTTTCGAATTGTCGTAGATCAATTTGTCGTAGACCGCCGGCGGGGTGCGTGCGGCCAATCCAGCCGCTGCGCGATTGCGACCATCTGATGAGGCCGCAAGCACGGTGAGCAGCTCCGGGCCCCCTTCGCGTGCGGCGCGATCGCGCAGGGCCCCGACGAATCCGCCTGTCGGCGTCCGCGTCTTGGCGTCAGTGTGCCACGCGCGGTCGTAGCCGGCTTGAAATGCGTCCGGCAGCCGATCGAGCGCGAGGAATTCCGCTCCGGCCAATAGCGTCGCATCGCGCGCGAGAACCGAGCGATGAACGGGCGGGCGGTGCTCCACGCCATCGCGGCGGTATGGAGCCCACGCCACCGCATCCTGCAGCGCGGACAGATCCTCGATCACACGAAGCAGGAGGGGCATCGGCAGCGCGTTCGCTCTCTCGCTCGCCGATCGTCCGCGCTCGCGCCGAATAGCGTCACCAACGACAACGGCCATGCTCGCCGCGTCGGCAACGAGGCTAGTCGGCAGTTGCGCCACGCGAGAAACAGAATCCGGTGTGGAACGACTGATCTGATCAGGTGTTGCCGCGACGTTCGCGAATTGCGATCGTGTGGCGAGCGCGGTCGCATCCGCCATGCGGCCCAGTTCGCCGAACGCGATCGCGAGTTCCGCCGAGAACCTGCGATTCTCGCCCGCGATCGCGTCCCCGCCACCGCCGGCGCCCGAGTCGGCAACTGCGACGGCGTGACCGAGCGTGCCCGCGTCGTACGCGAGGACCCGTCGGGTCGCTCGATGCCATTCGGGCGGTGCGATCGCAAGTTCGGCTGTCGCGTTGGCTCGTGCCGCGTCGTATTCGCGGAATGCGATCGGCAGATCACCGCGCATCGGGCCCCCGGCGAGTGCGGCACCGCGGCGACAGGCAGTGACAAGCGTTACGAATCGATCGAGCGAAAGATCTTCAGCGGCCATCGGGAGTCTCCCAGCATCATGTCTGGATCAGACCGTACGCCGCATGGGAGTCCCGCTCCAAACGCGAGACGTGCGCGGGAGGCAGCGTTGCTGGACTCTTGAAATGGTGGGACGTGCAGCGGCCTTACCCGTCCGCCGGATCAGTGCTCGCCGGCACATGTCCGGACGGCTCACGCACGCGATGAATCCGCCACGCATCAACGTCGTTGCTCGCGAGTGACTCGTTCGGACGGCTGTGGCGGCCGGCAGCGGGGGAGCTCACCGGCGCGGCCGAATTACCTTTCCGATCGCGCGCGTTACTGCCGCGTGAATGTCGCTTCGCAGTGCACTCTCAACCTGTGCGATCGCGCTGTTCGCTTCTCCTGTGACGACGCGGTCCGGCATCGACGCGGCACGTTCGATCACGACGTCGGCTGACGACCGTCGGGGCGCGGAGGAGACTGGCGGTGGCGCGACAGGATGTGCGCCGCGCACGGCGTGCGGCTCACCAGATGCGGGATTCAGTGGTTGGCCTGGGCTGTGAGGAAAGCCTTGCGGATCCCCTGGAGCCCCGCGGATGAGCTGTACCTGCAGGAGACTCGACTCGCGGTTGCGGCTCAGCATCACGCGAGTGGTTTCCGCCGCCATCGCCGCGGCGAGCACACGATCGTGCATCGGATATCGCGCGGCGTAGCTCCCGACCACCTTCACCGGAGCGTCATACGCCAGGGCGAAGTCCTCCGGCGCATTCGTGGCCGCGCCATCCGCATCGAGCCACACCATGGTGTTGCCCGTCAAGTCGAGCAGGACTGAACGGGGTGCCTTTCCGCTCGCCGGCGGATCAGGAAAGCTCGTGTTGCCGTGAAACGCACGCTCTGTCGCCGACGTGCGTTCGGCGCGTGCGACTGCTTGTGCGTGAGCGTTCGATGGCGCGAGGGCGCTGGTCGCAGCGATGGCAGCAGCGGCGAGAAACGTGGCCACCTCCGGCGCCGCCTGTCGGCGTGCGGCGAGAAAGCGTCCGACGATGTCTGTCGATTGCTGCGCCGATCGGTGCCCGAGATCATGTTCGCCCACCGCGTGGCTGTCCGCGGCGCCGCGAGCGCCCCTCTCGAGAGAGTCGGTCATCCCTGGCGTTCTCCAAGGCAGCAGGTGAGCGATGGCGGCGCGCGCTTCGTGTACGGGCGCCTCACGCCGACGACTGTACGCCGCTCGTGGCGCCACTTCCAATCCGACTGACGCAGAGATGTCTCAGGGCGC
Source organism: Gemmatimonadales bacterium (assembly GCA_038228795.1). Classification (GTDB taxonomy): domain Bacteria; phylum Gemmatimonadota; class Gemmatimonadetes; order Gemmatimonadales; family Gemmatimonadaceae; genus JALZAE01. The sequence goes on from JBBROY010000055.1 coordinate 11,090, forward strand.
GAGGAACTATTCGATCGACCGGAAGTCGTAGTGGAATGCCGCGAGGGCATTCGAAGGTGCTGCTCGGATGCCCTCGTTCGCTCGCCGTTACCGCGTCCGCGTCAGTGCGCGGTCATCACGAACCGGCCATACTCTGGTGCGCGACCGTGATCGAACTCAGGTCGCGCGCGAGCAACGAGAGCGGGACAGATGGGCCCGTCCTCGCGCCGCTCCTGCTCCGCGGCGTCATGCATTCGCCTGCCGCATCTGCTGGGCGGCTCTTCGAACGCGGCGGGCGATATCCTTGCCCCGCGGGCACCGCAACCGGCGCGCACAGGTCAGCTGCATTGGGCCCGCGTTCGCGGTCAACCCGTCCGACGCGTTCCCGGCCCTGTCCGGGTCTCGGACGCGCGAGTGACGGAGCCTCGCAGACCTCAATCGGAATAGCATGCTCTCGCCGCACACGCGATAGACCACTCAATACGGCATCGCGCCGTTGTTGTCGCACCGCAGTGGCCAGGCGGGCGTGTTGCACGGCCTCCGAGTTCTCGAGGCGCGCGACGCGTTCGCGACGTTCTTCTTCCACCTGTTCGGCTGCACGGAAGCTGCCGCCGAGCTCACCCAGGCGCTCGCACCGCGCCGCGAG
>JBBROY010000056.1:0-10785 GCA_038228795.1 Gemmatimonadales bacterium
CCGATCATGCCGGCGACCAGACCGAAATTTGCGGTGAGTCCGGCGTTGAATCCGTACACGACGTTACGCAGGAATCCGCCGGACTCGGTGCGGTGCCACGGCTCGACGCCCTTGCCGGTGATCTCCCCGAGTCTGCTGGCGTGCTCGGCGCTCTCGCGCGCGAGGAGTAATGCCTCGCTTCGTCCCGCGCCGCCGAGCGGCGTTTGACGATGCATCGAAAGGTATGCGCGCACTTCGCGCCCCTCTTCCTCGAGCAACATCGGGAGCAGGAAGCGCGTGCCGAAAGTGCGCCCGAACCACGCCATGATGCGCGCGCGAGCCGTTGGACGAAACGCTTTCGGGGCGCGTCCATTTTGGGTGAGCAGCTGGCCCCAGATCTCGACGTGGCGATCTTCGACCGCGGCGAGCCGCGCATACAGATCGCGCTTTTTCTCGTCGGGCTCGGCGTCGGCGAGGATGCGGTAGAGGAAGGCCGCGTCCGCTTCGTCCTGCCAGTGGTGCTCGAAAGCGTGCAGGTCCGGCGCCTTCGGTTCCATCGTGGTGCTCATGCCGGAATATCGCGAACTGTCGCGCGACATGGAATGCTGCGGGAGACGGCTGCATCCCTGCCGGCCGATATGTCGCGCGACGAAATCGATTCGGCACAAGCGCTGCGCGCGTGCTAGCCGAGCAGGCGCCAATAGGCGAGCATCGGCGCCAGTACGAGCATCGCCAGCGCCACGAGCGTGAAATGCACGCGCCGCGCCGGTGTCCACATCCGATCGCGCCATACGATGGCCGCCGCCGGCAAGAGCGGCAGGCCGGCGATCATGGCGACGATCAGCAGCGCGCCCGCCACGCCCATCGCGCGCGGTACGGCGACCACCGGATGCGTGAAGGAGAGGAACGCGGTCGCCAGCGCGATGATCGGCGTCAGGAGCAACAACGCGGCGACGAGTCCGGACCAACGCCACCAGCGGCGCTCACGGGGGTTGGATAGCCTCGGCGTGGCCCGGCTCACGCGACGAATGAGGGCGACGACTGGCCAGACCAATCCCCGGGCCGCGACGATGAGAATCGCGATGAGCGCCAGCCTGAAGTGCAGCGTTCCATTCTCCAGCGCGCCGACGCGATCCCATGAGCTCGGGTCCCAGATGGAGCCGCCGAGCGTGAAGCCGGCGATGCGTCCATCGGCGCCGCGGCGAAAGGCGACCATCTCGCCGCTGTCGCCACGAAAAGTGAGCGGTGCAACGCGCACGAGGTGCACGGGGGCGCCATCTCCCGGCGGCTGCACGGCCAACGCACCCGGTCCATCGGGCCGCACCCGCACCTGATTGAACATCGCCTTGACCTTTTCGTAGTTCGATCGCGAATACCGCGCGCCCCGGAATGTGCCGGCGAGCTCTTCGTGTGATTCTCCCGCCGCGAGCGCCGGCGCCGGCGCGACTCCCGCCGGCGCGGGGAAAAATCGATCGACGAACGCGCGCGTGAGATGCTCGCGCACGCTCGCTTGCTCATCGGTGCCCGTGTAGACGAAGTAGAAACCGACGGCGTCATCGGGCAGGAGCAACACGACCGAGTGATCTCCGCTGTCGCCGGTGTGGAAGAGCGCGCGATGCCCATTGAGCATCCCTTCGAAGAAGCCGTAGGCGACCCCCGGAGCAGATGGCTGCGCGCGCCAGTGGGTGGCGTGCATGTCGGCCACGCTCGCGGCAGACAGCACGCGGCCTCCGCCGGAAAGGTGCGCCGCTATGAAGCGGCCCATGTCGATCGGTGCGGTGACGAGCGATGCCGCCGGATAGGGATTGAAATGGATGTCGCGGGCCCGAGTCGGTGCGCCGCCGGCCAGATCCGCCCGCCACTCGGCGGGAACCGGTTGCTCAAAGCTGCTGCGCGACATCCCGAGCGGATCGAAGATGTGCCGCTTGGCATATTGCGCGAAGGGCTCGCCACTGGCGCGCTCCACCAGATAGCCGGCGAGTGCGATGCCCGTGTTTGAGTAGCTCACCTCGACTCCGGCCGGCATGGCCCGGCGGGGCCGGTTGCGCGCAAAATATTCCGCCAGGCTGAGGCCCTTGCCCTGCAACGCCAATCCGCCGGCGAATCGATCCTCGAATCCGGAGGTGTGGGTCAGCAGTTGATGCAGCGTCACCGGCGCGGCGAACGTCGCGTCGATTCGCGCCGCTGGCGGCAGATAGCGATTGATGTCGTCGTCGAGCTTCCACCGACCCTGTTCGGCCAACTGCATCACCGCCGTCGCGGTAATCAGCTTGGAGTTGGATGCGGCGCGGAAGAGCGTCCGTGCCGGGTCGACCGGCGTGTTAGCGGCGGTCTTTCCGAACCCCTTGGCGAGCGTGATGCTCGCGCCATGCACCAGCACGAACGCCGCGCGCGGTACGGCATCGGAGCCGCGCAGCCCGGCCATGTACTGCTTGATGAACGCGTCGGCGGCGGCCGAGTCGAGAACGGGTGCGCCTTGCGCCGTGATTGCGGCGAAGGGGGAGAGCAGGGCCAGCGCGACAGCGGCGCCACGACGAGTGAGCCTCATCCACCGAGGATCGCGCGCAACCCGCGCGCGGGCTAGCGCGGCGCAATGAGCGCCGACGCGGGTGCAACGAAGGGCTGTGTTAGCGCCCCGCGTTCCTGTCGGCCAGCGTTTTGAGCATGGCGTCGATCTCCGGCTTCGGTACCCATCGTCCGCGCAGCATCACGCCGAGCGGATGACGCGCGGCGGCGAGATCGTCGAGCGGGTTGCGCTCGAGCAGCACCAGGTCCGCGCGCGCGCCGGGCGCGATCGTGCCGAAGTGCGCCGTGTGGTCGACATAACGATTTACGAATTCGCCGGCGTTTCGAGTGGCCGACTCGAGTGCCTGGGCTCGCGTGAGGCCTGCCAGCACGAGCTCTTCGAGCTCGAGATGAATCGACGAGCCCGGATACATGATCGGGAGCGGCGTGTCCGTTCCGGTCAGCAGCCGAACTCCGGCTTCGTGCAGCTGCTTGACCATCGACAGCTGAAAGACATACATGCGATTGATGCGCGCGCTGTCGTCCGGCGGTCGCCCGGTGTACGGGTTGCTCGTTGTCCAGAATTTCAGCAGATCGCCATTCAGGTACGCGCGTTCTGCCAACGCGAGGGCCGAATCCGCGCCGCCGCGCCGTGCCCACTGCGAGGAGATCCCGTGAAAGGTGGACAGCGTCGGCGTGAGCCACACGCCGGCGGCGGCCATGCGCTTCGCCATGGCGGGAATCATCAGGGTGTCGAGCGACTGGAAGTACGTGTACTCCAGCTCTTCGGCGTGCGCGACCATGATCTGCCCACTGGTGAGCACGGAGTCGAACGGGAGATTCCGCGGCGCGTGGCCGATGAGCGCGATGCCGTTCGCCTTTGCCGCCGCGCCGAGCCGGCGATTGACGTCGGCGGCCAGATTTCCGTGGATCTTGATGAAGTCGTAGCCGGCGCGCTTCTGCTCGGCGGCCACGCGGTCCGCATCCTCTAGCGACGCGACCCCGGGCAGGTTGGCATAGGGCCCTGACGTGTAAATGGTTGGACCGAGCACCTCGCCGCGTCGGACGCGCTCGCGGAGCGCGAGATGCTCGGGTGAGCCGCGCAGATTGAACACCGTCGTCACGCCGCTGGCGAGAAAAAGCGGCAGCCATTCTTCCGGGCGTGCCTCGAGGTGCACGTGGGCATCGGTGAGGCCCGGCATCACGTATCGCCCGCGTCCGTCAATGCGGAGAGCGTTCGAGGGCACGCTGAGCGTCGTTGCATCGCCGACCAGCGCGATCGCCTCGCCTCTGACGAGCACCGTCTGCTTCGGCATCGGTGGCCGACCATCCATCGGCAGCACCGTCACGTTCTCGATCGCGATCACGCGCTGCTGCGCCATCATGGGCGCAGACACCGCAACGATCAGCGCGGCGAGAAAGGCCAGGCTCACCGTGCGCATCAGCGTTTGATCGAGAAAGTACCGGCCAACGGACCGACGCAGCCATCCTGCATCTCTACCACGCCGCTCGCACCGGCCGCGTTCGGCTCCAATCGACCGCGACCGCGCATCGTGCCCTTGCACTGGGGTGTCGCATACGGACCGGAGAAGTTGACCGAATCCGTGGCGACTCCGGCCGCGAGCTGCGCCGCGATCGCGATCGGCACGTGCAGCTGCAACGACGCACTGAGCGCACCTCCGGCGCCGGTCGAGAAGTCGATCGTTCCCGAATACACGCTAGTGCGAATGATGAATACTGTTTGATAGCGTCCGCTCAGCGCGGGGCTCGCGTTCAGCGACGCGGTGCGCGATTGGCTCGCGCAACCAGCCAGCAGCAGCAAGGCAGCAACCTGCATGACGTGCCCTTTCGGCATTTTGAATTCTCCATCGAGACGTGTGAGAACGCGCGACTCAAGGACGGTCACGAATTCCGAGATAGCGGCAAGCGGCGCGAGTGATCTCCGCGATGAGCTCGTCGTCGTCGGGACGGATCGGATAGGCGCCGAGGTTGCCGGACAGCACGGCGTCACGCGCCGCCGCGGAGGCAAAGAAGAGCGCGAGGTTGACCGCCAGGACCGGATTCGGGTGTTTGATCTCGCGGCGTCGTGCGAGCACAAGCGCGCGGAAGCGGCCGTGCACGTGATCGTTGAAGCGTCTCGTGCGCTCGGCTCCCGCGCGGCCGGCATCTCCCTGAAGCGCGCGCGCCGCCTGTGTGAACTCGATGCGATGCTCGCGGAACTTGCGGACCATCGTCGTGACGTAGCGCGAGATGATCACCGGAACGGTTGCCTTCGCGGTGGTGCGGTCATCGAGTGCCAAGTCGAGCGCGGCCTGCGAGTCATCGAGAATGTGCTCGAGGACGAGGTAGAGCAGCGCTTCTTTGCTGACGAATCGCGCGTAGAACCCGCCGACGGACGTTCCCGCCTCGCGCGCGATGTCGGCGACGGTGACGTCGGCGAACGCGCGGCGCGCCAGCAGCGAGCGCAGCGCCCCGAACAGCGTGTCATGGGTCGACTGGCTCCGGGACTGGCGGGCGACGGTGACCAGCCGGGATCGGCGCGACGCGACGGGGATGGACAGCCTCCTGAAAGAATAACAGGTAATGTTAATACGAATACGAATCTCATTCGGTTTCACATCACGCGCAAGTCCCGGCTTACCTCCCGCGCGCTCCCTTGAGTAGCGCGTCGAGCCGTGCCCGCCGGTCGCGCGCGACGCGCACGCGGGCCCCGGTGGTCAGCAACGCCTCGTGCTCGTACTTCGATGGCGACCGGATCTCTCGCACCCGCGACAGCTTCACGATCGCGGATCGGTGCACGCGGACGAAGCTCGCCGGATCGAGACGCGCCTCCAGCACGCTCATCCGCTCGCGCAGCAGCCGCGACGCGTTGCCGGCGTGGATGCGCACATAGTAGGTCTCCGCCTCGATCCAATCGATCTCGTCGGTGCGGATGACGAGCGTGCGGCCGCGCTCGGGGACGAGAATGCGGTCGAGGTACGGCGGCGCCGCGGCGGCGGCCGGCGGCTCCGACAAATGCTCGGCTAACACACGCACCTCGCGCACACGGGCGCGGCTGCGATCCACCGCTGCCCGCAGACGCGCCGGCGTCACCGGCTTGAGCACGAAATCCAGCGCGTGCGCTTCGAACGCTTTGAGCGCGTGCACATCGTACGCCGTGACGAAGACGACCGCGGGCGGTACCTCCTCGGGCTCGAGTCTCTCCAGGACCGCGAAGCCGTCGAGCTCCGGCATCTCGACGTCGAGCAGGAGCAGCTCCGGTCGCAGCAGTCGAATCGCGTCGCAGGCCGCGGAGGTACTGCCACACTCGGCCACGATGTCGATGCCGCCGTCGTGCGTCATCGCGTCGAGCTCGGCGCGAAGGCCTTCGCGCGCCAGCGGCTCGTCGTCGACGATGATGGTGCGCAGGCGCGCCGGCTGCACGCTTAGCGGTCGTCCCACGGACGATAGGGAAGCACGAGATGGGCTACCGCCCCGCCCTCGGTCCCCGCATTGAGCGAGAACGACGCCTCGTCGCCAAAGCTCGTCTCGAGCCGCGAGCGCGTGTTGCGCAGGCCGATTCCATCGCCCTCCGTGTCGGCGGCCGATCCGGGGCCCGGGCCATCGTCTTCGACGGCAATGTGCAACAGGGCTTCCTCCCGCCACGCGCGCACGCGAACCTCGCCCCCCTCGGTGCGTGCGTTGACACCGTGGCGCACAGCATTTTCGACAAGCGGTTGCAGCAACAGATGCGGCACTGATGCATTCAACGTATCGCCGGCAGCGTCGATCGACGACGTCATGCGGTCGGCGAACCGGATGCGCTCCACCGCCAGATACCGCTGCACGAAGTCGAGCTCGCGCCGAAGCGGAACCATTTCGTCCCCTTCGTCGAGCACGTAGCGAAGGAGATCCGCCAGTGCGGCCAGCATCTCGGTCGTTGGTCCGGCATCGCCTCTCCGGGCGAGGACGGACGCCGCGTTGAGGGCGTTGAAAAAGAAGTGCGGGCGCAGCTGCACGCGGAGCGCGGCCGCGCGCGCGCTCCGCGTGAGCCGGTCGGCGTCGGAGAGATGCGCCAGCGCGAGCGTCAGCAAATAGACCAGGGCGTCGAGCGGCACGTAGCCGGCGGCGGACCACGCGATTGCCTCCGGGGTCACCGTCACGGGAACGAAGAGCGCCCGGCTGATCGCCATCAGGATCGCCGCGTGGACGACGGCCAGTCCCGTCACGGTCGCAACCTGCGCGGCGATCGCGGCCGGTGCCGCCGCACGCGCGATCGCGGCGCGAGCGCCACGGATGATGAAGGGCGTGAGGAGGATCCACCCCGCGAACGTCATCACCTGCCAGAGAATCGTGATCCACCACGCCAGGCGTTGGCCGCGAGCCACCAGCGTGGCGTACACCGGCACCGCGCCCAACAGCGCGCAGGCGATCAGCGCGCCGCCGAGTAGCTCGCGGTCGATCGCTCCGCCTCGCGCGGCGGAGCTGACCAATGTGCCCGCCAATCGGCCTGCGTACGCCGCGCCGATGCTCGGCAGCAGCGCGATTGCCACCGCCCACTGCGGCACACCGCCGATCGCCATCACGAGCGGCAATCCCGCGAAGACGAGCGCGCCGACGAGCCACCCAGGCAGCCGCGAGGAAAAAGCCACGGCGAAGGAGGCAGCCATCAATAGGAGCAAGGGTCCCTGCACGTCGCCGGCCGAGAGATCGAGCCAGCCCACGAGCATTCCCGCCACGAGCGCGACCGCACCCCAACTGACTTGCCGCATGATGGGAGAACCTCTGAGGATGAGAGACAAAATGTCAGATGTCAGATGTCAGAGGTCAGATGTCAGTGACTGCGCATCGCACTCACTGACAGCGCATCGACTCTTACTGACAGTGCATCACGCTTGCTGACGGCGCATCACACTCACTAAGAGCGCATCACGCCCACTGACAGCGCATCACGCTGCTGAGTAGCGCGGCACGCTGACTCATAGTGCGTCCCAAGCCCGCGTGCGGCGAGGGGAATGCAACCGGCAGCCACGGGGGTGCAACGATCGTGGCAACCCCCGCGGGCCAGCCGGTGACTGATCTCGTGTACTCGTTCTCAACCTCACAGAGGCACACCATGCGATCCATGAGATTCGTCTCCGGCGCCATCGTATTCTCCGCCATCACCATGACGACACAGGCCCAGGTCGTTCGCCTCGCGCCGCGCGCCAGCGTCGGTGCGGTGACTATTGCGCGAGATGACGATGAGCGTCCCGCGATCGGCGTCAATACCAACTCCGGTGGTAAGCGGGACACGCTCGGCCTGTTGATTTCCTCGGTCACCGAAGGTGGCCCGGCCGAGAAGGCCGGAATCGAGGAGGGCAGCCGCATCGTGTCGGTCAATGGCGTGAGCCTCAAGCTCTCGGCCGCGGATGCGGGCGAGCCGGACATGGGCGGGGTGATGTCCAACCGTCTCGTTCGTGAGCTGCGTAAGGTGAAGGCCGGTGATGAGGTCACCCTCGTCATTTACGCCGATGGGCGCAACAAGACGGTGAAGGTAAAGACCACCGAGATGGCGGATCTCAACCGCACGGCGTCGCGCGGCATTCGTCGCACGGTCGATGAGATGCAGGAGCGCGCGGTACTCGGCCTCAACCTCGGCGGCATGGGCAGCCGGCGCGATACGCTGGGTGTGCTCATCGTCGGGGTCGAGCGCGACGGGCCGGCCGAAAAAGCGGGCGTCGAAGAGGGCAACCGTATTTCGTCGATCAACGGTGTCGACCTGCGCGTGCGCGCTGAAGACGCGGGCGACGACGAGATGAGCGGGGTGAAATCCGGACGCTTCTCGCGCGAGATGCAGAAGGTGAAGGCTGGCGATGAAGTGGAGCTAAAGGTCTATGCCGAAGGGCGGTCGAAGGCCGTGCGCGTGAAGTCGGCCACGGCCAAAGATGTGTATCCCCGTGGTCGCGGCATGGAGATCTTCTTCAATGGAGGGAGTGGCCGGTCGTTCCTGATGCCGGGCATGCCGCCGACGCCGCCGATGCCGCCGCGTGCTCCGATGATTCGCGGCCGTGCGGAGCTCGAGAGCATGCTGAACAGCCCGGACGCCGAGCTCGAGCGCGGAATGCTCGAAGCGCAGCGCGGCATGGAGGAAGCCACGCGCGTGATTCGCCAGCGGTCACGATCGGGGCGTGCGGACTTCGAGGCGGAGACGACGCCGAGTGACGCAGTGAGCGCCGCGACGCGTGCGCAGTACGACGCCGAGGTCGCCGCGGTCAGTGCGGCCCGTGCGTTCGCGCGCACTCCGCGGGCGGCAATGGCACCGCGCGCCTTTGATATGGGCAGCATGCTCGATGGGCGAATCCACGTCGACGACGACGACTCCGAGCCGGGCCCGGTCAGCTTCACCGGATACGACGATGACTTCACGATCAGTCTCCGGGGCATGAGCCTAGTGCCGGTCACGTCGGACATGAAGTCGTACTTCGGCGAGGGCAGTGAGCACGGACTGCTGATCGTCGAGTCCGGCCGGAAGCTCAGCGGCGTCCACGCAGGCGACGTAGTGCTCGCCGTCAACGGCAAGAGCGTTCGCGATGGAGACCGCACATCGATCCGCTTCGATACCTCGAAGGACAACACCTTCGACGTGCTGCGGAAAGGCAAGAAGATGTCGATCACGGTCCGGCAGTCGCGGTAGACTACCCGCGGCTCAGCGCGCCGGGAGAGCGGCGCGCGTCAGAATTCGATTTGCGCTCCGAGCTCGACGACCCGATTCGGCGGAATGCCGAAATATTCGGTCGCCGAGCGCGCGTTGCGCGACATGAAGATGAAGAGCTTCTTGCGCCAGCGCGCCATGCGCGGCCGTGGCGTTTCACCAGGTTCGCTCTTTCCGGATGGAACGGGGATGAGGCGCTCGCGGCCGAGGTAATAGGTCGTGTCGTTCGCCCTGGTCTTGATCCCTTCGGCCTCGCAGCACGCCATGATTTCCCGAACGTTCGGCGTCTGCATGAATCCGTAATACGCGGATACGCGGTAGATCCCTTCGCCCAGCGCCTCGACGGTGGCGCGCCTGGAGCCGGGCACTTCAGGGATGCGCTCGGTTTGCACGGAGAGCAGCAGCACCTGCTCGTGCAACACCTTGTTGTGCTTGAGATGGTGCAGCAGCACGACGGGCGCGCCACGGGAATCCTTCGACATGAACACCGCCGTGCCCGGCACGCGCGGCGGCTTGCGGCGGGTGACATCGGCGATGAACAGGTCAATCGGGAGCCCGCTCGATTCGAGGACGGCTGAGAGGAGCTCGCGTCCGCGCTTCCACGCTGTCATCGCCGTGTAGATGACGACCGCAATGGCAAGCGGCACCCAACCGCCGTGCTGGATCTTGACAGCATTGGCGACGAGAAACGCCAGATCGATCGTGAGAAATAGCGCGAGAAAGGTGAGCGCCTTGGTCAGAGACCATTGCCAACGCTGGCGCGCAATGACGTAGAAGAGCAGGGTCGTGATGACCATTGTGCCTGTCACGGCGATGCCGTACGCCGCCGCGAGGTTGTCCGACGTCTTGAAGCCGATGACAAGGATGATGCAGCCCACCATCAGCGCCTTGTTGACCTCCGGCACGTAGATCTGCCCCGCCTCGTGCTTGCTCGTATGCACCAGCGTGAAGCGCGGGCAGTAGCCGAGCTGCATCGCCTGCTGCGTCAGCGAGAATGCCCCCGAAATCAGCGCCTGCGATGCAATCACCGCGGCCATGGTGGCCAGAACGAGCATCGGATACAGCAGCACCGGCGGCACTAACAGATAGAACGGATTGGCCGCCGCGGCCTCGTTGCGCAGCAACAGCGCGCCCTGGCCGAAATAGTTGAGCAGCAGCGCGGGAAAGACGAGCCCGAACCAGCCCAGCCTGATCGGCCGCTTTCCGAAATGTCCCATGTCGGCGTAGAGCGCTTCGGCGCCGGTGACGGCGAGGACGACTGCGCCAAGGATCAGAAAACTCGGCAGGCCGTTGTCGAGAAAGAAGCGCAGGCCGTACCAGGGGCTGAGCGCCTTCAGAATCATCGGCTCGCGCGCGATCTCCACCACGCCGAGCACACCGATCGTTCCGAACCAGAGCAGCATCACGGGCCCGAACACGCGACCGACGCGGTCTGTGCCGTAACTCTGAAACATGAACAGCCCGAAGAGAATGACGACGGCGATCGGCCACACGTAGTGGGCTATAGACGGCGCCGCGATGTTGAGGCCCTCGATCGCGCCCAGCACCGAGACCGCGGGCGTGATGACGCCATCACCATACAGCAATGCCGCGCCGAAGAGTCCGAGCGCGACGAGAAGTCCGTAGAG
>JBBROY010000057.1:0-10745 GCA_038228795.1 Gemmatimonadales bacterium
CGCCGACGGACACGCCAAGCATCCGGTGGTGACTGTGCAATATGCGTGGCCCGAGCTGACGCTCGCCCGCCGCGCCGTGGATGGGAAGGTGTACCTCTATGCGTCGCCGTTCGACGCGCCGCGTCCGAGTCCCGGACAACCAGGAACCAGCTCAGCTGGAGCGCCGTCCAGCGTGACCGGAAAGTCTGCTGGCCAAACGATGCCTCCCGCCCTCCCTCGCACCGTACCTCAATCGTCGTCGCCGGCGAGGCCATGAGCGGACCGCCTCGCCCGGCCAGACGACGGCCAGCGCGTAGGCTGCGCGATTGCTGGCTCGATGCATGGCCGCGCTGGCGAAGGCGCGCCCTCGTGGCGGGCGTCGCGCTCATCGCGGTCTCGGGCATCGGCTACGGCGTCGCCTTTGCGCTCACGTTCTCGGACCGCGTCGCGCAGGTACCCGATGCGCTGTGGCGCTCGCACGACCTGGGTGCCGTCATGGCCGCGACGCACGAGTCGCCTGACGCACGATCGGACCGGCTGTGGCGCGCCCTCGAACTGCAGCATGCACCATCGAGCGGTCCCTTGGCACGATACGCCGCTCCGCCGCACGTCTACCGTTCGGCGGAGCGATGGGTCAGCACGCTCAACACCGCCGCACCAGAGGCGATCCTGTGGTTCGATAGCGATTCGCTCGCCACGCTGTACATCGTCCCCGGTGCATGGTGGGGCATGCTTGATCGAGCGCATCAAGAATTTTGGGTGGACCAGTACGGAACGCGGTGGCGCACGTACGTAGCGCAAGCGTTCGGAGACTGGGATCACAGCGAGGGTTTCTATCCGGGGCTGGTGGTGCTCGACACGGCTGGTGAGGTCGTTCGCAATATGAACGGGAAGATCGTGTTCAAGCGCTGAGCATCGCGCGTGCGTATCGGCCCATAGTCAATCGCCATTTCGTCACCAGCGCCCAACACTCACGTCCGAGGGTTTTTCCATGCGTATCCGTGGACCACTCACCAACCGTGTCGGAGCGCGTCTATTGCTTGGCGCCGCGGTCGTCGCCACTGGAAGCGCGACGTCAGTGGCACACGGGCAAGATCGTATGACAGCGATCAGCGTCACGGGCGCGGCGCTCACCACGAGCAGCCGGCTTGGCTCGGGTAGTCTTGTCGGGGTCGGCCCCAGCATCTCGTTTCCGCTCGGGACGTGGACCGCCCTCGAGACATCGGTCCTCTTCTTTTCGAGCGGGACGCTCAGTACCGGTGACGCGCGCAGTTATCGGCTCATCATGCCGTCTGTCACACTCGATGCGACGATGGTCGACGGTCGGACCTCCCTGCACGCGTTGCTCGGGGGCGCCGTGATGCGTTACGGACTCGACGCCGCGGGTGGCAGTGCCGCCGAATCGCGGATGATTCCCGCACTCGGCCTCGGGCTTGGCCTTCGTGCACACATCTTCGATCGGGTCGGCGTCGATCTGAGCGTTCGGGACTGGCTTGGGTACGTGCGAGCCAACGAGCTGGGCTCCATTCCTGGATCTCGTGGTCTGTCGCAGACGTTGGATTTCCGCGTCGCGCTCACCGGCTTGTTCGGGCGCCGCGGCGTACAGGCGAGCACCGTCGAGAACTTGCCGCTGGCCTATGCGACGGACTTTCGCCCCGTCGATGCCGCCGCGATCGAGTACGATCCAACGAAGACCGATGGCGGGCGCACGCATCTCCATACTGGCGATGGCGAAACCGTCGCCCTCGCTGTCGTCCCGGCTGGGCAGCTCGCCGGGCGTCAGACGCCGGGATTGGGACCGCAGCTCGTCGTTACCGGGCGACTCGATGGCTACGACGACCGGTTGCTGACGGACGTCTATTTTACGAGCGACTCGTCGACGGTCAGTGAGGGCAGCAAGTTCATCCTCGAGAACGCCGCGGCGTATCTCCGAAGCCACCCGGCTGCCGTACTGGAACTTCGTGGGTTTACCGACAATCATGGTGCCCGACATGAGAACATTGCCTTGGCCGAACGTCGCGGGACCGCCGTGAAGGAACTGCTCGTCCGCCTCTACGCCGCGCCCTCGGAGCGGATCGTCACGACCTCGCTGGGCGTCGATTTCCGCGCCGCGAATGACCCGCAAGCGCGCCGCGTGGAAGTGCGCGCGCGCGAACTGCAGGTGAATCACACGGGCTCCGCGGCCACGCCCGCGCGTGATGGAGCGCCATCGGTTGGCTTGGCCAAGCCACACTAACAACGCCTCTCATCCGTCGATTCCCTTCGTCGCTGTGTAACGCTTACGGCCGTCCGACGTACCATCTGCAGGCGGACGCTCGAAGGGTTCCGGGATGCGGACCCCCGCTTGGCTGCATCGAGACGATGCCGCACGGAGCACCCGGGTAGAGCCGACAGGCGGGCATGCGGAGGACGAGCGAGATGGCGTTGAACGTAGAACCGTCGCACCGCGCTCGAGTCGCGTCGGTCATCTCCGACGCGGAGGCGCGGCGCGCGCTCGAGCGGGCTGACGGCACGTCCTACCACGTGATCGTTGCCATCGCGCAATCTCGGAACATCGCGGAGGCCGAGTTGCTCGCACGCGGACGCCGACTCGCGGCCGACGCGGCGGCGATGACGATGGTCCAGAGCGCTCTCGGCCGGCCGTTCAGCGAGGTGTTGCACGAGACGGAGGCCGCCGGCGGCACGGATGACGATCTCCTGGCGCTCGGGTATCGGCTCCTCCACGATCTCCCGCTCCTCGCGCAGTGCCGTGCGACGCGCATCAGCCTGCCGCGTCGTGCACCGAATCCCAGCGAGCACGCCGGATACTAGAAGCGGGACGGTGCAGCGCGGCGGTGAGACCTCGTGCACGCACGCGCGCACGCGCAAACGAGTCAAATGACACGAACGGCGTACGCGCCCGTGGCACTCAGCGCAGCGCGCCGCCCATGGTGTTTCATCCGCTAGTCGATCCGGTTGCTTCTGCAGGAGCACTCACCGTGGACCACAACGCCTCGACGCCCAGCAATGCGTGGGATGACGTTCCGCCGGACGGTCGCCGAAACGGATCACGGCCCGGAGAGCGTCCAGCGACTCGGCGCGACGAGCACCCGATCATCGGCACCATCAGACCTGCGCCATTCTCGACTGGCGCGATCGCAGAGTATCCGAGTGGCGACCACCCGGACCGCCTGCTGTACGCCGATGAGCTGCGACCCATCGAGCTTCGCGTCCTCGCCCGCACGCACGTGTTCTGGCTCTTCGTGTCTGGTGGATGCGCTATGGCGGCGCTCGTCCTTCCATCGAGCCCGTGGTACATCCTGATCTTGCGTCTCCTGCTCGGGGGCGCCTCTCTCGTGCTCGGTGCGACTCGCGTCCTGCAGATCAACGGGATCATGGCCGAGCTCCGCCGCCGAACGGACGCTGCTGGTCTAGCGCGCGGTACTGTTCAGAGCAGCGTCGCACCGGACGCGCCAAGCGCCCGCTAGTATCTCGCCAGACGAACATCGCGCTGGCCAATCGCTGATTTCCGCGAGTCGCACACATCCCTTCGCGTGCGTGGTCGGCAACGCCGGCGCAAACACTCGGTGGCTAGTTGCGGTCGTTGCGTCTCCGCACCCCGTTGCGCGATCCTTATCGGTGCGACGCGAACATCCGCTCCGCACTCCCCTCCACCGGGTCGCTGTCGGTGGAATCGTCGACATCGAGTGAGAAGACCCGGGACTCGGTAGTGATCGCCCGCGTCGAGGCGAATGCGATCACATCGGCACGGTATCGCTGCGGGATCCGTTCGACGACGCGCTGGGGCTGGTGAATGAGCGACAACATGCTGAAGTACTGCATCTCATCGTCGCGATCGAACCGATCGAGCCATGCAGCACGCGTCTCGCCAGGCCGTTTCTTGAGCTCGGCGTGCCGCACATCATCGGCGACCCCTCGCTGCAGCAGAAGATAGTCCGCCAGCACTTCGCCAATCGTGACGGAACGGTCCGTCAGCGCATTCGTGGCGCCCGCGACTAGGAGCTGCACGCGAAGGTCCGCATGGACGACCGCGGCATCTGCGATCCGCACCGCCGCATACATCTCTTGTCGCGCCTGCTCGAGCAGCGCGAGTACACGCGCACCACCAGGTTCCTGCGTGGCACGGGTGAGTGCGCGAACAACTCGCCGTGGCATCAGACAACCGAGATACGTCTGCCAGTACGCCTCCGCTACGGCATCGTCAACGCTCGAGAGTTGTGAGGTCGGAACACGCCCGGGCA
Source organism: Gemmatimonadales bacterium (assembly GCA_038228795.1). GTDB lineage: Bacteria > Gemmatimonadota > Gemmatimonadetes > Gemmatimonadales > Gemmatimonadaceae > JALZAE01. The sequence goes on from JBBROY010000057.1 coordinate 4,221, forward strand.
GGACGGCTTGGATGAACACCTGGTTGGCATCCATACGCTGGCCCAGCAACGCGACGTGATACGCCTCCGCTGTCACGTACGTCATCGTCGATCCGTTCGGCTGCGGAAGCCGGGTCCCAAGCGCAAGTTCCGCGTCATACGCGAGGTAGTGCCTGGCTGCATCTGGCTCAACCGACTGCACCGCTCTCGCACGTGCGCCGAGCGCGCCACCGATCTCGGGCAGCGCCGGGACCGAGTCTGCCGGTTCGTAGTCGAGCGTGAGCAGCGCTCGGAAATCGGCTTCGTACACCGGGACGACATCAGCGTCGAGGACAGGTGATGACGAGCGCGCTGCGCTCCCCGGCAGATGCGTGTCCGCGGCAGTGCCGCCTGCGGTGGTTGACGTCGCGCTGCCTGTCGTCCGGGGAGATGACACCGCCACACCCGCGTCTGCTGATTTGGGCGGTGTCGGCCGCGTGGGATCCGCGTCGATCACACCGATATCGGACAGGACGAGTTGTGGAGCAGTCAGCTCATCGAACACCGGTGCGCGTCTCGCATCGAACAACAGGAAGTCGACGAGCTGCCGGTGGGGATCACGCAGTCGGTCATGAACGGGATCGGCGATGCCGACGGACCGTTCGGTCGCAGTGCGCTGCGCCTGTCGCCGAAGGATCGGCGGCGCGTGTTCAGGGGGAAGCCACCGTTCCTTCCACTCCCAAAATCGCCACGATACGCGACCGTCTTCGCCCTTCCGGAGGATCACCCGCCGGAGCTTCAGGAGTTTGCGGAGTGTCGGGTCTTGGTCGACGGCGGCGAGCATGAAGGGGAAAGGGGGCGCGGCGGCGCCAACGTTGAGCGCGATGCCATCTTGCCGCCGTCCATTGATCTCCATCGCCTTGACTTCAGCGGTCGTCATGCGCGGTATGCGTTCCACCGATTCGGTGATGCTTTGCTTTTCTCCTGGCGCTCCGCTGCGCGAGCGACGCACCATGTGCGCGTCACCAATGCTTTTCGTAGCGTAGTACTCCGCCGTTTCTTCATGCGCGCCCTGCAGCAATACGCGGTGCGAGAGATTGGCCTCCATGGCGATGGCGAGATCGCCGTACATGTGCCGGAGCATTGACCGTTCCTGCACGGTGATGGTGAGACCCGCGTGAAAGCTGCGAAACAGCGCCAAGTGGTCTGGCGCCTCGTGGATCCGTAACTGGACGAACTCGTCGAGCAGCGGGAAGATGCCGTGGTCAGAGACGGATCGGTCTCCACCGGTGAGCGCCATACCGCGCTGATAGATGCTGTTCAGGGCGATGTTCGAGATCAGTGAGGACACGAAGAGACTGCCGATCTTCTTCTTCGCCATGGGTGCGCCAACCAGGAGCAAGCACGGGCGGCGGGTCAGCACGGCGGGGTCGAGCTCGTCGCGGCTGAACGCTCGAGCGATGTGGCTTTCTCGAAACCAGACGAGTTTGTTCGCGAGCGTCGAGACGACGCCGCTCCGCGTCTCATCGGCTCCCTGCAGGATCTCCGCCTGGCTGATCAGCAGATTCTTGAGTGCCTGCTCGCGCCGGGCACACTCCTGCGCGAGTTCGACGCGGAATTCACGCCGAGCATCAGCAATCCTCTCAGCAGATGGTCGGCTTCGACGAAAGTCGGCCTCGTGCTCGCGCATGCGTCGCACGAGCCGCGCCGTCACATGGCCGGCTCGATCGATGACAGAGAGGGCGTTCGTGAGTTCCGTCGCGCGCTCGCCGCTCTCCAGCGGAGCTGCGTCGATCGCGACGAGCAGCTCCGCGGCCGCAAGGCACTCATTCCGCGTAGGCAGAAACGCCGGGGCTCGAGCGAACGCCTCCGCGATGGCGCCCCCGCTCGACGAGACGAGTTGCTGAATGCACGGCAGATTGCAGTACCGACGGGGCCAGTATTGCGCGAGTTCGAGAACGGCGCGTAGCAGACCGGCCGATTTATCGCGAAAGAAGGTGCTGTTGCCAGTCTCGCTCGGCGGCGTCGCATCGACGTTGTAGTTGGCGATGACTTCCGCCAGCAGGTTGCGCCGCTCCTCGTTCGCGCGCCACACCGGCTCACACGCCAGCGTTTCCTCGATCGACCAGGGCGCGAACGGATAGATCGGCTTCCCGGCCTCGCGGTACAGGACCGCCAAGGTCCGCGCCAACTCCGGCGCCTTGACGTCGACAGCGAAGTACGCCGTCGTCGGCTCGAGCGCGCCATAGGCGAGAGCCGGGAGCGCAAAGGCAGAGGTCTTTCCCTTCCCCGTGCCACCGACGATGAGCAGATGCTCGAAGCGCTTCCGATACGGAATGAAGATGGGCTGGCTCGACCAATACCGAACCCACCGCCGCAGCCCTTGGAACGGGAATCGATCGGGAAAGACTGACCACCGCGGGTAGGTCCGGCCGAGCGGCACGTGTCCGGTGCGCAACGCCTGTGTCGGTGCAATGCGGAGGTAGCCCGCCTTGCGCGCATCGGCCGCGTCAGTCGTGAAGATCGTGCGACGGGGAGGCCAATCGCGGGGGAATCGAGGTTTGAGCACATCGTCCGCGGCATGACCAGAGCGGCGCTGTGCGAGCGTTCCGAGAACGAATCCCGCGAGCACGAGAGCGGCCGCGAGCACGGCCCACGCAACGATCGGAACCCCGGAACCATGCGGTCCGGGAAGCCCGGGCACGCTCTGCGGGTGGAGCAGTGCGGGATCGAGCGTCTGAACGCCTCGCACCGTGTCCAATCCGATCTGGGCACTCTGTTCCATCCACGACATGCCATCCTCGCGAGGCTCGGGACACGCCAGCTCATGCGGTCCGCCAATCGGTTTCCAGTTGCGGCGAGCGAGTCCGCGCGCCCCAAGTGAATCACGAGGAGGGACCGGCTTGGACAAAGCTTGGGTGTGTAGCTGAGCCGGCCACTATCGACCGTGTGCGATACGCACGCCTGACCGGCGGACTTACGACCCCTTGTCCATGTCGTCGTCGATCCTACCCGATAAACCGCAATCCACGAGCGCATCAACCGGTCGTCGCCTTGAGCGCCGGGCCCGCGAGCGGGAGAACATCCTCCTATTCGTGGCAATCCTCGCCGGCGTATGGCTCGTGTTCTCGCTCGGCTATCTGCTCATCGTGCGCGATGGACTGGCAGGGTACGCAGCCTACCTGGTTGGTCGCCTCCGATGGCTGATCCGCGCACCCTGGCGCGGTGGTGGGCTGATCGTGATCACCACGCTCACGTATCTCGCCTGGCGCAGCTACCGGATCCCCGGGGACCATCATGCGGCCCTCATTCCCGCACCGGATCCCTATCCCGATCTGCGACACACGGATGACCTGTATCTCGGCTTTAGCATGACACGCTTGGGTAAGCGCGCCGGTGAAGAATGGGACGGGCGTGACGGCAATGATCGGTGGTATGAGCAGGAGCATGTCGTGTTGCCACTCGCCGGCGCGTGCCAGAACATTCAAGTCACGGGCGCTCCCGGCACCGGAAAAAGCGCCGCACTCATGGCGCCGCTCTATGACGAAGCGATCGGCAAGCACCCTCGCCCGCCGGCGCTGGCGAGCGTCCAGCCGTCGGCAGGCGGGCGCTTTGCCGATGCACCGAGTTCCTCTCGGATCGCGCGCTTCTGGACCTGGCTGCAACGCGAAGCGTGCTATCTGCACATCAAGCTCGGCAACATCCCGACGTTGCCGAGCGAGCCGCCGGCGTGGCATCCGTACGCCGGGATGACGGTCGAGGAGGCCGCACAGGAGTACCGGTCGCTCGTGGAGCGACACCTCGAGCGGAAGTGGGCACTCTTCGTCCTCGACCTAAAAGGCACACTCACCGACGACGTCCTCCGCATCGCACAAGCGCACGGGCGCGCCGGCGACGTGCGCGTCCTCGAGCCCGCCGGTGCGCACTCGATGGGGCTACTCAGTCCGCTCGTGGATGCGAAGGCGCAGGCCAGTGCGATCCTCGCGGCACACACCGCGATGAAGCGCGCGGAAGGCCACCCGTACTGGCACGATCAGATGCTCGAGTGGTTCACGCACGCGATCCGCCTGCTGCAATCGGTGCGACCGCATGAGCTCGGCTTCCCGACCCTCAACCGGATGGTGCGTGACGCCGAGTTCATGGCCGATCTGCTCGCCGAAGGGACCAGCATCCATATGAAGCTTGTGCAGAGCGAGGTCGACGCGGAGCAAGTCGGGAATCGAAGTTACATGCGCCCCGTGGTCGCGGCAGATCTTGCATCCGCGCGCACGTACTTCGAGCACTATCTCTCGCGCGAGCCGCGGCACCGCCAGGAGGTCGAGAGCGGGATTCTCACCCACTGCGCGATCTTTGAGCCCCACGACATCGCGCACGTATTTAGCCCTCGACTGATTCCGACACTCTCGGGATTCGATGAGGTACTGGAACAGGGGCTGATCGTCATTGCACGATTCACCGATGATGAGGTCGGACTCGACACGTCTGCGTGTATCGGCGTGCACCTCCTCACCCAGGCACAGGATGCTGCACGACGTCGGCGTCCGCGGGTCAAGACCGGCGAGGTCGTCCGCCCATTCATGATTTGCGCCGATGAGGTGCAGTTCTACCTCAACAAGCTGCTCGTGGAGTTCTTGAACGTCAGTCGCGACACGCTGACCGTCTTCGTCGGTGCTCACCAATCACAGGATCAAGTGGAGATCCTCGAGAGCGGGCTCGGCAGCGGCTTTATCGGAAGGACGCAGACGAAGATCGCCTTCCGCTCGGCCAACGGATTGGAGTCGGCGTTCCAAGCAAAGATTTTCGGCACGCGCCGCGTCTTGGTTGCGAGCGAATATCAGGGGGAAAGTTTTCACAACGTCCGTCGAATTCCAAACCGACCGCATGTTGAGCCACACAGTGAGGGCCTCTCGGGTGGTCAACGAGTTGGCGAGGAGGATCGCTTCTGGGTCGAACCCAGCGACTTCGAGAAGCTGCACTGGAGCGCGGACCTCGCTGAGGCCTGGGTACGAATCTGCGACGGGGCTGACCTCCAGGACCCGCGCAAGATCCTCATCGTTCCATACTTCAGCCGACAGCGCGGCGCCGACGCGCTCGCGGCGCCAGCGCCGCCGCTACGCACTGGACATGCGGTCGCGCGCGTGCTCGACGCGTTGGGCGCGGACGACCATTGGCTCAAAGGACTCGTCGAGGAGACGCCTGTCCTGATCGTCGAGGGGCTCCTGGATCGCGCCGGAGAACTGCGCGGGGTTCGGCTAACCGGACGCCGGGGCACCGTGATCGCGGAGCTCGGCGCGATCGCGCGATGCACGCGCTTCCTTCGGAAGCACTTCAACTCCGACGCGCCCGGCCGACCGCTGATTTTCGCCGAGCTGCAGCAGGCGGGCAACTATTTCGCGCGGGTGGTTGGCACGGAGTTCACCCGGCCGATCGCCCTTGAGACATTGGCCTCCGCGACGTCCACGGCGCTCGACCACGTGACCTCGACGCTCGGCGTCCCTGGCAGCAGCACGGTAGCACAAGGGGTATCGAGCACACTCGGATCCGCGGCGGTGTCACCATCGCTCGTGGCGTCGCGTTCGACCTCTGAGCCTGCGAACGGCTCGATCGCCACCACGGTCGCGAATTTCACGCACGCTGAACTCTACGCCATCTACGTCAGCGAGCCGCTGCCCTATCCGTCCGCAGGCGGGTGGGAATATTGCTCGAGAGAGGCGGACGACGACGCGCTCGCGAGGCTCGGGACCATGATGATGCGCGTCTACGACACGGTTGCGCGTCGGGCCGAGCAAGCCGCGCTCCAGGTAGGCACCGACCTGGTTGGGCGCAACGTGTACGAGACGAAAGTCGCTCTACTGCAGCTGTCCGGACAGGCGCCGGCGAACGCGCGAGCGACCACGCCGTCCGCGAAAACCGTCAACTCGGTCAGACCGAAAACGCATCGCAAACCCGCCTCGTCCGGTGCGGCTGTCGCTGAAGCGGCTGGTGTGTTCGCCGTGCAAGTCCTTCCTCCTCCTCCTCCTCCTCCGGAGATGCCTTTCGCCGAGGATGGGGAAACCACAGTGCCGCAGCTTCCAGGTGCGCTGCAAGCGTACGCGCCAACCTCTCCGGCCGAACGGGATGGAGAAAGCGTGGCGCTGACTCTGGCGGCGGCATCCCTACCGCCAACAGGCACATCAACGACGTGTGTGAACGCCGAGGCCGCCAGCATCTCGGAGATCCCGCCCGCGCGTACCTCAATACCGGAGACCTCTCACGATGATACGTCGACGCCATCCGCCGCCTCTGAATCTGGAACCGGTCATTTGGCCGACGGCTCGAGTGCCGCAACCGCTTCATCTCGATCTCGTTCTCGACAGCCTGGCGCGTCTGGGTGCAGCAACACCGCAGATGATTGGAGCAGCGCTGGCCGCAACCCTTCCGATGGAGCTCCGCTTACCTGATCTCCTCGCGACAACAAACCTGCTCAAGCTCGCACTGACGTGCGGATTGGTGGAGTTGCGCACCATCCGATGCGGACTCAGCTCGCTCCGCGCCGGGGAACGACGTGTCTACAAAATCCGCGAGCCG
>JBBROY010000058.1:0-10525 GCA_038228795.1 Gemmatimonadales bacterium
CCCCAGCTCGCGGAAGTGGCATTGCTTCTCGACTCGCGACGAACTGCATGTCAGTCCGACGACGATGACGAGCACGCTCCGGATAATGAGCATGACGGATGGCGCGGTGATGAGCCTCGAGTTCAATAGCGAGACGTTGCCCGTCGATAGGCTGCTGCCTCGCGACGCCGAATCTAGGCACACCCGAAGTGGGCGCACTGCGTGATCTTCGGGATAGACCGACCGCGCGCGTAGTGATCGCGTCGCACCCACTGCCGCGCCGACAGCTCGACGCGGGCGTATTGCATCGTCCTCGTCATCCCTCACGGCATTCCGGTCGATTCCGCGGCCCGAACGGAGGGATGTAACCACCCCGTGTTCTCCCTCATAGAAGCGCTTCGGTCACGGCGCACTCGAGCATCTGCCGTGCACCGGCAATCGAGCGTTGTCGCCGAAGCGTGCGAGTGATCACGCCGATCACTCGGTGCTCTCCTTCTGTGAGGTACGCGTGTCATGCCAAATCATTCTTTCTCTTCCGATGCGTCGGAATTTCAACCGCGCAACGCCACTTCACCGAGCAACGCGTCCAGCGTTGGTCGAGTTGACACGTCGCCACACACGCATCGGATGGTCGATGCTGTCGACAGTGCCCGCGATCATTGCGGCGACCACACTTCCAGCGCAGCAGTCGGCGCCGCCGCCGGCGCAAGGACAACCAATCGCGACACCGCCGGTATTACTTCCTCCAGGCATCGCGGCCTATCGCACGCCGATGATCGCTATGGTGCAACCGACCTCCACCACCCAGACGGGCGTCGCGCCGGGTGGGTCAGTGCCGCAGGACCGGCCCGTCGTGGTGTTCCGATTCCTTCAGGGCGAAGCGACCGATCCGATCGACGTGGCGAGCTTCAGCCTCACGATCACCGGACCAGGACTCTCGGCCAGCGGCGAGAACCGCACCACGCTCTTTCAGATCGCGACGGCCGACGCTTGGGGCCCGCTCGCGGATTTGAAAGCGAGTTCGCTCATCGCGCCGGGCACGTACCAAGTTACCGCGCGCATCTGCTCGACTCGTGGGGCGTGCACCACGTCGACGACACCGGTGACGGTGACGCCAGCTCCGATGACGCCGCTATCGGCGAACGCTATCGACCACCCACAGGGCCTTACGGACAAGCTACTTGGCTTCGTGTGGAGCGGTCTTCGGCGGCTCCTCACGCCCTGATAGGCTCACCGGTTCGTTCTTCCATGCCCAAGCATGCTCTTGGTTCCGGCAAGAAGGACATCATTGCATCTACATCTCAACTCGCGAGCCGTTCGACTGCTTTAGCCGCCAGAGTCGGCACTTCGCAAGAAACGCATGATGCCCCTCGTTGTGCGAACCTTCAATCTCGGAGGCTCCTAAGGGCAATCCGGCGCGTAGCGTGTGCTGCAGCGCTCGTCGCCGTTGCGGCACCGTGTGCTTCAAGCGCGCAGGCTCCATCAGTATCGCCGTACAGCGGCACCGCCTCGGCCGCCGCGAGCAGCAGCTCGTCAGTCTCGTTCACGGTCACAGAGACCTCCGGAATGAGCGACACGTTTGTCTACTCATGCACGGTGACTGGGAGTGTTTCGGGATGCACCACTCCGAGTACATCACACGTCGCGGCGTATGCGACCGTGACCCGCACCGTGAACTTCACGACAGGAGCCAACGGCACCGGGTTCCTAACCCTCTACGCCACCGGATCGAATGGCACCGGACAAGGGGGATATACCATCACGGTGGGCACGGGAGGCGGCAGCGCAACACCGCAGGTGACCCCGAAGGATTCGAATATTGCCGTCGCGGCGTCAGCATCGCTCACGCAATCGTTTCGCGTCACGAACTCCGGCACAGCAAGCGGCACGTTCAATCTCACCGCGACGTGCGTCTCAAGCGAGACGTCATGCCCTACGTCCCTCTCACCCGTGACGTTGGCAGCGAGTGCGTACACAGACGTGTCGGTGAGCTACACGTCGGGAAGTGGTGGCACCACTGGCAAGGTCTTCCTGAAAGCCACGCTGAGTGGGGGCACCGCGAAGGACTCGGGCTGGGTCAATGTGACTTCAGTCTCGGGCGGTGGATCACCGAGCGCACCGACCTTTAGTCTGGCGAACTCTGATTCGCTCCTCGCGCGTGATCTCTGTCTCACGATCGCGGCAGGCTCGCAAGCGGCATCAGAATGTGGCGACCTTCGGATCGTCCACGCACTTCCGTCGATCCGCACCATGAGCAAAGTGCGAACGCCGACAGTGATCTATAACAGCCAACACGCGAAGCCCACGCCGCTGATCGCCGCGAATATTTCGTTGCCGAGCGGAGGCGCACCACCAGATACCGTCTCCGCCTCCGTCGTCGTCACCGTTCCCGGTAGCGGCACTCGAACTTGGGTAAGAAAATGGCCAGGTGGCAATTGGACTGCTGGCGGACCCGCGCGGCGCATCACGGCCACTCTCGATTCATTCCCACTCGCGAGCAGTGCCGGGACGACGATCTACAGCTACACGGTCGACGTCGCGAACTGCTACAACGGGGGGTCGTGCCAGCACGCGACGATTCAGAGTGGCAAAACCGTAGTAGTCGACCGAAGCGCAAGCTTCTTCGGTGCCGGGTGGTGGATGGCTGGCGTCGAGCAGCTCAACCCAACGACGATGGTGTGGACCAGCGGCGATGGTAGCGTTCGACAGTACATCCAGGATCCAAGTAACGGGAACCTGTACCGCGCTCCAAGCGTCACACAGCCTGACAGCATCGTGCGGGATCCCGGTACCGGCAACTTCACGCGGTACGTGTCGCACGGTACGCTCGTCGTCTTCAATTCTGCGGGACAACACGTCTCGACTGTCAATCGGCTCGGGCACACAACGACGTTCGGATATACGTCCGGTAGATTGTCGAGCATCACCGTTCCGCCAGGGGGCTCCGACCAGCAATACACCTTCACCTACAACAGTGACTCGACGTTTCTTATTGCCACAGCGCCGTCAGCGGGCACTCGGGCGAGGACCGACACGCTGAGGCTCTCCCGCCTCTGTCTCACGAGCTATCCCTACACGTGCCTGACCGGCCGCCGCATGGACCGCATCAACGATCTCAACGGCACCGTGACGTTCGGGTATAATGACGAACTCTCCACGCTGGTCGGGAGCCGGACCAACAAGCGCAACTTCCTAACAGGGTACGCCTACGACGGCGCCCAGAAGCTGAACCAAGTAACAGTTGATTCGGCAGGATACAACCCATGGCTGATCACGTACCTGGAATCAGCCGAAAGTCGCGGATCGGTAGGTACCTCCATCATTGTTGACTCCGCCTACGCGAAGATCACCGGACCTCGAACGGATACAACCGTCATCACGAAATTCTGGGTGGATCGGTTTGGCAGCCCGCTGAAGATCCAGAACGCGCTGGGATATCTGACGTCGCTCACGCGTGGGAACGCCACCTTCCCCGGATTGGTGACACAGGCCCAAGACCCGCATGGCTTCGTGACGCGTGCCCACTACGATTCCCGTGGACGACCGGATACCGTCACCGCCGTCAGTCCGTATGGCGGAAGCGATGCGGTCACGTCCTACGGATGGGACAATACCTGGGACTTCGTGACGAGCGTCCGCCCACCGCTGGGACAGGGCACCACCTTTCAATACGACGCGACGACGGGCAATCGTCAATGGCAGCAGGTCGGCAACAACAGTGCACGGCGGATCACGTTCTCGTATGACGCGACCTGCAAGCTTTTGAGCAATACGCTTGACGCGGGCGCCTTGGCGCCGGACACGATCGTGTACGATGCCACGATGTGCAATGTCGCTACGATGGCCTCTCCGAGAGGCTTTCGTACGACCATGCTCGCCGACAATCTCGGTCGCGATACGCTCGTCACGTCTCCGATCGATAGCGTCAGGAGCTCAACAAGCCGTGTGCGCAGACGAACCGTGTACGACGTCATGAGCCGGGACAGCATCGTACTGGCGTGGGGTCCGCAACAGACGTCGTCTTTCGGATGGACGTACGGCCCGTCGGGTGGCTGGACTGTTCCTGCCGAGACGTTAACGGTGCAGAAGCGGTTTGACGCTGAAGGCAATCTCACGTCGCTCTCGAGAAGCGCCCAACCTGATACGAATCACATTTCGACGATGACGTCGCAGTGGGTGTTTGATCCAGCGAATCGGCTCATCGAGGAGGACTCCCCGAACGGCGGATACGAGGGTCACGTGTTGGACCCCGCCGGCAACCCCGTCAAGATTCGCACGCGACGGGGTGACACGCTCCGCCTAAGCTACGACGCGCTCAACCGCGTGCGGTCCCGCGCACGTCCCGCTGTCGCGTACTCACAGCTTAATGTGATGTCCGGTGGAGTCAGCTTCAACGGCTGGAGTCTGCCGCGCTACACGGGCGGGACGGGCTACACGGTCCCTGGTGATACGACGACCTTCACCTATGATGATCGAGGTTTCATCACTGCCGCGAACAACGCCGATGCGCACATCGCTCGCACCGTGTGGCCGAGCGGGCAGGTGAAGGATGATACACTCCATATTCGGACGTACGCGCCGCTCTCAGGCGGTGGCAGTTTCAACAGCCACGTGTACGTCCTGTCCTATTCGTACGACCTCAATGGCCGGCGGACAATGTTGCAGCACCCGTCAAACGTCGCGCCGGTCGATTCCTTGAGTGTTCTTCACACCCAACAGTCGTACGCGTACGAGGACACCACCGGTCTCCTGTCGACGGTGACCAATGTCTTTGGCGACACGTATAGCTACCGATATGACCTCGCCGGCCGACAGACGCGAATCGGTTTTCCTGGAGGCGTGAGCGAACGCCAGGCGTACAATGAGAACAACGCGCTCGTCACGAGGGCAGATAGCGCAGCGAACAGCTACGTGGGCACATGGGGTGGCTTCGCTACCAGCCTACTCCATCGTGATTCCCTCTTCTTCGACGGCCGCGGCAAGAACATTGAGGCGCGTACGCTGATCGAGACGGCGCGCAACGGGTACTCCGCGCTCGGCACGTTGGTCGACGCGCTCGACAAGACCAATAACGTGCAGACTCGGCTTGGTGATGAAGAGACCTACGTGGTTGATGCGCTCGGCAATCAGCGCCTCGCCTATCTTTGGACGTTCGGATCAGATACGAGCTACACGGCGCAGCCGCCGCGTACGCTCTGGTATGGCGCGGCATCGGCACGCGAGGATTCCAGCGGTGTTGATAACGCCCACAAGAACTTCAACTACTTCGACAACGCCGGTAACGCGTATCAGGCATTCACCAATCAGAGTACCGGTCTCGGTGAATACCGGACCGCGGCCGCTTCATTCTTCGACGCAGAACAGCGCCTTCGAGCATTCGCGAAGCGCAGCTGCTACCTGAACAGCGGTACGAACACATGCAACTACGTTACAACGGTGCCGATAACCGACCGACAAGTGTGGGAAGAGTACCGCTACGATGCGTTCGGGCGGCGAGTAATGATGCGCTCGAGAAGCGACTCGTCGTGTACTACGCAGTGCTTCAGCAGCCTCCAGCGGTTTGTGTGGGATGGTTCGAGTCTCTTGTACGAACTGCGGTATCCGGGTGGCGATAGTCTCAACGCGAGCCCGAGCGTGCTGGAGCGCGAGTCCGGACCGGTGCACGATCCATCGATCATCTACGGCCGAGTAGCCTATACTCACGGTCTCGGAATCGATCAACCGCTGGATCTCATCCGAATGGAGTACAGCTCGGCGTTTCCCTATCCACTCCGTTTGTCACCGCACGCGAACTGGCGAGGCATGTACGATCTCGGCTCGTTCAACGACGGACGGCGCGAACATTGTACCGCCTATCCTCCGGGAGTTGGAGGCCAGTGCGTCGGCATTACGTGGCCGGCGGACCACGACTGGTCGCAATACTTTCTACCGATCTCCCATGACAATCGGACGCCCGAGCTGAGCTGGATGGGTGGGCTCATCAAGGATCAACGTGACGAGAGCGGCCTGTACTACAAGCGGAGCCGCTACTATGACCCTCAACAACTGCGCTTCACGCAAGAAGATCCTGCTGGAGTTGCGGGAAGCTTGAACTCATACGGCTTCGCGAATGGTGATCCGGTGAGCTACAAAGACCCCTTTGGTGAGAAAGTGTGTTTCAAAGGACGCCCGGATCAGGTGTCTTTCCTAAAGGGCGCACTGGAGGCAGCAACGCGTACGCATCTTACGGTTGACAAGGGGAACTGCGTCGAGAGTTTCACGCGCGATGCGAACAGCAAGGGGTTCGAGAAGGTTCAGGAAGGGCTGCAGCACCTCGTATTTGCCGCGGACACGTTCAATGTCCGGTTCTCATACAGCCGGTCTGAGTTCAACCCGGCCAATCGCGACATTCAGCTGTACGATGATTGGAATGGACGGGCATACCCGGCGATGGTCCATGGCAAGTGCGTTGGCGGCCAGGTTACCTGGAGTCAGCCAGGCCAGGTCCTTGCTCACGAGCTTGAGCATGCGTTCAACGTTGGCTTTCGCCGAGAGCCGTACGGCTTGAACCGGAGCGCGGAGGAAGCGCGAGCGATGATATGGGAGAACACGTACAACGCTGCAAACGGGCTCACGCCCCGCTGTGGCTACTAACCAATGAGTATCGGCTAGGGGGACCACGCGCGCACGCAACTGTAAGATGAGCGCGTGGTCCCCGTAGCGGTGCCCACCGCCTAATGCAGAAGTCTTCGTTGATGGCCAGGCTGGATTTTGCGATTGGAGGTCCTATGAGGCTCCGGAAAGATGCGAGACACATTCTGCGAGTTGTTATGCCGTGCGCCGTCATTCTTGGCGTAGCGTGTCGGGATAAATCGAGGGGTATGTCGGCAACCGTGGCGGCCGACCCGCATTCGGCGCTTGCTCAGACGCCCGGTGCGGCCTGTCCCGCTAGCAGGATCGCTCTGCGAGATTGGAAGCGCGTCACCGCGAAGAACGCAGAGTTGTCGTTGATTCTACCGCCGAATGCCTCGCCGGCCGATGTCACACCATCAACCGGAAGAGGAGAGACGTGGCTCGCCGGAGGTTTGACCATTTTTTACCGTGTTCGCGATCACCGCAGTGACACGGAGACGCCATCGCCCAACGTTCAGGACTACCGGGAATGCACTGAAAACATCAGCGGCAAACCAGCCCGAATCGTGACCTATTCCTCCGCCTTCGGTACGATTTCTCCGGGTGCTTTCGCGGAGGCCACGTGGTCGTTAGGGGACGGCAGAGACCTCACACTCTTCACGCAGAGCGCAAGGATACCGGGAGCATCTGACACGCTGTTCGCTGTCTTACGTTCCGTATCACTGAGGAAGTAATGCCAACCGTCGCACCGAGTCCCAAGCCAAGTGCGATCGACATCCGCGAAGAGATCCGAATGCGGATCCTCGACGCGCTCCAAGATCGCGCTCGCCGCATTTTTCTGCACGGTTCTCGTGTTAAGGGAACGGCGCGTCCGACAAGTGATTGGGACGTCGTCGTTGTGGTACGGGACCCGGTAATCGACTGGGTCGCGGAGAGCCTCCGACTCTCAGCGCTGTTTTACGAGTCCGCGTTCGCCGTCGACCTTCAGGTCTTCGGTGACGAGGAATTTGCTCTGGATACAATGGTGCCCGGCACCCTGCCATACGCTATCGCGCGACGGGGTGAGCGGCTCGCATGAATACGCCCGACGAGCAGCTAATCGAGCACGTGCGCGAGTGGGTGGCCAGCGCCGGCGACGATCGAGACGCGATCCGACTCCTTCTCGATGGGGGAGGACCGATCCGAGTGGTCGCGTTTCATGCCCAGCAAGCCGTCGAAAAGCTCATGAAAGCGCTACTCATCAGCTACGGGATTGAACCGGACGAGGTGCATATTATTGGGAACTTGCTGGCCCAGCTCGATCGTCTCGACCGATCCACAGTCCTTGCACTCGGGGCGGTCGACCGCCTGACGCCGTACGCGGTGCTGATACGTTATCCGCCGCGTCCAGGACGGCTTTCGCGATCTACAACGGACGCGCAGATTGCGACAGATATCGGACTCGCGCAGGCAGCGTGCGAGGTGGCTCGATCAGGCGATCGCGTCGCGACTGCAGGTGCTCACTCCGGTGTCGGACCCGCCTTCGCCATCGGACGCGTCTCCCCGAGTTCCGCCGCGACCGCGACGACCTGGGCAACGCTAGACCCACCGATGGCGACCGCGACAGCGAGTACCTGATAACCTGAGTAGGCTGCTGGGGACCAGATAGATCGATGAGGCGACGCGCGGCCCTACGGTCATGTTATGACTTGGCCGGCGGTGACGGGCGTGGAACGCGAATGGCACGGCGGCGGACGTATGCTAGGTCATGACTTTGCCCCCGACCTATCTCGCATGCGCAGAGGCGAACGACGCAATGGCTCACATCGAGCCGGGATCCATCCGCCTCGTAAACTGCTCGCCGCGATATCTCGACCTCCTCGACTACGCAGCCGCGGCAGCGGGTCGAGATGGATGACGCCGTGCGCAACACGAATCGTTGGCCGCCTACGTCTCCGAACACACGCAGACGGTCGAGTGGTGGTGGGAGCTCTGCGCCCCGGACGCGGTAATTGCGATTGAGATAGCCGACTACCGCGATGCGCAAGGTCGGTGTCTCATTCCGCTGCCTGACCTCTTTCACCAAATGATTGTCGGCGCGGGGTTCCGCATCCCCGAGTGCATCACGCTCGTTCGTCCACTCACGCTCGGACGGCGAAGCGGGCACTTCAAACGGCACCACGGAGCGCCTGGCTATTTCTACCCTGACGCGATCACGAGCCTTGTTGTAGTCGCGTTCAAAGGCGAACCGATGGCCCGGCTTCGTCGTGATGGTGGCACGACGAGCAGTGCACTGATTGACGCGCGGTGGGCGGAGCGCTTTCTCAAGACGGCATGGTACCTCCAACGACCAAAGCGACAGAGCGCCGATCGGCGACGGGGCCACCCTGTGCCGCAGGACGCCGAGGTTGTTCGTGCGCTTGTGGCCTTCTATTCGCTCGCCGGAGACCGCGTACTGGATTGTTTCGCCGGCGAGGGAACGACTGATCGCGTTGCTCTGGCTCTCGGCCGAGTTCCAGTGCTCATCGAGCGAGAGCCGGCCTTCGCGGCGCTCACGCGCGCGAGAGCCGGGAGTCGTGTCCTGGACCTTGGTGCAGCTCGCTCGACCCACTCGCATCGCTGGCTCGCAACTCTGGCTTCCGTTCGATCGCCGTGCGGCACGAATAGCATTTCGAGCGACGTCGACCAAGGAACTCAGCGATCGCGTTCGCGCGATGGCTCGGCACGCCTCCGCTGAGTCTGGAATCGAGATCCCAGCGGAGTTCGTCGCGCTCGCGCTCCGGGCAGAGCGCGCAATTTACTACGGCCGATCAGCCGCATAGGCGTACCGCGGTACCGCGCAATGCAGGGGAAGACTTACCATCCACATCGTTCCGATCTGCCCAGGCAGCAGGTGCACACGTATGGAACATAAAGGGCTATCCTGGCCGTCGCCCGGTGGCTACTCTATCGAAGGCCCTACTTCGGAATCGAGGTCTGTGTTGCTCTCGCAACCCATTGGCATCCTCCTCAGGGACGCCCGCACGGAGCTCAAACTCAGTCGAGACGAACTTGCACGCCTGGCTAACGTCAGTACGCGTCTGGTCGCGGAGGTCGAACGCGGCCAACGGCCGAACGTGAGCCTGGAGACCACGTTGAGGCTGTTGAATGCCGTCGGTGTCTCAGTGCTCGCCACGGCGCCGAGCGGCGCCACCGCACACATTCGCGACGCGTCGACGGCGGTGTTGGAGCGAGCCGCACGGGTCGCGCGCCGGCGGCAGACGTGGACCGGTCGCTTGATCCATCTGCACAAAGAGGAGAGTGCGCCGAGACCCGGACGATCAAAGACGAAGCGGCTCGCAGCGGTCTCTGACGTGTCCGAGCAGGCGTATCTATTTGCCGCAGCGGGTCGCAGAGAGCGAGATCGTTCGAGCGGTCGCTCGAGGCGCACCGGCGTGAGCCGTGGAAAGCGGACGAGTCGGTGAACACGCGCACGGCCGGCGTGAACAACGAGGTGATCTCACCTGACTTCCTCGACTTCGTCGTGTGCTTGAACCAGCGGAACGTTGCGTACGTGCTGGTCGGCGGCTACGCCATGGGAGTGCACGGCGTCGTACGTGCGACGGGAGACATCGACTTTTTGTATCGTCGCACCGCGGCGAACGTGCGTCGTCTGTGTACAGCCATGGAGGACTTTGGTGCGCCGCCGCCCGTGATCGACAGAGCGGCGCTGCTGACTCCGGAGACCGTGACGCAATTTGGAGAGCCGCCCTTCCGAATTGATTTGCTGAGCACCATCGACGGCGTCACTTTCGCCAAGGTGTGGGCTGGTGCGGTGACGGCAACGATTCAGGGGCAGACTATGCGCGTGATCGGGTTAGCAGAGCTCCGCGCGAACAAGGCCGCAACCGGCCGACCGAAGGACGCGGAGGATCTGCGGAAGCTACGCACACGGCGCCGTCCAAGGAGACGCTAG
>JBBROY010000059.1:0-10312 GCA_038228795.1 Gemmatimonadales bacterium
CACGCGCATCAACGGCAAGGTCCGCAACCTCACGAGCTTCGGCGCCTTCGTCGAGATCGAGCCGGGTATCGACGGCCTCATTCACATCTCCGACATGAGCTGGACCAAGCGCGTGCAGCATCCGTCGGAAGTGGTGAAGAAGGGCGATGCGGTCGACGTCGTCATTCTCAACATCGACGCCGAGAACAAGCGCATCTCGCTCGGCCTCAAGCAGGCGACGGAAGATCCGTGGCTTCGCATCGGTGAGACGTACCCGGTCGGTACGGACTTGTCGGGCAAGGTCGTACGCCTGATGGACAAGGGCGTCGTGGTCGACATCGGCAACGACATCGAAGGGTTCGTTCCGATCAGCCAGCTGAACGTGGGCAAGCCGGTCACGAATCCCGCGGACATCGTGTACGAAACGATGAACCTCGACATGCGCATTCTCGAGGTGGATCCGATCCATCGCCGCATCGTCCTCGCGGTCACGAACATTCCCGAGGAGCAGCCACCCCGTCCGGAAACGCCGTCGAAGGTGATTCCAATGGACGCGGACGGTGAGCCCATCATGCCGCCGATGATGATCGATGATGGTATCGACGGGGACATCTCGTAGCGATCCTCGTCGTATTCACGGAAATGTCCCGCAGCGATGCGGGACATTTTTTTTTGCCATTAGGAGGCGCTGGGGGGCAACGGTGCGAGCTTCGGACGCCCGCTCAAGTGCCTGCGGACGATTGGAACGAAAAGCTGAGTGGCGACCAGTGTGCGGCCCTTTCCGCGTGCGCTGTCGTCGCGGATTGTACCGACGACCATCACCGCGCCGTCGTCCAGCAGCCGCCGCGCTCTGCGCTTGACCGCGTCGCTGACGTCGAGCGCATCGAGGTCGAGTGTCGACAGAGACGCTCCGGAGCCGCCGTCGAGCCGCTCGGCGGTGAGGGAGGGACACGGCGCTTTGATGCAGCGCACACGGCTATCACTCACTCTGTAGTACGCGCCGAGCGGGCGCGCGTCGGCGATCGGACGCCAGAGCTCAGTCACGACGAACGGAGCTCCCAGCCGCGCCTTGACCAATGCATAGCCGTAGGTGAATGCACTATCGATGACATCGCGATCTTCATCGCGAACGATGTTGCTGAAATCGACGTTGGACAGGCGACAGGATGTCGCGCGGGATCGTGAGGGGCACTGCGTCGTATCGTGTCCGACCGGGGAGACGTCGTAGCTGCGAGCGCCAGGGCGAATGATGAAGTAGCGCTCGGGCGACTGGGTGGTTGTCGGCGACCCATGCGTCGTGGTAGCGGCAAAGAACAATCCCGCGAGTTTCGCCAGCATGGACGGAAGCATCGAATTCACCGTGGTTGAGTGTCGGAGCCACCATTAAGACGCCGCCGGCCGGCACCGTTGCACACTCGTGGCTAGATGCGGCACCTTGCCTCCGCTACCTTATGCCGCCTATGAGATGCTCATGACCATGCGAGAGAAGCTCGAGCTCCTCGAGCGGCGGCGCGCCGAATCGGAACAGGGTGGCGGCGCGGCGCGGCTCAAGGCGCAGCATGACAAAGGGAAGCTCTCGGCTCGCGAGCGGCTCGACGTGCTTCTCGACGAAGGGAGCTTCGTCGAGATGGACCGTTTCGTCACCCATCGGTCGACGGACTTCGGGCTCGATCAGCAGATCGTGTACGGCGACGGCGTCGTCACCGGGTCCGGACGCATCGATGGCCGCATCGTCTACGTCTTCTCGCAGGACTTCACCGTGCTCGGTGGCTCGCTGTCGGAGACCCACGCCGAGAAGATTTGCAAGATCATGGATCTGGCCGTCCGCAACGGCGCGCCGGTGGTCGGGCTCAACGATTCGGGCGGCGCGCGAATCCAGGAGGGCGTCGCCTCGTTAGGCGGTTACGCCGACATTTTTTTGCGGAATACGCTCGCGTCTGGCGTGATTCCGCAGATCTCGGCCATTCTCGGTCCATGCGCCGGCGGCGCCGTCTACTCGCCGGCCATCACCGATTTCATCTATATGGTGCGCGGCTCGTCGTACATGTTCGTCACCGGCCCCAACGTCGTGAAGACGGTGACGCATGAGGATGTGACGATGGAGCAGCTCGGCGGCGCCGATACGCACGCCTCGGTGTCGGGCGTGTCACACTTCACCTTCGACTCCGAGCTGGCCTGCCTGCAGGCGATCCGTGATCTCTTTCGCTTCATCCCGTCGAACAACCTGAGCGATCCGCCGCGCGGCGCCGCGACCGACCCGCGCGAACGCCGTGATGAGGCGCTGCTCGACGTCGTGCCTGACAACGCGAACAAGCCGTACGACATGCACGACATCATCCGGCGCGTAGTCGACGACGGTGAGTTCTACGAAGTGCAGCGCGATTACGGGGGCAACATGCTCTGCGGGTTCTCGCACCTCGGCGGGTACAGCGTGGGCATCGTCGCCAATCAACCCGCGGTGCTCGCCGGCGTGCTCGACATCGACGCGTCGCTCAAAGGCGCGCGATTCATCCGCTTCTGCGATGCGTTCAACATTCCGATCGTGACGTTCGAAGACGTGCCGGGTTTTCTCCCCGGATTGGCGCAGGAGCACGGCGGCATCATCAAGCATGGCGCGAAGCTGCTGTACGCGTACTGCGAAGCGACGGTGCCCAAGCTCACGGTCATCACGCGCAAGGCCTACGGTGGCGCATACGACGTGATGAGCAGCAAGCACATCCGAGGCGATTTCAACGTCGCCTGGCCAACGGCCGAGATCGCGGTGATGGGCCCGAAGGGGGCGGTCGAGATCCTCTTTCGCAAGGAGATCAACGAGAGCGCCGACCCCGCCGCGGCCACCGCCGACAAGATCGAGGAGTATCGCGACAAGTTCGCCCACCCGTACGTCGCGGCCGCCCGCGGCTTCGTGGACGACATCATCGATCCGCGCGATACCCGCCCGCGTCTCATCGACGCCCTGGACACGCTGCGCACCAAGCGGGATCGCAATCCGCCGCGGAAGCATGGCAATCTTCCGCTGTAGCGCCGTGGGCAGCGCCCGTGTTTAGAAAATGCCTGATCGCCAACCGCGGTGAGATCGCGCTCCGCATCGTGCGCGCCTGTCGGGAGCTCGGAATACAATCGGTAGCCGTCTACAGCGACGCCGATGCGCAGGCGCCACACGTGCGAGAGGCGGACGAGGCTGTTCACATCGGCGCGCCGCCATCGGCCGAGAGCTATCTGCGCGGCGACCGAATCATCGAGGCGGCGCAGCGCGTCGGCGCCGAAGCGATCCATCCCGGATACGGATTCCTCTCCGAGCGCGAATGGTTCGCGCGCGCGGTGCGCGAGGCCGGGCTCCTGTTCGTCGGCCCGCCGGCCGAAGCCATCGCCGCCATGGGGAGCAAGACCGCCGCCAGAAAGCTGGCGATCGGCGCCGGCGTTCCCGTCGTGCCCGGCACCACCGAGCCCTTGCGCGATGCGGCTGAGGCCGCGGCGATCGCGGAGCGATTCGGATATCCCATATTGCTCAAGGCGGCGGCCGGCGGCGGCGGGAAGGGCATGCGCGTGGTGCGGAACGCGGACGAGCTGTCCCCATCGCTCGACGCGGCGCGCCGTGAATCCAAGAGCGCCTTCGGCGACGATGCCGTATATGTCGAGAAGTACATCGCCGGGCCTCGCCACGTCGAGATTCAAGTGCTCGGCGATGCACACGGGACCATGCTGCACCTGGGCGAGCGCGAATGCTCCATTCAACGCCGCCATCAAAAAATGATCGAAGAGGCGCCGAGCGTGGCGGTGTCGCCTGAGCTGCGAGCGCGCATGGGTGAGACGGCGGTGAATGCCGCCCGCGCCGCCGGATACGTGAACGCCGGTACCTGCGAATTCCTGCTCGACGCCGCTGGAGCGTTCTACTTTCTCGAGATGAACACCCGCCTGCAAGTGGAACATCCGGTGACCGAGCTCGTGACCGGCATCGACATCGTGCAGTGGCAACTACGGATCGCCGCCGGTGAGCGCTTGCCCTTCGCACAGGGCGACATCCAGCCGCGCGGCTGGGCGATCGAATGCCGCATTACGAGTGAAGATTTCAACAACGGCTTCTTGCCGTCGACCGGACGCGTTTCATTCCTGCGCTTGCCCGGTGGTCCGGGGGTGCGCTGGGATGGCGGCATTGGAGTCGGCAGCGAGATCGGTCTCTACTACGATCCGATGCTCGCCAAGCTCATCGTCTGGGCGCCGTCGCGCGATCTCGCCATCGCGCGCATGCGGCGCGCGCTGCTCGAGCTCACCGTCGAAGGTGTGGAGACGTCGCGCGACTTTCATCTGCGCGTGATGGAGGATGAGGAGTATCGGCGTGGCGCGGTCGACATCCAATGGCTCGAGCGCCGGCTCGAATCACTCGGGAGCGTGCGCGCCCCGGCGCGCGATGTCGAGATCGCCGCGGTGGTCGGCGCGCTGCTCGCTGAGCAGGAGCGCGGTGTTCGTGCGAGCTCGGCCGCCGCCGTCGCCTCACCCGCCGTTGGCGACGATCTGTGGCTGCGCGCAGCCCGCCTCGAGGCGCTTCGCGACCGATGAAAACTTCGGCCGATGTCCGGATCGAGTCGATCGCCGCGGGAGGCGACGGGGTCGCGCGCGCCGACGGTCTCGTGCTGTTCGTCCCGCGAACAGCGCCGGGCGATCTGGTGTCGGTGGAATTCACGCCGCGCGGCAATTTTGCTCGCGCCGATCTGGTGTCGGTGCTCGAGGCGTCACCCGCGCGCGTCGAGCCCGAGTGCGCGCACTACGTCAAGGATCGATGTGGTGGCTGCCAGCTGCAGCACCTCTCCTACGATGCGCAATTGCAGGCCAAATCGCGCAACATCGCCGACAGCGTCCGGCGCATCGCCAAGCGCGATGCGCCCGCGCCGGAAGTTCGAGCGAGTCCGATCCAGTGGCGATATCGCCGGAAGTTGACGCTGGCGCTGCGGAAGAGCGGCACCGCCTGGCGCGCCGGTCTTCATCCATACGATGATCCGGCGTCGGTCTTTTCTCTCAACGACTGCCCGATCACCAGCGAGCGGGTGATCGACGTGTGGCGCGAGATCATGGCGGCGTCGGCCGATTTGCCCGACGCTCTGGAACTCCGCGGCGCCGTGCGCGTGGCTGGCGAGGGTGCGTCGTGTGTGATCGAAGGAGGACGCACCTGGGCGCACAGCGGGGTGTTCTTCCATCGCGTGCGCTCGCTCACCGCGCTGTGGTGGTCCGGCGATGGCAAGGCGCGCAAGCTGATGCACAAGCGTCAGTCGGGTCAGGCGCCCGGCGCCTCGTTCGCACAGGTGAACACCGAGGTTGCAGCGGCGCTCCGTCGGCACGTGCTCGACCTCACCCTCGCCTATTCGCCGCACAGCGCGATCGATGCGTACGCCGGGTTGGGCGACCTGTCCGCCGCGCTGCATGAGCGCGGCGTGAACGTGACCGCGATCGAGCTCGACGCCGAAGCATCGGCCTGGTGCGCGCGCCGCCTGAGTGGCCGGTCGCGCACAATCGCCGGACGGGCCGAGGACTGGGTACCACGCGAGCTTCCAGCCGACGTGCTGATTCTCAATCCACCGCGGGCGGGGATCGACGAGGGACTCGCCGCGTCCCTCGAGAGCTCACTGGATGCGCCTCGCGCGGTGCTGTACATCAGCTGCAATCCAGCCACGCTGGCGCGTGACCTCGCGCGCATGCCTCGCTACCGCGTCACGTCGCTGCTCGCGTTCGACATGTTTCCGCAAACCGCACACGTCGAGACGGTGTGCGAGCTCGTGCCCGATCCCGCGTGAAATACGTCGTCACGGTGGCGGGACGTCGCATGGACGTCACGGTCGAGGGTGCCGAGGTCATGGTTGACGGACGCCGCGTCGCTGCGCGCGTCGCGGATGTCGAGGGCACCCCGGTGCGCCTGGTGACCATTGGCGACGCCGTCCACCGTGTCGTGGTGCGCCGTCGCCAGTCGCGTGGCCACTATGTGCTGTGGCTCGACGGTTTCACGCACGACGTCGAGGCGTTGGACGAACGCACGCGCGCCATTCGTGACCTGTCGGACGCGGCGGCCAAGCCGGCCGGCCCGGCGCCGCTCGTGGCGCCGATGCCGGGCCTGATCGTTCGCGTCAACGTGCGACCCGGCGACGACGTCGTCGCCGGTCAAGGGCTCGTGGTGATGGAGGCCATGAAGATGGAGAATGAGCTCCGAGCCGCGTCGCCGGGCAAGGTCAAGAGCGTGCGCGCCGTACCCGGGACCGCGGTTGAGAAGGGCGCCGTTCTGGTAGAGCTCGAGTAGCCGCGGCCTCCAGGCGCACCGAGTTGCGCCTTCTGACGTCACGGCGCGTCCGTTGACAACGGCTAACTCCTTTCGTAGCTTACATGTCTGTCCCAAAATCGCTGATCGTCGCCGACGCGGGCCGCCAACAGGCCTTCGCCGGTTTCACCGCGCAATAATCGACGCAGATGAAAACTTATACCCCCACGCCGAAAGACATCGAGCATAAGTGGCTCGTGGTCGATGCCGAGGGCATGGTCCTCGGCCGGCTCGCCAGCGAAGTCGCGCGCATCATCCGCGGCAAGCACAAGCCGATGTACACCCCGCATTTGGACACCGGGGATAACGTCATCGTCATCAACGCGGCGAAGGTGAAGCTGACGGGGCGGAAGATGGAGCAAAAGCGCTACTTCCACCACACGGGCTATATGGGGCATGAGCGCTTCACCCCCGTCGCGACCGTGATGGAGAAGCACCCCGAGCGCGTGATTGAAAAGGCCGTGCACGGAATGCTTCCGAAGACCGCGCTCGGCCGGCAGAAGCTCCGTCTCAAGCTTCGCGTCTATCCGAACGCCGAACATCCGCACGTGGCGCAACAGCCCACGCTGCTCAACCTCAAGAAGAGTGAGACTGAATAATGGCTGACGCTTCGGTCATCCATACGATCGGACGACGCAAAGAGGCGGTGTGCCGCCTCTACATCAAGCCTGGCTCCGGCAAATGGGACGTCAACGGGCGCACGCTCGGCGACTACTTTCCCCGTCCCTCACTGGTCACCGCGATTCAGCAGCCATTCACGGCCACCGACACGCTTGGCCGCTTCGACGTGAAGGCGACGATGGAAGGCGGCGGCATGAGTGGTCAGGCCGGCGCGCTGCGGCTCGCTGTTGCCCGCGCGCTGGTGAAGATGGACGACACGCACAAGCCGAAGCTCCGCAGCCTGGGTCTCATGACGCGCGACGCGCGCGCCGTCGAGCGCAAGAAGCCGGGCCGGCCGAAGGCGAGAAAGAAGTTCCAGTTCAGCAAGAGATAGCACGGCCGGCACTCGGCATTAGGCACTCGGCACTCGTAACGGCCGAGCCGAGTGCCCAGTGTCGAGTACCGCTTTTTTGCAGCTCACCTCCCACGCTCTCCGAGTTCTCGCGGGTGCCGGCTCGACCGGTCGCAGAGAACGATGACGAGGGCGGACGACACCAACCCGACAAGGAACCAGTAACGAATGAGTCAACCCAGTCTAGAACAGCTTCTCGAAGCAGGCGTTCATTTCGGCCACCAGACGCGCCGGTGGAATCCCAAGATGCGCCGGTACATCTTCGCCGAGCGCAACGGCATCCATATCATCGATCTGCAGAAGACGATGAAGCAGTTGGAGGCCGCGCAGAAGATGGTGCGCGAGACGATCATGCGCGGCGAGCAGGTGCTCTTCGTCTGCACCAAGCGTCAGCTCAAGGCGATCGTGCAGGGTGAGGCCGCGCGCTGCAACTCGCTCTTCGTCACCGAGCGGTGGCTCGGCGGCATGCTCACCAACTTCCAGACGGTCAAGAAGCAGGTGCGCCGCCTGAAGGAGCTCGAGGCCGGCAGCGAAGAGGGCGGCGACTTCTCGAACTACACCAAGAAAGAGCAGCTGCTCATGTCGCGCGAGCGCGACAAGCTGAGCAAGTACCTCGTCGGCATCAAGAACATGTCGCGGGTGCCGGGCCTCATGTTCGTGATCGATTCGAAGAAGGAGAAAATCGCGGTGACCGAGGCGAACAAGCTCGGTATCCCGATCGTCGCGATCGTCGACACGAACGCGGATCCGGATCTGATCACGGTCCCGATTGCCGGCAACGATGACGCCATCCGGTCGGTGGAGCTGATCACGCGCGCCATCTCCGACACGATCGCCGAAGCGCGCCAGGCGGCTCCGCAGCGGCAAGACGATGACGAGCAGGAAGGGCAGACGACGTACTCGTCTGACCGCGGCAGCGAGCCGGCGGACGAAGGCGACAAGCGCCGCCGCCGCCGCCCGCGCCGTCGCCGGGCGAAGCCCGAAGCGATTGCGGCACGATTGAAGACGGGAGAGCCCGGTGAAGCGGGTGCCGAAAGTGATGCGGGTGCCGATGCCGGCGATGGAACCGACGTCGCGGAGTGAACCGCCGGGTACTCCGGTAGTGTTCGATCCCAGCCCGCAGTAATTTTCGAGCGCCGCCGGAGAGTTCCGGCGGCGTTCTCGTGAGAGGACCGGTAGCACTCGAGATGCAGGCAACGAGTACCATTCATACATGCGAGAGATCGACCGATGGCGATGACAGTCACGACCAAAGACATTTCCGAGCTGCGCCAGCGTACCGGCGCCGGAATCGCGGATTGCAAGAACGCGCTGGTGGAGACCGCCGGCGACATGGACAAAGCCATCGATTCACTTCGCAAGAAGGGGATCGCGAAGGCCGAGAAACGCGCCGGCCGCGAAGCGACCGAAGGCCAGATCTCGAGCTACATCCATCACAACGGAAAGGTGGGCGTGCTCGTCGAAGTGAACTGCGAAACGGATTTCGTGGCGCGCACCGATGACTTCAAGCTGCTCGTCAAGGAAATTGCGCTGCATATCGCGAGCGCCGAGCCCGTGGCCGTGAACAAGGAAGACGTGCCGCAGGAGATGGTGGACCGCGAGCGCAGCATCTACGAGGAGCAGACGCGCGAGAGCGGAAAACCGGAAGCGATGATCGGCAAGATCGTCGACGGGAAGGTCGAGGCTTTTTACAAGGAGCGCGTGCTCCTGTCCCAGGCCTGGATTCGCGACCCGAAGAAGACGATCGGCGACCTGGTCACCGAAGCGTCGGCGAAGACGGGCGAGAAGATCGTCGTGCGCCGTTTCGCGCGGTTCAAGATGGGCGAGGCGTAGGCCGTCGTGGCCGACGCTCCCTCCGCGCTCAAGTACGAGCGTGTGCTGCTCAAGATCTCCGGCGAAGCGCTGGCCGGAGATCGCGGAGTCGGATTCGACTTCGATACAATCGAACGCCTGTCGCTGGAGATCAAAGGTCTCTCGGCGATGGGCGTTGTCGTTGGCATGGTGATCGGCGGCGGCAACATCGTTCGCGGATCGCAGCTCTCGAAGATGGGGATGGACCGGGTGGGCGCCGACTACATGGGGATGCTCGGCACGGTGATCAACGCGCTGGCCATGCAGGATTTTCTCGAGCGCTCGGGCGTCGAGACGCGCGTGATGACGGCCATCCGCATGGAGGAGCTGGCGGAGCCCTACATTCGCCGCCGCGCGTTGCGGCACTTCGAAAAGGGGCGCACCGTGATCTTCGCGGCAGGCACCGGCAATCCCTATTTCTCGACCGACACGGCCGCGGCGCTCCGCGCCATCCAGATGAAGGCGGACGTCATCATCAAGGCGACGAGCGTCGACGGCGTCTACTCGGCCGACCCGAAAAAGGAACCGAATGCCACCCTCTATCAAACCATCAGCTACCGCGACATGATGCTGGCGGGGCTCGGTGTGATGGACCAGACGGCGATCGCCCTCTGCTCGGAGAACAAGGTGCCGTTGATCGTACTCAACATCAAACGTCCGGGAACCATCGCCCGTGCCATTCGGGGCGAACACGAGGGAACCCTGGTTCAATGAGCACGCTCCCAGAGATCACCAAGGCCTGCCGCGCGTCGATGGACAAGGCGCTCGAGAACTCGAAGAAGGAATTCGGCTCGATTCGCAGCGGCAAGGCGTCGGCGTCATTGCTCGACACGGTGCGCGTCGACGCGTACGGCCAGCAGGTGCCAGTCAGCCAGGTCGCCAACGTGTCGGCGCCCGAACCGCGCATGCTGATGGTCACGCCGTGGGACAAGGGTCTCACGCAAGTGATCGAGCGCGCCATCCGCGACTCCGACCTCGGCCTCAACCCGATGACGCAAAGTGGCGTGATCCGCGTCCCAGTACCCGCACTCAACGAGGAGCGGCGCAAGGACCTGGTGAAGATCATCCACAAGCTGGCCGAGGAAGGCCGCATCGGCATTCGCCACGCCCGCACCCACGCGCGCGACGCGGCCAAGAAGCTCGACAAGATCTCCGAGGACGACAAGAAG
>JBBROY010000060.1:0-9585 GCA_038228795.1 Gemmatimonadales bacterium
AATTGCCTGGCGCTGTCAGCACGCAGCACGCAGCGCTGTCGCGGTTGTGCCAGTCAGTAGTCAGCGGAATGACTTCGTCCCCCTCCGCACTCCAACTCCAATCCGCGTTCCTCCCCCGTACCCCAGTTCCACGAACGGAACAACTGGCCCCCGCGCCTTCCCCTCGGCCCCGACGACGAGCACGAGCAAGCCCCGCCAGTGCAAGCCGGGATCGTAGCGCGCGCTGAGCCCACCGCCGCCATAAAGACCAACGGAATGCTCGAGGAAGGGATCGAGCTGATACCGCGCGACGAGGTCGCCGCGAACGCTGGCGCCCGTCGCGCGACCGAACGCTGGACCCGCCGCCGCCAGCGCTTCCACCCGCACGTAATAGCCGATCGGAACATCGAGGCCAGCGCCGAGCTGTAGCGAGCTTTCGCGGGCGATGATCGCGTCGGCGCGAAATACAGGCTTGATCGAGGGCGCGGCCTGCTGTGCGGCGGCATCGCGCGCGGCCACCGCGAGCGCCAGGAGCGCGGCGGCGATCGCGCGGTGGCTCACGCGCTGGCGCGAGCCCGGGCGCGCGTGCGCGCGAGCATGGCCGTGTAGTCCACGATCGCGTACACCGACGCGACGCCGATCGCCACCACCACCCACGGTACGTACGCCGGCGACAACAGCACGACCAGAATCGCCGCCAGCTGCAGGACCGTCACGATCTTCCCCGACATGCGCGCCTTGAAGTCCTTCGGATCGAGACCGGAGAGCTTGTACGCGACGAGGAAGCCGACCGCGGTCGCGAGATCGCGCGACAGGATCACGAAGTAGTCGCGCGTCGACAGCAAGCCGTCGAGAATGAACGCGGTGAGCGCAACGAGCACGAATGTCTTGTCGGCGATCGGATCGAGCAGCGCGCCCCAGCGCGTGATGTTCTGGCTCTTGCGCGCCGCGAACCCGTCGAGCAAGTCGCTCGCCGAGGCGAGCACGACCAGCGTGACGCGCACTGCTCGCGAGTCGATGCCGATGAACGCCGCCGCCATCGGAAAGCGGGACATCGACAGAATGTTCGGCAGACTGAGATACGACGTTGTGGCCACCTTCAAAACCTATGGAACGCCGCGCGTGCCTGCCACTGACCTCTGACATCTGTCATCTGTAATCGTATTATTGTTTTTGCATGCCCAAGTCCTCAGTCAACGAACCGGAGCGCGTTCCCGCGTTCACGCACGTCACAGCCGATTTCGACGGTGTGTCGGCGTCGAGCCTGCGCGATGTGTCGCTCCTGCAGGGGCTGTTGATCGCGGCGGCTGGCGCGGCGGGATTCGGCTCCGCCGGCGCGCCGCTCGTGAAGGAGCTTCCGTCCGACAGCATCGCGGCGGTGTTGCTGCTCGACGGAGGATGCCACATGACGGTGCATACCTTTCCGGACCGCGGCCTGGTGCTGCTCGACGTGCTCTCCACCGCCACGCACGACGCGCGCAAGGCGCTCGATGTGTTCGCCCGGCGCCTCGCTCCGCGCGAGATCCGCAGCGAGTCGCGGCTGCGCGGATGAGCTGGCTCTCCGGCGCGACTCCGGTCGCCGCCGCGCACATCGTGCTCTCCCTGCTAGCGCTGGCGTGGAACGTCGTCATCGCCGGCCGCGTCGCCCGGTGGCGAGAAACACCGCGGGCCCTCGGGGCGCTCAGTGCCATCGCCGGCTTGGCGATCATCCCGGCGCTCATCATCGTCGTGGCATCGTCATCGCTGCTCGAGGGGCGGGCGCTCTACGCTGCCGCCTGGATTTGGCCCGTCGTGGCCACGATCGTCGCCGTCCAAGCGATTTATGCGCTGGTGGCCCGCCTGGTCGCGCCGCCGATCGGCACGGCGATCGCCGCCTATGATGTCGTCTTGGCCGTGGCCTATGCCGCCCGCTATTTCATGTATGCCGGCGCTCCTATTTCCGGCGCGTTCGTCGGACTGGCGGCCGCGCCCGTGACGGCACTTGGCATCTTCATCGCGCCGCTCGCTTGGGCACAGCCGCTCGCGATGTTCGTTCCGCTGCTCTCACCCGCGACGCCGCCGCCGCGCCGGCTCGGCACCCTGCTACGCTCGGTCGTTGCCCTCGCCGCGGCCGGGTGGCTCGCGCTCGTACTCGCCGCACTCCCCGAGAGCGAGCGCGCGGTCGCCAGCTACGCGCGCTACGACGGCGCGCGCTTGCAGGAGCGTCCGAAAGGCGATCTGGTCATCGGTCTCAAGATTCTGCCGACCGTGAACGACGAGCCATCGCCGCTGGCGCTCACGAGCGACCTCGGTCTTGCGGACTCGTTAGGCGTCGGCGCGCTCGGCGTCTATTTCTCGCCGACCGTGACGAACGCCGCGCTCGATTCGCTGGCGCGCTCTCTCGACGACCAGCGCGGGGGCCGAACGCTGCTCGTCGCCCTCGACCTGCGCGATGCGCCCGCAATCGCGACGCTCGATGCGCGGAGCAAGTGGCTGCGAAGGCGACTCAGCGTGCTCGAGCGGGTGGTGCGCCGCCTCAAACCGGACTACCTCGTCCCGGCGCTCGATCCCTTCGGCGATGCGGCGCGCGCTCTCGGTCCGCTGCCGCTGCGCGAGTGGGAACGCTACTTCGGTGACGCGATGGCGATCGCCAAACGGGCCGACCCCGACGTGACCGTGCTCGCGCACGCCGGGGGAGTCACGGAGCGCGATAGCGCGCTCGTTGCGTGGGCACTGGACACCACTTCTCCGATCGAAGGGATCGGCATCGTTCTGCGTCCGTCGTACGACGGCGCGGCATCGCTCGAGGCACGGATGGCCACGTTCGACCGGTGGCTGCGCGGCGCGGCGCCCGTACACGAAGTGTGGGCGATCGGCGCTGAAGCGTTGCCGATGTTGCACGGCGAGGTGAGCCAGCGACGGGCGCTGTGGGGCGCGATGGCGTGGGCGACTCGGCACGCCACGGTGCAGGGCCTGCTCGTTCTCCAGTCCAGCGACTACGACGCCCCGGTCGGATTGCGCGCGCCCGGCGGGCGGCGGCGCATAGGAGCCGGCGCGGTCGCGCGAGCGATCAAAGCGCTTGGCGAGCGCTGAACTGTGGCATGGTGCCGCGCACGACGCCGGTGACGACACGCGATTCGTCGAAGTAGCGTCGGGCCAGCTGGAGTAGCGCGTCGGCGCTCACTGCTCGAACGCGCGCCTCGAATTCCTCCAACTCACCGAGCCGGCCGAACAACCAGGCGTCCAGCACGTCGCCGAGCACGGCGCCGCCGCTCTGTTGGCCGATCGCGTGCGTGCCGATGGCGTACTCTTTCGCGCGCGTGAGCTCTTCAGCGGTAACCGGCGCCTCCCGGAACTTTGCGAACTCATCAAGGAGTCCGCGGTGCGCGATTTCCTCCTTCTCGGGAGACGTCGCGATGTAGGCGGCGAAGAGGCCAGCCGCGCGACGCTCGCTGGCAAACGCCTGCACCGTGTACGCGAGCGACTGCTTGTCGCGCAGCTCCTCGAAAAATCGCCCGCCCAAGCCGGAGGCAATGCTCGACAATAGATGGGCGGCGTAGCGCGCATCGTCGCCGCGGGCGGGCGCGGGGAAGGCGAGCGCCAGCGCCGTCTGCGTCTTGTCGCGATGCTCGGTCGCGATCACGGCCGCGCGCGGCCACTCCGCGGTCGCAATGACCGGCGCGTCGCCGCCGCGCAGCTCGCCGAAGCATTGCTCGATCATCGCGGCGACCGCGTCGTCATCGAGGTCGGCCACGACACCGATCACCATCGGTCCGTTCATGACCTTTTCGCGGTGCCACGCCGCGGCGCGGTCGACGTCGATCAGCGGTAGCGACTCTTCCGTTCCACTCGCCGGCACGCCATACGGATGACCGGCGAACGCCGCGCGTGTGAGCAGCCGCATCGGATACCGGTACATGTCGTCGCGCAGCTGGTCGAGATCGGCCATCGCAATGGCGCGCTCGGTCTCCAGCGCTTCGGCGGGAAAGGTCGGGTGCAGTACGACGTCGGCCAGCAGATCGGCCGCGGCGTCAGTGCGATCCTTGGGCACGGAGATCGTCCATCCGAAGTGCTCCGACCCGACGCCAGGACTCACCGCGCCGCCGAGTAGCTCGGCGTCCTCGGCGATCTGCGACGCCGATCGGTGCGTTGTCGACTTGATCGCCGTCCGCGCCATGAGGGTGGTCAATCCGGCAAAGCGCTCATCCTCATCGCACGCGCCGCCGAGCGAGAACGCGCCGATGTGCGCGATGAGTGATCCCGGTTTCCGGCGAACGAGAACGGGAACGCCATGCCGCGTGCGATAGACGCGCACCGGCCCCTCGCTGCGCTCGAGCACCGGTACGCGCAGTGTCGTCGGCGGCGCCGCCGCGACCCTCGGCGGCGGGACGGCGAGCGGTTCGGACGCGCGCTCCTCGAGCAGAGCGAGCATCGCATGGCCGTTGGCGGCGATCTCCGGCGCGGCCGTGGGACGATAGGTTATCACCGCCGCCCCTTCGGGGACGAGATGGCGGCGCACCGCCTCGCTGACCTGCTCGGGCGTCGCGGTGAGCAGCCGCTCGAGATATCGATTGCCGAGTGTCCAATCGCCGAGCGCTTCCCATTCGGCGAGGTAGTTCGCTTGGCCTTCCATCGTTTCGAGCCGGCGCACCCACTGCGATTCGAACACGCGGCGCGCGCGCCACAACTCGTCGGGCGGAACGCCCTCCTCACGAAGATCGCGCAACTGCGCCCAGGCGGCGGCCGCCGCTTCGCGCGCGGTCTCCGCCGGTCCTTCGAGATGCATCACGAACACGCCCAGCTCACTCGGCGTGTAGTCATATGCGCTGACGGACGCGGCCAGCCGGCGCTCGCGAACGGCACGATAGAGACGGGAGGCGCGCCCGGTACCGAGTACCGCGGCGGCGAGATCGAGCAACGGCGTGTCGGCGTCGAGGGAGCCAGGTGTGCGCCAACCGATCGCGACCTGCGTTTGGGTGACGTCGCCGCTCAACTCGCGGTAGCGGAATTCGCGCGTGGCGCGCTCGGCCGGACCACGGTCGCGCGTGATGGGGGCGTCGGCGAGCGGGCCGTACAGCCGCTCGATGTGCTGGCGCGCCTGGGTGACATCGACGTCGCCGACGATCGACAGGATCGTGTTGCCGGGACGATAGTACGTGCGATAGAAACCTGCCACATCGTCGCGGGTGAGCGTGCGCAGACCCGCCTCGCGGCCGATGCGCCAGCGCCGCATGCGATGGGTGTCGTGCAGCAGCTCGTAAAGCGTCTCGGTCGTGACGGCCGATGCGGTGTCGGCCTTGCGATTTGCTTCCTGAATGATGACCTCGAGCTCCTTGCGAAGCTCATCCGCATCGATCGCCGAATTGGCGTAGGCGTCGGACTGAATCTCGAGCCCCTCCAGGAAGCCGGAGGCCGGGAGCACCGTGTAGTAGCTCGTATGATCGTAGATCGTGCCGGCGTTGAGATATCCGCCCGCGGCCTTCGTCTGCTGCGAGATTTCGCCGACACCGCGGCGCGGCGTGCCCTTGAAGTACATGTGCTCGAGCACGTGCGCGATGCCGACGACATCATCCGTCTCGTCGAAATAGCCCGCGTTCACCCAGGTGACGATGGCGACCACGGGCGCGGACGTGTTGCGGCGGATGAGCACGCGCATGCCGTTGGCCAGCGTGATGCGGGCAACGGAGTCCGATGCAATCAGCGGCAGCGAGATCAACGAAGGATCAGCGCGCGAGCGGTGGAGGGCTGTTGGGCGCGAGCTGCGGCTGGCAAACACTCCAGTCGCCGGGACCGGCGCGGTTCAGCCATTTGATCCCTTCGTCCATGCGGCCGAGCTTGATCAATGCGCATCCGAGAAATCCCTGCGCCGCCGCGTCGGTGCCGTCGAGTTGTACGGCGCGGACGTAGAACCGTCGCGCGATCTCGGCCTGGCCGCGCGAGAGCAGAAAACTCGCCAGCTCGCGGTTGGCGAGCGCGTTGTTCGGCTCGACTTCGACCGCCATCGTCAACTCCGTGCGCGCCATCGCCGTGTCCTGCATCTCGCGCGCGATACGCCCGAGGTAAATATGAGGGATCGCCGCCTTCGGGTTCTCCTGTCGCGCCATCTCGAGCTCGCGCCGCGCACCCTCCCGCTGACCGGCTTTGTACAGCTGCACGCCGTTCTGCGCGTGATCGCCACCCCCGCGTCCGAACGCCAGATACGCCGCGACTGCCGCGGCCCCCAGCGCCAATGCGAGCAAGGCGAGAAACCACCATGGCTGGCGCTTGCGCGGAAACGCCGCCGCGTAATCCTCGGGGTTCACCGCTGAGGGATCGGACTCGCCGGGCGACACGTCGATCGCTCCACGCGTTGGGGCGACCGCCGCAACCTGCGGACTGGGCATCGCGTACGTATCGCCCGTCGCGCTGGCCAACTGCTGCGTCAATTTCTCGTAGGCGTCGCGCGCGACATGCACATCGTCGGTTGTGGGGACGTAGTCGGCGCGCTGCACGCGCTCGCGCACGGCCAGCAGCTCGAGGACCACGTGAGCCTGCTCCAGGTCGATCAACTGCCGCTGACGCAGCTCGCGGATCAGCGGCTGACCCGAGAGCACCGATCCGCCCATGAGAGACCGGAGCGCCGCCTCGACCGCGGTCCACGCCTCGATCAGATCCGCGGCGAGTTCTTCGGGATGGCGAGTGGCGTCGAGCCGATCGATGGTCGCGCGCGCGGCCCGCAGCTCGGAGAGCGCGGTACGTTGATTCGTGGTGCTCAAGTGGCTCTCTGTCTCGTGCCTGTGGTGAAGCGATGCGGTGCCGTGTGCGTCACCGGACGATGCGAAGGAGCCCCGCGCCAGCGCTGCCCCGGATGAAGCTCTCCGCATCGCTGGCGGGGATTTTCACGCCGGTGGAGAGATAGCCGCGCCGCGCCTCGCTCACCATGAACTCTTCGATCGAGGCCGGGGACGCCGCACCTCTGGCGTCGCGCATATTGCGCACGATGTCATCCCACGAGCCGGAGAACGCCTGGCCATCGACCTCTATCCGATGCGCCGGCGGAGCGAGCTCGGTCCGCTTGTCGGCCAGATCGCTGAGCAGCGCGCCGAACAGCTCGAGCTGTCCCTTGGCCGCGGCCTGCGCCTGAGCCGCCTCTTCCATCGCCTTCGCTTCGATCTCCGATAGCAGGTCGTCGATCGGATCGGACTCGCCCGCCAGCTCGGTCAGCCGCTCTTCCCAGGGCTTCAGCTCGGGGTCGTCGTCGGACAGACGGAACAACGACTTCTTCAGCTCGATCAGACGCCAGATGCCGAGCTCGTCCCAATGGTCCTCGGGCGTGGTGCGGTCCATCTGCGCGTGCGACGCGTCGAAGTCCTGGCGGTCGTATAGGATGTTCGCGAGATAGATGCGCGCCTCGGCGTGATCGCCGTCGATGGCAAGCGCCTTCTTGAGCGCCACCATCGCTTCGTCGTCGTTGCCGAGACGATGCTGCACGTAGCCCAGGCAGGCGACCGCCTCCGCCATCTCCGGTGCTTCATTGGCGGCGATGTCGAAGAAGTCGCGCGCGACCTCCATCAGCCCTTCGCGAAAGCAGGCGCGGCCTATCTGCAGCATGAGATCGATGTCATCGCTGTAGCCGAGCTCGAGCACGCGGTTGAACTGCGCCAACGCCTGCTCGGTGAGCCCGAACTTGAGCATCGTTTCGCCGAGTCCGGCCAGCGCGTCCTCGTGGTCCGGATCGAGCACCAGCGCCTTTTCGAAGCTGTGGCGCGCCCACGCGAATTCCTCGCGCGCGAGCCGCGCGTACCCTACCCCGATATGGAGCTCCACCGAATTCGGGTAGAGCGAGAGCCCGTCGCGAAGTACATCGAGCGCTTCGTCATACTGCCCTTCGTTATATAGCTGATGCGCGCGTTCGTCGTATTCTTCGGAACTCAGGAACGGGGTAGGCATGGGCTTCGGTACCTCCAGCTCATGGTATTTTCAAATACTACACGCCCGAACCGATCTGGTGCCAGGTGTCAGGTGATAGGTGCCGCGAAAAAAATGCAATATTCTTTCGATTGATCATCTCCAACACTACCGTCCTCGCGCCAACGCGTTGGCGATGTCCGCCGCGAGCGCCGCGTTGTGCTCCAGCAATGCCAGGTTTGCCGCGAGCGACATTCCCTTCGTCGCCTGGTCCAACTCCGCCAAGAGAAACGGCGTCATCGCCCCGCCGCGCACACCTTCGCGCTCCGCCTTCGCCACCGCCTCGTCCACCGCGCTCTCCACCTGCGCGCGCGGCAGCGCAACTTCGCGCGGTGGTGGCTGCATCACCACCAGCGCACCGTGCCCGCTGAGCCGCCGATGCATCAGGTACACCTGCACGATCTCATCGACGCTCTCCACCCGGCCTGGCAGCGGGATACCTGTGTCGACGGTCAGGAAGCCCGGCAGATAGCTCGTGCGGAAACCGACTACCGGAACGCCCAGCGTCTCTAGCCGCTCCATCGTCGCCCTCAGATTGAGTATCGACTTGGCGCCGGCGCAGACAACGATCATCGGGGTGCGTGACAGCTCGACCAGGTCCGCCGACTCGTCGTAGAGGGGCTCGCGGTGCACACCGCCGATGCCGCCAGTGGCGAACACTTCGATTCCCACGTGATGCGCGAGCATCAGCGTGGCGGCGACGGTCGTCGAGCCGTCGGCGCCCTTCACCACCGCAACGGCGAGATCGCGCGCCGAAAGCTTGAGCACCCCTTCCCGCCCAAGGAACCAATCGAGCTCGTCGTCTTCGAGACCGACGCTCGCCTTGCCGCGCACCACACCGGTGATGGCGGGAATCACGCCGCGCGCGCGCACGGCGTTGAGCATGCGCCAGGCTGCTTCGCGATTCGCCGGAATGGGCAGCCCCTGGGCGAACACCGCGCTCTCGAGGGCGACCACCGGCTTTCCGGTGCGCAACGCGTTGAGAATTTCGGGCAAGATGCGGACGACGTCGCCGGCACGAGTCGGCTCGTTCGGCGCGACGAGATCTGTGTCGCCCTTCTCGCGGTCCTTCTCCTTGATCTTGGCCATCTCGGGGGACGAGTGAGGAGCCGGGTGCGCGCTGGGCGGCGAACGACTACGGGCGCGTCAGACCAGTAGCGGTCCCGCGCCGAAGTCCGTCGCCCTCATGATGCGCCCAAGATATGATCCGGCGACCGGGAGTGCGAGATTGGCAGCGAAGATCCTGCGCCGCGAGCGGCGGAACCTGGAGGTGACGTGACCGATCCGATCGAGCCCGTAGGGGCCACTGATGACGATTCCCTCTCCGAGGGCGGCGGCACGGGCGTCGCCGTCATCATTCTCGTCATCGCCCTGTTGGCGCTGGCCGGGTACTTCGTCCTGCATCATCTGCGGCGATGACGTCTATCGGGTGGCGATGGCCAACCCGAGCTTTCTCGTCAACCGTCGGAGATCGCGCAGCTCGGTGGGATCGAGCGCGGTGAACAGCTCGCCAATGAAGCGCGCGTGCAGTGGAAAGATGCGATCGAGCAGCTCGGTGCCAGCCGGGGTGAGGCGCGCAAGGATAATGCGCCTGTCGTCGCGCTGCCGCTCGCGCACGACCCAACCGCTCTTCTCGAGATGGTCCACGACGTAGGTGATGTTGCCAGCGGTGACCAACAG
>JBBROY010000061.1:0-9580 GCA_038228795.1 Gemmatimonadales bacterium
CGTCATCGCCCTGTTGGCGCTGGCCGGGTACTTCGTCCTGCATCATCTGCGGCGATGACGTCTATCGGGTGGCGATGGCCAACCCGAGCTTTCTCGTCAACCGTCGGAGATCACGCAGCTCGGTGGGATCGAGCGCGGTGAACAGCTCGCCGATGAAGCGCGCGTGCAGCGGAAATACGCGATCGAGCAGCTCGGTGCCCGCCGGGGTGAGGCGCGCAAGGATAATGCGCCTGTCGTCGCGCTGCCGCTCGCGCACGACCCAACCGCTCTTCTCGAGATGGTCCACGACGTAGGTGATGTTGCCAGCGGTGACCAACAGCAGCGAGCCCAGGCGGCCGAGCTGCTGTGGACCCTTGTGATAGAGCACCTCCAGCACGGCGAACTGACCGAGCGAGATGCCGTAGGAGGCGATGTCGCGCGTCGCCTCCTTCACCACGGTGAAATAGGAGCGCGCGATCGTCACCCAGGCGTGGAGCGCGAGATCATCCCACGATTTTTGCTCGTCGGACGCGGCGGCACGCGGTGCGGCCTTCGTGCCCACGCCCTGATCGCGTCCGCCATCGCGACGCGCGGACCGGCCAGCTCGACTCGCCATGGTGTGGCGAAGCGTCAGGCGCGCGGCGCGCGCGCGACGGGGCTGGCGGTGATGATCAAGCGGTCCGGCGCCGGCCCGATGTAGCGAACCGGCCAGCACGTCGTGAGCGTGAGCGTCGCGCCGGCGGTGGAGAAGAGCGCGGGTTCGCCGCGCCGCACGATGCGTCGAGCCGATACGAGCCAGACCACGCGGTCGCGGCCTGTCTCGGTGACGATGGTGTCGCCCGCCGCGAGCGCATCGATGCCGTGAAAGTGGCGATCACGATGCGCCGACACGACGGCGTTCCCCGCTTCCCCGGGCAGCACGCTTCCGGGAAGGTGACCGGGTCCCGCGTTGAGCTCTCCGTCCCCCACCCCTTCGACCACGACTTCGTCGAGCGCGATGCGAGGGATGACGAGGCGGCCCACCGGTGCACCCCGCGCGGCGACCGCGACCTCACCATCATTCAGCGACGCATTCAGGGTGGCGACCGCACGGTGGGCCTCGGACTCGGCCCATTGCGCGCGCGCACGGTCGCGCGCGAGGGCGCCGCGCGCGTAGGCCGAGCCGGCGGTGATGAGCAGCAGAGCGCCGCCCGCGCATAGGACGGCGCCGAGTCGGCGGCGCACGAGCGTTGGGTCGCTCAGCGGCGCGCCTTTTCGCCGCGAGGAGCGCGGATCAATACGACGCCTGCGGACAGCAGCGCGATGCCGGCGAGCACGATCATCGGCAGCAGCGTGGCCGTCGCCGGCGCGGCGGCCCCATTGTGGAACGTGGTCGCCTCTACACGTGCGGGCTGCGCGCGCACGGTGGATGCCGCGCGGGCGGTATCGGCGCTGGTGATGCGGGGGCGCGTCGAGTCGGCCGAGGGCGTCGCGGAGATTGGCGTAGTTTTGATGGCGACTCCGGACGCCGAGTCGACCCACGACTTCATGTCGGAGAGCCGCGTCGCAACGGAGGTATCGCGCTTGGCGGCGATCGCTTTGGCCTGCACTTGGGCCGTTTC
The DNA here is from genome assembly GCA_038228795.1 of Gemmatimonadales bacterium. Taxonomy (GTDB): domain Bacteria; phylum Gemmatimonadota; class Gemmatimonadetes; order Gemmatimonadales; family Gemmatimonadaceae; genus JALZAE01. Next base: position 1,581 of record JBBROY010000061.1, read on the forward strand.
CGCGTGCGCCACCTTCGGCGGTGCGACGACGGATGCGACCTGGGCAGCCGCCGGTACCGCGGCGACGGTGACCAGCGCGGCGACGGCCGCGATGGCGATACGGTTCAACACACGATTAGAAACCACGACTTCCTCCATCTGCGCGTTGATCGTGCAGAAAGCATGTTGGGTGCCAGACGGTCATACCCGCCAATCCAGGTGACGTGCCTCACGCATCCTGAAACGCGTCCGCCTTTCTCACCTCGACGAGCTCGCGCTCGCCCGAGGTATGATCGTAAATCGCAAGAATCTTGATCGTCTCGCCGGCGTAGCAATCGAACGTCTTCCCGACACCCTGCTTGAGCTTGATCTCGTGTCCGTCTTCGAAGCGAAGCACGACGTTGGGATGGTCGTTGTTAGTGTACTGCTTCCGGAGTTTCTTGGGGGCCTGGGGCATCTTGGTGTGCAGGTTGGGAGTAGCAGGCGTCAGATGTCAGATGTCAGACACTCGATGCTCGGTGTCCGGGGTCAGGTCACCGTGGACCGACTCGACGCGAAGCGTTTCCAGGAGCCGGTCTCGAGCGCGTCGTCCATCGCCGACACGGCCGCCTCGATCTCATCATCCCGAGTGTAAAAGTGCGGGGCGATGCGAATGCCGGCTTCGGGCCGGTAGTCCACTAGAATGTCGTTCGAGAGCAACGTCTGCGCCACCTCGTAGCCGTGCGGCACGTCGAAAGCGACCGTACCTCCCCGGCGCGCCGAATCGCGGGGCGCGTGCACCGAATAACCACGGGAATCGGCGAGCTCGATCAATCGGGATGTTTGCCGGATGCTCTTCGCGCGAATCGCTTCGATGCCGGCCTGACGCAAGATCTTTGGACCGGCAATCGCCGCATACAGCGCCGGAATGACCGGCGTGCCGTTGAGCCAACGCGCTGCTCCCGCGGCGTAGTCCATCGCGCCCTCGAATGCGAAGGGACGCGCGTGGGCTTGCCATCCCGTCAACGCTGGCGCGAAGCGGTCGCGAACGCCGGGCGATACGTACAGAAAGCATCCGCCAGGTCCGCCGCAGAGCCACTTGAGCACGCCGCCGGTGAGAAAGTCGGCGCCGCTCTTCTTCACGTCGACGGGGATGACACCCACCGAGTGAAAGGCGTCGAGCGATACCAGCGCGCCCACCTCGCGCGCGCGTGCACAGATGCGGTCGACGTCCATGATAAAAGCCGAGCGAAACAACACGTGCGAGATCGACACCAGGCGCGTGCGCTCGTCGATCGCCGCGAGTACCCGATCGATGTCGACCGAGATGCCGTCTTCGTCAGGTGGCACGACCACGATGCGCGCGCCGAGGCGCGCCGCGAGCCCGTCGTAGACATAGCGCACGGAGGGAAAATCGAGGCCGGTCATCACGATCGCGTCGCGAGGCGCGGAGTAGTCGAGCGCCGAGAGTACGGCGGCCTGGGCGATCGAGACGTTGGGAAGCATCACCACTTCGCCGGCGCCGGCGCCGATCAGCGGCGCGATCTCGTCGCCGGCCGAGATGGGCATCTCCCACCAGCCATCGGCCCACGCGCGCACGCCGCGCGCCGCCCACTGCTCGCAATACTCGCGCAGCCCATCCTGTGCCCCTCGCGGCATGGCGCCTAACGAGTTCGACACGAGATAGGTGGTCGTACTCAGAATCGGGAATTCGTCTCTGAAGCGCAGCAGGGGATCGGTCATGGGGCTGCCGCAGCGCCCGCTCTCGACGCCCGGCTGCGCGCGGTGAGCGCGAACACGATCGCCGCCGCCACCAGCACGAGTGCCACCGCCCGGAGCTGCGGCCACGGCGTGCTCGAGAGGATCCACACGATCACAGCGCAGGCCAACCAGGGTACGACCGCGTCGCCGGGAACGCGAAACGGGATGGCGCCGTCGGCGCGGACGTCGTCCCGGCGGAGCTTCCAGGTGGCGAGGCAGCACAGCAAATACAATCCGAGCACCGATGCGTTGGCGAGAATCACCAGACTGAGGAACTTGCCGCTGATGGCCAGCACCGCGGCGAGCGCCGATTGCACCGCGATCGCGACGTGCGGCGTGTGAAAACGCGCATGCACGGCGGCGAACGGCGAAGGAAGAAAGCCCTCACGCCCGAACACATAGAGCGCGCGCGGAGTCGCGAGCGTCATCCCGCTCACATGCCCGAAAGTCGAGATGACCGCGCCGGCGATCATCAGGATTGCGCCCGCCGGCCCGATCGCCAGCCGCAGCGCGGACGCAAGCGGCGCATTCTTCGCCGCCTCGCCCGCCAGCGCCGCGCCGAGTATTCCCTGCGCCACGAGCTGGAGCGCGATGTAAAAGAGCGTGACGGCGACGGCGGCGATCGCCAAGGCGCGCGGCACCGTACGCGCCGGATCCTTCACCTCACCACTCGGCACGAGCGCGCTCTCGATGCCGGCGAAGGCGAAGATCAGCACGATCACCGATTGTCCGAGCGCCGCGCGCGCAGGGAATCCGGGCCAGACGAGATTTTCAGGATGAATAAAAAACGCGCCGATCGCGATGAAGGCCAGCAGGGGCACCAGCTTCGCGACGGTGATCAGCTCGATCAGCCGCGATCCCTGCTTGACGCCTCGGATGTTGACCGACGCCAGCAGAATGAACAGCAGCGCAATCACCACGCCGTGCGCGATCGGGTCGCCGAGTGCCGGCCAGAGCGCGGCAAGCGATGTGGCGAACACCCACGCCACCGCCGCCGTCGCGAAGCAGCCGAGCAGCCAGAGTAGAACTCCGGCGAGAAATCCGACGAATGGACCGAACGCGATCTCGACGTAGGCATAGGGCCCGCCGGTCATCGACACGCGGCTTCCCGCCTCGGCGAAGCAGAGGACGATCAGCGCGATCGCGATGATGCAAACGAGATACGCCAAGGGCGCCGCCGCGCCCAGCATCCCCGCCACTTCCGCGGGCAGTTTGAAGATTCCGCCTCCCACCGTGACGTTGAACGCAGTCGCTGCGAGCGCCCGAATGCCGATGGCGCGGACTAGAGTGGGTGAGGGCATTCACTAAGGTGTTAGGTGTTAGGTGTTAGGTGCTAGGTGCTAGGTGCTAGGGGCGCTGGGCGCCAAACGTCCGCCAGCGAGCTGGAGGCAGGCGTAGACTCGCACCTCAACAGCTCACACTTAACACCTAGCACCTCCGGCGTCAGCTGTTACACATTGTTCGGCGAGCGGCATTCGCCGCGCACTCGGAGCCTGACCAAGAACCGTACGAGGATCACACGAGATGAGACTTCGCTTCTCCGCATTCGCCATCGTGCTGCTCACGACGCTCGCCGGCTCCGCGCGCGCGCAGTCGAGCGCCCTCGCTGACAGCGGCAACGCCGTCGCTCCGGCAGCCGCCAGGCTCGGCCCGTCGCTCCGTGCGGCGAGCGTCGCGCTGCGCACCACTGCCGGCCCGACCACGCGCACGACCAACGCGCTGATGCCGGCCGCGGCCGGCGGCGGCGGATTCAGTCAGCCGGCCAAGCTCATGATCGTCGGTGGGGCTGCGTTCATAGCGGGCGCCATCATTCGCGATGATCCGGGGACGATCATCATGGTCGCCGGCGCGGCGGTCGGTCTGTACGGGTTGTATCTCTACCTGAACAATCCCGCCACGGCCGAGTTGGCCGCGCGGGCGGAAGCCGCTGGGTACTGAGATCTCGGCCAGCGTGCGGTGGCCGGTGCGCGCGCGAGGATTGTCCGTCGCGCGCCGGTCGGCCTCACGTGGTGGCGGTACGAAGGGCCATCGCGATCGTCTTTGTGGTCGGAGACCCTAGCCACCATGCCACGACGCTCGACCCCGAGCCACTCCGCGACCCAACCGATCGCGGCTGCCACGAAGCGTGTGTCCGGACGAGCGCGACGGACGAGCACGCCCGTATCGCAGGAAGCCGTGAGCAGAGGCCGCGCTCCGTTCGCGCCAGCCCGAACGGGCCTCGTGCTGGGCGGCGGCGGGCTCAAGGGCTTCGCGCACATTGGAGTATTGCGCGCGCTGGATGAGCGCGGCATCCGCCCCGCGCTGTACGCCGGCACCAGCATCGGCGCCTTCATCGCTGCGGCGCGCGTGAAGGGGATGAGCCTGAGCGAGATGGAGGCGCGGGCGCGAGCGCTTCGACGACGCGATCTGTTCCGTCTCAATCACATGGGGATGGTGCTCGAGCGCATGCACTCACCGTCGCTCTATCTTGGCGGTCCGCTCCAGGAGTTGTGCGACGCGGTGGGCCCGCGCGGAACGTTTCGGGACCTCGACACCCCGTTGCTGGTGAACACCGTCGATCTCGATCGCGGATGCCAGGTGGTGTGGGGACTTCCCGGGCTGCAAGACGTGTACGTCAACGACGCCGTCTATGCATCGTGCGCGTTGCCGGGGTTTTTCCCGCCCGGCCAGGTGGGCGACCGTCTGTGCATCGACGGAGGAACGATCGACAACCTGCCGGTGGCCGTGGCCTCGTACGGAATGGACGCCATCATCGCGGTCGAGGTGGGAAGCGAGGATGTCGAGCAGAGCGCGAACATCGTCGCCCAGGGATTCGCGTCGATCTACATGCGGGCGGCGACGTCGATGATGCGCGCGTTGCAGGTGCATCAGCTGCAGCAATGGAGTGGCCCGCCGATGCTGCTGATTCGGCCGGCCGTCTGGAAGTATCACTGGTTCGGCTTCGGCAATACGACGGAGCTGGTGCAGGCGGGCTACGACGCGGCGTCGAAGGCGCTCGACGAGGTCGGGGACGCGTTGTTCTCGACCGGGGGCATTTATCCCAAGCGTTTGGTGGACGTGGTCGTCGATCGCGAGAAGTGCATCGGCTGCACGACCTGCGTCTCGAAGGCGCCGAAGTTGATGGCGATGGACGCGTCGGGAAAAGCGTACGCGAAGTCGTCTCCGGTGGAATGGGCGCGGCCGGATGGTGAGATCATCTATCACTGTCCGACGCGCGCGATCAGCGTCATACCGGTCGATCAGTCTCGCGTGCAATTGCGCCCGTCCGCCAACGACGCGGCGGATTAGCCGCTCGAATTCCAGCGATTCGCGTAGGGTGAGCAGGCAGCTCCGCGCACTGGGCGGCGGGAGCAGCCCGCTCCGCGAGAGCCGGGCGACGCGCGCTGCAACTTTGCGCGGTACGTTGCGCCGCCGCGGCACCGCGCGTATAAAACATTCCCCTGCGTGTCGATTTCGCAGGCCGTCGATCGACGTTACGGTAGAAGACTCCTCTCCGACCCCAAAGTACACCGAGGCTCGCCGATGCTCGACTTCCGCTATGCTCTCCGAGGCCTCAACCGCGCGCGCGGCTTCACCATTGCCGTGGTGCTCACGCTCGGCCTCGGCATCGGCGCCAACACGGCCATCTTCAGCGTCGTGCGCGGCGTGCTCTTGCGGCCCCTGCCGCACCGCGATGGCGGCCGCCTGATCTATCTCCGGCAGTCCGCGCAGGGTGTCGGCGGTGAGAACGTGCGCTTTTCCGTTCCTGAGATCATGGATTTTCGCACGGCGTCGAAGACGCTCCAGGGCATCGCCGAATATTCGCCGATCACCTTCAGTCTGATCGGCGAGCGCGACGCAGTCCGTATCGATGTCGGCCTCGTGACGGGAAATTATTTCTCGGTGATGGGGCTCTCTCCCGTGCTCGGCCGCAGCTTTCGCGACGGCGACGACGGCACCGGCGCGGCGCCCGTGATGATGCTGACGCACGAGTACTGGCAGAAGCGCTTCGGGGGAGACAGCGCCATCGTCGGCAAGTCGCTGCGGGTCAACGGACGGGCCGTCGCCGTGGTCGGCGTGCTGCAACCGGCGCCAAATTTCCCGGCGCACATCGACGCGCTCATGAACATGGTGAACAGCGAGCATCATCTCAGCGCGACGATGGTGACGGGACGCACGCATCGAATGACGGAGATGGTCGCACGCCTCAAGCCGGGCGCCACCGTCACGCAGGCGCGCGCCGAGGTCGCGGCCATTTCGGCGAAGGTACACACCGACCATCCCGAGGCCTACGACGCGGCGTCGGGCTACCAGGTGACCCTCACGCCCTTTCAAGAAGTGCTCGGCGAAAAAGCCAAGCTCACCTTCTGGCTGCTGATGGGCGCCGCGGCATTCGTGATGATCATCGCCTGCGCGAACGTGGCCAATCTGACGCTGATGCGGGGCGTGCGCCGCGAGCACGAGCTCGTCGTGCGCGCCGCGCTCGGCGCCGGCATGGGTCAACTGCGACGACTGATGCTGGCCGAGAATCTCGTGCTGGCGCTGTTGGGAAGCGTGCTCGGTCTGCTCATCGCGTTCGGCGGTGTCGGCATGTTGATCGGGTTCGCCGAGCGCTACAGTCCGCGCGCGAATGAGATCCGCCTCGACGGGATGGTACTCGCCTTCACTCTGGCGCTGGCGGGCGTCGTGGCGATTCTCTTGTCGTTCGCACCGAGACTGGCGTGGGAGCGCGCCCTCGGTCCCGCGCTGGCGGCGGGCGGCAAGCGCGCCAGCGGCGGCATCCGCCGGCAGCGGTTGCAACAGATGCTGGTCGTGGCGCAGATCGCCGTGACGGTGGTGCTCCTCACCGGCGCGGGACTGCTCACGCGCACGATGCAGCGGCTGTCGCTGGTGTCGACGGGGATGAACACGGAGAATGTGCTGACGATGGAAGTACCGCGCGACTTCGGTGGAAAGGACGACGCCGCGGCCATTCAACAGTATGAGCAGATGCAGCGAGAGCTGGCCGCGCTGCCCGGTGTGAGCCAGGTGGCGTTCGGATCGACCGTTCCCCTTCGCGTCGCCGGCTTCATGCTCGAGATCAAGGCCGAGGGACGGCCGGTCGCGCCCGGCGAGCCGATGCCGCGTTCCGAATACCGTACCGCGAGCCCCGACTACTTCCGCGCCGCCGGGATTCCGGTGTTGCGCGGTAAGGAATTCTCCTCGACCGATCGCGCCGGCAGCGCGCGGGTGGCCGTCATCAATAAGAACCTGGCCGACCGGCTCTTCCCCAATCAGGACCCGATCGGCCGGCGCGTGGCGTGGACGGGCGAGGTGCTCAAGTTCATTCCCGTCTCGGGCGACTGGCGCACGATCATCGGCGTGGTGGGCGACACGAAGGACGGCGGGCTCGACGCCGCGGCGATGCCGGTGATGTTCATGCCATTCGCCCAGGAAAACTTTCCGTCCGGAGGATTGGTCATTCGCTCGCGCGGTGACGTGACCGCGCTCGCGCCGGCCGCGACGCGCATCATTCGTGGGATCGCGCCGCAGCAGCCGATCGAGAAAGTGATGACGATGGATCAGATCCGTGACGAGAGCGTCGCTCCGCGCCGCCTCAACGCGCTGCTCGTGACATCGTTCGGCGCGCTGGCGTTAGTCGTCGCCGCCATCGGCATCGCGGCGGTGCTCGCCTTCTCGGTCAGCGCGCGCACGAACGAGATCGGCATCCGCATGAGCTTGGGCGCCGACTCGTCGAAGGTGCAGCGCATGATTCTCTCCGAGGGAGGCACGCTGGTCGCACTCGGGCTCGGACTCGGCGTGGTCGGCGCGCTGTCGCTCGCCCGGCTCATGCGCGGGCTGCTCTTCGGCGTCGCGCCTCACGATCCGCTCACGCTGGCCGGCGTGGCGGCGATCATCGCGGCGGTGGGGATTGGAGCGTGCTGGATCCCGGCGATCAGGGCGGCGAGAATCGATCCGGCCACGGCGCTCAGAGCGGAGTGATGCGGGAGGTGCTAGGTGCCAGGTGTCCGGTGCTGGGGCGCATCGGGGATCCGTAGGGGGAGCGATGCTCTCACTGGCGCCCTAGCACCTAGCACTGTGCAACCGGGATGATGGGTAACAGAGGAAACCGGGATGATGGGTGACAGTGGTGGCGAGGCATGTCAGCCTCGGATGATGTGGTCGCGTTCACTGAGTCGAGCTAACAGGACAGTGCCGAGATAGATCGACCAAACGCCATCGGCGGTTTGGTCGAGACCGATGGGGTGCTGCGCGAGGGCCGTCGCGATAAAGAGGACGCGGCCCTGAAAGCGGAACGTGCC
>JBBROY010000062.1:0-9250 GCA_038228795.1 Gemmatimonadales bacterium
TCACGAGGGAGCGGCAACGTTTTCCGTTCGCGATACCGGCATCGGCATCTCCGCGGCGGACCTCCCGCACGTCTTCGAGCGATTCTATCGCGCCGATCGTGCGCGCTCCCGCACGAGTGAGCGGGCCGGATTCGGCTTGGGTTTGGCGATCAGCCAGTGGATCGCCGAAGCGCACGGCGGCACGATCAGCGTGCGCTCGCGTCTCGCGCGGGGCAGCACGTTCACCGTCACCCTTCCGGTTTTGGCGGACGACATCCCGAGTGAAGCGCAAGGGCGAACAAGCACCGACGCTTCCCTCCGCGAAACGTAATTTCCCATTTATCGATTCTTAATGTTGCCTGTATTACCCCGATAACCTGCACGCGTAGCTTTTGCATATTCAGAAAGGCACGCGTGTTGGCATTACCTCCACGACAGGGTGTGATCAGCATGTTCAACAACCTGATCGAGTCGAAACCGAAGCGGGACCGCAGCGTCGGGGGCACGGTGGCGAGCGGGGTGTTCCACACACTGCTCATCCTCGGCGGCGTGTATGCGACGGCGAACGCAGGGCAGCGGGTCAAGGAGATGGCGCGCCAGGAGGATGTGAAGTTCATCGACATCCCCAAGAAGGAGCCGCCTCCGCCTCCGCCTGACAAGGCACCGCCGCCGCCCGATGTCGTCGCGGCACCTCCACCACCCAAGGGCTACCAGGTCCTTGTGGCGCCGATCAACATCCCGGACAAGATTCCGGATGTCGACTTGTCGAAGGCCGTGACCGATGAAGCGGACTTCACCGGCAAGGGCGTCGCCGGCGGTACGTCGAAGGGCGTGGTCGGCGGAACGGGGCCCGTGAACCAGGAGCAGACGTACTTCGAGTTCCAGGTCGAGAAGCCGGCGCTCGCGAAGGAAGGCAATCCCTCGCCGCGCTATCCAGACATTCTTCGGACGGGCAACGTCGAGGGCGAAGTGCTCGCGCAGTTCAACGTCGACACGTCGGGTCGAGCCGAGTCGAACAGCTTCAAGGTGCTGAAGTCCACGAACGACCTGTTCACGAGCGCCGTTCGGAACGTGTTACCGCAAATGCGTTTCTACCCCGCCGAAACGGGCGGCCGAAAAGTACGCATGGTCGTGCAGCAGCCATTCATGTTCAAGCTGACCAAGTAATCCGCCACCACTTCTAGAGAGACCATTTTATGAACATGTCGATCCTTGGCCTTTGGTCGCAGATGGCCTGGTTTGCCCGGGGTATCGTGATGGTGCTCGCCATCATGTCCATCGCGTCGCTGTCGATCTCGATTCAGAAGTGGTGGAGACTTCGCCGCGCGCAGGCCGAGACGCGCAAGTTTGCGCCGGAGTTCTCCCAATTCCTCGAGGAAGACAACCTCAACGAGGCGATCAAGCTGGCGGAGAACTACAAGAAGTCGCACGTCGCGCGGGTGCTCGGCGGCGCGCTCGGTGAGATTCGCCCGCTGATTCAGGACGGCTCGGTGACGGTGGCCGACATCAACTCGGCCGAGCGCGCGGTCGAGCGCAACATGCTGATCATCGTGTCGGAGCTGAAGCGCGGCCTCGCGGTGCTCGCCACCGTTGGCGCGACAGCGCCGTTCGTCGGCTTGCTCGGCACCACCATGGGCATCGTGAACGCGTTCACGGGCATGGCGACGTCAGGTACGGGCGGTATCTCCGCGATCTCGTCGGGTGTTGCCGAAGCACTCGTCACGACCGCGTTCGGTCTGATCGTCGCGATTCCGGCCGTGTGGTTCTACAACTACTTCCAGACCAAGATCGACAATCTCACGGTCGAGATGACGTACACCTCGAAGGAGATGATCGACTACCTGATCAAGGGCGTCGCGGGCGAGTTCGGCCGCAGCCGGTTCACGCGCGAGTTCAACGCGGCGACAGGCCCCGGCCCGATCGCGCAGTAATCACGCCCTCGAGCGAGGAGACGGACCATGGCCATGTCAGTGGGGGGCGGCTCCAACGTACGCGCGGAGCCGAACGTCACCCCGATGATCGACGTCATGCTCGTGCTCCTGATCATCTTCATGATCGTGGTGCCGGCGATCAATGCCGGCTTCCAGGCGATCCCCCCTCACGGTGTGAACATCAAGTCACACCCTGAGGAGGACGAGGATCAGGTGCTCGGCATCGATGCCGATGGCAAGTACTACCTGAACAAGAAACCGATCCGGCACGATGATCTGGGCACGTTGCTCAACCAGATCTACACGGCGCGGCAGGGCGATAAGGTGCTGTATCTGAAGGCGCACAACGAGCTCGTGTACGACAAGGTCCTCGAAGCGATGGACGTCGCGTCGAAGAATGGCGTGCGCGTGGTGGCGGCGATCACGGACCAGACTCCTGGCACGGCGTCGTCGGTAGCGGGCGACATTATGCAGATGAACAAAGCTGCTCCGGCCGCGAAAGCGCCCTAACCGCGAGGATCGACTATGGCGTTTTCAACAGGCAATGAGGCGGGCGGGCTGACGAACGAAATCAACGTCACGCCGATGATCGATGTGCTGCTCGTGCTGCTCATCATCTTCATGATGCTGGTGCCAATGCTGCGCAAGGCGATCGATCTGCAGTTGCCGGATCCGACGCCGGCTCCCGCAACCGCGACGCCCAATCCGAATCAGATCGTGCTGCAGATCGGCAAGAGCGACCAGTTCAAGATCAACGCCGAGGTCGTGCCCAAGGACAAATTGCTGGCGCGGCTGAAGGAGATTTACGATCCACGTCCGGAGAAGATCATCTTCATCAAGGGCGAGCCCGGTGTGAAGTTCCAGGATGTGATCACCGGGATGGACATCGCGCGCGGCGCCGGAGTCAAAGTATTGGGTGTCGCTCCGGCGGAGACGAAAGCGAAGTAGGGCCGTCAATACGCCCCGGTACGAGAGCCACGAAATGCGACGGGCGAACCTTTGAGGTTCGTCCGTCGTATTACTTTGAGACATGCAGCAGCCAAGCGCGATCCCTTCCGACGCGGCAAAGCGCCCGCCATACCGTCCCCCCGCCGGTCTCCCCCTTGAGCCCGATGAGCGGTGGGGCACTCCGGTCTCGTTCGCGTTCCACGTATTGCTGATCCTGCTGCTGATCACCCCCTTCGCCATCTCGAAGCACCTCGAGTACAAAGAACTCGGCGCAGGCGGAAGCGGACCCGTCGGGGGCGGTGGTGGCGGACGAAAGGGCACGGGCGGCTCCGATAACATCAAGGAGCGCGTGCAGTATCTGCGGGTTGCACCGCCCGCGCCGACGCCGCAGGCAGTGCTCCCTCCGGTCGTACCGGCCGTCGTGCCGCCGGTCGTGCCACCCCCGGTGGTGCCGCCGCAGGTTACACCGCCGATCATTGCGCCGAAGCCGGATGTCGAGCTGGAAACGCCGAAGGCGGTGACCGTCGCGTCGCTCGTGACCGGTGTCGGCGGCGGCAGCGGAACCGATGGCTCCGTCGGGTCGGGGCCTGGGAGCGGTGGCGGTGTTGGCTCGGGCATCGGGACTGGGCGGGGCAGCGGCGTCGGCCCAGGCACGGGCGGCGGCGAGACCGACACCTATGCGCCGACGATGACCGTGCTCTACATGCCGCCCGCGCATGGGCCGAGCTCGCCGCGTCCTTATGAGGCTGTCGCCCTGTTCGATGTGGACGAGAAGGGCACCGTGTTGTCGTTCACCATCGAGCCCGAGTCGCGCGACGGTGGATACAATCGTAAGCTACGTGAAGCGCTGGCCGGCGCGCGTTTCCGACCCGCCACAAAGCGCGACGGTACTCCGGTGCGCGCGGTGGCGAGGATCGTCATCGCGCAGTGATGCGGGGTGGTGTGCCGCTCGCGGTGGCGGCCTAGCCTTGATATCCGGAGCGGGTTAATTTCACGCGGCTCAACGCTAGACGAGTCGCGGTTTTTGTTTGCCCGCCATTGGCGCCGTAATCCAGCCTCGCCCTCCGCCTCGAGACCCGCGCGTGCACATCATCCGAGGGATCGAATGACGAGCGTGGCCGTCGACGGCGAGCCGCCTTCGATACAACCGCCGACCGAGTTCGTGAAGGCGATGTCGCTCACCGACGCCACGATGCTGGTGGCCGGCTCGATGATCGGCAGCGGTATCTTCATCGTCTCGGCGGGGATGGGGCGGTCGCTTGGCTCGCCATTCTGGCTCATCGTCGCCTGGTTCGTCACCGGCCTAATGACGATGCTCGGCGCGCTCGCCTACGGTGAGCTCGCGGCGATGTATCCTCGAGCCGGCGGACAATACGTCTTTCTTCGCGAATCGATGGGTCCACTCATGGGTTTCCTCTATGGGTGGACTCTTTTCATCGTGATCCAGACCGGGACGATCGCGGCCGTCGCGGTCGCGTTCGGCAACTATCTCGGTGTGCTTGTTCCGTCGGTGACACCGGCGGCATTCTCCTGGTTCCCGCACTTTTCGTTCAGGATGGCCGGCAGCACGATCGAGGTCGGACTGTCGGTGCAGCGCGTGGTCGCTCTGGCGCTGGTCTGGCTGCTCACTTGGGTGAATCTGCGCGGCGTGCGCGAAGGCAAGCTCGTGCAGACGACGCTCAGCGTGGTGAAGGTCGGCGCGCTGGCGCTGCTGATCCTGCTCGGCCTCACCGTCGGCCGGAATGCCACGGCGATCGCCGCCAACTTTTCCGCTGGCAACTTCTCATCCGGTAGCATCGACTTCACCGGCGCGTTCGTGATCACCTTCGCGGCGGCGCTCGTCGGTTCACTGTTCTCGAGCGACGCCTGGAACAACGTCACGTTCGCGGCGGCCGAAGTGAAGGACGCGCGCCGCAACCTGCCGCTGGCGCTCGCTCTGGGAACCGGTCTGGTAACGGTGCTCTACATCTCGGCAAACTTCGCATACCTGAGCGTACTGCCCTTCCACGGCGCGGCCGATGGCGCGGACGCGTTGGCGCGAGGCATCACGCACGCGACGCAGGACCGGGTCGGCACGGCCGCCGCGGAAATGATCTTCGGCGGGAGCGCGGCGGCGATCATGGCGGCGGCGATACTCGTGTCGACATTCGGATGCAGCAACGGACTGATTCTCGCCGGGGCGCGCGTGTACTACGCCATGGCGCGCGACGGGCTGTTCTTCAAGCGCGTCGGCGAGCTGAGCGCGAACCGGGTACCCGCATGGGGATTGCTCGCGCAGGCCATCTGGGCGTCGCTGCTCTGCCTCACTGGCACCTACAATCAGTTGCTCGACTATGTGATCTTCGCGGCGCTGCTATTCTACGCCCTGACCACGGCAGGGTTGTTCATCCTGCGTCGAACGCGTCCGAATGTGGAGCGTCCCTACAAGGCGTTCGGCTACCCGATACTGCCGGGTGCGTATCTTGTGCTCGCGACGCTCGTGGCGATCAGTCTCTTGATCAGCCAGACCACGCGGCTACAGGCGTTGATCGGACTCATGCTCGTGCTCATTGGCATTCCCGTCTATTACTTGTGGCGCGCAGGGGAAGCATCCTGACCGGCGCCTTTCGCGGTGCCTCGTGCCGGCGATGCTCGCCGCACGCGGAATCGCACGTTCCACGCATCGCGGCCCGTCCGCGGTGACCGACCGCTCGTACCTTCCAGGAGACGTTCTACGATGAATCGGATGGACACAGTGTTCCGTCGTGCCCTCCCCGTGTGTCAGGCGCTGTTCGCCGCGCTCGTCACGGGTTTGCTGTCCGCGAGTCGCCTTTCCGCCCAGGGAGCGCAGGCCGCCCGGGAAGTCGGTGGCGAAGCCAATCTCAGGATCCCTGATCTGAGCTCGGTGCAGTTCCTTGGCATTGCCGGCAACACGTTGCTCATGGGCGGGCTGGTGATCTGCGCGCTGGGGCTGCTGTTCGGATTGTTGATCTACGTGCGGCTCAAGAACATGGAAGTGCACAAGTCCATGCTCGCGGTCTCCGAGCTCATCTACGAGACGTGCAAGACGTATCTCGTGACGCAGGGGAAGTTCATTCTGATCCTCGAAATTTTCATCGGCGCGGTGATCGCGCTCTACTTCGGTGTCCTGGTCGGCTTCCCGCTGATGAAGGTGCTGATCATCCTCGGCTTCAGCCTTGTCGGGATCGGAGGCAGTTACGGGGTAGCCTGGTTCGGCATTCGGGTGAACACCTTCGCCAACTCGCGCACGGCCTTCGCCGCGCTGCGCGGCAAACCGTACCCGTGCTACGCGATTCCACTCAGCGCGGGCATGAGCATGGGCATGCTACTGATCTCGGTGGAGCTGGTGCTGATGCTGTTCATTCTCCTCTTCGTGCCGGGCGACTACGCGGGCCCCTGCTTCATCGGCTTCGCGATCGGCGAATCGCTCGGCGCCGCGGCGCTGCGCATCGCGGGCGGCATCTTCACCAAGATCGCCGACATCGGCGCCGACCTAATGAAGATCGTGTTCAACGTGAAGGAAGACGACGCGCGCAATCCCGGCGTGATCGCGGACTGCACGGGCGACAACGCGGGCGACTCGGTCGGTCCGAGCGCCGATGGCTTTGAAACGTACGGCGTCACCGGTGTGGCGCTGATCAGCTTCATCGTCCTCGCCGTCTCCAGCCCGACGGTGCAGGTGCAGCTGCTCGTCTGGATCTTCGTCATGCGCATCATGATGGTCGTGGCGTCCGGACTGTCGTACCTGATCAACGGCGCGATCGCGAAGGCGCGATACGCGGAGGTCGACAAGATGAATTTCGAGGCGCCGCTCACCACGCTGGTGTGGCTGACGTCGCTGATCTCGGTCGTGCTGACCTACATCGTGTCGTACCTGCTGATTCCGGACCTCAATGGCGACACGACTCTGTGGTGGAAGCTCTCCACGATCATCACCTGCGGCACGCTTGCCGGCGCGATCATCCCCGAGCTGGTGAAGGTGTTCACCTCGACCGAATCGCGGCATGTGGCCGAGGTCGTGACGTCGTCGCGTGAAGGCGGCGCGTCGCTCAACATCTTGTCGGGGCTCGTCGCGGGCAACTTCTCGGCGTATTGGATCGGTATGGCGATCATGGCGTTGATGGCGATCGCGTATGGCGTGAGCACGCTCGGTATGGGAGCGCTGATGCTGGCGCCGGCCGTCTTCGCCTTCGGTCTGGTCGCCTTCGGTTTCCTGGGCATGGGCCCCGTGACAATCGCCGTCGACTCGTACGGTCCGGTGACGGACAACGCGCAGTCGGTCTACGAGCTGTCACAGATCGAGGAGCTGCCGAACATCGAGGCTGAGATTCAGAAGGAGTTCGGGTTCGCGCCGAAGTTCGGTCCGGCCAAGCAGCACCTCGAGGAAAACGACGGAGCGGGGAACACGTTCAAGGCGACGGCGAAGCCGGTGCTGATCGGCACCGCGGTCGTCGGCGCGACGACGATGATTTTCTCGATCATCGTCGGGCTCACCGATCACTTGCGGCCCGACTTGATCGCGAATCTGTCGATCATGTATCCGCCGTTCCTGCTCGGCCTGGTGAGCGGCGGCGCGGTGATCTACTGGTTCACCGGCGCGTCGATGCAGGCGGTGACCACCGGAGCCTACCGCGCGGTCGAGTTCATCAAGGCGAACATGAATCTGGAGAGCACCGCGGCGGCATCGGTCGAAGACAGCAAGAAGGTGGTGGAGATCTGCACGAAGTACGCGCAGAAGGGGATGTTCAACATCTTCCTCACTGTGTTCTTCGCCACGCTCGGCTTCGCGTTCGTGGAGCCATACTTCTTCATTGGCTATCTGTTGTCGATCGCGCTGTTCGGTCTGTACCAGGCGATCTTCATGGCGAACGCCGGTGGCGCATGGGATAACGCGAAGAAGATCGTGGAAACAGAGCTCAAGCAGAAAGGCACCCCGCTGCACGCCGCGACGGTCGTCGGCGATACCGTCGGCGATCCGTTCAAGGACACGTCGTCGGTGGCGCTCAATCCGATCATCAAGTTCACGACGCTGTTCGGATTGCTGGCCGTCGAGCTCGCGGTATCGCTCACGCGCACGTATGGGCCTATGCTCGGCCACGTTCTCGCGGCGGTGTTCCTATTCATCTCCGTCTCGTTCGTCTACCGCTCGTTCTACGGCATGCGGATCGAGCAGACCGTCGCGCGGTGATCCGTGCGTGGCGGCCGGTGCGCGGTTTGGCGCACCGGTCGTCGCGGGCGCGCCATCGAGTGAATTCCGCAGTAGTTCATCAACGCGCACCTTGCACCGCGCCCGGCGCACCGCGTCATGAATCTTCTCTCTCGTAAGCCGATTTCCGACCTACTCGCCGAAAGCGACAATCCGAACGCGCTCAAACGCGCGCTTGGAGCCGGCGATCTGATCATGCTGGCGATCGGAGCGGTGATCGGCGCCGGAATCTTCGGTTCGATCGGGTCGGCGGCGGCCGGCCAGCTCGACGCCGCCGGGAACGTCGTCCGCAGTGGCGCGGGGCCGGCGCTCGTCATCTCCTTCTTGCTGCTTGGCGCGTGTTGCGCGCTCGCCGGTCTCTGCTACGCCGAGCTGGCGGCGATGATTCCGCAGGCGGGGAGTGCCTACGCGTACTCGTACGCGACGCTGGGCGAGCTTGTCGCATGGATCATCGGCTGGGACCTGATCCTCGAGTATGCCGTGGGCAACGTGGCAGTCGCCATCTCGTGGGGCGACTACTTCAAGACGTTGCTGGCGGGAATCAACATCCATATGCCGATCTGGCTGTCGACTGGCTACCGCACGGCCCTCCTCAGTCCGGATCCGGCGGTGCACGGACTGATCGACTCATCGCCGCACATCTTCGGCATTCCGATTCTGATCAATCTGCCGGCGTTCACGATCGTCATGCTGATCACCTGGCTCCTGATGTTCGGTGTGCGCGAGAGCGCGCGGGCCAACAACATCATGGTCGCGGTGAAGCTGCTGGCACTGGCCCTCTTCATCTTCGTCGGCCTCCAGCACATCGATACCGCGAATTATCACCCGTTCGCGCCCAACGGCTTCAGCGGCATCCACCACGGCGCGGCGATCGTCTTCTTCGCGTACATCGGATTCGATGCGATCTCGACCGCGGCCGAGGAGACGAAGAATCCGCAGCGCAATTTGCCGATCGGCATTCTAGGCGGACTGGCCATTTGCACGGTGATCTACGTGATCGTCGGCGCTGTGCTGACGGGCATGGTCAATTATTCGAAGCTCGGTACGGTTGCGGATCCGCTGGCGTTCGCGCTTCAGTCGGCAGGAATGAACAAGGTCGGCACGCTGGTCGCGCTCGGTGCGACCTTTTCGATGGCGGCCGTGCTGTTGGTATTTCAGTACGGCCAGCCGCGCATCTTCTTCGCGA
>JBBROY010000063.1:0-8775 GCA_038228795.1 Gemmatimonadales bacterium
GACTGATGCCGTACCGGGCACACAGCTCCGTCATCGAGAAGAGCCCGTGCTGGTGATCGGTGATGAAGCGGTCGCGCTGGTGCATGGGTGCAGTCTCCAACCAGGGCATGGCATCCTCCGAGAGGCTACCATGCTAGTGAGAACTGTCACCCATCATCCCGGTTTGTTCTGTTACCAATCAACCCGGTTTGTACCCACCTAGCACCTAGCACCTAGCACCTAGCACCTAGCAGGCAATAACATACTTGACACACCTGGCATCTGGGGGGCATGATTAAATGCTCACACCCCCTTGGTTGCCGGTGGGGTTTTCCTTCCTTTCCGGCTACCCGACCGTGACCCGGAAACGGAGAATACTCGTGCCCATGCAAATCATTGCCGACGACAGCGGCGCAAAGGGACAGGGTCCGCACGTCGTTATCGCCGGCCTGATCGGCAGGGCGGAGTGGTGGGCGGAATTTTCGGACGAGTGGGCGGCCTGCCTCAACCAAGCTCCGCATGTCGCCTGCTTCAAAATGCATCAAGCGGCGCACCGGTCGGGGCAGTTCGCGGGCATGACCAACAAGCAGCGCGATGAGAAACTTATCGCGCTTCTTCGTGTGCTGAACTCGCATCCGTTCGTGGCCCTTCACGTGACGGTCAACACGGCATCGCACGCTGAGATGTTCCCGCATCCAAGCACATGGCCGCCAGCAGAAGACGGCAGTATGACGCCCCGCCAACGCAAACAGTTCCGCCGACTGGAGGCCATTCCATCGAATCCATATTTCTACGCCTACCACACGATCATTTCACAAACGTGCTACTACCTCTGGGAGGAAGGCGAACGCGAGCAGTTTGAATTCATCATCGATGAACACCCTAGTCTCGGTGCACTGACCAAGAGTTGGTACCCTGTCGCGCGCGCGTTGGTGGAGCAACCCCATCGCTCGATCATGCCGGTAGACCCGATCACAAAGAACGATGAGCAGTTCATGCCGCTTCAGGCCGCCGACATGATCGCGTGGCTTCAGCACGCGTCGAATTCCGGTAAGGGTGCCGGGTTTGCTTGGATGAACAAGCACTTGACGGCGGTCAAGGCGGCGACTCGATGCCTCTATCTGGGAGACAAGTGGTTTGCAAGTCTTCGCGAGCGCACCGCAGTGGCCAAGGCCAAGGGGCCGCCGCCAATTGAGGCGATGATCGAACTGGCCCGCCTACAGGGCGCTCCAATCAGTCGCGAGGAGAAGAAGCCCTAATGTCCCTCTCCATTGCGCCGCGCTTTGGCTGGGATGGCTTCAGCCTTGGGAACATTGACGACGCGCCGCGTGAGCTCGGTCATTCGCTCAAGCGGCGTCGGTTCGGGGTGATGCGGCTCGACTTCTTTCGCGGGCCGCGCCGGAGCTTTGGCCATGATTTCGCCTCACGTTTGAGAAGGCTGCATGTCTGCGCTGATAAGGGCCGCGTAGGTCAACCGCTTGCCGACAACCGCGCGAAGCACGCCGACGAAACGCTCACGGTCATTCGCGCAACGGTTGTTGAAGCGGTACGCCTGTTCGTCCAAGTAACGGAACAGGTGGAACGGATCGACGGAGACGTAGGTGCCTCTGATGGTGCGCTTGAGCAGCGACCAGAAATTCTCAAGGCCGTTGGTGTGCACGATACCGTCAACGTAGGTCACGGCGTGATCGACAGCGGCGTGCTTGAAGTCGCCACCAAAGTTGATCTTCGCCAGACGGCGGTAGGTCGGGTGCGCGTCAGTGAACAAGGACGAACCTTGCTCAACGTTGGAACGGATCTGACTCTCAAATACCTGTTTGCGGGTGGTCGGGATATGGGCGAGGCGGACGGTCGAATGCTTGTCGCTCACCTTGCGCTCCAAGAAGCCCATCACGGTGGCCATGTGGTTGGTGCGCGAGGTCGCGGCAACGCGCGCCTTCTTGCTCTTGTGCATGTTCCCGCGCTTCCCGCCGATGTAGCTCTCGTCGGCCTCCACGGTGCCGCTCATCTTCGCGAAGCTCTTGGTCTGCATGGCAAGGCGGATACGGCTCAGCATGAACCAGCCAGTCTTTTGGGTCACGCCAAGCGAGCGGGCAATCTCGTAGGAACTAACGCCGTTCTTCGCGTTGGCGATCAGCCACAACGCCGGCAACCACTTGTCCAAGCCGAGCGGACTGTCCTCGAAGATCGTCCCAACCTTGACCGAGAACTGGCGACGGCATTCGCGGCACTTCCAAATGCGGCGAGTGGTCAGGTATGACGGGGACGCGCCGTTGCAATGCGGGCAGTGGACGCCAGAAGGCCAGCGCAGTTGCACGACAAACGCCATCGCGCGGTCAGGGTCTTCAAAGAACCGGATCGCGTCGGCCAAAGTCTCGGGGGCAGCATGTTGTTTGAGCATGACCCGAATCTATGTCCCGACTCTGGGTGTGTCAAGTATGTTATTGCCACCTAGCACCTAGCACCCAGCTTCCCCGCCCGCGCGAGAAGCAACGCCCTCTCGCGTCCATTCCGCGTGAGCGCCGCCGCGCGCTCGAATTCTGCGCGTGCTTCGTCGGCGCGGCCGAGCTTGGCCAGGAAATCGCCGCGGACGCTCGGCAACCAGTGGTAGGACTTGAGCGAAGGCTCCGACATCAGCGCGTCGACGAGCTCGAGCCCTGCCGCGGCGCCAAACGCCATCGCGACCGCCACCGCCCGGTTCAGCTCCACGACCGGCGATGGCATCACGCGCGCGAGTGCGTCGTAGAGCGAGACGATGCGCGTCCAGTCGGTCTCGGCGGCCATGTGCGCGCGCGCGTGACAGGCGGCGATCGCTCCCTGCAGCGCGTATGGACCGAGCGCGCCTCCGAGCTCCTCGGCGCGTGCAAGCGCCGCCAGACCACGGTGGATGAGCAGCTGATCCCAGCGGGCACGGTTTTGATCGAGCAATAATACCGGCTCACCCGAGGCACCGACCCGCGCGCGTGAACGCGATGCCTGTATCTCCATCAGCGCGACGAGCCCGTGAGCTTCGGGTTCTTCTGGCACGAGCCCGGCCAGAATGCGGCCGAGCCGGAGCGCATCTTCGCAGAGTCCCGGACGCATCCAGTCGTCGCCGGCGGTGGCCGAGTATCCCTCATTGAAGATGAGGTAGATCACCTCGAGCACCGACGACAGCCGGGCCGCGAGCTCCTCTCCGCGCGGAACCTCGAACGGCACGCGCGCATCGGCCAGCGCATTCTTGGCGCGGACGATGCGCTGAGCGACCGTTGGCTCAGGGACGAGGAAGGCGCGCGCGATCTCGTCCGTCGTGAGCCCGCCCAGCAGTCGGAGCGTGAGCGCCACGCGCGCCTCGGTCGAGAGCACGGGATGGCAGGAGATGAAGACGAGGCGCAGGAGATCGTCGCCGATGTGATCATCGAGCGCGGCATCGAGATCGGGGACGGCCATCTCTTGCCGCCCCTCGAGCTCGTAGCGGATCTGTTCGTGCTTGCGCTCGAGGAGCGTGCCGCGTCGCACGTGGTCGATGGCCCGGTGTTTCGCGGTAGCCATGAGCCAGGCGCCCGGGTTGTCGGGAATTCCCGACGCGGGCCACCGCTCGAGCGCGGCCAGCAGCGCATCCTGCGCCAGATCTTCAGCCAGGCCGACGTCGCGCACGATGCGCGTGAGTCCCGCGATGAGCTTCGCGGACTCGATCCTCCAGACCGCGTCGATTGCACGATGGGTGTCGGTCGCCGTCACGGCAACCAATCACATCACCTTCTTCCGCCGTGGCAAGGCCGAGGTTATTCGGGTGCAGCGAGCCCGATCAGCCATTCTTGATGCTCTGCGTCCGGAGTAGCTCTTCTTGCGCCTGCATCTCAGGCGTGAACGCGTCGCCGAAGTCCTCGGCCTCGAACAGCTGGCGCAGCTCGAGCTCGACGTTGCCGCCGCCGTCGATCGCCGGCCACCGCTTCACCCACTCGATCGCCTCCTCCTTCGACTTCACGTTGATGATCGAGAAGCCCGCGACTAGCTCTTTTGCTTCGGTGAACGGTCCATCGATGACGCGCGGCTTTCCCTGCGAGAACTTGATGCGAGCGCCGGCGGAGGTCGGCGTGAGTCCTTCGCCGGCCAGCATCACGCCGGCCTTCACCATCTCCTCGTTGTACTTCATCATGGCGTCGAGAAGTGCCCCGCTCGGAAGTACGCCCGACTCCGTTTCCTTGTCCGCTTTGCGGATGATCATGAATCGCATCGGCGTGATTCCTCTCGTTGTTCGTCTGGGCGATCGATCTATTTTTGTGTGCGCTTTCTGAACTCATCTTCGGCCTTCAACAGCTGGCGCGACTCTTCCGACGGGTAGTCTGCCGCAGAAAAATCCGACGACTCGAATACCTGACGAAGTTCGATCTCAGACTCGCCCTCGTGCGGATTGGGGCAGCGCTTGAGCCACTCGATCGCCTCTTCCTTCGACTTGACTTGCCACAACCAGAAGCCGGCGATCAGCTCCTTCGATTCGGCGAAGGGTCCATCGATGACGGTCCGCTTCGAGCCCGAGAATCTGACCCGTGCGCCCTTCGAGGACGGTTGAAGACCCTCGGCCGCGAGCATCACGCCCGCTTTCACCAACTCTTCGTTGAATTTCCCCATCTCGACCAAAAGCTTCTCGTCCGGCATTTGTCCCGCTTCGGATTCTTTGGTCGCTTTCACCATCACTAAGAAACGCATTGTCATATCTCCTGTGTACCATCGGATTTGGAGCTGACCGTTCCGGGCGGATTTGACCGGCTCGAGCGAGGTGCTACTGACACGTCGATCGATGAACCGCGGGATCGACATCCGGCGAAAGGTTTCTTGAAACTATCTTTGGACTGCCGGCGGTGGACATCGCGGGCGCGAACTATCTTTCGGCGACCCACTGGTGAGGGATCACGGACATGTGTCGCAACATCAAAACCCTGGCCAACTTCGAGCCGCCAGCGACAGAGACGGAAATTCGTGCCTCGGCGCTGCAGTTCGTGCGGAAGTTGAGCGGTACGACCAAACCGTCCCGCGTGAACGAGGCCGCCTTTAATCTCGCGGTCGACGACGTGACGGCCGCCGCCGAGCGCCTCATCCAGTCGCTCGAAACGAGCGCGGCGCCCCGCGACCGCGAGGAAGAGCTGCGAAAGGCACGCGAGCGGAATCGCAAGCGCTTTGAAGAAGCTTGAACGACTCGCCACCGCCCGGACGCCGGACGGCACGGTTCTGACGCTCTTTAGACACGATGGCGCGTACAGCATTCGCGTCGACGGCGTCGAGCTGATGTCGACGCGCCGCCATCACTCGGAGGAGAGGCTCGCCGAGTTGGTCTGCTCGCCCCTGCGCGAGCGGCCGCGCGCGCGCGTGCTCATTGGCGGCCTGGGCTTCGGGTTCACGCTGCAGGCCGCGCTGCGGTCGCTCGCGCCGGACGCCCAGGTCGTGGTCGCGGAGATCGCACCGGCGGTGATCGGATGGAACAGAAATCCCGACTACCAGCTGGCCGGCGGCGCGCTGAGTGACGCGCGAGTCGACCTCCGGCAGGATGATGTCGCGAACGTGCTGCGAGAGAGTCCGCGTATGTTCGACGGTATCATGCTCGACGTCGACAATGGCGCCGACGCGCTGACGAGCGCCGACAATGCGAAGTTGTACGATCGCTCCGGCGTTCAGATGACGGTTGCCGCGCTCCGCGTCGATGGCCTTCTGGCATACTGGTCGGCCAGACCCGACCCCATGTTCAAGCAGTCGTTGCGCGAGGCCGGGCTCGACGTTCGCGGCGTCAGAGTGCGCGCGCACGCGAGCTCCGGCACCCGGCACACGATATTTGTTGCCCGTTCCGCATCGCGCCAGGCACCGGCCCTTGACTGACGTCGGCGCGGCGGACGAGCTCGACATGACGGCGCCTTCCACCCCGACGGCCCCCGCGGCGCGCAGGTACGATCGCTCGATCGTCGAGGGCCCGCTGCCCGCGGCCGTCTGGAAGATCGCCTGGCCGACGATGCTGACGAACATCATCGGCGGAATGCAGGGGATCATCGATCACGTGTTGGTTGGCCATCTGGTCGGCTTCAAGGGGAACGCCGCCATCGGCGCCGCTTTTCAGATCTTCATCGTCGTGATCGTCTTCATCATGTCGATCTTCACCGGCATGAGCGTGCTCGTCGCGCGATTCGCCGGCGCCGGCGAATCGGACAAGGTTGACCGCACCGTCTATCAGGCATTCCTGACCGCGATCGGCATCTCGCTCTTCATCATGGCGCCGATCGGGTACTTCTTCTCGCCGGTGCTACTCGACCTCGTCAACGTCGCGCCGGCGGTGAAGGCCGAGGCACTGCCCTTCCTGCGCATCATGTTCATGTTCAGCAGCGGGATGCTCGTCTTCTTCATGCTTGGCGGCGCGCTGCGCTCGGCAGGTGACGCGCGAACTCCCATGCGGCTCGGCTTCGCGATGACGGCGCTGAACATCGTGTGCAACATCGTGCTCATCCGCGGACTCGGACCGATTCCCGCGTTCGGTACCAAGGGCGCCGCGATGGGAACGAGCATCGCGTCCGCGATCGTCTCGTCGTACGCCCTGATGAAGTTCTGGCGGGGTGGATGGGTGATTTCGTTCCCGCGCGGACGGGGGTTGGGTCCGGACTGGACGATCATCCGGTCGCTCTTTCGCTACGGTCTCCCGACGGGAATTCAGGGCATCGCGATGAACGTCGGCGGCGTGTTCATGCTGGCGTTCATCGGATCGCTGGCCCAGAGTGCGGCGGCGCAAGCGGCGTTCGCGGTATCGTACTCGCAGCTGTTCTCGCTCATCACGTGGACGTCGGTCGGATTGATGGGCGCCGCTGGGGCGGTGGCGGGGCAGAACCTCGGCGCGCGCAAGCCCGACCGCGCGGACGCCGCGGTGCACGTGGCGGCGCGATATGGCCTGCTGATGGCCGGCTTCATCGGCGTATTCTTTTTCTTCTTTCCCCGACAGCTACTCGCGGTGTTCGGCATGAACGAGCCGGCGGTGGTCGACATCGGCACACAGCTGCTGCGTGTGCTCAGTGTGTCGGGCCTCTTCATCACGGTCGCGCTCAGCTACACCGGCGGCTTGCAGGGCACCGGTGACACGCGGAGCCCGCTCTACATCTCGATCGTGTCGCAGATCATCATCCCGTTGGGCATCTGCTTCGTGATCCGACACACCGGGACGCTGCAGCCGATGCACATCTGGATCGCGATTCTGATCGGACACGCCACGCGCTGCCTGCTGAGCGTGCTGCGATTCAATCAGGGCAAGTGGCGGAACATCAAGGTGAACATTGGCGCGAGCTCGGCGTAGTTGAACGTCTATAACGCGGCCAGCGCCAGCCTCTCATATGCTTCGACCGCCGCCTGCAGCTCCGCCACGTTGATGTGCTCGTCGTCGCGATGCGCGAAGCGGATCGAGCCCGGCCCGAACAGATACGGCGTCCCCCAGTTGCTCAGCTCCGGAATGTCCGTCGCGAAGGCGACGACCGATGTCTTGAATCCCGGAACGGTCGCCAGCTTCACCGGTGGAACGGACACGCCGATCTTGAGCTCGCCGCGACCCTCCGCCCAGTGCCCGCAGAGCGCGATTACCTCTTCCTTCGGCGACACGATGCGAAACATCAATCGCGCCTCGGCGCTCGGGGCGAGGACGTTGTCCGCCACGCCTCCGGAGATGGCGCCGATATTCACCGTCGTCGGGCCGAGGATCTCGTCATGCGGCCACTCGATCGCTTGCAGGTCGTAGAGCAGCTCGACCAGATCGTCGATCGCCGAGTGGCCAAGATGCGGATACGCCGAATGCGCCGCCTCGCCCTTGGTGCGAACGATCATCCGCAACGCGCCTTTCGTTCCGACTCCGAGCGTGCTCTCGGTCGGCTCCCCGTTGATCAGCACCCGGCTGGGTGACGCCTTCGCGTTGGCCGCGTGCGCACCGTCGTGCGCCGTCTCTTCGCCCACGACGAATAGCAGACCGACCGCGACCCCGCGCGCGCGCAGGCGCTCGGCCGCGCAGATCATCGCCGCCGCGATCCCCTTGGCATCGCAGGCGCCCCGCCCCCAGATCTTTCCGCCTTCCAGCCGCGGCGGGATGTAGGGCGGCACCGTGTCGAGATGGGTGGAGAACGTGACCGCGATGTTCGCCTCGCCCGACGTCGCGTGCAGATTGGCGCGGCCGGCGGCAACCGGAATCCGGCGAATGCGCCAGCGCCGCTGGCTCAGTAGCCCCTCGACCCATCCGATCACGGCACCCTCCTTCCCGCTCGTGGAATCGATGTCCATGAGCTGGAGCGTGAGTGTGACGGGATTGAGGTCCATCGTGGCCATGGGGAGGTCTCGACTGCGGGTGCGGGGCGTGGGGTATGGGGTGTGGGCTGTGGTTAGGGTGAAGATCGCCGTGTTAGCCACACCCCACACCCCACACCCGCGGTTCATTACATTGTGGCCAGTTTCTCGAGACGTTCGCCCTTGCTACTTCGGACTCCGTAATGAGCTCAGTCAACTCCTTCGGCAGCCGCGCGGCGCTCGACGTCGGTGGCGTGCGGTATACCATCTTCCGCCTCGATGCGATCTCGCATCCCAACGTCGCGCGACTTCCCGTAACACTCAAGGTCCTGCTCGAAAATTTGCTCCGCAACGAGGACGATGCCTTCGTCAAGCGCGCCGACATCGACACGATGGCGTGCTGGGATGTGAAGGCCGGTGCGGAGCAAGAAATCGCCTTTCGCACCAGTCGCGTGCTGCTCCAGGATTTTACAGGCGTCCCCGCCGTGGTCGACCTCGCGGCAATGCGCGACGCGCTCGCCA
>JBBROY010000064.1:0-8764 GCA_038228795.1 Gemmatimonadales bacterium
ATCGCCGTGAGGAGGCCCGCGGCCTGCGTCGAGGTCATTGCCTCGAGCACTTCCGTGCGGAGATCCTCGTCGAGGTACTCCAACACGTCGGCGGCGCGGTCGGCGGGGAGCGCGCGCAGGAATTCGGCGACGCGCCCGCGCGGCAGCAGCTCGGCGACATCCGCCAGATCCGCCGGGTGCAGCTCCTCGGTCTCCTTCGCGATGTCGGCCGGCGAAGTATCGAGCGTCTCGATGATGTCAGGCGCGAGCAGCGTGGCCAGGTCGCGCTCGGACTTGCGCTGCGGTGGCGTCATGGTGCCGTCCTGGTTGCGGCGTCGCCGCCGCGCGAACGCGAGGGAGAGGCGCTCCGTCGCCTGCGCGGCGCGTCAACTTACCGGGGCGGCATCGGATAGGTCAACAGCAAACGCACCGCGCAGCCACGGATTGTCGAACGGGCTCGCGACGCCGTATCTGGCGATCTCTTAGAGCAGCGGCAGGGCGCGCTTCTCTTGGGTCGCGTTGACAACGTGGAACCCCGCCATCGCGATCGCTGCGCGTAGCATGGTCTCGGTTGCGCGGCCGTCATGCTCGATGGTGGCGCCCGCGAGCGAGACGTCGGCGCGCACGATGCCCTCGACGGCAGTGAGCGCGGTGAAGATGGCGCGCACGGCGTGAACCGATGTCATTCCCGAGATGGTGAGCCGGGTGATCACGACGACAAGTTACCGACGCACGGCGGCTGACGCCCGACGCCGAGCACCATACATTGTCCCGATGCAAAAGATCGCCTTTCTCGGGCTCGGGGCCATCGGGATGCCGATGGCGCGGCATCTCGCCGAACCGTTCGAGCTCGCCGTCTGGAACCGCACGCGCGCCAAGGCGGACGCGCTTGCGCTCGCGCAAAAGGTGCGCATCGCGAATACGCCGGCCGACGCGGCGCGTGGCGCGAGCGTCATCATCACGTGCCTGCCAAAATCGAGCGACGTGGAGTCGATTCTCGACGGTGACGATGGGCTCCTCGCCGGGCTCGGACGCGGCACGACGCTGGTCGATTGCACCTCCGGCGATCCCGCGACATCGCGGCGCATCGCCGCCCTGCTCGCGGCGCGTGGGGTGGATTTCCTGGATGCGCCCGTCAGCGGCGGAGTGAAGGGCGCCGAGGCGGCCAAGCTCACCGTCATGTGCGGAGGCGACCGCGCGGTCTTCGATCGCGTCTACCCCGTGCTCGATGCCTTCGGCGAAAAGATCGTCCACTGCGGCGCCGTCGGTGCCGGCGATGCGCTGAAGGCGGTGAACAACGCGCTGCTCGCCGTTCACATCTGGTCCGCGGCCGAGGGGCTGGTGACGTTGGTGAAATCCGGTGTGTCGCCGACGCTGGCGCTCGAGGTGATCAACGCGTCCAGCGGTCGCAGCAACAGCTCGCAGAATCT
Source organism: Gemmatimonadales bacterium (assembly GCA_038228795.1). Taxonomy (GTDB): domain Bacteria; phylum Gemmatimonadota; class Gemmatimonadetes; order Gemmatimonadales; family Gemmatimonadaceae; genus JALZAE01. The sequence continues at coordinate 1,410 of JBBROY010000064.1, forward strand.
CATTCCCGAGCGCGTGCTCACGCGCGCTTTTCCCCGAACGTTTCGCCTGGCGCTGCTCGACAAGGATGTCGGCATCGCGGCCGAGGTTGCGCGCCAAGCAGGAGTTCCGTCGCCGCTCTTCCAGCTCACCGCCGAGCTGTTCCGAGTGGCGCGCGCCGCACTCGGTGAGGAGGCCGACCACGTCGAGGCGGTGAAGATCGTCGAGCAATGGGCAGGCGCGGAGATACGGGGATGACAGTGTCCACCGTCATGTCGACGCAGGCGATCCGCGCGCTCTTCCCCGCGCTCGGCCGCGAGCACGAGGGACATCCCGTCGCCTACTTCGATGGGCCCGGCGGCACGCAGGTGCCGAAATCCGTGGCCGATGCGATGAGCGACTATCTGCTGCACCACAACGCGAATACCGATTGGGCGTACCCGACCAGCGAAGAGACCGACGAGGCGATTGCCGGTGCTCGCGCCGCGATGGGCGATTTCCTCAATGCCTCGCCGCACGAGATCGCGTTCGGCCAGAACATGACGACGCTTACGTTCCATCTCTCGCGCGCGCTGGGACGCGAGTGGAGCAGGGGCGACGAGCTGATCGTGACCGAGCTCGACCATCACGCGAACAGCGATCCATGGCGGCAGCTCGCGCGCGACCGTGGGCTCACCATTCGCACGGTCCGCATGATTCCAGAGACGGGGCAGCTCGATTGGGAAGACTTCACGCGCTACGTCTCGCCGCGGACCAGACTCGTCGCCATCGGCGCGGCGTCGAACGCGCTCGGCACCATCAGCGACGTCGCGCGCGCGGTGGGGATGGCGCATGACGCCGGCGCGCTGTGCTTCGTGGACGCGGTGCACTACGCCCCGCACGAGCTTGTCGACGTGCAAGCGCTCGGCTGTGATTTCTTGGCCTGCTCGTCGTACAAGTTCTACGGCCCGCACCTGGGAGCGCTGTTCGGCCGGCACGACCTGCTGCAATCGCTCGACGTGCCCAAGCTCGTGCCCGCGCCATCGGACGCGCCGGAAAATCTCGAGACGGGCACGCAGAACCACGAGGGGATCGCCGGCGCGGCCGCCGCGGTGGATTTCTTTGCGTCGCTCGCTGACGGTGACGACCGCCGCGACAAGCTGGTGAACGCGTTCTCCGCGCTGCACGAGCGCGGCGCCGCGCTGCTCGAGCGGATGTGGAATGGCCTGACGGCGATCGATGGCGTGCACGTGTACGGACCGCCGCCGAGCGCGCCGCGTACGCCTACCGTCTCGCTCTCGATCAACGGCGTGCTGCCGATCGACGCGGCTCGCACGCTGGTCAAGCGAGGAATCTTTGCGTCCCACGGCGACTTTTACGCGACGACCGTGCTGCAGCGACTCGGGCATGGGCGCGATGGACTGCTGCGGCTCGGGTGCGCGTGCTACACGACGGCTGAAGAAGTCGATCGCGTCATCGCCGGTGTGGCGGAGCTGGCGAGAGAGGGAGGGCGTCGGGCGACGCCCGACGCCTAAAGCTTTTTCTTGTGCGAGAGTAGAGTCCGCTCCAGCGCGGGCACGAATGGCTCGTACTTCGATCCCGGGTGCCACATCACCCAGCCGTCGTAGCCCGCGTCGTACACCGCGCGCTTTTGCTCCTTGATCTGATCCGGGCCATAGGCGGGTTTGCCGAGCGTGAAGGCTTGAAGCCATGGCCGCACTTGCTCCGGCGTCTTCACGCCGAGCTTGTCGTTGCGCTGATGCGCCTTGGTGATGGCGGCGACGATCACCTTGTACGGTTCGGCGTTCGGACGCTCGAGGCCGAACGCGCCGTGCGGATAGTGTGACGGATACACCATCGGTAGCATCGCGTCGACGATCGGGGCGAGCTTCGACCAATCCTGCCCAATCTCGAGCGCACCGTTCACAGTCGTCACTAGGCCGAATACGTCGGCGGTGCAGCGCGCGCCGAACTTGTGAATCCGATCGCAGGCCGCCGTGAGGAAGTCGGCCAGCACTTGCGACTTCGGTCCTTTCTCGCCGGGAAAGACCTGCGTCGGCAGGCTCTTGTACGGTTCCGGAAAGCGGATGTAGTCGAACTGGATCTCGTCGAAGCCCGCGCGCAGCATCGTCTCGGCGACGCGGATGTTGTACTCCCAGATGTCGCGATCGTACGGATTCACCCAGGTCGTATTTTTCTTGTCCTTCCAGGGGGTGCCGTCGGTCTTGCGAATCGTGTGTTGAGGATTCGCCGCCGCGGCAACCGGATCCTTGAAGGTGACGATGCGCGCAATGGTGATGATCTTGTGCGCGTGCAGCGAATCGAGCAGCGCACGGACATCGGTCATCACGCCGTGCCCCATGCCCCCGGAATTCTTGACGAACAGCGGATCGACGGTCTTGAAGTTGAGACCGAATTCGTCCTTGACGTCGATCACGAACGCATTGATCTCGGTCGAGTCGGCGATCGCGATCAGCTCGCGCATCCGCTTCGTACTCTGCGCCGCGAAGCGATTGAGATAGAGCCCGCGCACCGGCGTCGAATCGCCGAGCGTCTTGATGCGGCGGCCGCGCGCGGAGTCGGTCGGCGCCGTGGCTGCCGCCGGCTTTTTGGTGGTGTCCTGTGACACCGCGCCCGGTACGGAAGCGGCCGAGACGCCGGCAGCCGTCACGGCGGGCGCGCGTGAATCTCCGGCGCCGCACGCGGCGAACGCCAGAGTGACAAGAGAAAGACTTCGCATGGTCCGTTGCTTAGAGGCGAGGAAGGAGATCCGCGGCAGGAATCTAGCCGGGTGCCGTCCGCACTTCTACCAAGGCCAGCCGGTGCCGAATCTCGCGGTCATGCGGCGAACGGATATCGAGTTCGCGCCCTCGTCCCACGATTTTTCCGTCACTCTCCTCGCAAGGCAATCACTGGATCGACCCGCGCCGCGCGCCGGGCCGGTATGTAGCTCGCCGTCGCCGCGATCCCGACCAGCAAGAGCGACAAGGCGACGTACGTCGCCGGATCGCTGGCGCTCACCCCGAACACGAGTGTCGCCATACCGCGGGTCAGCACCAACGCGGCCACCATGCCGATCGCTACGCCCGCGCCTGCGAGTATGAGCCCGTCGCGCACCACCGCGCGAATGAGCGTAGCGCGCGGAGCGCCGAGCGCGATGCGAATGCCGATCTCGCGCACCCGTTGGCTCACCCCGTAGCTCACCACCCCATAGATGCCGATGGCGCCGAGCGCGAGCCCCACACCGGCGAAGGCGAGCATCAGCAGCATGATCACCCGCGGCTGCTGCACTGACGCGGAGACGAGGTCCTCGATCGTGCGGACGTCGGAGATCGGCACGCCGCGGTCGAGGGTGGCGATGCGCTCGTGCAGCTGTCGCACGCTCAGCATCGGATCGCCGGCGGTACGCACAACGATCGCCATTGCGCCCTGGGGAAACTGCGACGCGCTCAAGTAGAACTCGGGTTGCGGCTCAGCGGTGAGAGCGGTGTGCCGCACGTTGCCCACTTCGCCGACGATGGTTGCCCATTGAGCTCGCGTCGCGTTGCCCGCGCGGATGCGCCGGCCAACCGCGCTCTCCCCGCCGAACGCTCTGCGCGCGAAGGCCGCGCTCACGATCATGACGGCCGGCGACGTCGCCGCATCGGAGGGCGAGAACGCGCGGCCGGCGAGCAGGGGAATGCCCATGGTCTGGAAATAGTCGCCGAGAATCGTTCGATAGCCCGGCCGGAAGGGCGTCTCGCCCGGCGCGAGCAGCCTGCCTTCGATCTCGACCTCCTTGTGCCAGTCGAATCCGCTGAGCGGCAGATGTTGGATCGCGCCAACGGTGAGCACGCCGCGCTCCCCACGCACTCGCTCGAGCACCTGCTCGAAGTAGAGCGCTCGCTGCTCGCGCGATCCATATGCGTCGCTCGTCGGCTGCACGCGCATGGTGAGGATGTTCGTCGCTCGGAAGCCGGCGTCGACGAGCGACAGCCGCCACAACGTCTGGATCATCAGCCCTGCCGCGATCACCAGCACGAGCGCCAGCGCCGTCTCAGCGACCACGAGCGAGCCGCGCGTTCTCCGTCCCGCGGCTCCCGCGCCGTGTCCCGAACGTGCCGCGCGAAGCGTGCCCTCCAGATCCGTGCGGCTCGCCACCAACGCCGGCGCCAGTCCGAAGATGATGCCCACGCCGAGCGTCGCGAGCGCGCACACGGCCAGCACGCGCAGGTCGAGCGAAATGCTTTCCAACCTGGGCGTGTCGGCCGGAAGCAAATGCCGCAGCCAACGCACTCCGAGCGCGCCGAAGCCGATGCCGAGCGCTCCGCCGCCCATCGCTAGCAGCACCGACTCGGAGAGGAGCTGGCGGATGATGCGGCCGCGCGCCGCGCCGAGCGCGGCACGAATCGCGATCTCGTGACGTCGGCCCGCCGCGCGCGAGAGCTGCAAATTGCCGACGTTCGCGCCGGCGATGAGCAGGATGAATCCGACGGCGCAGAGGAGAATCAACAGCGTCTGTCGCAGTTGGGCGACGACGGCGTCGTGCAGCGGGATCACACTCGCCTCGCGCCCGTACGCCGCTTCGAATCCGAGGGCGTCGCGCATGGCTGGGACGAGCGTGGCCAGCTCGCTGGCCGCGGACGCCGGGGTCGCCCCGGCGCGAAGCCGGCCCAGCAGAAAGGCGGTGCCCCCGGTCTTGTAAAAGGAGGCGCTCTGATCCATCACCAGTGGCAGCCAGAGATCCGCATTCGCCTGGAACAGATTGAAGTTCGGCGTCATCACGCCGATCACCTCGCAGGGAACACCGTCGATCGTGATGGTCTGTCCGATCACGCGCGGATCCGCGCTGAAGCGCTGCGTCCACAGTTCGTGGCTCAGCACGGCGACGCGATCGGAGCCCGGCCGCGATTCGTCATCGGTGAAGGTGCGGCCGAGTGCCGGCCTGGCGCCGAGCACGCGAAAGAAATTGGCCGACGTGCGCGCGCCGGCGAGCTGTACCGCCTCGTTCGGACGAGACAACACCATCCCCCACCCGGGACTGAACGCGGCCGCGCCGCCGTCGTACGAGTGCGCGTGCTCCTGCAGGTAGGCGATCTCGCCGTTTGATGCGAAGTGGCGGGGCCACACCGCCACCAGCCGGTCGGGTGACGGGTAGGGCAGGGGCGAGAGGAGCACCCCGTTCACGACGCTGAAGACGGCGGTGTTCGCGCCGATCCCGAGCGCGAGTGTAACTGTCGCGACGAGCGTGAACATCGGCTGCTTGCGGAGCGTACGCATGGCGAAGCGCACGTCCTGCATGACGGTGCCGAGCATGTCGAGACCTCGAAGAGTGGCAGCGAGCGTCTGACAGCCGGATTGATGAAAAGGTTGGTTCACGAGCAGGCCGAATGCCGAATGCCGCGATAGCTTTCGTCCATGCCCGCCCGCCGTCTGGCCCTCGTCGTCATCGCGTGTGCGTCCGCGGCCGGATGCCGGCCCAAGGTCGCGACGCCGGTGCGCTCCCAGTTTCTGCTCGCGGCCGGCGACTCGACGTTCTGGGTGACCACGGGCGAAAATGGTATTCGCGTGCGGGGATCGCCGCTCCAGCTCGCGCGCTACGGCGGGCGATTCTACGAGATCTATCTGGCCGACGATGACCGGTCGTATCCGGACGCGACGATCATCGGCCAGCGCATCTATGGGCGCGACTTGATCACCAACGATTCGTTACTGGTGTTCGAGGACTCGATCGTCGCCGCGTTCGCTCGCCAGTTCTCGCGGGATCACCCCGATGAGCAGCCGCTCGGACCGAACGATGACCCGCCGGCGGATCCCTCGCTCAGCGCGACGAGCGAGATCGTCCTGGTCGGCGAGCACGGGCCGTATCTGTCGTTCGAGTATCGCGCAGATGCCACCTTCGCGGATTCGGAAGTCGCGGGTTTCCACACCACGATGCGCGGGGTGATCGATCTGCGAAATGGTAAGCGCGCCTCGCTCACCGAGCTGTTCGGCGCGCGCGAGCGAAAGAGCGTGCTCGGGCGGGGCGCGTTGCTCTTCCGGCAGGCGATGGACTCCGTGCGCGCGTCGGACGATGCGCGTGCGCGCGCCGCCGCGGAAACGCTTGGCGATTTCTCTTTCGATTCCGCGAGCTTCGCGATCGTGGCCGGCCGCCGGGCGCCGACCGTGGAATTCCTCGCACCCGGTCACGGCGAGCGCGTCGGGGGCTTTGCGCTCACGCTCCCGGCGATCCCCCTTACGACAGTGCCGTCGTGGTGGGTCGAGGTGACCGAGGCGCTCGCCGATTCAGTGACGCCGCGCGGGGAAGAGCTCTGGCGCCACAATCGCCTGCAACTACTGGCGCACGACGAGACCGATGGAGCGGGCGCGTCGATCGTGCTGGTCGACAGCGCGCTGCGGCGTTGGCCCGCCGGCCGTGTGTCGTCGCCGGTCTGGCGCGTGTACTGGCTCGATGCGTCGACGGTCGACAGCGCCGCGCTCGGCGCGCTGGCTCGCGCGTTCGATGAGGCGGCTTTGTATTCCGACGAGACACGCACGGCATCCTGCGTTGAGTGCGGTCGCCAGAGGCGCGGTGCGTCGGCCGACGTGCGGCTGGCCGCGTATCGCGCGTCTTCGCACGCACGCCATGTACGCCGCGGAAAGGGGAAATGACCGAGCGCCCGTCGAGAACACCGGCCGAGTCGCAGGCGACGGTGTCGGATCTCATGATGCCGCATCACGCGAACGGACTTCGGCCGCCGTCGGTGTTCGGCGGCGTCATCATGAGCATGGTCGACCGCTGCGGCGCGCTCAGCGCGATGAAGCACGCGCGCGGCCAGGTCACCACGCTCTCGATCGACCGCATCTTGTTCAAGGAGCCGATTCGCGTCGGCGAGCTGGTCGAGGTCAACTCGCGCGTCGTTTTCGTTGGCCGTTCGTCGATGGCCGTTTTGGCGAACGTCTATGCGACGAACATCCTCACGGGCGAGCGCCGCAACACGAACGAGTGCTGGCTGACCTTCGTCCATCTCGACGATCACGGCCACGCGGCGCGCGTTCCGTCGCTGCGGCTGGAGACGAAGGAAGACGAAGAGATGAGCGAGCTGGCGAGGAGGCGAAGAGAAAGGGCGCTGGAAGAGAGATAGGACCCCGCACCCGGTCTACCTGTTTTCCAGTTCTCGCTCGCCCGGCACCTGGCGCGTCGCGCGGCCTTCGCCGGGATGGCTTTCTGCTTCCTGAAAGCGCTCGCCCTTCAACCGCATCTCGTTGACGAATCCCTCGTACTCCCGTTCCGTCAGCTGTTCGGCGATGCGGGGAATGAGGCCCTTGATGAGTGTGATGCGTTCGGCGATCGACAGTTTGTTCGCTTCGTCGACCATCCTGCGGAGCACCGGATGGTTCATCCAATCGGTTTGCGGGCTGGTTGTCATGCGAGGATTTC
>JBBROY010000065.1:0-8601 GCA_038228795.1 Gemmatimonadales bacterium
AACGGCATCAACGGCATCTGTCGCGTGGTGTCGGCGCTCGGCGGCCCGCAGTACGGAGCCCGCGACCACGGTCAAGTATGCGCGTGGGTGCCACTGATGCGGATGTGCGATGAATGGCAACGCGTCCGCGAACCGGTCGGCTGCGTGACAAGCCAACCGCTCCGAGCTTGCGACATCGAATCCGCGAGCGAAGAATAAATTCCTGAACCACCGGAGCGCGGCCATGAATACGAATTCACGCGCGGGCGCGTCGCCTCCCGCAGCGGCAACGAGCTGCTCCTCGAGAGCTTCAGGAGGCAGATCGAAGTGGTCGAGCACCCAATCGCTGTTTGGAACCACGGCCATCTCCTTCGACCCCGACTAGCGCGCGTCACGCGCGCACGGCGCGTTACACACCCGGCGAGACAGCGGCAGAGGCCCGTGCGGCCTTCTCCGACCTTGAACCATTCCGAGTGACGATCTCGGATTCGATCGCGGACGTTTTCGTCTGCGGTGATACGGGCTGAAAAGGAATACGAATGTCGACAACCGCTCCACGTCGCGGTCCAGCCATGCTCGACAGCGAAAATGTGTGAGCCATCCCGTACAGCTCCGCCAGCCGGGCGCGGGTATTCGCGAGTCCGACGCCGGCACCTCGCATCGGGCTGGGACCGGCGAGTCCCGGTCCGTCGTCCTCGATCACGAGGTGTAAGGTGTCCGCTTCACGTCGAGTGGTGACGACGATTCGGCCGGCATCGGAACGAACCTGCAGGCCGTGCTTGATGGCGTTCTCGATGAGTGGCTGCAATAATAAGTGTGGGACGGCCGCATCGAGTGTCTCGGGTTCGATCTCCCACAGAAGCTCAAGGCGGTCGCCGAACCGAACCTGCTCGATTCCGGTGTACAATTTGAGCGTCGCGATTTCATCGCGCAGCGTGACTTGCTGCACGCGCGAGGTTTGGATCGTGTGTCGAAGCATGTCCGATACGAGCACGAGCGTATCGTTGGCGGCGCTCGGATCGGAATGGAGGAGGGAGGAAATGGAATTGAGGGCGTTGAAGAGAAAGTGCGGCTGCAATTCCATCTTGAGCACCTGGAGCTGCACTTCCGTGGCGAGTCTCGCTTGCCGCAACAGCGTCACTTCCTGTTGGCGGTGGAGTCGCACCCGGATGATGATGTGTACCAGCAGCACGATGAGCCCGTAACCGAAGATCACGTTCTGCGCCGTGGTCGCGAGCATGCGACCAACGCCCAGCGGTTGCCAGCCCGGCACGATCGCCAGGCAGATGTAGTAGGCCAGAACTCCCCACACGACGGTAACGGCGAGACAGAGCACCGCGTGCAGTGCCACCCGAGGCATCTGCCGTCGACTCACGATCGGCCAGCGCTCCGTGACCATGATCGCGACGAGGATGTTGCCACTCCACAGGACCGCATACACGACGCGATTGAGGCTCGCAAGCACGGGCGTCGGTCCGGCCGGATCGAACATGGAAAACACTTCTGCCGTGAACCAGCTGGCCAGCGCGTACGCGACGGTCCACCACGCCAGCACTTCCCACGTCTGTCGATAACGAAGAAGGGAGGGGAGCTGCTCGACAGCCTCCTGCTGCGGCGGCGTCGAGGAGAGACGCGCCTGCACGTCTTCGGCACGAAACGGATCCGCTGACGCTCCGGCGATCGAATCGGGAAGCAGATCGACAGGAGCGGGAACGGACTGGGTGTCAGAGCGGAGAGCCGACATCGGACCGCGCACGTTAAAGGTGCAACCAGTCGTACACCAAGACCCCAGATGGACCGTTCTCGGATCTCAGGTCTGCTACGAGCGTAGAGGGCGACGCGATACCCGACAATAGCGTTCGAGCCAACTGGCCGCTCCGTGAGCTCAACTGGCCGCACAGATCGTATGAATCGGACGCGACGCTTAGATCGCGCCAACGAGCAGCGCTGTATTGAGCGGTTTACGGATGGGGAGCGCTGTGCGAACGACGAGCTGCCGATTCGTGATTGCCATCTCCAACCGGCAAGACGCTGAGGCGGTCCGGCCAATGAAGGACAACAGGTGCGCCGCCGTCGCTCGGGAGCAGACCGTATGTCATGTGTGAGATCCAATCACCGGTGTTCACGTAATATCGGCCCGGTTCGATCTCCTTCCACGCTGGAACATGGCTGTGCCCAGCGAGAACCAGATCGACCGTCGCGTCTGCACGAAGTTGATCTTGAGCCCAGGTCTCGAGGAGTGCCGCGGCCGGCGTCGCTCCGGCAACATCTCCGCGATCATGCCGGCTGACGAGTTTCGGTGTGGCCGAGGATCGCGCGACGACATCGAACAACCAATCGATGTGCAAGAGATGGCTCGTGAGCCACCGAAACCATCGACTCCGCAACATCGGGTGACGTTTTTGATAGTCCAGACGATGCTCGTGCACACCATCGCCATGGATGACGAGCGTGCGAAATCGGCCCAACTGAAGATGCGCCGGCTCCGTCAGGAGCTGGATACCGATGTCCGCACGCAACAGGTCGCCATGATATTCGAGCGCATCATGATTCCCCCCGACAAACCACACCGGTACGCCGGAATCGACCAGATCTGCGAGCTTGCCCAGTGTGCGAACGTGCTGTCTCGGCGCGAAATGCGCGGTCGCGATCATGACGTCGAAGAGATCGCCGTTGATCAAGAGCCCAGACGCGTGCGTCGCAGCATGTTCGAGGAAGCGCCACAGTTCGCGCTCGGTGTGCGGAGGGACCGCTCCGAGATGGACATCCGAGATGATCAAGACAGGCTTGAGAACGTGCCCGCTCGACACGTCGCTACCAGCGCTCATGCACCACCGCCGCCCGACCGCTGGAGGAAGTGCTCGATCACCTCGCGATAGGTGCGACCGCTATCGATGACGGCGCCCCCGACGAGTACGAGGGCGAACTCGCCCTTTTGGAGGGACTTGACTGACCGGATCCGCGCGCCGTTCACGATATGGCTTCGGTGCACGCGTAAGAATCCAAGATGAGCCAGCTCGGCTTCGAGCTCTGTCAACGTGCGACGCCATCCGAATGACTCTTTGCCGAGATGGACCGCGACCTGGCCCGCGCCATCCGCCGTGATCCAGTCCACTTCCTCAAGCAAGATAATGTGCCACGTGCTCGTGTGACGATCTTGCACCGCGAGGCGAGAGTCGAGTCGCTGGCTTTGCACCGCCGTGACCACGCTGGCATAGCGAGCTCGTGGCGACGCGGTCGACGTAGACGCGGCAACCTCGGCGCCAGGGGATGGCTTTCGCGCGGCTCCGTGCAGATTCGCGGAATCCGGAGGCGGTCGGCGAAGGCCGAGCACACGGCGGCGCGCAGCGTTCAACGCCGACGTGAAGCGTGTGTTCGTATACGGCTTCCGGAGATAGTCCACGGCGTGCAGCTCGAATGCCCGTTCGAGATAGTCACTGTGCGCCGTGACGAAGACAATCTCTGGGCATGCATCATCGGGAAGGGCCTCGACGACGCCGATGCCGTCCAAGTCGGGCATCTGCACATCGAGGAAAACCAGGTCAGGGCGTACCGTGGTAATCGCGGCGAGGGCTTCCAGCCCGTTCTTACACTCGCCGACGACGTCGATGCCGAGCTCCCCGTTGAGCAGCATGACCAACCGTTGTCTCGCGAGCGGCTCGTCATCCACGACGAGCACGGAGATCACATCGGTCGAGGCATCAATCATCGGTCCCTCACTCGGCGACCCATGAACGGGCGCGGGGGACGGCAACGCAGCACTCTCTTCCTCGTATACGCGCACCTGATATGGTTCCAGAGTTGGTGATGAGCCTCGCGATCGGGGCCGTCCTCGCATATCAATCTAGGCTAGACCGCCGTAGATCGTCGTCGAGTGAGAGGGAAACCGACCCCCGCAACACCGATACGTCCCGCCAGCCCCTCCTAGGCCCCGCCACCCGGAGTGAATAGCGGCATGAGCGCTTTCCGACTACTCCGTTGTGTAACCGCGGCGGCAGCGATCGGAGCTGGTCTTGCGCTCCTCTTCGCCTGTCGCGATGCGCCATCGCCGGCGCGCGGACGCGTGCTGGTCGTCGCGACAACCGCGGATGCCGACAACCTCTTTCCGCCGCTCGTCGCGAGTACCCAGGGGCTCGAGATCACCGATCTCCTCTTTCAGCGGCTGGCGGAGCCGGACTCCTCGCTCAACATCGCGAACGACCGTCGTTATCGTCCCGCACTCGCGGACCGGTGGAGTTGGAGCTCGGACTCGCTCTCGATCGCGTTTCACGTCGACCCGCGCGCGCGATGGCATGACGGACGGCACGTGACAGCCGCGGACGTGCAGTTCACGTTCGCCATCTACCGCGACACCGTCGTGGGGTCCCCTAACGCGCAGAATATCGCGTCGGTTGACTCAGTCACCGTTCGCGACTCCGCGACGGCGGTCTTCTGGTTTCACGAGCGGTCGCTCGAAGCGTTCTTCACCGCGACGTACCAGATGCGCATCTTGCCGAAACACGTGCTCGATACCATCCCGCGCGTAGCCCTTCGCCAGAGTGGGGTTCTCCGTCATCCAATCGGCAGTGGCCCCTACCGCCTGACGCGATGGGATGCCGGGCGTACGGTGGAATTGTCGGCCGACACGATTCCGTATCACGGCACGCCACAGTTTCAGCGGGTCATCTTCTCGATCACCCCGGATGCAACGGCCGCGCTCACTCGAGTAATAGTCGGAGAAGCAGATTTCGTCGAGTTCCTGCGCGTTGATGATGTCGCGCGTGTGCGTGCGGACTCGGCTCTCGCGACGGTCCCGTGGGGCGGGCTCTCCAATGTTGCGATGTACTTCAATCTTCGCGCACCCGGCACTCCAACGCGTGTGCATGCCGTGCTTGGCCAACGAGATGTCCGTCGCGCACTCGCCCTGGCCATCGATAGATCGCAGTTGGCATCGAGTATTCTAGGTCCACTGGCTGTTCCGGCGAGAGGGCCGGCGCCGGCGATCCTGCTTCATGACGTTTCCTTGGAGATGCCACTATATGCGCCACAGCATGCGGCGGCGTTACTGGATTCCGCGGGATGGCGGTTGCCACCTGGGGCCATCGTGCGAACGCGCGCGGGGATTCCGCTGCGGTTCTCTATCCTCGTGCCGGCGAGCGGGACATCAGCATCGCGGGCCGCAGTTCAGTTGCAAGAGATGCTTCGCCGTGTCGGAGTTCAATTGGACATCGAGCCGATCGAGGTGAATGCGCAGATCAACAGGCTCGTCGAAGGACGCTTCGATGCGACGATCCTTTCGCTCGACTGGGATCCGAGCCCGAACACGATCCGCCAACTTTGGTCATCGCAGGCGGTCTCACCACACGGTTCGAATTTTGGCGGCTATCGCAACGTGGCATTCGACGCTGCTGTCGATAGCGCCACGAGGTCTCGGTCGGCATCCACGTCGCACAGGTTTCTTCATGACGCGTGGCAAACGCTTGTTGACGATGCCCCTGCAGTCTGGTTGTATGATCAGGTCAACATCGGCGTCCGCAGGCGCACGATCGAGCCCGAAGGGGTGCGACGTGATGCGTGGTGGGCGGACATCGCTGCGTGGCGATCTCATTCGCGGTGACGTCGCGGGATAAGCTCCGACGCCCGTTACGGTTGATTCGACGCAGGTCGGACCCGCGCGACAACTCCGTGAGCCTCGCCTAAGAAAGAAATGGGCTTGGCATCAGGTTTTCCATTTGCGCGCCGTTCCGCAGTGGCCCATAGTACCGAAGGCCGTGGAGGTGTTGAGGCGTCCGCTTCGGTCAAGACGCCAATCCACCGGGCCGATACTTAACCGAATCAGGCCGCGTCCAGTGTCGTGGCCGCCCCGTAACGAGGCTTTCGTGCAGACTGGTGAGCGCTCACTTCGACACATGCCGTTTATTGAGGCGCTCGCTACCGTCTCTGATACCGGCCCCGAGTGGCGCCGTGTAAGTGCTGGCTTTTTCTGCCTCCGATTCGTAGACGACTGGGCAGCCGACGCGAGCCAAGAGGCCATCGCGTATGCCATGTCATCCGTCGAGGCATCGGTGGAGGCACTTAGTGCGCAGGATCCAGTTCGCCGCGCACTCGATGGCCTCTTGCGATCACTTCGTGCAAGTCCGCGTGGCACAACTGCAACGCTTCGCCCGCGATTGCTGGCGTACGGCCGGTTGCTCGAAGCGGATGCTCTATGGCGTCTGGCAACGGACGTCTACGAAACGGTGCTTGGGCTTATCAGCTCGCCGTGCGACGGCAGCGAGGCCGCGAGTGTCGGCACACGTCTCGGGGACTGCCTTCGCAAACAGGCGCTCTGGGACGATGCCATGCGGGCGTATGCGGATGCCGCAAGTCATGCGCGACTCGTAAACGATGTCGGCAGTTCGCTTCGGGCGCGCGTCTACCGCGCTTCAGTTGTCGCGGAGCGAGGAAATTTGCCGGCGGCCGAGGGGTTGCTCGAGGCGATTGAACGCGAAGCGATCAGCGCGCGGCTGCCGGAATTTCGTGGCCTCGCCCTCTACGGGCGCGCCCATGTCGCGTTCCAGCGCAGAGACTTCGAATCCGCCGTCCGCCTGGGATACGAGGCATCGACGTACGTGTCGGACAGCCCGGAGCGCGACAACATCTTGGCCGACTTGGCAACGTCTTTCGCAGAACTCGGCATGCGCGACGCGGCACGCAGCGCGCTACTCATTGTCGCGGCCACCGGACGGCAACCCTATGTCCGGTATACGGCGGTCATCAACTTGATGGAATACGCGGCACTCGACGGGGCTGAGACCATCTTCGAGAACTATCGTAAAGAACTCGCCGCAGCGCCGCTGCCCCCGAGACTCGCGGGCTATTTTCGCCTCTACGCGGCCAACGGAGCTCTGCAGTTTGGAAGGACGGAGCTGGCCAGAGAAGAGTACAACCGAGCCCTGGTGATCGCGACGAGTCACGAGCTTGCCCAACTCATCTTCGAGACCGAGGCCGCCCTAGCGAAACTCGATGCCGTAACGCCCACTCGCGCGCTGGCACCGGTATTCGAACCTTCTTTGGCGACACTCGACGTCGTCAACGCGCTCCGCCGAATGAGTACTGCAGTTGCCAGGCGAGTCTAACATTCCGGGAACGGAGCAGAGCGACGCCCGACAGTACGGAGATCTAGTGTCCCGGTCCGATCGTGATCCCGAGGTCCGCCGCCTGCGACCGAGGGGCCTTCGCATTCGACGGTCCGGTGGGAGACTGGCAAGCAGCGAGCGCTACTGCGGCGATGGTGAGTAGCGCTCTAGTCAGGTGACGACGCATGTAGCCTCTCAGGCTTGGCGGGGTCGGAGACGGCACGCGACCTGGCAACTCCGTCCAGGACGCGGCGAAAGCTCTCCGATGGCACGATAGCTGGCGCGGCCGGTGGAAGGAGCGCATTATTGGGACACGAAACCGCACTATTGGGACATCGGGTGCCGTTTTGGGTCACAATATCCTTACCCCGGGCTCGGCGTGGAGCTACTCGCTTTCCTTCCCGAGGTCCAACTTTTCCGGCTGCGCGCTGCGCTGACAGCTCGCCTGGACGTCGCCGTTGCGGACACCCTTGATGGTCCGGGCGGTCTGAGTGCGGTCCTGGACTCGCGCCAGGTCGACTTGGTCGTGATCGACCCGGCTGATAGGCGTATCGAGCGACAAACCGGCGAACTCATCACGATTGTCGAGCGATACTCATGGATTCCCACGGTGCTCTACACATCCCCGGCGGGAAGCGGAATGCGCCCGGCCTGGGAACTTCTTCGTCGGGGCGTCGCCGGTCTGATGCTGGTCGGCACGGATGACCACCCATCTGCGATTCGTTCCCTCGTTGAGCGTGTGACGACGAACCGACTTGCAGAACGGTTCCTGTCTGCGATTGAGCGCCCGCTTGCGCATCTGCCCGAGAACCTCCAACGCGCGGTGCGTGAGCTCGTCGGCGCGCCTCACCACTTCGCGTCAGTCGAGCGCATTGCGGATGCCGGCGCGGTAACGCGGCGACATCTGAGCCGATTGCTTACGTCTGTCGGTCTGACGTCGGCATGGGAGATCCTCGTCTGCGCGCGTGTGCTGCGAGCCTACCAACTCCTGCAATCGCGCAGCATGACGGTCGAGGGGACTGCGAGACGGTTGGAGCTGGAACCCCGCGTGCTCTCGCGACATATTCGCGTTGCCACCCACCTGGGTAGCGCACGTGACTTGCGCGCGCTCTCGCAGGACGATCTTGTGACGCGGTGCGTTGCCCTGGTGTATCGTCCGCCGCGCGAGGTTCGTCGCGTAAGCGGTGGCTTTCCGTCCGCGTAAGCGAACGCGCCTGAGCGCCTTTCTGCCCGGTCTGGATCGGCCAGGCCTGACTCGATTGGGACTTCGTGCTCTTAGGCGCAGCCCCCGAGCGAGGCTCCGGCCAGGACAGCGACGTGCGCCGCGCGGGTATGCCACCGCTACCGGTTTCGGTTCGGCGACCCTCGTGCACGAAAGTGTCGTTACGTGCTGGAGCGGCTACCCTCCCTCGCGTTTTGGTTTCCCTCTCCGAGGCGAACATGCCGACATCGTACTTGAGCCGAGCCCAGGAAAGCCACTCGTTCCAGACCGGAGCGAAGGTGATGGTCTTCGGTGGGTCGTTGA
>JBBROY010000066.1:0-8479 GCA_038228795.1 Gemmatimonadales bacterium
CTCGCGTCATCCACCAACCCGTGAGATTCAGCGCACATCCCGATCGCGCTCGACGGAGGCCACAGCGACCTGACGGCTCGCCCCCCACCGAGTGTGCAATTCTCTCCGGTGAAAGTGCGCAATTCTATTCCGGTGTTGACACCATGCCTATCGATCTGGCCGCATACCGCCGCTTGCGACCCTACCTGTACCACTTGACCGACAGTCAGAACATCCTGCGTCTTCAACGCACGCAGGTGCTCGAGAGCGCCACATCCCTCGCTACGCGTGCCGGAAGGACAGACCTACTCACGACGCGCCGTCGCGTACACGTGCCCATCCGAATTGATGACGAGAACATCGTGCTCCGTGACCAGGCGCCGCTTCATCGCGGGAACATGCGGCTCGAGGAAGGCTGGGACTACGAGCGGTTCATACGACATATCAACGATCGCGTCTTTTTCTGGCCTGGCGGAGCGGACGGGC
Organism: Gemmatimonadales bacterium; assembly: GCA_038228795.1. Lineage (GTDB taxonomy): Bacteria > Gemmatimonadota > Gemmatimonadetes > Gemmatimonadales > Gemmatimonadaceae > JALZAE01. The sequence goes on from JBBROY010000066.1 coordinate 466, forward strand.
CAATATCTTACGGGGTACGGCACTTCGGTCGATACGAAGCGGAGGCCCCTGTACTCCTTCGAGTGTTCTTCGAGAGCTTCATGGCCGCTAACCCCGACGTGAATCTCCTCTTCTCGAAATGCAACTCAGGCTCTCCGCGCTGGAGCCGAGGTATACCTGGCACTCGTGGGCCGTCGACTTTCGTTTCCGCGGCGGAGGCGCAGTTTCGTGCGGCGGATGTCGTGGAAGTCACAGCGCGCGGGATCGTACGATTGCCTGACGACGCGGAGATCGGCCCCCATTTAGATGGGCCGTGGTCGCTTTTAGTGAGCTAGCCACGCAGTTGCTCACGCTGCTCACGCTGCTCAGGTTGCGAAGTCGCCGCAACTCAGTCGCCATTCTCCCAGTTCGATCCGCGCTCGCGCGTACTATTGCCGCGCTACGCGCGGCTCGCTAGCCGCGTCGCGCTGGCGCGCGGTGGGCGCTTCGCGCCTGCCTGTCGCGGGAATGCATTTGAGAGCCCTCGCGCTGCGGCGACATCACCCCGATACGCTCACTATCTAGGACCGCGTGCGTCGCTTACTCGGGATGTACTCGATCAGCTCGCCCACCTTGCATGCCAGCGCATCGCACAGCGCATCAAGTGTGTCGAAATCGACGCGCCGAGTGCGATTGTTGGTCATCTCGTTGACTGTCGAGTAGGCAAGACCCGTTCGCGCCTGAACCTCTGTCTGCGTCAACCCTTTTTCGGCGATGAGTTCGCGAAGGCGAAAGCGTGTTCCCATGTGCACCCCTGACATGCCTCTGACAAAGAAAGCCAATAACCTATAGCCAATCGGCTTGACAAAAAAGAGCCAATCGGCTATAATACGGTACACGAAAAGAGGCAGCCGGTCGTCCCTAGGAAAGATTTCCGGTCTGCCTCTCCGACAACCCCGAAGGGCCGCATCGCCATAGTAGCATCGGCGCCGCCCTTCGGACAACCCCGGAGGGAGCATGTTCGCACCCGACCCACGCTACACCCCCATCATCGCGCCGAGCGCCCGAAACCCGCGCACGGTCCTGCTCGAGTCGCCCGAGCAGACACACATGCGGCATTTGCAACAGGCCGTCTCCCGTTGCGAGCAGATCGCCGCCTACCACCGTGAGCGGAAGAACGTTGGACAACTCCGCCACGCCGAGCAGATGGTCAAGCTGGCGCGCCAAGCGCTGGAGCGTGCCGTATGCTGACGCCACGCCTGCATGTCTACAACGACGCCGACCGCCACACCGCATCGCGAATCCGCGAACGGGCGCAAACCACCGCCGGCGCCGAACCGCGGCCCGCAACGAGCAAGCGGAACGGGACGGCCGCGCCGCACGCGCTGAGCACGCCGCGCGTATCGGCGTGGCTCACGCCGCGCGAGCGTTCCAGAGTCGATGCCGCCATCAACGGATGCGCCGTACTCACCGTACGCGAGACACTCGACGCGGTACGCCGAGACATCTCCGAGAACACAGCCGACGCCGCGCTCGTCTCCGTTGCAGTCGTCCGCCGCACACACGTCCCGGCACTCTCCGTGCTCGCCGAATCGCTACCGTGGGGCGCCGTCGTCGGCTTGGTGCTCGACACCGACGAAGCGCAAGCGCTCGCCGGTACCCTCTGCCTCGGCCGCGCCGGCATTGGTCATCTGGTCGACGTGCGCCCGCCGTCCGGTTGGCCGCTTCTTCGCCGCGCGCTCACGGCGCACCATCTCCCGGACGCCTTCATGCGCGCCGCTCTCGCCGCTGTGGAGGTCGAGTTCGGCGCCGTGCCAACCTTCGCGCAGGTCAGCGAGGGGAGGGAAGTCGGACAGCCCGATACCGACGCACGCAACGAGCATCACGGCCCGCCGGCGCGCTGTGCTGACTTCTTCCGCCTCATCTTCTCGCCCGAGGTACAGTCGGCGAAGCAACTCGCGAACGCGCTCGGCGTCCTGCCGACGACGTTGATGTCCCGTTTCTTTCGCGCTGGACTGCCCTCACCTAAGCGATATCTGATGTTCGCGCGTCTCGCATGGGCCGCGCACCTCGCCGAGTCACCCGCCTTGACGGTCGGCGCCATCGCCTACAGGCTCGACGCGTCGAGCCCGCAGAGCTTCGGAAGAACCGTCCGCTTCGCGATGGGCATGACCGCCTTACAGTTTCGCCGCGCCTTCACCGGCCGCGCGATGCTCGATCGCTTCATCGGCTCGCTCGTCCGTCCGTACCGCGACACGCTGCGCGCCTTCGATCCGGCCAGCGTAATGTCATCGCGCGTGACGGGCAATTGCGACGCGCTGCGCCATGCCCGTCCCGACGTAGGCGGCCAGAGCGCCGAGCCGGAGCAGGGAAGGCAGCGGCAACCCACGCGCCACGACCAAGGGAGGGCCGCCTGATGCGCGCGTCCTACTCCCTCGCTCGCGTCGCCGAATCGTCGGCCGACCGCTTGCCCGTTCCAGTCTCGGCGATCGTCGCTCGCGTCACCGGTGGCACTGACGTTACCACTGATGACACGAGGAAGCCGAATAGCAATTCCCTCAACACGATCAACGGACGTGCGGCGCGCAAGCGTCGCCGTCCCCGGTTGGTGTCCGTCCGCCTCGTTCGCGAAGGTCCGTTCACCGGACCCGAAGGGCATCCGGCCGGAGAAGCTGAGCCGCCCGCGCTGCGCTCGCCCGGAGACGTGTACGCCTATATGGCACCCTTTGCCGAGCGCGAACCGGCGGAAGTGTTTTGGATTCTCCCGCTCGATTCGCAGCACAAGCTAAACACGCCCGGACCTATCGTCGTCACGCGCGGCATTCTCAATTCTTCGTTGGTCCACCCGCGCGAGGTCTTTCTTGCCGCGATCAAAGCAACGGCGGCAGCGGTGATCCTCGTGCACAATCACCCGTCCGGAGATCCCACCGCGTCCGCAGACGACCGCGCGGTGACGGACCAACTAGTGGCGACGGGTCGCATCCTGGATATCCCCGTCCGCGATCACGTCATCATCGGTCGGGGTCGTTACTTCTCCTTCGCGGAGGTCGGACTGATCTAGCCACAAGCGCCGACGAGTGACGAGCCGGGCACCTGTCCGGCTCGCCACAGCCGCGATTCTCCGACGCGTCCTTAGCATTTCTTGTGGAGAATTGCTCAGGCGGGAGATGGACGATTGCGCGTTGTACAAGCGAGTAGGGAGATATCCGGCGGATTCCACACCGAGATATCCGCCTGACCGGCGGTGTCGAATCGGTTGCGCGGCGCAGTGGATCGATTCGCACTCCGCTCGCGGCGCACTAGCCTTCGGCGTCTGATTCCGCAGAGTTCTCGCGCATTTCATGTGCGTCGTACTGCGTCCCGCTCGGGACGATCTCGTCCGGGTACCTCCAGCGCCGCCGCCTCTCGCCGTCCACCCAGGCGCGCTAGAATTGGACGGGCGATCCAAACGCCGGGCGCGCTTTCGGCGCCCGGGATCGGGGAGAGCAACGCTGAGCACGACCGCACAGGCCGTGCAGCGGCCTACGGGCACATCTTCCCTCAAAGCAGGGACAAGGTCTCTGCGCGTCATCGGCGCGAACCTTTGGATTTTCCGGCGTCGTCAGCCACACAAGCGACCCTGTCGCTCTGGCATTCGACTGCAGGTGGTCGCCGGTCCCGCATCGGACGTCGAAAGCCGAGCGAGACACGCATCAGGTCGGGCGCCGGCGCGGGGATGGCTGCTTGTAGCGACCCCACGTCCTGTCGCGAGAACACCATGCAGAGGAGCCCTTAAGCTGCCGATACTTTGTATGTTCGACACCCCTATTGGAGAATCGATGCACATTCAAGGAAAGGCTGCCGCCCAGGCGAGCCAGCAACCTTCCGTCGCACGGCCCGCCCCTGCCGCGAGCCAGGCAGTCGCGGCGCACACGCAGGTCCCACAGGCGGACAGCGCGCAAATCAGCGCGGCTGGTCGAGCGAAGGCGCAGGCGACCGACGCTGACGGCGATCACGATGGCAAGTAGGTGGCTTCGCTAGCCAGGCCAGCTGGTTGGGTCGGGAGTACGCGAGGAGAGAGTGCAATTCGCACTCTCTCTTTTCGTAGTGAGCCCGACATGGGCTGTGATGTGGAGGTCCAAGTCCTCGCGGAACTTGATCGCAGGGACCGGAGTGAACCGCAAGGAGTTGGTTCGCGAGCGCGGCGCTGAATCAAGCGGTTAGCGAGCCGGACGCCGGAGCGCGTCACAGGGCTCCGTTGGCGAATGTATTCGGCCTCCGGCCTGCTTCTCAATCCCACGCCTAGCGTTCAGCCCAAACCGATATCCGAAATTACGCGTGGCGGAATCGCGGCTCGAAGCGCGTTGAGCACTGCGAGCACGTCGATAACCTCCTGACTGATCGCGCCGGCCACGGGACTCAAATGGCCGGTGGCCGCGAATAGCATTCCGGCGACGCTCAGGACCATGCCGCCGACAGCGCTCTGCAGAGCAACGGATCGCATTCGCCGGCTGATGTGCATGAACTCGTCCACTTTCTCGAGCGAGTTATCCATTATCACGACGCCGGCCGCTTCCGCCGTCACGTCGCTATTCTGGCCGAGCGCCATGCCCACCGTCGCGGCCATCATGGCCGGGGCATCGTTGATGCCGTCGCCCACGTAGAGCGTCTTCGCGTGACGGGTTTCCTCACGAACGATGACGAGTTTTTCTTCGGGACTTTTCTGAGCGTGAATCTCGGTGATCCCGACGCGCTCGGCCAAGTACCGGACCTCGGATTCACGATCTCCCGAGACGATCATGATTCGCTGGAACTGATGCTTCGGCCCCAAATGCTGGATAAATGAGCGGCCTTCGGCTCGGGGCGCGTCGCGGAACTGAAAGGTTGCCGCGAACCGTCCATCGATCACCACTACGCACTCGAGTCCACCCGTCACGGGTGGAAGGTGCACCGCCGTTCCACTGTCCTGCGACAAAAGTTTGCCGCGGCTCGTGACTTGAACCTGACGACCAGAGACGGTTCCGCGCAGTCCCTGACCCGGAGCCTCGCTCACCTGGGACGCTTGCTCGAGAGCAAGCCCGTCCGCTTTCGCTCGTGCCAAGATGGCCCGGGCGAGCGGATGCCTCGAGTAGAGCTCCAGGCTGGCCGCGAGCGCAAGAACGTCCTGTTGGACGAAGCCGGGGGCGACGAGTTGTTCGGTCAGCTTAGGTTCGCCGTAGGTGAGCGTTCCCGTCTTGTCGAAGATCGCCGTGCGGCAGCCGGTGATTTGCTCGAGGACCGCGGGGTTCTTCACGATGATGGAGCGTCGCGCCGCCAGCGAAACGGATCCGATGATGGCGATCGGAATCGCGATGAGCAGTGGACACGGGGTGGCGATCACCAACACCGCGAGGAACCGAACGGACTCACCACTGCTCACCCAGGCCAGGACGGCGATGGCCACCGCGACCGGCGTGTAGATCGCCCCCAATTGATCGCCGAGCCGCCGCAGGCGCGGACGGTTTTGCTCCGACTCGCGCATGACTTCCATGATCTTGGCGTAGCGCGAATCCACCGACCGGCGGGACGCTGTGATGGTCAGCGCCGATTCCCCGTTCACCGCGCCTGAAATGACGACGGAACCGGGCGCCTTGGTAATCTCAAACGGCTCGCCGGTCAGGTAGGCCTCGTTCATGACCCCGTTACCCTCGACGACTGTTCCGTCCACCGGGCAGATGTCGTGCGGATAGACAACGAGCGTATCACCCATCGCGATCTCATCCAGTCCCACGTCACTAATGGCCGTATCCCGCTTCCGATGCGCGACGGAGGGCATCCGTTTGGCCAAAGCGCGTAACACCGAGGATGCGCTCCGTAGCGCGTAGTTTTCAAGCGCCTCTCCGCCAGCCAGCATCAACACCACGATGGAGCCGGCTAGGTATTCGCCGAGCAGCACGGACGTGACGATCGACAGTCCCGCGAGTAGATCGGAACCAAATTCGCGCTTTAAGAGTTTCTTGAGGAGCTCATAGACGAGAGGGATACCGCCGAGAGCGAGGGTGCCCAGGAGCGGCATCTGATAGGCGTTCGGACTCGCGTGAAGCGCGAACCGGAGAAGGAGATGCACGGCGATCGCGGTCACCGCGATTGCCGCGATGATCGTGGTCCTTCGTCGCCAAGCAGCGGCCCATGATGCCCAGATCAGGGTCGCGCTCTCGACCGGTTTCAGTACCTCCTTCATGCCGGTTGCTCGCGTGCGTTCTCTGAATTCTGTCGCGGTTCTCCCGCGGCGTTACTGCCGGTTGCTCTCACTCGCGCTTCATCTTCGAGGCACCGCGTCCGGTTGGCTCAGAGGCGACAGCGTTGCGAGCCGGCGTTGCGTCGCCCCAGCCATGAGCGCGATCAGGGAAATGCCATTCGATGCATGAGGGATCGTGTTGCACGTGACAACTCGGCTGACGCCTGCGGCCAGGAGCTCCGCGTACGCGTCATCCGCGAAGATCGCGTGCACGCCGATGCACACCGCTGGCCGAAGGGGCGCGCGCCGCAGGTGCGTCACCGTTTCGATCATCGTGCGGGCCGTCGAAATAATGTCGTCGACGAGGACCGGCGTATACTCCCGCCATCGCTCAACCTCGGGCCCCACGACCACGACATCGCGGTCGCCGCGGCGAGTTTTCTCGAGCACGATCGACGGCGCACCCGCGCCGTCCGCGACCGCGCGAACCCATTGGGCGCTTTCTGTGTCGGGCCCGACGAGGAGCGGCCGATCGATGTTGGCTCGAATCCACGCGGAGATCTGTGGCGCCGCGTGCACCGCCTCGGCGGGGATCGTGTAGATCTCGGCCAGCGAGCTCCGGCGGTGGAGATGTGGGTCAACCGTCACGAGCCAGTCGACGCTTGCCGAGAGATGTCTGGCGAAGTAGGCGGAGGTCACGCCCTCGCCATCGGCGAAGCGGCGATCCTGCCGCATATAGGCGAGGTAGGGAGCGACGAGACCAATTCGCGCCGCGCCGAGATCACGCACGGTCGCGGCGAGAAACAGCAGCGGAAGCAGCTTGTCGTCTGGCCGGTCGAGCGTACACAGGAGCGCTACCTCACGGCCGTTGATAGGCGACCGGAGGCGGACGTACGTCTCGCCGTCCGGAAAGCGGCGCAGCTCGAGCGAGCCAATCTCGCCACCAAGCACGCCGCTGAGCATCCGCGCCAGTTGCTCGTTACCCGGGAGCGCGAAGAGGACGGGGCCCCGATCGTCAGACATCGGGCCGTCTCATTGTGCTCGATCACCGTCCTTGCTGACGACGATGATGCCGGCATGTGTCGCGGTATACGCCACCGCGTACGCCAACTCTCCAGGCGATTCGGCGTGCAACGTGTAGAGGGGACTGCCCACTTCAACTCTCGCGGACAACGGCGCGTGAAGTTCAAGGCCCGCCGTCGGCGATTTTGGCGCGCCTGCCAGCTTCGCCACGCGAGCGAGACGGCGGTTGTCGATTTCGGTCACGCGCCCCGCGCCGGCCGACACGATCTCATGCGTGTAGGGCGCGCGGCCCGGCTCGCGCATCCCTCCCTGCGCGTCGCAGATCGCTTGGAATTTCCGCCAGGCACGGCCGTCGCCCAAAATGGAGGCGGCGACAGCACGTCCCAAACCACTCGCGGCTGCGCCAGCCATCTCGAGCACACGCGCCGCGAGCGTGAGCGCGCGATCCCGTAAGTCAGCTGGAGCGCCGGCCTCGCCGCGCAGGACGGCGAGCACGTCACGCGCCTCGAGTGCCGGCCCCACCCCGCTGCCGACCGGCTGGGAACCATCGGTCTGCACGATCTCGACGTGCAGCCCAACGGCGCGACCAACCGCGATGAGCGTCGTGCCGAGCACGGCAGCCGCGTCCGCCGTGCGCACCTTCGCCGTGGGTCCGATGGGGATGTCGATGACGACGTGAGTCGAGCCCGCGGCGACCTTCTTCGAGAGTACGGATGCGACGAGCTGTGCGTCGCTATCCAGTTCGAGCGGGCGCTCGACACGAATGATGATGTCGTCCGCCGGACTCAATCGCAGCCCGCCGCCCCACGTGATACAGCCGCCTTCGCGTTCGACGAC
>JBBROY010000067.1:0-8288 GCA_038228795.1 Gemmatimonadales bacterium
AATGACGATGAACGCGCGCGAGTCGGTGCCGAGCGTCGTCGCGTCCCACATCTGCTCGCCGGAGACGTACAGCTCGGGGAGATACTGGAGCGCCATGATGCGCGCCGCTTTGATCGCCGTGTCGAAGATGTCCGGCAGCTGCCGCTCACCAAGCCGGAGACCATTCACCGACGCTTCGAACCATGGTCGGCCGACCCGCTCCGACACCGCGTGCGCCGCCGCGGTGAGCGGACCGAGCGAGCGCAGGACGTTCATCGCGTCGGCATCGAGCGCCCAGAGGAAGGCGTTGATGTCCATCTCGTAGTCCGGCCCGAGCGGGCGAAGCCAGCGGCACTCCGCGCAGTACACCTTCGACGCCGCCAACCTCGACCCATCGCCGCCACACGTCTGGCAGCCAAAACCGTATCCGTAGTCAAACGGTGCATACGACTGCGCCTGCGCGTCCGCCGCGATCGGCGTTCCGCAGTGGATGCAGAAACGCGAGTCGTGGGCGAGCTCGAGGCTGCAGGCGGGGCAGGCGATGACCATCGTCATGTTCGCGCTCATGATGATGCGTACTTACTCACAACCGCTTGAGCATTTCGGCTTTCTTCGCATCGAACTCTTCCTGTGTCAGCACGCCCACCGCGCGCAGCTCGCCGAGCTGCTTCAGCTGCTCGACGATGTTTGCCGCCGAAGCACCGGACGCGTTCGCGCCATTGTTCGCCGCCTCGGGCACGAGCGGCGGCGGTGGTGCCGGGGGCGGCGGCGGGGGCGGCGTGATGTGGGTCGTGTGCTGCTGCGGTGGCGGCGGCGGGGGCGGCGGGGGCGGCGGCATCACGGGCACCGCCGGTGGCGAGTACTGATGCTGTACCGGCGGCGCGTATTGCGGCTGACCCTGTTGGGGATATTGTGCCCCCGCGACCGGGGTTTGCGGAACGCCCATCATCACGGCCTCGGCCAGCTCCTGCGGGTACTTGCTCATCAGCAGGTACAGGCCCCATGCGCCGGCGAGGCCGGCCAAGATGACTCCGAACATCGCCCACGAGTAGCCGAGAAAGAGCACGCTCACGAGCGTGGCACCGATCTGCGCACCCATCGCGCTCGAGTTGGGCTTGAGGGTGACGCGCATCGCCGTCTGGCGAGCACCCATCGGCGTGAGCGCGAGGTCGCCATCGAAGCGAGTCCTAAAGCCCCAGCTCTTCTTGGCGATGACGAACTTTGCCGAGTGCGGAGCCGCCTGCCACTTGATCTCCGCGCCACCGCCGGCCTGAGTACCTGCCACCTGGATGCCTTGCAACGCCATGTCGAACGCGCTGCGGATGTCGGCGTTGATCACGCTTTGCGACGGGCCGGCGCCGCCCATCATCGAGCCGATGTTCCGCGGTGGTGGGGGGGGCGGTGGCGGTGGAGGCGGCGGCGGCATGAGCGGGACGCCGCCCTGCAGCGGCGTTCCACAGACGCCGCAGAACCGGGCGGCCGTCGAGTTCACAGCCTCGCATTTGGGACAGTTGATCGACCCCATCGCATTCTGGCTTGCACCCATGGCTCGTCCTCTCTTCGGTGTGACAGCGGTAGCTGAGTACTCAGGTGGTAAGGCGCATTTACTGCCGACCAGGGATCATCGACGTAGTTCCGGTGACAGATGTCGACGTCCGATGCAGTTACGGCAGTCGGCGCCGCGAATCGGCGCTAACTGACGTCTGCAACCAACAATGCGGCGGGATGGTGCGCAGGAGATCTGATGCGCAAACTGGTCCGTTCACAATGGCACCGGTGAACGCGTGGCGCCAGGATATTCTGCCACCGAGATGGGGCGAAAGCTCGATCACCGTGTCGCGCCGCGGTAGTTCGAGAGGATGGGAGCGGCGGGCGTCACGCCCCGACGCCTCCGCGACCGGGGCATCGCAGCGTGGTGGCGACATCCGGGTCGGTGCGCAGCGACTCGATAGGCCGGGACATTCGCTTGGTCCAGCTCGGAAATTTCTCGGCGGTCACCCCGGGAACATTGACCGGCTCGAGCTCGCCGAGGATGTCGTCCAGCGCGATGCCGACGAGGGCGGCCGGCGTGCGGCAGACGAACTCGTGGATGGCGCCGCGCAGCTCGGCGCCATCGTCGGGAAGATTGTTGCCGTGCAGCACCCCGTCGGCCGCCAGACGTTCGAGCAGGCGGTGACGCTCCTGGTTCCGCGCTTCATGGGTGTGCTGCACCGCGTCGGGCGCGAGCAATCCGACGTGACGGCGCAGCTGGATGTCGTGCCCGGCCCACCAGCCGGTGATCGTCGCCATGTCGTGCGTGTTGGCCGTGGTGAGCGATAGCGCCTCGTAGCTCCAGCTCGGCTTGTACTGCGCGTTTCCCTCGCGCTCGAACTGCATCACCTTGCTCGACAGAATGCCCCAGTCCTTGAGCGTTCCGGGCACCTCGGGCGGCACGGTGCCCAGATCCTCGCCGACGACGAGCGCGCGGGCGCGATGGCTCTCCAAGGCGAGAATGCCGAGCAGGTCGTCGGTCGGAAAGCGCACGTACGCGCCGTCAGCGCCGCTCTTGCCATCGGGAATCCAGAACTGCCGGAAAAACCCGAGCACGTGATCGATGCGCAGCGCGCCAGCGTGCCGGAACGCCGACTGGACTAGCAGGATGAAGTACCGGTACGCGTCGGCCGAGAGGGCGAGCGGATTCAGTGGCGGCAATCCCCAGTTCTGCCCCTGAGGCGCATAGTCGTCGGGCGGCGCGCCAATCGAGACGCCGCGCGCGAAGAGGGACTGGTACGCCCACGCGTCGCTGCCGGCGGGGGACGAGCCGACGGCAAGATCCTGATAGATGCCGATACGCATTCGCGCATCTCGCGCGGCGCCCGCGGCCGCCGCCAGTTGGCGGTCGGCCTCGAACTGCAGCCAGCGGTGCAGATCGATGCGGTCCCGGTGCGCCGTCCTGAAGGCCGACACCTCTGCCGAGCGCGGATCGCGGTACGCTTCGGGCCAGACGCGCCAATCGCGTCCGCTCGAAGCATCGCCGGCGAAGTGCTCGCTGAGCGCCATCCAGGTCGCGAAATAGTCGAGCGCGCGCCCGCGCGCGGCGATGTAGTCGCGAAAGGCGCCGGCGCGGATATCGACCTTCGCGAACGCCGCGTCGAGCACGCGCCGCTTTCGCTCGATGACGCTGTCGTACCGTACACGGTCGCTCGCGCGCAGCCGATCCATCTCCGCCGCATCGGGATAGCGCTCGCGCGATACGTCCGCGGCTTCCGGCACCTGTTCGACATCGATGTAGATGACGTTGCGAAAGACGCGGCTGATCGGACTGTACGGACTGATGTCGGTGCCGCGGTCGTGCAGCGCGTGCAACGGGTTCACGCCGACGAACGCCGCGCCGACCGATCCGCCCCACGCCGCCAGCTCGCGCAAATCGGTGAAGTCGCCGACGCCCCAGTTCCGCTCGCTGCGCACGGAGTAAAGATTCGCGGTGATCCCAAACACGCGGGTTCCGTCGCCGAGCAGCTCGCCGGGTGTGAGGCAGCGCGCGGGGGTGACGATGAGAATTTGCTCGCCTTTCTTTTCGATGGCGCCGGCGCGCAGCTCGACGCGAACCCTGTGGTATCCGGGGAGTACGGCACCGGGAATCGCGATGTCGACCGTGCCATTGCTGGAGCCCGCGGTGCCTGACGACTCGCGGGTCGCGCCATCCTCATCCGTCACATTGATGCGGTACTCGACATCGCCGCTGACTCCGAGTCGCGCGGAGATCGCGCGCACCGAGCCACCGCCGCCGCGCGCTACCTGCACCGCCGATATGCACCGCTCCGCGTGTTCGCGCTGCAATCGTTCGAGCGCTTCGCGCGCAGCGCTCTCGCTCGAGGCATCGATCCCCATCGCGCGCAGCAGGTCGACGCGCGTCGCGTCCGACGTGACTCGGCGGTCGCGGCCGGTCTGGTCTATGTAGTCGGGGAGGATGCCGAGTAAGTCTGAGATTTCGCGCAGGACTGACAAGGGGTTGGGTGCTGGAGGTGTCAGCTGTCAGATGTCAGGGACGGCGGCACTCGGCAGGCCCCCAGCACCTGACACCGAGCACGTCGCACCTTTGTTTCGGCACAACTGATACCACCTTCTCCGACGCACGGCGAGACAGAGGGGCGGACTGGTCGTCGACAGAGTGAGAGCGTAGCGTTGGCGGATCTCCCACCGAGAGAGTTCTATGTCGCGAGCGATGTGCCGGACGGTCGCGTGCATCGCGGCGGCGTTGTTGCCGATTGTTACCGGCGCGCAGGCGGCTTTGCCGAAGCGATGCACCGAGCTACCGCCGACATCGGAGACGGCGGATTTGATTCTCACGCTGTCGATGGTGCTCGATACGGCGGCGTTGACGAAGTGGCACGCCGCGCGAATCGAGCTGCCGAAGGATCGTGGCGAGCTCATGGTGCACGAGATTGGCGCATACGTGCGATTGCCCCAGCCGCTTTTGCTGACGTTGGTTCCGATTCCCAACTTCGTACCCATCTCTCCAGCGACAGGATTGACACAGGTACCCTGGGTTGGGAACCAACTGCCGATCGTGCTGCACCGCGACGGCACGATTTCAATGGCTCCGTTCATCAAGCGGTCGATCGCGCCGGCGCTAGATAGCGCCGAACTTGCCGCGTTGGATACGCTGGGAGTCGAACACGCCTTCTTGCTCACACTCGATGGCCTGGGCGTGGACTCGCTGCCACTTCTGCTCAGTCTCTACCTGACGCCAGAGGAATGGCCGCCGGAACCGGCAATCGTTGGGCCTGCTCGAGCGCCGGATGCCAAGCCGCTCACCGACTGGTCGCGGCCGGTGAGTAAGATCCGGCTACCGGCGTATTCCTACACTCCTGCACAGGTAATCGACGGGACGCTACCGTCTCCTCGATATCCCGAAGTGGCGCGCCTGGTTCGTATCGAAGAGACGGTACTCGTGCAGTTCAGAGTCGATGAAAATGGACGTATCGACGCGCGCGACTCCAAGCTGTTGCAGGGGCGCTATCAAGGGTTTCTCACCGCGGTCGGCGAATCCTTGAAGCAAGCGCGGTTCCGTCCGGCGTCGGTGAATGGCTGCGCCATTAGCGCGATCTTGGCGCAAAAATTCGTCTTCAAACTCGCTCGATGACCAACTTGCCATTCGAGATCCGCCACGCCGCGCGCGCTCTCGCCAAGGGTCCGGGCTTCACCATCGTCGCCGTCCTCTCGCTGGCCGTCGCGCTCGGACTGACCACCATCATGTTCGGCCTCGTCGATGCGGCGATCCATCCGTACGTACCGTACCGCGAGCCCGAGCGGCTGTACGTGCTGCAGAGCCGCGGCTACGACCGGACGGGCAAGATGCCCGGCGGCCTGACGCAAATCCTCACGCTGAGGCGCGAAAGAAAATTCCACGCCGGCCTCGCGCTCTTCTCGCAAACGCGTACGACGGTCGAAACCGGCACCGAGGGCCGCGAGGTCGGCACGGCCTTCGTGTCCGCGGATTTCTTCTCGGTGTATGGCGTCGAGCCGACGCTCGGCCGGACCTGGGCGACGCCGGACGGCCGGTCCGCGGACGAGACACAGGCGATCGTGAGCGAGCGCCTCTGGAAGCAGATCGGCGGAACGAGCAATGCCATCGGCCGCGCGACGGTTCACGCCAACGATCGAGTGTTCACTGTCATCGGCGTGATGCCGCGCGGGATGAACGCGCCGTCGATGGGCGATTTGCTCGGCACGGAGCTGTGGCTTCCGATGCCGACCGGCCGCGCCGACTCGGTCGTCGCCTTTCCACAGGCCACCTTCCGGTTGGCACCCGGCATCACTCCGGAGCGCGCGTCGCAAGCGCTCGCTCAGTTCACCGCGCAGCTCAGCGCCGAGTTCGGCGACGCGGCCAAGACTCTCTCGTATCGGATGACGCCGCTCTGGGTGCCGGTCTCGCGCTACGACAGCGTGCATCTGGCGCTGGGCGGCGCGGTGGCGATCGTGATGTTGATCGCCTGCGCCAATCTGTCGCAACTCGTGCTCGGCCGCGGCCTCGCGCGCCGGCGCGAGCTCGCCATCCGATCCGCGCTCGGCGCGTCGCGGGGCGCGCTGTTGCGGCACACAATGTTCGAGTGCGCCTTGATCGCCTCCGGCGGCGCGGTGCTCGGCGTACTGCTCGCCGAATGGGGCAGCGGCATCGTCGGCGCCGCGATTCCGCCGAGCGTGCGCGCGATCGGTCTGGTCGAGCCGCACCTGTCGTGGCGCGTCTTCGCCATCGGGTTGAGCGCGGCCCTCGCCACGATCATGCTGTTCGCGCTAGTGCCGGCGATTCGCGCATCGAGAGCCGATCCGAGCGAGGCGATGAAGGATGGCGCGGGGTCGACCACTGGCCGCAACAAACATCGTTACAGCACACTCGTGATCGCAGAGGTTGCGCTGTCGATGGTGCTACTGGTCGGGGCGGGGCTTCTCATCAAAAGTGCCGATGCGCTCATCGCGTTCGACTTTGGTTACGACCCCAATCAGATCGTGCAGGCGTTCATCCCGCTCTACCGGATGCCGATGTCGGACAGCGCCGGCAGGGCGTTCCTGGTGAACCTCACCGAGCGGGCGAACGCGATTCCCGGCGCGCGCGGTTCGGCGCTGATCTACTCCTCCGGGGCCGCCGACAAATTCACCCTCACCTTTGAAGACGCCGGCACCGGCATGAGCGAGCACTTCATCGGGTCCGGCGCCAGCGAGGTATCGCCGAATTTTCTGCGCACCCTCGGCATTCCGATCGTCCATGGCCGCGATTTCGACGACGCCGACATGGAGCACGGCGCGGTGATCGTCACGCGCGAGGCGGCGCGGAAGTTGTGGCCCTATGGCGACGCCCTCGGCAAACTGATCAAGTTCGGGCCGCGGGCGTCGAAGCAGCCGTTGCTGCGCATCGTCGGCGTCGCGCGCGACGCGTTCCTGAACGTCGGCGACGTCGGCGCCGATGCGCCTCCGCTCTACTTCATCGTGCCGCCCGCCGGCACGCACCTCCGATTCGCGCGGCTGGTCGTGCGCGGGTCGAAGGCTCCCGGCGCGCTCTCGGTCGCGCTGCGGCGGCAGATCATCTCGCTTTCGCCGGCCGTCGGCACCGCGTCGCGCATCTTCCCATGGAGCGATCAGCTCTCCGCAATGATCGAGCGCGATCATTTCCTGACCACGCTCTTCGGCGTCTTCTCCGCGTTCGGCCTGCTCGTCTCAGCGGTCGGCCTCTACGGCGTCGTCGCGTATGCCGTCACGCAGCGCATGCGGGAGTTCGCGCTCCGCGTCGCGCTGGGCGCCGAGCAGCGCGACGTGGCGAAGCTGGTGCTGCACGACGGTGCGGTGATGCTGCTCGCCGGCACCGGCATCGGCGCCTTCGTCGCGATGTTCCTCACCCGCGCGATGCGCAATCGCGTCTTCGGATTCGATACTTACGATCCGGCGGCGCTCATCGGGGCGGAGGTGATCCTGTTCGTGATCGGGTTGATTGCGTGCTACGTACCGGCGCGCCGCGCCATGCGGGCGAATCCGCTCGAGGTGCTGAGGGCCATCTGAAGGGCACTGCGTGCTGCGTACTGCGTACGAACAGCACCCGGCTCGTCCGCCCAGTCGCGCGAACCGAGCCTGACTCACGCGAGCGCTGGTGGTACGCAGTACGCAGTTCAGGACGGCGCGATGGTCGGCGACAGAAGGATCGCTCCCAAGGGGGGCAACGTCAGCACGATCGACTGCCCGAATCCGTGATACGGCACCGGCTCGGCGACGACGCGCTGCACCGTCTCCACCGCGCTTCCGGAAAATCGGCGATCATCGCTCGAGAAGATCTCCTCGTACGTGGCGGCCGACGGCACGCCGATTCGATAGCCCGATCGCGGAACGGGCGTGCAGTTCATCACGATGATCACGTGCGGGTACCGTTGATCCTTGGCGAAGCGCGCGTAGGCAAACACGGAATTCACGCGGTCGTCGGCATCGACCCAGCAGAAACCGTCGGGGTCGGGATCGGCCTTCCACAGGGCGGGCGTGTCGCGGTAGAGCGTGCCCAGCGTCTCGAAGAATGCGTCGAGGCCGGCGCGCGACGGTAGCGCTCCCAAATGCCAGTCGAGACTCGCGTCGTGGTTCCATTCGCGGTGCGGCGCCAGCTCGCTCCCCATGAACAGCAGCGCCTTGCCGGGCCGGGTCATCTGGTAGGTGACGAGCAGGCGCAGGTTGGCCAGCTTCTGCCATTCGTCGCCGGGCATCTTGTCGAGCAGCGACTTCTTCAGATGCACGACCTCATCGTGCGAGATCGGGTTCACGAAGCGTTCGCTGTACTCGTACACCATCCCGAA
>JBBROY010000068.1:0-8130 GCA_038228795.1 Gemmatimonadales bacterium
GTCGGTGCGTTGCGCGCCGTCTCTAGCTACGCGCCAGCGCCGCCGACGCCGGACGCCCGCGCTGGTCCGTCGAGTTCCCTATGTAGCGCACGGAGCGTCGGGGCGGCGGGAGCAGTCCGCGGCGGCGGCGCTTCGCGCGTCGCGAGAGACGCCGCGCACTCGCCGTGTGACGTACTAGCCCCGCGATGCGCGGCGGCTCGATGCGGGACGCGCGCGCGCCGCCAGAGCGGGCTGCTCCCGCCGCCCCGCCGAGCCATCGTCATCCTTGACGACGGTGGTGAGCAGGCTACATCCCCGAGGAGAGTTCTCCAGGCCGCTCCCGCTCAACAGGATGTCCGCTGACATGCGCGCACGCTTGTTCCCGACCCTCACCGCTGCACTCATCGGCGTGTCATCGCTCGCCGCGCAGTCGGCGCGCGAGATGTCCGTCTCGGACACCTCGGCGTTTCGCGCGCTCGATCTTCCGGCCCCGAACATGGTTCGCACCGGGTCGGGCCGGCCCGGCGCGCACTATTGGCAGCAGCGTGTCGACTACCGAATCGCCGCCACCCTCGACTCAGGGAGCAACAGCGTACGCGGGCGCGAAACCATCCACTACGTGAATCGGTCGCCGGACGCGTTGCCCTACCTCTGGCTCTTTCTCGAGCAAAACATCTGCGCGCCGGCCAGCATCACCAACGTGCTCAACCAGCCGCCGCTCACCTTCGGCACGACGAGCTTCGACTTTTCCTGCCAGGGACTGCCGAAATCGCGCGAGGGGGGGCTCGCGCTCGAGTACGTCCGCATCCGCGGGGCCGACGCCAAGCGCTCCGTCTATGGCACCACCGCTCGCATCGATCTCGCAAGAGCGCTGCTGCCGAACGAGAGCACCGACATCGAATTGGGATGGAGCTTTCCCGTCGCCGAACAGGGCGCTGGGCGCATGGGGCGCGACGGACCGCTGCTCGAGATCGGCCAGTGGTATCCGCGCGTAGCCGTGTACGACGACGTGCACGGATGGAATCACGAGCCGTACATCGGCGCCGGTGAGTTCTATCTCGAGTACGGCAGCTTCGATGTCACGCTGACCGTGCCGGCGAGCTACATCATCGCGGCAACGGGCCAGCTTCGGAATCCGGAGCAGGTCCTGACCGCGACGGAGCGTGCCCGTTTACAGCGGGCGCGCGTGTCGGACACGGCGATCGCGATCATCGCCAGAGGCGAGGCCGGCGATGTGGCGCGCACGCGGCCGTCAACGCGTGGCGTGCTCACCTGGCACTTCACGGCCGATAGCGTTCGTGACTTCGCCTGGGCCGCCGCGCCCGGCATGCTGTGGGACGCCAGCGGCTACGACGGCATTCTCATCGAGACGCTCTATCGCCCGAACGCCGACAAGTGGCCGGAGGCGAATCGCATCGCGCGCGCGGCGATCAAGCGGTTCAGCGAGCACTGGTATCACTATCCCTATTCTCATGCGACGACGGTAGAAGGGCCGGTGGGCGGGATGGAATATCCGATGCTCACCTTCGTGCCCAACTCGCCTACGCGCGAGGAGCAGCAGTGGGTAGTCGCGCACGAGTTCGGACACGAGTGGTTTCCGATGATCGTCGGCAGCAACGAGCGCCTCTATCCGTGGATGGACGAAGGCTTCAATACCTTCATCGACTACGACAACGCCGCGCTCTACTTCGCCGGCACGCCCACCGGCGATACGGTCCAGCTGCATCCGCTGCGCATCTACGAGGCGCACGCGCGGGCCGGCAGCGAACAGCCGCTGATCACCAATCCGACCGAGGTGCGCGATCTCGAATGGGGCGCCTACCAGAAACCGGCCTTGATGATGCAGATGCTGCGCAACGAAGTACTGGGGCCGGAGCGCTTCGACCACGCCTTCCGCGAGTATATCCGCGCCTGGGCGTTCAAGCATCCGACCCCGGCCGATTTCTTCCGCGTCATGCGCGACGCCTCAGGGATGAACCTCGACTGGTTCTGGCACGAATGGATCTACGGCACAGCACGTCTCGATCAGGCCGTCGATTCCATTTCGGCCGGCAAGGACGGCGGCTCGATCGTGCACGTGAGCAGCCGCGGCTCGATGATCATGCCGGCCGAGCTCTCGCTCGAATTCGCGGACGGCACACGCCAGCGCACACGGTTGCCGATCGAAATGTGGGACCTCGGCGCGCGTTTCGACTACCACGTGCCCGGCGGCAAGACAGTCAAGCGCGCCGAGCTCGACGCGCGGCACGCGCTGCCGGACGTCGACCGTACGAACAACGCGTGGCCAAGGTGATGCCATGAGCGCCGCGCGGCCGACAATCGTTCTCTGCCTCGCCAGCTTCTTCAAGGGCGTGCCCTTCATTCAAGAATGCAAAACGCTCGGCTGCCGCGTGCTGCTGCTGACGGTGACGTCGCTGCAGAACGCCGACTGGCCGCGCGAGAGCATCGATGAGCTGTTCGTGATGCCGGATCTGTACAAGCGCGACGACGTGATCAACGCGGTCAGCTACATGATCCGGAGCGAAGCGATCGACCGCATCGTGCCGCTGGACGAGTTCGATCTCGAGATGGCGGCCGCGCTGCGCGAGCACCTACGGGTGCCGGGTATGGGCGAGACGACGGTCCGCTTCTTTCGCGACAAGCTCGCCATGCGCGTGCGCGCACAGGAAGCGAAGATCGCCGTGCCTGAGTTCGTGCCGCTGCTCAATCGCGCGAAGATCGACGAGTTCATTGCCACAGTGCCTCCGCCGTGGTTGATCAAGCCGCGCTTCTCTGCGTCGGCGATCGGGATCAGGCGGCTGGACGACGTCACGACGCTGTGGCGGACGATCGATGAGCTGGGCGACAAGCAGTCGCAGCACCTGCTCGAGCAGTTCATTCCCGGCGATGTCTTTCACGTCGACGCGATTACCTGGGAAAACACGGTCGAGCTCGCGGAGCCGTGCGGCTACGTACAGCCTCCCTTCGACGTCTACCATCACGGTGGCTTGTTCGCGACCCGGATGCTGGAGCGCGACTCACAGGATGCCCGCGCGCTGATCGACATCAACAGCGAGGTGCTGAGCACGCTCGACTTCAAGCGCGGCGTGACGCATACCGAATTCATTCGCTCACGCGCCGATAATCGCTTCTTCTTTCTCGAAACGGCGGCCCGCGTGGGCGGCGCGAGCATCGTCGACATGATCGATGCCGCGACGGGAATCAACCTGTGGCGCGAGTGGGCGCGCGTCGAGGTCGCCAATGCGCGAACGGAGGAGTACGCGCCGCCGGCGTCGCGCGGCAACTACGCCGGTTTGCTGACGTCGTTGGCGCGACAGGAATGGCCCGACACGTCGGCGTACTCGGACGCCGAGATCGTCTGGCGCCTCACGAAGCGCCACCATGTCGGGCTGATCGTTGCCGCGCCGAGCGCGGCGCGCGTGGAAGAGCTGCTCGCCGCTTACTTGCCGCGGATTCAATCCGATTTTCACGCCTCCATGCCCGCGCGGGATGTCGCGTTCGACTGAAGTTGTCGAGTGCTTGGTTGTCAGTAAGATCGTCGTGCTGGGCGGCGGGAGCAGGCCGCTCTGGCGGCGCGAGCGCTTTCCGCAGCGAGCCGTCGCGCGTGCGCGCAGCAAGGTCCTCATAGGGCGAGGCGCGGCGTCTCTCGCGACGCGCTATGCGCCGCCGCCGCGGCCTGCTCCCGCCGCCCCCGACGCTCCGTGTGCCACCAAAGACACCGACAACGGCGCACGCGATTGGTGCGCGCGATACTCGCGTGGTGATTGGCACCGTCGCTGGCGGCTGAGCGTCTGACCGCATCCGTTGCCGACAATCTCGGCGGGCCGGCGATGATCTTCAGCGCAGCAATTTTCTCACGCGCTCACTGCAGCCGCGGCTCGACACGAGCCTCGTGCCATTCAGCAGGGTAATCTGATACTCGCCCTGCTCGCGCGCCTCGATCGATTGGATGCGCTCGACGGCCACGAGCGCCGAGCGGTGGATGCGCACGAACGCCGCCGGATCGAGCTTGGCTTCGACGCCCTTCATCGTCTCGCGGATGAGGTGCGACTTATCGCCCGTGTGCAGGCGCACGTAGTTGCCGACTGCCTCGATCCAATCGATGTCGCCGACGCGCACGAAGTAGTGCTTTGCGCCGCGGCGCGCGACGAAACGGGTGGTCGGGGTGGTGCGCTCGGCGACGGCGCGCGAGGCGAGCGTGCGAATCGGAGCGGTGAGCGATGCATCGCTTCGGTCGACCCGTGCCAGCACGCGCGCGACGGCGGCGGCGAAGCGTTCATCGGTCAGTGGTTTCAACAAGTAGTCGATCGCGTCGACCTCGAACGCGCGAATCGCGTACTCGTCGAACGCGGTGATGAACACCACGGCCGGAAGCGCATCGTCCTCGAGCGCCGAGATGACCTGAAAGCCGTTCAGCTCCGGCATTTGAATGTCGAGGAAGACGAGGTCGGGCCGGCACTCCACGATCACGTCCAATGCGGTCGCGCCGTCCTCCGCCTCGCCCACCAGCTCCAGACGCGGGTGCTCCCGCACGAGATCGGACACGCGCTGGCGCGGCAGCACCTCATCGTCGACGACCACCACGCGCAGCATCACGTCGCGCGCATCTCGCGATACGGCAGCGCCACCGTCACGCGACATCCTCCGCCCGCCGGCCAACCGAGCTCCAGCGTTTGCGCGTCGCCGTACAATTCCCGCAAGCGTGCTTTCGTATTGGCGAGACCGATGCCGCGGCCGGCATCCGGGATCACGACTCCGGGCCCGTCGTCGGTGACGCTCAGCACCAGCCGATCGCCGTCGCGCCGCGCCGCGATCTCGACCGATCCCGCGCCGGCGTGGCTGCTGATGCCGTGGTGCAACGCGTTCTCGACCAGCGGCTGCAAGATGAAAAAAGGCACGAGCGCACGCGCGACCTCCTCGCCCACCACGAGGCTCACGGTCAGGCGATCGCCGAACCGCCGGCGCGAGATGTCGAGATACGGCTCCAGCACGCGCAGCTCCTCACTCAGCTCGACCTCGCGTTTTTCGCCGCGCCGGAGCACTTCGCGAAGCAGATCGCTCAGGCTCGTCAGCATCTGATCTGCCGCGACCGGGTCCCGCATGATGAGCGTAGAGATTCCCTGCAGCGTGTTGAAAAGAAAATGCGGTTGGAGCTGCGCGGTCAGAGCCCCCAGCCGCGATTCGGCCAGCTGGCTGCGCATGCGCTCGGCTTCCAGCTCGCGCTCGTGCGCGCGAGCACGCGCATCGAGCGCGTGGGCCGCCGCCGCCACGGTGAAGAAAGGAAGAATGCCGGCCATCATCGCCACTCTGAGATACGCGCCGATGCCAGGCGCCATGGGCGATCCGCGGAAGCTGAGCAGATACTGAAGCGAGGCGGTCACCGCGGCGAGCATCGCGATCACGACGAGATGGACCGCCAGACTCGACGCCCATCGCCTGCGATCGAAGGGCAGCCGCCGGCTCATCCAGATGAAGAGCGGCGCCGACAGAAAACAGGCATACCAGATGAGAGAACCGACGCCAAGGCTTCGCAGCAGCTCGCCGGTGTTCTCCGGCGGCATTCGCATGCGCGGAAACGATCGCGCGCCAGCGGGCGGCTCCGGCAGCGGAGCGACGAACCGCGACGCGATGAGCGTGAGAAGCGTCAGTGCCGCCGACGCACTGAGCACGCTCCAGAACAGGCGGTCTCCGGTACGCTTGCCGTTGGTCACGACGGAGCTTAGCCGTCCGATCGCAGCGCCACCATTGGATTGACGCGACCCGCACGCCACGCGGGCCACGCAGCGGCCGCGATGGTCGCCACGAGCAGCGTGACACCGGCGATGGCGATGCTGGCCGGCTCGCGGGGCGATGTCTGAAAGAGCATCGTCGCGACGAGCGGACCCGCGACGAGCGCGCTCAGCACTCCCACCGCCAGTCCGACGCTCGCCATGCGGAGCGCATCGCCAATGATGAGCCGCGTGATCCGCTCGCTCGATCCGCCGAGTGCGAGTCGCACCCCGATCTCCTGCGTGCGCTGCGTCACCACGTACGACACGACGCCGAACAATCCGACGGCCGCGATGCCGAGCGCGAGCATGCTGAACGCCGAGAAGAGCGCGGCACCGAGCCGCCACGAGCGAAGTTGTGGATCGATCAGATCCTGATATCGATGCGTTCGCGCGAAAACGGGGACGGCACTCGTGGACTGGATCGTTCGTTGAACCAGAGCCGCCGCGACATCCGCGTCGCCGCGCACGCGAACCATCAACCCCATTACTTGCGACGGATCGGGACGCGGTACGTCGGGAAGCTGATCGAAGGGAACATAATATTGCATGATGCGGTCTTCGTTGCGTTCGGGCCGAAGCGATCGCGCGCGGGAGTCGCGCACGACGCCCACCACTTCCCGGCAGGGCATTCCCTCGGCGGGATTGCCGTCGGTGACCGGCGGGAAGACGGCGAAGCCGACGCGCACGCACTTGCCCAACGCGGACTGACCGGGCCACGCCGTTCGTGCCATCGTCTCGTTGATGAGGACGACCTGCGGCGCGGCGCGACTGTCGCGCGGGGTCAGCAGCCGGCCGCCCACGAGCGTGGCTCCCATCATGTCGAGATACTCCGGCGTCGCGCCGTACATGATCGGCAGTTGATAACCCAGGGGCGGCCATGCGAGACCCGGGACGCTGATGGGCGGAATGTTGTGCGGGCCAAAGGGAATTCCCTGCACCACCGTCGCGCGGCTCACGCTCGGCAGCGCGCGGACGCGCTGCAGGGCCTCGTAGTAGGACACGTCGCGCTCGACGCCCGCGACGTAGCCGCGAAAATCGAGTGTGACGTAGAGCAGGTTTGTCGTAGAGAATCCCAGATCCTGCGATTGCACGCGCTGCAAGCTGCGGACGAAGAGCGCGGCGCCAACGAGCAACAGCGTCGAGAGCGCGACCTGCACGCTCACCAGCGTCGTCTGGAACGCGAGCCGCCCCGAGGCGCCGGGTCCGCTTCCCGAGCGAAGCTGCGCGGCAATGTCCGTTCGTCCGGCCTGCATCAGCGGCGCGAAACCGGCCAGTACGCCGGCCACGCAGGCGGCAGCGATCGATGCCGCGAGTACTCGACGGTCGACGAATGTCTCCGCCGATGCCAGGGTGGGCATGAGCGTGACGCGCACGAGATCCGACATCCAGCGCGAGAGCAGAAGGCCCAGCGCCGCGCCGATCGCGGCCAGCAGCACGCTCTCGATGAGCAACTGCCTCGCGAGGTGGCGGCGGCCAGCACCCATGGCGATGCGTATGGCGACCTCGCGCCGCCGCTTTGCCGATCTCAAGGAAAGCAGCGTTCCGACGTTCGCCGTCGCGATGAGCAGCACGATCAGCGACACAGCGGCCAGCCAGATCGCGATGCGCGCTTGCGGAGATTCTCTTGAAGCGCTGCCCGGCACGATCGGCTCGAGCTCGACGGCGGGCGGACGCAGTCTGCCCGGCGCCAGCATCTGCTCGCGCAGCGCGGACGATGCGATCTGGCGCGCGGCCGTCGCGGTGACACCGTCGCGCAACCGGATGACCAGCGAGACGAGATTCAGGTTGCGGTCCGACGCCCAGTCGCCGCCGTGCTTCCGGAGCGATGCCGACAGCGGCATGAAGACATCGACGGCGGCCAGCTCGTCGCCATTGAAGCCGCGCTGCGCCACGCCGACGATCGTGAACGGCTGATCGTCGACCACCAGCTGCCGACCCAGCACCGCGCGGTCGCCGCCGAAGGTGCGCCGCCAGTACGAGTGGCTCAACACGATCACGGAGCTCCCGCTCGGCGGATCGTCTTCACCAGCACCGTAAAAGCGACCGAGCGCGGGCGTGGCGCCGAGCGCGGCGAAGTACTCACCGGAAGCACCGAGCACCGCGATCTGCGACACATCGGGACTCCGTCCGACAATCATCGTGTCGCCCTTGATCGCGGCCACGGCGGCGAACACGGAGTTGAGCGCACGCAGCGCGCGAAAGGATGGATACGACGTCGTGCTGGCGACGAACCCACTGCCGCCTTCGTCGACGAAGCGCAAGCGGACATGCGCCACCCGGTCCGCATCGTGAATGCCGGGCGGTGCGGCGAGCATGAGGCGAGTGACGAGCCCGAACATCGCCGCGTTCGTCCCGATGGCGAGCGCGAAGGTGAGCACGA
>JBBROY010000069.1:0-8028 GCA_038228795.1 Gemmatimonadales bacterium
GAAGGGGAAGACAAACACCAGGAATGCCACCATCAGCATCGGCTTCACCCACGGCGCGATGAGACGCAGATGCCAGAAGTGTGTCTCTTCAGCCAGGTTGCCGTACCAGGTCACCAGGTACTGGCCAAAGCTGAGGTAGCCCCAGAACGCGGTGAAGGCAAAGCACAATTTGCCGAGATCGTGGAAGTGATCCTCGGTGATCATGTCGTATGCCCCGAGATAGCGGCGCCACCACATCGTGAGGAGCGACCACGACATGAGCGCGCCGAGCCATCCGCCCATGAACCACCACCAGGAGTACAGCGTGCTCTGGTAGTGGACATCGAGGCTCATGCTCAGGTCCCAGGCGAAGACCGAGTAGAAGAATCCAAAGCAGAGCACCAGCACCACGGCGAGGTAGCCCTGTAGCGAGTGCGTTGAATGGATCTCGCGGCGCTCATCGCGAAATCCGCGACGCATGCGCTCGCGAATCCCGGCCGCCCACGATGCGCCGCTCTCGGGAAGAATGCCGACATCGAGCCGCACGCACGTGTAGATGTACCACAGGCTCAAGCACAGCATCACGAGGAACAGCCCGATCTCGCGGGCCGAGAAAAATCCAGCCGAGAGCCACAGTCGTTTCTCGGCGACGGCGATGTGCTCGGTCGACCACGGGAAGATGTGGTGGCGGCCGAGGACGATCAGAATGAGCAGAACGAAGGCGACGGGAAGAAACGCCACGTAGCCCTCGAGCAGCCGGATTACCGGGCGCGACCAGCGCGCCGTCGTGATGCGCTGCACCGCGACGAAAACCACCGCGGCCTGCGAGATCGTGGTGAAGAATATCCAGTTGAAGTGCAGCGCCTGCCATGCGCGGTCCTGTCCGGTGAACGCGCCGAACAGGAAGACGATCGCGCCGATAACCGCCAGGACGGCGCAGAGCATCGAGAGCGACTTGGGGATCGGCCGCGACGTGGCGCGAAGAATCTCATCGCGCGTCAGGAAGTGGGTGCTGTGCGCGCTCACGGGACGCGCCTCGCCGCCGCCGCTCTCGGCGGTGGAGGGGTGACGATCGGCAGCGGCGTCATGCTGTCGGCGGTCATCGGCCGGCCCATTACACTCGCCGGAGCGAGATCGATCTGCCAGTTGGAGCGCGGACTGGCGTATGGCGACGGACGCGTGGGCGCGGTGACGGTATAGCTCGGGACCGCGGCGCCATTCTGCCCCGGATAACCGGCGCGCGACGTGTCGGCCGCGGCGCCCGCCTTCCCCTGCAGCGCGCGGATGTAGTTGACCAGGTCCCAGCGGTCCAGCTCCTCGATCCGGTCGTATGTCGGCATCATCCCGCGGCCATTGCGGATCATGCCGAAGATGTAGCCGTCGCTTCGGCCGACGGTCATCGGCGTGAGCAAGCTCGGCACCGGATACATGTACTTCATGAGCATCTGCGAGCGGGCGGATCCGTTCGATCCATGACAGACGGCGCAGTTGATCTGATAGTATTTGCGTCCGTTCTCCAGCGACGCGGGGCTGATCGGCGTCGGATTGGGGATCGGCGTAAAGGAGTCGATCGTCGGGATCGCGTTCGAATACGAGATCTGATATCCGGCGACGGAAGTGCCGGTGATCGGCACGGACAGCTGCGGATTCCCGCGAAACGGAATCAGATGGCTGACGACGCGCTTGCCCGCCGAGTCGCGCATGGTCCACTCCGCTTCCCACGGCTCGACTTTGGGCTGGTCCCGAAAGTCGCTGAACCACTCGCAGCCGCTCATCAGCGCGGCAGCGAGCGGAAGCGCCAACAGCGATCTATGCCTCACCACGCACCTCCGTCGCACCGAACTGTTGAAGCGTCTGCGTCACCGAGCGCTGTGCGTCGGGCGGACATTCGACCCACAGGCCGTAGTCGCCATCGCTGAAGCGCGGATCGTACCCGACTGTCATGGTGATGCGCGGAATGCGCGCCTTGATGAAGAGACCGGCGACCGTCGCGAGCGATCCGATGAGCACCATCACCTCGAATCCGAAAATCGTGTAGGGCACCCAGCTGGCGATTGGCTTGCCGCCGACGACCAGCGGCCAATAGTCCGATATCCAGACGGCGATCCAATAGCCGAACGTCGCGCCGGCCAACCCGCCGAACAGCGTGAAGCGCCGCACCACGCTCGGCCCGTGCGCCAGGGCATGCTCGAACTCGTGACGCGGCGCGGGTGTGTAGACGGTGATGTCGCCGACGCGCTGCTTCTTGAGCGCTTCGATCGCATCGACCGCCGCATCCAACTCGTGAAAGACTCCGACGATGCCTTGCATTATTCGTGTTCCCCCGGTGTCTCGGGATTGAACTCGAAATGGCGCGCGGCCACGTTGATGCCGTGCTCGGCGTCGTGCTCGTGATGCGCGATGCGAAGGCGCGGCGGAACGATCTCCTTCACCTCGGCGATCGCGATGATCGGCAGCTGTCGCACGAAGAGGAGGAACCACATGAAAAACCAACCGAACGATCCGAGCAGGATCGCCCAATCGATGTAGGTCGGCGCGTAGTGCGTCCACTGCCACGGCTCGAACTCGTGCGACAGCGACGGAATGATGATCACGAAGCGCTCGAACCACATGCCGAGGTTGATGAACAACGACAGGATGAAGAGCCAGGTCGTGTTGCGGCGCCACGCTTGTTTGAAGAGCGAGAGCGGCAAGATCATGTTGCAGGTGAGCATGATCCAGGCGGCCCACCACCACTGGCCAAACACGCGATTGATCCAGAACGACTGCTCGGGCTCGTTGCCGCTATACCAGGCGACCCAGAACTCGGTGAGGTAGGCGCAGCCCACGACCATCGACGTGAACAGGCAGAGCTTCGCCGCCGCGTCGAGGTGGTTGATCGTGACGTAGTGCTTGAGGCCGAACCATCGCCGCAACGGGATGATGATCGTGAACACCATGCCGATGCCGGAGAAGATCGCGCCGGCCACGAAGTACGGCGGGAAGATCGTAGTGTGCCACCCGGGCGTGAGCGCCATGGCAAAGTCGAACGACACCACGGAGTGCACGGACAGCACGAGCGGCGTCGAAAACGCCGCGAGGAACAGATACGCGCGGGCGAAATGGCGCCATTCGCGATCCGAGTTCCGCCAGCCCATCGAGAGGGTGGCATAGATCCGCTTGCGAATCGGATTCGTTTCCCGATCACGCAGCGCCGCGATGTCCGGAATCAGGCCGATGTACAGAAAGGTGGTCGAGACCGTGAGGTAGGTGAGGATCGCGAACACATCCCACACCAACGGACTCTTGAACTGCGGCCAGAGGAATCGCCAGTTCGGATACGGGATCAGCCAGAAGAATTTCCACGGCCGCCCCAGATGCAGAATCGGGAAGAGTCCAGCCGTCATGACGGCGAAGACGGTCATCGCTTCAGCGCAACGATAGATCGTGGTGCGGAAGCCAGCGCGGAACAGGAATAGAATCGCGGAGATCAGGGTGCCGGCGTGGCCGATGCCGACCCAGAACACGAACGTGATGATGTACACGCCCCACATGACTGGCGGTGTGTAACCCGCCGCGCCGAGCCCGGTGTAGATCTGGTACATCCACGCCGTGATGCCGATGCCGAGGCACAGCATCGCGACGCCGATCGAACCCAGCCATGCGCCGGTCGGGCGCAACGTGCGGATGATCTCGTCGTTGACCTGCGTGTACGTCTTGACCGCCGGGAGCTGGACGGCGGCGCTGGCGATGTTCGGACGGCGCGGCGAATCCGGTCCGTCGCCGAGGGGGCGGGCACCCGAAGCCATCTGTTAGGCCCCCGCCGCAGAGGGATGATTGACCTTCTTCAAGTAGACGACGGCGGTGAAGGTGTTCAGCTCTTCGAACACGTGGTACGCGCGAGCGTCGCGCGCGAGTTTGGCGACCGACCAGTTGTCATCAGCGGCATCGCCGAAGGTGATCGCGCGCGACGGACAGCCCTGCGCGCAGGCGACCGTGAATTCATCGGGCTGCACGGCTCGCCCCTCCTGCTTGGCGCGGTGTTCCGCTTCGCGTATGCGCTGCACGCAGAAGGAGCACTTTTCCATCACGCCCTTGCCGCGCACGGTGACGTCGGGATTGAGGCCGAGGTGCATCGGCGCCGGCCACGCGTACTGGGCACGGTTGGGCTCGCCGTACCCGAACCAGTTGAAGTAGCGAACCTTGTAGGGGCAGTTGTTGCTGCAGTAGCGCGTGCCGACGCAACGATTGTACACCTGCACGTTCAGGCCATCGGGCGCGTGATAGGTCGCGTAGACCGGGCACACCGGCTCGCAGGGCGCGTTGCCGCAGTGCTGACAGAGCATCGGCACGAAGCGGGTATCGAAGTCGGGCGAATCGCCGTCCTCGAGATTTCCCTCGAAGTAGCGCTCGAGACGAATCCACGTCATCTCGCGGCCGCGGATGATGTTGCTGCCCGGCCGACCGGTTGCGCCGGGCGTGTTCTTGCTCTGATACGGCGCGCCGACGGTGGGGATGTTGTTCTCGGAGTAGCAGGCGGTGATGCAGGCCGAACAACCGGTGCAGCGCGCGAGGTCGACGGTCATCGCCCAGCGACGCTTCGCCATGTTGCTCCAATGCTCCGGCGCGTACATCCCCTTCTCTTTCCAATCGTCGCCGCTGCCGATCGCGCCCTGCGCGTCGGCGGCGAGCGGGGAGCGAAGTCCGGGAAGGAACTCGTGCGACGCATCCCCGGGCATTTTTTCGGCGCCTTGCTCCTCCGCCTTCGCGCCACCTTCGGCGGCGCCACCCTCGGCCGCTTCGCGTCGCACGGCCGGATCGGCGCTCTGCTGCGACTTCGGCTTCCCGAGATCGGCGACGAGCATCGCTTGTCCGATGCCGCGGCCGTGCTGCCGGGCCGAGCCCTCAGTGGTGACCAGCTGATCGAAATCGCCGCTCTTCGTCACCGTGCACTTGGTCGATGTCCAGGCCAGCGCGCCGCTCTGGTCGAACGTCGCCGGCATCGCGTCAGCGGGATTATGCCCGATCCCCTGGGCAAATCGACCGTACGAGGTGTGGCCGCGCCCGAAGACGATCCCGACCGTGTCCGGCCGAATACCGAGATAGTAGTAGGCCGAGCCCTGCACTTTTCCGGCTGGCGTCTCAATGGTGAGCACGTCGCCAGGCTCCAGGCCCATCTGCTTGGCGCGGCTCGGATGAATCTCGATCCACGTCTGCCAGGAAATCTTGGAGACGGGATCGGGCAGCTCCTGCAGCCACGGCTTGTTCGCGCCGGAGCCATCGCCGAGCGCCGCGGTCGGAAACACTACGAGGTAGGTGTCGCCCTTCGTCGAGTCAATCGATGGGGCCGACTGACGGATTTCTCTCCGGTCCGACGGCGGACGCGTGTTGCTTCGCGGATTGCCGCCGGGCGCGAGGCCGCGCATGAGCGCGGTGGTGAGCGCGGGTGCGCCGCCGGGGAATCTGCTGCGCCACCACGCGCCGTAGTCGGTGTCCTGATACTGCGCGGCGATGGCGGGGTTTCCCTTCGCGGCGGCGATCAGCACATCGCCGGTCGCGCGCGTGTCGAAGATCGGATCGCAGGTGGGCTGCTGGAGCGACAGCGTGCCAGTGACCGGCTGCGCGTCGCCCCACGACTCGAGCGGGTGGTGGTCGGGCAGCAGGAGATCGCAGAGCTCCGATGTCTCATCGGCATACGTGGCGAAGCTGACCTTGAATGGCACCTTCGCGAACGCCTCCGCGAATCCAACCGCTTTCGGCAACGTGAACGCCGGGTTGGCCCCTCGCACAAAAGCGATCGGCACATCGCCACGGCGCATGCTCGCGACCGCGGCGACCAGATCGGAGTCGGTCGCCATTCCATCAAACGATGTGATCGGCGACGCGGGCTTGATCGTGATGCCGACGTTGCCGGCCGTCTTATTGAGTTCGGCGACGACAGCGAGCAAATCGCCGACATTGGCGCACTTGCCGCCGCCGATGACCATACTCGGCTTCGCGCTCGCGAATTCACGCTGCAATTGCTGGATCGTCGCCACGGGTACGCCGCTGGCGCTCGACGCGGCGCCGGCATCGCCGCCACGTAAAGCCTGCGCAATCGCCAGCTCCGTTCCGGGCTTACAGGCTATCCATTGATCGGCATTGAGTCCGGTCAGTGAGCGACGCGGTCCGATGTAAACGTGTCGCGGAGCATCGGTGAGCTTCGCTCGCGCATCGGCGTAGTCGAGCTGCTGTGGAACGATCGCGCCCCACGTTTCGAGAAAGTCCGCGCCGAAATTGATGATCAGCCGGGCGGCGCCGAAATCGAGCGAGGGCCAGGCAACGTTGTAGGCCGTCATGTTCGCCGCGACCACCGCGCCATCACCGGCCGCGTCGTAGCTCAGATGCGCGGGCATGCCGTGCGCGCGAAGCCACGCGTCAAGGAACAGCGCGAAGCTTCCACTCTCGTGCTGATTGATGAAGACCGCGTTCGCGGCTTTCCCTGCGCTGCGCACCTCGCCGAGCTTCTGCGAGAGGAGGTACATGGCCTGATCCCAGCTCGCGAAGGCGAACCGGCCATTCTCCTTGATCATCGGCTGGCGCAAGCGATCGGGATTGTACACGCCCTGCAGCGCAGCCTGCCCGCGCGCGCACAGCGCGCCACGATTGAGCGGGTGCGCGGGGTTTCCCTCGAGCTTGATCGGGCGGCCGTCGCGGACTTCGGCGATCACCCCGCAGCCAGCACTGCACTCGCGGCACGTCGTCGCATAGTAGTTCGAGACGCCGGGCACGGTTTGATCGGGATGGTTCAGATACGGGATCAGCTTCTCGACGCGGTCCGAGCTGCAGCCGATCGCGGCGACGGTCGCGCTCCCGGCTCCGAGAATCTTGAGGAAGTCGCGGCGTTTGACGCCGTCGGACTCCGTGGTCTCACTCATTCCGGGATTCCTAGTAGTGGCAGACGGCGCAGTCGTAGCGCGCCTTCCGCGGATACGTGTAGGACCCGACGAGCGGTCCGGTGCCGGCGTGCGCGGCGGTGGGCTGCGACGTGGGGACGACGATCTTGCCGCCGCCCAGGTCCGAGGGCACGGTGTCGGGCGGCGTGTACCCGTTCACGTGACAGGTGACGCACCAGCCCATGTTGAGCGAAGAGTACTGGAACACGCGCGCCATGCGCTGCACGTCACCGTGACAGGTCTGACAGGTGACACCGGCCGAGACGTGACGCATGTGCGGGAAGTTCACGTAGTCCGGGACTTTATGGATACGGACCCACGGAATCGGTTGCTTTTTCGCGTAGTACTCCTGGAGCTTCGCCAGCTCCGGACTCTTTCGCATCGTTCCGGGCTTGGCGCTGTCGGGCAGTTGTCCGCCGGCACCGACGTACGAATGGCACCCCATGCACGTGCTGACGGCGGGGAGTCCAGGGTCGGGTGATTTGTTGGCGGAGAAGTGGCAGTAGAGGCAGTTCATGCCGAGCTTCGCCACGTGCGTGGGGTGGGGAAACGCGATGGGCTGCTCGACCACTTTCCCCTGCGGCGACGACGCCGCGCTATAGCCCCACGGTCCTCGAGATGCAGCCGCGCTTTGTGCGCCTTGCCAGGCAGAGAGTAGCACCGCCGTGGCGGCAAGCCCTGCGAGCGCGGGGATCGCCAACCACTTTTTGCGCTTGCGTATCATCAGCACCCTGTCATCAGGAGGTCGCCGGCTCTTTGTGAACGATTTCACAATGTCGCGCAGGTGCGAAAAACTTGTCGGGGTCGTGCATGGCGCGCAAGTCCTTCTGAGAACTCGTGTCCAGGCAAATGAAATCTCACATTCGCGCGCACCGATTCACCGTGCGTCGCGAGCGAGCTGGGATGCAAGCTCTTTCCCAATCGAGGCGGCGGCATCTTGAAGGCTGTCGGGCAGCACATCGAGATTCGCGCGCGCGTTCTGTGTGAGCCGGAGCGGCCATGCCGTACCGAAGACGAATCGATCGGGACCGATCGTGCGCAGCAGATGCTCGAGATCGTCCGACGGCGGACCCCAGATCCACGAGATGTCCCACCAGACGCGCTCGCGCTCGGCGGCGGTGAGTCCCCAATGCAC
>JBBROY010000070.1:0-7717 GCA_038228795.1 Gemmatimonadales bacterium
CGCCGCTTTGGCGGCATAGCGAACTAATGGGCGATCGTTTGGTACATCCCGGAATATTCCGGATACTTGCGGCGGTCGGAATAATCTGCTCTTATTCCACTTTATCGGAATACGGTCATGTTATTCCACGATGACGACATCACGGGAATATGCCCATTCCAGTAGCGCAGCCTACGCTCCCCAATCTTTGGCACCTCTACAATCTCCGGGAGAGCCCGTTCTTTCAGGAGACGCTCGGGGACGGAGTCGTTGCGCTACCCGCTCTCGCTGTTCGTCGGCCGAGAGAACGAAGCGCGACAGCTCCTGACCGCAATCGGGAGCTCGGCGTCGTCTCGGCAGGCCGTCGCTGGCGCACCCGGCGTTGGCAAGACCACGCTCGTGCAGTGGGTAAAGGCGGAGGCGCTTCGCGCGGGTTACTGGGCAACGGACGACCTCGTCTCGCTCTATCCGAACGACACCGCTGAGCTGCTGATTGGCCGTATCCTCAACAACATCTATGAGGCGGCCGTCGCGGCGCGGCCTGCGGCCGCGGACAATGCGGTTTTGCAAGACGCGAAGCAACTCGTTCGTGTCGCACGCCTCACCAGTGGCGGCGGCGGCGTCGGCGCCCTGGGGTTCAGCGCAAGCATGTCGCGTTCTCACTCCGCGGTGACGCCAACCGGTGCGCTCCTCCTCGACGGCCCGCGGGTCATCCACGACCTGCTGACTTTTTCCCGCGACGCCGGCGCACGGGGGATCGTCGTGCACGCGAACAATCTCGAGAATCTCTCGGAGCGAGACACCGCCGCTGCGGCCGACGTTCTTCGAAGCATTCGCGATACCGTACTACTGCAGCCGGGCCTCCACCTCATCGCCGTGGGCACGACCGACGCGGTTGCCGCAGTGACCGGCGGGCATCCACAACTCCGATCCATCTTCGCGACGCCGCTCTTGCTCGACCCCATGACGCCAACGGCGATCGACTTGCTCTTAGGCGCACGCTACGCCCACCTCGCCCTGGACCGCACCCAGTCGGTGACATCGCCCGTGACCTCAGGGGCGGTGAGATCGCTGGCCCGGGTCTTTCGCGGCGATCTCCGCGGCTTGCTCAAGGCGCTGGAGGAAGGCACGTCAATGCTCTTGGGCATCGGCCGCGGAGCACCAGGCACGCCACTCACCGAACGTGAGGTGTTGCCCGTGCTGCAACAGCGCTACTCGCAGCTCCTTGCCGCTGAGCTCGACCCACGTCGCATCGAGCTGCTCAAGCGCTGGGCGGCCGTCGATCGTGTCTCGGAGCATACGCAGGAGTCGCTACAGCGGCTCTGGCGCTACAAGTCGCAAGGCGCGGTCTCGAAAGCGCTGCGCGATCTGATTGGTAGCGGCTATGTCGAGCCACTGCCGAGACGAGGGGCGAGTCCCATGAAATACGTCCTGACGGGGGCTAGTCGCCTCGTCTTCGATTGAGCACGCGCCGACCCGGGATGCAGATGTCGCCTATGTCGACGAGCTCGAGATGGATTGCTGTGACAACGATCGCGGGCGCCAGCAGGAGCCTGCCGCGACCAGGCGCGCGCGTACGTACAAAGAGCGACGCACAGCTCGCGGTTGAGGCGGGCCGCGGATCTCGGCGCGCGTGGGCTACGCTGTACCAGCGTCACTACCAGTATCTCCTGCGATACGCGATCCGGATGGTGCGCGACACCGACGAAGCGCAGGATTTCGTGCACGACGCGATGGTCAACGCGTGGGACGCCCGAGGGCAATTCGACGCGTGTCTCGGGTCCTACCATCGCTGGCTCCGCAGCATGCTACGGCACCGCGTTCTGGATGCCCAACGAAGGCAACAGCGGCATCAGACGGCGGTTGAACGGCTCGCCGTAGCAGCGAATAGTGGTAGGGGTGTGTGGGATGCCATCGAGGACGGAGAGAGCCTCGACACGCTCGCTCAACTGGAGGATGAGGAAGATCGCGCCGCGATGAAACGTGTGCTACGGCAGATTGATAGACGGGATGCTCGATTGCTGTGGGCGTGGGCGAACGGAGATTCGCACGATACCATGGCCGCTCGTCGTCGGATCAGCGCCGCCGCGCTTCGCACGCGACTGCACCGCGCGCGCGTACAGCTTCAGCACGCAGCGGTAGCGCACAGCGGGGAGCCGCGGAGGCAGCCGGCAGCGGTGATTCGTCGATGCAACGACGTGACGGTCATCGATGCAAGTCGTAGCGCTGTGCAGGGGCCGGCTTCTCGCAGTAGGAACGAGGTCTCGATGCCGCGCCGCAAAGCCGGATAACGTGATGCCGGCGCCCGCCCATCGGCGCTCTGTGTGCTCGACTGCGCCGGAGCACGCTCGATTCATGACCGGTCGGGCGCGGTACCCGGCGGAAACGATCCCGAATCGGGACACCGCCTGTCATTTTGAGACATCGACGGACATCGACCCTGCGGTAACGTGGCGTACCGGTTGGCCGCCTAGGCCAGCAGAACCAGGCCCGCGGGAATCGCGCCGCGCCAGCAGGTCTGATAGGCCGCTATCGCGACGTTGATCTGTCTTGCGAGGTTCGAAGGTTCGGCCAATTGTGACTGTGGAGCACCTCGTTTTTCCTCCACACGGTTCCCTATGGCTGGATCTCGCAACGGACGGCTGCCGGCTCGCGCCGCGCTCGGAGCGCTGGTTCGTTCGTCGCAGCAAGGCGACCCGAGCGCCATGGATCAGCTGACTGCCGCGGTCCGCCCGTGGCTCGAAGCCTACTTCGAACAGCGTTGCTTCTCGCCGCTGGAAGCGCGATCGCTTGCGGAGACGGGGAGTATGCGGTTGCTCTTGGCCGTGGATCGCATTGCTCCGCCGGAGCAAGTGGTCGAGTACCTTCGCGTGATCGCGCAACACCAGGTCAGAATCGGCACACATGGCCACGATGTCTACCATTCTGTCGAGGGCACAGTGAGCCCAAGCGCCTCGCTCTCTCGGCCCGCTCCCACGGTCGTACGACACGGCGTGACCAACCGAGCCGGAATCGCCAGGACAGAGCCCGGAGACCCGCTCGCTCACGACGTCACGAAGGTTCAGGCGGTCGCGCGAGCGATAGCCGTGACGGTACCTGCCGACATGCCGCGGACGTTGCGCGAGCTGATCGATTTGTTTTCGGTGGGCCGGACGCATGAGGAGGTGGCTGCCCTGCTCGAAATCACACCGGCGGCAGTCACGGCGCGTGTCCAGCGAATGGAGGGGATGCTCGCTCAACGGCTTGCGGGGTACCTCGGCGAGCCGAGCATCTCGCCGGCGTCACGTGATCACACGGGCACGGAGCTGCGCGGCTAGCGCGGCGTGATGTCGATCTTCTTCTCTCACTCCGTTGACCATGGCAAGTAGCGCTCAGGCGTTGGATGAGAACGCGTTCGCGATTGAGATGCGTGAGGCAGAGACCGGGAGCATCCGGTGGCGCACAGCGCGGGCGGGTTTTGCCACGCTGCAGCTCGCTGCTCGGACGCGACCCCCGCATCTCTACAGCGCCGTGCGCGGTGCCGAAATGGTTTGGGCACGTGAAGCCATCCGAGCGCTGCCGCGCGAGCACTGGGCCTTCCACCTCTTATCGCCGGTCGTGGAGGCGATGGCGCGCCATCACGAGGCGGCGCCGCCGTCCTCGCCCGTCGCGAGCGGACTCCTCGCCTACGCCTTTCTGCTCAAGAGCAGTGGCGACTTCGCGCTCGCGGCAGAAGCATTCCGAACGCTTCTCGCGACAGTTCGCGAGGTGGAGGTGGACGAGACGATCCTCGCGAATGCACGGACGGAACTTGATCAGTGCGTGCGGTGGCTCGATCGCGAACGATACACGCTCGATACCGGGCGTGATGGCCCGGCATCCGATGACCGCTTGCTTCACACCGATGCGCAGACGGACGCAACGCTCGCGCGCCTTCGTGCGGAGCTTGATCGTCTTCAGCGCTATAGCGACGACGGCACGCGCGGTGTGTCCTTGTTCACGTCCAAGATGGATGTCGAACTCCTCGCGGCGGAAGCAGCAGCCGTCGGTGCCGAGGATATT
This sequence comes from Gemmatimonadales bacterium, assembly GCA_038228795.1. Lineage (GTDB taxonomy): Bacteria > Gemmatimonadota > Gemmatimonadetes > Gemmatimonadales > Gemmatimonadaceae > JALZAE01. The sequence goes on from JBBROY010000070.1 coordinate 4,021, forward strand.
CGCTGGGGCGCGGTGGTCGTACGGGCAGTACTCGAGTATGAGGATGGTATCTCCGACAGCGCCCTTCTCGGAGTGTGGCGGGTTGTGACGGAGCCTGCGGCGGGTGCCGCTAACCGAGACGAGGCGCTCCACATCCTTGCGACATGGCTCACCGAGCTCGGGCAGTACGACGAAGCGCAGATTGCGGGTGAAGTGCTTTCGGATCGAGGGGCGACGGCAGAGGCACGGATGCGCGGCATTCTCCATCGACTCGACGTTGCAGGACTCGCGTGTCGGGAGCCAGCGGTGGAACGTCATGCTCGTGAACTGCAGAGTCAGCCGCTCAATGACGTTGCAGCTGCGGCGAACATGGTCGCGATCGGCCGAGCGTATGCCGCAGTCGGCCGTGTGGCTGATGCCGTTGAGGTATTGACGAGTGCGATCCCCACTGCAACCGCAACAGCGCAGCCGCTGATTGCATTCGCCGCAGAAGAATTGCTCCGGGATGTGGCAGCCGGCATGCCCGTGACCGGTCGTCCGCCTCGCATCGCGACGCTCGAGGTCGTTCCCGGAATCTGTGACGGCCTACGAGCGCTCCGTGAGGTATTGGCGACAACTCCTCGACCGCGGCGGAGCGGCCCGCACGCCCAAGCACCGCTGACCGGATAGCGATGCTGATCGAGGCGGCTCGCCGGTGCCGGCACCCGTCGCGTCACTGCGCACGTGTCTAGCGTCGCGTATGGTGGGAGGCGCGTGCCAGTTTCTGCGGACGCGCGGTGTTCAGGGCGGACTCGGTCGCAGAAGGACGCTGCGCTTGGCTCGTCACCAGGAAGGTAGCCCAGCCGGCGTCACGACAGCGGCGACAGATCGACGCGATCGACCACGCTCCGCATCCTACAACAGCGCAGTGCCGAAGCGTGACAGAGCTTGAACGCACGCGGAATGCTCCGGCGCCGGCTCGGGGAAACCGAGACGTGCCGAATGGATCCCACGCTGGTGGGCCGCATGGGTCGAACGCTGGGAAATCGAGCTCCGTCGGTGCACGATCGGCTCGCTCAGCATATGGCATAGCGGTCCGCGGCATCGAATCGCTCCCTGCGGTATCTAGCAAGACATACTCGCCGATGCCTGCGGACGTTCTACTCGTCCGCACGACAAAGACGATTCCCGCACCGCGAGCGAGCCACGGCTGACGAGAGCCGGATCTCACCGAGCTACATGCCGAATGCTGCGCTGCCATCGCCCATTGATCGACGAACTATCATTGTCGAATGACGAGGGCTCCCCATCGATCGGTCCCATAGATTGCCCGACAACTCTTATCTCGATAGGCCGAAGCTCCTCGCGGACCACGCCGCGCAGCTTCCTCGGCGAGCATGTGCCGACACGTGTGACGGGTGGTCTCCGCTTTTCATCGATCAACAGCGGCGGCATCACGGCCTGCGGAGTGTCCGTCGACGCGAGCGGCTATTGCTGGAGGGACAGCAACGCGCTCGGTGAGCTCGGCAACGGCAGCGATTCCGCTGATCCCGTGTCCTCGCCAGCGCTCGTGGTCGGGGGGTCACGTGGCGAAGCGACCGCGCGACCGATCAGGGCGCCTGAGGATTGACGACCGTGAGCACGCTGTCCTAATGGGGCTCAGTTCCGTCGTCCCGACGTTTTTCTCCAGCGCGCCGGTAGTGATTGGCGGCGGAGCAATGTTCACGACCTATAGCGTCGGCGGATCGCACGCTCGCGCACTCTCGCGCGGAGGGCCGCGCATTGCTGGCCCGCGAATTTCGGGATGGGCGCCGGTACTCTGTTGGTCGATGGACATTGCTTGCGACGTTGAGCAATCCGCGAAGAGTAGCCACCCTGACGGTCCGTTCGCGATCTTTTTGTGGCGTCGCGTTGGCGGTTGAGCCAGCTCACGATCCTATCAGCCGATCGTCGAAAGAAAACGGAATTATCGGCAGACGCGTGAGTCGCGCGAATGAGGGACGCGCGGGATTCAGGAGGTAGATCCGTCCGAGTACGACTGCCGCTTCTGGCAGCACGGCGCTCGGAACTTCCAGCGCGACGCTCCGCCCGGCCGCGACCCATGCGTCTCCCACGCGTTGCGCCTCAGGCGGCGAGGGCGATCGTCGCCAGTTTGTTGGGAGCTCACGTACAGGTAGCGCTTCGATCACATCATCCGGTATGTCGGCGCTTGCGAGGACGTAGGCCGCGAGTGTCGCGCTCCGTTGCAGATGGACCAATACTTCGAGAACTGCAAGCGCGGGACTATCTGCCGCGTACGCGACGGCGACGCCGGGACTGTTCCACCGCGCGCCGTATCGGCGTGCTCCTTCGCCGTCGAAGGCCGAGGCAGCATACCGCGCCTTGATGAGTCGCCACACGATGGGCACCGGCGCGTCCGTCTTACGGAAGACTCACGAACGACGCGCGCGACTGAGGGTGGCGCGTGCGGCGCGCTTCCTCACGTCGGCACGCCATACTCGAGACGGCCGATAAGCTGCTCAACCTCACGCGCGCCAACATCGGTCTTTGCCATCGCGAGTGGCGTCATGCCACCGAGGGCGCGCTGCGCTGCGGAGAGCCATTCGCGCGCCCCGTCCAGGTCGCCTTCGAACAGCTCGAGTGCGCGGCCGAAGACGCGAGCCAGTCGGACGAGTCGATCCGATTCGCCCGCATCGAGCCTGCCTTGCTCGCGTCGGCGGACAAGTGTTCGTGCTGGAATTTCTGCGAGCTCCGCGAGTGCCTGTGCGGAGAGTGCGGCGTTTCGTTGCAGATGATCAAACGCGGCGAACGAGAACCCTTTTCGCACACTCGCGTAGAGGGAAAGAGCGTCATAGGCACGTAGACCGAGCAAGGCGACGTAGTAATGACCTTGGATCCGCCCGGTCTTGATTCTGTCCTGCATCTCCGCCAAATCGCTCGCGCGAGCTAGGACTCGAGCTGGGTTCGCCATCACGCCTCCAGGTGTGCCTAATGGCGTAAGAATATACGCCAAATGGCCGAGAGTCAAGCGCGGGCCGTATTAATTGGGCCGTACCAGAGGGGGAGCTCGTCCGCGAGACGCGTCCTCGCTCAGCCAGTCGCTCCGCGATGCGGCGTAAAGACCTGGTGAACGAGCGAGCGCAGACGAATGTGATCCGGAGGTCGAGGTCGAGCATGTTGCGTGTGCGCGGCCTGAAGGAGTCCGGCACCCACGACTGCTGGCAGCCCGTGCGGACGTCAACGCGCGGATCCGGTCCTTCATCAATCGCGCGTCCTTGAGCGCGCGTTAGCTCAGGGTGATCGTAGCGTAATGAGCGCTGCGCCCTGGCGGTTCGGAAGGAGGACGCTCTTGACCGGCTCGTCGGCGCGCCGGGCTGCGACATCGGTGCTCGCCGCTGTCGCATCACTCCTCGTGTATATGGGTACCCCCGCTCACGCGGCGTGCTTTCGCTCCGCGATTGTCGACTCGCGATGATTCGCAGGGATGATTGGCGGACTCCGCGACGTCGGTTCCGGAACGGGTATCGGCTACGAGTGTAGGGCGCCATTCTGCGCGAGACGGCGCCTGCGATCGAGTCCCATGCTTATCGACGACATCAACGGCATCAACGGCATCTGTCGCGTGGTGTCGGCGCTCGGCGGCCCGCAGTACGGAGCCCGCGACCACGGTCAAGTATGCGCGTGGGTGCCACTGATGCGGATGTGCGATGAATGGCAACGCGTCCGCGAACCGGTCGGC
>JBBROY010000071.1:0-7664 GCA_038228795.1 Gemmatimonadales bacterium
CACACGGGCGCTCAGAGATTGAACTTTCCAAAGTCCTCGGGTCGCATCTGCTCGAGGTAGTGCTTCAACTGCTCCTTGTTCAACCGGAGCTGCTCGGTCTGCGCGACGACCTCCTTCGGCAGCCCACTCTCGGAGTCCGCCTCCTCGATCTGCTGCTCCTCGACGGCCACGATGCTGAGCAACGATTCCTGCGCGAAGATCGGCGCGGCCAGCCGGAGCGCCAGCGCGATGCTGTCCGAGGGGCGCGCGTCGATTTGCAACACTTCCTCGCCGCGCGCCAAGTGCAGCTCGGCGAAGTACGTGTTGTCCTTCACCGCGACGATTTGCACGCGCCGCAGCGAGGCGCCCATCCCAACGATCAACCGCTTACAGAGATCGTGCGTCAGCGGGCGGGCCGGCTTGAATCCGGTCAGCTCCATGTTGATCGACTCGGCCTCGGGCTGCCCGATCCAGATCGGCAGCAGCCGCTCGCCGTCCCGCTCCTTCAGGATGACGACGTACGACTGGGAGATCTGGTCGAGACCAAGTTTGTGCACGGCGACTTCGATCACGGCGACCTCCGGTAGCAGACGTCCAGATGTCAGATGTCAGATGTCAGATGTTAGATGTCAGTGACTGCGCTAACCACCACTGAGCGAAGATCGCGGTGGGAAGCGACGCCCCCGGTTTTCAGTGCGGTCACTGACATCTGACATCTGACGTCTGACATCTGCCCTCTACGTTCCCATGTCCCACGACGCCAGGTACTTCTGCTGCTCCGGCGTCAGCATGTCGACCGTCGAGCCGGACGCCTCGAGCTTGAGCCGTGCGATCTCGCGGTCCACCGCTTCGGGAACGCGATGGACGTCGTTGGCCAGCGACGCGTGATTTCTGACCAGATACTCCGCGCCGAGCGATTGGTTCGCGAAGCTCATGTCCATGACCGACGCCGGATGGCCTTCGGCCGCGGCAAGATTGATCAGGCGGCCCTCGCCAAGGATGTGGATGCGCTTGCCGGCGACCACGTACTCCTGCACGAAGTCGCGCACCTCGCGCACGTTCTTGCCGGCGAGCTTCTCGAGCGCGGGGATGTCGATTTCGACGTTGAAGTGGCCGGAGTTGCAGACGACGACGCCGTCCTTCATCGCCTTGAAGTGTTCCGCGCGCACGACGTTGATGTTGCCGGTGAGCGTGCAGATGATGTCGGCGATCGGCGCGGCCTGTTCCATCGTCATCACGCGGAAGCCATCCATCAACGCTTCGAGCGCCTTGAGCGGATCGATCTCGGTCACCACGACATTCGCGCCCTGCCCCCGCGCGCGCGAGGCGACGCCGCGGCCGCACCAGCCGTAACCGGCGACGACGAAGGTCGAGCCGGCGAGCAGCAAGTTCGTCGCGCGGATGATGCCGTCGACCGTCGACTGGCCGGTGCCATACCGGTTGTCGAAGAGATGCTTGGTGAACGAGTCGTTGACCGAGATGACCGGGAAGCGCAGGATGCCGTCCTTCGCCATGGCCTTGAGGCGAATGACTCCCGTGGTGGTCTCTTCCGTCGAGCCGATGACGTTATCGAGCAACGCCTTTCGCTCCGCGACGGCGAGTCCCTCGACCCAGGTGCGCACGGCGGGAGCGAGATCGTCGAGACGGTTGAGCGCGATCATGTGCATCGCGCTCACGACGTCGGCGCCGTCATCCATCGTGATTTCGGGACCGTGCGCGATCGCGGCGCGGATGTGCTCGTAGTAGGTCTCGTTGTCCTCGCCCTTGATGGCGAAGACTTTGATGCCATGATCCTTGACGAGATGCGCCGCGACATCGTCCTGCGTCGACAGCGGATTCGAGGCACAGAGCGCGATGTCGGCGCCGCCGGCCTTGAGCGTGATCATCAGGTTGGCGGTCTCGGCCGTGACGTGCAGACAGGCGGAGACTTTCTTGCCGGCGAGCGGCTTTTCCTTGGCGAACCGCTCCTTGATCTGACGGAGAACCTGCATGGAGCGCTCGGCCCATTCGGTGCGCTTGCGCCCGTGGTCGCTGAGTTGTAGGTCACGAACATCGTACGTACTGATATCGCTGTTCACAGTGCTAGCCATGTTAATCGGGATCGGTTAGAGAAGTTCTTGAGATGTCGGACGTCAGATGTCAAAACTGCCAACTGCACTGCACACAACACTATTTACCGGATAGCGCTCAACAATTCGTCGACGCGATTCGTCTCTTCCCAGCTGAAGAACGTCATCTTGCTCGCGCCCTCACCACAGACGATTGGCTGCCGGCCAAAGTGTCCGTACGATGCGGTCTGCTTGTAGATCGGCTTCCGTAAGTTCAATTCTGCGATGATGCCGCGCGGTTTGAGATCGAATACGTCGCGGATGGCGCGCTCGATGACCTCTTCGGCGACCGTGCCAGTGCCGAAGGTGTCCACCATCACCGAGACCGGTTCGGCGACGCCGATAGCGTAGGCGACCTGCACCTCGCAGCGGCGCGCGAGACCAGCGGCCACGATGTTCTTTGCCACCCAGCGGGCCGCGTAGCACGCCGATCGGTCGACTTTCGAGGGATCCTTCCCGCTGAACGCGCCGCCGCCGTGACGGCCCATGCCGCCGTAGGTGTCGACGATGATCTTGCGGCCCGTGAGGCCGGCGTCACCCTGCGGACCGCCGACGACGAAGCGCCCCGTGGGATTGATGTGAACGCGCGCGTGCCCGGCGTCGAACAGCTCGGCCGGCAGCGTCGGCGCGATCACTTCGGCCAGCACCGCCTTGCGCAGCGACTCCGTCGAGATCGAATCGGCGTGCTGCGTGGAGACGACGACCGTCTCGATCCGAGCGGGCAGTCCCTTCTCGTATGTCACCGACACCTGCGCCTTGCCATCCGGCCGCAGCCAGGGAAGCACACCGCTCTTGCGCGCGTCGGCCAGTGCGCGCGTCAGCTTGTGCGCGAGCAGAATGGGGAGCGGCATCAGCTCCGGCGTTTCGTTCGTGGCGTAGCCGAACATCATTCCCTGATCGCCGGCGCCGCCCGTGTCGACGCCCATCGCGATGTCCACCGACTGCTTGTCGATCGTGCTGATGACGGCGCAGGTCTTGGCGTCGAACCCATATGTCGCGTCATCGTAGCCGATCTCGGCCACGGTCCGACGGACGATGTCGGGGATGGGCACGTAGACTTCGGTCGTGATCTCGCCGGCGACGCAGGCGAGGCCGGTCGTCACCAGCGTTTCGCAGGCGACGCGCGCGGCTTCGTCTTTCGCCAGAATCGCGTCCAGGACGGCGTCGGATATCTGGTCCGCGATCTTGTCGGGATGCCCTTCGGTGACAGATTCGGACGTGAAAAGAAAGTTCTCGCGCACAGTACCCCTGAAGCCGGCGGAGGCCGGCGATGTGTGACTGATTGAGTGAGTCGTTGATAATATCGGCGCGCGGGAACCCGGGCAACGGTGCCCGCCACGCGCTTACGAGTGCAACAGTGGGTCGTCCCCGCACGTCTCGATCAACCCGCGCTGGAGAATCTCTTCGGCGCGCGCCGCGGTCCCGGCGTCGAGCGCCGCCCTGGCGAACACCGCCGCTCCGCTCGCGCGCATCTCGCGGATCAGCCGCTTGACCAGCGGCAACGACCGGGGCCCCACGCTCAACGATCGTACGCCGAGGCCGATCAACGCGAAGGCCATCAACGGCTGCGATGCCATCTCGCCGCAGACCGTGATCGCGATTCCATTGTCATCGGCCACCTGCACCGACCGCTGGATGAGCCGCAGCACCGAGGGGTGCAGCGGCGTGAAGCGCGATGCCAGATTCGCGTTGCCGCGATCGACCGCCAGCGTGTATTGCACGAGATCGTTGGTGCCGATGCTGAAAAAGGAGACCGACCCGACATAGCTGTCGGCCGACACGGCGGCGCTGGGGGTCTCGATCATCACGCCAAGCGGGACGTCGGCGCGGTGCGCGACGCCCCGCGCGACCAGCTCGCGCGCCGATTCGTCCAGCAGCTCGCGCGCCCGGTGCACCTCATCGACGCTGACGATCAGCGGCAACATGATCTGCAGATCGCCGTGCACTGCCGCGCGCAGCATCGCCCGCAGTTGGGTCTTGAACAGCTCGGGCTCATCCAGACAGACGCGGATTGCCCGCCAGCCGAGAAAGGGATTCGGCTCGGTCGGATATCCGCCGACCGGCAGCTTGTCGCCTCCGATGTCATAGGTGCGGATGACGACCGGGAATCCACTGAACGCCTCGACCACTCGTCTGTAGGCACGGTACTGCTCGTCCTCGTCCGGCATCGTGGTGCGTCCGATCACCAAAAATTCGGTGCGCATGAGGCCGACACCCTCGGCGCCGCTACTCAAGGCCAGCTCGGCTTCCTCGGGAAGGTCTACGTTAGCGCGGAGGGTGATTCGAACGTCGTCCAGCGTCACCGGCTCCGCGCCGACGAGCAACGCCAGCTCGGCCACCACCTCCGCTTCGCGCTCGCCGCGCCGCTCGAAGGCGGTGACTTCGGCGTCGGTCGGATCGATGTACAGCGTGCCGGCCGCGCCATCCAGAATCGCCCGCTCGCCGCCCTTGAGTCGCGAAGCCGCGGTGCGGAGTCCGACCACGGCCGGGATGCCTAACGAGCGCGCGAGAATTGCGACGTGCGAGGTGCTCGTACCCGCATCGGTCGCGATGGCGGCGATCGCCTCGCGGTCCAGCTGCACGGTGAGACTCGGCGTCAGATCGTGCGTGACCAGGATCGCGTTGGTGCCCTTCGGCACGTCGACCGGATCGTGGTCGCCCAAGCCGAGCAGCAACGACACGACGCGGATATGGACATCCGTGATGTCGCCCACGCGCTCGCGCACCATCGGGTTGGCGTGGCGCGCGAAATTCTGGCGCCATTCGTACATGGTCAGGTCGAACGCCTTCTCCACCCCGAGATTCTGCCGGATGAGCGACTCGACGCGATTCAGCAGCTCGTGATCCTCGAGAATCCAGAGCTGGGCGTCGAAGATCTTGGCTTCCTCCGGCCCCGCCTGTCGCTCCGCGCGCGCGCGCACCATGCGCAGCCGCTCGCGCGCGCGATCCAGCGTCGCATGGAAGCGCGCGATCTCAGCCGGCACCTCGTCGTCGCCGACGATGCGCGACGTCACGTCCGGCACCTCCCATCGCAGGAGATGCACGGGGCCGATGACGATGCCGGGAGAAGCCGGGAGTCCATGGAGACTGCGCTCCACTATCGCTCTCCGAACTTTCGGGCGACGAGATCGGCGATCGCTTCGACTGCCTGCTCGGCGTCGGGCCCGTTGGCGCGCACCACCAGCGTCGAGCCGAATTCGGCCGCGAGCATCATGACCCCCATGATGCTCTTGCCGTTCACCTCGAGATCGTCGCGCACCATGACGATCTCCGACTTGAACTTTGAGGCGGTCTTCACGATCTCCGCCGCCGGGCGGGCGTGAAGCCCGTTCTTGTTGACGATCTGAACGGCGCGTTCGGTCATCATCTCACGCTACGACGGAGAAAAGGGCAAGGACCACCAGCGCGCCGAGCGCGATACGCCATCCGGCGACGCGTCCGTGCAGGCGGACCAGAACGATCGCGACGACGACGGCGGCCACGAGCGCGACCGGCACCACGAGATCTCGCACGGTTCCCGAAAACATCGGGTCACTAGACGTACGCGACAACTGCAGCAGTCGTTCACGCCCTGGGCGTAAAAGGCGCGCCACGGCCAGCGGAATCGCCATGCCACCGAACAGCGACACCGCGCGCGCAATGTACTGAGGTCCCTGGCGAAGAATGGGCGTGCCGAGCGCGGGCGCCACACGCATGCCGCGCGACCAACCTACCCACAAGCCCCAACCTCGCAGCGCGATGTGGCCGGCGTTATACAACACGAGAAACAGGAGCACCGTCGCCCACGGACCCGCGCCGAGTCCGAAGGCCAGCAGCGCGAGGAACGAAGAGACCGGCAGCCAGCCCGCCCACACGAGCCGGTCGCCGACGGACCCGAGCGGCCCGGGCAGCGCGGTCCGAAAGCGTTCGATTTGCGCGGCGGGCACGCCGTCGAGCTCGGCGCGGGCAAGCGCACCAACGGCGACGGCGGCCAGATACGGATGCGCGTTGAAATAGCGGCTCTGACGCGCGAGTGCCTCGCGATACGGTCTTCCACCGCGGCCCTCCGGCAACAGCCGCAACGCCGGCTCCATCGCGAACGCGATGCCGTTGCCCACCAGCGTCTCGTAGTTCCACGAGCCCTGAATGGCGAGCAGCCGCGTGAACACGGCCAGCTGAATGCGAAGGGGCATCGCCGCTGGGGCCGTCATTGCAATACCATGATGGCGACACCGAGCGCGACACCGGAGAACGCGTACCACCGCGTGCGCGCGGTGGCGTGAGTGAGCGTCCACGCCGCGGCCGACGCTGTGCCCGCGGCGATCACGACGATCCCCGTGTTGGTCATCGTCGGGCCGAGCGACCAACGGTCCAGCGCGACGGTGGCGAGCGTATCGAAGACCGCGAGCGCGAGCACCGTGACGAGAGCGCCCCGCACGAGGTCGGCGCCCAGCCCGCGCAGCTGAAGCCCCATCACCGCATCGCGGGATCCGGCATCGAGATCGGGCATGCTCGCGGTATGCCACGCGCCATTCATCCTGCGCAGCGCGTACATCGACCATCCTCCCGCCCATGCGGTGGCCAACGCAGCCAGGATCGAGACGGCGAGCGCGCCCGACGGGTGCGACGGATGCGCGGCGTGGATCGCCCCGCCGATCACGCCCGCGATTCCCCAATCGGGATAGCGCGACGCGCCGACCGGCAGCGTGTCCATCGCCAGCAGCTCGAGCACGATCCCGGCGACGAGTCCGGCATCCGGCCGCCCGACCAGCGCGCCGCCGAGCGTGGCGCCGACGATCGGCCGCGACCACATCGCCTGCGGAAAGCTGACGACGTCGAGTCCAATGATCGCGCCGAGCAGCGCGAGCGGTACGAGCGCGGAGAGTAGACTCACGCGCCGTCCAAACCGGCCAGCAGATCATGCACGGGCACCGGCCGCGCCGTCGGTACGTCCTGCGCGCTCAGCTCGACACCAACCTGCTCCAGCGCGCGCAGCGCCGCCACGTCGGACGGCGCGAGGTAGACATACCGCAATACGGCCTTGCGGTCCGGGCGGTGATGGAGTCCGCCAATGTTCACGCGCTTGATATCCGGGCGCAGTGTGATCAGCCGCTGCATGCTCTCGATGTTGGCGGTGAGCAGAATGCCGGGCCGTGCGTCGGCGCGCCAAGCATCGAGCAGCTTGGCGGCGCCAACGACCGAGGCGAAGAAGGACTGCATCTCCGGCGGCACGCCCATGCGATAGAGCTCTTGCTCCCAGTCGCTGGCCGCCACTTCGTCGTCCACCAGCGCGACGAAGCCGAGCCCCATCGGTTGCCCCCAACCGACGACGACCTGCCCGTGAATGAGTCGGTCATCAATGCGAAAGAGCTCAATCGGCACCGGACCTCTCTGGCGCGGCGGCCGGCTTTCCTTTCGGCCACGCCGAGGTCACGACGCGCAGCGATTCACGCGCCCGTTCGAGTGCCTCGGTCGCCATCGTCTCCGGCGGCTCGCCCTCCTGCGTCGCGGCGTAGAGCAGCATGGGCAGGTTGACGCCGGTGACGATGATGACCTCGGCGCGCTCTCGCAGCAGCCGGTGGGCCGCCATGGAACAGC
>JBBROY010000072.1:0-7347 GCA_038228795.1 Gemmatimonadales bacterium
GTTGGCGATGAGTACCGTCGCGATCACCGGAGCGGCGAAGCGCAGTCCCATCGAGAACAGTTGCCCGCCGACCGAGACCATGGCGGCGATGCCGTTCGGCATGTTGAGCGACGCGCCGACCGGCAGTGCCTGCGTGCTGGCCGACAGCGATTCGATGATCGCAAGGTGTCCGTTCAGCGCGAGCATGAGCGACACCGCCATCATCTGCGTGAGCGTCGCCAGCACGGGTGACTGGGTCTGGTTGAGCGGGTCGAGCAGCGCCGCGCCGGAGAGACCGATCTGAATGGCGATCAGATCGCCGGCCGCTTCGGCCGCGCCGACGAACAGCGCGGCGCCGAGCCCGATCGCGAAGCCGACCAGCAATTCACTCAGGACGGAAGATGGATTGACCTCGGCGTTCGGCGCGGCGTGTGCCAAGGCGACCGGCTGCAGCAGCACCGTGAGCACGATCAGCACCGCCGTCCGCACCGACACCGGCACCGCCTTCGAAGAGAAGACCGGTGCGATGAGGATGAGTCCGCTCATGCGCGCTCCGAAGAGCACGAGCACGCTCGCTTGCTGCGGGGCGAAGAAATCCACGGATGACATGGGCGTCGGGCTTCCGGCGGCGGGCGTCAGGAAATCAGAGACGGCAGAGAGCGAAAGAGCTCGGTCGTGTACTTGACCAGCATCTGCAGCATCCACGGGAGCGCAATCAGGAAGCAGACGGCGACGGCGAGCAGCTTCGGCACGAAAGAGAGCGTCTGCTCCTGGATCTGCGTCACCGCCTGGATCACGCTGACGATCAGGCCGACGACCAGCGCCACGACGAGCAGGGGGCCGGCCACCATCAGGGCGATCATGATGGCATTTCGGGCGAGATCCACTACGAGCGAGTAACTCATGGGAGATGTCAGATGTCAGATGTCAGATGTCAGGTAAACGGCGGGACTGAGACTGCGGACTGCCAACCAAACTGCCAACCAAACTGCCAACCAAACCGCGAACCGATTGCTACTTGAAGCTGGTCACCAGTGATTGGATCACGAGGGACCAGCCGTCGACGAGGACGAACAGGAGCAGCTTGAAGGGCAGTGACACCATTGCCGGCGGGAGCATGAACATTCCCATGCTCATCAGCACGCTCGACACGACCACGTCGATGATGATGAAGGGGAGAAAGAGCGCGAAGCCGATCTGAAAGGAGGTGCGGAGCTCGCTCGTGACGAAGGCCGACATCAAGACCACTAGCGGTACGTCCGCCTCGGTCTTGGGGCGTGCCGTGTTGCTCATCTCGAGAAACGTGTTGATATCGCGGTCGCGCGTCTGCTTGAACATGAAGGCGCGGAAGGGCACCACCGCGACCGACATCATCTGTGCCTGCTCCATCTTCCCATCCATCCACGGCTGCAGCGCTTCCTGATTCACCTGGCGCAGCGTTGGAGCCATCACGAAGCCGGTGATCAAGAGCGCCATCCCCGCGACCAGGTGCGACGGTGGCGCGCTCTGCGTGCCGAGCGCCTGCCGGAGGAAGTGCAGCACGATCAGGATGCGCGTGAAGCCGGTCATCATCAGCAGCAGCGTGGGGAGGAGCGTGAGCACGCCCATCATCACGATCACGCCGACCGATCCGCTCAGCCGCAGCCCGCCGTCGCCGTTCTTCTGCTGGCCCATCTTCAGATCGAGCTGCGGCGCGAGGCGCGCGAGCATCGTGTCCACGCGGGCCGCGCCATTCCTCGCGCTGTCGAGCCGCGCCTGTGCGTTCGCGATGTTGCGCTGTGTGAGCGTGGGGGCGCCACCGAGCGAGCGCGGCGCTTGAATCGCGGTGCGCCCCTGCGCGCCCGCGATCCCGGACGACGCCAGGACGACTAGCACCACGGCGATCGAGGAGCGAACGGCGTTCCGCAGCACCGAGAGAAAATCGCGCGGCGAGCCGGCCGGCTCTGCCGGCACCGCCCCGGTGAGCGATAGCGGTCCGGTCATGATGCCCAACGACTCGCGGTCCAGCTCGGCCAACGGCCGAACGCCGCCATCGCCGACGGAAACCGCGAGCACCCGATCACCGATGCGCACAACCGCGAGCCCCTGACGTGGGCCGAGCGGAAGGCGCTGAACGACTTCCATCTGGATGCGGGCGCGGCCGGTGGCGGTGCCCGAGGTGAAGCGGCGGAGCATCCGAAGCGCGACGCCGAGCAGCCCGAGCACGAGCGCCAACATCGCGAACACGCTGAGCATCGCGCCTGCGGTCAAGTGGAGCCTTCGCGGCCGGGGTTGGCCGTGCTGACGATGCGCGTGATGCGAATGCCAAAGTGCTCGCCGAGGACCACCACTTCACCCTCGGCGAACAGGCGCTCGCCGACATAGATGTCGATCGGTTCGCCCGCGAGACGCTCGAGCTGGATGACCGAGCCGCGGCCGAGTCGCAGAATCTCCTGCACCGTCATGCTGGTGCGGCCGAGCTCGATCGAGAGCGGCAGCGTGAGATCGAGCAGCATCGAGAGCGGCACTTCGCCGGAGTTGAGCATCCCGTTGCCGAGCTCGGCGAACACAGGATCGGAGGGCGCGAGAGTGGCTGCGGTGCGGGTAGCGCTGGAGTCCATAGGAGGCGGATCCTGTCGGAAGGAGGAGCGGGTGGACTACGGCTGCGTGGTGCCGCTGACCGATGGCGCTGGCGGCGCCTCGGCGACGGTGTCGGTAACGCGGACGGCGAGATTGCCGTTCACCCGGCCGACGGAGGCGCGAAAGCGAAGTTGCGAGCCGACGTGGATGTTGATGTCGGCGTTGCGAGACATGCCGGTGAAGATCACTTGGCCGACCGCGAGGGCCGCGAGCTCACGCATCGGCATGCGCACCTCGGGGAGTCGAGCCGCCACGAGCACATTCGTCTGGCGAAGCGACTTCTCGGTGAGCGTCCGATTGGCGGCCAGCTCGGTCTCCGAGCCGGTGGCGTCGTTGATGCGGCGCGGGCCGGCGCTGAAGAACTTGTCGAGCACGGCAAAGGGAAGGCACAGCATGAGCTGGCTCTGCGAGCCCGCGGCGGAGACGTCGACGTAGGCGACGAGCACGGGATCTTCGCGATTGGATGCGCGAAGAATTTCCGGAATCGACTCGAAGCCGCTGAGGGTGAGGCCGAGCGGCACGTGATCGGCCCAGATCTCCTGCATCAACTGCGTGATGCGTGAGCCGACGACGCGAATGGCCAGGCGCTCCATGGGCGTGAGGGCGCGGTGCATCGTCGTCGCCGCGCCGCTGCCGCCGAAGAGACGGTCGACCAGGAAGTAGGCGAACTCGTTGCCGAAGTTGATCACGCCCTGCTGCTGGCCGCTGTCGGAGATGTCGAAGATGTAGGCGGCGCAGGGCGTCTCCATCGTGGCGATGAACTCGCCGAAGGAGAGCTGCTCGATCGAGCGCAGCTTGAGCTCGATCTGACCGCGCACGCGGCTCATCAGCCAACCCTCGAGCGCCTGCACGAGTCGGCCGTACATCGCTTCGAGCGTGCGAAGACGTTCCTTCGACACGCGGTGTGGGCGACGGAAATCGTACCGCTGCAGATCCAGCCGGCCTGAGCGCGCCTCGGCGGGGGCGGATGCGGGATCCACCGTGTCAGCCGCGTGACCGAGCGCGGTCACCAATTCGTCGGGAGAGAGCATGACGTGGCTCGCGAGTGGTGCGCGCTTACTGGATGACGAACTGCGGGAAGTAGAGCTTGCGGATACCGTCCTTCGATCCGACCATGCTGTCGAGCGCCGCCTTGAGCTCCTGCTTGAGCGGTTCGCGCAACGTCGGGTCGGTGAGCTCCTCGACGGTCTTGGCGCCGAGCACGCGGAGCATGATGTCGCGCACTTCGGCGTCGTGGCTCTTGAGGTCATCGGCCACGCCCTGATTCTTCGTCGCGAAGGCGGCGGATACCATCAAGAAGCGCGTGCCACCCGACTTGGCCGGATTGAGCACGACGTTGTCGACCTGGTGCATCGGCATCACGGCGGCGGCGCCTTCCTTGCCGCCCTTTTTCTCCTCGCCCTTCTTGCCGTGCTCACCCTTGTCGCCGCCGCCCTCTTCGGCTGACGAGTCGGCCGGTGCAACACGCTTGGCGAGCAACGGTCCGACGACATACGAGCCGCCGCCGACGCCGACGACGAGTCCGAGCACAATGGCGACGATGACTTTGATCATCCCGCCTTTCTTGGGCGCACTTTCGACTTCAGTGTGTTCCGTTTCGTCAGCCATGGTCGGATCGGGTGGGGAGGGGACGGGGAGCGCGCCGCGCGGATGCGCGTGGCAAGCGACACCGGTAAAGGCAGGACGGGGGCCATTACTCACCCCGGTTTTCACACTGCCGTCAACGTCCCTTAAGCTGCTCCGCCCTTACCACTTAACTCGTCACCGGCTTTTCGCGATGGTGACGCCCGACACGAGGCACGGATTGCCACGCGGCACAACTTGCCGACTGCGTGCGGCGGAATCTGCCCACTTCGCGGAGGCGGGCGGCGTCGGGCGGCGGTGCTACGAGTGCGGCTGATCCGCCAAACTTCAGGATCGCGACGTTCTCAGCTAACGAGCGCTTCCTCGCGCATCAGGTATTTATCCACGTCCGCCGGCGCCATTGGGCGAGCGAAGTGGTAGCCCTGCGCGAGAATGCAGCCGAGCGAGCGGAGCTCGTCGGCTTGCTCCGCGGTCTCGACACCTTCGGCCACCGTGCGCAGCCGCATCGTGTCGCTGAGCGCGATGATGGTGCGCACGAGCGCGGAGTCGTTGCCGCCGGCGCCGAATCCGTCGATGAACGACTTGTCGATCTTGAGGATGTCCACCGGGAATCGCTGCAGGTAGCTCAAGGAAGAGAAGCCGGTGCCGAAGTCATCGATCGCCAGACGGACGCCGAGCGACTTGAGATCCTTGAGGCGGTGTAGCGTCTCATCCGTGTTGTGCATGATCACGCTTTCGGTGATCTCGAGCACCAGGCTCTCGGCGCCGAGGCCGGAACTGCGCAACGCACTCGCCACATCTTCGACCAGCGACGCGTTCAACAGTTGGCGGCCAGAAATGTTGACGCTCACGCTCACTCCCTGCGCGCCGGGATGGCGCTCTTGCCAGGCGCGCGCCTGCGTGCACGCCGCCAGCAACGCCCAGCGGCCGAGCGGTACGATGAGTCCCATTTCTTCGGCCAGCGGGATGAACGTCGCGGGAGATACGAGTCCTTTCTCTGGATGCTGCCAGCGGCAGAGCGCCTCGAGACCGGAGAGCGCTCCGGTGCCCAGCTCGACGATCGGTTGATAGTGCAGCCGGAACTCACCGCGCTCCACGGCGTGCCGCAGGTCAGCCTCGAGCTCGAGGCGCGCCAGTACAGCCGCGTGCATCTCGGGCTGGAAGATCTCGTAGCGTCCCTTGCCGCGGCTCTTGGCCGTGTACATCGCGACGTCCGCGTTGCGTAGCAGATCGCCGGCGCCCTGCTCGCTGCTCGCCTGGGCGATGCCGATGCTGGCGCCGACCGCGACGGGCTTTCCCTGCAGCACGAAGGGGAGTTGGAGCGCCGCGACGATGCGTTCAGCGATCGCGACGATGGTGCCGATGTCCGGCGCGTCCTCGATCAGCACAGCGAACTCGTCGCCGCCGAGTCGCGCACCCGTGTCGGCGGCGCGAATGCACTCCACCATACGCTCAGATACGCCGACGAGCAGACGGTCGCCCTCGCCGTGGCCGAGGCTGTCGTTGACCGCCTTAAAGTTGTCGAGGTCGAGGAAAAGCACCGCCACGCCGCTGGCTGCTTTGCGGTTGTCGCGCGCGAGGGCGTGCTCGACACGGTCGCGAAAGAGCGCGCGATTGGCGAGGCCGGTAAGTGAATCGTGGAAGGCCTGGTGCGTCAGCTGCTGCTCGAGGAGCATTCGCTCGCTGACGTCGCGCGTGTTCAGCACGATGCCGCCGACGGTCGGATCGGCGAGCAGGTTCGTCGCGACGTTCTCCATGTACAGCCAGCGGCCGTCGGCGTGGCGCACGCGCCACACGGCTGGTTTTTGCACGCCCGGGCGCTGGCTGGCGTCGCTGAGCAGCGTGAGCGCTCGCGCGCGATCATCGGTGTGCAGCAAGCTCGACAGGCGGCTGTCGAGCAGATTGTTCGAGAGATAGCCGAGGACGCGCTCGGCGGCCGGGCTCACGAAGCGGATTGTCGTGTCGCGCTCGATGACCGTGATGACGTCCGATGAGTTCTGGACCAGAGACCGGAAGCGCTCTTCGCTGTTGCGCGAGCGCGTACGCTCCCCGGTCATCGCGGCGGCGTGTTTCCGGGCGCGCGTCAGCTGGCTGGCCAGAAACACCATGACGGCGACGGCGACAAAGAGCGCCAGGATGGTCGACGCATCGGCGAGCTTGCGCGAGCGCAGCGCGGCATCTTCGTGGGCGGTGATGCCATCGCGCAGCAGTTGGCTCAGCTCGGTGTAGTCGTGCTTCACCTCTCCGTTGAGCACGGCGGTCGCAGTGCCGAGGTCGTTGCCCGCAATGAGGTCGAACTCTTTGGTAACCGCGAGTCGGTACGCTCGCTCGGCGTCGACGATCGGAATCAGCGCATCGCCCGCATGCTCGCTCTGGTCGATTGTGCCCAGCGCGGCAATGCCCTCGCGCACGTTGTCGTCCGATCGGTCGGTGATGGTTCGCGCACCGTCTCCGCCCTGCACGGCGAGCTCGGCCAGCGCTTGCTGCGAGTTGGCGAGCGCCTGCAGCTGTGTGAGGACGAGCTGGACCTGCCGCCGATTGTCCGAGATGCGGTAGAGCGTCGCGACCCAGCGGCCCACGGCGAGCGACATCACCAGCGCGACCACCCCGACCGCACCGAGCATCCACCGCGAGTGCCCGCGGGCGAAGTCAGTTGGCAGGCCACTCGGCGGCTCCGGCATCGCGCGCACGCGCTCGCCCCCGCCGAGCGGGCGCGCGACAGCGTCCCCGGCGGAATCGCGGCGACGGTCATCGGACCTTGGTGGAGTCGGGTGCGACATTGCTGAGCCTCGTGACGGTGCGACCGCGCCCGGAGTAGGACGGCGCCAACCTGGCGACAGTCACGCCTCAGGAGAGTTTCGGCTCGCCGCCAATCCGGCTGTACAGCCTGAGGCCGCGGATCAGTGATCGCCGCCGCAAATTACTGATCACGTACACCAAGAGAAGACGATCGTTCAGCGCGGGCCGAGCTTGGCACTTCGGGCACGAACTATCTGCGAAAATCTGCGGAAATCTGCGGCTGCTTTTGAAGGCAAAGGCGGCCGCAGATTTACGCAGATTTCCGCAGATACACCCTTCGCCTGGAGAGCACAGCGGCGAGGAGAGATCAGGTTTTGTTTCCGTTGACAGTATCCGCGGCGGCTAGATGGTCGCTTTCGCCATCTA
>JBBROY010000073.1:0-6802 GCA_038228795.1 Gemmatimonadales bacterium
GAGTCGTCGGCGCCTGCGCGCGAATGGCGAGCGTTTCAGGATGCAGCGGCGGTCGCTTCGAGTCGTCCGCGCTCATGAGGCGATCTCCCGCAAGCGCGCCTCGGCCGAGGCGAGCCCGTCGACATCGCGGAGCGTGTCTGCGATGATGCGGCCGACCTGTCCCGACTCGAGAAGGAACGCGTCGTGGCCAAGGCTCGAGTGCAGCTCGCGATACGGCGCGCCCGCACCGAGCGTCCAGCGCCGAATCTCCTCCGGTCCGTAGAGGTTGTCGCCCGGAATGCCGACGCCAACGACCGGTCCGTTCACCGAGGCGCGCAGCGCGCGGAGCGCGGCGGCCATTCCGCCCCGGCCGCGGCCGATGTCGTGGGCATCCATCGCCTCGCTCAACACGCGATAGCTCTCCGAGCTGAAGCGGCTGACGAGCTTGTCGCCCTGATGCGCGAGGTAGGAAGCGGCGGCGTACTCGTCTCCGCGCGTCTCACGCCCGAAGCGAGCGCTGAACTCCGTCTCGGTTCGGTAGGTCATCATCCCGACCATGCGCGCGAGCGCGAGTCCGTCGTCTCCGCCGAGGGCGAGAGCGCGGCGCTGGATGGCGTTCCAAGCGATCGCCCAGGCCGTGTGGGCAGCCGGCGCGGCGAGGGCAACCAGCGACCGCGCGCGCGACGGATCGATGAGCGCGTACTCCATCGCCACCATGCCTCCGAGCGATCCCCCGGTGACGAGCGCGAGCGATGAGATACCCAGATCCGCGACGAGTAGCGCGATGAGCCGTGCCATGTCGCGGGGTGTGATGCGCGGGAACGTGCCGGCATTCTCGTCGGAGGGGCCGGTGGTCCCGTAACAGGAGCCGAGGAGGTTGGTGCAGAGCACGGCGTAGCGCGCGGTGTCGATAGACAAGCCGGGACCGATGAGGTCGCGCCACCAATCGCCCGCCGCGTCGGCCGAGCCGGTGAGGGCGTGCACCACGAGCACGACACTGTCGCGCGCGGCGTTGATCGTGCCGTCGAGGTGGTAGGCCTGCACGACATCGGTGAGCACGTCGCCCGAGTCGAGCGCGAATCTCGGCACGTGCTGCGTGCGGGGCGTGCGGATGGTGATGGCTGGTGTACTCATGGCGGACTTCCTTTGCGCGTCGACGAGCGTTGCGCCGCCATGGCGATTCCTGAAAACAAAATGCCCGGCTAAAGATGACGCCGCCGGGCGATCGCGTTTTAGCAATTGTTTAGCGTGGCTGCAATAGGCGGCAAATTACCACGGGCGATCAGTTGTGTTCTGAGAGTATCGGCGGCTGAGGGAGGATGTCAACCCCGGGGCCGCTGTTGGCCGCAGATGATCCTCTGCGGCCGGGGAGCTGAGTAACGGCTAGCCGCAGATTGACGCAGATGAACGCAGATTGGTTCCGCGTCCTGAAGTCGGTGTCGCGAGGTACCTCGGTCTGATTTTCTTTTTGTTGTTGAACACCGCAAGGAAATCTGCGTCCATCTGCGTTCATCCGCGGCTCATCATGCTGTTGATACGGAAAAGCTGTGCTGTTGAACCGCGGCTTTCTCCATGATTGATCCGCCGCCTGCAGTGGATCCGCGGCGATGCCGATACTTCTCCAAATGGCGCCCGAGCAGTACGAAGACGTTCTCGCCGGTCTACTGGAGCGCGAGCATTCGCGTGCGGAGCAGCGGCTAAACACGGTGCGCTTCGGCGTACTGCTCATTCTCGGCTTCGCGGCCGCGTGCTACTCGCCGAAGCTGACCACGGCGCTCGATTTGGTAAACGTCGCGATTCTCGCGCCGATGCTTGGCTGGACGCTTGCCCAGCACGTGCTGGTACACCGACACAAGCGCGTGGCGCCGTGGTTGGCCACCGCGAACCCGATCGTCGACATCAGCGCCGTCACGGTGCTCCTCGTGGGCTACGGTCTCGTCGGCATACCGGACTTGGCGGTAAAATCGCCGATCTTTCTCGCCTACTTTGGCATTCTCGCCGCGCGACCGCTCACCGGCTCGACGCGGCGTGCCGGTTGGTCCGCGGCGGTCGCCGTTGGGGAATACGCCGCGCTCGTTTGCGGGTTCGTGGCCGTGGGGCGTCTATCGCTGCACGTGAGCCCGATGGATACGCTCGATTCCTCCGGCACCTCGATGCTCGACGAAGGCGCCAAGCTCCTCCTACTCGGCGTCGCCGGGGCGATCGCGACCTACGCGACCTGGTGGCACGAGGCCGTGATGCGGCGCGCGATCGCGGCGCAGGTCGAGCGCAGTGAAGAGGAGCATGCGCTCGCCATCCGTCTTCAAGAGGCTGACAAGCTCGCCGCGCTCGGCGCGCTCTCGGCCACGCTGGCGCACGAGGTGAACAATCCGCTGGCGGCCATTCTGGCAACGGCCGAGATCCTGCGACGCTCGCCGATGCCGGAGTCGCAGCGCGCCGATGTCGACGCCATCATCGACGAGGCGCGCCGGACGACGAACGTCGTGCGCGAGCTCCTGCGCGCCGCGCGCCCGAACGGCAGCGCGCACGAAGAGCTCTCGCTCGCGGCGGTCGTCGCCAACGTGCTCGGCGTCGTGCGCCCGCTCGTACGAAGCCGGCAGGTGACGGTGGAGGTGGCGATCTCCGACGATCTGCCTCGCGTGTACGGCCAGGGCGGACGCCTCGAGCAAGTGATGCTCAACCTGATCGTGAACGCGATGCAGGCGATCGAAGAGCGCGCGAACGACGGCACCGTGCTGGTGCGGGCGCTGCGCGACCAAAGCGATGTGATGATTCTGGTTGAGGACACCGGACCGGGCTTTGGACCCGGCATCGCCGCGCACGCATTCGAGCGATTCTTTACGACCAAACCGGCCGGCAGAGGGACAGGACTCGGGCTCTGGATCGTGAAGCAGATCGTCGACGAGCACGGCGGGAGCATGGCGGCGGACAATCGCGCCGAGGGTGGAGCTCGGGTTACCGTGCGGTTGCCGATCGCGGCCGGCCGGCCAGTGACGCCGCGAGCAGCGGACAGGATCGAGAGTCGCAGCATTCCGCGGCTGGGCGTGGCGTCGTTGCGCTGACCGGCTTGGCGCCACTCACCTTCCGAGCGCCGCCAAGGCGGGAACCAGAATCTCCTTGCTCGCCGCGAGATCGTCGAGGAACATGCGCTCGGCGGCCTGACCGAGCGCGCGATCCTCGATCACCGCATCGAGCTCGTAGTTGATCGCGATGCCGAGGGGGTTGAAGTCGGTGGAGCCGACGCGGACCCACCGGCCATCGATCACGCTGGTCTTGGCGTGCATCATTACGCCCTGCCATTCCCAGATGCGCACGCCATTCATGAGCATGCGGCGATAGAGTCGGCGCGCGAGCAGCCGGACCCACGGATGGTCGTACTTGCCGGGGACGAGTACGCGAACGTCGACGCCATCGCGTGCCGCGCCGGCGAGCGCCTCGAGCTCGGCGACGCTCGGCACGAAGTAGGCGCTGGCGATCCAGATCGATCGCTCGGCGGAAACGGCTTGGATCTGCAGGGCGCGCCCGATGCGCAGGCGCAGCGGCTCGCCCTCGATGATGCCGATGATGGCGCCTTCGTTCTTCGAAGGATCCACCTCGGTGCCGCGCGCCGCTTTAACGAGATGCCGCCTGGGATCGCGCCGGATTCGGAGGCGCGCCGAGTCGCGACGCTCCTGGCCGACGGAGCGCAGCCACATCGCGTCGAAAGCGCGCGCCATGTCGGTCGCCGCCGGTCCCTCGATGCGCACGGCGGTATCGCGCCAGCGCGACGGGCGATCCTGGGGCAACCGATCGGCCCATTCTTCGCCCAGTCCGATGCCCCCGGTAATGCCGATCGCTTCGTCAACGACGAGCAGCTTGCGGTGGTCGCGCGGCACGAGGCCGAGCCATTTACGAAAGCCGATCTTGTTGAAGATGCGCACCTCGGCGCCGGCGTCGCGCATACGGCGCCAGAACGCGCGCGGTGTGGTGCGGCTGCCGATCCAATCAGAGAGCACGCGCACGCGCACGTTGCGTTCTCTCGCGCGGATGAGCGCTTCGGCAAAACGGCGGCCGACCATATCGTCACGAAAGATGTAGCTCTCGAGGTCGACCGTCGCGCGGGCGCGATCGATCTCCTGTTCCATGGCGTCGAACGTCATCGGTCCGTCGTGAAGCAGACGCACTTGATTCCCGCTGGATGCGTCAGCCGCGGCGATGCGCCAGAGGCCGCGGGCGAAGGACGGGCCCGCGTTGGGGAAAACGACTTCGAGTGCACGAACAGAGTCAGGCACTTTGGAAGATGTCAGATGTCAGAAGTCAGATGTCAGGGACAGGGCGGGGGACGTCAGGTGTCAGGTGTCAGATGTCAGATCAGGACGGACGCCCGTGGTACAGACGCATGAAGCCTGACGTCAGACGCCCGTTCCCCATATTGTGCATCCATGTCTCAGCAGTCTCCACTCGATCTCGACCACGCGACCATGCGTCGGCTCGGCTATCAGGTCACCGATCTCATCGCCGAGCATCTATCGACGCTTCGAGAGCAGCCGGTGTTTCGAACGATGGGGCGGCGCGAGGCGGAAGCGCTCGTTGCCGGACCGCCGCCGGAGAATGGTACCGACATGGACGCGCTATTGGACGTGCTGCGCACGCGCGTGTTCGTGCATGCCGTGCGCGAGCCGCACCCGGGGTTCATGGCATACGTACCGGGGTGCCCGACCTTTCCGGCGATTCTCGGCGATTGGCTTGCGACGGGATTCAACTTCTTCGCCGGTGTGTGGACGGTCGCCGCGGGACCAAACGCGATCGAGCTGACGGTGCTCGACTGGTTTCGCCAATGGATCGGCATGCCGGCGGGAACGGGCGGGCTGCTCACCAGCGGCGGGAGCGCGGCAACGTTGACGGCGATCGTCGCGGCGCGGCACGGTGTGGTCGGCGATGACGCGTCGCGCACGCCGCGGCTGGTGATGTACACATCGGCGCAAGCGCATTCGGCCGTGGCGCGCGCGGGGTGGATCGCCGGCATCGCGCGCGCGAACGTGCGCAGCGTTCCGGTCGACGACGAGCTTCGTCTGCGCGCCGACGCGCTCGCTGACGCGATCGCGCGCGACCGTGAGGCGGGACTCATCCCCTGCGCGGTGGTGGCGAGCGCGGGCACGACGAACACCGGCGCGATCGATCCGATGCACGCGATCGCCGACGTGTGCGCGCGAGAGAATGTTTGGATGCACGTCGACGCGGCGTACGGCGGATTCGCCGCCATGACGGAGCGCGGCGCCACGCTGCTCGACGGACTGGGCCGCGCCGACTCGGTCGCGCTCGATCCGCACAAGTGGCTGTTCGTCCCCTTCGAGTGCGGGTGCGTGCTGGTACGCGAGCCGCGCAAGCTCTGGGAAACGTTTCATGTGTACCCCGATTATTTGCAGGACGTGGCGCCTGCCGACCAGGCGATCAACTTCGCCGACTACGGCGAGCAGCTCACGCGCTACAGCCGCGCCCTGAAGGTGTGGCTGTCGGTGAGCTACTTCGGCGCGGGATCGATCCGCTCGGCGATCGATGGCGGAATCGACCTGGCGGCGTACGCGGAGTTACTCGTTAGGCGGCAGCGGAATCTCGAGGTACTGTCTCCGGCGCAGCTCGGCATCTGCTGCTTTCGCGCTCATCCGCCTGAGACCGACGACCCCGCCACGCTCGACGCACTGAACGAGCGCATCAACTCGGCCGTGAACGCCAGCGGGAAATATTTCATCTCCTCCACGCGCGTGCGCGGCGCTTTTTCCCTGCGCGTGTGCGTGCTGGGCTTTCGGACGACGAGGGAGGATGTGGAGGGCCTGGTGGAGATGATCGCCAAACTGACCATCGCGTAAGAGTCGGGTGTGGGGTGTCACCCGTTTTTTGCTCTTTCCACACTCCGCGGAAGCTCACAGTTTACAGCATGCTCTCCATCGATCTCACCAACCGCCGCGCTCTGGTTGCAGGCGTCTCCGATGACGGAGGTTACGGGTTCGCCATCGCCAAGGCGTTGGCGGAAGCGGGCGCGAGTGTCGTGGTCGGTTCGTGGCCGCCGGCGCTCAACATTTTCTTGAACTTGCTCGAGCGCGGCAAAATGGATGAGTCGCGCCGGCTGAGTGACGGGCGTTTGTTGGAGTTCGAGCGCATTTATCCGCTCGACGCGGCGTTCGACAAGCTCGCCGATGCGCCGGAGGACGTTCGCGCCAACAAGCGTTACAAGGAGCTCGGCGATTTTTCCATCGACGGACTAGCAGCGCGTCTGACGAGTGAGTTCGGGGAACGGCCGCTCGACATCGTCGTGCATTCGCTCGCCAACGGACCGGAGGTGAAGAAGCCGCTGCTCGAGACGAGCCGGGCGGGCTATCTCTCGGCCGTCAGCGTCAGCGCGTATTCGTTGGTGGGAATGGTGAATCGGCTCGGACCGCTGATGCGCGATGGCGGTTCGTTTCTATCGCTCACGTACATGGCGGGCGAGCGGGTGATCCCGGGGTACGGCGGCGGCATGTCGTCGGCCAAGGCGGCGCTCGAGAGCGATACGCGCGTGTTGGCGTTCGAGGCCGGCCGGAAGTTCGGCGTGCGGATAAACACGATCTCGGCGGGACCGCTGGCGTCGCGCGCGGCGAGCGCGATCGGCATCATCGACAAGATGGTGGAGTACGTCTCGAAGAACGCGCCGCTCACGGAGGCGTTGACAGCGGCCGAAGTCGGCGCGGTCGCCGCATTTCTCGGCAGTTCGTTGGCGAGCGGCATCACCGGTACGGTCGTCTACGTCGACAAAGGCTACCACTCGATGGGAATGGGCGTGGCGACTGCCGAGTAGCTGGCGCTTGGA
>JBBROY010000074.1:0-6792 GCA_038228795.1 Gemmatimonadales bacterium
CATTTCACTGCCGGGCAAGACCATGCCGGCCTTCGTCTACGCCAACGCGGGAGACTACGCGTACGCGCTGGTGATGCTCGACACGTCGAGCGTCGACTGGCTGGAGCATCACATCGGCGACGTTCACGAAGATTTTCTTCGTGCGATGTTGTGGGGGTCGATTTGGGATCTGGTGCGCGAAGCCAAGCTGGCGCCGAGCCGCTTCATCTCCGCGGCCGCGCGCGTACTGCCTGCCGAGACCGATGAACAGATCGCCGCCGGTCTCCTCTCGCGCGTGTCGCGCGCGACCGAGTCGATGCTCTCGGCGGCGCAGCGCGACTCGTTGCTGCCATCGCTCGAGCGCACACTGCGAGCCGGCGCCGATGACACCGCGCGGACGTATGGCATTCGCAAGGCGCACCTCGACGCGTACATCGCCGTCGCCTCGACGCCTGCAGCCCTGTCCGCGCTCGACAGCCTTCTCGACCGTCCGAGCGCGGCCGGCGCGCCCCTCCGCGCGCCGACGCGCTGGGCCCTCGTCACGGCGCTCGTGGAGCGTGGCTATTTCACTGCCGAGCGGCGCCTCGACGCAGAGACGACCCGGGACTCGACGAGCGAAGGAAAGCGCCGCGCGTTCGTCGCCGCCGCGGCGCGTCCATTGACGCGAACCAAGGACGAATATTTCGCACGCTACTTCGCCGACAAAAACCTCAATGAGGACTGGGCGACGGCGAGCCTGCGCGCGTTCAACGCCCCTCGCCAGAGCGGCATGACCATGCGCTATCTCGCGCCCGCGCTCGATACGCTGCGCTGGATCCAGCAGAATCGCAGAATCTTCTTTCTCGGATCGTGGCTGAGCGCGTTCATGGATGGCCAGACCTCCTCGGACGCCGAGGCGATCGTGTCGCAGTGGCTGGCGCGACACCACGACGCCCCGCGCGATCTGCGCGAGAAGATCCTCCAGGCGGAAGACGAGCTGCGGCGGACCGTTCGCATCCGGAAGACCTTCGCCGGCGGTGCCGGCGTCGAGGCCCGCGCGAGCGGCATCCTGCCCCGCTAGCGCTCACGGCGGTCACGCGAAACATTGGTCGGGCTCCACCGTACGACCCCACGACGCTCAACCCCGCCGGAGCTCTACATGCGCAATCCTGTCGTGCTACTGCCGCTCGCCGCCCTGATCATCGCCGGCTGTCATCGCTCGGACGACCGGCAGAACAGCGTGATCGGCTCCCCGCTCCCACCCGCCAACACGCCCATGGCGCCCGGCGAGGTCCGCATCGCCTCGGGCGATGGCACCATGCTGCTCGGCATCGCGCGCGACACCGTGTACATGCGCTTCTCTGACAGCCTCCAGAAAAAACTCGCCCACGACCTCGACACCAACACGAACAAGAGCGATGACTTCGGCGCCACCATTGAGCGGATGGTAAAGCGCAACGTCGGCAAGCTTCTCAACCGGCAGATCGCCTACCCGGTCGCGGACATCCAGGATGTCCGCTACGAAAACGGCGAGATCAAGTTCGAATACCGCGACAAGCACGCGCTGTCGTTTGAGGACATCAAGCAGGGGAAGGAGTCCGTGCTGCACAGCTTCAACGCGGCCGACGCCGGGCGATTCGTCGCCGCGGTGAAAGCGGCCAAGAGCGCGCGCTGATCGCGGGGTTTCAGAAAGCGACGTCCGGTCGTAAGTTCAGCCCGTACTCGACTCCTGGAGACTCGATGCACGTTTCATCGTACCGGCGGTTTGCGCTCCTCGGCGCGGCGCTCGTATGCGGCGCTTCGGCCGTGCTCGCGCAGCAGCCCGCTTCCCCACCGCCCGGTGGGCCGGCTGTTGGCGAATCCGCTCCCGAGTTCACGGCGGCTGGCGCAACGCGATTCGGAACTCTGCGCGAGCCGGTCAAGCTCGCCGACTATCGTGGCCGCACGGTGGTGCTCGCCTTCTTTCCCAAGGCGCGGACCAAGGGCTGAACGGTTCAAATGGAGGCGTACCGTGATCAGTACGCCAAGCTCTTCCACGGTGGCAAGAACGTCGTCCTCATTGCCATCAGCGCGGACGCGGACACGACCCAGGCCTCCTGGGCCCGCGAAAAGGATTTCCCGCATGTCTTCGTGAGCGATCCCGACGGCACGATTGGAAAGCAGTACGGTGCCTGGATCGAATCGAGAAAGTTCGAGAACCGCTTCGTGTTCGTGATCGATCCCTCGGGAAAGGTCGCCTATCGCGCGACTCCGTTTCGCGAGACGACCGAGCAATCCTACACGGATCTCGGCGCGGCCATCGACAAGATCGCCCCGTAGAGTCGTTGTGTGCTGCTTGCCGCGTTCACTGCGCTCGCTAGGTGCGGTCAACACGCAACAGGCAGCACGCAACACCCTTTAGATGATTCGGTCTCGCGGCTCCCTGCCGGCGAAGAACTCCACGAGATTCGCCACCACCCGCTCGCCCATCGCGACTCGCGATTCCCTCGTCGCGCTGCCGAGGTGCGGAAGCAGCACGGCGTTCTCGAGCGCGAGCAATTCCGCGCCGATCGTCGGCTCGTCCTCATACACGTCGAGCCCCGCTCCCGCGATCGTGCCACGCGTGAGAGCGGCGGTCAGCGCCTGCGTGTCGACCACGTCGCCGCGCGCCGTGTTGATCAGGAACGACGAGCGCTGCATCTGCGCGAGTCGCCGCGCGTCGATCAAATGCCGCGTCTCCGGCGTCGCCGGGCAGTGGAGGGTTACAAAATCGCTCCGCGCCAGCAGCGCGTCGAGCGATGCGGCGCGAACGACGCCGAGTACGCGCTCCTCATCGCTCGACAGGGGCGACCGGCTGTGGTAGAGAACGCGCATGCCGAATCCGGCCACCGCCCGGCGTGCGACGGCGCGACCGATGCGTCCCATGCCGATGATGCCGAGCGTCTTGCCGTGCATCGCGGTGCCGAGCAGATGCGTCGGGCGCCAGCCGCTCCAGCGGCCGGCGCGTAGCTCACGCTCCCCCTCGCCGGCACGGCGTGCCGCCATGAGCAGTAGCGTGATCGCCAGATCGGCGGTGTCCTCGGTGAGAACGTCCGGCGTGTTGGTGACTACGATGCCCGCCACCCGCGCCGCATCGAGATCGATATGATTCGTGCCGACACCATAGTTGGCGATGATGCGCGTGCGCCCGCCGCTCGCGCCAAGGATGTCGCCCGGTATGCGGTCGCCGACCGTCGGAACGATCGCATCCGCGCCGGCGAAGGCGCGGCGAAAGGCATCCGTATCGAGCGGCACGTCGGCTGCGTTGAGCTCGGCGTCGAACAGCTCGCTCATCCTCGATTCGATCGGGGGCGGAAGCCGGCGCGACACGACGACGCGTGGGGAGGGCAAGGCTTGGGTGCGGAGTGGAGGGAATGGGGATCGGGACTGCTGAACAGTAGGCAAATGTGACAAAAGCCACACGGCACATGACACCGCGTTCGCCGCACCCCGCGCCCCGCTCTTTGCTTCCGTCACCGTATCGGCGAAACTTCCCGTATGGCTGACCTTCAACGCCCGCGCGGTAGGTAATGGACGCGATCTCCGGCGGAACGCGCACGGCTGACGCGCGGGACATCCTCACCGATATGTACTGGGCGGCCGTCGAAGCGGCCGCGCCCGCGGCGGCGCTCGCGCCGGTGCTCGAGCGCATGTCGGGCGCGTTCAATCGGCGCACCTGGATCATTGCGGTCGGCAAGGCGGCGCACGCAATGGCCGAAGTCGCCGTCGACGCGCTCAAGCGAAAGGGACTGCAGCCGGCCGGCGGCGTGATCGTGTCGACCCAAGCCGCCATTCCCCCGCATCCCGCGCTCGCGATCGCCGTCGGCAATCACCCGATTCCCGGACCCCGCAGCTTCGCCGCGGCGGCGCGGGTCGGTGACTTCGTCGCGCGCGTCCGCGGCGAGGATGAGGTGTGGGTGCTCCTCTCCGGTGGCGCCTCCAGTCTGATCGCCGCCGCTGAGGGTGTCGTGAAGCCCGAGGAGCTGGTCGAGCTTTTTCGTCTCTTGCTCGAGTCCGGGCTCGACATCGCGACCGTCAACGCCGTGCGCAAGCGCTTTTCGCGCTGGGGCGCCGGACGCCTCGCGCACAAACTCGCGCCGGCGCGCGTGCGCTGCTTCGCCATCTCCGATGTCGTTGGCGACGACATGACCGCCATCGGGTCCGGCCCCTGCGTTCCCGACCCGATGTCGGCGCGCGACGTCCGGACCGTGCTCACCGAAGCGAAGCTGTGGGACGACATCCCTCTGGCCATGCGCCGCTACATCGGCGCCGTCGAGCGCGATCCGGAGCTGGAGACGCCGAAGCCGGGAGATTCCGCGTTCTGGGAGGTCGAACGGCGCGTCGTCGCCAACAACCGCGCGTCGCTCGCCGCGGCGGCGAAACGGGCCAGCGACTACGGGTTCCGCGCCCAGGTACTGAGCGCATCGCTCACCGGCGAAGCGTCGGTGATCGGACGACGCCTCACCACCACGCTGCTCGGACAGCGCGACACGATCGGTCGCGGCGGAGCCTGTCTCATCTGGGGCGGCGAGACGACGGTCACTCTCGCCGGCACCGTGCACGGCAGCGGCGGACGATGCCAGGAACTCGCACTCGCCGCCGCGCACGAGATCTCGATCTCCGGTCAGGGAGTGCCGGCATCGCTACTCGCCGCGGGCACCGATGGACGAGATGGCGTGACCGATGCCGCGGGCGCCGTCGTCGACGCGAACACCTGGCCATCGATCGTCCGCAGCGGACGCGATCCCGAGCAGGACTTGCGCACCCACGACTCCTACTCGGCGCTGGATGCCGTCGCCGCGTTGCTCAAGACCGGGAGCACCGGCACCAACGTCATGGACATCGTCATCGGACTGATCGGCTGAGTGCGCAGTATCTTTCGCGCATGACGAGCCCCTTCACCATCGCCGCGATCCAACACGCGGTGACCGGCGACAAACAATCGACGATCGACGCCGCTGTGAATGCGATTCGCGACGCCGCCGCGCGCGGGGCGCAGATCATCTGCCTGCAAGAGCTCTTCGACGCGCCGTACTTCTGCAAAGTGACGGATGCCGAGCGCTTTGACCTGGCCGAGTCGATTCCCGGGCCGACCACCGAGCGGATGCAGTCGCTGGCCAAAGCGCTCGGTGTCGTCATCATCGTACCGATCTTCGAGCGCCGCGCCGCCGGCGTCTACCACAACTCCGCCGGCGTCATCGACGCCGATGGCGCGCTGCTCGGCGTCTATCGCAAGATGCACATCCCCGACGATCCGCTCTATCACGAGAAGTACTACTTCACGCCCGGCGAGATCTACAATCACGACGAAAAACCCGGGCCCGCCACCGGCTTCCGGGTATTCAAAACGAAGTTCGCGACGATCGGCGTGCTGATCTGCTGGGACCAGTGGTATCCGGAGGCGGCGCGCATCACCGCGCTCATGGGCGCGCAGGTGCTCTTCTATCCAACGGCCATCGGCTGGCACCCGGCCGAAAAGGCGGAGTGGGGACAGGCGCAGGTGGAGGCCTGGCGCACCGCCCAGCGCGCGCACGCCATCGCCAATGGCGTCTACGTCTGCGCGCCGAACCGCGTCGGCTTCGAGCCGGAGCCGGGTACGGCGGGTCTCGAGTTCTTCGGCCACTCATTCATCGCCGACCCGTTCGGTACGCTGATCGCCGAGGCTGGTACCGAGCCCGCGACGCTGATCGCCGAATGCGATCCGGCGCGCATCGAGTACACGCGCCGTAACTGGCCCTTCCTCCGCGATCGCCGCATCGATGCGTACTCACCGATCTTGCAGCGGTACATTGACTGAACAATTCGGGTGTGGGGCGTCTGCGTTCGGGCGTTGGCCGTCGGGCGTCGAGCGTCGGCAACTGAACACCGCTCTGTCCGACGCCCGGCGCACGACGCCGGACGCTCTCAGCCCAAGCGCCTAGATGGCATCGCCCCGAGTTCAGTGGCCGGCGGAATGGGAACCCCATGTAGCGACATGGATCGGCTGGCCTCATCATCGCCCCGACTGGCCGGGCAAGTTCGAGCCGATCCCGTGGGTGTACGCCGAAATCGTGCGCGTGCTTCATGCGCGCGAGCGCGTGGAGATTCTGTGCAATGGAGATGACGCGCGCGCGAATGCCGTCGAGGCGCTCACCTCGCACGCGGTCGATCTCTCCCGCGTCAACGTTCACCTCGTGCCAACCGATCGCGTCTGGCTTCGCGACTCGGGACCGACGGCCGTGCGCATCGACGGCCTGCCCGGTTGGATCGCCTGGCGCTTCAATGCCTGGGCGAAATACGACAACTACACGAGCGATCAGCTCATTGCGACGACAGTCGCCGAACTGAGCGGCCTGCCCGCCATCGAAGCGCGACGGCCAGACGACGGCGACCCGCTCGTGCTCGAGGGCGGTGGCATCGAGACAAACGGCGCGGGCACGCTGCTCGTCACCGAGGAGTGGCTGCTGTCCGATGTACAGGTGCGCAATCCCGCACTCGGCCGCGCCGACTATGAGCGCGTCTTCGCTGAGTATCTCGGCATCACGCGAACCATCTGGCTCGGTGAAGGCTGCGTCGGCGACGACACGCACGGACACGTCGACGACATCGCGCGCTTCACCGACGCCAACACGATCGTGCTCGCCGTCGAGGACGACCCCGCCGATGAAAATCACGAGCGCTCGGCCGACAACTTACGCCGGCTACAACTCGAGGCCCGGGAATTTCCGGGGGGCCTCCGCATCGTCCCGATCCCCTATCCGCGCGCGGTGATCATGGATGGCGAACGGCTGCCGGCGAGCTACGCCAACTTCTACATCGCCAACGGCGTCGTGCTCG
>JBBROY010000075.1:0-6425 GCA_038228795.1 Gemmatimonadales bacterium
AGAAGAACGACGAGTTGTGCGCCACGCCCCACGAGCGCGAGCAGGAGGTCGTGGTGTCCGACATCGCCACGAGCGACACCGATGCCGGCCCTTGCTCCGTACATGGACGCGCACGATGGACGAAGTACTTCGCCGTCCGCGAGACCGCGAAGCCGATCGCGAGCGCCGCGGTCGACGATCCGCCGTACACCGCGGAGTTGTCGTGGCGCGCGGCCAGCGCATCGCCCCACACGATCGGTGCCGCCGCCACGGCGGCGAACGGCGTCCAGTAGGCGATTGGAGCCGCCTTCCGAAGAATCGCGTTGGCAGGATCGCTATGACTCGCGAACCGGTCGGCGGCGGCGTCCGCTCGAAACACGAGCCGCTCGCCCGCGCGCGCCACGAGTGCGCCGTTGTGTAGGAGCTGCGTCAGCGGACCACGTCGAGCGCGGGCGAGATTGCCCAAAGCCGAATCGCGCAGAACGGCTGAATCCAGTGCAGCGGAGACTGCACGTGCGGAATCGGTGCGAGCAGCCGCCTGCGCGGCGAGGGCGGTTGGGCTGGTGGCCAATGACGTGACTGCCATCGCGAGCAAAGCGGCGCACCCGGAATTCGTTTCCAACAACCAAGTGCTCATCTATGAACCTTAGTGGCGTCGGGCAGAAACGGCGAACGACGTACCGGCATCAGCGCTCGCTCCCGGTATTATTCCTGTGATGCATCAGCTCGCGCAGTGGCTCCTCCACTACGGCTACGTCGTGATCGTGGTGCTCGTCATCCTGGAAAACATCGGCCTGCCCCTCCCGGCCGAGACGAGCTTGATCACGGCCGCGGCGCTCTCGGCGAGCGGAAAGTTTTCGCTCTGGGCGGTGATCGCTGCGGGCACCGTCGGCGGCGTGATCGGTGGCGCGGCCGGATACGGACTCGGCATGTGGGTAGGGCTGCGGCTGCTCCGCCGATTTGGCCCCTACGTGCACATCTCCGAGCAGAAGCTGCTAAAGGCGCACGCCTTCTTCGAGCGGCGCGGAACCAGTGCGGCGTTCATCGGTCGCTTCACGGCGGTGTTGCGAATCGTCGTTCCCATGATGGCGGGCGTGTCGCGCATGCCATTCCGAAAATTCATGGTCTACAATGGAGTGGGCGCGTTCGGCGCATCGATTTTCTACGGTCTGTTGGGATACGAGTTCGGACGCGATCTGCCGGCGCTGCAGCGCCACATCACCGCCGCCACGATCACGGTCGGCTCGATCGCCCTCGTGCTGATGCTGTGGTGGCTCTGGCGCCGACGCGGAGCGCCCGCTGCGTCATGAGCGCTCCGTCCCTCGCGGCAATCGTCGACGCATCGCCTACTTCACGAGACGGTGAACGAGCTTGATCACGATCGCGCCGTTGAGTGGACGCGACAACGCGTCCCGGCTGGGAAATCGGAAGCGCGCCAGCGCGCCGGTCGCGTAACCTGAATTCCAGACGATGTAGAGCTCATCGCCCAACGCCGGTATCCAATGGACGCGCGATTGGATGTCGAAGCGATTCTCCTCGTTGTTGTACTGCAGGAAGAGCAAGAGATCAGCGCGAGTGTCGAACGCGTACTCGGCCCGTACGCTGGTCTGTACGGCGGTGAAGCGGCCGCCAGCGAGGCGCGCGTCGTTGCGGTCAATGTCGGCGCCGAGAATGACGTGCGCGCCGCCACGCCACGCGACGTTGAGACGGAGCTCCGTGTTGCGCCCGTCGTAGAAATCACCCCAGCTCACTTGCGAGCTGACGCTCAGCGGGCGGCGCGGCGATGTCGAATACTGCAGCTCGCCGCGCGTCCACCAGTAGCGGCCCGGCGCGATCGAAACGTCGCGGAATATTTCGAACGCCTCCGCGGGCGCGTCCATGAATCGCTGGAGATTCGCCTCGAACTGATCGCCGCTCTGAAACGTGCCGCCCAGAAAGCGCCACTCGAAGTTCGCCGTTTGCCAGTCTCGAGGGCGGGCAACCGAGCCTCGCTCGTCGGCGATGATGTCCCAGGTGGGAATGGGAATGGTGAGATCCAGCCGCCGAATGCCGAGCACACCTGGCCTCGGCTGAAAGTTGATGTGGCCGGTCGTCTCCCAGATTCCCGTGCGTCGAACGAAGCCGAGCCGCGGGTGGTAGCCGGACTCGATGCGATAGAGCGAGACAAAATTGTCGAAGAGGTCATTTGGCATGTCGGTGCCGTAGCGCCATGCGACCGGAGTGCCGCGCACACCTGGAGTCTGCGTCGCCGCGAGCCAGAACGATGGCTCGATGTTGAAGCCGCGCACCACGAGCGGAAGATCGACATCGATGCCGCCCGCGCGCTCCGTTCCATGCACGCCGGGCCCGGATCGCTGCATCGCCATCGCCCCGATGAACGACCGCGCGAGAAGATCGTGTTTCACCCGCACCAGGGCGTCGTTCGCCTGATCGGCGCCTCCGGTCCGCGTGTCGATCGCGCCGAGCGTCCAGGCGCCCACGCGGCCATACAGCCGCGCGCCGCCGAGGATCGGGACTGGATCGCCTAGCGTATCGAGTCCGATGCGGCGCGAGTAAAACAGCTGCGCGCGGCTCGGCGTGCCGAAGTCGAAGATGCCGCTCGACTCGAGGAAGAACTCGCGCTTCTCCGGAAAAAAGAGCGGGAAGCGCGTGAGGTTCACGATCTGGCGGTCGGCCTCCACCTGCGCGAAATCCGTGTTGACGGTGGCGTCGATCGTCAGCGTCGGCGAGATGGCGGATTTCACATCGAGCCCCAGTTTCCCATCCGCAAATCCCTCGGCGATGCGCGCGCCGGACGAATCGCGCGAGGTCGCGACGGCCCGGGCGAGCGCATACGGCCGGAGCTCGATGTTGCGCGCGCGCTCGAGCACCCCCAATCCCGTGAGCTCGCCCTCGTTCAGCTGTTGGAGGAACCCCTGCGTTCGTCCCCACGACTGCCAGAGCACTTCCTCGTTTTTCCGGCTGATGAAGCGCCGCACGTTGAAGCCGAACGTCGCGCCGGCTCCGGAGCGAAATCGGAGCGTGCTGAGCGGAATGCGAAACTCCGCGGTCCATCCACCGGCGTCGCGCGTCACGGCGACATCCCAGAGGCCGTTCCAGTTCGCGTTCGTGTTGTCGACGCCGGCGATCTGCCCGTCCCACATCGCGCCGTTGGGATTGGTGCGAAAGACGAAGCCGGTCCGCCGGTCGTGGAAGCTGTCGATGAGGAGTGTGACGTTGTCATCGGCGGTGAGGTCCGCGTCTCGGCGCAGCTGCGCGGCGCGGAGGCCGTTCATGTCACGATCCTCCGCGCGCACGCCAATGACGATGGCCTCGGCGTCGCGAATCACCTTCACGACCGTTCGCTCACTCGCCGCGGCGCCATCAATCGGCTCGCGCTGGCGGAAGTCCACGATCGAGTCCGCGCGCGCCCAGTCGGTCTCGTCGAGATGCCCATCGAGGCGCATCGCGCCGGTCGCTCGCCGTACCGCGAGCGCCGGCGAGCGTTGTCCGCCTCGCGCTTCCGCCTCGGAACGACCGGCGGTGTCGCGCTGAGCGCAGAGTGTGCCGGGAATGACCGTCGCGAGGGCCGCCAGCGACAGCGTGCGAATTTGCCTAGCCTTCGTCATCGAGCCACAACGCTATCAAGGCAGAATCCGAGCAGCAAGGACGGAGCGTTCGTCCGCATTGTTTCTTCTTCCTCCGGGGCTACGCCATGCAGCGGCTTCCATCGATTGTCGCGCCCGTCATCGTCGCGGGCATTTTCAGCACCCGCGCCCTGTCGGCGCAAGCGGCTGTCAAATCGGCGAGCGACTGGTCGGCGGTCGAGCAAGCACTCGGCCGGAAGGGCGCGATGAACCCTGGCGACGTGTTCAAGTTCGGCTTCCCGCGCGGCGACATGCAGGTCACGGTTGGCGGCGTGGCGGTCAAGCCGGCGCTGGCGCTCGGCTCCTGGGTCGCGTTCAAGCGCGCGGGCAGGGAAGCGCTCGTGATGGGCGATCTCGTACTGGCCGAAGATGAGGTGGGGCCGGTGATGCAGAAGCTACAGGCGGGTGGCGTGGAGCAGACGGCGCTCCACAATCACGTGCTCACCGAATCGCCGCGCGTGATGTACATGCACATCATGGCTCATGGCGATGCGACGAAGATCGCCACCGCGATCCACGACGCGCTGTTGTTGACCAAGACCCCGATGGCGGCGCCTGCCGCGCCCGCGCCCGCGGCGGCGATCGACCTGGATACCGCGGCGATCGCTCGGGTCATCGGCGTCACCGGCAGGGTGAACGGCGGCGTGTATCAACTGAGCGTACCGCGCGCCGAGAAGATCACGATGCACGGGATGGAAGTCCCACCGTCGATGGGCACCGCGACCGCGATCAACTGGCAATCGACCGGCGGCGGCAAAGCGGCGATCACCGGCGACTTCGTGATGACCGCGCACGAGGTGAACGATGTGATTCGCGCCCTGACCAGTCACGGCATCGCGGTCACGGCGCTCCATAGTCACATGCTCGAGGAGAGCCCGCGCCTCTTCTTCATGCACTTCTGGGCGAACGACGACGCGGCGACGCTCGCGACCGGCCTGCGCGCGGCGCTCGAGAAGATGCACGTCAAAAAATCGTGAGCGCGACGCCGGCGCCGCGATCCATGAAAGACGGTGTTGTATGGGCCATCGTGATCAGGTGACACGCGAGCGAGGCGCTGTGCTTCCCGCGGGAGTCGGTCTCGCCCTCGGGGCTGCCGTACTCTTCGGCCTCAGTGCTCCATTGGCCAAGGGACTGCTACGCGATGCGACTCCGCAGGTGATCGCCGGCCTGCTCTACCTTGGCTCCGGTGCCGGACTCGCCCTGGTCTTTCTTTTTCGGCGCGGGCAAGTGTCGGGCGAAGCGCCACTCTCGCGCGTCGACCTGCCGTGGCTCGGCGGCGCAATCGTGTCGGGTGGCGTGATTGGTCCCGTGCTTCTGATGGTCGGTCTTAGCCGCACGCCGGCATCGAGTGCGTCGCTCCTCCTCAATCTCGAGGGCGTGCTCACCGCCCTTCTGGCCTGGTTCATCTTCAGCGAGAACTTCGATCGGCGCGTCGCGCTCGGTATGGCGACGATCCTCGCCGGAGGCGCCGTCATCTCCTGGCAGGGACGCGCCGAGTTGGAGAGCATCATCGGCCCGCTCGCGATAGCTGGCGCATGCCTCGCGTGGGCGATCGACAACAACCTCACACAAAAGGTGTCGGCCAGCGATCCCGTGCAGATCGCGATGCTCAAGGGACTTATCGCCGGCGCGACGAATCTCGCAATCGCGATGTCGCTCGGCGCGAGATTGCCGAGCGGTTTGGTCATCGGCGGTGCAGCGGTGCTCGGCTTCCTGAGCTATGGCGTCAGCCTCGTCTTCTTCGTGCTCGCGCTCCGCCGGCTCGGCACCGCTCGAACTGGTGCGTACTTCTCGACCGCGCCCTTCGTTGGCGCCCTCGTCTCGCTGGTCGTTTGGAGAGATGCCGTGACGATTGGACTGCTCGCCGGCGGCGCGCTGATGGCGGTCGGGGTCTGGCTGCACGTGTCTGAGCGGCACACTCACGAGCACAAGCACGAGGCGATGGACCACGCGCATCCGCACGTGCACGACGAACATCATCAGCACGCGCATGGCCACGACGACCCGCCGGCCCGCGACCCGGAACCGCACTCGCACGCACACCATCACGATCCGATGGCTCACACGCACCCGCACTTCCCCGATATCCATCACCGGCATTCGCACGAGGAGTAGCGATGACCAGAACTGGGCCGTCCGATCGGAGCTGGGCGATCCTCATTGCCCGCCTCATTCTCGGACTCATCTTCGGCATGGCCGGGGCGTGGAAGGTGTTCGGACTCGGGCCGCTCGAGCACGCGCGGCAGCTCTTTGTAATTCCCTACGCCAACACGTTTCTCCCGGCGTGGGCGCTATGGGCGACCGGCACCATCGTTCCGTTCGTGGAGCTCGCCGCGGGGGCGCTGGTCATCGCCGGACTGCGGCGGCGTGCGGCGCTGATCAGTTTGGGCGGCGTGCTCGTGCTCGTCACCTTCGGTCATCTGGTGCTCAAGCCGCTGTACGAGTTTCACACGCACGTCATTCCCCGCACCGCGCTGCTGCTGTTCGTGCTCGCGATGCCGGCGGCGGATGATTGGTTTGCTCTCGACGCTTTTCTCGCGCGCAGACGCATGAGGCTCAGCGATTCGGACGCGGTAGCGCCGACGGCGGAATGAGGCCGTTGAGACGCATGTAGCTCGCGACTTGACCGTAGTGCTCGGCGAGGTCGGTCACGAAAACGGCTATCGATGCTGGGTCAGGAGCCAGCGGAAGAGATCGCCTTCGGCATACGCTTTCTGCGGCGCGTTTTCGTGGCCAGCGCCGGGTAACTCGGAGTAGTGCGGGGTTGCGCCTAGCCTTCTGAGCGCCGCGACCAGCCTGCGCGACTGGTCAACAGGCACC
>JBBROY010000076.1:0-6386 GCA_038228795.1 Gemmatimonadales bacterium
GCACGGCGCCCGATTTTCTCGCCGGCGCGCGCGCCAGCGGTCCGGTGATCTTCTTCTCCGGCGGAATGAACGAGCGCGAGCTGGCGCGATTCGCCAGCCAGTTCGACGCGCTGTCGTTCCCTCTTCCGAACGGCCCGCGGCGGCTGTCCGAGACGTTGGAGCGGGCGGCTACGGGCTAGGTGCTAGGCGCTCGTTGCGGTTTGCCGCTCGGGGCCACCAGTACCATCCCGACGCTCGCAAGCAGCGCCATTAGCGCGCCGAACGCGAATGCGCTCGGCGGGCCCAATCGGTCCCAGAGCACGCCAAAGATGAGCGAGGCCGGCAGGGCGCCGAGGCCCAGCGCCAGATTGTACCAACCGAAGGCGACACCGCGACGCTCCGCCGGCACGACGTCCGTCACGAGCGCTTTTTCGACGCCCTCGGTGAGACCAAAGTACAGTCCGTATGTGGCGAAGAGCGTCCACGCCTGCCACTGCTGCGTCGCTCGGCCGACGGCGAAGTACACTCCGGCGTAGACGAGCCACCCCGCAACGATCAACGGCTTGCGGCCGAGCTTGTCCGATAGCGCTCCGCCCGGTGTGCTCGATGCGGACTTCACCACGTGAAGCATCGCCCACAGAATCGGGATCATCGCGGTAGCGACTCCGAGCTGGTTCGCGCGCAGCAGCAGAAAGGCGTCGGTTGAGTTGCCGAGCGTAAACAGGAGCACGACGCCCAGGAATGCCCAGAAGCGCGCGCCTACCGGGCGCGCGGCGGAACTGCCATCGACTCGCACCTTGCTGGAATCGGCCCGCGGCACATCGCGCACCGCGGCCACCAGCACGATCACCGCGATGATCCCGGGAATCGCCGCCAGCCAGAAAACATTTCGGAGGTGGGACGCAGCTTCGGCGGGCGCGGGCTTGGTTGCATTCAGATGCTGCAGCACCGCGAACGCGATCAGCGGACCAACGACCGCGCCGGCGTGGTCCGCCGCACGGTGAAAGCCAAAAGCGCGGCCACGAATCGACGGGTCGACCGAGTCGGCGATCAGCGCATCGCGGGGCGATGTGCGAATCCCTTTTCCAATGCGGTCGGTCACGCGAACCATGAGCACCTGCGCGCTCGATTGCGCGATCGCCACCAGCGGCCGGGCAAACGACGCCAGCGCGTACCCCGCGAGCACGAGCGGCTTCCGTTTCTTCACGCGGTCCGACCACCAGCCGCTCGCGAGCTTCAGCAACGCCGCCGTCGACTCCGCGGTTCCTTCGATGGCGCCGATCGCGCTCGCGCTGGCGCCGAGCACGGTGCTGAGAAACAGTGGCAGCAGTGGATAAATCATTTCGCTCGAGACGTCGGTGAAGAAGCTCACCGCCGCCATCGCGATTACGTTGCGGCCGAGCCTGGGTCGCGGACGCTCGTCGCTCACTTCGACACCGCGATGCCCCAGGGCAGCTTCCCCACCGCGATCGTGTGCACGACCCGCATTGTCTTGAGATCGACGACACTGACCGTGTTCGACGGACCGTTGGCAGAATACAGCTCGGTGCCGCTGCCCGAGAGGGCGATCCCCCACGGCCGCGCGCCCACGTGCAGCGCGCCTACGACCTTCGCCGAGTCG
The DNA here is from genome assembly GCA_038228795.1 of Gemmatimonadales bacterium. Taxonomy (GTDB): domain Bacteria; phylum Gemmatimonadota; class Gemmatimonadetes; order Gemmatimonadales; family Gemmatimonadaceae; genus JALZAE01. Next base: position 1,601 of record JBBROY010000076.1, read on the forward strand.
AGTGAGACGACTGCTAGCTCGCCGCCGCGGCCGGTGGATACGTAGAGCTCCTTCCCGTTCGGCGCCAGCACGATGCCCATCGGCTTGGCGCCCGCACTCGTGATCGGAATAGTGGTGACGAGCCTGCGGCGGGCCACATCGATCACGCTCACCGACGACCCGACCTCGGCCGATACGAACGCGCGCGAGCCATCGCGGGTGAAGGCCGCCGACCGCGGACGCTTGCCGACGGCAATCGTGGCGACGACCGTCGCGGTCGCCGCATTGATTATCGCGATCTCGCCCTTGCCTTCGCTGGTGACGATGATCGTGTTGCCATCGGGGCTCGCCACGACCCCCTCTGGCTCGGAGCCCACCTTGATGGTCGCCATGACGATTCCCTTGACGACATCGATCACCGACGCCGTGCTCGCGTCCTCGTTCGAGACGTAGAGCGTCTTGCCGTCCGGACTGAGCGCGAACGTCTCGGGGTCGGATCCGCCGGGCAAACGTCGCACGACTCTTCGCGTCGCGACGTCGACGACCGCGATACCATCGGCCGCTTTGTCGGCCGGCGGCAACGTCGATTCATCGACGCCGGGACCACCCCTCGGTGACCCGCTCACCGCGACGAAGAGCGTCTTCCCATCTGGACTGAGTCGGATGCCGCGCGGCCGCTTGCCGACCGGAATCGTCGCCACGACGCTATCACCCGGCATCCTGATCACCGATACGTCGTCGGAGCCTTCGTTGCTCACGTAGAGGTAGCTACCGATCCAGAACGCCGCGGGTGCGCTATCGTGCTTCGCGGCGGCGCGTTGATCTCCGGGCGAGCAGGCAGAGACCAACGCGGCAAATGCGATGAGAATCTCGGCGCGCATCGGGGTCACACGCGCTCGGCGCCTACGCTCGACCGATGGTCGGCAATCAGCTGAGTGATCTCGTCGTCCTTCAACGTGCGGTTGATGCGCTTTGCCGCGCCGAAAAGGTGTTGGCAGAGCGCCTCGTCCGCCGCATCGTGCCCGTGCTCCTCGAGCCAGCATCGCACATTCGATAACCCGGACTGCGGCGAGATGTCGATGCGCTGCGAGAGGCCGAACTCGCCAGCCGGAATCGACGAGTACACGCGGTCGGCGAGCCAAGCGTGACCTTTCTTGCGCGCTTTCATGATGGCGGCGGCATGTACGCCCGTGCCCGTGCGAAACGCGTCTTCGCCGAGCACCGGATAGCTCGGCGGAATCGGCACGCCGCACGCGCGCGACGCGAGATGTGAATAGGCGGGCAGGGCGCTCAGATCGTGCTTGTGGGTTCCGAGCAGCTTCAGGTTGATCAAGAGCAGATCCATTTCGGCATTGCCGACTCGCTCGCCCATGCCGAGCGCGGTGGCATGGACGCGGTCCACACCGGCCTCGATCGCCGAGAGGCAGTTGGCGAGACCGAGTCCTCGATCGCGGTGCCCGTGCCAGTCCAGCTTCACCGTCTCGCCGCTCGGCACGATGATCGCTTCGCGGACCCACCGCAAAAGCCGATACACGCCTGTTGGCGTCGCATGTCCGACCGTATCGGCGACGCAGAGGCGGCGGGCGCCCCAGCGGATCGCGTTACTATAAAGCGCCATCAGTGTCTCGGGCGCCGCGCGCGTCGTGTCTTCGGTGACGAACATGACCGGCAACCCTTCGCGCACCGCGAAGGTGACCGCTTCTTCGCTCACCCGCAGCATCCTGTCGAGCGTCCAGTCTTCGGCGTACTGCCGAATCGGGGAGGAGCCGATGAAGGTCGCGGCCTCGATCGGGATGCCGGCTTGTTGCGAAATCCGCACGACCGGCTCGACATCGGCGATCGTGGTGCGCGCGGCGCAGTTGGCCTCGATCGGGATCTTGGCCGATCCGATCTCGCGCGCCAACGCGAGCGTATGCTCGACCGCGCGCGGCCCGGCACCGGGGAGGCCGATGTCGGCGCTGGCGATGCCCAGCTTGGCCATCAGATGCAGGAGCTGCTTCTTGTCATCGATCTCGGGATCCGTCACCGAGGGACACTGGAGCCCGTCGCGCAATGTTTCGTCATTGAGCTCGACGCGCGCGTTGGCCCAATCGAAGGAGCCGTCGGCTGAGTTCCAGTCGTGGATGAGATCGCGTTCGTCCATCCGCGAAATGTAGCAGGGAGACGGGCGTCGGGCGTCAGGCGCCCTTGCGAATCGAATCCAGTATCTTCTATTGAAGCCATGTCCCTCTCGACGCTCCGAACCCTCTGGCATCATCGCGCCCTTTACGGGGCGCGGCGGCGGCTCATCGAGAACGATGCGGCGACGCTTGCGGCCCAGGTGGAATTGACGGAGATCGCGGCGCCGACGGGCGAAGAGGAGCAACGCGGGGCGTGGATCGCCCAACGGTTCGGCGCGCTCGGCCTCGACGCCGTACACGTCGACGGCGCGGGCAATGTGATCGGAACGAGACGCGGCGCGGTGGATGAGGCGCCGGTGGTCATCTGCGCCCATCTCGATACCGTGTTTCCGCGCGACATCGACCTCCGGGTGCGGCGCGACGGCGACCGGCTCATCGCGCCCGGCATTGGCGACAACGGGCGCGGGTTGGCCGCAATGCTCGCGCTGGCCGAAGTGATCGACGGCAACGTCCTTCGCACTCGCGCGCCGGTCTCGTTCGTCGCCACGGTCGGCGAAGAGGGACGCGGCGATCTCCGCGGCGCCAAGTACGCCTTCGCCGGCGATGTCGGCCAGGCCGCGGCCGCCATCGCGCTCGACGGCGCCGGCGATGAGCGAATAGTGCACCGGGCGCTGGGCTCTCGTCGGTATCGCATCGCCTTCTACGGCGCGGGTGGCCACAGCTGGACCGCGTTCGGCGTACCGAATGCCGTGCACGCGGCCGCCATCGCCGCCGCGAAGATCGCGCGCATCGCACTGCCCTCGGAGCCGCGCACCACGCTCTCGGTCGGCCGAATCGGCGGTGGCATCAGCGTCAACGCGATTCCCGACGAAGCGTGGCTCGAGGTCGACCTTCGCTCGACGTCCACGGCGGTGATCGACCGGCTCGATGGCGAAGTGCGCGCCGCCGCGCGGGCGGCGGAGGCTGAAGAGAGCGATCGCCGCGCGCGCGGCGCGGCGGCCCTCTCCCTCACCATCGGCACCATTGGCGATCGGCCGAACGGAGAGACGCCGGTTGAGCACCCGCTCGTCGTGCTGGCCATGGAAGCGACGCGACTCGTTGGCCGCGATCCCGAGCTGGCCACGGCCTCCACCGACGCCAACGTGCCGATCAGTCGCGGCATCCCGGCCATCGCGATCGGCGCCGGCGGACGCGGCGGCGACGCGCACACCCAGTCCGAGTGGTTCGAGAATACGGACGGCGCGCTGGGACTCGCGCGAGCCCTCGGCATCGTCGTCGGCGCGGCGGGAATTCAGTAGGGCGCGCGCCTCACGCCGTCAGCTGTCGTCGCGAACCTCGGAGTTGTCGCCGATGTTCACGGTTCCCTGAACGCCCACGACGATTACCTCGCGCCCGAGCAGTGAGTTGGTGAGCGACGACCCCGTGACGTGCGACTTCCGTCCGATGATCGTGTCGCGCAGCGTCGAGCCTTCGATCGTCGAGCCGGCGCCGATCGACACGTTGGGCCCGATCGTCGCGTGCTTGAGCGTCACGTCATCCTCGATGTAGACCGGGTCCACGATCGTTGTGCCCTCCGGCACCGACGACGGCTTGCGCGCCCGCCCCTTCTCCAGCATCGCCCGATTCGTCTCGAGCAGCGTGTCGAGCTTGCCCGCGTCGTACCACCCGCCGACATCGATCACCTGGATCTTCGCGCCGTGATCGATCATGTACTGAAACGCATCGGTCAGATAATACTCGCCCTTGTTCGGCGGCTGGCTCATGACGTGGTCGATCCCGGCGTACAACAGCTTCCAGTTTCGGATGTAGTACAACCCGATGTTCGCGCGCTTGCTGATCGGCGCCGACGGCTTCTCCACGATCTGTGTCATGTTCCCCGACGTATCGGTGACCACCACGCCGAATCGCTGGTAGTCGTCGACCTCCTTCACCCAGATGATTCCATCCGCGTCCGTGCGGTTGATGACGCCGAGGTCGGTCTCGAAGATCGTATCGACGAAGATGATCAGCACGGCTTGGTCGACATACTCGCGCGCCATCGCCACCGCCGTGGCTGTCCCGTTCTGCACCTTCTGCTCGATGAACACCGAGGGAAAGTCGTACGTCGATTTCACGTACTCTTCGACTTTCTCCTTCAGGTGGCCCGTGACGTACACGATCTGCTCGACGCCGCCGAGCGCTTTGAGGTCGTCGAGGATGTAGGCCATCACCGGCTTGCCGGCGACTTCCAGCATCGGCTTCGGCGTCACGTGCGTGTGCGGCCTGAGACGCGTTCCTTTTCCTGCCAGTGGAATAATGACTTTCATTCGGAGAGGTCTATCGGAAGATGTCAGATGTCAGATGTCAGATGTCGGTTCTACCGCGAGCGACGAATGCGGGGAGCGCTCGAGTCAGGGAGCATTCGTTCCTTCGCGGCCGTAGCGGTCCTTCAAGCGCACGACGTCGTCCACCTCGGGAGTCGAGGCTTCGAGCACGTCGCAGTCGGTGACCGCCTCCATCGAATGAATCGTGCCGGGTGAGATACGGAAACTCTCCCCCACGCCCAGATGCATGTCACGCAACTCTCCGTCCTGCATCACCCAATAAATCAAATGGCCGGTGAGCAGGTAGACTGTCTCGTCCTTCCGGTCATGGTACTGGTCGGACAACCGCTCGCCCGCCTTGATGTGCAGGATTTTCCCGACATA
>JBBROY010000077.1:0-6332 GCA_038228795.1 Gemmatimonadales bacterium
CCGGGCGACGTCTCGCGTCGCGTGCGCTCGCGACCACACGAGCGCGCGCGGAGCGGCGCGGCGTGCCACTCAGGGAATGCCCTGCGACCCTCGCGTCTACACCAGGTCCGCTTCGGCCTGCTTCGTCGGCAACGAGCGGCGGATTCTCGGCTCGCCAACCGGCGGCTGATCCGTCTGCCCGGTCGGAGATGAGAGAGTGATCGGCCGCGGCACGATCGAGGCAAGGTGCCTCGCGCGCGAACCGCCGGCTGACGAGACCCACGACTGCGGCGATAGGAGACATGGGACATTACCTCGTGCGCACTCGAGCGCTCGGGACATCGCGACGGCCGTCGGCGTCCTCTTCCGCGCCGGTCGCAATCGTGACGCGGTGCACACCGTTGGTGGCATGAACTTCGAGTTGACGGAACCCTGCCCGGAGCACTTCCAGCCGCACCGGTGTCGCATTCAACAGGAGTCCCGCGAGCACTGCGGCGGACGCACGACCGCGAAGCACGAGACTCATATTCGCGGCACCACCCGCGCTGACGGAGTCGACGGGCCCATCGGTGTGCCGAAGCACCGTCGAGAGCTGGCGAGCTAATTCGGCGCGCGCGGCTGGCGTGTCGGCTGGCGATGACCCACCCGCCGGCAGATTCGTGTCGGGGGTGCTCGACATCGTCGATGTGGTGGTCGCCCCCGCAGTCTGCGCCATCGCGAGCGCGTTGCTCATCCGGGCGAGCTCGACACTCCGTTCCCCCAGACGCTCGGCTGCTTGCTGATATTCCCCGGCGACTGAATCCGGCACGAGCGTGGCGAGCGCATGCGCTGTGAGTGCCGCTTCCGCGAGTTCCGCACTCGTCGCCTCTCGCCGACCAAGGCGAAAAACGGCACGCGTGTCCCGCTGAACGATGAAGGCCAGGACGCGCGCAACGCGCGCGTCGTCGAATGCCTCCGCCCGGGCGATGCGCGGGTCCGTGACGAGCGTATGGAGTGTTCGCGCGAGCGTGGCGCTTTCACCGACGCCTAAGTAATCGGGCTCGCCGAGTAGTCCCACGATGCGTTGTGCGAGTGCGACACCAGCGCGCGAGCGCAGTCCGACGAGTGCGTCACGTGCGTCGCCGCGCGACGTAAGGCTGCGGTCGGCGTTCTCCCAGATGACGAGGAGTCGGGAGAGCTCCGCCGGCGTCGCCACCGGCGCGTCGTGCGCAACCACTTGATACGCGATCCCAAGACGGGCTCCGTCTTCCCGCGCCTGCTGCCAGCGCTCGATCCCGCGTCCTCCCCCCACCGCGATGAGAAACAAGCCAAACAGGACGACAACGGCGCCGGCGAACGCGCGCACCGGTGCCGCCCGGACGGCGTGCCGCTCGTCGGGCGTCAGCAGTGCGTCCAGTGGATCAGCGACCACCAGCGTCGAAGGCTGAGCCGCCCCGGATTGATCCATCATCACTCCGACCGCAGTGGAAGCGCCCGATGACGACAGTACTGGCCGTGTCGACATCGTAACTCGCGTTGCCGTTGTTCTGGCGATGCACTACTACGTAGGCGTCCCGGTCGGCCTCGTGATCGGCTCGGTCGGCGGCATCCTCCGTACTGTCGGACACAGTGACGCCCTCGCCGAACTGAATCCAAGCGGACCCGACGGCGAGGGCACCCGTTCCGCGCGATCATCGCCGCTTCGACCCCGCACCCAAGCTGCGGCTCTTGGCGCTTGCGCGCGGGGCGTCCTTTCCCGTCGCCACCCGGTGCGACCGGCCTCGGTGTTCGGTTGACGTGCGTCCTCGGTGCTTGGAGGCGCGCCCGTCGTCTGACGTCGGAGCGCGCGATGCAGACGCTACGTCGTGCGACGCGGGACGTCTCGGCGCGTTCTCGGGTGTGGTGGTCGATGCGATGTGCGCCCCTGCCGCTCGTGCACGCGACGGAATGGGATGCGCTCGAATTTCCGCGATCGCGTCCCCCTGTTCAGCGCGCAGCTGATCAGCCGGCAACGGCGATGTGTCGCCGAAGGCGGCGACGAGGCAGGCCGCCAGTCGAGCCGCATCAGCGCCCTGAAGGGCGGCGCATGCGTCGCGCACCCCGTCCATACAGGGGGCGTTGGAGGTCGCATCGAGGGGATGATGGGTGGCCTCTCTGAGGGAAATGCCGAGCACATGCGCAACCTCGTGCACGCGCTTGCCGTCATGCGCGGCCGCAATCGCCAGAATGCCGTGCGCGAGTGCGGGCGCCTGTCCGAGGAGCGACGCATGCTTCGGCGCCGCAATCCTGGATGCGTAGTCGGCGGCCAGGATCTCGTACCGAGAACGCCACCGCGCGGTCCACGACAATTCCGCGCGCTCCACCGCCGCGCGATCGCGCGTGGCGATGCGGTCGCAGGGATCGGTCGCTCGTTGCTTGGGGACGACGACGAGCGTGTCTTCCGTGAGCCCGAGATCGCGCGGGTCGTACGCACACTCGACCGCGGCGCTGCCCCGAGCGATGCTCCCCTGTGTGCCTTGAAGACGCCATTGGCCGGCGGCATTGGTCAGCAGAACAACGGCGCCGTCCGCGACTTCTCGTTCCTCGGCAACGGCTGCACACTCCGGCAGCGAGAGCTCGGGCATGCCGGCGGCATCGAATGTCGAGTCACCGGCAATCGTGATCGACTCCTGATGCGCCGCGACCCGCGAACGCCAGTACTCCGGGTTCGCGCAATGCAGACGACCATCGAGCGCGGCCGATCGAATTCCCCCGCACTCGCAGGTATCCGAATGATCGGAGACGTCAAAGGCGAGCGGCGTCGAGGACATCGGAGATGGCTCGAGCGGGTACAGGAATGGTTGATAGGCGCTGACAATCATCCGGGTGAGGTCGGCGTTCGACATCGCGCCGTGAGATCGCTTCTGGGCGAGCGGTTGCCACTGGGGCGAGTCGAGAAATGCAGCGATCGCGCGCTCATGCACCGCGCGCGGCGCATTTCGGAACGGCGCCAGAATCGACATGCTCTGATGGACACTCAACGAGCCCTCTTCGATGAGCGTCAACCACGGACCAAACTCCAGCAGGACGAGACGGTCGTGCACGGTTGAGCGCGCACGTCCCGTGTATTCGGCGAGCTGGCGAATGTTCAGATGCTCGAGCTCCATGATGCGGAACAGGGTGCGCGCCTCTTCGAGCGGCGTGAGCGGCCGGTGGTCGTTCTCCGCGAGCTGTGTGGCGAGCCGCCGCGCGTCCTCGTCGAGATCACCGCGCACGATCACCGGAATGAGCTGCATCACGCCGTTCGCTCCCTGCCACCGTCGCTCGCCGAACACGATGAGGAAGTGCCCTTTCCGGTTCTTGTCCGGATCTGGATGTGGGCGCACCGTGATCGGCTCGAGAATCCCGTTGACCTTGATGAGGTCACGAAGTGCGGCGTCCGCCTCCTGACGCGGCTGCTGCGGATCCGGCTCGATCAATCCGTGACGCACGTACCGAATCGCGAGGCGCATCATGTCCGGCGGCATTTGTCTGACCTGCGTTGCGTGGCGGAGCGGTGGTAGATCGGCGTCCGCGGTATCGGTGATCGAGGCGGGCATATCAGTCCTCAGAGGTCAAGGAGAGGGGACTCGCAGATGACGCGCGCGTGGTGCCAAGAGCAGGCGGATCGGCGTGAGTGCCATCGCGGCAATCCGACAGGGCGAGTTCGCGACGCGCTTCGATGGTCGGCTGCGCAGGACGGTCAGCGATACCCGAGCTTGCCGTCAACGGCGATGGCGGCGCCGTTGCGGGCCGTCTCGCAGCACCATGGAAGGCGTCATAGTAGCCACGCCCTTCCTCTTGGGTATCCGCACCGAACATCAGCAGCAGGATGCCCGTGCGCTGCTCGTAGAACACGATGGGCGACGTGTACGCGATCTCTTCGATGTTGGCGCCGCAGAGCGGACACTGCAGCATCTGGATTTCGACGGAGCGGTTGCCGGCGTCAGGCACGTCGTAGCCCTCGCGTGTCATCCACACATCCGGTACCTGCTGCTTCCCGCCCACTCGGAGAAACCCCAGCAGCATGCCGCAATCGTGTCCGCAATACGGGCACGTCGTTTCGTTTGCAGCGCGATTCGCGCCGCCGAGTCGCACGTAGCGCTCGAGATGCCGACGTACCACGGTCTCGTACGCGGGGTGGAGCGGCCGCCGACTCCATGGTGCGAGAAGAGCCGTGAACGTCTGCATCGTATGGCCTCGTTGCCATCCGGCATGCGGTACGTACCGGGTGGGAGTGACTCGATCGGGCGGTCGATAGGTACTGATGCCCGGTGGACGGTCCACTCTGGACCGGATCCAGTCACGATCTCAAGTCAGGCACCTCAACGCGGGCACGCCTGTCCGAGTCTCGGACACATCTCACCCCGACGAGGGGGTGCTTCATGCGAAAGGCTGCGAACGCGACCGCGGCACAGACGAAGTGCTGTGCGGGATTCGGTCACCCTTGAGTCGACTTACCGACGCAAACTCAACGTGCAGCAGTTCGATGCGAAGGAAGGCGGTCTTCGAGCGCGCGAACGGCTTCGGTCAGCACAGAGCGCGCGTGCGGGTGCGAGACATGATCGCTCGCCAGCATCACGCCGATCTGGCGCAGGGCTTCGAGGTAGCTGCGGTCGTTCATGGCCCCTTCGGATGCACGCACGACGTCAATCAGCCGGAGATATCGGCCGCAGTTCTCGAGCATGTGCTCGGCGCACGCGGCTTCCACCTGCTCGAGCAAGAACGCGCCCGTCACCTGCGCAAGGGACCAGCCAGGCGCCGGAACCAAACCGGTGAGAATCACAAACGTCGTGTCGGTCGGCGGGACGACATCCGAGACGGTCGGCGGACCGAGCGGTCGATAGGGAACGACACTGAACCGGCGCAACGCGGGCACGGCCCCACTTCGAAGCTCGAAGCCATCGACGGCCGTCCGCGACGCGACACCATCGTGCGCGGCGTTGGCGGACCGACTCGCTCCCCATGACACTGCGCCCTGCCTGTAGACCGCGCCGCTCCAGCGCGCCGGCGTTCCGATAAAGAGTGGGGGATGAGAATAGTCAAGCTCACTGAAATGCTTGGCGATCGCATCGAAGAGAAATTGGCCGCGCATTCCTGTGATCACCGGAACGGTCGTGTCCTTCGGACTTCGCACGTCGACGAATACGTCGGTAATCGTTTCGCCGGGGCGTGTCATGCCAACGACGCGGTACTGATACCTCCACTCCTTGCCCTCGTGCGTCACACTCAGGAGCGCCAGAGCAGAGCTCGTTCGCGTGACCTGCGCGTCGCTTACGCTGGCGAACGCGTGCGTGAGAGATGCGAGGATGACGAGCGCACAGTTCCCTACACTGACGCGAATGGATTGAGTACGCATGAGCGTTATCGGATGCATCGGAGTTGAAAAGACGGGTCGCACGACGTGAGCGCACGGTATGCCGCCGGCGCCGAGAGAGCACCCGACAAGACATGGGCGAGGTGGCGCCGGCGAATCAAGTTCAATATTCCCGGACGCTCCGCCGAGCTCGCCGTACAACTTACGGGTGCAGGTCGGCGACCTGCCGACCGCCAACCGCTCGCGGAGCCGCAGCCCATCCTGCCTATCGGTGTCTAACTACGATTCCGCCCCGCGATAAGTCGTTCGGCCCCAACCGACCGATACGCGACCACCAGACAGGACGTGGATCCGGAGCTGCCAGGCGCCGATGCAATCAACCGCGCGCAATGCGGCTGATTCGTACCGTCGTAGCCCGCGCGGGACTAGGACTCGGGAATCGTCGTACCATCCCAGAGCTGATCGACTTCGAGCAGGCTGCACTGGAGCTCGCGTGCCGCGGCGCGACACCCGCGGATGACTCGTTGGTAACACGAGTACTCGCGGATGTCTTTGATGCGCTGTACGCAGTGTGTGTCCTCCAGGATGAGCTTGTTCGCTCTGAAGCGACCACGCAAGCCACGCCACAGCCCCCCGTCAATAGGCGGGTGCACTACCAACGCGAGTCCGGGCCGGCCGCCCCCACCGAGGTACGCGAACGTCTTGAGATAGACGTTGAGCAGCTTCGCCGCCCATCCAATCTGCAGGCGAGGTTCACGCCGGACCATTGCGGTGCACGCGCGCTCATGCCACGCATCGAACTCGACAACCGTGATCGTTCCGAGCCGCTCATCGAGCACCTCGTCAAATGTGCCCGCACGGAGGAGCGGATAGACGTCTACTCCCGATTTGATCGGCGCGCCCGACCGAAGCGCGGAGAGCGCCGTCCATTCGGCATAGCTCGTGAGGATGGTGAGCGAACAGCGTTCATCCAGACCCCATGAATGTTGATGAGGCTCGACCGCGCATCTTCGCTACGGCGATCGCCTTCGTGATGCGC
>JBBROY010000078.1:0-6093 GCA_038228795.1 Gemmatimonadales bacterium
CTCCGCTTACCTGATCTCCTCGCGACAACAAACCTGCTCAAGCTCGCACTGACGTGCGGATTGGTGGAGTTGCGCACCATCCGATGCGGACTCAGCTCGCTCCGCGCCGGGGAACGACGTGTCTACAAAATCCGCGAGCCGATCGTGGCGGTCGAGCTCACGCCAAGCGAGGGCCGCATCTATGCTGCCGTGCAGCGGCTTGGCGACCCTCAGGCACTGGGATATGCGGACGAAGACGACGTCTATGCCGATGCCCTGCCAGGGAAGACCCGTCGGTACGGGCGCCAAATTGCTACGCGTTTGGTGAATCGCAGGCTGCTCACCAGGGGAATTGCGGGGCCTCGACCGACGCTCTCAGTGTATCTGCCTACGATTAAGGGGCGCCGACGCGCAGAGCTGTACCAGTCTCTCACCGCGCAACGGCCGGCGATGGTGGCCGACACGCCCCGCTCGTCGGCACTGGTCCACCACCTGCTCCTCGTACTGGCCGGCTTACATCTCGCCCGCGACGCGCAGCTCGCTGGCGAGGCCGTCTCGCCAACGCGCGGCGAGGCCCGACTCGTTGGCGTGACCGGAGATAGTGCGCTGCGCCAAACGACGCGCGGCCGGCGGCGCAACTCGCGCGGCATGCGCCACGCCGCTATTGCCGATGGCGTCGTAACGCTCATGGTGACAGCGGAACCTGGGCAGTCCGTCCTCCGCGAGACGGTCGTGGAGATCCTGACCACCGACTACACAGACGCGGACATCGAGCGGAAGTGCAACGCGCGTGGCGCCGAGACCTGGCGCTTCTTCACGCCGTCCAGAGCGATGGCCGCGCGCGTCGAACGCATCAGTGGCGTGCGCCCCGCCGTGCTCGCACATTCGCACCGGGTCGGTGACGTTCCCGCGCGCGCACAACAGGAAGTACTGCGACCGCCTTCAGCCGCGACGCCTGTCGATCGCCCGGAGCAACGCGACACGGGGCAAGACGGGAGAACGGCAGGCGTGGCGGGCGTGACTACTGCCGCAGCATCTGTAGCCGAACAATCGATCGCATCCGGCCGAGCGGAGGTGCAGCGCGGGTCCGTCGTTCGCTCCCGCCTGGGGCATCTCGATCGCGTGGGCCGCTATGAGCGTCCCGTACTCGAACTGGTTGATTCCTACAAGGTGATGACGGTCCCGACACTCGTCGATCACCTTCTGTTCTCCGGCGTCTGCCGTCGCCCGGCCACCTGTGGGGAGCTAGTGTCACGTTTGATTCGCCGCCACATGCTCGATTCCAAACCCTTTCAACGGCCGGGGACCCGGCATGTCCGCGTCGTTACTCTGAGCGAAGACGGGGCGGCGAGATTGGGCTCGCTACCACCGGCCGGCATGCCCGTACGAGCATTGCTCGCCCATGGGTCGACCGTTTCGGGGGAGCGGTCAGAGCTCTTCCTGCTCCAGCAATCGCGGAGCGCTGCGCTCTGCCTGGCCGACGGTTGGCTTCCAGTCGACCGAACAGAGACCCTTCGCGCGCTACAATCCCGGGCGTTGGAGCGCCTCGCGCACGCGACAGTAGGCACGGCACAGTACGCGCGCTGGGCACGGCTCGATGGCCTTCAGCCCGCCGCGTCTTTCCCGTTGAGCGCCATGCGACACGTGAAAACACAGGAAGTCCGCGTCTTGTATGGGATCGATTGCGCAGAGGATCTCGGCGACCTTCTCAACCTCGTGAAATCGCTTACGATCTTCACGCCGATTGGATTGGAGATCATCGCAACAACCCCGTTGTTGGCGCACCAGACCCGCCGGCACCTGCACCGTTGGGCGAGACGCAACAAGTTTCCCCTGACCGTTTCCTTCCGTCCCCACATCCTGGAGCCCGGCGCGCTCGGCCTCCCCGCGCATCGGCGTCTATCGCTCGTTTCGTAGTCCCGCCGCGCTCCGTCCGTCTTGATCACGGGTCAATTGACCCTCGCACAAAAGGCTAGGGCGGCGCATTTCACCGAGAATAGCCCCAGGTGCCCAATTCCCGGTGAATTCTCTGCATTTCTGTGCGCGATTTGTCCGGCCGACCAAGCGTAGCGGCCCGGGAAGCCACAGGCGCATCGACGGTTTGCACGCGAACGACACAAAACAGAAACTCGGCGTTTTCGAGCTGCGGCACTGTTTCCATTTTGTTGATCATGCTCGCCACTGACTGGCGTGCTTGCCCTCGCGGCGGCCGTCCAGCGTCTTCGTCTACTGCGTACGGCACCAGGCGAACTCGAGCCGCCTATGCATGACGGCGTAAGCTGAGCACGCGCTCGCGGCTGCGTCGACCAGGCGGCTCGGGGATACCCACAGCCTCGCACACCATGCTCAGCTCTAGCAATTCGCCGACGGCACGACCGACGCTGCCGCGTGGAGCGATTGGGAATTTTTTCGGCAGATCCGCGCATATTCTCAGCGCGCCCTAAGCCGGCTGCGGCCGGTTGCGCAGATCTCGTCGAGGGCTACAACCCCGCTGACTCCCGTGCGTGGCCAGGTGCCGCACCATCGCTCGGCGACGACTGCGCTGCGGATTTGGAGATGGGGTACTTGGGGGTGTCTTCTTGCGCGCGGGCGTCCAGCTCTGGTTGCCAGCTCAGCCTGTGGTACAGCACAGAGGAGACGCTTGCGGCGGGTGACACGGAAAGCGACCAGCACCTCCGACGAGCGGGCTGGCGGGTCGAGCCGCTATGCGGTCCTGGTAGCGCGCGCCTGGCCAACGAGTTCCTCGCGCGCCATCACTACTTGGGGTCACGCGGCATGGCCGGCCGAATGTTTGGGCTCTTTACGTCAACGCCGAGCGGTGCATCGCACCAGCGTCCGGAGCTCCTCGGCGTTGCGAACTTTGCTCCGTGCAGCAACCCGCGCACCGCGAGCGGTATGCAATTGCTTTGGCTGAGGACGCGAAGCTCGGGGCAGAATTACTCCGTCATTTCACGATCGCCGAAGACGAATACCTCGCCTGCGATCCAGAAGCAGCCGGAACATCGCTACGGTGTATTCCTTGGGCGACGATACTATGACTACGCCCTCGCGACGCGCCGCCGATATCTTCGCCCGCAAATCCTCGCCGCCGAGGCACCGTGGTACGCCTCAGAGCGTCGCTGGCCCCGCGGCGTTGGATATAACTGGCCTCGTCGTCCTGTAAGCTGGGGTCGCGGCAACTACCCTTTTACCGCGGCATCCGCACCTCTGCAGCGAGCAGCCTAGCGCGCTCGAGCGCACGGTGCTGCGGTGATTGGCCCAACACACACGGCAGGCCTGCTTGCTCGCCGATGTCGCCTCGGCCCACGGTTGCTCGCTACGCATCGGCCGCCACCTGCGACATCGAAGGCGCGTGGTTCATTGTGCTCGGGACTCGGACCGTGCTGCAGTACGCTCGCCGATCTCACCTTCCGCTCAATCATCGTTGGAGGTTCGGATGCATTCGCTGCGCTCGGTAGTGTTCACGGCACTGTGCGGTGCGGGCCTTCTCTTTCGTCCGACGGCCGCCGCGGTGGGGCAACAACCAGTGTCGTCGGCGCCGGAGCGTCGGCACAGCGGTTCCCCTGCAGTCGCTGCAACGAGTACAGCGGACCGATCGGTCGACAGCCTCTTTCGCACGGCGCTTCGCGCCGAGAGCGCCGCCGGTGCCGCCTCAATCTACCGCATGATCAGCGTGGGCTTTCCGGCCCATGCACGTGCCGGCGAAGCCCTCCATCATCTCGCTGAGCTCGCCTTGGCGAACGGTGATCGGGATCGCGCTGTACTGCTCCTCTCGCGGGCGCAGCACGAGTATCCGATGGCGGCGACCGCATCGGACACCCACGTCCTCCTTGCACGTCTCGAACTGGAGATGGTCGGTGGCGATCGGGGTCTCGTGGTCGCGAGCGACGCCGGTCTGCTGTCTAACCCTTCACCTTCTGTCTCGCGCGCATCGGAACCGCGCGCGGCGGCCGTGACCTCGCCCACCGTGCTGCTGCCCGGGCGTCTCCCCTCACCATACCCAACAGACGCTGCGCCACTCACTGCGCGATCGACCCCCGCGGCACCACCACTGCCCTTGCGCGCTAGCGGTCAGACCTCCGTTACGCCGGCTCTTGGAGACACGTATCGAGTCGTTGGGACTCCACCGATGACGACTGCTCCTGCCACACCGGCCCACTCCCCACCATCGGTATCAACCGTCTCGGCTGCGGCAGAGGGGGTGGCGTCGGTGAGCCGGACCGTCCGAGACTCGGACGCGGCACGAGGTAACGCGGCCTCTCCACGCTTGCCGCCCTCACCCGCCATGGCGCTCCTACTGAGATCCCAGGATGCTGCGGCCGACACCGTGCGCACGGCGTCTCCGAGTGCTCTCGCCTCGACCGCAAGCGCGGCGCCGCGGGCGCGCGCTTCCACAGCTGCCAGTCACGTCAGCACGCTCCACGACGCCGGCGAAGCGCCGCACGCACTGGGCGCGGTTCGCATTGCAGAGGCCCCCCGGGTCACGGCTCCGGCCGCTGGGTCGACACCGCTGACGATCCGCACGGCCCTACCGGCCATCGATGCTCCGGCCTCCGCCAGCTCTTTCCCAACGGGAGCGGCCGGAAGGGGAGTGTCCGCCGGAGCAGCGCGAACGTACACGGTGCAGCTTGCCGCCTACGGGAATCGCGCCGACGCCGATGCGCTCGTCGCGCGGCTGCAGCGCTCGGGACTCGACGCGCGCGCGACCGGCACGAGCAACCCGTACCGCGTGCGTGCCGGTCATTACCGCACCTGGCAGTTGGCACAGGCGGCTGGCGCGACGCTACACGCGAGAGGCTGGCAGGTATTCGTCACTGAATCCGAGAGTCGGGCCCCTTGATTCGCCGGTGCGTGGTCGCTGACGTCGTCCGTGGTCCTGCCCACCTCCGCGCGCGTTCGATCGGCGGCAAGTGAGAGAATAACGCGGCCTCAACGGTCCCGCTGACCGGACGACGCCGCCTCACGACACGCCTTCCCTGCGCAGCACGGTACGACGAGTCGGAACATTCGCGTCGACTTTATCGGCCTTCCGACGACGCGGCGTAGGGTGCGCGGTGGCCAACATCCAAGGACGAGTTTCGCCACGACGCCGTCGTCCGGGACCGCTATTACGCGATCAAGCGAGCGTTCCGTCAGCGCTTCGGCGTCGCGCGTTCGCTGAGGAACCTGCTTCACGCCGCCGACGATGGCACGGAGTACTACCGGCTGCTCCGCTTCGGCTTCCCCGACCTAGCGCCGTCCAAGTGGGCAAACCGGGTCGACCAAGCACTCCCGCTCGACGACTGCCCGTCCCTTCGCAGAGGCTATCCATGGCTCACTATCGCGTTCCCCTGATGCTTCTGATATCTGCAGAGACACCCGATGGGGCAGAGCGGATTGCCGAGCAGTGCGGGGAGTCCTTCAGTCATGACGACTCGCGCATTGTCGCGTACGAGATCGGCAGTGCAACCGCGACGACCGCTCTGGGCGCGACGGAGCCGTGTGACAGCATCGAGAGTTTCCTCGCCGCTCGCCCCGGCGCTTCACTACGCATGATCGCTGCGCACTTCCGCGTGAGCCGTGGGAACGCGAACGGCGTTCTGCAGGCGCTGCAGGCGGACGGCCTCGTCGTTCGACAGTGGCAACATCCCGGCTACGGCCCCAAAGGGGCGCGGGCGTGGTGCTATTCGAGAATGTCGGCGGAGGCAGTTCGCGGCTGAGAAGTCACCGGTGGGCGACGTGAGCCGCGTAAGACGCCGCATGTACTCGCGGCCGGGTTGGGGGTGGCACGCCGGCCAGACCACGTTAGGCGGACTCGCCACGATAGGTGCGCTGCCCTTCCAGAACCGCCATCCGCTTTGCGAGGACACGACCATGCTTCCGCTGAACCGCCGGCTCGCGTACACAGCAGCTGTGGCTCCGTTGCTGGTCTTCGGCGGCCTCGCGGGGCTGTCGGCGCATCTTCGCGCGGCTGGTCTCGGAAGGACGCCGCGAACGGCGTTCAGTGGCGAGCGCGCGTTGCGCTACGTGGAGTTTCAGGTCGCGACTGGGCCGCGCGTTCCAGGGAGTCCGGGCTGGCAGCGCACCGGAGATTGGATCGCGACGCGACTGCGGACGACCGCGGATACCGTACTC
>JBBROY010000079.1:0-5971 GCA_038228795.1 Gemmatimonadales bacterium
GGATGATGCCTTGGTGCACGTCGCGGTCGACCTCGGCGGGCGCCCGTACTACGCGGGCCGGCTGCCAAGCTCGCTCTACGATCATTGGATGCGATCCTTCGCCGACCACGCTCGCGCGACGGTGCACGTGCGCGTTCTGCGCGGCACCGATCGCCACCACATCGTCGAGGCGGCGTTCAAAGCGCTCGGATTGGCGGTGCGCGACGCGTTGGTGCAGGGCGATGCCGTGTTCAGCACGAAGGGCACGGTGAATCTGACGGGTGAGGAATGATGTTGGCCAAGCGTGTCGTCGTCTGCCTCGACGTCAAGGACGGTCGGGTCGTGAAGGGCGTGCAGTTCGTGGCGCTGCGTGACGTGGGCGATCCGGTCGTGCTCGCCGAGCGCTACGAACGGGAAGGGGCGGACGAGATCGTCTTTCTCGATATCTCCGCGAGCGCGGAAGAGCGCGCGACGCTGCTCGACCTGGCGCGCCGGACCGCCGAGCGACTGTTCATCCCGCTCACCATCGGCGGGGGCGTGCGCACGGCCGACGACGTCGGCCGCGCGCTCCGTGCCGGCGCCGACAAGGTGAGCGTCAACACCGCGGCGGTCGAGCGCCCCGATGTGCTCTCGGAATCGGCGGAGCGCTTCGGCTCGCAGTGCGTCGTCGTCAGCATCGACGCCAAGCGCGAGGGTGACCGGTGGCGCGTCTACACTCGCGGCGGCCACGCGGCGACCGAGCTCGATGCAGTCGCGTGGGCGCGCGAGGCGGTCGCGCGCGGGGCCGGCGAAATCTTGCTCACCAGCATCGAACGAGACGGCGGGCGCACCGGCTACGATCTCGCTCTCACGAGCGCCGTCGCCGCGGCGGTGAACGTGCCGGTGATCGCATCGGGCGGCGCGGGCTCGGCCGGCGACGTGCGCGATGTCCTGCGCGATGGGGGAGCGGACGCCGCGCTGGTGGCCGGCATTCTTCACGACGGCGTGACGACGGTGCGCGCGATCAAGCGCGTGCTCGCCGACGCGCAGATAGTGACGCGCGAGGTCGCGTAAGCGATGAGCGACTCCTTGAATTTGGACGCGCTCGATTTCGGCAAGGGCAACGGCCTCGTGACCGTCGTGGCGCAGGACGCTGAGAGCGGGGCGATTCTGATGGTCGCGCACGCCGATCGCGAGGCGCTCGAGCGCACCATGGCGACGCGCGAGATGCACTACCACTCGCGCAGCCGGGGACTCTGGCACAAGGGAGCGACGAGCGGCAACGTGCAGCGCGTCGTCGCGCTCGCGGCGGATTGCGACGGCGACGCGGTGCTCGCACGGGTGATCCCGGCCGGTCCAGCGTGTCACACGGGCGCGGCCAGCTGTTTCGGCGCGGCGCACGAGGTGGGCGATGCGCTGTCCGCGCTCGACGCGACCATCGCCCGTCGCGCCTCGAGTCTCGATGTACCCGGCGCGGCGTCGGCGAGCTATACGCAGCGCCTGCTGGGCGACCGCAACCTGCGCCTCAAGAAACTCGGCGAAGAGGTTGCCGAGCTGGTGACGGCATTGGCCGACGCCGACGCATCGCGCGCAAGCGAAGAGGCGGCGGACGTCGTCTATCACATGCTGGTGGCGTTGCGCGCGCTCGGACTGTCCGTGGATGACGTGCGGCGCGTGCTCGCGGCGCGCAGGTCGGGCTCTTCCTCCTCTTGATTTCTAGAGAAACGGGCAGGTATATTCTCCTCTAGAACTCGACAGGGACGCCTCACCGGATCCAGGTCATGGGCGAATCATCCGCTGAACCGCTGCGTGGTACCGTCGACCTCCTGGTGCTCAAGACGTTGGCCCTCGCCCCCATGCACGGCTGGGGCATCAGCCAGCGCATACAGCAGCTCTCGCGTGGCGCGGTCGAGCTGAACCAAGGCTCGCTGTATCCGGCGCTGCAACGGCTGGAGCGCAAAGATTGGATCGACAGCGAGTGGCGCGTCACGGACAGCGGCCGTCGCGCGAAATACTACCGGCTCACCGCGGCGGGCCGCCGGGCAGCGGGGCGTGAAGCCGCGAGCTGGCGCCGCCACGTGCTGCTGATCGAGTCGCTCCTCCGCTCCACCTGACCCGGGAGAACATGGTGCGCGCCACCAAGTGGCTCGCGATGGCCTGGCGCGACCTCGCGCGAACGTCATCGGTCGACGCCGATGCCGGGGACGAGATGCGCTTCCACGTCGACATGGAGATGGAGAAGCATCTCCGTGCGGGCATCGCGCCGGATGAGGCTCGCAGGCTGGCGCTCCTCTCGTTCGGCGGCGTGGTGCGGCATACCGAAGCGATGCGCGACGATCGTGTCGGGCACGGCGTCGGGCGGCTCGCTCACGATGCGCGCTTCGCGCTGCGCCAACTCCGCAAGACGCCCGGCTTCACTATCGCGGCGGTCGTCACGCTCGCGATCGGCATCGGAGGCAACGCCACCGTCTTCAGCGTCGTGAACGGCGTGCTGCTCCGGCCGCTGCCGTATCCCGACGCGGATCGGCTGGTGACCATCGCGCACACGACCAAGGGCGGCAATCTCCCACCACGGATACCCGGCTCATCGGCCACCCACGTCGTGTACGCCGATGCCCGGCGTAGCTTCGCCGCCATCGCGCTGTACGAGACGATCAAGGTCAATCTCGAGGGCGATGTACCGGAGCGCGCCAAGGCCGTCCTCGCGACGAGCAGCCTCTTCAACGTCTTGCGTGTCTCGCCCGCGCTCGGCCGATTCTTCACGAACGCGGAGGACCAGCCGGGCGCGCCGCCGGTCGCCATGATCAGTCACGGATTGTGGACGCGACGGTTCGGCGGAGATCGGAGCGTCATTGGGAAGGTGCTCGCGGTCGATGGCGTCGCCCACCTGATCGTCGGCGTGATGCCCGCGAGCTTCGCCTTCCCCGACGACAAGGTTCAACTCTGGCTGCCGATGCAGGTCGACGTCCACGACCTCGGCGGATTTCACACGCCATCGATCGGCCGGCTGATTCCCGGCGTGACTCCGCTGGACGCGCAGCGCGAGTTGCTCGCGCTCCTTCCTCGTGTCTCCGCCGTCGTCGACTTCCTCACGCCCGCGATGCTCGATGGGGCGGGGATCCGTCCCGAAGTCCATCCGTTCGCCGACGATGTGATCGGCGGCGTGCGGCCCATTCTCTGGATGATGTGGGCCATGGTGGGATTGGTGCTGCTGATCGCCTGCGTCAACGTCGCGAGCCTCCTTGTCGTGCGGGCGGAAGCGCGTCATGGCGAGATGATGCTGCGACGCGCGCTCGGCGCCGAGCGGCGGCACCTGTTGGCGCAATCGCTGACGGAAAGCACCGTGCTGATCGTACTCGGAACCGCGCTTGGCGTCGGTCTCGCGCATATCGCGCTGTCGATGCTGCGGCGGCTCGCGTCCGATGTGCTCCCGCGCGTAGGCGATGTGCGCGCGGATACCACGGTGTTCGTGCTCACCGCGGCGGTGGCCGGCGCCGCCGCGATGCTGTTCAGCCTCATCCCGATGGCGCGCGGCCGGCGCTCAGGCTCCTCGCTCGTTCTCGCGGGCGGGCAGCGAAGCGCGACGTCGGATCGGGGCGCGCGGCGGCTGCGCCACGTGCTCGTCGTGTCGCAGGTAGCGATGGCGACGGTACTGCTCGTGGCGTCCGGCCTGATGGTGCGGAGCGTTCAGAAGCTGTCGCAGGTCGACATCGGCTTCATCCCCGACGGCGTGCTCACCTTCCGCGTCGCCTTGCCGAGCGCGGAGTATCCGACGGCCGAGCGCGTGGCGCGATTTCACGGCGCGCTGCTGGCGCGCATCCGCGCGCTGCCCGACGTTCGTGCGGTTGGCGCGACGACGGATCTTCCCTTGACGGGTGCGAACGCGTACGCCGATCCGCTTCGAGCGGACCGCGCCGCGCCCTCGGCGAAGACGATTCCAAGGTTGGCCGAAATGCGGGTGGCCACGCCGGGCTATTTCGAGGCGATGGGCATCCCGCTGCGGCGAGGGCGCGCGCTCCGCGAGACGGACACCGACCAGCGATCGGGCGCCGTCGTGGTGAGCGACGCGGTCGTTCGGACGATCGTGACCGAGGGCGATCCGATCGGCGCCCGCGTCGCGCATGGATTGGCGGGCGTGCGCGGCGAGCGTCCCTGGTCCGATGTGGTGGGCGTCGTCGGTGATGTCCGCGTGTCGCTCGAGGAGCCACCGATGGGCGCCGTGTATTACGCGATGGCCAATCGTCCCGGCGTCGAGATGGACTGGCTCGCGCGATCGATGGTCTACGCCGTTCGCGTGCGCGCCACGCCCGCGGCGCTTGTGCCGGCTATCGGCGCGTTGCTGCACGACCTCGACCCGAGAATTCCGCTGGCGGAAGTGCGAACGCTGCGCTCGATCGTCGATGCCGCATCGGCCACGAAGTACTTCGTGATGGTGGGGCTGGTGGTGGCCGCCATGGCCGGCCTGTTTCTCGGCGCGATCGGACTGTACGGCGTGCTCTCGCTCATCACCGCGCAGCGAACGCGCGAGATCGGCGTGCGTATCGCGCTCGGCGCGACGCCCGGCGCGCTGCGGTTTGGCATCCTTCGGCACGGCATCGCACTGTGCGGGCTTGGGCTCGGTATCGGGCTGTTCGCGGCCGCCGCACTCGGCGCGCTGATCCGTCCGTTGCTATTTCAGGTCAGCGCGACGGATCCGTTGACGCTCGCGATCGTGAGCGTCGTGCTGCTCGCCGTCGGCACGATGGCGACCTGGATTCCAGCGAGCCGCGCCGCGCATCTCGATCCCGTTCGCGCGCTGCGCGCGGAGTAGGCGGTGGTTCGTACGTCCGCGAGTCGCCCATCGCGATTAGCGATTGCTCATCGGTCCACGCGCGACAAGATTGGCGCTGGCCACATGGCGACGTCCGTTCGTGGAGAACACACATGGCTCGATGGCAGCCTGCTGAGCGCGATGCCCGATATCGTCGAGCGCTGAACTTCGGTCTCCCGCCCGCGGTGACCGAAGGCGACTCGTGGTTCGACTATCCGATGTACGAGAATCTCGTCGATCGCATCGATGACAGGCACCGATTCGCCTTCAAGCGCTTCGAGAAGACGGGCGATACCGTGCACAACATGCTGGGAACGCCCGCCCTTGGATTTGCCGGTGTGGATTCGCTGCGCGTGGTGGTGGAGCACGAGCGGCCGCAGTTCATCCTCTTCAGCGGCGGAGGCAATGACGTTCTCGCGAAGGGAACGACGGAGACGCTGTTCGACCTCTTCGATCCCGCCGCACCAGGCAAGCCGGCGGCCGACTACTTCAATGCGAACTGGACCGCGCTCATGCGGCGCCTTCAGGATGCGTACGAGCGGATGATCGCCGTACTTGGTCCGATCGCGCCGATTTTCGCGCACGGCTACGACTTCATGATCCCATCGCACAAGCCGGTGAGATTCGATGGCATCGCCATCACCGGGCCATGGCTGATCACGGCGCTGGAGAAGAACGGAATTGTCGACGGCACTCTTCAACGCGACATCGGGCAGGAGCTGGTGCTCCGCTTCAACGCCATGCTCGATGCGCTGGAGGCGGATCACATTCCGCTGTTCGCGCACATCGATCTCACGGGCACCCTCGCCGGAGACACCGATTGGGAGAACGAGATTCATCCGACCGAGAAGGGATTCGTGAAGCTGGCCGCTGCCTTTCTCGGTGAGCTGGACCGCAAGCTCGAGCCAATCCTGGCCAACCGCGAATCGCTTGGGCTGACGGTGGTGCGATGATGATGCGCAAGCGCACCCGCCGTCTGCTGGTCATGCTCGCTTTCACCAGTGCCGCCGCTGGTGGCACAAGTCTGTGCGCGGCGCAATCGCGCCCGCGAGGTCACGGCTGCGGCTCATCGCAGTGGGTGCCGTGTCTGGATTCGATCGGAGCCGGCGTCGCGTTCCGCGACACGTGGCGTGGTCAGGCGTTGAGCCGATGGCCGGTGGCGGCCACGATGTTCGCCACCGTGTACGGCGGACGGCCGATCGA
>JBBROY010000080.1:0-5970 GCA_038228795.1 Gemmatimonadales bacterium
CCGATGCGGACGCGCGCACCGACCGGGCTGGCGCCCGGCCAGTAGCGTCGCGCGAGACCGTCGCTCACCAGCGCGACCAGCGGCGCGCCGGCACGATCCTGCGACGTGAACCACCGTCCCCGTCGAAGCGGAATGCCGAGCCCTAGACGCGCGGCGCGCGCTCAACGGCCTCATGGCGGAGATCCTCGAGGACCATATCCGGTTTCACGTGGTCGATCCAGACATTGAGCCGGACTCGGAGCAGGCGCAGGCGGCGGAGCAATTGATCGATCTTGTGCGCAGTTACCTCAAATAGTGCCGGCGTAGCGAGCACGGTGGTCATGGCGCAGCCCATCAGTCCCGTTTGGCCGCCGACCATCGCGGGGGGCGCGGACGGCTCGCGGCAATGTGTTGCCGACGCCGCCGGGTGCGCCCCTTGCAGTCGGAGCATGTGAGGTTGAACCACACAGCCCCAGCTCCCGCACTCAAGGTGCCCGATGAAAGCACACGAAATCATGACAGCGAATCCGGCTTGCTGCACGCCCGACGACACGGTCCAGGAGGCGGCGCGCCTGATGGAGCAGCACAATTGCGGCTGCATCCCGGTCGTGGATGACCGCACGACCAATCGGCTCGCCGGCATAATCACCGACCGCGACATCGCGGTTCGCGCTGTCGCGCAGGGCAAAGCGCCCGCTACGAAGGTGGGCGACGTCATGTCCGCCGACCCGAGCGCCTGCAGGCCGGAGGATGAGGTCGAGGAGGTGGCGTGGATCATGACAGAGAGGCGCGTCCGCCGTGTGCCGGTCGTCGATCAGGCCGGCTGCTGTGTCGGCATGATCGCCCAGGCAGATTTGGCAACGCACGCACACGCCGTCGACAATCGTGAGGTGGGCCGCGTTGTCGAGTGCATCTCCGCGCCGACGAGCGCGCCGCGGGCTGATATCGACGTCGGTGTTCGCCCGTAATAGCGCGGCAGCTTGGACGCGCGCGCGGCGAGTACGCCGCACCCGCGGGCTGGTGCCCTTACCCCGAGAGCCACACCGCTGACGAGGCGTTGCTTGGCACACGCTGATTTTCAGTGGCGGCGTTTTCGAGCACGCGCGAGGGCGCGCCCGTAACGGACGGCAGGTTGCCCGATTCGTTCACGTTTGCCCGATGGAAAAGGAGAGAGAACGACGCCCCCGAGACTCGGTGGCACTTGAGCCGTCGTTGAGGACTCGTGGATGGGTCTTTACGAGCGTGTCCGACTGCCCCCGACTCTGATCTAACATCTGCTCCCCCCCGGCAACCATCGGTCCCGTTTCGCGACTGCTACCGACGACCTACAACGTCTGGATCGGATCTCATCGCACACCCTTCGCGGCCACGCTAGTTGCTCGTCGAGGATCTTGAGATCCGCGAGGCGGCGCGGACGGGTGGCACGTGTCGCGTCATGCTCCGTTCAGCCAGGTATTGGCTCGTCGGAAGCTCGCGCGGCAAGAGATGGGTGCGTTGAGCTCGCGGCGGGTCCATGCGCCAGATCGCTGAAACTCTGAGTTCCCCGTGCGCAGCGCCGAGGCTGCACCTGGCTGGACTTGGCGGCATCAGTATCTCGCCACGAACGAGCGCAACGCGAGGCTCGACACCGAGATCGCTTGGGGATTGCTGACGGCGCAACGCGTGCTTTGCCATTCCGGCATCCCAGCCGGAGCCGCCTTCGTGCCGTCGAATCCGTCCCGCCGCGTTCCCTAGATCGTCGCCTTCGCCGCCGACCCCCGCGCCCGCCTTGGCGGAGGCTCTGCTGTAAGCGTCGGGGGACGTGTACAGTCCTAGGAATGCTGAGAGACAAGCTCACCCGCGACAACGTGGTGATCGCGGCCCCGCCTCACGGTGCGCGAGCCGCGCCACATGCTCCGCAACCCAGGTCCGTGCTCCGCTACTCGGCCACGCTAGTGGCTGGAACAGCCAAATGCCGTGCATCGAGTTAAACCATGCGCGACGAAGCGACTGAGCTCGCGTCGCTCATTTTGCTGCGTTACGGCTGGCGACTAGTCAGTAGCGTAATCCACAGCCGAATCTGCTTGCTATGCCCAGGCGAGCGACCTTCCTTGTCGTCAATCCCAGAGGGGAGCAATGAATGAGTGACACTCCAGAGTTTCAGCGACCGCGCTGGGAAGTCGTGCGTGAAGTGCGGTTTGCCGTGGTGCTGTACGGCGGCGTGTCACTCGCGATCTACATCAATGGTGTCGCGCAGGAGCTACTCAAGATGGTCCGTGCGACGGCACCGCATCCGGACCTCCCCGACAGAGCGCTGCTCGCAGAACACGAGTTGCGCGGCACCGAGCGCGTGTACCGACGCCTCGGCCAAATCTTGAACGCGCCGTCAGCTCAGCGTGACCGCATCGCCCAACTCACTCATGATGCGGCGACGGCGGACGCGACGTTCGACGACAGCATCGAACTCGACGCACAAGAGCGCGCGCCTCGGGAGGTCACGGCCGAACTCGCCGAAGCGCCGATTTGGACGCGTTTCATCGTCGATATCATCTCCGGGACATCGGCCGGTGGCATCAATGGCATCTACCTCGGAAAGGCGCTGGCCAATGGTCAATCGCTCGACACGCTCCACGATCTGTGGGTTCGCGAGGGCAATATCGAAACATTGATCTACGACAAGCGATCGGCCTTCGGTGATATCGAACTCGAGGCGTTACCGCCATCGCTGCTCAATTCGCGGCGCATGTACGGGCTCCTCAACAGGGCGCTGGATGACATGGATGCGCCGACCACCGGATCCCCCGATCGGCGTGGGGAGCGCGCGCTCGTCGATCAGCTAGACCTATTCATTACGACAACCGACTTACGCGGACTCCCGATCTTAATGCGCCTCTCCGATGGGGTTGTCTCGGAGGCGCGGTACCGGAACTTCTTCCAGTTCCGCTTCGAATCGGCACGGACCAAAACTCTGATGAACGGAGGCGAAGACGTCAAGGCATCCAGGGCGCAGCGTGACACACGCGGCGCCATCATACACGATCGCAACGACTTCGAGAAAAAAAACAATCCCTTCCTGGCGTTCGCGGCGCGATGCACATCGGCGTTTCCCTTCGCGTTTGAGCCGATGGAGCTGGTCGACATCGATTTGATGCTCGGTCAGCTTCCCGATCCAGAAGGACTGAAGAAGCGATGGGGCCGATTCTTTCCAGACTATCAACCAGCGTCGCGCTCGGACTCTGCTGCCCGCGCAACCCTCCCACCGACCGCGTTCGAGTTTCACAATCGCCCATTCGCCGATGGGGGCTATCTCGATAACAAGCCCTTCGGTCACGCTCTTGATGCGCTCGTGGCGCGCCGCGCGTCGATCCCAGTGGAACGGAAGCTCGTCTATGTCGAGCCATCGCCAGAACATCCCGAAGACCGAATGGCGCTCCTCACCCGTCCCAATGCGATCGAGAACGTGTCGCTCGCGCTGAGCCTTGCGCGAGAAGAGCGCATTCGGGACGAAGTCCAGCGGGTGCTTAGCAGAAATCGGCTGATCGAACGAATTCAGCGCATTGTCACGGGGTCGGAAGAAGCGGTGCGTAAGCGCGCCGCAACCGTTGCGCAGTCGGCTATGAAGTTACCAGGGTCCTCGACCACACCCGAGGTCGCATCTGCGCAGTTGGGCGGGCCAGTAACGGCGCCGGCGGTCGACGAGCTCGCTCACACGCTCGCCGCGGCAGCAGAGAAGTACAAGCTAGAAGACGTAGATGCTGGGATTCAAACCTACGGCGTCGCATATGCGGGATACCATAGACTGAAGGTGGCCGCCGTGAGCGACGACTTGGCCACCGCCGTCGCGAGACTCGCCAATTTCGACGATGACTCCGACGAGCTCTTCGCGCTACGCTACCTCGTGCGCGCATGGCGAAACCTTACGTACATCGATCCAGACGCCGCGGATCGATCAGTGGAGAACCGAAGCGCAGAAAGCGGCGAACACGCGCCCGCCCTCACAGGAGGTCCCACTGCGGCACCGACGCGTACCCAGAACGCCTTCCTGCTCGAGTACGACCTCACGTATCGCATCCGCCGCGCGGACTTCGTTCTCGGCAAGATCGACGCATTCCACTGCCTCGATGGCGACGCAGCGGTGATGTTCAACAAGAGTGGGCTTGGCGCGATACCCACTGATGCAGCTACGCGTGCGGCGATCCGCGCGTTTCTCGGCGAGCTGGGAGCCCAACTGAGTCGGGCGTATGCAACACTACGCGCAGGTCGCGACGAAATCACCACACGTCCGACCGACTCCGGCGTTTCGGCCGAGATCGTCGCCCTTCGAAAGACAGTGGAAGGGACGGGCATCACGCGAGAGACTCTGGCGGCGGTGCTGCAGGCAGCGAGTGAGACAGCGCGGAACCGCGCGGCGGAGCGTGTCGTACGGGCGCAATGGGCCGCGTTCGCTGGGCTCGCGGAGTCGCTGGCGGAACGCATGAAGGTCGCCTCCGGTCTCGCGAGCGATCTCGCATTGGCGGCGTTTGCGCCACGCGTTTTGCCAACGGACGCGAATGAGATCAGGCCACCGAACCCGCTGTCGCCGACGCTGCGCGAAGGACTGCGGGCCGTCATCCGGGACTACTATCTCCAGTACAACTACTACGACGTCATCGCCTTTCCTATCCTGTTCTCTACCGAGGTCGGAGAAGAACTCGACACGGTCGACATCGTCCGCATCAGTCCCGAGGATGCGAAAAGCTTGATCGATGAGCGGGCAAGCGGTCGTCGCAAACTCGCGGGCACCGCACTGGGCCATTTCGGTGCGTTCATGCAGCGATCCTGGCGGGTGAACGACATCCTGTGGGGCAGACTCGATGGCGCGGAGCGTCTGATCGCGACGGCGCTCGCGCACGTGGATTTGCGGCAGACACTCGGTGCGGACTTGATCGCGCAGGCGCACCGCGGCGTACTTCGCGAGGACGTACGCGCGCCCGATCGCGCGGCCATGTGGGATTTGGTCGTCGGAGCGCTCCAGGCAACACCCGCATCGCCCGCTGCGGAGCAAGACGCCGGCCCCGGTACGCAGGGTGGGGAAGTGGATCGGTCGACCGAGTCAGCGAAGGCGCGCATCGCTGGCGCCGACGACTCGCAGCGACGCGCCCGCCAGAGCTTTATGAACACCGAGAGTCTACGGCAATTCTTCGCCACGCGGTACACGGTGGACCGGCAGCTGGATCGACGCATCACGCTCGATGCGCTGTCACGCTCCACGCGCGTGCTCGGCGCGATCCTTCAGGGTACTACTGCCGACGCCGCGTCGTCGACGGCAGCCGCGTTGCCCGCCCGCATCGGCACCGTCGTCGCTCGCCTCGGGTCAGTCGTGTGGGGCATTGTTCAAGTTGGCGTTCCCGGTGGCCTGGCTGGGACGTTTGCCAGCAGAGTGTTCAAGATTCTTTACGTTTTCGAATTGTTGCTCATTCTGACGGGCGTGTTTTTCAACGGTGGCACGACTGGTCCCGGGCTGCTACTTCTTGTGCTTACGCTCGCTGCGCACTTTGCTGTCGCCACCACTCGCGAATATCTGATGTACGGCATCGGGTCCCGGTTGAGGTGGGTACGCGCTGCGCTCATCGCGGTGATGATTGCCTTCATGGCTATCGGGGTCACGACCGTAACGAAGTTGGTGCGCGACCCGAAGCCACTTTGCGCATGGGCGTTGCAGCACGGCTGGCTCGGGCGACTCGTGCCGACCACCTGTTTAAGAGACGTCGGCGGCCGACGCTGACACGGGCCCCGGAGTTCCGGGGCCGGTCCGAAACGATGAGAGCCGTCTGCACGCACGCCGCCAGATCGACACCGCGCGTGAGGCGTACACGGGTCCTCGCGGATTGCTGTCAACACCGGAATAGAATTGCGCACTTTCACCGGAGAGAATTGCACACTCGGTGGGGGGCGAGCCGTCAGGTCGCTGTGGCCTCCGTCGAGCGCGATCGGGATGTGCGCTGAATCTCACGGGTTGGTGGATGACGCGAG
>JBBROY010000081.1:0-5933 GCA_038228795.1 Gemmatimonadales bacterium
CGTCCGTGCCGCGCAACGACCGCCACGGCGCCGGCGATCTTCCCCGAATCGACATAGCTCTGCATCAGCGGCGCGATTCGCGCGAGCGCGGAACTCGAGAGCCCAACGGCCTCCGGTTTCGCGGTCGGAAGGCCCTGGGCGTTCCCTGCTGTGGCGATCGTCGCGGCGCTGAGCGTGAGAACGAGATTCCGTCCGATCATGCATTTTCTCCCGGGCAACTGTTCGATCGATCGTGAGGCGCGCGGCGGCGATCATTCTTCCTCGTTGAGCTCCAGTCTGTATCCTGCTTTTCGCACCGTGAGGATGTACCGAGGCGCCGCCGGATCCTCCTCCAGCTTGCGCCGCAGCTCCGCCACGTGCGTATCCACCGTACGACTGATCACCGCGTCCGCGTACCCCCACACTTCGTGCAGCAGCTCGTCCCGCGTGACCACTTCGCCGCGGCGCGCGGCCAGCGCGATCAACAGATCGTACTCCTTCGGACGAAGCACGACGGCGGCGCCTCCGCGCATCACCTTGTGCGTCGCCGGATCGAGCTCGATGTCGCCGAAGCGAATTCGTCCGGTCAGCTTGGGCGCTCCCGCGTTTCGACCACCGTTCGAGGCGCGGCGAAGCAGCGCGTCGACTCTCGCCAGCAGCTCGAGCAGACCGAACGGCTTCGCCACATAGTCGTCGGCGCCGAGCCGGAAGCCGAGCACCTTGTCGGTCTCTTCGCCGCGCGCGCTGAGGATCAGCACCGGCGTCTCGCGGCCTTCCTCTCGCAGCGCGCGCAGCACCCTGTATCCGTCGAGCCCGGGCAGCATCAAGTCCAGAATGATGAGATCGACGGCGCGCGCGCGCGCGCGGGCGAGTCCCGTCGTGCCGTCGGCGGCGATCTCGACCTCGTAGCCCTCGATCTCCAGGTTGTTGCGGAGACCGACCGCCAGATTGCGATTGTCCTCGATGATGAGGATCTGCTTTTCGATGGGCATCAGGCGTCGGGCGGGTGCCCGTTCACGGGCGGATGGCGTCGAACGTGGGGCGTCGGGTATTCTAATCCACTTTCAAAGTGAGCGAGACGCAATTCGATCACGAATCGCGCGCCGCCGCTCGGGGCGGTTTCGACCCAGGCTCGGCCACCGTGCAGGCCGGCCAACTCCCGCACCACGAACAGCCCGATCCCGCTGCCGGCGACCGAGGAATCGGCGTGACGCTCCAGACGATAAAACGACGTCCAGATGCGCTCGCGTTCCGCCGTCGGAATTCCTTCGCCTTCGTCGTCGACGGTGATGCGCGCCGTATCGCGCGACGCGCTGCTCAGCGTGACGAGCACGCTCTGGCCGGGTGGTCCATACTTCACCGCGTTGTCGAGCAGGTTGAGCAGCATCTGTCGCAAGGCGCGCGCGTCGACCAGCGCCGCGACATCCTCATCCAGCTCCGCGCGCACCGCAACCTCGGCGGCGACGGCGAGCGGGCTCCAGGCATCGATCGTCTCGCGCACGATCGGCGCCAGCGCCGCCGGCTCCGGAGCGAGGCGCGTCATGCGGCGCTCGGCGCGCGAGAAGTGCAGGATGTTCTCGACCAGGTGCATCAGGCGGCGGCCCTCCTGCACGATCACGTCCGATGCGCCGCGGCGCTCGCTCTCGCTCCGCACACGCCCCAGACTGAGCGTTTCCGCGAACAGAAGAATCTGCGCCAGCGGCGTTCGCAGCTCGTGCGACACGCTGGAAATGAAATCGGACCTCAGACGAGCCAGCTCGTGCTCGCGGCGCAGCTGCAGCACCGCCACCGTTGCCATCCCGGCCGTGAGCGCGAGGAGCGCGAGCAGCAGCGGCAGCCGCGACCGCGGCATCGCGCCGAGCGCGAGCGCTTCGACCGCGCGCGGCCGCAGTGATGCGCGAGCACGCACGCCACCGAAGCGCGCCAGCGCGACCTCGCCAACGTATGGTGAGGGCACTCCGGCAGGCACATCAGTCGAGTACAACTTGCGACCCGCCGCGTCGAACACGTCGACGACCAGCAGCGAGTCGTTCGCCATCGCGCCCACGAGCGCGCTCGGTAACAGCGCGTGCCGCCGCATCGCCGCCGCGAACGCCGGCGCGTCGAGCGCGTCGGCACAGGCGGTGAAGCCGAACGCCGCGATGGGTGCGAGCTGCTCGGCGTACTTCACGCTGTAGAAGACGATGTGGTCCGACCCGCCGATCCGCGTACGAATCGCCGCGTAGCGCCAATCGGACTGGTAGACCCCGCGAGCGTGCGCGGCGATGGTGTCGGCGATGCCATCGCGTTCGGCGCTCGAGAGCGGCGTACCCGCGGCGAGGAACGATCCGTCTCGGAAGTCCAAGCGGAAGGTGACACGCGGCGCATCAGACGGTGCATTGCCACAATGCAACGCGCTGTCGGCCGGCGCGGTGATCGCGGACGGGGCCGGGAGCCGCTCGTACGCCGTCACCGCCCGGGTTCCGGTCAGTGGTGTGATCAGCGGGAGCACCACGCGGTCGAGATCGTCGGTCACGCCCGCCGCCAGCTCGAACGCGGCCACCGCCGCGTAGTCGCGCAACGCACGCTCCGCGGTCGCTCGATGCGAACGCGCCGCGTCGTGCGCTTCGTAGGCGAGCATGGCCGCGAGCACGAGCGTGAGGCCCAGGAGCGCCGCGAGCAACACCGATCGAGCGCGCCAGATCGACGGGCGGGGCAGGGAAGACATCACCGCTAACTAGACACATTTGTGAACGGGGCGGCAAGATCGCCATGACGCCGCACACGATTCGGACACTGACATCCGAAGAGGGAACGGCCGTGTGCCGAGTGAGTGCCGAGTCCCCGAGTCCCCGAGTCCCCGAGTCCCCGTGGTTTCATGCGTCTCGGACATCCCTGGGACCGGCATCGGACAGTGTTCCGCGCCCAACTCAGCCACCTTCGCATACGAGCCCAACCGTATCCCACACCCCACACCCCACACCCGATGTCACTCTTCACCAAGAAGTCCATCGCGTCGCTGCAAGCGGAGGCCGAGTCGGGGACGCTGAACCGAACGCTCGGTCCATTCAGTCTGACGATGCTCGGCATCGGCGCCATCATCGGAGCGGGAATCTTCGTCATCACCGGCGTCGCCGCGGCACAGTACGCGGGGCCGGCGCTGGCACTGTCGATGGTGTTCGCCGCGGTCGGGTGCGCCTTCGCCGGACTGTGCTACGCCGAGTTCGCGAGCATGATCCCCGTCGCCGGATCCGCGTACACCTACTCGTACGCGACGCTCGGCGAGCTGTTCGCGTGGATCATCGGATGGGATCTGATTCTCGAGTACGCGCTCGGTGCATCGACGATCGCCGTCGGATGGTCGGGAAATTTCGTCAGCCTGCTGAGCGACATGGGGCTCGACTTTCCGGCGCAGCTCGCCGGACCGCCGGGCACGTCGGTCGTGTTGCGCGATGGCACCACGGTGGCAGGTTTGTTCAATCTCCCGGCGTTCCTGGTGATTCTGCTCGTCTCGGCGATTCTGATCATCGGCATCAAGGAATCGGCCCGCTTCAATTCGGTGATCGTGATCGTGAAGGTGACCGTGATCCTCCTCTTCATCGGATTCGGCATCTCGTACATCAACACGGCCAACTGGCATCCGTTCGTGCCGGCAAACACGGGGACGTTCGGCTCGTTCGGCTGGAGCGGCGTGCTGCGCGGCGCCGGGGTGATTTTCTTCGCCTTCATCGGATTCGACGCGGTGAGCACCGCCGCCCAGGAGTCGAAGAATCCGCAGAAGGACATGCCGACCGGCATCATGGCGTCGCTCATCATCTGCACCGTGCTCTACATCGCCACCGCGCTCGTGTTGACCGGCATCGTGCACTACGACAAGCTCAACGTGCCGGCGCCGATCGCCTTCGGCATCGATCAGACCGGCCTGACGTGGCTCAAGCCCATCATCAAGCTCGGCGCCATCGCGGGACTGTCGAGCACGATGCTGGTGATGCTGCTCGGCCAGCCTCGCATCTTCTACTCGATGGCGCGCGACGGTCTGCTGCCTCCGATCTTCGGACGAATCCATCCTCGCTTCAAGACGCCGCACATCACGACAGCGCTCACCGGCATCGTCGTCGCCATCGTCGCCGGCCTCTTCCCGATCGCGACGCTGACGCAGCTGACCGCCATGGGCACGCTGCTGGCGTTCATGATGGTCTCGCTGGGCATCCTCGTGTTGCGGAAAACGAACCCTGAGATTCACCGGCCGTTCAAGACGCCCTATCTCCCATGGGTCCCGATTCTTGGCGCGCTCATCTGCTTCTCACAGATGCTCGCGTTGCCGGGCACGACCTGGGCGCGACTGGTGATTTGGTTGGCCGTCGGGTTTCTGATTTATTTCTTGTACGGAAAGCGGGGGGCGGAGAGGAAAAGAGGGATTGGGGGTTAGGGATTGGGGGCTGGGGCGGCATTCTGGCCATCGGTGACTGAACTCTGACTGTGACACCGATTACCGCACTCGGTCGGGAGGTAGATGTTGCGGGACGCCCAACCCTTCGCCGCCAGCCCCCCAACCCCAAGCTCCCAGCCATGCGCCTCCTCGCGACCCTCCTCGTACTCCCCGCTGTCCTCACTGCCCAAGACTGGCGCACCACCAGCATTGCCGCGGACTCGGCGCGATTGCGGGGCGATTGGGCCGGGTACAAGCGACTGGTCCGCGTGGTCTACGATTCGACGAGCGGAAATCCTCGCGCGCTGATCGGGCTGGCGCGCGCGGAGGCGGCGCTCAACGACACCGCGGCGGCGTTCAAGCTGCTGCGCACCTTCGCCGACATGGGGCTCGTGCGCGACCTGAGCGCTGACGCGGCGTTCGCCGGAATTCGCGCGCTGCCGGCGTGGGCCGCGCTGACGAAGCAGCTCGAGAGCAACGGGCGCGCCGTCACGCGTGCGACGACCGCCTTCGCGATGAGCGAGCCCGATTATCTCGCTGAAGACATGACGTACGATCCGATGTCGCACCGTTTTTTCGTCAGCAGCATTCGCTATCGCAAGATCGTCGCGATCGATCGCGCGGGCACACGGAGCGATTTCGTCGCCGAAGGGCGGGACGGTGTGTGGGGAATGCTTGCCGTCGCGGTCGATGCGCCGCGCGGTGCGCTCTGGGCCACGACCGTCGCCATGCCGCAGTCGAAGACGTACGCCGCCGCCGACTCGGGACGGAGCGCGGTGCTCAAGTACGATCTCTCCAGCGGCAAACTGATCAAGCGCTACGACTTGCCGATCGACCATGCGAAGCACGTGCTGGGCGACATGGCGATCGACGCGCGCGGCGACGCATTCATTTCCGACGCGGTCACCGGCGTGCTCTACACGATTCGCCGCAGCCGCGACTCGCTCGAGGTACTCGTGCGCGACGGCGTTTTTGCTTCGCCTCAGGAGCCAGCCATCGCCGCCGACGGGATGCTCTTCGTTCCCGACTACGTGCGCGGCATCGCGATCGTCGATCCGGCCAGCGGCGCCGTACGTTGGCTGGCCCACGCGCCGTCGGTCGCGCTCAGCGGTATCGATGGACTCACTTTCGCGGGCCCAACGACACTGCTCATGGTGCAGAACGGCACGGATCCGAGCCGCGTGGTGTCGCTCGATCTCGATCCCACCCGGCAACGCGTGATTCGCGCGTCAGTGCTCGAGGCGAGTCGCGAGAACGATCCGACACACGGTGTGATGGCCGATGGCGATTTCTACTTCATCGGCAACAGCGGATGGGGAGCGTTCGAGGATGCCGGCCCGCTCAAGGCAGGCGCGAAACTCGTCGCGCCAATAGTCAAGCGACTCGCGCGTCCGGTACTACGCGCCGCCGATCACTAGAGGATGGGTTACGAGTTTTCGATAGCCGAGTGTGTCGCCTCCGGGCGGCGGGAGCAGTCCGCTCTGGCGGCGCGAGCGCTTCCCGCATCGAGCCGCCGCGCATGCGCGAGGCAAGCTCGTGGTAATGC
>JBBROY010000082.1:0-5785 GCA_038228795.1 Gemmatimonadales bacterium
CGGGAAATTTGGATGCAGATAGATGGTCGTCGCGTGCTGCAGCGTGTCCACCTGCTCCCTGATCTTCGCGGTGACTTTCGGATGGCAGTGCCCGCACGATACGGTGACGATGCCGGCGAACATGTCGAGGTACCGGCGGCCGGTTTCGTCGAACAGCCACTGCATGTGGCCTTCGACGATCAGCAGCGGCTCCCGGTAGATCGTGAAGATCGCCGGATTCGTGAACTGCTTCCGCATCGCGAGCAGGTCAGCGCGTGGAGGACCAGCGTACACCTTGGGAACGTGATCTGAGGGGGGCATCACTAGTGCCGCGCCTTTGGGCGCTGACTCGACTGCTGTCATTGCTGCTCCTTCGAGAAGACTCAACGGTGTCATGTTTTCGCGACAGCTTCGTCCGGCGCGGCGTACCCTTCCACAGGCTCATACCCCCCTTGGTAGTCGGTCCCCGGCCGCCGAATCTGCGACTGGAGCACCACTCGATCCCGTCGGATACCGCGGAAGTCTTCAATCGACTTCCATCCCTCGTTGGCGTGCTTCTCGAGGAACGCGTCGAGTCCGGCCAGCAGCTTCTTGATGATGGTCGGGCCGACGGCGGAGTCGAGCATCGCCGCGGTGCAGACCTGCACTGTGCCGCAGCCGAGCAGGAAGTACGAGAGCGCCTGCGAGAAATCGGAAACGCCGCCGATGCCGGAAAAACTCCTCTCGGGGAAGGCCTTGGTGAGCTGGGCCATCTTGGCGAGCGAGAGCGGCAAAATCGCCGGACCGCCCATGCCGCCGCTCGACACGAGTCCATCGACGTTGATCTCGAACTCGAGCGTCTCCGGATCGATCACCGGAATCGATGGGAATGTGTTGGACGACACGATCGCGTCGGCGCCGCCGCGGAAGCAGGCGGCCGCTTCGACGACAATGTCCGCCGTCGCCGGCGTCAGCTTGCACCACACCGGAATCTTCGCGACCTCCTTCACCGATTCCGTCACCACCGAGCACAGCCCTTCATCCTTGCCGATGTTGGACCCCATGTCTTTGCGGTCCATGTGCGGGCAGGAGAAGTTGAGCTCGAGTCCGTCGGCGCCCGCATCCTGGCAGCCCTCGGCGAGCTGCTGCCAGTGCTGGAGCTCCTTGTCGTTGCCAGAACCCGCCATGATCGACGCGATGAGCACCCGGTCCGGGTGCGCAGCTTTGATGCGCCGGATGCGCGGAAGCCACCAGTCGAGCGTCTTGTCGGAGATGAGTTCCCAGTTCCACGACGAATGCAGCGCCGCGCCGGGCCGCTTCTTCATCGACACATTCGCGTCGTCCGGAGTGGTGCGCAGAAACTTTGCCTTCGCCCCCACGACGTTCACCACCGGATGCAGCCCGATCGTCTTCGTCACCACCCCGCCCCACCCCGCCTCGAACGCGCGCAGGATGTTGGACTCCGACTCGGTGGGAGGAGCAGATGACAAGAGAAATGGATTTGGGAACTTCACACCCGTGAACGTGACCGTGCGGTTCACCGACATCGCGCCCTCCAAGTTGTGCTTTGACTGCGGGTGCTCTCACGCCATCCAATTCGTGCCCGCCTCTCGATTCCACTTCGTCGTCATCTTCTTCGACTGCGTCCAGAACTCGATCGAGCCGCGTCCCGTAATGTCGCCGACGCCGAACTTCGAATCATTCCAACCGCCGAAGGAGAACGGCTCGCGCGGCACCGGCACGCCGACGTTGACGCCGACCATGCCGGCGCTGGCGCGCTCCATCACGTAGCGGGCGGTGCCGCCGCTCTCGGTGAACACACTCGCGGCGTTGCCGTACGGGGACGCGTTTTCCACCGCCAGCGCATCATCGACATCGGTGGCCCGCACGATCACCAGCACCGGACCAAAGACTTCTTCCTGCGCGATCTTCATGTCGGGAGTAACGTGATCGATGATCGTCGGGCCGAGAAAGTATCCGCCCTCGCGGCCGGGCACCTTGCTGTTTCTGCCATCGACCAGCACGGTCGCACCGGCGGCCTCCGCCTCGGCGATGAAGCGCTCGATCCGCTCCTTCGCCTGGGCCGAGATGACCGGTCCGATGTCGCGGCCCGGCACGATCGCCTTCGCGTGCTCGACCATCCGCGTGATGATGTGATCCGTCTTCGACACGGCCACCATCACGCTCGCCGCCATGCAGCGCTGGCCGGCGCACCCCGACATCGACGCGACGACGTTGCTCGACGTCATCTCCAGACCGGCGTCCGGCATCACGATCAAATGGTTCTTCGCGCCGCCGAGCGCGAGCACGCGCTTGAGGTTCGCGGTGCCGCGGCGATACACCACCTTCGCGACCTTGGTCGATCCGACGAAGCTGATCGCCGCGATGCCGGAGTGATCGCAGATCGACTCGACCGCCTCTTTGCCGCCGTGTACGATCTGCAGCACGCCGTCGGGCAAACCGGCCTCACGCAGCAGCTCGGCGATGCGCCCCGCACTCAAAGGCACCAGCTCCGACGGCTTGAGGATGAGACAGTTGCCGAGCGCGATCGCGTTTGGGAGTGACCAGTTCGGCACCATGTTCGGAAAATTGAACGGTGTGATCGCGGCCACCACGCCGAGCGGGAAGCGCTCGATCCGACACTCCACGCCGCGGCTCACTTCCATCACTTCGCCCGATGTGATCTGCGGCAGCGAGCAGGCGAACTCCGTCAGCTCCGCGCTCTTGAGAACTTCGGCGCGTGCCTCGCTCTCGATCTTGCCGTTCTCTTCGGTGACGAGCGCCGCGAGCTCGTCGATATTTTTTTCGAGCAGCGTCTTGTATCTATAGAAGACCTGGACGCGCTCCTTGATCGGCATCGCCGCCCACGACGGATAGGCGCGCCGCGCGCTCTCGACCGCCGTATTTACCTCGTGCTGCGTCGACAGCGGCACGCGCGAGATCACGCTGCCGTCGCTCGGATTGTAGACGTCGAGCGCGGGCAGGCCGGCCTCGACGAACGCGCCGCCGAGATAGTTCCGAACGTCGGGATGCTTCATGGCGTCCTCCGCGGTCGCCGGCCGGCGAAGTCCCGCCGGATCGCCAACTTATGGCGCGTCACCGCCGCCCGCAAACGGCCGAGGCTCATACGCCGATATCCTCATTCCACAGCGATGGGTTGGCCGCGATGAACTCGGCCATCATCCGAATGCATTCGGCGTCGTTCGCAATCTCGAGCACGACGCCGCGCGACCGGACGTAATCCTCCGGCCCGCGGAAAGTCTGATTCTCGCCGATCACGATCCGCGGGATGCCATAGAGCAACGCCGCGCCGCTGCACATGTCGCACGGCGAGAGCGTCGAGTAGAGCGTCGCCTTCCGGTACTCGGCGGCGGTCAGACGGCCGGCTTGCTGCAGACAGTCCATTTCGGCGTGCAGGATCGGGTTTGCGCCCTGCACCCGGCGGTTGTGCCCGCGACCGACGATGTGGCCGCCGATCACCAGCACCGAACCGATCGGGATGCCGCCCTCGCTCGATCCTTGCTTGGCTTCGGCGATGGCGGCGATGAGGAAGGGGTCCATGTCTGATGTTGCGCCGCGCGCGCATTGCACGGAAGGCCGGCGGTGTTTCTCTTTGGCGAGCTGCTCAGGCCGGCACCACTTCAAGCACTAGGACGCCACGATGGTCTTATCGACGAGTGCGCTCCAGTCGCTCGCCCATGCGCTCCAGCCATGGCAATCGATCTATAGCAGCTCAAAAATCGTCGCGACGATCGTGACATCGCTGCACGTCACGGCGCTGCTGTTCGGCGGCGGATTCGCCGTGGCGGCGGACCGTACGACCCTTCGCGCGCTGAGCTGGGACGGCAACGCGCGTCGGGGCGCACTCGACGAGCTCGACGTGGTGCACACGCCGGTGCTGATGGCGATCACGCTCTCGTTCATCACCGGCATTCTGCTGGCCACCGCTGACATCGAGACCTTCGTCAAATCGCCCTACTTTTGGGTGAAGCTGTCGCTCGTCGCGCTGCTGTTGCTCAATGGCGTGTTCCTGCGCGGCACCGAGCGCGCGGCGCGCGCTGCGGTCGCGGCCGGCGCCTCGGGTGACGATCTCTATGCCCGGTTGAAGGTCACGTCCTGGCTCAGTATCGCCTTGTGGACGGCGGTGCTCATCGCCGGCGTGACGCTCACCAACGCGGCGTGATGGCGCGACGCTATTGCGCCAGCGACGCGTTCTCGTACTCGCGCTCGTCCGTCACCTCACGCTCCATAACGGCAGCCAGCCACTCCGGCGGCTCGGCCACGGCGTCCGCTGATGGAAGCTCGACCTCGGCCACAACCAGCGACCGATCGAGAAACTCATCTATCTGCCATAGATAGTCGCCGTCGCGCACTTCGTGGCGGCGCTTCCTGATGCGCTTGCCCACGGTGAGCGGCCACATGGCGGTGAAGATCTCCGGGGTCGTCTCCTCCTCGTGCTCGATGCGCGTGAGCCCCGAGCCGGACTTTACCGTCCGATACCATAACTCGCCGCTATCACTGCTCACGTGGCGGAGGCGCTCGTGAATGCGGTCGCCCGGCAGGTAGCCTTGCGTGATGTCGAGCACCTCAGACGCCGGTGGGATCTCCGGCAGCTCCCGGAGCAAATATTTTCGCTCGATCTCGAGTCCGGTCCGCGCGCGAGCAACGAGCGATTCGCCCAGTTCCCGCACCGATCGCAGCACATCATCCGCCGCCGAGTCGAGCCAGTCCGCCGACATCGCCGCGAAGGCATTCGCGCCACGGTCGCGCAGCCGGCGCACCAGCTCGAGCAGCCCGGCCTGCGGATCGCGCCGCTGCTGCCGCCTCGCCGCCTTTCCATCGTCGTCCTTGCCCTCGTGCACGGCCTCGGACACCAGGCGCGCGTGGTCGCTCGCCGCATCCGCCGACACCGCGATGATCGTTTCACTGAACACGCTCGAGTCGTGCACATCGCCGAGCTGGTCCTGCAGCATCTTGAACCGTTCGAGCAGCGCGCTCACGCCGGCGTCGAGGGCGGGGTCACTGCGCAGGGGCTCGAGCGCGTATCTCAGCCGCTTGCCCGCGATGCGCGCGCAAT
The DNA here is from genome assembly GCA_038228795.1 of Gemmatimonadales bacterium. GTDB lineage: Bacteria > Gemmatimonadota > Gemmatimonadetes > Gemmatimonadales > Gemmatimonadaceae > JALZAE01. The sequence continues at coordinate 5,036 of JBBROY010000082.1, forward strand.
GCGCCTCGGCCTGATCCTCGATCGTGTGGACGCGCGCGAGTGCGTCCTTCAGCTCACTGGCGAGCGCGATCACGATCGCGCCGGTGACCTCACGGCCCGATGGCGTGCGATCCGATTCACCCAGCCGCACGTCGGTCCGGTAGCCGCGTAGCCGGCGATCCAGCCGCCGGCGCAGGCGCTCGAAGTCGTCGCGTACTTCGCGCTGCAGCTCGCCGTCGTCCTCGTCCTTGCGCTCCTTGAGATGCTCGTGCAGCCAGGTAATACCGTGGCGCTGGCGTGCCGTCGTCGATGCGGTCTGTTCGTCGAGCCAAGCGAGATGCACTTCATCGTCGCGACTCGCCCCGGTGGCCGACGCCAGCGCGCCGAGCATGCGTCGCGTCTTGTCGGACACGCTGGACTCGAGCTGCTCCCGATACGCCCGGAGGCAGCTGCGCAACCGGCGCAGCGCCACGCGAAAATCGTGGAGCGCTTCGCCGTCATCGGGCTGATCGAGGCGCTGGCGCGCGACGACGGCCGCATCGAGCAGCGACAGCGCCAACCAGCGCGCCATCTCGGGTGCAGGTCGGTCGAGTACGTCTTCGGGAAGCACGCTACCCACGTGCGTACTCCTCACGCCACGCGCGCGCTGCGGCCCGCGGTCACGCGATGCAACACCTCGCCTTTCAGACCGACGATCTCGATCGCCGAGCCGGCAATCTTGGCGAGCATGATGGCCTTCCGCGCCGCCGCCCACGCTTCGATTCGCGGCGC
>JBBROY010000083.1:0-5729 GCA_038228795.1 Gemmatimonadales bacterium
CCAACAAGGTGGATCGATGAATCGCTTGGCACTGGCGTTCGTGTTCGCGTTCGCGGTCGCCATGAGCGGCGGCACAGCGACGATCATCGCCCGCGCGAAGGAGACTCAGCGCGCGGCGCTGGCCAAAAAGAAGAAGGCCGTGAAACCCGTCGCCGCGGCCGCTCAGCCCAAGCCGCCTCCGGTGCCGGCGAAGCCCGAGCCGACGGCGGAGCAGAAGCAAGCCGTGACCGACTCGATCGCCCGCGTCGCCACGAACGCGAAAGCCGAGAAGATGGCCCACGTCCGAGCCGATTCGGAGGCGAAGGCGTCGGGGATGAAGGTGGTCGACGAGCGCCGGCGCAGGCTGGCGAAAATGTTCGCGTCGATGTCCGCCAAGGACGCGGCGCACGTGCTCACGCAGATGTCCGATAAGGACATCGAGGTAATTCTAGCAATGATGTCAGAGAAGCAAGCCGCCGCGATCATGAGCGCGCTCCCCACGGAGCGCGCCGCGGCGATCAGCAAGGCGACCATGCACGTTGGGAGCGTGAAGTGAGCGACATCCTCATGTCACTCGGCGCGCCCCCGGCCGACGCGACCGTGCTGGCGCGCGGTGCCGGCAACGCGCAGCCGCAGAGCGCAGACGCCGCGACCGCCACAGCCTTCGCCGCGTTGCTGGCGATCGCGCTGGCCCCCGTGCAGACGGACACCGCGAAGTTGCCATCGGCGCTGACGGCTCCCGACGGCCTGGATTCCGAAGCTCAGCTGTGCGCGCCGCAGTGTGAGTCGGATCCGGTCGAGGTGCGGGTGAACGTCGCGCCGAACGCGCACGCTCCGTCAACGATCGGCGCGGTAGAGCGGGCGGCGCCATCCATCGTCGCCGCGCCCGTGACGACCGATCCGGCGCGCATGCTCATGATGCTCTCGTTCGCTCTGCGCGATGTCGCGGCAGCTGCCACGCCGCCGGTCTCGGCATTCGCGAGCGCGGCAGACGCGAAGACAGCGACCGCTGCGGCGCCGGCAGCCGTGTCGCCGGTCTCAGCATTTGCGAGCGCGGCAGACGCGAAGACAGCCACCGCTGCGGCGCCGGCAGCCGTGTCGGAAGCAGCGGCAGCGCCGCTCGTATCACCGGCAGCCGTGTTGGAAGCAGCGGCAGCGCCGCTCGTCTCGCCGGCAGCGGTCGTACCCGCGCCGGTGCCGCTGAGCTCCATGCGCGCGGCGCCACTCGCTCCATCGACGTACGTGCGGCCGCCGGCGATTCCGGCCGAGAAAATCGAGGGGGCCGCGCCCGCGCGCATCAAGACGCCGGTCGGGATGCGTCCAGTGATGCTGCCGCTGACGCAGCTCGCGCCGGAGCTGCGAGCGCGAGTCGAGCGTGTGCTCGCGCGCGCGGCAGCGGAGCTGGGCCACACGGTGGAGGTGATTGATGTGCAGGCGACCGAGGCGCCGCTTTCGGCCGCGCCGGTGTCGCCGAAAGGCCAGTCGCGGACGCTCGAGTCGCTGATGCGGATCGCGCGTGAGGAAGGTCTCGACACGTACATGGCCGCGCCGGACGAAGCGGCCGCGATGTTCGAGGCGGTCGGCGTCGGGACGGAGCGACCGTTGATCGCGCCAAGCCGAACGATGCCCTTCGCGCCGTCCCGACCGATGCTGGCGTCGATGCCGGATCGGGTCACGCACTTCGCCGAGACGAGGGGTGTCGCGGCGCGCCAACACGCGGAAAAAATTCCGGCGCCGATGGCCAGCGAGCTGCTCGACACGATCGATCTGGGGTCGGCGGTCAGCGCGCTGGACACGCCTGTGATTCCGGAGCTCGATACGCCGTTGATCGCGGCGCCGGCGATGCCGGTTATCGCGTCACCCGGTATGAGCGCGATTCCGATGATGGCCGCGGTCCCCATCACGCCGATGGCGGCGGCGCCGTCGCCTTCTACTCCAGTGCCGGCGGCGAACGCGTCCGACAAGATCGCGCGCGTGCCGGAATCGCGTCGAACGGTGATCGGGACACGGGGGGCCCCCCCCGAGCCGCAAGATACCGCCGCCTCTCCCGACGAACACAACCGATCCGTCGCCACTCGGCCCATTACATTCGCGGGCGGCGTCGACGCCAATGTCGCCGACCTCGTCCCGGCATTCCGCGGCAAACTCGAGCGCGTCGTCGACCGCATGCACCGCGAATTCGGCTACGACGTTCAGGTGGTCGAGACGTATCGCGGTCAGGATCGGCAAAACCAGCTGTTCGCGCAGGGACGCACCGCGCCCGGTGATGTCGTCACCTGGACGCGTGCCAGCAAGCATACCGCGGCGCGCGCGGCCGACGTCGTCATTGACGGCACCTTCGACAACCCGATCGCCTACACGCGCCTTGCACAGGTGGCGAAGGAAGAAGGGCTGCGCACGCTCGGCGCACGCGATCCGGGCCACCTCGAGCTTCCCTTCGCCGACGGCGACAACGCGATCGTGAGCGCGGATGTCACCTCCGTCGCAACTGGCTCCAGTGCGCGCGGCGCCGCGACCAAGATCGCCATGCCGTTCACACCGGTGAAGGTGGCGTCCGCGACGGCGCCGGCCCAGCCCGCAACGGTCGCGCAGCTCGCGACCGTTGCGCAGGTAGCAGCGGTTGCGCCGCCGGCCGCATCGGTAGTCAACGTCGCGCGCGCGACCAGCGTGGACAAGAAGTCGACCACCATCACGCGCAACATGGCGAGAACCGCCGCCAGTATCGTGACGCCGGTGTCGGTTCCCCGTACCGCGTCGCCGGCTCGCATCGCGGCGTCGGTCGCGAACACGGATGCGCCGCGCGGCGCGGCAGCGCCTGCGCTGCCCGAAAAGCGCGAGGCCGGCGACGGGCGCGACAGCACGGCACCCGCGTCGGCGCGCCAGCCATCAGTCACGACCGCGACCGGTGAGATCGCGCCCCGCGTGCAGCGAGGCGCCGCCGCGCCCGCGGCCGCGGCGGTGGATGTCGCCGCCGGCACAACGAGGATGGATCCGGCGTCGCATGTCGCGCATCTGCTCGACACGAGGGAGAGCTCGCGCTCCAGTTCGCTCAGCCAGGTCGTGCTCCGGCTCGACGATGGTCAGGGTGGTGAGGACCGGATTCGCGTCGGTCTACGGGGCACCAGTGTCGGGGCGTCGATCGACCTTCGCGATGCATCGCAGGTCGAGCGACTCACCTCGCGGCTCGGCGAGTTGCAGCAATCGCTCGAGCGGCGCGGTCTGGATGCCGAATCGCTTCGCGTCCGCAACGTCGCGGTCGCCGGTGCGCCGGTGATGGATGAAGTCACACGCAGTACCGGAGCGGCAGCGTCGCAGCAGGTACGCGATCTGGAGCTGCTCCGCACATCCGCGTCATCGATGTCCGATGGCGCGTCCACTCCCGACCGCGAACGCGGCCAGGGTCAGCAGAGCCAGAGCTCGGCGCGGGATGACGCGCGCCAGGGCTCGCACACCTCCGACGATCCGCGCCAGCGCGCCCGCCGGGAGCAGAAAGGAGATCGCACTCGATGAGTAACCCGATCACGTCGGTCGTCACGCCGCCAAACTCGACGGGATACATCCCGGCGCAGCTGCAAGGCCCGGGCGGCAAGCTGGGGAAGAACGAATTCCTCAAACTGCTCGTGGCGCAGATGAAGAATCAGGACCCGGACAAGCCGATGGATGGAACGCAGCTCGCCACGCAGCTCGCGCAGTTCTCCAGCGTCGAGCAGTTGCTGAACATCGGAACGACCCTGGAAGGGCAGAAGACGAGCAGCAGCGCGATGGCCGCCGCCATTAGCGCCAACGCTGCCATGGGCTCCATCGGCAAGATCGTGACGGCCACCGGCAACGACGTCGCCATCACGAGTGATTCCACGAGCGCGGTCACCGTGAAGGTGGACGGCGCGGGCGGCAGCGGGACGCTCGAGATCCACGATGCCAGCGGTGCCACCGTCGGCACTCGCGCGCTCGGCTACGTGCCGGGCGGATTGCAAACGATCGACGTCGGCAGCGCGCAGCGCGGGCTCGCGCCCGGCAACTACACGTACGCCGTCAAGGTTCAGACCTCCGGTGCGAAAGACGTCGGCGTCACCACCTACACCGTCGGCAAAGTGGACGGCGTGATCTTCACCAGCGCCGGCCCCATGCTCACTGCCGCCGGTCTCTCGATCCCCTTCAGCTCGGTCGTTCAGGTCAAGAACGGCATGTGATGTCATACCGGCCGTCGCCGCCGCCAGCGCGACCACGGTCTCTGGATTAGTCAACCACACTCCTCACACCCGATTCGGGAGAACCGCAATGCTTCGCTCGCTTTTCGCCGGCGTTTCTGGCCTGCGCAATCACCAGGTTAAGATGGACGTCCTGGGCAACAACATCGCCAACGTCAACACCGTCGCGTTCAAGACGGGCCGCGTCACCTTCAAGGAAGGCTTCGCCCAGCTGCTTCAGGGCGCGAGCCGTCCGCCGGGTGATCACGGCGGTATCAACCCGATCCAGGTGGGTTCGGGCTCGCAGATCGGTTCGGTCGACACGTTGATGACGCAGGGCAACATCGAAGCGACCGGCCAACAGACCGACATGGCGATCAACGGCGACGCCTTCTTCGTCGTCGCCAAGGGCACCAACCACTTCTACACCCGCTCGGGCAACTTCCAGCTCGACGCCGACGGCCGCTTCGTTTCGCCGACCAACGGATTCGTCGTGCAGGGCAAGATGGCGAAGGACGGCACGCTGCTCGACGGCATCACCGACGTGCGCTTGCCCGTCGGCCAGAAGACGGCGGCCCTCATCACCTCCAAGGTCACGATCGCCGGCAACGTCGACTCGTCCGCGCCGAACTTCGTCTCGTCCGCGCCGCCGGCCGCGCCCAACATCAACAGCTCCGCGGACCGCGATTTCGCCGCCAACTCGAGGTCATACATGTCGACGTCGATCGGCGTCTTCGATTCGCTCGGCACCAAGCAGGAGCTCAAGATCACGTTCTGGAAGACGGGCGCGACCACGTGGGGCTGGCAGGTCGAAAACCCGAATCCGTCGGCGATCACCTTCGCGGGCAGCGGCGTCGCGACCTTCGCGTCCGATGGCAAGCTGGTCACCTTCTCGACCCCGACGGTCACGTCGAACGCACCGGCGGATGGCGCCAACACGATGAGCATCACGCTCGATCCAGGCATCGCCGACATCAACGGCCTTACGACCTTCGCCGGCAGCAACACCGCCGTGATCAAGGGCCAGAACGGCTACGCCGCCGGCCAGCTCGAGAACTTCTCGATCGACCGCAGCGGCATCATCACTGGCCAATTCACCAACGGCGTCACGGTCACGCTGGCGCAGGTCGCGCTGGCCGACTTCAACAACCCGGGCGGCTTGCTCCGCGTGGGCGACAACATGTACTCGCAGTCCGGCAACTCTGGCGACGCGATCGTGTCGGTGGCCAACGGCGGCTCGCAATCGACGCTTACCTCCGGCGCGCTCGAACTCTCCAACGTCGACCTGGCGCAGGAGTTCACGAACATGATCATCACGCAGCGCGGCTTTCAGGCCAACGCGAAGACGATCACGACGTCGGACGAAATGCTGCAGGAGCTGGTGAACCTCAAGCGGTAGCCGCGGATCGGACCGATAGCGGCTAGATGGCGAAAGCGACCATCTAGCCGCCGCGGATACTGTCAACGGAAACAAAACCTGATCTCTCCTCGCCGCTGTGCTCTCCAGGCGAAGGGTGTATCTGCGGAAATCTGCGTAAATCTGCGGCCGCCTTTGCCTTCAAA
>JBBROY010000084.1:0-5710 GCA_038228795.1 Gemmatimonadales bacterium
CAGCGGATTCTGGATCCGTATGTGGGGGTTCGAATCCTCCATCCCCAGCCACATGGCGCGTTCGTCTAGCGGCCCAGGACATCGCCCTCTCAAGGCGGAGATCGCGGGTTCGAATCCCGCACGCGCTACCACCATTTTGAAGCTGAGAATGGCTCCTGTACGCACCAATGGGTGCTCAGGAGCCTTCTCAATAGTGACCTAGTTGTGACCTAGTTTGGAGATTCACGCAGATTCGTACCCGGTGGTCGAGCGCAATAGGATCGATCCAATAGGTACAACCTGCCCAGCGCCAATCAACCCTGAGACGACAGCGCGGCCTAGCAGAGCAGCGGATTACAAGTCTCGTTAACGAGGTTAATGCCCGTCAGTCACCACTGAATCTAGGAAGCACCGAAAGATGTGCGGTTTGAAGACGAATCGTCCGGTCTTGTCAGGCGACATCTGACCAAGGATTGTAAGTCGCGTCCGCGGCAAGCGTCCAATCGATGTTGTGATCGGGGAAGGCTTTCGCGATCGAAGTCGTTCGATCACGGGTTTAGAAGACTCAGCGGTTTCCGTGCTCGATTGTCGCCACTACATCTGGACAGGACGCCGAACACGCAACGCCGCAAAGAGTCCGATCGTCGTGCCTGCAGGCATGTGGCCATGAGATCATAGCTCGGCGATCTAAGATGTCAGGGATCCTTCCAGAGAATCAACCTTGGATCGACGATCTCCACGAATCGACGCAGCCGCAGGGGGACGGGTTGCTGATAATCGGTAGCTATCCGGACGGAATAGAAGGTCTTCCCAAGGGTGCGGCCATTGCACACCTCGGAGCTTTTCTCGATTCATGGTTGCCGCGGGGTGTAGGCGTGCATTTGCTGCCCTTCTCTCCCAGTTCGGGTGACGGAGGATTCGCGATAGACGATTGGTTCACAGTTTCACCGGAACTGGGGACTTGGTCCGACATCCGGACATTGGCTCTGAGCTATCGGGTCCGGCTAGCTCCCGACGACCGAAACGTACACCTGCGTGACCGCCACGCCACCGCCACCACTTGGCCCCATGGCGTTCCGCATCCCGGCCTGCAGCGCGTTCACCGCGGCAGGCGTCCAGGCAGCACCCGTCGCGGGGTCGGACGTCCATCGCTGGGCTACATACGTCCAAGAGCCGGAAAGGGTCTGGGCACCACTCTCTGCATCAGTCGTACCGCTCCGGATGAACAGCTTCACATTATTGTTCGGTGCGGACTGCAATACGTGCGCGGTGACGGGCATAGCATACTACGAGGTTGGCGTTTGTCAAGGGGTGCGGAAGAAAGCGGCGAAATCTGTTACTCGAGTTGTCGCTAGCTGCCACCCTCGTCATCATTCGAATTGTCCAATGTCGCGTGACGGTACTTGACAGGGTGCCGTACTTCGAAGTATTATCGGCTCCTCTTCGACCGACTTGTCGGCCGCGAGCGATAGGGAGCGCCACGCCGCGGTCCCTATCATCTCACTCCGCCTACCGGCTCGGGCCTGCATTTCCATGGAGGCGCATGCTCCGCTCGCTCGCGCTTGTTGCCATTTCGCTCACGGTGCTTATCGGATTCTCGTTCGTCAACCCCGGGGCGAAGACGCTCGATGAAGCGTTGCGCAACTTCGAACGTGCAGCGGCGCAAGGCGCGGTCGTCGACGCTCCGACCGAAACGGTAACGCCGACGTCGGTGTTGCCATCTGCACCCACTCCCGAACCCGTGTCAGCCACCGCAAATGCCGGGTCGTCCGTCCCCGACGTGCCGACGGCCATCCTCGACCTTGGGCCGGTAGCGACCGCGACCGCACCCACCTCAACCCCGGTGGCACCCGCGCCGACACTCACGGATACGCCTAGTACAGCTTCCGTGGCGCCGTCCTTGCCAAGGACGGCTGCCGCGGGAACGCCGTTTCCGACGGCGACTCCCGAAGCAATGCCCACCCTCGACGTGAGTCTGCCGAAGATCCCGGACTACATGGATGTGTCTGGGGCGGTTGTTGAGGCGACGGTGGCGAAGGCGGGTGGGAACATCAGGTCAGCCGATGGGCGCGTCTCCATCGATATTCCGCCCGGAGCGTTTTCGGAGAACCTGAGTGTCAAAGTCACGACGCGCGGTACGAACGAAGTGCTCCCGCCCTGGCCCGACGCACCAATCGTTGGCTTATGGGTATTTGACGCCGCCGCAATCGACCGCGGGTTTGGACCGGTCCACAAGTTCGAGAGCGATCTGAAGGTGACGGTGCACTTCGGCGCGAATGATCTGAATGGGCGCGATCCTCGCAATCTTCGATTTTGGACGCGACCAGACGATACGTCGAAGTGGGAGGCCGTTCCGGCCGCGGTGAATCCGGCGGACGGGCTCATCGTGGCGCATATGGACCACTTCAGTGAGACCGCGATCACTGCCTCGCGAATCGTCGACGCTTCGCCACTGCTCGACGGCCGAAACGTGGACTTGCATAGCGGCGCGGCCTCAATGAGCATCCCCATCTCTCTGCCCCCCGCCCGCGGCGGCCTCGTCCCGCAGCTCAACCTCAACTACAACTCGGGGCGCCTCGGCGAGATGAAGGGCTACACCTCGCTCGGCGGCTGGGTCGGCACCGGCTGGGCACTCGACGTACCAAACATCCAGTTCTCTCAGGATCCGCTGTACAGCCCCGACAACTATCACACTCGGGCCTTCCTATCGCTCAACGGTCTCGGCGGAGAGATGATGCCCGATCCGTTTAATCCGTACGTCTGGCGACTGCGGGACGAGAACTACTTCAAGATTTCCACCTCGTGCAATGCCCCGGACTGCGGTGCCTGGACCGTCGTCGACAAGCAGGGGACGCAATACGTGTTTGGGAGCGGCAACACGAATGAGCAGTGGGAGCGCTTCTACACCGGCGCCCCGCTAAACGGCGTTTCTGCTCGACGCATTTACCGCGCGGACATACGGTACATCCAGGACGTATTCGGCAACCGCATCGATTTCAGTTATTGGCAATACCGTGTGCAAGGACCTTACGGCCAGGATGTGATGGCTGCGTATCCGCTGTCGATCAGCTACGACGGCGGGGCGGTCTCCGTCAACTTCAGCCAAGGATGTGACGAGAATATTGCGTCGCCAGCAGCCTGCGTGCGTTACGACTCACCGCGCGATACCCATGATGCAACGTGCCCGGTGTACCTTCAAGATTGGAAGGCACCGCAGGTATTTGAGACCTCGAAGCTGAACGAGTTGCAGATCACCATCAGCGGATCGATTGTGCGGCGATACTCGTTTGACTACGACACCACACGCTTTGCACCGTCCTACTTCCAAACGTGTCCGCCGAGTCCGTTCACTGGCGAGCACAAGCTCACCGCGCTCCACATCAAGGACCGCAACAACCTTTCGTACAACTTCACGACCACCACATTCGCCTATGCGTCGCGACATCATGCGTTCCAAGTAACGTGCCCGATGGCCGGCGAGGCGCAATGTCAGGGACAGCCGGACGGCAGCACGCATGACGTGTGGGGTTACAACTGGAAGCATCTGACACAGGCGACCAATGGCTTCGGTGGCTCCGTCTCCTATGTGTATGGGGAGCACGGTACCACGTACACCGGATATCACTGGTCGCGCAGCGTCGTCCAGCAGGAGACCCATTCGGGCGGCGGTGGCCAATGGGACGTCGTGACGAACATCGCATACGGCGCCGGACCCGACGAGTGGGACCGCCCAGACTCCCTCTATACGCAGAACGTCGACCAATTTGGCTCTATTTATCTCGGTTTCGCCTTCGTCGACGAAGAAACGGGCGGCTATCACACACTGCACGACTACTTCACGAAAGGCAGCTGGAACGACTACGTCCGGGCCGGCAGGGAATGGCAGACCCGCTGGCGCGACGCCGCGAACATCGAACAGAAGAAGGTTCAGACGACGTGGGCGATTCGGACCATTTCGAACTACGACGGCCCCGAGTACTATGTGAACTTCGTCCCCCCGATAACGACGGACACTTACACTGCGGATTCCATTAGCGGCGACCTCCAACTCCATGTCGAGAACACGTTCGACGCGTACGGCAACCTCGACACTGTCGATAACTTTGGCGACTACGCCTCACAGGGTGCGCGCGTCAAGACGCACACGCCGTACACGGCAAACACGTCCGCCTGGATCTTCGTTCCCGCATATGAGGAAAAACTGACCCCGGCCAACGCACTTCTGAGTTGCATCCGGTTCTACTACGACGGCGCCAAGACGATCGGCGCCGCGCTCGTCCGCGGCGCGCTCACGGCGCGGACGACCGCAACACCGCTGACGACGGCCGTCGGTTGCGGGAGTGCGAGCGCCTTTTCAGAGTCATCGAGCGTCTATACGGTCTTCGACACGAACGGGAATCTCCTTCGCACGTCGGTCCCGACAGGAACAAGCCCTGAAGGGCGTTCGGAATCCGGCGTCTACGGCTGGATTCCGACTGGTGCGGGCGCGGCCGCCTACTCGGTTAGCGTCTACGACACCACCCACCCAGCGTTCCCGATCACCCAGACCTCGCCGACGGGCCTCGTGACGAGCTACCAGTACGACTTCGGTCTCGGTAAGCCCACACAGATCACGGAGCCGAACCAGCACGTCACGCACTTCGTGTACGACGCGCTCGGCCGGCTGACCGATGCATACGACGACGGCTTCGACACGCCGAGTTACCCCACCGTCCACTTCGTCTACTCGTGGGGCAGCAGCCCGAACATGACCATCACCGAGATGCGTTCGGTCCAAAACAGTTCAACCGTGCACCGATCCGTGTCCTGTATGGATGGTTTCGGCCGGGAATACGAGCATCGAGAGAACTTCAAGGGCAATATCCTCAATTCGGTGAAGTACCTCTGGGGTAACCGGGGACTCGTCACCACGAAGGGCAACCCGACTGAGGCGTCCACCGACTGGAACTGCATCGGGGCGACGTCTGCACTCGCCGCGCGAGACCGGCAGGAGATCGCGTACGACACGTTGGGCAACGTCTCGCGCGTCACGTATCTCGCCGCCAACCTGACATCGGGATCGTACGTCATGACGGACATCAAGGGACGGACGACGATCAAGTGCGACGAGCGCTTCAATACAACCAAAGAGGTGACGAATGTCAGCGCTAGTACGCTGACGGTGTTCGATCCGGCCACGACGAGCGCGTCTTGCAACGCGGGTGGGCAAACGTTCAATGCGACTTCCTACCAGCACGACCTCCTCGGGCGCTTGACGAGCGTCGTGGATCCGGTTCAGAACACGACCACAATGAGCTACGACCTGGCGGGACGAAAGCGGTCGATGCACGACCCTGATATGGGAAACTGGTCATACACGTATGACGCGACCGGAAACCTCAAGACGCAGATCGACGCCCGCAGCATCACGACGACGCTCACGTACGACAACGAACAACGCCCGACCGGCAAAACCTACAGCAACGGCGATCCGGCCGTAGGCTTCCTCTACGACGCCTACCCGGCGGGTTCGCCGTGCGCCGACCCGTGGTCCGCCGCTGGACACATGACTCGCATGACCGACGCGGGGGGCGATGAGGCCTCATGCTTCGACCGCCGGGGCCGAGCGATCTCGATGAAGCGCACGGTCGACGCGGTGCCGTACACGATCTCGACGGCGTACGACCCCCTGAACCAACCGAAACAGATCACCTATCCCGATGGCGAAGTGGTTTCGTACCCGGAGGCGGCC
>JBBROY010000085.1:0-5538 GCA_038228795.1 Gemmatimonadales bacterium
GCAGCCCGATGCGTCGCGTATTGTCTCTACGCTGTGAGACATCGCGAGGTGCCCAAGCGAACGACAGAGCGGCGTCAGAGCGCTGTGACTAGCGCGTGTTGTGTCCGAACAGCGTCCGAGAATGGAACGGCGTTTGGAGCGAAGCACTCAACCTCACGCTCGCGGCCGGTGTCGTACGGCTGTACTCGCGGTACACCCCCGCATCAACGGAGCGCTGAGTGATTCGATGGTTTCGCGGATTCGGCGGGGACGTGCGGTTGGCGGCTCGCGCGCTGCGCAAGCGGCCGGGCTTCACACTCACGGTGGCACTCACGCTCGCGCTCGGCATCGCGGTCAACACCGCGATGTTCAGCTTTGTCGATGCGTCGCTGCTCCGCCAACCGCCCTTCGCAGAGCCGGACCGGTTGGTGGTGCTGTACCGCACGCAGGCGGGCGACGACCACATCATCCATCGCACGCGCTGGTCGTATCCGCGATTCTCGCTGCTGCGCGCGAGGCTGACACTCGTTCGCGACGTTTCGTCATTCGATGGCGGCACCATCAACCTCGCTGGCGGCGATGGCGGCCCCGAGCGACTGGAAGGCGAGTCGGTCTCGCCCCAGTATTTCGCCGCACTGCGCGTATCGCCGGCGCTGGGCAGGGCGCTACTGCCCGGCGAGGACGCTGTGCCGCTGGCGAATCCCGTGGTCGTGATCGGTGACGCGTTGTGGCGGCGGCGCTTTGGCGCGGACGCCCGCGTCGTCGGCAAGACGCTGCGCGCGAACGAGGTGCCGCTGACGATCGTCGGCGTGATGCCGCCCGGATTCACCGGTCTCACTGGACGCGCCGAGTATTGGGTGGCGAACGCGATGGCACCCGCGCTGCACTATCGCGACCATCTTACCACCGAGCAGAACTTCATCGGCGTGATCGGCCGTTTGGCGGCGGGCGTGGAGCCGCAGCGCGCGCAGGCGGAGCTTGCCGTGGCGATCGCGGCCGTGAACGCCGAGCTGCCGAGTGTGTCGACGCATCGATGGACGCGCGGGGCGGTACTCGTCCCGCTGGCCGAGGCGCGAAGAGATCGCCAGCGTCGGAGCGCGACGCTCATGCTGTTCGGAGCGGTGGGAATGGTGTTGCTGATTGCCTGCGTGAATCTCGCCAACCTGCTCCTGGTACGCGCGGTCGCCCGAGAGAAAGAGACCGCGATCCGGCTCGCGCTCGGCGCGACGCGCGTTCAACTCGTTCGGCAGCTGATGATCGAGAGCGTGATGTTGGCGATGGCCGGCGGGATGCTCGGAGTAGCGCTGGCGATCCCCGGAGTGCGGTTGCTCGTCGCCTACGCCGCACCGCGCATCGCGTCGGGCGCGAACGACTGGGGCCAGCTGTCGGAGTTCGCCGACGTTCGCGTGGATGGCCGCGCGCTCGCGTTCGCTTTGGCGGCGGCGCTGGTGGCGGGCGTATTGGTCGGCCTCGCACCGGCGTTGCGCGCGACGCGTCCCGAGCTCTCGCGCGCGCTCTCGAATGGAGGTCGTGGTCTGAGACGTGGCCGCGGCATGGGCGCGCGGCTCAATGCGCACGGCGCGCTGGTGGTGACGCAGATTGCGCTGGCGCTCATGCTGCTCATCGGCGCCGGTCTGTTGCTGGAGAGCTTCGTGCGTCTGCGCGGCATTTCGCCAGGCTTCGATCCCGATGGGGTGATGACGTTCTGGATCAATCCGGGCGAAGCGCGCTATCAGCCGGAAGACGCACCGCGATTCATCCGCGGCGTGCTGGAGCGCGTGCGCGCCGTGCCGGGCGTGCGGTTCGCGACCGTGAGCCGATGCACGCCGTACATGAGCAGCTGCGCCAACACACTGCTCTTCATCGCCGGCCGCGACAACGGCGCGCCGGGCACGCAGCCGGAGGTCGGCCGGCACTACGTGGGCGCCGACCATTTCGTCACGCTCGGCATTCCGCTGCTGCGCGGGCGCGCGTTCACCGAGCGCGACGACGAGCACGGGGCACACGTGGCGGTGATCAATCAAACGGCGGCGCGCACTTTTTGGCCGAACCAGGATCCCATCGGCCAGCGTGTCTGGTTTTCTGGCTCGAGTGGCTTTGGCTCGCCCGATTCGGCGGCGACGATCGTCGGCGTCGTCGGCGACGTGACGTACTGGCCCGTCGACGCGCCGGTCGGCCCCGACATCTACACGCCGTACGCGCAGTTTACCTATCCCTCGACGATGGTGATGGTGCGTTCCGCGCTCCCGCCCGCGGCACTGGTGCCCGCACTGCGCGCGGCGGTGAGCTCGGCGAGCCCGGACCTGCCCATCTACGATGTCCGCTCGATGCGCGAGCGCGCCGCGGGCTCGATCGCGGCGGCGCGCTTCAACACCGGGGCGCTGGCGGCGTTCGCGGTGGTTGCGCTACTGCTGGCATCGATCGGGATCTACGGCGTGATGGCGCACACCGTGGCCCAGCGGACGCGCGAGATGGGGATCCGCATGGCGCTCGGCTCCACCCGCGCTGGCGTGGCGCGCTTGGTCGCAGGCGAGGCGATGATGCTCGCGGCGATCGGCATCGCGCTCGGCACCGCGACAGCCTTCGCCCTCACGAACGTGCTTCGTTCACTCCTGTACGGCGTGCGTGGGTTCGAGCCGCTCGTGTTCATCGCGATCGCGGCGCTCGTCGGGAGTGTCGCATTGCTTGCGACGATTCTCCCAGCGCGCGCCGCTACCCGTGTCGAGCCCGTCGTGGCACTAAAAAACGACTAGCCCTCATCGGTCACCCGCGTCATCGGTCATCTGTCGTGAGCCATCTGGTCGTCGGTCGTTACGAGTGAACGCACTTGGACCGATGACAGAGTGATTCACGACAGGTGACAGATGACATGTTATTGATCTGAAATCGGCTTTGTCTCCTTCCGCAGCGTATACCGCGTAATCCATTCGTACTCCCGCTGCATCTTGTCGAGCTGGTGATAGTACTCGCCGAGCCCGTGCCCTTCGCGCGGATAGAAGACCAGCTCGACCGTCTTGCCCCGATCCTTGAGCGCCCGGAAATATTCCATCGCCTGACCCGTCGGAACGCGCTCGTCGTTGCCGCCGTGCAGGATCAGCAATGGCGTGGTGACGTTGTCGACGAAGGTGATGGCCGAGCGGGCGCGATAGAAGTCGAGCGTCTGCTTGGTCGGAATGCCGCTGAAGAAGGTGCCGATGTAGCCCGGAATGTCCGTCGTACCGTACATGCTCTGGAGATCGGAGAGTCCGGCACCCATACGTGCCGCCTTGAAGCGCGACGTCTGCGAGACGACCCACGCCGTCATGTAGCCGCCGTAGCTCCATCCCTCGAACGCCATGCGCGTCGAGTCGGCGACGCCGCGCTTGATCAACTCGTCGACGCCGGTCATGATGTCGCGATAGTCGCCGCCGCCCCAGTCCATGATGTTCGCGCGCATGAACTTCTCGCCGTAGTTCGTCGAGCCGCGAGGATTCGGGTAGAACACCGCCCAGCCCTGGCCTGCCCAGTATTGTCCCGGCGAGCCCCAGTTCGCCTTGAACCCGGCGCTCGTCGCTCCGGTCGGACCACCGTGCGCCTCGACCAGCAGTGGATACTTCTTTCCCTGCTCGTAGCCAACCGGCCTGATGAGCACGCCCTCGACCGGCGTGCCGTCAGTGCTCTTCCACGTCACGATCTCGGTCTTGCCGAGCGCGAGCTGCGAGAGTTGCGGAT
Organism: Gemmatimonadales bacterium; assembly: GCA_038228795.1. Lineage (GTDB taxonomy): Bacteria > Gemmatimonadota > Gemmatimonadetes > Gemmatimonadales > Gemmatimonadaceae > JALZAE01. The sequence goes on from JBBROY010000085.1 coordinate 3,691, forward strand.
TGAGATTGGTCAATTTTTTCGGCGAGGCGAACGAGACGTCGCTGAAGTAGACGTCGAAGGGCGCGTCCGGCGATTCCATCGCGAAGGCGACCGACTTGCCGTCCTTGCTCCACGACGTACCGCGGATGAGCATGCCGCCGGCGACGCGATTCAGCTTCTTGGCGGCCACGTCATAGGTGTAGATGGCGTTGTACGCCCGCTCGCCGGTGGTGAACACCAGCTTCGAGCCATCGGACGTCCATTGCAGCGCACTAGCGGAGATGTCCGATTTTGGGTCGTAGACATCCGTCAGACGCTTGCCGGCGACGTCGTACAGCAGGATGTGCTCGTTCGCCAGCTCGCGCTCGGCGATCCCGTCCGAATGTGCCTTGTGGGTGTTGGGAAGGATTGTGAACGCAAGGGTCTTTCCGTCGGGCGAGAAAACGGGGCTCGACCCGACGTCACTCAATTGCGAAATCTTCTCGAGCTGTTTCGAGCCGAGGGTGAGCAGATATGCATCGCTGCGGGAGTCGCGAATGAGCGGCGTCGGATTCGTGCTGAAGGCGAGCTTCGTACCATCGGGCGACCAACTGGGCGCGCCCCGGACCGTGAAGTCGCCGTGCGCCACCTCGCTCGCTTTCTTCGTCGCCACGTCGATCACCCACGCGTGCGACAGCCGGAAGTTTGACTCGAACACCTGCGGATCGTCGCGCCGCTTGCGCTTGGCTTCATCTCCCTGCGACATCGAATCGGACACGAGAAAGGCGATCTGTTTGCCGTCGGGCGACCAGCCGAAGCCATTCACGCCATCCTTGGCGGTCGTGAGTTGCCACGCTTCGCCACCGTCGAGGCGCATGACCCACACCTGGGATTTGGGCGCGTCTTCGCCGACATTTGGCCCGCGCGCGGACACGAACGCCAGCATCCGGCCATCGGGAGACCACGACGGTTGCGACTCGCCACGCTCGCCGAAGGTGAGCTGCCGTGCATCGCCGCCGGAGGTCGAGACGAGCCAGAGGTGACTGCGAACGTCGTGCTTTTCGCCCTTGGCCGTGTCGCCCTTGGCGCTCGGATGCTCCCACCCGCTGACGGTGTAGACGATGCGCGATCCGTCTGGCGCCAGAGCGACGGAGCCGACGTTCTTGAGCGCCATCATGTCGTCGATCGTCATCGGCCGCTGCTGCGCCGCGACCGGCGTAGCGAGCGCGATCAGTGTCGCGCCAATTGCAATCCTTCTCATCACTCGACTCCTCGTGTTGGACTAAGGGGACGCATCGGAGTTACTGCAGTGTGGTGTTGGCGACGGGAGTCGCAGGCTCGCCGGGCGCCTTCTCCCAAACATAGCCGCGCTTCGTGACGTACTTCTCGAACCAATCCAGCTCGGCGTTCGCCTTGTAGAGACGGTGGCGCAACTCCTGCCAACCGTGACCTTCGCGCGGCGCGACGTACAGGTGTGTCGGTATGCCGTTGCTCTTGAGCGCGCGATACATCTCGACCGACTGCGGCATCGGCACACGCTCGTCCTTTTCCCCGACGAGGAAGATCGTCGGCGTGGTCACGTTGGCGACGTACTTGAGCGGCGAATTGTCCCAGTATGCGGCGATCGGCGCATCCTTTTGCCAGGGCGTGCCGCCGAACCACGGCGTGCGGTAGGTGCGGGTATCGCTCTGGGCGTACATCGATTGCCAGTCAGCCGCGCCCGCGCCGGACGCCGCCGCTTTGAACTTGGTCGTGAAGGTGATGAGCTTGTTCGTCATGTGGCCGCCGGCGCTCCAGCCCATGGCCGCCATGCGCTCCGGATCGGCGATGCCGCGCGCGACGAGATAGTCGACGCCGGCCATTACATCCTTGTGCGCATTCTTGAAATAC
>JBBROY010000086.1:0-5536 GCA_038228795.1 Gemmatimonadales bacterium
AGGGCCGCCGCCTTCCGGATGTGCGCGGCACGCTCTGGCTCGGCCGGCGCTCGCGTGAGCTGGAGTGGCTCGAGTTCCGGTACACGGGCATACCCGAGGCACCGTGGACGGACGAGACTGGTGGGGGTGTCGTGTTTCGCCGACTGTCCACGGGCGCGTGGATCGTGCAGCGCTGGTGGATCCGGATGCCGGTGCTCGAGGTGACGTCCGCTCCACGGTTCCGCGGTGCCCTCTTCAACGACTCGCACTCCAAGTTGATCGAGCTGAGGGAAGAGGGCGGCGAAGTGCTCGCGACGTCGCTCGAGACGGCGACCGCCACGCGGCGCCTCGTGTCCGGGACGGTCGTCGATCTCTCCACTGGGCAACCGTTGCCGGGCGCGGTAGTCGAGATCTCCGGAACGCCGCTTCGCGACACGAGCGATGTCGCGGGTGCATTCCGGATCGAAGGCGCGCCGCCCGGATCATACAACGTGAGCTTCACGCACCCGCGCCTCGACTCGTTAGGCACCTTTGCGCGGTTCGTGCCGATCGTGGTCGGCGATTCAGACGTGACGTCGGTGACGCTGACGCTTCCGACATTGAAGGCCGTCGCGCTGGCGATCTGCCCCGACGCGCTGCGTGACACCACGCCGAGCATGGTGCGCGGCACCGTGCGCGATCCCGATGGCGCTCCGCTGAAGGGCGTCTCGGTGCAGTTGGACTGGACCGCGTTCCAGACCGTCGCGACCGAACTCGTCCGGCGGCCGGTCAGCCTCATCGCGCTCAGTGATGCGCGCGGCAGCTACGTATTCTGCGGCGTGCCGCGCGACCTGCCCCTGACCCTGTTTGCCGGCATGCCGCGCGGCGCAAGGTCATCGCCGATGACGGTGCGTCTGCCCGAATCCGGTTTTGCCATGTTCGACCTGGTGGTGCCGGCGAAGCAGCGAGCGCCTTAGTCGCGAGTGTCCGGCGCGGCGATGCGCAGCGCCTGGCTCAGACAGTCCACGCGAACCGTCGCGCCGCGCGCGCGCCGAAGCTCGCCGTCCGCTTCGTAGGCCGGCGGCGAGTCGAACTCGAGCGTGAAGCCCGCGCCGCGCTCGACAACGACTTCGCGGTGGCTCACGTGCGTGCCGCGCGTCGCGGCCGCGAACAGCCGAGCCCGCATTACGGGTTTCGCATCGCCAATCCGCACGAGGTCGAGCGCGCCATCGGTCAGGCTCGCGCCCGGGGCGATCTGGAACGTGCCGCCGAAGAACCGGCCGTTGGCGATGGCGAGCAGCAGCGTCGGCGCCGGTGGCGATTCATCGACGCCGACCGCGAATCCGCCGTACGCGAACATGAGACGCAGCGCCGTCGCGTAATAGCGCGCGGCCCCGCGCAACACCCGCGCGCCTGGCCGCTCCATGTTTTCGAGCACGGCGACGTCGAAGCCGAAGCCCGCGACGTTCAAGAAGATCTGTCCATCAACACGTCCGACGTCGACGCGTCGCTCTGATGCGCCGGTGGCCAGTCGAAGCGTTGCGTCGACATCGCGCATGGGGATGCCGAGCGACTTCGCAAAATCGTTGCCCGTTCCCGTCGCGAGCAGGGCGAGCCGGCACTCGCCGCCCGAGTCGATAATCGCCGCGGCCGCGGCGCCCCAGGTCCCGTCGCCGCCGGCAACCACGAGCGTGCGCGCACCGGCGGCGATCGCGAGGCGCGCCTGGTCGTACTCATCTCCCTTCGCCCGCGTCACGCGCAGGTCCGCGATGCCGAACGCGCCGGCCGAGCGCTGGAGCGCAACGATCGCGCGCGCGCCGCGGCCGCCGCCGGCGGCCGGGTTGACGATGATGCTGATTTCGCCCGGCGAGATCAGGGCGCCGGGTGAAGGGCGATGCGCGTCACGATGCGTGTCTCGAGTGCGCCCTTCGACGCGCAGTGCACCGAGCTCTCACCATGTCCCGGATCGCGCGCATCGGCGCTGACTTCCGTGTGGATGATCGTGCCGCCGCTCTCGGCCGCGCGGAGCGAGGTGGTCACGCGCAGTGTTACCTCGAAGCGATCGGCGTTCTTTCCCGCCATGCTCCACCCGCAATCGAGCAGCTCCGACAGCTGCGTGCCGCCGAGCTGCGTGCGCGCTTTGAGATTCGTGTTTCCGAACGTGTGCGTTCGCGAGTCGATGGTTGCGGGAGGAATGCCGAGCGTTTCGTACACCGCCGGCAGCGCGCTCCATGCCCGATCGAGCGGCATGGCGACGGTCTGCTCGCTCGCGTTGTCGCTTACCACCCGCTGAAATTCGTAGGTCGCACCGTTCGCGCCGATCTTCGTCGTCTGGGTGGTCGGCGTGACGGCGGGGGTCGAGGAGACGCAACTGATGACTGCGAGCGTCAGCAAGGGAGCGTAGCGCATGGTGAAGACTCGGGGGTTAGGGGTTAGGGCTAGGGGTTGGGGTGCAACGGATATCCAGAGGTGGCGGCGGAAGCGAGGTTGTGCCCAGCGCCTAGCCCCCAGCCCCCGGCCCCTAGCTCCTCGTCTTCCGAGCAAGCGATCGCAACACGTACTGCAATATCCCGCCATTCTTGTAATAGCTCAGTTCTTCCGGGGTGTCGATTCTCGACAGAGTCTGGAAGGATTTCGTCGTTCCGTCGGGCGCGGTCGCGTTCACCGTCAGGGTCGCGCGGGCCTTCATCAAATCATCGAGCCCAACGATGGCGAACGTCTCGAAGCCGGTGAGGCCCAGCGTCTGCCGCGTGTCGCCGTTAGTGAACTCGAGCGGAATGAGACCCATGCCGACGAGGTTCGACCGATGAATGCGCTCGAACGATTCGGCGATCACGGCGCGAACGCCGAGCAACCGCGTGCCCTTCGCCGCCCAATCGCGCGATGATCCGGTGCCATACTCCTTGCCCGCGATGATGACCAGCGGAACGCCCGTCTCCTGAAAGGCCATCGACGCATCGTAAATCGTCACCGCTTGCGCGCCGGGCGCCGTCGCCGTCCAACCGCCCTCGGTACCGGGCGCGAGCTCGTTGCGGAGCCGGATGTTCGCGAAAGTGCCGCGCACCATCACTTCATGGTTGCCACGGCGCGCGCCGTATGAGTTGAAGTCGCGCGTCTTCACACCCTGCGCAATGAGCCACTTGCCCGCGGGGCTCGCGGCGGGAATGGAGCCCGCGGGCGAAATATGGTCGGTCGTAATGGAGTCGCCCAACATGGCCAGCGCGCGCGCACCGCGAATCGGCTGCACACCGGGCACGGCGGCGGTCATCCCCTCGAAGTACGGGGGATTTTTTACGTAGGTGGAATCACCGCTCCACGCGTAGAGATCACCGGTCGGGATGTCGAGGCTGCGCCATCGCTCGTCGCCATCGAAGACGTTCGCGTATTGGCTGCGAAACATCTCGCTGCGAACGGCGCTGGCGATCGTCGCTTGAACCTCGGCGGACGTGGGCCAGATGTCGCGCAGAAAGACCGGGCCGTCCGTGCCGATGCCGAGAGGCTCGGCGTAGAGATCGATGTCCATGCGGCCGGCCAGCGCGTATGCCACGACGAGTGGCGGCGAGGCCAAATAATTGAACCGGGTCAAGGGGTTGATGCGCCCCTCGAAGTTGCGATTCCCCGAGAGCACCGCCGCGACGACGAGCTTGTTCTCTTCCACCGCGGCGGCGATCGGCTCCGGCAGCGGGCCGGAGTTGCCAATGCAGGTCGTGCATCCGTAGCCGACGAGGTTGAAGCCGAGCGTGTCGAGCGCGTCCGTCAAGCCAGCGGCCTTGTAGTAGTCGGTGACGACTTTCGAGCCGGGCGCCAAACTGGTCTTCACCCACGGTTTGCTCCTGAGTCCTTTCTCGACCGCCTTCTTTGCCAACAATCCCGCCCCGATCATCACGCTTGGATTCGACGTGTTCGTGCAGCTGGTGATCGCCGCGATCACGACGGCACCATGCTTGAGCCCGAACGTCTGCCCATCCATCTCCACCGGCACGGAGGAGAATTGGTGCATCACCTCGCTGGGATGCGTCGCGATCACGGTGCTGGAGAGCACGGGATCCGCCGACACACTCTGCGCCATGGCGGCCGCCGCTTTCGCCATCGGCGTGCCGGCGCGCTCGAGATCGGCCGTCAGCGCTTCGTTGAACGCGGTCTTTGCGTTGCGCAGCGCGACGCGGTCCTGCGGCCGTTTCGGGCCAGCCATGCTCGGCTCCACAGTGCCAAGGTCGAGCTCGAGCGAGTCGGTGAAGATGGGATCAGGTGTACTGTCGGTACGAAAAATTCCCTGCGCCTTGCAGTACGCCTCGACGAGCTGCACTTGCTCCTCGGCGCGGCCGGTAAAGCGCAAATACCTGAGCGTCTCGGCGTCGACGGGAAAGAAGCCGACCGTGGCGCCGTACTCGGGCGCCATGTTGGCGATGGTCGCGCGGTCGGCGAGCGAGAGGTTGGACAACCCCGCGCCGTAGAACTCGACGAACTTTCCGACGACCTTCTTCTTGCGCAGCATCTGGGTGACGGTGAGCACGAGGTCGGTCGCCGTCGCGCCCTCGGGCAGCTTGCCGTGCAGCCTGAAGCCGATCACTTCCGGGATGAGCATCGACAGCGGCTGGCCGAGCATCGCCGCCTCCGCCTCGATGCCGCCGACGCCCCAGCCGAGGACGCCGAGTCCGTTCACCATCGTCGTGTGCGAATCGGTGCCGACGAGCGAGTCGGGATAGGCGAAGGTTTCGCCGTCGATCGTCATCGTGAAGACGGTGCTGGCGAGATACTCGAGGTTCACCTGGTGCACGATGCCGGTGTCGGGCGGCACGACGCGGAAGCTGTCGAATGCCTGTTGTCCCCACCGAAGAAACGCGTAGCGCTCCTGGTTGCGCTCGAACTCGAGATCGGCGTTGATGAGAAAGGCGGCATCGGAGCCGTATTGATCGACCTGCACCGAGTGGTCGATGACGAGGTCGACCGGCTGGAGCGGGTTGATCCGGCTCGGATCGCCGCCGAGCTTGGCGAGCGCGTCGCGCATTGCCGCGAGGTCGACCACGGCGGGGACGCCTGTAAAATCCTGGAGCAGCACGCGACTGGTACGAAAGGCGATTTCTTGCTCCGCGCCGGCCTTCACGTCCCAGCACGCCATCGTGTCGATGTCGGCGCGCTTGACGAAGGCATCGTCCTCGTTACGGAGCAAATTTTCGAGCAGGACCTTGAGTGTTACGGGAAGTCGCGCGACGTTGGGATGCGCGATCGCATCGAGGCGGAAGATGGTATACCGCACGACACCGACGTCGAGCGCCGCGCGGCTGCCGAAGGAGTTGACTGAGCTCATTACGGAGTCCGAAGTAGCAAAGGGCGAACGTCTCGCGAAACTGGCCACAATGTAATGAACCGCGAGTGTGGGGTGTGGGGGCGTGGGGTGTGGCTCACACGGCGATCTTTCACCCTAGCCACGGCCCCACACCCCACACCCCACCCCCCGCACCCGCAGTGGTGACCAAACCAAGGCCACGATGGACCTCAATCCCGTCACACACACCCCACAGCTCAATGCCAACGAATACAAGAGGGGGAACGCGGGTGCCGTGATAGGTTTGGTCGC
>JBBROY010000087.1:0-5285 GCA_038228795.1 Gemmatimonadales bacterium
ACTCCCCGAGCTCGAGCCGTACGCGCCACGATCGGCGCTTCTCGAAGGGCAGGGGATCGGCGTGCTGCGCCGGTCGGATGGTGCGGCGTATGTCGCGCTCGACTATGGCAACGCGGGAGGCGGGCATGGTCACCCCGATCGCCTCAACCTTCTGCTCGTGCATCGCGACGGCCGCTGGCTGGATGACTATGGAACGGGCTCCTACGTTGACCCATCGCTCCACTGGTATCGCAGCACCCTGGCGCACAACGCGCCATTGATCAATGGACAATCGCAACCGCGCGTGAATGGCGTGCTGCATGCGTACGACGAGCGCGGCGACATGGGGTGGATCGACGCGTCAGTTGAGTGGGACGATGTGTCCTTGCGCCGCGCGATCGTCGCGATGCCGGAGTACGTGGTCGATGAGCTCCGCGTCGAGAGTGAGGAGGCCGTCGAGCTCGACCTCCCGCTGCACGTGGTGGCGCGGCAGTCGGTGCCTAACGAGTCACTGTGGAAGGCCGCCATACTCGAGGGCGGCGACGGCCCCGAGGACGGCTTCTCCTGGGTGCGCGACAGCGTGGTCCTTCCTCTGGGTCCTGGCGAGGTCCTTCACTTCCTCGTCGACGGCCCGCCCGCCGGCGAACTGTGGATCGCGAGCTCCGAGCCGGCGGAATGCTGGCGCGTGACGGCGCCCGGTGCGCCCGGCGGTGGCGACGCGAGCTTCCTCATCCTGCGCGCGCGATCGGCCGATGCCCGCTTGCTCACGATATGGAACTGGGGAGCGCCTTTCTCGGCTGTCGCCTCCGATGCCGAAGCGCTGCGCATCACGCTCGACGACGGCAGGCAGCACGTGCACGAGCGCACCGAAGGGGGATGGCACGTGCAGGTCGATGCGGTCGCGTCCACGAGCGGCATCGACCTGGCGGACGAGCGAGAGCTGAGCGAGGAAGAGAGGCTCGACGCCCAGCTTCCTCCCGTGCCGGACGAAACCGATGAGGTGGAGCCGATAGTTGTGCCGCGCATTGGCGCCGAATCCGAGATCGAGCGGCAGGCGCTCGCCTTCGAGCTCGGTGAAGAGGTCTATCGCATCTCCGAGCTGTCGTGGATCGACGCGGGCGAGCCGACGGCACTCGTCCGTATCGCCGCGAGCGACGACGTGCTGTTCGTCGACGTCGAGGTTCGCAAGGCAGACATCGTGTTCCGCGGGGCTGACGCCGCCGATCCGGCACTCGACAACGAGCAACCGGACATCCACAGCGATGGCGTTCAGCTGTACGTGCGATGGCCGTCGGGTCAAACGGCGGCGTGGCTGCTCGTGCCCGACCAGGGCTCACACGCCGTTCGCGTTCACGAGGTGATCGGCACGCGCGGCGGCACGGAGATACGGGCGACCTGGCGGCAGATTCCTGGCGGCTACGCCGTGCGAACCGCGCTCCCGTTCGAAGTCGACGACTACGACGTGTTCCATCTCGACGTCGTGGTGAACGACATGGGGCCTGGCCGTGAGCGGCGGCGCGGACAGCTGCCGCTCAGCGGTGGCGCCGGCGAGTACGTCTATCTCCGTGGCGACCGCCAGCCTGCCGACCGTCTGATGCCGTTCATCATCGCCGGAGATTGATCCACGTGTCGCATGGCACGCTCGCCAACGTCTGCGTCGTGCTCGTCGAGCCACAGGACCCGGTCAACATCGCCGCCACGGCGCGCGCGATGAAGAACATGGGAGTCGCCACCCTGCGCCTCGTCCGGCCGGCGCACTACGAGGAAGAACGGCTGCTCGGCGTCGCCCACGGCACGGGCGACATCGTGCGCGCGATGCGATCGTTCGATTCGCTCGACGACGCGATCGCCGACTGCGTCTTCGTCGCCGCGTTCTCAGCGCGCCGGCGCACGGCGAAGCGCGCCGGAAGCGAGCCGCGCGCTGTCGCACCTGATTTGTTGCAAGCCTCAGCCGACGGGATGGCCGCATTGGTGTTCGGTCGCGAAGATCGCGGTCTCGCCAACGCCGACCTCGATCGCGCGCACGTCATCGTCACCATTCCAACGACCGCGCACGCGTCGCTCAATCTTGCGCAGGCGGCGCTCATCGGGCTCTACGAGCTGCACGTGGCTGCGCAGAGCATTACGCGCGAGATCGCACCGGCCCGAAAAGATGCGCCCGCCGCGGCGGCCGAACAATTCGAGCGCCTGTTCGCCGACGTCCACCGCGCGCTCAGCGCCATCGACTTCTTCAAGACCCGCAACCCCGAGCTCATTCTGCGCACCGCGCGCACGCTCGCTTTCCGCGCAGCGCCCGACGCCCGCGAGATCGAGCTCGTCCGCGCCATGGCGATCGAGGTCGCCAAGACGCTCGAGCGCGTACGGGAGGAACGCACTTGACGCGTGCGCCCGGCTCCGCGTTCCTTGAGACGATGCCCGACCCAATGACCCGAGCCGCGGCCGTCATTCCCTCCGGCGCCTCCACCGGCAGCAAGCGTCCAGAGGCGCTGTTCGGCAGCGACTTCGCCGGACTGCCGACGCATTTCAAATCGGCGCGCGGCTGCCGCCTTGTCACCGCCGAGGGCCGCGAGCTCATCGACTGCACGATGGCGCTCGGCGCCGTCGCCATCGGTTATGCCGACGCCGACGTGGTCGCGGCGGTGAGCGCCGCCGCCGCGCGCGGGAACGTCGCCGGCCTTTCACACGTGCTCGAAATCGAGATCGCCGAACGCCTCGTCGAGCTGATCCCGTGTGCCGAGCGTGTGCGTTTTCTCAAGACTGGCGCGGAAGGCGTCGCGGCGGCGGTGCGCATTGCGCGCGCACACACCACGCGTGATCGCGTGCTCGGCTGCGGCTACTTCGGGTGGCTCGGCTGGTGGAGCGCCGCGGACGGAGTGCCGTTGGGTGAATGCGCGGACTTCGAGAGTATCCCGTTCGACGATGCTGACGCGCTGGAACGTGCCGCCCGCGCGGCCGGCGATTCGCTTGCGGCGATCGTCATCGAGCCGGTCGTCGAGCGCGCACCGGGCGCGGAGTGGCTCGCCGCCGCTCGCCGTGCCTGCGACGCCGTCGGCGCCGTACTGATCTTCGATGAGGTCAAGACCGGTTTCCGCGTGCGCACCGGTGGCTATCAGTCTGTTGCCGGTGTGCTTCCCGATCTCGCCGTATTCGGCAAGGCGATGGCGAACGGATTTCCATTGAGCGCGGTGGTCGGCAACGCCCGCGTGATGTCGGCCGCCAATCGCACCTGGATCTCGTCCACCCTCGCGGGGGAAACGACCGCGCTCGCCGCCGCGCGAGCAGTGCTCGACCGTCATGCCCGGGAGGACGTCTGCGCCGCGCTCGAGTCCACGGGAGCGACGATGATGCGCGCCATGCGCGGAGCGATCGATGATGCGGCTGTCGGCGGCGTGACGGTCGAAGGCATACCGCAGATGTGGCTGACGCGCTTCGCGCAGGAGTCGGATCGCGCGACCTTTCAGCGCGCGATGCTCGATCAGGGTGTGCTGGTGAAACGGGGCGCCTACAATTTCCCCGCGCTGGCGCACGATGCATCGGCGCTTCACGCCGTCGAATGTGCGGCGCAATCGGCAATGAGAATTGTGCGCGAGCGACAGACGTCCCCCGCCAATGACTGAACGTCGGGCGCCGCTCGCCGGTACCGAAATGCTCGTTGACGCGCACGCGCACTTTTTTCACGACCGTTGCGGTCGCGCCGATTGGCAGGAGCGCAACGCTTCTCGCATGCGCGCCGGCGACCGCATCGGCATCACCGTGCACGTCGCATCGATCCTCGGCACCTTTGGGCACACGTCGCCGACCTATTTTCCCTCGCCGGCCGATCTTTCGTTGGGCAACGACGCGATGCTGGCGATCGAGCGCGCGCACCCAAATCGCATTCGCAGCTACGTCGCGCTCAACCCGAACGAGCCCGCGCACGCGCTCGAGGAGATCGAGCGGTGCGTGGCGCAGGGCGCGATCGGTATCAAGCTCGCCGCGAGCCGACGCGCCGATGATCCGCTGCTCGATCCGATCGCCGGCGAGGCGGCACGCCGCGGCCTCCCGATTCTGCATCACATCTGGCAGCATCGGAAACGAGAGTGGCCTGACCAGGAGATCTCCGACGCTGTCGACCTGGGCCGCCTCGCCGCGCGTCATCCTGCGGCGAATTTCATTTTGGCGCACATCGGCGGCGGCGGCGATTGGGCGCACAGCTATCCCGCGGTCGAGGATCTGCCGAACGTGCTGCTCGAGTTGTCGGGGAGCGGTGTCGATCGTGGGATGCTCGACGGCGCGCTGGCCGCGGTTGGCGCCGAGCGACTGATCTGGGGCAGCGACATTACGATGGAGACGGCGCTGGCCAAATTGCGCGCACTCGACGTGATCGGGCTGCCGAAGGAATCGATCGCCAGCATTCGGTGGGGCAACGCGCGGCGGATTTTTCCGGCGGGCTCTCTGGCGGAACGCGTATGACGGTCGACGTCAACACCTTCATCGGCGAATACCCGTTTCGTCATCTCCCGCATCCTGAGGCCGAGGTGTTGGCGCGGGTGATGGCCCGCGAGGGCATTCGGCACGCATGGGTCGGACACTTGCCCAGCGCATTTTACCGCGATCCATCACCGGGCAACGAGATGCTGTTCCGCGCCCTCGAGCCGCATCACGGGGTGTTGGCGCCCGCGCCGGCGATCCGTCCCGACTGGCCGAAGTGGCGCCCCTCGCTGGAAGCCGTGGTCGGGCGCGGCGCCGCCGCGATCCGGGCGTATCCGCCTCAGTGGGCCATGGGTCCGCACGATGCATCGATGCGCGAGCTTGCCGGAGCGTGCGGCGAGCTGGGCGTGCCGCTCCTGCTCACCGTTCGCTTCGAGGACCTTCGTCAGCGCCATTGGATGGACGGCGCCGGCGATCTGAGCGCCGCGCACATTCGCGATCTGGCGCGCGCCGGTGCTGCTCGCCTCGTCGTCACGTGCGCCGGCCGCGGCACGATCGAGGAAGTGCATTGGGGACTCACCGCCGCCGAGCGCGAGCGCGTCTGGTGGGACATCTCGTGGATCTGGGGTCCGCCGTCGGACGATCTCGAGCATCTGCTGCGCACGATCGGTCCCGACCGATTCGTCTTCGGTACGGCATGGCCGCTCCGGCTCACCCAGAATGCGCGCGCGAATCTCGATGTGCTGCCCGACGACCTTCAAGATGCCGCCGCATCGATTGGTAAAGACCTTGCATCCCAGCTCGCTCGCGACGCACGGTGAATCGGTGCGCGCGAATGTGAGATTTCATTTGCCTGAGCACGAGTTCTCAGAAGGACTTGCGCGCGATGCACGACC
>JBBROY010000088.1:0-4983 GCA_038228795.1 Gemmatimonadales bacterium
GCTCGGCGAGCATTCAGGATGGCTGTGCGTTCGCCACGCGCCGGAGAAGCGCGCGCTGATGGTCGAGCTCACGCATTCGTTGACGCCGGCGCTCCCCGCGCTGCTCGGCCGGCTGCGGCATCTCTTCGATCTCAGTGCGCGTCCCGACATCATCAACGCGCAACTGATGCAGGATCCCATGCTCACCGGCATCGTCGCGCGGAATCCCGGTCTCCGGGTGCCGGGCGCGTTCGACGGATTCGAGCTGGCCGTGCGCGCCATTCTTGGTCAGCAGATCACGGTGAAGGGGGCGACCACGCTGGCGGGACGATTCTCCGACGCGTTCGGCGAGCAAATCGAGACACCGCTGCCGGGTCTGAGCCGGTTGTCGCCGACGCCGCGGCGTGTTGCCAGAGCGACGGTCGAGCAGATCGCCGCGCTCGGCATCGTGCAGGCGCGGGCGCGGAGCATCATCGCGCTGGCGAAGGAGGTCGCATCGGACCGGCTCAAGCTCGATGCAGGGGCGCCACCGGAGGTCACGATCGCGCAGCTGGTCGAGTTGCCCGGCATCGGGCCGTGGACGGCGAACTACATCGCGATGCGGGCGCTGCGCTGGCCGGACGCGTTTCCGAAAGAGGACATGGTGCTGCGAAAAAGGCTCGGCGATGTCACGGCCGGCGGGGCGGAAGAGATGTCGCAGGCGTGGCGGCCATGGCGGAGCTACGCCACGCTGCATCTGTGGCAGAGCGGGGCGTGACCCTCTGCCCCCGTCCGGATTCCGCGCGATGGCGATTGATGGCATGTTCGATCGCACCAAACTCTTCGTCGCGTGAGTGCCAGAGGAAGTTAGGAGCGGCTCGCGAGGGCGGCGATCGAGATCATCGGACGAACCCGGACATGCGATGGAACACCAGCAACCCCACGTCGTGAGTGGTCAACCGCCCATCGACCGCCGCGAATTTCTCGGCAGCGCCGCCGCCGCCACCGCGGCGATCGCGACCGCGTCCACGCTCGGCTGCGCGTCGCCGGGTGTTCCGGTCGCGCGCGGCGTCGATGCGCCGCGCACTGGCGGCGAACCCAACACCCCGGCGGCGCTCGCCGACAACGTCTACACGCGCGTGCTCGGCGTGCGCCCGCACCTCGGCGCGCACGAGCACATCTCGCGGCTCGGCGGCGGACGCATGTCATCCGAAGTGATGGCCGCGATGGCCGAGGCGAACGAATACTTCGTCGACATGCGCGAACTCAACGCAGCCGCCGGTCGCAAGGCGGCCGAGCTGCTCGGCGCGGAGTCGGCGATCATCACGTCGGGCGGATTCTCCGGCATGATTCTCGGCGCAGCGGCCTGTCTGACCGGCGTCGATCCGGCTCGAGTCGAGGCGTTACCGCATCCGACCTGGCCGCGGCGCGAGTGCCTAATTCAGAGCGCGCAGAAGTTCGACTACGATCGCGCCTACCGCGCGGCGGGCGCGACGATCGTGTACGCGAAAACGCGCGGCGATCTGGTCGCCTCGATTAACGAGGGTACGGCGATGTTGGCGGGTTTGAGTAACGTCGAGCGCCAGGGAATCTTCGCGCCTCCCTTCGAGGCGCGTCGCGCGCCGCCGCCGGACGCCGAGCTCATCCATCCCGAAGAGCTGATCGCCATCGGCAAACGCGCCGGGGTGCCCGTCATCATCGACATGGCGTCCGACATGCCGCCGTGGGACAATCTGCGCCGTTTTCTTGCCGCGGGCGCGGACCTCGTCGTCCTGAGCGGTGGCAAAACGATCGGCGGACCGCAGGCCACCGGCATCCTGCTCGGCCGCCGTGATCTGATCGATGCGGCGCGGCTCAACGCCAGCCCGAACGACAACATCGGGCGCGGGATGAAAGTAGGAAAGGAAGAAGTGATCGGACTGATCGTTGCGCTCGAGCGATTCGTCGCCGAAAACCACGTCGCGGCAGCCGAGCGCTGGAACGCGCGAGCGAAGCGCGTGGTCGCCGCGCTGCAAGGGATTCCCGGACTGACGGCGACGTATGCGCTGAACACCGCGGGCTACGGCGATGCGGACCTACGCTGGGATGAGCGCGAGATCGCGCTCGATCGTGATGCGCTGCGCCGCGAGCTGGTGCGCGGCTCGCCGCGGGTGGAGCTCGAGGTGATCATCACGCAGGATCGCGGCACGCGCGTATGGCACGCGACAGCGCGCACGCGTCTTTTGCGCGACGGCGAGGAGATGCTGGTCGCCCGGCGGCTGCGCGAAGTGTTCGGCGCGGCGCGCGCCAACGGCTAGGAGGTCCTCGCGCGTCGGTAATGGAGCTGTCGTGCGCGGGGCTTCGCGGCGCGCACGCGACCGGCTACGCCGCCCCGTAGCTGTCCGTCGCGTCACCATCATGCGTGCTGGCGTGCGTGGCCGCGGCGCCGCCGTGGTCGGTCGGATGCGCCGCATCGACCGACACTGCCAGCGAATCGTCCGCGGGATGTACGTCGTGGGGCGCGACGTCGGCATACGCCACGACCACGACCGCTGATGCGTCGGCCACCGGCCCAGAAGGCACGGCCGGACCGGTCTCGCTGGTCTGTCCGGCGTGCGGCATCACTTGATCGAGACGCTCGGCGGCGGGAAGGGCGTCTTCGATTCTCTTATGGGCCGCGGCGGCGTGCAACTCAACCGCGTCGCGCGCCGCGTCGAGCTCCGCCTGTAGGGCGTTCACGTGCGCCATCTGCGCGTCCGTCTCCGCGGTATTGGCGCCTTCGGCCTGACTTCGGATCTCGATCGACTCGCGCGCCAGATCCAGCAGCTCCTGCTTGATGTCGATGACCTCGCGGTTGAATGCCGCTTCCATGTTGACACCGTCGTGCGCCGTCGGCTCAATCGCGCGGACCAGCTCGGCGGCCGAGACGTCACCGGACTGCATGGTCGCCAGATCGAGGTCGGGATGGTTCTCGCGGAGTCCGTCGACCGCCTCGCGTATGTCGTTCCTCCCCTCGGCTCTGAGAGAGGTCCACTCACCCGCGTCAAAATTCTCGGCACCCTCGGTCACGGCCTCGACGTGCACGCGAGCCGCGTCTTGCAGCTGTTGCCAGCTGTCCGGCGGCAACGAGCCGTCGGCATGCTCGCGGGTGTAGGTCTCGTTCAGCTCGCGGACGAACGCGGCCACGTCCGGTCCGGGGTTCGGGACGTTCGGCATTGTGTCAGCCACGGGAATCTCCATTCACGACGGCACCACGCCGTCTTACGAGGTCGCTGCAGTGAAGCTGCTCTCAATTACCAAGGGCGAGAATTCACCGCGCGGCGGATCGCTCTGACTGTGATCGGATCCAAGTGAGCGCCGACGCGAGCAGGTGACCCGCGGCACGCGACGCGCTATCTTCGCCGCGTGCACGCTACAGGATTTCTCGATCGTTCGCGCTCGGTTGCGCCGGCCGGTTACAACCGATGGCTCGTGCCGCCCGCGGCGCTGGCGATCCATCTGTCCATCGGACAGGTCTACGCGTTCAGCGTCTTCAAGATTCCGCTCTCGCGCTTGATCGGCGGAGCGCAATCCACGCCCGGCGATTGGTCGCTGACCACGCTCGCCTGGATCTTCTCCGTCGCGATCGTTGTTCTCGGACTCTCGGCCGCGATTTTTGGCGCGTGGCTCGAGCGCGTGGGCCCGCGTCGCGCGATGTTCACCGCGGCGCTCTGCTTCGGCAGCGGCTTCTGGGTCGCCGCCGCCGGCGTCGCGCTGCATCATCTCTGGCTGGTCGTGCTCGGTTACGGGGTGCTCGGCGGCGTCGGGCTCGGACTCGGCTACATCTCGCCGGTGTCGACGTTGATCAAATGGTTTCCCGACCGGCCGGGCATGGCGACGGGGATGGCGATCATGGGATTCGGCGGCGGCGCGATGATCGCCGCGCCGCTGTCGGTGTCGCTCATGACGCGCCTCGGCGGCATCGCACCGCACGGTGTGGCGCCCACCTTTCTCGTGCTCGGCGCGGCCTACTTCCTCTATATGATGTTCGGCGTGCTCATCGTCCGTGTGCCGCCACCCGGATGGTCGCCGCCGGTTGGAGCGACGAATGCGACGCGCAGGAGCGCCGGACCAAACACCGACGTGAATGTCGCCTGGCGGACGGCGCGCTTCTGGCTCGTGTGGATCGTGCTCTGCATGAACGTCACCGCTGGCATCGGGATTCTCGAGCAGGCGTCGCCGATGGTTCAGGAAATGTTCAAGGGACGGATCACCGCGGCCGCGGCGGCCGGCTACGTCAGCCTGCTCAGCCTGGCCAACATGACGGGCCGCTTCATCTGGTCCTCCGTTTCGGATTACATCGGACGCAAGGCGACGTACGCCATCTTCTTCGCGCTTGGCGCCGCGCTCTACGCCAGCGTGCCGGCGCTCGGTGCGTCGGACGCGCTGCCGCTGTTCGTCATCGTGACCGCTGTTCTGTTGTCGATGTATGGCGGCGGATTCGCCACGGTGCCGGCGTATCTGCGCGATCTGTTCGGCACGTCGCAGGTCGGCGCCATCCACGGCCGCCTGCTCACGGCCTGGTCCGTGGCCGGAGTGCTCGGCCCGTTGCTCGTGAACCACATTCGCGACACGCGCCTCGCCGCCGGCGTATCAAAGGCACATGCCTACGACACGACGATGTACGTGATGGCCGCGCTCCTCACCGTCGGCTTCATCGCCAACGCGCTCGTCCCGCGGACCTCCAAAGATGTCTGAGCATCAGGAACGCCGAGCATCATCGCTCGCTCCGCTGGTCGGGGCGTGGCTCGTCGTCGGCATTCCGTTCGCGTACGGGGTCTATCAGGTGCTGGTGAAAGCGCTCGCGCTATTTCGTGCGCGCGTCTGACAGAGGTGTGCGCAAGTTAACGTTTGCTTACGCACGAGTTTGTGCTCATCGTCTTCACCATTCTTTCGAGCACGGGGTGCACTGATGGCCGGCACGTGGACTGCGCTGACGAATCAACCGACGTTCAACACGAGCACCATGATCCTGCTGACGGATGGGCGGGTGATGGTGCAGGAAGA
>JBBROY010000089.1:0-4833 GCA_038228795.1 Gemmatimonadales bacterium
GGAGTGGCTATGCCGCGCGCTGAACGCCATTTTTCAACAGCCTGCTAGGCGATACAAGACTTAGACGAACGACGTGAGTGCAGCCGTGTGAACGGCGGGACGTTTCCGGCGTTTTCTGACAGTCGACCCTGATCCGGTGGCTGGGCCAGGAACTGGCGCGGGGCTGAGAGCCGGCGAAGATCGGCGATCCGGAGCCCGTGCGTGAGTGAAGCGAGGGTCCGAGGTGTGCGCCTCGGACCCTCCCGGAGCGATGGTGCGACGCTGGCGAGCGTGTCGCGCTGCTCGCTCCGGCGCAAGTTTCTGCTCGCGTCTGGATGCCGGGCGCGATGCTGGGCGACGAGAGCTTCCGAGAATTCCGATGCGACTGGTGCGCGAGGGTGGCTCACGTCTGCCCCGCCGACGACCGGGGCCAGATCTATTGCTCGGCCGGCTGCCGCGAGGCGGGCACTGACCGCCGAGTGAAGGAGGCGAGGGCGCGCTACCGGATCGATCCGATGGTGCGGAAGGATCACCGCGAGTACATGCGGCAGTGGCGGCTCGCCAGGGTCGAGTCGGTACGATTTGTGAGAGATCGGGGTCTCACAAAACTTGCGGTCCTGGCAGAGCAGTGCGTGGCGATTGCTCCGACCGCGACGACGAACGTCGCGCACGCGAGCGGTCCCAGGAGCGTGCCCGATGCTGAAACCCCGACTCGTGATCAAGCCGTCGTCGCACAGGACGCGGCTGTATCTGACCTTCGGCGACGAGGAGGTGATGCGCGCTGCGCTGCCGCCACCGACGGCGCTCCACCCGCGAGCGGCGGCGACGCTGCTGGAGGGGCTGTCGCTGTGGCTCGGCCGGCCGTTATCCATTGTGCTGTGTGCGGACGCCCAGGGTACTTCGTCCGAGCTGGGCCTCTGCGACGGCTTCGGCTTCGGCAACCACACGATGCACTACGAGGTCGAGGTGGTCGATCCGCGACGGCGTCCGCGCGGGCTCGGAGATTTCAGTGACCTGCGCCGGCTGAATCTGCGACTGCGCGGTGTGCAGTGACCACACCGGAGCTGGAGGCCGAGATCGTGCGGCTGCATTTCGCCGAGCACTGGCGCGTGGGCACCATCTCCGCGCAGCTCGGCGTGCATACCGACGTGGTGAGGCGCGTGCTCGGCATCGGACAATCCGCGTCGCCGGGTATGCCCCGCGCGCGCCTGGTCGATCCGTACCGCGACTTCATCACCGAAACGCTCCAGCGCTATCCCCGGCTGTGCGCGACGCGGCTGCACGACATGCTGCGCGACCGCGGCTACAAGGGCGCAGTGCGAACGCTGCGCGAGTACGTCGTCGAGGTGCGCCCGCAGCCGCGCCGCGAGGTCTTCCTGCGCACCGAGACGCTGCCGGGTGAGCAGGCGCAGATCGATTGGGCCTACGTCGGAAAGCGCGCGGTGCCGGGCGGCGAGCGCGCGCTGTGGCTCTTCGTGCTGGTGCTGTCGCACTCGCGGGCGCTGTGGGGCGAATTCGTCTTCGACCTGTCGGTGCACTCGCTGTGCCGCTCGCTTGTGCGGGCGGCGCGCGCCCTCGGTGGTCTCACTCGCCAATGGCTGTTCGACAACGCGAAGACGGTGGTGATCGAACGGCAGGGCGATGCCGTGCGCTTTCATCCGACGCTGCTCGATCTTTGCGCGAAGATGCGCGCACAACCACGGCTCTGTGCAGTGCGGAAGGCGAATCAAAAAGGGAAAGTCGAACGGTCGATTCGCTACCTACGCGATCGATTCCTCGCCGGCCGCTCGATCATCGGAATCTCCGACGGCAACGCGCAGCTCGATCGCTTCATCTCCGAGATCGCGCTCGCACGCCCGCACCCGGTACTTGCACCGAGCACCGTCGGCGCGGTGCTCGCAGATGAGCGCGCGCGTCTGCTCGCGCTCCCCGACCCGCTGCCGGACACCGACCTGGTCGTGCCCGCCGACGTCGACCGCCAGGCGTTTGTCCGCTTCGATACGAATCGGTATTCGGTCCCGTCGAAGTACGCCGAGCGGACGCTGACGCTGGTCGCCGACGACGTGAGGGTCCGTGTGCTAGACGGTGCGACCGCAGTCGCGCGCCACGAGCGCTCCTATGCCAAGCGCCAGGTGATCGAGCTTCCCGAGCACCGCGCGCGTCTGGTCGCCGAGCGGCGCGCCGCTCGGGACTTGAAGGGCCGCGACCGGCTACGCGCGGTCGCTCCCGACTTCGCCGTCCTGCTCGAACGCTGGGCGCTCTCGGGGCCGAGCCTCGGTCTGCAGGTGACCCGCGCCATCAAGCTCTTGGACCTCTACGGCGACGAGATCTTCGCCGCCGCCATCACCGAGATCGTGACCCGCGGCCTGCGCGACACGTCGGCGCTCGCCGTCGCCTGCGACCGCCTGCGCCGCGAGCGCCGTCGCCCTGTGCCGATCGACATCCCGCTGCCCGCGCACGCCGACGACCGCGAGGTCGTGCCCCACGATCTCGGAGGCTACGATGACGACGAGTGATCCGCCCGACGACGTCGTCGACGCCCTCAAGGCGCTCGGCTTCCGCGCCGGCCGCGACGCGCTCGCCGCGTTTTTCACCCACGCGCACAAGAGCCGCCTCGGCCCGACCGAGACCATCGAGCAACTGGTCGTGATCGAGCGCCGCGCGCGCGAGACCACCAACCTTGCGCGTCGGACCCGCACGGCCTACCTCGGCAAATTCAAACCGCTCGATCGCTTCGATTGGGCGCACCCGCGCAAGATCGACCGCTCTCTCGTCGAGAAACTGATCGGCCTCGACTTTGCCTCGCGCGGCGAGAATGTGCTCCTGCGCGGCCCCTCCGGCGTCGGCAAAACCATGCTCGCGAAAAATCTCGGTCACGCCGCGCTCGCCGCTGGCTACACCGTCCGCTTCATCACGCTCGCCGCCGCCCTCGCCGATCTTCTCCAGCAGGAGTCCCTGCCTGCCTTCGAGCGCCGGCTCAAGCGCTACCTCCGTCCCGAGGTCTTGGTCCTCGACGAGCTGGGGTATCTCCCCTGCGATGGCCGCGCCGCCGACATCCTGTACAACATCCTCAGCCGCCGGCACGAGCAGCGCGCCACCATCATCAGCACCAACCTGGCCTTCAAGCAGTGGGGCACCGTCTTCCCCGGTGCTGCCTGCGTCGGAGCGCTCGTCGACCGCTTCAATCAGCACTGCCACCGCGTCGAGATCGACGCCGACTCCTGGCGCGAGCGTCACAGCTTCGAGCGCGACGACCCTACGCCTCCCGCCGGTCCCCGCCGCGGCGCCAAGCGCCGCTGATCTCATGCCGCCTGGCACCCGCCAGGGCGACTGTCATTTTTCGACGGAAACCATCCGCCGTCTACACGCGGTCACGCGCGCGTCGACCTTTTCGTGCACGAGCGCGTGCGGCGTCGAGTAGTAGTGGTGGTCGACTTCGATGTGGTAGTCGATGTTCACGCGCGCCGTCTCCCACTCGCCGTAGACGAAGCGCCCCTGGGGCAGCGGTCGCAGCACTGGGCGCTCGAGCCGCTCGTACAGCGCGCGCCGACTCTCCCCGTACACGCGCATCACGCGGTCGTTCAGCTCTTCGAGCAGCTCCCAGATGCGCGCGTTCAGCTCGTCGAGCGAGAAGAAGCTCTGGTTGCGCAGCCGCGCCAAGATCCAGCGCTGCGCCACCTGCACGGCGACTTCGACCTTGGCTTTGTCGCGCGCCTTGTACGGCCGCGCCGGCAGCACCGTCGTGCCGTAGTGCTGCGCCATCTCCTCGTACGTGCGTTGGATGCCCGGCTCGTACCGGCACGAGCGCGTGACGCCGCTCTTGAGCTGATCGGGCACCAGCGCGCCGGCGACGCCGCCGAAATATTCGAAGGCACGCACGTGGCTCGCGATGAAGTCGGGGCCGCTCTGCGTGCGCGTCGCCTCGGCGTAGGTGTAGTTCGACGCGCCGAGCACGGCGAGGAACAGCTCGCACTCGACGTGTTCGCCCGTCTTACCGTCGGTGTAGTGCGGCTTTTTGCCCGAGTAGTCGACGAACTGCTTTTCGCCGGCGCGATGCTCCTGCCGCATCGTGAGCTGGCGCTTCTTGAGCCACATGCGGTAGTGCTCGCAGAATTGCGTATAGCGATAGCCGCCCGGCTCGCGCTCGAGATACTCGAGGTGCAAGAGCTCGAGCGTGACGCCCGGCCGCTTGCGCTCGGCGTGCAACTTCGCGAAGTCGGGCAGCGGTCGCGCCGCTGCCGTCGCCGCCGACGGGTACAGCCGCGCTTCCAGCTCGTCGTCGGCGAGCGCCTCGACCGCGACCCAGTCGAGCCCGGCCACCGTCGCCCGCTCGACCGCGGCGCCCACCGCGCCGGCGCTTACGTCGAGCGACGCCGCCACCTCGCGATGGCTCCGTCGGAGCTGCCACTTCTGCCTGAGAATCTCGCGTGTCTTCCGCATGGACAATCTCTCCGTCGCCATCGCTCCCTCGTCGGGGACGACGGCTCCTTGAGACCATCCAGCGTCGCTGCTTTCCCGGCCGCCTCCTCTTTCGAGGAAGTCTGACCGCTACGTGATCATCTCGCCGATCCAAGTGATCACGATGGACCGATCCAGGTGATCACGATGGGCCGATCCGAGTGATCACGATGGGCCGATCCGAGTGATCACGATGGGCCGATCCGGCTGATCACGATGGACCGATCCGCGCGATCACGATCCGCCGAAGCGCGCACACACCGCGCACACCGGAGAGGAAGGGCTGGAGGTGCTCCGCTCCTCGTCGCTGCCGGATGTCATCCTGCTCGACGTCGACATGCCGGTTCTGGGCGGCCCCGGAATGGCGCACCAGATGATGCTGCACGACGCGGGCGA
>JBBROY010000090.1:0-4821 GCA_038228795.1 Gemmatimonadales bacterium
ATGCTACGGGCAGTGTGGCATGCAAGACGAGGCGCTCGCCCTGATCTCCGAGCTGCAGAGCCAGCCGCGCGACACCTATGTGCCGCCGCAGAGCTACGTCTTCATCTATGCCGGGTTGGGTGAGCGGGAGCGGGCGCTCGCACATCAGGAGCAGGCGTACGAAGACGGCGCGTCGCCCTTCAACTATCTCACGCCGAGCATCCGGGAACTGTACGCGCTCGATCCGTACCACAAGCAGCGGCTGGAGCAGATGCGGCTCGTGTTGTGATGAGCTGTTAGTCCAGGGCTGCTTCGGCGTTTAACCAAGTAACGAGCCCGACGTGCGGAGTAATCCATTCGGCACCGAGCAGGGCTCGCTACCTGGAGACTACTTCCATGTCAAACAGCCCCACGCGACGTGTGCACTCCGTTGCCCGCCTCGCCGGCCGCTCTCTGCGGTTGACCCTCGTCTCTGCTCTTGTCCTGGCGCTCGCGTGCTCGGAGGCCGGCAAGGAGCCAACCGCGCCGGCGCAGCCGCCGGCCGCCGTGCCGCCCGCCGGCCCGCCTCCGTCCGTCGTTGCGATTTCACCGAGCATGGGATCGACCGGCGGCGCCACACGAGCGATGATCACTGGCACGGGGCTCAAGGAGGGCGCGGTCGTGCAACTTGGTAACGCGTACGCGAGAGGGAGAGTCGCTCGTGGCGACCCGCAAGGCACCATTCTCTATTTCGAAGTCCCTCCGCACGCGGCTGGCACGGTAGACGTCGTCGTGACGAACCCAAGCGGTGCGGCTGACACGCTCGCAGGAGCGTACACGTTCGCCCTGCCTCAATCCTTTGACTTCAACGGAACTTGGTCGGGCTTCGGCAATAGTGGCCAGGACATTCCCATCACGTTCACGATTCAAGACAACGTGCTGATCAGTGTCTCGTGCGACTCCTATGCAACATTGACGTTCTCCACTCCGCTATTGGTGATCAACGGCGAGTTCTCATACAATCAGGACGGGATTTCGGTGTCCGGGCGTATCGTTTCGGCGGGCAACGCGGTGGGGACGATCAATCTTGATCCGTGCACCGACACCGACTGGATCGCCGAGAAGGTGGGTGTGGGAGCAACCGCGGCCACGCTGAGCCGGTCGCGCGGCACCGCCCGGTCACACTGAATTGAAGGGACGACCGCGGCGATCGCGACAAACGACGTTTCGCGGACAGACACAAAGTGGGAGCGTCACCGAGGGGTGACGCTCCCACTTTCGTCATTCTGCCATCCCGCCAGATCATCCTCGCGCGGAAACGAGTCGCGCCAGCCGGTCTCGAGAACCACGACTCATCGTCAGCAGCGTTCGCGGGATTTTGTCACGCCGCCGTGGCCGCTTGTCGCTTTCACGTGGCGGCCGCCGCCCGAGGAGCGTAGGGTTCGCAATGCTCACACGCCTCTTCGCCGCCAGCTGCCTCCTCGTCGCGGCCGCGGCCCGACTTCCCGCGCAACTCGCACCCGGCGTCATCTCAGTGCCTGACTCTGGTGAGTCTTTCGGCACGCTCACGCCAGACGGCAAAGAGCTCATCTACACGATTCATCGCGCCGACTTCTCGCGCCATCGGATCGTCAGCACGCGATGGGCCGGCGGCAGCTGGTCGGCGCCCGCGACGCTCCCCTTTTCCGGGACGTACAACGACCGCGAGCCGAAGCTGAGCCCCGACGGCGGCAGGTTGTACTTCAGCTCCAACCGCCCGATCGAGCGCGGCGATACCGCGCGCCGCCGCGATCTCGATTTGTGGTTCGTCGATCGCGACGCCGCCGGCGGATGGGGCGCGCCGCGACACATCGACGCGCCGGTGAACACTTCAAAAGCCATCGCACCGGCCATACCGACATCTACCGCGTCTCGATCGGCGAGATCGAGCGCGACGATGTCCGGCGCGCCGCGCTCGACTACGTCGAGGGATTTTACGAGGGAGACACCGTGAAGCTCGTGCGCGCGTTGCGGCCGGATCTGTCGAAGTACGGATTCTGGCGCGACTCGACCGGACGCTACGAAAGCGAGCGGATGACCTTCGCCGAGGCCATCGCGTACGGAGCAAAAGTGAAGGCGCAGAAGCGGCCGGTGAACGCGTCGTGGCCGAAGGACGTCGTCGTATACGAGGTGCAAGACCAGACCGCCACGGCGAAGGTGACGGCATGGTGGGGCACGGATTATCTGCTGCTGGGCAAGTACGGCGGGAAGTGGATGATCTCGGACGTGCTGTGGCAGGGGCCGTTGAGGCGGTAGCCTCGCCTTGTGGTGCCACCGCCGCACCGCATTCCCTGTTGAACGGCTACTTGCTGATTGAGATAGAGCCGTCCGCGTTGAAGACTACTTTGTACCCGCTCTTCGCCATGATTTCTTTCAGCGCGACATCCCACGGCTTCTTGGTGATCACGGCGGTTACCGTCCCAGTGACGTCCTTCGAGAGTGAGATGTTGCGCCTCGTGAACTGGGCAAAAGCCGCGATCACCTTCTCGATCGGTGCGTCCTGATAGCTCACCGAAATTTTCGGCATGCTGTCTTGGCTCGCGCTCACTCCCTCGCGCGCAGACGCGCGCAGGGCACCAGGCCTCGGCGCCGCCGACGCGGCCAGCGACACGAGTCCGATACCGGCGACCGCTGCGAGTGACACGAGAATGGGATGGCGGGGCGTGGCGCTTGTCATTGCTCTGATTCTCCGTTCGAGAAGGGACCGCCGCTCGAGAAGAGCGGTGGCGAGTGGAAAGGATATGCTCTGACGCGAACCCACCGCGAGGAGCAGCGCTCCGTATTCGTGGGCATCCCCGGACGCGCGCAATACGCGTCGGTCGCAGTCGAGCTCGATCGCCAGCCGTAGCCGACGGACGACGAACCAGAGCGCCGCGTTCCACGGGAACAACACCAGCGAGACAGCGGCCACGAGGTGCCAGCGAGGATCGTGCGCTCGAATGTGTTCGAGCTCATGCCGCAACATGAGCTCCCGTTGCCGGCGATCGAGCGATAGAGCCCACGGCGGAACGACAATGCGGGGACGCAGCGCCCCGACGACCGCGGGGCCGGCGTCGGCGGCGAGCAGCACCGGCACGCCATCGAGCTCGCGTTCGCTCCATGAAGATGACCGGCGCCGGAGTCGGACGTGGGCGATAACGAAAACGAGGACCAGTGTTGCCGAGGCAGCGAACCACGCCTCGCGCGCGAATGGGTCGAGTGCCGACGCGATCCGTGCGAGCCGATCGATGAAACGCGGCGAAACGCGTTGTGCGCGAGCCATTGACGGCGCGACAGCCGAGGCGCTGGCCACCGGCGCCAACGGTGGCGCCGGATCGCGAGCCGCGAGAAACGCCGGCGCCGCGATGGCGGCGATCAGCGCGGCCACCCATAGCCACCGCTCCGGTCTGCGCCACACTCTCGCCACGCGCTCGCCAGCGAGAGCGCCGCATGCCATGAGCAACGCGAATAGCGTGGCGTACGACATCCAGGCGATGAGCATCAGCGTCTCCCGCGTCGCGCGGCCAGCCGATCGTCGAGCAACTTCCGAAGTCGTCTGAGCTCTCTGGCGCTCAGCTTTCGTTCAGTCACCAATTGGGTGAGCAAGAGCTCGGACGAACCGCCGAAGATCTTGTCGAGCACCCGTGCGAGGGCGCTTCCGCCAGCTGCGTCTTGCGTCACGGCCGGCTCGAACCGGTGCGCTCGTCCTTCGGTCACGTGCGTGGCGTAGCCCTTGTCCTCGAGCGTGCGAAGAACCGTGAGCACGGTGGTGTACGCGAACTCATCGCGCAGCGCATCGCGGACCTCGGCGACGGTCGCCGATCCGCGCTTCCAGAGAACGGCCATGACATCCAGCTCGCGGCCGGTGAACGTGATCGCCATGCAGGTTGCTCCTTGAGCTACTAAATATCTAGTACAGCGTAGCCAAGGTGGGCGGAGTTGTCAACTAAATCTTTAGTAGTTCTGCCACGCTGCCGCACTCACCCTCGTTCTCCGGACGTAGTCACCTGCCGCGGCCAGAGAGGGGGCCGGGTCCACGAGATGAGAGCGGCCGAGCCGCACGAACAAGAACTGACTAGCCCGGTCGAAGCTGGCTCGCCATTTTCGCCCGAAGACATTTTTGCTCGCGATGGCCATGATGCCCGAGCGTGCGCACCGCGCAACAGGAGACGCAGTGACATCAACTCAGCCGCGCTCGATCCGCGCCGCCGTCGTTCAGGCCGAGGTCGCAGCGACGCTCGACGAAGGCCTCGCTATTACCGCGACCTTGGTGCGGGACGCGCGCGCGCGCGGCGCGGAGCTTGTCGTCTTTCCGGAAACGTGGCTGCCCGGATATCCCGTGTGGCTCGACGTGTGTCGGGACATCGCACTATGGGATTCCGCCGCGGTCAAGCAGGTCTATCGGCGGATGGCCGAAGAGAGCGTCGCTGTTCCCGGCGACGCCTGCCGCGAGCTGGCGCGCATCGCTCGCGAGTCCAGCGTGGTGCTGGTGGTCGGCGTCACGGAGCGGGTGGACGATGGGCCCGGCCAGGGCACGCTCTTCAACGCCGTGCTCACCTTCGACGCCGACGGTCGTCTGGCCAATCATCATCGCAAGCTGGTGCCGACGTACACCGAGCGCATGGTGTGGGGCAACGGTGATGCCGACGGGCTCCGCGCCTGCGCGACGTCGGCCGGCCGCGTCGGCGCGCTCGTCTGCTGGGAGCACTGGATGCCGCTCGCGCGCCAAACGCTGCACGAGAGCGGCGAAGACATCCATGCCGCGCTCTGGCCGACGGCGCACGAGATGATGCAGGTGGCGAGCCGCCACTACGCCTTCGAGGGTCGCTGCTTCGTGCTCGCGGC
>JBBROY010000091.1:0-4698 GCA_038228795.1 Gemmatimonadales bacterium
TCGAGCGAGACGTAGCTGAACATCGCCGACTGCTGGGGCTCGCGACCGCGCATGGCACTGACTCCGAGGCTCAAGATGCATCATGATATCCATCACGCATCCCCAGCACCATCCCCGAATCAATCGCTTTTCAGCAGCCTGTTAGGTGACAGAGCGATGGCAATTATTTTTGGCCAATGTGCTTCTTGGCTCTCTTGATCGGTGCGTCGCGTCATCTGCAGCTATGCGCTCAAGAGACGCACGCATTCCGCATTCTCATCGGACGGCGTCAAGGGGCAGCCGCTGCCAGCGATCGACCTGTCTCTGGCTACCCATGACGAATATCGCCAGCCGTTGTGGTGGGCGTTCATCTTCGCCGCGGTCAGCGCGCTACTCTGCGTCGGTACGCGCGCGGCGCCACACCGTCTCCCAGGGCGTTTCGGTTCGCCGCGGGGACACACGCCAAAATGATCACTAGCGTTTAACGGGCCGAGCAACGCGCTGCGAAGCCCGTGGCTCACTCGTCTCCGTTGCCGCTACAAGTAGGCTCGTGCTCACAGCCTCGCCTTTGACGCATCACGCAGCATCAATCGAGCGTGGCGATGCCCACACGTGTAAGTCGCTGTGACGCACATTCGCAGCGAAGGGTTGATGCGACATGACCTCACAGTCGCATGTCTCTTCGTCGACGCGGGCGCTGTATCCCCAAGCGACGCCGTTGTCTGCTCTGCGGTTGGCGATCACTCCAATGCGCGGACGAGGTGTGCGGGCCATGGGCCGCGCCGTTGTGGCATCGATCGCACTCGCGGCGTGCGGAGCCGACCGGCTGACCGCGCCCACCGGCGTCCCATTCGCGCTACGCGCCATCCGAACCGGGTCGACGAGTGCCACGCGCATCTGGCTCGCGGTGCCCGCGTCAATCGGCTCAGTCGGGGATAGCACCCGTTATGTGTCGGGCACGTTCGTCTTCGGTTTGGGAATGACCTGGCGTCAATCGCAGGTGCTTGTGCCGATCCGTGCCGGCGTCGCCGGCGCGCCTGACACCGTAGTCACGAGCGGGAACTACGCCATCCAAGCCGGTGGAGCGCCGGGTGTCTACACGCTCAATCTCTGCCCGGGATGCCCCGTACCCGCGGCAACAGCGTCGATCTCGATCTACTCACCACCGACGCTCCATGGCGATTCGCTCGAACTCTGGTGGACGCTTTATGTCGCGCGCGGCGGTCTCGCCTCGCTGACCGCCAAGCGCTAACCCCGGTCTAACCGGAGAACGACGCACACGCATCCCGCCAGAACCGGCACCCTCAACATACGACCCACGCACTCGCTTGAGAGCGGTGGATCCTGGTGCATCGACATCCGCACATGCGCTTGTCCGACACTCGGACGAGTCCCCCAGTAACCTCCGCACCGCTCCCTTCTTTGCTCATCGCGATTTGTCGGCGGTGCGGCGGTTCGCCCACGGTTTCGGTGTTCTCCCGCGGGTCGCGGCGTGGCGTTGCAGCGTCGTGACCATCGCGACGGGCGTTTCTCGTCCGACCGAGGAGTTCTCGCTGACCACGCGGCCGTCGTCGCACCGTTCTCCTTCTCATAGCCGAAGCCGACATGAGCGCCTCTGCCATGCAGTACCCGTCGCCGGAGTCGTTGGAACTTCCGGCCGTCGATGCGACACCCGAGCAGGAAACGCTCGCGGCGTGGAAGGTCCAACACAACCGCGCGTGGCTCGCCTTCTGGATCGCCGCCGCGGTCGGCGTGCTCGCGATCATCGGCATGATCGTGCAAACGGCGAAGTACAAACCGGCCATCAAGTATGTCACGCTCGATGGTGGCTACGTGGCGATCTGGAACGAGGGCGGGAACGCTGTCATCGACGGCGTCGAGTATGTCCCAGCGCGTCTTCGAGCGGTCGTCACGTCGTACGTGGAAAATCGCTACGCGTACGACTGGCAGAATCTCGACAAGATCCGGAACGCGCTCAACCTGATGCAGGTTGATGCCGCCGCGCAGGAGCGGCAGAAGATCAAGGACTTGAGTCCCGCTCAAAATATTGTCGCGAGCCGCCTCAAAGTCGACCTCAAGCTGGACTACTCCAAGCTGAGTGTCGTCGCACAAGGCAAGGGCACGTTTCAGGTCACACTCGGCGGCGAGGCGCGCATCAATGATCTCGTCCGATACCCGGACCCGAGCCAGCCGCTCAGGAAGCCCGTTGAGATGAAGCTCGTCGTCCAGAGCGTCGCGGCGACGGACCTCAATCCGCTCGGCTACGTCGTGATCTCAACCGGTAAGGATCCCATCCTCTGAGTCTCTGATCGCAGTCGGCTCGGAGGTTCGCCCAGAGTGTCGAAGCCTCGAGCATGACCCGTCGTCGTTACCGCTTCTCACTGCCCCGTTGAGTGAACCCATGGACCGCATCCGTGTTCCTCAAGTCGTTCGCCATCTAGGCCAGCCTGCGGCGAGCCCGCGTTTGACGGTCGGCGTGTATGGCATCCCATTGCTGGTCGCTGCGCTGATGGCGCCGCCGATGGCCGCCGCACAGGGACGGCTCAAGCCGATCTCGGAGGGCGATGGCCTCGTGCATGGCGCGCCCGTGCTCCCGGTCTCCGCGATGGACTTACACCCAGGACAGGTGCAATCGATCAACTTGCGGCCCCGCGCGACCTCGTTGCTGGAGTTTCCCTATGCGGTCGCCGAAGTGCATGCCGGCGATCCGGACGTGCTGACGGCGAGCGTGCGCGCGGGCAAGGTCATCCTTAAGGCGGCCAGGGATACGATCGCGGAAACCAACGTCTTGGTCTTGCTCGGCGACGCCGAGCTCACGGCGATCGCGTTTCGTGTGCGCGTGGATTCGACGCAGCCGCAGGTCGACATCGTCCGCTTTACGGATCCCGTCGGCAAACACCTCAATGAGGCGGAGGCGGAGATCGCACGTCGTGTTCGGGCCGATGAGGATCGGCGCGTGAACGAACTCACCCGCGAGCGTGTGCTGCAGCAGCTGCTG
Organism: Gemmatimonadales bacterium; assembly: GCA_038228795.1. GTDB lineage: Bacteria > Gemmatimonadota > Gemmatimonadetes > Gemmatimonadales > Gemmatimonadaceae > JALZAE01. The sequence goes on from JBBROY010000091.1 coordinate 2,978, forward strand.
CTCGCTGGCAACGTCGTCCGCATCGATCGAAAAGCGATGGCGGGCAGCGATCGCGACCGCTTCGGGATTGACATCGAAAGCGTGCAGTCCTTGCCGGGCGAGGACGGTCGGCCTCGTCTGTATCTCCGGTATCGCGTGCTGAACGGCACGATCGCGCCCTTGGCTGATCTCGCGATCGTCGCCCGCATCGAATCCCCGCAACGCAAATGGGTGGTCTTCGAGCATCGCGCGACACGAGAGCTCGCGGATCTCCGCGACATTCGTGCGACGAGCGTGATTCCAGCCGGAGGCTCAGCCTACGGACTGCTGATCCTCGACCCGCTCCAACTCGAACAGCACGAGTCGCTCAGCATCGAGGCGATCGGCTTCAACAATCAACGGCACGTCAAAGTCGACGGAGTCTTCGTTGGCGGGAAGAAGTAACGCTCCGCTGCTGCCGCAACGGCCAGGAACCGTGAGCGCGGGCGACGTCGGAGACGCACGCTGCACCACATGCACTAAACGCGCGGGGCTTCCGGAGTCTCGTGTTTCACCGTTCTACTGCACGGCGCGCTCGCGCCTCGAGAGGATCTCATGACTGCTCATCCGCCGCGCGAGACGACTGCGCATCAATCATTCTTTCCGGCCGACCTCGAGAGCCACGATGATGCGCACGCTGAGCATCCGGAGCCGCTCGACGACGGCGACTTGCCGCACGACGATTCGCTCGGCGGCGGCATCGAGCCCGCGATTGCCGGGCGGCAATCCAAACGGAAGAAGACGCTGCTCGCCGCGGCGCTGGGCGTGACCACGCTCTTTGTGGCGACGTGCTTCATTGGCAATTCTTCCGGCAAGAAAGCCGCATCCGCGGCGCCGACCACGGCGACCAAAGCGGCCCCAAATGGACAGGGCCGGTTCGATCAGGCCGTCCAGGCGCAGCGCGCCACCAAGGCGGGTGATCTCGGAAAGGAGCTGCAGCAGGCACAGACTGCGACGGTCCAGAGTCAGACGCCGCCGTCCCAAGACTTCCTCGATGCGGATCGCCTCCAGCAGGCGGCGCAGCAAGACCAATTCGTGCGAAAACAAGCAGAGCGCCGAATGGGCAACGCGCAGCCCGGCCGCATTCCCGCCGACTTCATCGATCCGAATGATCCGAAGTTGATCGCCGACGCCGGCGCGGCGAACACGGGCGGCCCCAGCACCGCGACAGGCGGTGCATCCGGCGGCAGCACGTACACACCGCTTCCCGGCGCCGCGACATCTGCGTCGGACTACGTCGTGATGCCCCCTGGTTCGCAGGCGGTCGCGTCGGGGCTCGCCGCGCCTGGCACGAACGCGCGCGGTGCATCTGGCGACGGTGCCACCACTATCCCCATGGCGACAGGCGGAAACGAGATCGCGCGGCAACGCGCACTCGATGCCGCGCGCGAGCGACTCAAGATCACGGAGCAGGAGCGGCGCGCGGCCGAGCAGCATCGAAAACAGGAGGATCAGCGCCTCAAGACCCAAGGGACATTGCTCGCCTCGAATCAACAGGTCGTGTCCGCCACCATCGCGGTGGCCGGCAAGAGCCGCTTCGCCGTTGCTCCCACCGTGACGCCACCGTCCGCGAACAATTCGAGCTCGGCGTCCGTGAATGCTTCGGTCGCAGCGTCCGACAAGACGACGACCAGCGCGGACCGCTACGACATTCTTCCGGGGACGCAGGTCACCGCGGTGTTGACCGCGGACTTTGTGAGCGA
>JBBROY010000092.1:0-4514 GCA_038228795.1 Gemmatimonadales bacterium
GAAGTCTTGCCTCGCCTTGTCCGACATCCGATGAGATGACGCGCGCGGATCCTGGAAGTCCTGTTCGTCGACGGAGCTTAAAGGCGATCGTGCCCGCAATAATGGCCAAGACCGAGCAGATGAGTGCGGCGATGAGGATCGGAGTCATCGCAGCGCCCGCAGGACGAAGAAGGCGATGAGCACCGCGCCCACGACGCTCAGGAGAACCATCGCTCGATGCGCCCCGCGCTGACGGGCGTACGTCGCACCGTGTGCGCGATGCGCGGCCGTCCCGAGCTCACGGCGGCGTTGTCCTGCGGCAGTCGGCAGCACCTTGTCGACGCGGTTGAGACGATACGCGCGGATGCAGTACGCCGCGTCCGCCACGTCGCTCGCGGATACCCACGGCGTCCCAGATGACGCGGGCGAGCTGTTGGCCCGCGGATGGTGGGCATGCGCTCGGGGATCAGACTGTCGCACGGGATTTTTGGTCGAGGAAAGACGTCGTTCGAGCCTCGACAACCGTACGTCGTTCGCTACGGCGATCCAAGAACAGCCGGATAATTTCCCGATCGCCCACGCGGACTGGCGCCGCGTTTCTACGCGGAGGGGCCCTCTCGTCGGCGTAGTTCGTCGACGGCGGCGGAGTCTGCGACGATCGCCACGAGTTGCTCGGTGAGACCGTGCTCGTCCGCATATCGCGCGAGTTGACTCAAGGTTTCGTCGGCGCCGTCGACATCACCAAGCGCGAGCGCTACCCGCGCGGCACCGTGACGGGCGGCAATCTCGAGTGGGCGGTCGCCTCGATCACGCGCGATGCGAGCTGCACGGTCGAAGTGGGTACTCGCGTTGCTGAGACGGCCGGCACGGCGCTCGACGTCGCCGTGCCAGAGTTCCGCTCGTCCTTCAAGCGCGGTCGCACCTTCCTGCTGCGCCGCGATCGCGAGCGCAGCATACCAATCGCTCACGGTGCGCCATTCGCCGGTGGCCTCAAGCGCACGTCCGTAATCACGCAGGGCGTCCTCAATGTTCTCCAAACGAGTCGCCGTGGCGATCGCCTGACGCACAGCTGCAACCGCAATCGGTCCACCGCCCGCTCGCCCGGATCCGCCTCCAATGTCAGCGATCCCATCGTCGTCCATCGACGCCGAGCGAAGCGCGGGAGCAGTACGCGTGATCGCACGGATCAATCCGTCCAATGGGCCTTTCGTTTTGGCGCCATTGCTTGCGGTGCGAGCACTCGTTGCGCGCGTGCCTCCTTCAGGAATCGGATCGGCATCCTCAGGCGACGCAACACCAACGGCATGTCGGAGCTCCGCGACGGCAGACATGACTGACGCGATACCCGGTGCGATGGTCCGACGAATCGGTTCACCATCGTCGTCGCGCTCTGCATAGTTCAGGAGCGCTTCCTCCGCCCGAAAGCGCTCCACATCGAGCTCGTGCTCGCCAGCGACCTGCGCGGATCGCGCGAGGGCGTCGCGCGCGGGACCATCGTGCCCGAAAGCGCCGAGACCTTCTCCGACCGTATACCAATAGAGTGACTGCACCACAGGTGAGAGATCTTCCGCCTGGAGATGCTGCCGATAGTGCTCGAACAAGAGTTCGCGATGGTCGAGGGCCGCGACTTCCATGAGGCCGATCCCAGCACGCGCACGGCGGTTGAGATCGGGGCTCGTTGCATAGACGACCGCCCACGCATCGGCGGCCTGTCGCCGGGCGCCGCACTCGAGCAGCCAGTCGCTCAGCGTCAGCATGGCGTCTTCACGGGTCCCCAGGCGTGCGCCCGACGTCGTCGCCGCACGCCACGCGAGCCGAGTCGCCAACTCAAGGTCGTGCTCCTCTGATGCGATACGGGCGAGCGTCAAGAGAATGTCTGCGGCAGCATCCTCACGCTCTTGCGCGACGGCATCTGCCAGCGCGAGCTCGAGGACAATTTGCGCTTCAAAAAAATCGCCATCCCGAAATGCCGCTTGTCCGATACTGGTCACGCGGTCGAGACGTGCCGAAGCGTCTTGCAACGAGCGGTCCGATCCATCGCGTCCGGACGTCGGAACCATGGCCCCCTCGCTCGTTGGTGAATCCGCGGGGGTTGTCGTTACGATCGCAGCATGACGCTGGAAGCGACGAGTACACTCCGCCAGTCCGCAGTTGGCATCGAGCAGTTCCGCACGCTCCTCAATCGGATCAGCATGAAGGCGAACCGTGCGAAAGACGGCTGCGGCGAGCTCGCACGCGTCCGATCGTTTCAGTGCCTGTCCGTAGTCAACGAGCTGGCGTGCAAGAGCAGGTTTCTGCTCGCGCCGGCCAATGCGCCCCATGCTATGCTGCAGCGCTTCGAGCAAGGCACTGAGCGCCGCACGGATCGGGTGGCCAATCGGGAGAGCCTGAACTCTGTGCCGGATGGCCTCGACGTCTGCCGGCGTTGCGCGCTGCGTGGTGTTCCGATCCCACTCCAGCTCGATCATCTGGAGGGTTTCCAGCCCCACCTTCGCTGCCGTTCGCGTAGGCTCCGCCGCCCCATCGTCGTGCGCGATTTCACGGAACGGGCTGTACCAGTGACGCACGGGCTGTCTCTCCATGCGGATCAATCCTACCCACACCGTGCGCGACGACCGCCCGTGAAGCCCGCATCGTCGAGATAGTGCGCCAGTTCGCGACGAAGCATGGCGCGAGCACGAAATGCGCGCGTTCGCACAGTAGTCTCGTGCAGATCCAAGAGTGCCGCAACATCCGACAGCGAGTGACCGACGGCTAGCTGCTCCATCACGATCCGGAGATGCGCGGGTAACCGCAGGAGTGAGATCTTGCATGCCTGGGCAGCGCCCGCGTAGACGGCATCTTGCCAAGGATCGTCCCGGGCAGGCAACGCCTCTACGCCCAGAGCGCAGAAACGTTCTTCGAAGACGCGGCGTTGCCGGATCGCGTGCACGGACAGACGACGCGCAACCGTACTGACATACGCCATGGCACGATCGGGATAGATGCGAGGCAGAGACTGCGCGATACTGACGAGCGCGCGCTGGGCGAGATCATCGACGTCTGCCGACGCGACCCGATGCCGATAGTAGGCGATCAGCCAGCGCCGCAATTCCGTCAGTAATTCTGTCAACGCCCGCTCATCGCCGGCTTGTGCTCGTGTGATGAGCTGCGCGAGTTCGTCTCGATGTCGCAGACGCGTGCCCTCTCCGACAACGCGCATTACACCGTGCGACAAGTCGCCGGCAGGGGGATGATCGCACAGCCCGGGGAATCGGTACTCGGCTGCTGAGTGGGATATTGGAACGATACCCGAGCCGGACGCAAGCAGTGGGGAGCGGATTCATGTTAGGGCGTTGTTGCGATTCGCGAAACCCCCGGCACGGCTCGCGTCACTCGGCGGCTGACGTGCCCGTCCCCCCTGTATCCGCCATCACATTGTGTCGCCAAACCGCCCGCGGTCTGCCGAGCAGCGGTCGAGCCATCTCTCGAATCGTGCTCCTCGCGCGCCGAGCCTCTCGCCTCCTGGCATAGTTCGCGATGCTATGCCACTTGCGATGTAGGGGAGGCCGTCGGATCGCCGAACTTCCGCTTGATTTCATTGATGATCTCTCGAACGTCTGATGCGCTCAACGCATTGTTCTGCGCCGCGCCGAAGAAGCGCTCCATGTCCTCTCGCTCGATCACGCCACCGCGCGACTTTGACCCGAGGGTGCGAATCAGGTCCATCAGTTCGTCGTGTGCCTTGGTTGCGGGATCGAAGTCTTCCAAGCCTCGCCGCTTTTTCTCACGGCCGTCGAGGATCGGTTTGAGGTCTCGCGCGGCACGGTAGGTCTCGATCTTCTGACCCTTCTGCCATTTTCCGTACCGCGACTTGTGCACGATCACCCTCTCGCGAGAAACCTTCTGCAAGATGATGTCGAACGGGTGAGTGAACTTGCTCTCTCCCATTGAAGAGCGCTTCCTCTCGTCGGTCGTGACGATGTTCTTGCCCTCAAATACCGTTCGCGCCTCGTCTACGACGTAGACCACGACGCCGTGGTCGGAGACACGCCGGATGAGTTCGTTGAACCGCCGCGCGTAGCGCGCATAGTCGGCTTGGCCCGGCTGGTGATCACGCGCAGCTTGTTGTGCCTCTCTCGACATGTCGATCTTGAGCTCGCGCTTTTTCTGATCCAAATAGAAGGTGAGGCTGTCGATCATGAGGCCGCGATATTTCGCACTTCCCTCCTCGGGTGCACTCACGAACTCCTCGAGGAATTCGAGCAGCGCATCGGCGGTTGGCACATGTTGCAGTCCGAGACGCCGAAACGCATCGAATCGAGCCTCGTCCGTAAACGCGTCCGCGGACGTGTCGGCATCGACCACCAGCAGCGGTCGTGGGAGATTCTCATATCCGTCGTGAGATTTGCCGCTCAACGACCCACCGAAGACCATCACCTTCGCTCCGGTCTGGAACGAGTGGCTTTCCTGGGCTCGGCTCAAGTACGATGTCGGCATGTTCGCCTCGGAGAGGGAAACCAAAACGCGAGGGAGGGTAGCCGCTCCAGCACGTA
>JBBROY010000093.1:0-4493 GCA_038228795.1 Gemmatimonadales bacterium
GGTCTGTTCCGGACCATCGCCGGCGGCGAGGGTGAGATAGGCCACGCCGCGCTCGAGCGTCATAGCCCACTCCTCGTCGAGACAGTCGGAGGTGTCCTTCGGCCGCCCCGGTCCACTCGCCACCCGCCAGACGACTGGCGTCCCGACGACGGGTGCTCCGTCCTGCTGGCGCACGGTGATTGGTACGGCGATCCAGCCATGGCGTTCGACGATGATCGGTTCGCTCGGCACGCGGACGAGGAGCGTGCCGATCGCCTCATGTTCGCTCTCGACCCACTCCTGCTCGATGTCAGCGAGCTCGCGCCAGATCGCGACGAGCTGCACTTCGAGGGCGCGTCCGAGTTCCGGAGGGAGCGCACCACTGCGCTCGACGAGCGTCGCGCATCGCTCGGCACCTTCGATCGCGCGGAGACGACGCCCAAACGCAAGCGTTGATCGCTCGCGATCCGTGGCGGCGTCCGACGGGGCGAGCGCGGTCGCGGTCGCTCCCATTGCGCGCGCCAGACGCTCCACGGCCTCTAACGTCGCAAGACGCGCCGCGTGCGGAACGTCACGGCTGAGCGCCGTGGCCAGCAGTTCGGCGGCGCGCCACTGCTTCCCCTGAATTAGCCGATCCAGCATCGCCGTGTCGGAGTGCTCGGTACCCGTGAAGCGACGCTGATAGCTCGGCCCGATTCGGAGCGCGAGCCCGGCCGGTAGCTCACTCGCGAACGACGAGATGCGGACGAGCAGATCATTCAGGCGTTGGCTCATCGCGCCCGCCGAGCGTTGCCACGCATCGCGTGCGGCGGGCACCAAAGCCGCGGCCGCTACGACGAGATACGGCTCGTCGCCGGAGAACGCGATCGCGTCCTGCACGCGTCGGACGGCGGTGAGCTCCTCATCCCCGGCGCGCCGACCTTGTTGCCACCTCGTGAGATCTGCGCGCGCGTCCTGGACCACACTCGCGATGACGTCGTCGAGCGGTTCCACATTGCGGCGTTGGTTCGTGCGCCAGTACGCGTCCGTGAGAAGCCGCAACACGTACGCGGGATCCGCGCGAAGGACGCCTGTGAGGACATCCGCGGTCTCGACCACTCGGCTCATCGCCCAGAGATAGCGCGCTCGCTGATACAGCATTTCCGCGCGCGCCGACGGTCGTTCCGCGCTGTGCACAGCGTCTCGCAGCACGTCGGCGGCGCGCGCGATATCGCCAGACAGCGCGTGCAGCAGCGCATAGGTGATGGGTAAGGTACAGCCCAGCGCGGCCGCTTCCTCCGCATCCATGCGGGACCACGCATGATCGAGTAGATGAAAGCCCTGCTCGGCATCGCGCGCACCCCAAATGGCGAGGGGAGCATGCAGCAGCGCCGCCTGGGGATGGGTGCGCGCGTCGTTGAGCGGCGGCGACGCGAGGAGGGTGCGGGCATTCCGCGCGCCGGTCTCGCGCTCGCGCCACACGGATAGCACCTGGTGAATCTCGCGGACTCCAGGATCTGACGGCAGCAGACCGTCCAGCTGTGACGCGCTCAATACGGCAATCCACGCCGCACATCCCTGATCGAGAAACCAGAACGCGTCGGCATAGCCGTCGGCGGCGTCGATCACCTTCTCGTATCCGGCGCCAATCGCTGGCCGGTGCGTGGTCGCCTCAGTGCCGGGGCGCGCGGTCGCGATCTCGGCGGCGATCGCGCCGAACTGCTCTCGCACCAAAACGTGCGCTTGATGCGACAGGACGCGTTCGGGCACTCGCCGCAATCGTTCTTCCCATGCGCGGCCAAGGACGGCGGAGGCAACGGCTCGCCGGCCCACTCGGTCCGTGGCATCCATCCAACTCCATTCGGGTCCGATGGCGTCCCACGCCAGACCTGACCAGTATGCCGATGCGGCGCTGCGCGGAGCGCCGGCGATGTTGACCATCAGGTCCTCCTCCCAGAGGCGAGCTGGCCTCGCGCGCGCGAGTACCGCACGCACAGGTCGATGCATTTGACCGTGGTCGCAGTAGCGCTCCCGTATCAACCGCTGCCGGCCTCGGAAGGGGGGCACCCCCAGCGCGAAACTCTTACCTGACGATGTAAGTGCGCAGCTCAGCGATGAGCGCACAGTCGTGATGGTGACAGGAAGGAGGCGATGCCTGTTGTTGCCTACACCCAGAACCATTGGCCAGACGACACGTTCTCACCCTGCGAGAGCACCATGCGCAACACTCAGCCCGTCGGAACGCTCGATACGCCGATGGCAATCGGAACAGAGCGGATGCTCGAGGCGATCGACCTCGAGCACACATCAGAGATCCTCTCGAGCGCAGCAACAACGGCCGCGCACATGCGCGAGTCTGCGACGCGACTGGGATTTACCCGAACGGCGGAACGCGCGCGTCGGCATGCGGCGCTCTTGACGTCGCGCGCTGAGAGCGTCGCACGGGATGCGGCCGCGCTTCGGGAGGGCGTCACGCGTGCACAGGTGGAGGGAGGAAGAGCCGCCGCAGGGCGGACGGACGATGGTCCCCGAGCCCGGCGAGAGTCGACGAAGCGACACGCGATGCGCCGATAGTCGGCGCCTCCGCGAACTCCGGCGTTACTTACGCCGCGACGTCGGCTGGGACAGGCGCGCCGGCAACGGCGCGGAACGCGGCACCAACACCGTCGCGCCGCGACGTCACCCGCAGCTCACGGACGAGGAGCATCTCGACCGTCTTTGAGTGGATCCCCAGCTGCGAGACCAACGTGTCGATGGATCGACCGTCGTCGCCGCGAGTGCTCACCAGCTCGAACCACGTCTGACCTCCATCGGCCGACATGTACTCTCGATTGACGCCCGCCCGGTTGCCGATCGAATGAAATCGCACGCTGCCCATCGCTTTCCACGCCTGGCGTGCTCTCAGGTTGATCAGAACGCCGACAAGCAGCGTCACTCCCAGTCTCACCGGCATGTCCCATCCCTCTTCGGCAGTCGCGGCGTTGTGATGCCACGCGAGGCGAGCGCCATGCAACAGGAAGGTCAGGCTCATCGGATGCTCCGGATATCATGGTCCAGCGCGCGTGAGGTGTTGGTCGCAAGGATGCGATCTGGCGCGAATGCACTCGAGTGCGCAAACGGCTGCTCGACACAGTGCGTGAATGAGCGCGATGGGCACAGGGATCGCGCATGCCGCTCGACCTGATGCCGGACCCAGGTCGGATACTGGACGCATGGCGTGCGGTTGGTCACGCAGCCGTTGTACAGCAAGAGCGTGCGCGTCAGATCGAATCGCGCTCGGCGCGCCATGTCGGCCAAGATGCTCGTCCCGATGCTGATATTCCGGGAATCGTCGCGAAGCACGGCAATAGGAGCATGGATCTCCAGCACTTGCATGAGGCCGTGCGCCCCTGCAGACGACGCCGCGAAAGAATCGAAGGCCCCGTTTTCAACCAGCATGACGCCGAGCACCAACGCTGGCGGCAATCGGCGACGATAGGATTCGGTGACCGCGACAACGCTCAAGCGCTGCGCGCGCGCGGCATTCATCCGTCCCGTGCCGAGTAGGTCGGCGGCGAACGCCCGAAGATCACCGCGAAACTGCTCGCTGATCGCATCGAATGGTGCGCCCGAATCGTGCGCCGCTCGACTCGCGACCGGCGCCAGGATCTCCAGCGACATCACCGGCGGCGTCGCGGAATCGACCGCGAGCGGGACCGGCGATAGTCCGGACAGCGAATTGAGTTCGGAGTCCCCGCGCAACGGTGATGCAGTCGACGGCGGGAGTTCGAGGGATGCGGTTGAGCCCTCTCGTGTCCGAGCCTCGGACATCCCGTGCGTCGGCAGCGCCGCTACCGGCGTCGCGCCCGCCGGAGAGCCTTGCCACGTCCTCGGGAACGGGCTGATCATCGCGCTTCCCGCCATCGCGGCGCTTATCCCGACCGCGGCGATAGCGATCCACGCACGGCCGCGACGTCCGCGTATCCCCCACAACAGGTTCGCACGCGCGCGCTTCGGCGGCGCGGTGTTCGCGGCGGCTCCGTCGCGTTGCACAAGTGCCACGCGCTCCGCGGTGTTCATCGAGCAGTCGCGTTGACGCCGCACGGAGCGACGCTCACGGCGTCCACGGCGCGCTCGTGTTCCATCGCCCGGCCGAGTCGGGGCTGATGCGGAGTACCACCGGCGCACCACGCGGACCCTGCATCGCGAGGTACGCACTCGGGCGCTCGGTTCTCCCGCTGTCGTACAGGCCGACGAACGCCTGTGACGAACCGGGCGCGTCGTCCGCACGCGACCAGACGAGCCGCCAGTCACCCGCTGGCGTCGATCGCGCAACAACGGCGACGCTAGGCACGCGAGGTCTCGGAAAGAGCTGCGTCGTGGCCGGCGTGAGTTGAACGACGGCCGCGATGTACTCCGTGTCCGCAACGCGCATGACGAAGCTCCCGCGCACCTCATGTCGCGCGCGGGTGTCGAGACCGAGCTGCTCAACAAGCCCGTTGTCATTGACCAGCGCTACGACAGCGCGCATGCTCGCGGCGCCTGCAGCACGCCCA
>JBBROY010000094.1:0-4224 GCA_038228795.1 Gemmatimonadales bacterium
CCGCTGCCGCAGGCCTGGCCTGGGCCATGGCGCTGCCTCACCTTCTTTCTCTGCTGCAAACTTCGTGGCGTTCACGGACCTCGCTCGCACCAAGCACTGCACCGACGTGAGGCCTTTCGGCAACAACCCCACAACATCGTGGCTGACGCCGAATCGCTCTCCTATACCCGGTGCGACCGCGGGGGTAGCATGGCTTTCATGGCTGTGAAACGCGGCCGCACCAGCTCCTTCACACGACCGCTACCGAGTCGATGAGAGCCGCATCGAGCTGCGTTAGCGATTCCTCAAGTTGGAAGTAGTGCGCGAGGCCCTTGCCGTCTTCCTAACATCAACCTGGCGTGGCAACGCGCGCCTCCAGCATTGGCGGAGGCATCGGCATCGCGACATGGCGGCGAGAATTGACCAAGGCCATGAAGAAAGATCCCACAAGGGGAGTGCCGCGGTGTAAGATCGCGCCATGGCCGAACGCATCGTAGGCACTTCGTTTCCGGGCCGCTTGCCGTTCATTGGGCGCCAGCGCGAGTTGGCGCGCCTAGGGGCGCGGCTTGCTGATGCCGACGCCCAGCAAGGTAGCGCCATCTTACTGACCGGAGAGCCCGGCATCGGGAAGAGCCGCTTGCTGGAGCAATTCGCCATCATCGCGCGCGACGACGGCGCTCTCGTCCTGAGCGGACGGAGCTTCGATGGCGAATGGGCGCCGCCCTACGGTCCGTTCGCAGAGGCGCTCGTCGCCTACGCGGCCAGCGCAACGGTCGAGGAGCTGCGCTCGAACCTCGGTCAGGGCGCGGCCGCTCTCAGTGTCATCGCACCGGTGCTGCGCCGCATTCTCGATCTCGGCGAACCGCTCGCGCTTCCTGCGAATGAAGAACGCTTCCGGTTGTTCACGGCGATGTCGGAGTTCCTGATCTCCCTGTCGGATCGCTCAGCGCTAGTCCTCGCAATTGATGACCTGCACTGGGCGGACACGACGACGCTCGGAATGTTCAGGCATGTCGCTCGAATTGTCCGGGGACATCGGATGGTTCTTATCGCCGGTTATCGTGATGCAGCGCTCGAACCGCACCATCCTTTGGCGGCACTCCTTGCATCGCTTCCCCGAGAGACGGACGTCGAGCAACTCCATCTACGTGGTCTCCATTCCGAAGACGCACGAACGATGGTTCACGCGTTGGCGCCAACCGCATCGCAACAACTCGCACAGAGCATCGCCGATGAGACGGGTGGCAGCCCGCTGTTCATCCGAGAGCTTGTTCTTCACCTCGTCGAGGAAGAACGGTTGCGCTCCGCGGAGGAGCAACTTTCCGCCGGCGGCACGCCCGGAGATTGGGGTATCCCCGCGAGCGTGCGCAACATCATTGAGCGGCGCGTGCAAAGGACGTCTCTCGTCGCCCAAAAGATCCTCGTTACCGCATCGGCGATAGGAGGAGTTCTGCAACCGGACGTGCTGGCGCTGGCTGCTCGACTCGATCAGTCGGAGACGCTCGACGCAATCGACGAAGCGATCGCCGCTCAGTTACTGCGGCGGACTGGTGACGGGCACGTGTCGGAATTTACCCACGCCCTAATCGCGCACACGCTCTACGACGGAATGAACTCGTCACGCCGAACGCGACTACACCGGCAAATAGCGGAGGCGTTGGCGCAAGGGTACAGCGGACCTCTCGACGAGCGAGCCGCCGAGATCGCATTCCAGTTCCATCGCAGCATCCCCCTCGCCGGCGCCGAGCGCGGCTGCGCCTATGCGCTCGACGCCACTACGCAAGCACAAACGTCGTCCGCGCCCGGCCGCGCCGTGGAGTTCCTTCGGATCGCACGCGACCTCGGCCAACACGCATCGCTGTCGACACGGGCCATGATTGTCCGCCGCCTCGCGATTGCCGAAGCGATCGCCCTGATGATCGAGGACGCGTCGCGATCGGGGCGCGAAGCATTGGCCTTACTGGGGGAAGCCAAGGTTGACGCGGCGGATCGTGCGCACTTTCTCGAGTCGTTGGCGCGCGCCCTAAAGGAGGCCGGCGCTTTCCAGTCCGTTTGGCAGCCCTTCGCGCGTGAGGGACTCGAGCTGAAGCACGGTGCGCACGATCTCACATGGGCGCGGCTCATATTGTTGTTCAATCCATTCACAACCATCTCGACGGGCCTAATCCATGCGGCGAGCTCGCCCGGCTACGATCGGGAGGCGGTGGCAATCGCGCAATCGACCGGGCGCGGCGAAGACTATGTCGCATCGCTCGCCCTCGCGGACATTCGCACGCGTGAAGAAACGGACGAACTCCGAGCGCTCGTAACGAGCTGGCAAAACCGTCCGGCCATGCTCCAAGCCCTATACATCGCGGGGAACGATCTCCTCGTCCGACACGGCGCATTCCGTGAGGCGCGAGACCTCTATCTTAGCCTACTTGCCGTGAATGAGGTTGACGGATCGATCGTCGGCCAAGCGTTCGCGCACATGCAACTCGTGGTTGCCCACGCTGCCCTCGGCTCTCTCGGCGATGCCAAGCGTGCGGCAGCGGCCGCGCGTCCACTGCTGGAACGCGTGCCGGCCACCCACGTCGTGCAGTTCTCGGCACCGTGGGTCGCGTTCGTACAGGCCTACTATCTCGATGGTGACTGGGCCGCCCTCGCCAGGACGGCGTCGTTCTGGGCGTCGTACCTCCAACCGCTGCTCGGCGCTCCCGCATTCGCTGCGCAGGCGGCGCTGGCATACGCGCATGCAGGCAACATCGCCGATGCCCTCCGCTACCTGGAAGAGCTAACGCCATTGCTGGAGCGAATCGGCCCCAGCGCCTGGCATCAGCACGTAGCGGTTATTCTCGCCGCCGAAGCAGTCTGGGAGATTGCTGCCGAGCCATCGGGTTCATCCGGTCTCGTGCCGCTCGCTCGTCGGTACGAAGCGCTCGCCCGACAACTGGTTCCGACAGGTGCCGGTGACATTGCGGTTGGTTCGCTCGCCTTGACGATCGCACGTATGTCCGCACTGGACGGTCGCTACCGCTCCGCCGACTTCGCGTACGCACGTGACCGCGCTACGACAAATGAGCAGCGCGCGCTCCTTCCAATCATCGATTACGACGAGGCGCGCTCCATCCTCGCCGCCGGCGGAGAACCTGAGCGTGCCCACGCGTTGCTCGCCGCCTCGATGCGCGGCTTTCGCGAACGCGAACTCGAATGGTGGGCTCGGCGCGCCGAGCGGCTCGACGAGAGAGTTCGCGTGCCGGCCAGACCCGGCGCGCTTACCGCCCGTGAAACAGAAGTGCTCCGCCTGATTGCCGCCGGACGCACGAATCGCGAGATTGGGGTCGACCTTACCCTCAGTGTGCGGACCGTTGCCCGGCACATCACGAACATTTACACAAAGATTGGCGCGCGCGGGAAGGCGGATGCGACTTCGTACGCCCACCGCAACAACCTGACCTAACGCTCTCACATCTCCCGCTCGCACACATATCTGAAGCTACGAACTACGCCCTTTGTGCCAACACAACTCGTGGCGATCTACTTGATACTCGCGGATCTACGCGGTTGATCCGATGCGGTCCTTCGGCTCAAGGCGCATGCTCGATTACCGAGGGATCGTCGGACGCCGCGCCCTCGGCGGCGCCTGGCGGCCCCTTGATATGCCAACCACCAGGAGTGTGCCATGCCCGAATCACTGCTTCGTCGCTACAGTCTGCTCACCACCGTCGCTGTCTTCGCGCTCGGCGTGTTCGTGTTCGCATCGCAAAGCGGGCGTGCGGCAGCGACCCTGCCCGGGCCATTTTCGGCCAATGCGGATTCGGTGGTGACGGCGGAGGACACGGCGGTCACGTTCAATCCGCTCGACAACGACACCGGCGCCTTTTCAACGTCCTTCGTCAGCGTCTTCAACCAGCCCTTTCACGGGAGCGCAACCGCCGATCCGACGACGGGGGAGATCACATACACACCAACGATTCATTACAATGGCGCCGACTCATTCACGTACCAGGCCTGCGACTCTTCGCTCCTCAATTGCCGTGTCGGCTCTGTTTCCGTGAGCATCTCGATGTTCGGCGACTACCGCGTCGTATATTCACGGCTAGTCACTCCCGACTACCTGAACTATGAGCTTAGAGAACGCCTGCCCGATAACTCAGCGGACTATCCACTCGGCGTGTATTCCGGGCCTGCTGGCCAGCAAGCGGGAGTGATCTCGCCGGATGGCACCAAGATCGTTACGGGGCTAACGGTCCACGATCTATCCGG
>JBBROY010000095.1:0-4174 GCA_038228795.1 Gemmatimonadales bacterium
ACACGATGGCCGGCCACGCCGTGTTGGGGGTGTAGTCCGATGGCACGTAGACCTGATAGCGATACGACTCGCCGCCGATGGCGATCGTGCGGTCGAGGAATCCCGTCTGGGCATCCGAGGGCGCCGCGATGAGAGCGGCGCTCGCCAGCAGAACCACGTAGCGCATGAGACCTCCCAAAATGCGTAGGAGAAGAGGCGCGGTACGGTGAAGCTCGCGCGAATCACGCGGAAAGCAATCTCCACGTGCGCGTCCATTCGCGGTCGCTCTCGATCTCACGTTGCAATTCGCGACCAACAAGACGGACTGGCCCGCCGCGAAGCAGGGGCGCACATTTGTAACGCGCTCGCGCGGCATCGCGTGGCGGACCTTTTCGTGGAGCACCGCATGGCATGGTTGAGCGCCGAAAGTACCGTATCCCCGACCGCGCGCCTAACGCGTCGCGAGATGCTCGGTGCCGCCGCGCGGATCTGCGCGACGGCGACCATGGCGACGCCCCTCGTGTCGCTCGCCGCCAGCGTCGGCCGATCTGCCCCAGCGTTCAACCGCGGCAGATTCCAGCTCTTCGCCTCCGGACGATTCGGCTCAACGGAGACGGAGTACTCGGCGCGCGCCATCGCGCTGATGCAGCGGTCGGTGGTGATCGACATGCTCGGTCCCTTCACGCTCGACTTTCCGAAGCAGGCCGTCTGGGAGGCAAATCCCGAGACCTTCGCCTCGGCCTTTCAGGAGTTTCTCGACTCCGGCATTAACGTGTTCCATCCGGCGGTCGGACTCGGCGGGCCCGATGCCTACATGAGTGCGCTCAAGTTCTTCGCCGGCTGGAACGCCATGCTGGCAGGCAACGACGAGCGGCTGATGCGAGTGGACAGCGCCGAGGACTTCGCGCGAGTGAAATCTTCGAAAAAGATTGCCGTCATCCTCGGCCTGCAGAACTCGGAGCACTTCAGAACGCCGGACGATGTCGACTACTTTCACGGTCTGGGCCAGCGCGTCTCGCAGCTCACGTACAACAGCCGCAACTTGATTGGCAATGGCTCGACGGAACGGCGCGATGAGGGCATCAGCGATTTCGGTGTCGCGATCATCGAGCGCATGAACTCCCGGGGCATGGCGGTCGACGTATCGCACTGTGGCGATCGCACGACGCTCGACGCGTTCGAGATTTCCAAGCGCCCGGTGCTCATTACGCACTCGAACGTGCGCGCGCTCGCGGGCGGACATCCACGCGACAAGAATGACGACGCCATCCGCGCGGTCGGACGCAGCGGCGGCGTGATGGGAATCACCGGCGTGCGGATGTTCGTTCGCGACAAGGAGCCGACGACCATCGAGCACGTGCTCGACCACTTCGACTACGTGACCAAGCTCATCGGGGCCGAACACCTCGGCGTCGGCAGCGACATCGACCTGCACGGTTACGACGCGATGCCAGCCGAGCTCAACCGGCGGCTCCGTGCATCATACAAAGGGAGCTACGGCTTCCGCGACAAGATCGACATCGAGGGTCTGGATCACCCCAAGCGGATGTTCGATCTCACGGAAGGACTCATTCGCCGCAAGTACAGCGACGCGGACATCAGTGGCATCTTGGGCGGCAATTTTCGCCGCGTGCTTTCGGACATCTGGACGAGGGCGCCGCGTTAGATCACGCGGTGGCATCGGCGGCCCGGTTGACGCGCCCTGTTGCGAGTAGTACCAGTTGCCTGGCGCACTCACGGCGGCGTGCTCTCATCTGAGATGATCGCTCGGCTGGCAGCGTGCGGTGCCGTCGGCGTGTCGTCGTAGAGAGTGGACAAATATGGTAAATTTGCGCTCCCCGGCCCGAGCGTTCCCTGATCGACCAGCGCAGTCAACTTCAAAGTGCACTCGGCCCGGCCTACACCATCGAGCGCGAGCTCGGTCGCGGCGGCATGGCCGTCGTTTATCTCGCGCACGATTTGAAGCACGATCGTAAGGTCGCGCTGAAGGTCATCCGCTCGGACCTCGCCCTCCCGGGAGCCTCCGAGCGCTTCAGTCGGGAGATCCGGCTCGCCGCGCGGCTGCAGCACCCACACATCCTCTCGGTGCACGACTCGGGCGATGCCGGCGGGCAGCTCTGGTACGCGATGCCATTCGTGGATGGCGAATCGCTCCGCGACCGGCTGTCCCGCGACACGCGACTTCCCGTGGTGGAGGCGCTCCGCATCGCACGCGAATCGGTGCAAGCGCTCGCGTACGCGCACCAGCACGGCGTGATCCATCGCGACATCAAACCGGAGAATTTGCTGCTGACCGCGGACGGCTCCGTATTGATTGCCGACTTCGGCATCGCGCGCGCACTCGCTGGCGATGGCGGTGACACCCAAGCGACCGCCCTGAAGACTCGCGTCACCGAGGCCGGGCTCGCCCTCGGCACACCGGCATACATGGCGCCCGAGCAGGCGATGGGCGAGCACGGTGTGGATGGGCGCGCCGACCTCTACGCGATGGGAGCGGTGCTGTACGAGATGCTTGACGGTGAGCCGCCCTTCACCGGCTCCAGCACGCATGCGATCGTGGCCCGGGCGCTCACCGAAGCGCCTCGACCGCTCAGCGAGTCGCGCGCGGGTGTGACGCTGGCGCTCGATGCAACGATCGCCAAAGCGCTGGCGAAGAATCCCGACGATCGCTTCGAGTCCGCGCAGGCATTCGCCGCGTCGCTCGACCATGCCCTCGATGCGATCCGAACGGGCTCGAGCGAGGACGGCAGCGATCGCCGCCCCCGCGCAGCGCCGAGTGGCGCAAAAAAGCGCGTCGCCATGGCCGGCGCTATCGCGATCGTGCTCGCCATCGCGCTCGGAGTGGCGGTGCGCCGTTTCCGTTCCCCCGCGACGGCGGAGATTCGTCTCGCCGTGCTCCCGTTCGAGAATCGCGGAGCCGCGGCCGACGCGTACTTCGCTGATGGTATCGCCGACGAGTTGCGTGGCAAGCTCGCCGGCCTGGCCGGTTTTCGTGTCATCGCGCGGAGCAGCTCGGACCAGTATCGCCGATCGCCCAAATCCCCTCGGGATATCGCGCGCGAGCTCGGCGTCACGTTCCTATTGAACGCCACCGTGCGTTGGGTCACGGGGAGCGATGGCATAAGCAGAGTGCAGGTCGTGCCTGAGCTGGTCCGCGCGGAGACCGGAGAGATTGCCTGGCAGCGGCCGTACGAAGCAAACCTCACTGACATCTTTCAGGTGCAGGCGCAAATCGCCGGGCATGTGGCGAGCGCGGTGGGTGCCGTGCTCGGGCCGCGCGAGCAACGGACGCTGGCGCAGCCGCCGACCACCAATCTCGACGCATACGACCACTATCTCCGCGCCGTCGCTGTACGCGGCGCGAGCCAAGCGAAAAGCCGGGAGCGCATCGCGTTGCTCGAGAAGGCCGTCGCCTTGGATTCTTCCTTCGTCTACGCATGGGTTTCTCTGAGCAATGCCTTTAGCTCGCTCTATGAGAATGGAGCGCCGGATCCCGTCGTGGCCACGCGTGCACTCGCCGCAGCCGAGCGCGCGATTCGCCTCGCGCCCGAGCGTCCCGGCGGGTACCAGGCGATGGCCGACTACCACTACTCCGTCACGCGTGACGCGGAGCGCGCCGAGGTGCAGATCCTGCACGCCCTCGAGCTCGCGCCTCACGCCGCGGCTCTCTTGGGGACGGCCGCAAAAATCGAGCGGCAGAGCGGTCGGTTCGATGCGGCGCTCATGCATCTCCGCGAAGCTCGCCGGGCCGATCCCCGTTCGATCGCCGTGCTCAATCTGATCCAGACGACGCTGCTGTGGCTCCGCCGATATCCCGAGGCGCTGGCCACCAGCGATTCCATTCTTGCGCGCGCGCCGGGCGACTTGAGCTTCACGCAGGACAAGGCGATGACGTATATCGCCCAGGGGGATCTGCGCAGCGCGCGAGCGCTGATCGCCGAACTCTCGCCCGCCACGCCGGACTCGGAGGTCGTCGCGTACTTCACTTACTACTGGGACATGTACTGGGTGTTGGACGACGCGCAGCAGCGGCGCGTGCTGAGGCTCTCGCCGGCGTCCTTCGATCGCGACCGCGCGGCGTGGGCTACCTCACTGATGCAGCTTCACTGGCTTCGAGGCGACACGGCGCGAGCGCGCGCGTACGCCGACACGTCGTTCTCCGAAAATTCGAAGCTCATGCAAGACGCGCCGAACG
>JBBROY010000096.1:0-4154 GCA_038228795.1 Gemmatimonadales bacterium
AGTCCGGAACGCGAAACGGAACCAATCGCTCGAGCAACACAACGTGCCATTCGGGGCGCGCCGGCTGAAAGCGAATTGTCAGCGGTCCAAATCGCAGCGACACCCGCGGGAAGCGCTGCGCGTTCGCGATCGCCTCGGGGATTGATAGTCCCGTCACCGCAGTCCCCGGCTGTCGCGAGCCCGGCGGATCCGTTGACGGAGCAGAGCGAGCATACCCCTCAACGATGCGGTGGTGCCAAAACGTGTCGTCGGTACGAGGGAGATGACGCGATCTCCTCTGGCCGCCGCGAGGGCGCGAGCAATCACCTCGTCGCGGCGAATCGGTGCGTCCTCTGTGAAAAGCGCATCGCCGCGGAGGTGAAGCCGATCGCCGTCGATTCGGATGACGCGATGCAGCACGGCTCTCTCGTCGATCATCGCGAGCACGATCTGGCCGACGCGAACGCGCGCGGTATCACATCGGCCAAGCAGGACGTCGTCGCCGTTCCGGATGGTCGGCGCCATGCTGCATCCGGTCGCCCCGAGCCAAAATTCATCGCCGGCTGTGACGATCGACCGTACGACGTCGAGATAGGCGCGCGGTTCAAGCCGCCGCGATTCGGGGGGGAGCGTCGCCGCGGGCGCGTTCACGAGCGCACGGTGCGCGTTCGCTCAGAAGAACCAAGGCCGACGAGCTTGCGCACACGGTTGAGGTATAGCGTCGATAGCGGTTTCCCGCTCGCGCGATGCGCCCGTGGCCAGATCCAGCCAGCCGCGATCCGCAGCTGATCCGGCATGCGGTCGGCAAGCTTCGCCAGCCGCAGCATCACAAGCTCGCCCGAGCGCCGCGTCCCTCGCGACGACGGCAGGCACAGCGCGGCCGCCGCGCCCGAATCCTCCGCTGCGAAGTCATCGAGCCGAGCGACGCCGGCGACAGCCCAGGCAAGACAGCGCGCCAGCCCAACCCGACTCGCGAGCGCCGCGCTGCTGTCGCGTTGATCGGCATCCAGACGATCCCAGAGAGTGGCGAAGTCGATCCACCACAGCAGCGGAATGTGCCTGTGTTGGGCAAGATGCGCCGCGAGATACACAGGCAAAAAGTCGCCGCCGAGCGCGGGCACGTCGACGTCGAACACGCGCACGTCGTTCGCCTCCGCCTCCGGTACGGCAAGATGACCCAAGTTGTCGCAGACGAGCTTGGAGTGAATCTCCAGGAATCGCGGCACGCCATCAATCAGCGCCTCGAAGCTCTGATGCCACGGCTCACGGCCTCCGGCACAGCGCCAGCCAATGCTGGCCAGGGCGCGGGCCGCGGCCGGCCGGTCGCTCGCACGGACGTACACATCGACATCGTCGGTTCTGCGCGCGACGGGATCGCCATAGAGTGTCACGGCCAGGGGCAATCCCTTCAGCACGACGCCGCGAACACCGGCACTCGACAGCGCGGCGAGCACGTCGTTCGCCAGCCGTGCCATCGCCCGCGCGTCCTCGTCCAGCGCGAACACGACGCTGCGCCAACGATTGCTTACGCTCTCCGGCGCCTCCGCACGAATGTGCATACCGCTGCGCACCCAGGCCAAGCCGGCGCACCGCTCCGCGATTCCGGCAGCGAGCGCGTTGCGCCAGTCGTCGTCGCTCGCGTGGCCGAGGGGCAGACCGCGAGCGAGTTGCGCGACATTGCACAGCGAAAGCGCATCGACATTGCCCGGCGGCCAAGCGGCTGAGTCCGGACGCGCCTCATCCGACTTTGGCATCACGGCTGCGGCGTCTCGGAGTCGGAGCGCGAGGCTCCGCGTCCGCGCAGCCTCGCCAGTAGTTGGCGCACACCTCGTCCATCGCGCGCCGACATGTCCTGCCCGTAGTAGTAGTAATAGTAGTAACCGTAGGTGCCACCGAACGCGGCCGAGCGGAAGTCGACGTCGTTGAGCACGGCGCCAATCACGCGTCCAGCGACGTTTTGCAACTGCGCAGCCGCGCGGCGCACCGCCGTCTTGGCGGTGCTCCCGACCCGCACCACCAGAATCGCGCCGTCGACCATCGTCGCCAGTACCGCGGCATCGGTCACCGCGAGCAACGGAGGCGAGTCGAGCAGCACGATGTCGAAGTGCTCGGTCGCCTCACGGAGCGCATCACGCATTGCCGACGACCCGAGCAGCTCGGCGGGGTTCGGCGGGAACTGGCCGCTGCCGATGACGGACAGATTCGCGATATGGGTCTGGCGTACGACCTCGATCAGTTGCTTCTGCCCGACGAGCACATCGGTGAGCCCGGGCGCGCGCGGCACCTTGAACACCTTGTCGAGCACGGCACGGCGCAGGTCGGCGTCGATCAGCAGGGTCCGTTGACCCTGCTGCGCAAACGTGATGGCGAGATTGGCGACCGTCGTCGACTTGCCGTCGGCGGGACCGGGACTGGTCAGCACCATCGTGCGCATCGCCGTGTTCGCGCGCGCGAACGACAGATTCGTACGCAGCGAGCGGTACGCCTCGGCGACCGGGGAGCGCGGATCCAGATGGGTGACGAGGCGGGCTTCCGTCTCGGGCCGGTCGCGATGCCGGCCGGCGTTGGCGCCGATGCGGGGGATCGTGCCCAACACCGCGACGCCGAACCCCTCGCGCACCTCGTCCGGCGACTTGACGGAGTCATCGAGATTCTCGAGCGCGATCGCGACGCCGAGGCCCAGGGACAGTCCGAATATGAGCGCTGTGAAAAAGTTGCGCTTCTTCTGCGGATACACCGGCTCGAAGGGCTGCACGGCGGAATCGATCACGCGAATCTGCGGCTCGAGCGTCGCCTCGCCGATGCGCGACGTCTGGTAGTCGGATTCCAGACGCTCGTAAATCGCCTGCGCGGTGTGCACCGCGGAATTGAGCTGCGACTCCTCCTCCTCGAGCTTCGGATAGCGCTCGAGCTTGGACCGCAGCGAGCTGACCATGGCGTCGAGTCCGTCGACGTTGGATTGCAGCGCACGCACGTACAAGCCACTCGCATCGCGGAGCTCGTCCTTCACCTGCCCGATCAGCGCGTCGAGCGCCTTGACGTCGCGGTTCCACGGCTTGTACTGCGCGAGCATCTCCTCGCGCCGGCGGGAGAGCTCGTGCCAGCGAGTGTAGAGCGTCGCGATGTATCCGGTGTTGCTGACGGCCTCTGTTCCGGCGAGCCGGCGCAAATCATCGCTCGACGTGTCGGTCGCGGCCAGGCGGCCGATCAGGTTCTTGTAGACGCGCTGCTCCACGATCACGGCATCGCGCTTCGACTCCAGGCTATGGATGCCGGCGATGAGCGCGCTCTGTTCGGCCGGAACGCTCGAGATCTGCTCGCGCTCCTTGAACGCTTTGACCGCGGCCTGCGCGCCGGTCAAGCGCTGTTTCTGCGTGTCGATTGCGACTTGCGTGGCGAGCGTCCGCTGACGCGCAACGGTGCGCCGATTCTGAATGGAGAATTCGGCGTAGGCCCGGGCCAACGCATTGGTGATGTCCTTGACGAGCGCCGGATCGTTGCCCGTGTACTCAATGACGATGATGTCGGTCGACGGCAAGGCGTGCGTGTTGACGCTGGCCAAGATGCCACGACCGGCGACGGAGGCTGAGATCACCGAAAGCACCAGCTCGCGCTCGTTCTCGGACGGGCGCGCCGGCACGGTGAAATGTATTCCGCCGGCGTTCAGCCGCGTGCCGTACGGCGCCGTCGCGAGCACGCGGCCGTTCTGCACCAGCGCGTACGTCGTCTCGCCAAGACGCAGCGTGAACGTCTCGCCCACGAGACCGGAGTCCACGGCCGGAACATTCGGGCCGAAGATGGTACTGCGCACCGTCCCACGCGGACTGGTGATGATGAGCTGCAATCCGAGCAGCTCGGCGACGCGCTCGCCGACCGGTTGGCTCTTGATGATCTGTTGCTCGGAGACCATCGGATCCACGCGCCAGTTCGTCGGCGCCTGCACCACGCCAGCGACCGGCGAGCGCCCGTCGCCCACCTGCACGGTCGCCGAAGCGCGGTACCGGTACTCCTTCTGGCTGGTGCGCCACATCGTCACCGCGACCACCACAGACATCACGCCGAGGATGAGCCACCAGCGGCTGGGCACGGCGGCGATCGCCCTGGGCCACCGCAGGATGAGCTCGTGCGAGACGTCCCATACCCCCAGCGGCGGTGCGGTATGCCCGGTTTTGGCG
>JBBROY010000097.1:0-4128 GCA_038228795.1 Gemmatimonadales bacterium
CGAAGTTGAAATCGCGAAGCGCCAGCTTTCCATGATTGCCAATCGATTCGTCGTACTCGTACGTCGTCACACCGCAGTTGGCGACGTCCGCCGCGCGGTCGACCGCGAGGATCTCATCTTCGGTCATGCATTCGATCAGATAGCGGAAGCAGAGCACGATGACCTGATGACACACGAGTAGCACGCGCTCGCCGCGATAGTGAAGCGAGATGGTGTCGAGTGCACTGCGCAGGCGGAGGATCACATCGCACCAGCTTTCCCCGCCGGGCGGCCGGTGATAGAACTTGCCGAGCAGTCGCCGGAATTCCGCCTGCTCGGGATATCGGTCTTTGATACCGAGAGGCGTCAACCGATCGAGAATGCCAAACTCCTTTTCGCGCAGCCGCTCGTCGACAATCAGGTCATGATTCGCCGGATGAAAGCCGCCGCTCTCCCGGATGAGCCGCGCCGTGTGAATGGCGCGTCGGTAGGGCGACACGAGCACCACCCGTGGCCGGCTTTCCGCGGACATCTCGGCGAACCATCGTCCGAGCGCCACCGATTGCCGCTCGCCGAGCGCACTCAATGGCACATCGACATCACGCTCGGCGATGTCGATCAGCAGCCGACCCGCGACGGTCGCCTGCTCTCGCGCGACGTTGCCGGCGCTCTCGCCGTGGCGAACGATCCAGAGCGTCTGTGGCCAGCGAGGATCTTTGGGCATCGGGGGGCTAGGGCTAGGGGCCACCGCTCAGAGCAAGGGTCGCACCCACTCAACGCGATCCGCTAATGCATTCGTAGCGGTGTTCTAGTGCGCGCGGAATACGCGAATGTCCAGGGCCGTCGCTGATGCGCATCGACTGATTGCCTACTGGTGTCTCCTTTGAGTGCGAGACGTCAGATGTCAGATGGCAGATGTCGGAAACAGCGAGTTATCAGTTGGCGACGGAGTCGTCAGCGCAATCACTGACATCTGGCATCTGACGTCTGCCATTTGCCGCCATTTGCCGTCCCGTTCACTTCAGCAGCGCCTCGAGGCCCTCGACCACGCGAGCGCACAGTTTACTTCCTGCCTCGCGGCGCAATACCCCCAGCGCCTGTTCGCGCCGCATACCACTCCGGTACGGGCGATCCGCGGTCAACGCCTCGTAAACGTCGGCGACGGCGAGGATCCTCGACGGTGTGTCGAGGTCGCCCCCCGGGAGCGCCCATGGATAGCCGCTGCCGTCGAGCCGCTCATGGTGTACGCTCGCGAGCCAGGCGAAGTCGTCGAAGGCCGATACGCGCGAGAGAATTTCCCAGGTCCACGCGGGATGCCGCTCGATCTCGGCGCGCTCCGTCGGGGTGAGCGCGCCGGGCTTGTCGAGCGTGCGGCTGGAGACGCCGAGCTTTCCGATGTCGTGGAGTAGTCCCGCGCGGTAGAGGCGGCGCTGCGGCGCCGAGTCGAGTCCCATCACGCGTCCGATGCCGCGCGCGTACTCGGCGACGTTGCTCGAGTGGCGGAAGGTGTAGGGTGACTTGGCATCGATGATGTCGGCGAAGGCGCGGGCAACGAGATCGAGTCCGGAATCATCGACTCGCCGTACGTGCTCGCGGGGCTCGGCGGAAATCACCAGACGCGTGGTGTCGGCCACGCGCAGATTCTCCCAGAAGGCATCATCGCGCTTCCAGCGCAGCACTTCGTCGACCAAACGAGGATCGAACCACGTGCCGCGCCGCTCCTTCGCGACGCGGCGCGCCGCGTCGGCGCCGCCGCTTGCGCAGAACAGCTCGAGCGTTTGCGCTAAATTCGCGATGCGCGACAGCAGCGGGATCCGCTCCCCCTCGAGTCCCGCCGGATATCCCTCGCCGCACCAATGCTCGTCGAGCGAGCGAATGGCGTCGGCAGTCGCGGTTGGAAAGCCGAGCTGCAGGGCGATGCCGGCGCCGCGATCGCAGCGGATTTGTATCAGATCACGCGTCACATTCTTGGTGCGCGCGATCCCGACAAAGTGGCGCAGCCGCTTCGGCCACGCCGCGCCGATGCCGACGGTGCGCGCGGTCTGCATGGCCAACCGTATCCCGCTGTGCCAATCGACGAGCTTCATCTCGCGCTTCACCGTCTGGTCCGCGGTCCCGAACAGCGTGGCGAATCGCGCGGCATTGCTCGAGCAACCGGCATCCTTCAACAGGAGCGCGAAGTAGAGTGAGGAGCGGAGGTCGTCTTCGAGCCCCATCGATTCGGCGATGCGCATGCCAATGATACACGATCGAATCGTGTGTCCCGCCGGCTGCCCCTCGGTGAGGTCGAGTGCGTGCGAGAGCGCCGAGAGGATCTCGGAAAGGTTGACGAGCCCGGGCTGCAGCTCACGCGACGACGGCGACCCAACGCGTGAGCGCGAGCCGAGCACGGAAGACGACATGAGTGAAGTATCGACCGGTTACGCAGCCGGCTCCACTCAAGCGACCGGCTTCTCGGCCCGCCACCCCTTCCGAACGCGCGCTGGCTGCCCCATCTCTAGACTACTCTAGCGCAGCCCCACGACGCGCACCCTGCACAGCCCTGGAGCCCACCATGAAGCGACCCGCGCTGAGCCTGACGCTCATCGTTGTTTTACTGGCGTCCGCCACGGCCTCCAACGCGCAGCAGCGCGCGATGACGGTGATGGATCTGATCAACGTGCCTGGGATGAGCGGCGGTCAGCTCTCACCCGACGGCCGGCAGATTCTGTACACGATCACCCGCCCGGATTGGAAGGGAAACAAGACCGTCAGCCACATCTGGCGCATCAACGCCGATGGATCCGGCAACGTGCAAATGACCAATGGCACCGAGGGCGAGGGCGGCCCGAAGTGGGCACCCGACGGCAAGCGATTCGCCTTCAGCGCGCGGCGGGCGGGTGCCGAGACAGGGCAGCTCTATCTCATGCCGAACGACGGCGGCGAAGCGGCGCAGTTGACCACGCACACCACGTCGGTCGGGCAGTTCGCCTGGTCGCCGGATGGGTCCCTGATCTACTTCTCGGCGGCTGAAGGAAAGACGCCGGACGAGCAGGCGAAGGACAAGTCGAAGGACGATGTCTATCAGTTCGACGAGAACTACAAGATGTCGCACCTCTGGCGAGTGACGGTCGCCGACAAGAAAGAGGCGCGGCTCACCCGCGGTGACTACACGGTGCGCTCCTTCGATCTCTCGCGCGACGGACGTCAGATCGTGATGACCGAGGCGCCAAACCCGCTGCTCGACAGCGGTGAAGAAGGCGAGATCTGGACGATCGATGCGACGGGCGAAAACGCGAAGCGCATCACGAACAACAAGATGCCGGAGGGCGGCCCGGAGCTGAGCCCCGATCGATCGCAAATCCTGTTCACCGCGGGCGCGAACGCGAAGGGCGACGGCTACTACAACTCCAAGCTGTTCGTCGTGCCGGCGGCCGGCGGCGCCACCAAGCTGTTGACGCCGGATTTTCCCTACGAGATTCGAAACGCCACGTGGAGTAAGGATGGGAAGGCGATTTATTTCTTCGCCAACATGGGTGTGCACACCGAGCTCTTCCGCTTCGATGTCGCCAGCGGCAAGGCTGACCAGCTGACGAAGGGCGAGCACGTGGTGCGTGGCGAGTACGTGCCGGAGCGCGATGCCTTCATGCTGTCGATCGGCGATCCGGGCAACCCCGGCGAGATCTACCTGATGGCCGCGAGCGAGACCATGCCGCACCAGGTCACGCATCAGTTCGACGATCTCATCAAAGACTATCGGCTTCCGAAGACGGAGGTCGTGCACTGGAAGGGGGCCGATGGCGTGACCGTCGAGGGGATTCTGTACTATCCACTCGAATACACGGCTGGCCAAAAGGTCCCGTTGATGGTGCAGACGCACGGGGGCCCGCAGGCAGCCGACCAGCTGTCGTGGGTCGGCGCGCACGACTACGTGCAGGTGCTGGCCGCCAAGGGCTACGCGGTGCTCAAGCCGAACTACCGCGGCTCGACCGGTTACGGTGATGCGTTCCTGCGCGACATGGTCGGCCAGTATTTCAAGAATGCGCACAAGGATGTAATGGCCGGCGTCGACTATCTCGTCGCGCGCGGCATCGCCGATCCGGAGCGCATGGCGGCCATGGGCTGGAGCGCCGGCGGCCACATGACGAACAAGCTCATCACCTTCACGAC
>JBBROY010000098.1:0-4051 GCA_038228795.1 Gemmatimonadales bacterium
CGTTAGCCAAGGACACGAGTTACCGGCGTGGAGTGCAAGACGAATGGTGATCGGACGGACGTCAACTTTCGTGCGCGAGTTGTCCGTGCCATGTTTGGTGTGGCCAACAGACAAGACGGCGGGCTCGTCAGTCTCGGCGGTTGGTCGGCTCCTGACGATCTGTTGCGTCACTGGAAAGACGAGGTGCTCGGGTAGCTACGGGAAAGCGCCCCCGAGAGTGCGCCAGGGAGTGCGGGCAGCTCACGTCCGGATGGCTTGTCACGGGACTCTGACGTGAAAATGGGAGAGCGTGCCGGTGAATCCTTCTCCCTCCCTGTAGATCGCCCCGCCGATGTCGCCAATCACTCGAGCAACGAGTACTCGCTCGTCGATGTGCAGTCGTGAGGGGTTGGCGTCACAATCTGCGGCTGGGACGCGCGTGAGGCCATCAGCGCCACGCGAGTAACACACGCCGATATCGAAATCGAGTCCGACATTGTGCGTCGCGTGCGAGCCAGCAGAGGAAGCGCACTCGGAACTCGCATCCAACTTGAACGCGCCGCCGTACTCGGTCGACATGTCATTGAGCTGAAAGTAATGGCGCTGCGTGATATCGGCGGCGCGCGCCGCATCTTGCTGCCATACACCGAGAAGTGCAGCCCGGAATTCTGGCGCCCGCTCCCGCTGAAGCCAGTGGTTGTAGACGTGTCGTGTCGTCGATCCGACCAGCATGAACGGGAATTGGTCGGACGCACGAGGCGGCGCGGCGGCGCTGTAGCCAAACGACTGCGCAAAATCGACGAAGCGCCGGTGGCGCACGATAACCGCACGGACCGCCGTGATCGGCGTTCCATCGAGATCTGTCGACGCGAGTATCGCCTCCGGACCTCCTCGATAGCCGGGCTTGATCCAGAACTTGGACTCACCCTGACCATCGGTCTTTGTGACGATGCGCGCACCGAGCGATGGCTGACCTTGCAGACGAATGGTCGGCGCCAACGCGTCTTGAATCACGTGTTCGTGGGCGACCGTCTGACCGTACCTGCCCGGCTGAGCGCGCGAATCCGTCCAAAGCGTGACTGGTTGATTCGGCTTCAGCACGCCGTCGACGTAGACCCGGATCGTCACGACGCCGCGGATCGTGTCTGGGTTGATCGACGGCACCGTGATGACGCGGGAACCGTCTCGGCCGAGTGCCGCGTAGAGTCCCGCGAGGCTCGCGGTCGAGACGATGCTGCCGCCGAAGACGCCGACCTGTAGCTCTGCTGGCGTCACCAGAATCACGAGCCGTGTGCATCCTGCGGCGGTCACCTTCGACGCGACCGAGAGGGCCGCGCCCGGCGTCTCGAAACTCTCCACTCGTGTCGTCGCTCCGTCAGTCGCGTGCGAGTCGTCGGAAACGCGCACGACACGGAGTAGCCCACCGTCGACCGACACTGTCCGGTATCCGTACGCGAGACCGATACCCGCACGCTCGAAGCCGACCAGCCGGAGGGGACCAGCACGCACTGCGCGCACGTCGTCGCGCGTGTCGATCGCCGGAAGGAAGGAGCGACTACAGTCGGCTGCGAGAGCGATCGAGCGCGCATACGCACCGGTCGCTACGAATGGATCGAGCGGCGTAAAGCTGGCTGAGCAGAGAAGGACGGCGACAGGCAATGCGAGCGAGAGCGCGCGGCGCATCGAGCAGTGCGTTATGACGCGGGCCGTGCCCCCGAAAAAGATCTGCCGACTCGTCATCGATGCTCCATAGTGAGAGGACGCTGCCAAAGTCAGCGAGAGGGCCGACCACGCCGCCGTCCACAATTCTTCACTACTGTGGGCCAGGTGCCGAGCACGCTCCTTCTTCTCCAGGATTCTCCTCGCGCCCGCCTATGTCACGCCCAACGAGCGCTGAGACCGCTCGTCCGAGAGTCGGACGACCTGGCCGCTGGGTAGTGCGTCGATCCGAGAGCGACCGGCCGCGGGCATTGGCGTGCTCTGTGCCGGTGGGCTACCAAACACGCGGCCCGTGTCCTGTTTGGGAACGCGAGACATGGCGCGCGAAAACGTGCGTGCCACCGCTTGCCCACTCCATGCGCTAGCAAGGCTCTTGCGCGTCGTCTCAAGTGCGGCGACGCGATCGGCGGCGGCCTCCGCATCGATGGACGGCGCACCGGACGTGTTTGATACCAATCCCGCAAACTCACGACGGGCATGTCGAAGCGCGACTTCGGCGGAGCGCAGTTGATGCTCCAACTGAGACAGGCCCCCTCCATCTCGTGATCGCGTCGACGCGGTAGGGGCGGCACCGATGTCCTCCGGCCTCTTCGTCACGTCACTATCTCCCGCTGGCGAAGACACGATGCCGTCTTGAAAGGCGGCCGCGCTCACGGCGGCGTCCGCAACGTCAGTCGCCCCGCTGCTCGCTGACAGGGGGTCTTGTGACGGTTGACCCGGCAGTACCCCAACGCGCGTCTCGGATGTCGCCGTGGAGTGCAGCGCACCAGTGCGCGTCACGTCCACAAGAAGGTGTGCACGGCGCACTACGAGCCGATCGACTCGTTCGGTCGCCAGCGCAGCTCCGAAACGGAGTTGTTCCAACGTCTGTTCGTCCGCACTCCGTGTCGGTATGCCATGCCGCGACCGCTCGTCGAGCGACTGTTCGAGTCTGGAGACATCCTCCTGCAGCGCAGCCGCCGCACGCTCGCTGACGCGCAACAGTGACTCGACTTCCGCGAGCTCGGCGCGGGCATCGCTTCGAATGTCCTCCACCGACGGATCTCCGTCTCGCGTCGCGGAGGCGCTCGCCATGGCGCGGGCAATCGCGGGTAAACGGTGAAACGCCGCGAGCATACCGGCGGCATGGTCCCGCGTCGCGCGAACACGGAGTGCGAGCTCCGCACGGAAGTCTCGGTCGCGCTGGGCTTCTATCGACTGATTCAGCGGCTCGAACGCTCCCTCGGGCTCGCGGGCCAACACGTGCTCTTGCTGCACCGCGTCTACGTATCGCCGTTCTGCTTCCTCGAGTGAAGCAGGTGCCGGCATATCGTCTAATCCGCGCAGCTGACCCAGATCGCGTTCGGGCCCGAGCACGGCAGGGATATGGTCCTCCCGCTCGTCCCACCTCTTGAGGAGGCGCTCCTCCTCCCGGCTTCGCATCTCGTAGCTCCGTCGCTTGATCTGTGCGACTGCGAGCGCGGCGCGCTCCGCATCTGTGAAGCCGAATCGCTGCGCCTCGGCAGCGATCTGCAGATTTGTGAGCGGCGGCATCTCATCCCTCGTGTTCGCGGAGATGGGTACTGTGCGTGGCGCGTCATGCCGAGTCCAAGACACGATGAGTGAAAAGCGGTGCCCACGCGGCGCCCTTAGACCAGCGCGTCACCACACTGCGGGCGCACCGCGCACCCTCGGCATCGGCCGGGGATGCGGTGATTGCGCGCGATGTCCCTACGCGTTCGCGCCTCGCGCACCAATGCGGCGTACGCCAGCACCCGGCGTTCGCGTTCGGGCGTGAGGTCCACGCGAAAAGACTGATCCGCGTAGCGGACCCATCCGTAGCCGGCGAAACGGGAGGGCGCTGTCGCGCGGACCAACATAAGATACGTGGCGAGCTCCATCTCGTCTGACTCGTACAGCGCCTTCGCGCGCCGCATGGGCTTCACTTCGACTGGGATGAGCGGCGAGCCGTCGATGGATCCGCTGCCGTCGGGCGCGAGCCAGTAGTCTGGTTTCCCGATCAATCCATGGGCAGGATCGCGGAGAAGTCTTGCCTCGCCTTGTCCGACATCCGATGAGATGACGCGCGCGGATCCTGGAAGTCCTGTTCGTCGACGGAGCTTAAAGGCGATCGTGCCCGCAATAATGGCCAAGACCGAGCAGGTGAGTGCGGCGATGAGGATCGGAGTCATCGCAGCGCCCGCAGGACGAAGAAGGCGATGAGCACCGCGCCCACGACGCTCAGGAGAACCATCGCTCGATGTGCCCCGCGCTGACGGGCGTACGTCGCACCGTGTGCGCGATGCGCGGCCGTCCCGAGCTCACGGCGGCGTTGTCCTGCGGCAGTCGGCAGCACCTTGTCGACGCGGTTGAG
>JBBROY010000099.1:0-4014 GCA_038228795.1 Gemmatimonadales bacterium
GGCTACCAGCAGAATTCGCTCTCGGCCGGCATCGGCGGTCCGTTCATCGAGGACAAGTTTTTCGGATTCGGCGCCTTTCAGCTGCGCCGGCGCACCGACGCGCTGCAGTCGCTCATCGCCGCCGACGCGGCGACGCTGACCCGCCTGGGCACGAGTCCGGACTCGGTCGCGGTGTTCCTCAACGACCTGTCGCGCTATGGGCTCACATCGTCGCTGCCCGAGGTGCCCGGCTCACGCGTAAATGACAACCTCTCGCTCTTCGGCCGCTTCGACTATTACGTGACCGACGAGCACGCGCTGATGCTCCGGCTCGATTATCGAAAGAGCTCGCAGGGCGCGGCCCGCATCGGCACCTACAGCGTGCCCACCACCGGCGGCGACCAGAAGTCCGACGGCGGCGGCGTGATGCTGATGCTGACGTCGCACCTCGGCAGCTTCATCAACGAAGTGCGCGCTTACCGCTCGAATGGTGGCAACAGCTCCGATCCGTATCTCGAGCTTCCGTCGGGCCGCGTGCAGCTCGCGTCCGCGCTCCCCGATGGCACGCTCGGTGTGAGCGTACTCTCCTTCGGCGGCAACTCGTCGCTGCCGCAGAGCTCGCTCAACAATGGATTCGAGGGGAGCGAGGAGCTGTCGTGGCTGTCGGGGCGCAGCGGCCATCGCGCGAAGCTCGGCCTGCTGGTGAACAACGGCGACTTCACGCAGAACTTCACGCCCAACCGGTTCGGCACCTTCACCTTCGCGTCGCTGGCCGATTACGAAGCACTGCGTCCCTCGGCTTTCACCCGCACGCTGACCACGCACGAGAAGACCGGTGGCAGCACAAACGCCGCGGTGTACCTCGGCGATGTGTGGCGCAAATCGAACGCGCTCCAGTTGACCTACGGACTGCGTCTCGAGGGTTCGCGCTACAGCAACGCGCCGGTGTTCAACCCGGCGGTCGCCGAGCTGTTCGGCCGCCGCACCGATTTCTTCCCGACCGAAGTGCATCTCTCACCGCGTGTCGGATTCTCCTGGACCATCGGCGCGCAGAATCAGGGCGCGGCCGGCGGCTTCGGCGGGCAACAGGCGCTCGGCACCATCCGCGGCGGCATCGGCGAATTCAGAGGCGTCGTGCCCACGCAGCTCTTCTCCGCCGCGCAGGATGCGACGGGGTTGATCAACACCCAGTCGCAGCTCGTCTGCATCGGCGCGGCCGTGCCCGCTCCCGATTTCCCCAGCTACCTGCAGTCGCTCACCAACATTCCCGAGTCGTGCAGGGGAGGCTCGTCGGCACCCGCCTTCGCCGCGCGGCCGAACGTGACGACCTTCGACAAGGATTTCGGCGCGCCGAGGTCGTGGCGCGCCTCGTTGGGCGTGCAGCGGAGATTCTGGCAGCGTTACAACTTCACCCTCGACCTCAGCTACGCGCGGGGCGTGAATCAGTACGGATTCCGCGACCTGAACTTGAACGAGAGCGGCGGCTTCACGCTGGTGAACGAGGGGAACCGTCCCGTGTTCGTTCCGGCCGGAACGATCATCCCCGCCACCGGCACCGCCGCGTCGATCTTCTCGCGCGTGCACCCCGAGTACGGTCAAGTGATCGCGGTCAGCAGCGACCTCAAGTCCGACACCAAGCAGGCGACCACGAGCCTCGGTGGCTTCACCATGCGGGGCCTGCAGTTCCAGGCGTCGTACACGTTCACCCACTCGCGCGACCAGTCATCGTTTCCCGGCGGCTTCGGCGGCGGCGGCATCGCCGCGACGACCGCCGCCGATCCGAATTCGCGCGAATGGGCGCGCAGCGATCTCGAGCGCCGCCACTCGCTCGTGGTGACATCCACCTATCCGTGGAAGCCCTGGGTCGAGTTCACCGCCGTCGGCCGGATGTCGAGCGGCGCGCCCTTCACGCCGATCGTCGGCAGCGACATCAACGGCGACGGCGCGCGCAACGATCGCGCCTTCATCTTCAACCCGGCGAGCGGCGACACCGCGATCGCGAATGGATTGACGCGCCTCCTCGCCTCTTCGCCGTCGCGTGTGCGCGAGTGCCTAACGAGTAGCTTCGGCAGCGTCGCAGGGCGCAACGTGTGCACCGGACCGTGGACGCCGAACCTCGATATGCAGGCGAACTTCCGGCCGTCGAGCTTCCACCTCGACCGGCGGCTCACCATTTCGCTGCTCACCGTGAATCTGCTCTCCGGCGTCGACCAGCTGCTGCACGGCTCGAACAACTTGAGCGGATGGGGCCAGCCGAACCGCGCCGATCCGACGCTGCTCTACGTCCGCGGCTTCGATCCGTCGACAAACAGCTATAAGTACGCAGTGAACGAGCGCTTCGGCGTATCGCATGGCTCCATCAACGCCATTCGCACGCCGTTCCAGTTCTCGATCCAGGTGCGATACGCGCTCGGCCCCGATCCGGCGCGCGAGCGCATTCAGCAGGTGTTCGCCAACGGAGGCGGCGGCGGGCGCGGCGGTGGCGCGGCCGGCATGCTCGAGCGGCTGGTGCCGAATCCGATGGATTCGATCATCGCCATTCGCGACACGCTCAAGCTGACCGACGATCAGGTGACGAGGCTCAAGGTGCTCAGCGATACGCTCGCCGCGAAAAACGGATTGATCGCCGACACGCTGCGCGCGCAGATCGAGAAAGCGGGCAACGGACCCGATCTTCAGGCGCTCTTCGGTCAGATTCGTCCCAAGCTCACCGAGGCGCGCGCGAACATGGATGCCGCGCTAAAAGCCGCACAGGGTGTACTCACGGTGGAGCAATGGGCCAAGGTGCCGGCGCGTATCAAGAATCCGCCGCAGAACGGCGGCGGCGGACCGGGACGCGGCGGAAGACCGCCGCAATAACCGCCGTTCAGCTTCTCGGCGCGTCGCCGCTGGAGCCGTGCAACAGCCGTGCGGTCGCGGCGCTGGCAACGGTAGTAGCGACATGGTCGGCGATCACGCGGAGCACCCCCTTCGACGCCCCACCAACGTGCGGCGCAGCCGCGGAATTCTTGCCGCCGCCTCTGGTGCCGAGCACCACGCCGACGGCGAACGCAGCCGTGATCGCGACCAGCGGGTGTTCCATGATCATCTGTCGCGGATCGACCTTCCGTTCCAGCTCCACCAGCGCGCCGCTCACGCGCTCGCGCGTCAGTGCGATATCCCGCTCGATCTCGGCCGGTGTTTCGGCACGGTCTTCGGTGACGGAGACGACTCTCGGGATGTCGCGAGTTGCGTCGGGTGTGTAATCCATGAAGCAGCCTCGCGAAGTGAGTCCGCGGTGTGCGGGAGAAGACTGAGGGGAGCGAAGGCGCGCGTCGCCGCGCGCAGCATCTGCATCGCGATCAGGCCCAGGATCGCGGCCACGATCAACGCGGCGAGCCAAACGCGTCCATCGAGAAGAAAGAGGGAGAGCGCCGCGATGAGTCCGACGGTCCCCGCGACCGCCGCCGCGGTCGCGATGACGAATGTCAACGCGAACCGCGGCACGGCGCGGGCAGCCTGCATACGAATTTCGTGAAGCGAGCGCTTTGCCTCCCCTTGCGCGAGCCGGATCTCCTGACGCACGAGATGAATCGTGCCGTCCGAGACGACTCGCAGCAGCTCGCCCATTGTTCTGCTATCGGCCACTGCTTGCTCCTCCGGTTGAGTCGACTACTTGAACGATCGACCCACCAGGATGCCGAGCCCGAGCGCGACCGCCAGCGTGCGAATGGGATGCTCCTTGATCTGCTGCTCCAGGTTGCGGGTCGCCTCCTCCACCTGCGGATTGCGAGCAACCCGGTCCATCGCATCGCCGGCCTTCTGCTGCAACCCGTCCAGCGCGGTCCCCGCCTTCTCCGACGCGCTTGCGATTGCGTCGTCCGCCTTGCGGACGCCCGATTGCAACGCGGTCTTGCTTGCGTCGATCGCACCGTGGGCCTTCGTCGCGCCGGTTTCTACCACACGTTCGACCGACGACGCGACCGACGACCTCTTATCTGCCATACCCCCCGCAAAACTGCCCGACATCGGCTCACCCGCCGAGGGATTCGACGA
>JBBROY010000100.1:0-3896 GCA_038228795.1 Gemmatimonadales bacterium
AGCCTGCTGATTACACCATTCCACCGCTGTTACAACATTCCACTGCAGTCGTTGGGACAAGCCTCCGGTTCCGAATGTGTCAGATGTCGGCTATGTGCCAGGACCTGCCCGTCGGACCTTTCGATCAGACCGCCGGAAACCTGCCGTTCGCGCGTCGGGGTTACTGCGGGCATGGCGTAAGCTCCCAACCGTGTAGCATTCGTCGAGATGTCCGCACCGACCGACCGCACGCGCGCGCTCGAGACGCTCCTCCTCAGGATCCGGCGCGCGAACGCATGCCTCTCGAACCACGACATGTGGACCGATCGTGCCAAGGAGTTCGCCACGCCCGACGAGGTCGCGCGGATGGACGCCGACGCCGCGCATGCAACCGGCGCGCTCGCCGCGTGCGAGCCCGCCCTCTTCGCGCTCGTAACAACGACGCGCATCGACGCGCCGGACGAGCTGGCGGCGTGGGTCGAGGCACACGACGCCTACCTCGCCGCGTTCATCGCCGATTGCTCGGCGAAGGGCTACACGATCGACTTTCCGACCGCGGCGCGCGCGCAGTGGGCCGAGGTTCGCGCCGGCACGCGCGCGTACGTCGTCGACACCGGCGGCGTGACCGAGAGCGTGCCCGAGACCGTGGACCGCTATCGCACCCTGTTCGGGATCGATCCGACGACCGACGGAAACGCCGGCGTGTCGTAGCCGCTACACGCGCTCGAAGGGTACCCGTCGAGATGTTCCGTATGCTCTACGCTGTCGGCGAGGCTGCCGCTGCCGATCGCACCCGTCGCGCTGCGGAGATACGTCGCGCGGCACGCGCCGCCCAGCTCTGTAAATACGGCACCGTCAGATCCCGATCGCGCTGCGCAGGTACGCGGCGGTCGGCGCGGCCTTGGTCGGTATTGGCAGCCCCTGCCCGCGCGCGAGGGTCGTCGCCTCCGCGTCGTCGCGCTTGATGTATTCCTCGACCGCCGCGAGGAGGCGCTCGCGCGTGGCCTGTGAGAGTCCGCGCAGCGCGGTCAGGAACGGCACGATCGCGTCGCGGCGAAACAGCGCGAGCGATCGCGTCGCCTCCTCGATCCAGTCGATCTGGGCATCGCCCCACTTCTGTGCCTGCGCCTGCACGAACGCCGGCTCGTACCTTCCGAGCACGCTCGCGGCGCCACCGCCGATCGGCTCGTGGTTCGCCAGCTCGCGCAGCAGCCCCGCGATCTGCGCGCCGTTGGTGGGAGTCACGCGATTGCTGAGCGCGAACGCGAGCGCGTAGCGCAGCGTCATCCCTTCGATCGCCTGATCCGCGTACAGCTCGGCGTGCTGGCTCGCGACCTCGATCAGGCGCGGCGCGGTCAGCGCGGCGCCGTCATCCCAGCCGCGCACGAACTCGACTGCACGCTCGCGCACCACCGGATCCGCGTCCAGCAGCAGCCGGCTGATCACCGGCCAGACCCGGCCGCGCACCGCCGCGTCCGGCCAGCGCCGCACGAACGCCCACGGGTTCGCCTCGCCCGGGTCCGGGGGGCCATTCCGTTGATCGCGCAACATCGACTCGAGTGCGCGATCGTCCTGGGGCAGTTCCGCGTCCGCCATCCGCGAACGCTATCACTGATCGAGCGTCGCGGCGGCCACGCGCCGCAGGCTCCCCACGCGTGCCTGCCAATGCGACCGCTCGACGCGGCCCTCGAACTTCCAGGCGAGATTGTTCTTCACCGGAAACAGCTGGAGGCTCCAGCGCTGGAGTACCAGCGGCGCATCCGCCGGCCTGCCGCCCGGGCGTGGCAGCGGTGGATCGCCCGGAACCTGCGTCGGGGCCGGCCCCTTGTCGATGAAGTGCAGCACGTACTTCACCACGCCATCCTTGTCGACGATCGCGGGGTTCAGCTCGGGATACTTCGCCGCGTCGCTCCACGGATCGCCGACGTGCGCCGGCTGGCCCGCCTCGAACACGCCGAGGAGCCCGACCATCTCGTCCATCGAGTACTTGCGCAGCCGATCGACGCCGAGAAACATGAAGTACGCCGACAGCGCCTTCATGCCGCGCGCTGTCTGCACCTTGCCGTCGTAGACCAGCACCGTCGCATCGCCGCCGTTCCACGAGGCGCCGAGGATGAACGGCATTGTGTCGTTGCGATGAAACGCGATCGGCTCGACTGCGTGCTTCTCTTTCTTCAGGTACGGAGTCGCGATCGTCTCCGCTTTCGACCAGTCGTCGGCAGTCACGGTCATGATCTTCTTTCCAGGAGCAGCCGCAGCCGGGGCGGAACAGCCCTCGGCCGCCAGGGTCAAGATGAACACGAGTGCGAGCCCGCGCGCAACAAAAAAAGGGGTCAGGTTCATTTATGAATTAAATAACCCTGATCCCTTCTCGCCCTTCAATCGTCGAATCCCGTTCACTATTTTGCACACTCGAGTATAGGAAATTCAAACGCCATTTTCGGAGAGTCTGCGCGGTAGCCGGAGGCGGTACAAGCGTCGGTTTGGCCACTTGCGCCGAGAGTCGGTCGATGGGCGATCGCACAGCTTCAGCGCCGGTGCGAGCGGCGGCGCTGGTCCGAACAGGATCACTCATGACGGACGATCGCGCGTCTCGACATCGTCTTCGACGACCACGAGCTCGGTGCCTTCCCAGCGCACGGAGCTCACGCCGCTGCTCGACGCGTCCCACGGCGATGTGTTGGCGCGGCCATTCCACTGCTTCGAGACCCGGCCCGACGCGCGTTCCACGAGCTCGATCCTCCAATCACCGTTGCCGTAGCCCTCGGCGTTCTGAACGAAATTGTCGATCCGCCAGAGTTCCCAGCACCCATCCGCGCTCGTCGTGGTTGTCGTTTCGGCCATCGTATTCTCCTGAATCAGGCGTTGAGGCCGCCGCGTATAACCCAGGTGGCCGTGGTGTGTGCCAGAGCAGCATGCCGTACGTCGTTCGCGGCGTTTGTGTGACGCGTCTGCGCTGTGACTGGCTTAATGACACCGGATAGGGTTACGCGATCGTCGGCCTTGCGTGCCCACGCATCGACATCGTCCCAACTCTTCCATGCCGGATCGCGCAGCTCGCAGCGCTGGCGTACGCCATTCTTGTCGGTGAGCTCGACATACAACATTGGCTGGCTGTCACACTCATTCGAGGGTTGCAGCGGAGGATGGCCCTGCCGTTGCAGCGATTGAACGCAGCGACGGTGGGCACGACCTGGAAGAACGGTGAGGTCCCGCGCGGCATTTGCATGCTGCTTTTTTCGGCGGCGCGCAGACGAAGTTGCGCCTACGGAAATGTGCCGGTGACTCGTGCGAAATCCGCGAGGGCGCGGTGTCGGCTATTTCTTCGGCAACTGGAAGGTGTCGGCGTGGTCGGTGAAGATGAGAAATGTCTTCAGGTTGGTGGACGACGTTTGATCGGGCATCGGCGTGAGCTCGATGCACGTGTGGTCACTGCGATTGTGGGTCACGAGCATCGACTCGGGATCGTAAGAAAAACTTTCGTACCCCACGCTCAGGAGACCGCCACCGAGCTTGGCGCTGTTGCCGTCTGGCGAGGGTCGCGGCCAGAGGACGGCGACGACCTGTTGCTTGCCGGAGAACGTCTTTTTAGCCACGATGATGCGCTTGTTGGTCACGATGACCCCGGAGCGATGCAAGCGTGGGTACGACATGAATCGTGCTTGACCCAGACGCGCGAAGTTGAGGACGTCAGCCTCGGGATCTTTCCACACCACGGTTTCGTCGGGATCGAATTTCCACTCGTTGAGGTAGTACGCGTGCGAGCCGGTAATCTTGCTGACGGTCCAACCGACGATGAATATGCCGGCGAGAACGGCGACGAAAATGAGCAGGCTGTTCATGTGATCACCCTTTGCGCACGAGGAGTTCGGTGAGGACGAGGAGCACCGCGGCCAGTGCGAGAAGTGCGCCCCACA
>JBBROY010000101.1:0-3857 GCA_038228795.1 Gemmatimonadales bacterium
ACCTAGGTCTCCGTGATGCCAAACGACACCAACACTTGGCGCAACATCGTTGCAAAGCCAGCTGAAGGATCATGGGTGCGGGTCCACGCGGCTGACTCGAGTAGTTCATTCTTCGTGGGTGCCAGCTTCTGAAGATCTTGGTGATGTTTGCCGTCCGGCCGATCGTCTGCGGCAGCATAGAGCTTGAAGTGGATCTGATCGACGCGGCTCGCCAGGAGTATCGACAGTCCAGCAAACTCTCGTCGCGAGCAACGCTCGAGAAATCCGGGTGGAAGACCAAAGCGCAGCATCGATGCCGGACCATTGTTGAGCCACGCAGCACTGAGCTTTCGAATGCGCGCGACATCGGTGTTAGAGAGCACGTCCTTTGAGGGACGGAGGTCGGTTTCGAGGCGGTCTGGTTGATGGTCGCGGATCGGATGATCGGGCCGCCACCTTGATGTAGAAGCTGGCTCCGACCATTCCGGAGTTGAGCGCAGGGCTCGCCGACAAATAGGTGACGCCGACGGTGTTAGAGCACCGCCGGCGTCGTGCTCCCGGCCGGACCCAGTGACGAAGCCGACCCAGAGCAGTTCACAAATCGTTCATCACGCGCTCGACGTCAAGGGGTGGATGGCATCGCCACCGTCGGTGGAGAGCGCCAGGCCCGGGGTGTGCGTCGTGTGTGGCGAGGCAAGCCGGCCCGTTGGTGGCGGTCTCGGCCTCCATGGTCACGGATTCCGCGACCGGCAGGTTCGGGGTCCGCTGGACCCCGACGGCCCACCCACGTGGGTCGTGATCGCATGCCGCCGCTACACGTGCACCGCGTGCGAGGCGATCCTGACCGTTGTCCCTCGCGGCGTCGCGCCGCACCGGCACTACGGCCACGCCGCGATCGCGATGGCGCTCACGCTGTGGGCGATCGTGGACGCCCCGATCACCGAGGTTCGCAGCAGCGTCTGCGCGTGGCGGATCACGGATGCGACGCGGTGGCCGGCGCTCAAGCGCTGGGCTCGTGCGGCCCGCGACGCGTTCGGTGATGCGAGCCTGTCGCTGCGCGCGGCCGGCAGCCGCGCTGCGCAGATCGCGATCGGTCGCGCACCACCGGACATGCGCACTGCGCCTCTCTGGGCGCAGGCATTTGCCGGAGGCAGCGCAATGCCGTAACGGCCATCGCGGCGTGCTCCGTCGAGGAAACGAGCCCACCGCGTTGGATCGGCGACCGTGCCCAGGGTCGCGTGGCACGTGCGAGATGGCCGGGCGCCCATTTACCCGCCGCGGCCAAAGGAGATCTCGTGCACTCATTGGTTCCTCGCGACCACGCAGAAGCGGTCGCCCTGTTTCGCGCCACAGTCATCGGCGCACTCGCTCGCTGCGAGTTCGACCACGGCGAGCTCGCCGTGGAGATCCGCAAGCTCGCCAAGCGGAAGTTCCGGATGCCGGGACGACACGCCACCAAGCAGTTCGGCGCATCGACGCTGGAGCGTTGGTTGTATGCATACCGCCGTGGCGGCATCGACGCCCTCCATCCCAGCGCACGCTCGGATCGGGGCCGTGCTCGCGAACTCACCGCCGAGCAGCGCAAGCTCTTGCTCGAGATCCGGCGCGAGCATCCCGGTGCGTCGGCCGCGCTGATCTTGCGCACGCTCGTGCTCGACGGGCGGCTCGCCAAAGGCGCGGTCTCGGTGTCGACGGTGACGCGGCTGTATCGCGACGCTAAACTGCCGCGCGGCGTGCGGCCGAGCGGCCACACACGGCTGCGCTGGCAGGCCGAGCATCCCGGCGCTCTATGGCACGGCGACGTGTGCCATGGGCCCGCGCTCCGCATCGGACAGACCACCAAGCCGCTGCGGATCCACGCGCTCCTCGACGATGCGTCGCGCTACGTCATCGCGCTCGAAGCGCACCACACCGAGCGCGAGGACGACATGCTCGGCATGTTCCTGGCGGCGTTACGCCGCCACGGCGCGCCGGGCGCCCTTTATCTCGACAATGGATCGACGTACCGCGGCGACGCGCTCCGGCTCGCGTGCGAGCGGCTCGGTATCACGCTGATCCACGCCAAGCCCTACGACGCGCCCGCGCGCGGCAAGATGGAGCGGTTCTGGCGGACGTTGCGCGAGGGGTGCCTCGACCACCTCGGTACGATGACCTCATTGCACGACGTCCAGGCGCGCTTGCTCGCGTTTCTCGACGAGCATTACCACCGCTCGCCTCATGGCAGCCTGTTCGGCAAGGCCCCAGCCGAGGTTTGGTCCGGCGCGACCATGCGGCTGGTCGACGAGCCGACGCTCGGCGCCGCGCTCACCACGCAGACGCGCCGTCGCGTTCGCAAGGACGGCACTCTCGACGTCGACGGCAAGACCTGGCAGCTCGACGAGGGCTTCCTCGCCGGCGCCATCGTCAGCGTCGCGGTCGACCTGACCGGCGGCGAGCCGCCCGTTGTCTCCTACGACGATCGCCGCTACGTGTTGCGTCCTGTCGACGCGGTCGCGGCCGGCAAGACGCGCCGCAAGCCACCCGCGCCAACGGCGGCCTCGGTCCCGTTCGATCCGCCTGGCGCCTTGCTCGACCGGCTCGCCGGCCGAGCGCCACGCTACCGCCCCGAGGAGGACTGATCATGGTCCAGCCCTATCTCGCCCACTTCGCGCTCAAAGATCCGCCGTTCTCCAAGGAGGTACCCGATGCGGAGCTTTGGCTGCCGTCTTCGAAACAAGCCGTTGTCGACACGCTGCTCGAAGCGCTCGACGAGCGATCGAGCGTCGTCCTCGTCGGCGAGCCTGGCGTAGGCAAGACGTGCGTCCTGCGCGCGCTACGCCACCGCATTCCGGCCGCCGGCTTCCGGCTGACGTACTGCCATAACGCTACGCTCGGTCGCCGCGACTTCTACCGTCAGCTCTGTCACGCCGTCGGCCTCACCCCGGCGGCGACCGCCGGCAGCTTGTTCTACGCGCTCAGCAGGCACGTCGAAGATCGCGTCGCCGAGCGCGTGCACCCAGTCTTCCTTCTCGACGAATCGCACCTCCTGCACCAGGACACGCTCGACCATCTGCACATCCTGCTCAACTACGCCTGGGACAGCCGCGCGCTGCTGTCGCTGATCCTGGTCGGCTTGCCCGAGCTCCGCGAGCGACTCGCACTCCGTCGCAACCGCTCGTTGTACTCGCGGATTCACCACCGCCTCGAAGTCTCCGCGCTCACGCCAGACGATACGGCCGAGTACCTGCGCATGCGCATGGAGCGCGGCGGCTGCACGCGCGAAGTCTTCGCGTCGGACGCCGTCGTGCTCCTCCACGAGGCCACCGTCGGCGCCATGCGCGATCTCGACCGGCTCGCCGCCGCCGCGCTCCGCGAGACCGCGCGCAAGAAGAAGAAGCTTGTCGAGCGCGACGTCGTTGCCCACGTCGTCGAAGCCGACACCCGGGAGCGTGACCGGTGAGTGATCTGGCCAAACACCAACTCGCCGGCCTCGCCGCGCTCGACTCGATGATCGAGATCGCGATGCGCGCCTTCGTCGAGTCCTACCCGGAGTTCGGTCGTGAGATCCGCGCCACCGATGACGCCGAGGTTCGGTCAGCGGCGGTGCTCGTCGACTTCTTCGCGCGGACCCTCGAAGCGATCGATCAGCATCGCCGGCTCATCGCTCGCGAGTTGCCTGCCGGGGAGCGGAACTGGCCGTTCTGATCGGTCAGCCCGGCGACCGAACCCGGATCGATTTCGCGGCGGCCGCCTGATCTCCATCAGTCAGGCCGCCGCGAAATCCATCAACAGGCATGCCGAGTAACACCGGGTCGGCGCGTGCTCGTCAAACGAGCGGACTTTGAGCGATTCCTCGCAGCTGCGGCAGTGCGTGCCGGGAGCGAGCCGCCATGAAGGGC
>JBBROY010000102.1:0-3846 GCA_038228795.1 Gemmatimonadales bacterium
AACGAAATGTGCGTCGCGTCCTGCCAGTGATGTCCGAGCGGCGCCATCGGATCGCTGGACGCGGATGGACGATGCGGAAAGGCGACGGGACCACTCGCCGGCTCGCCCACCGGAGCGAGATAGAGCTGCAGGCCGACGTTGCGCGTCAACGGATGCTCGTAGATGCCGGCCAGCTCCATGAAGAGATCGTGGGGATGCTGCCGGTCGTGCAGCGGTTGTCCCTGATACGCCTCGCCGCTCTGCAGCAGAAGCGGATACCCGCGCGAGGTGAGGGTGAACGGATCGAGGCTCATCATGCCGCGGAGCTGCAACCGGCCGGCGCCGAGCGGGTGGCTGGCCATGATCATCCCCCAGTTCGGCGCGCCGAACTGCGCGTCGCCGCGATCGCTGTACTGCTTGTCGTACTGCACGATGGCGAGCCCGTGCAGCATGAGCTCCCAACCGCCGGCCATCAGATGCTTCGCGTGCATCGGCGAGCGGTCGGGGAGCCACGTCGTTCCCGATCCGGTGCGGGTCATTGGAACGCCGATCGGGTCTTCCATGACACCGGGCTTGGTCGTGTCGGCGGATGCGGCCATCGACATGGAGCGCCTCGTGTCACGGGGCACCCCGGTTTGGGCGGAGGCGGCAGTTACAACCACCATCCCGACGGCGAAGCCGGCAATCACCCTGGAGGCCGCGAACGTCGCCCAGGCGATCCGAGCCGCTCTGCGTGTTTTATTGTGCATAAAATGTCCAAGTAATTGCGGATGTCTCATCGTCTCGAGCTCTGCCTAATATTGTATACGCCGCTCTGCGACGAGCGGATTGATGGAAGAGTCGCGCGCTGCCCAGCGGCGGCGGCGAACAGGCAACCTCATTGTCCCGAGTGCGGGCACGGCCCGTCCGTTTCTTCGCCGCGACAGAAGAGGTGCATGACGGCGAGCGTATGATGATGCTCGCAGTGCGCCAACACCGAGCTCGCCGCGGGCAACGGGTGCGCCATCATGAGCCCGGAGATCCAGACCGCCGCGAGCGCGGCCGTGGCCCCGGTCACCGAGCGCCGCGTCAGGTGCGTCCCGAAGGCGATCTCCTCCCCCGCCAGCCGCCGTACTCGCCGCTCCAGCAAGTCCTGCCGGTGGAA
This sequence comes from Gemmatimonadales bacterium, assembly GCA_038228795.1. Lineage (GTDB taxonomy): Bacteria > Gemmatimonadota > Gemmatimonadetes > Gemmatimonadales > Gemmatimonadaceae > JALZAE01. The sequence continues at coordinate 1,124 of JBBROY010000102.1, forward strand.
TCCAACGGCGCCGATCGCCGCGACGTCGCGCAGCGCGCGGCGACCGTAGCCCGTGCGCGCATCGGCGAGGGCGAGAATCGCCGACGCCAACACCAGCGGTCCGCGACGGCCGGCGCCGCTGGGAAAGCTCGCCGCCACGCGCGCGGCGTGATCGTCCGCCGCGATTTCCATCTCATCCGCCGCATCGTCCGCGATGCGCCGGAGCGCCGGCACCCAGAAGAGTACGTGCGCGAGGAATCGAAGCAGCGAGAGCCTGAGGGGATCTCGTCGTGCCAGGTGCGCGGCCTCGTGCGCCAGGAGCGCCGCCAGCTCGTCGGTCGTCAACCGATCCGCAAGACCGGCGTCGACGTACACGATCGGTCGCAGCCAACCGGAAGTGAACGCCGGGACAGGCAGGCCGGTCATCACATGGAGACGCGCCGTGTCGAGGCCCGCGTTCGCTGCCGCCACCGCGAACGTGCCGCGCTCCGACATCCGCTGCGAGGGCAGCAACCGCAGTAAACGATGGAGACGAAGCGCGGCGCGAATCCGATTCCATACAGCGTAGCACACGCCCGTTATGAGAAGCAGGTGAAACACGCCGTGGACTGGCGCCAGAAGCATGTGCAGCGCCACCAGGCAGACGGCGCCGAGATGATCGCGACCGAGGAGCAGCGCCTCTGCCCGCCCCGCCACATGATGCCCGAACACGGGGAGCGTGCTGAACACGATCAGCGCGCCGATGGCGACCACGATCGCGCGCCGGTGACGCTGTTCGCGATGCGCCGCGTCGCGCGACAAGAACGCCGATGCCGAGGCGGACGAATGATGGTTGCGGGCCGGCTCCATCGCTTACCTCGCGTCTCCGTCGCGCGCCGCGTCGCGGAGCTTTCGGCGCACGAGACGGCCGAGCTCCGCCAACTGCTCCGGGTCGCGCTCGGCGAGCACGTCGACAAACGATGAGGCGACGGCCTGCGGGCCAAAGGACAGGATGCCTTCCATCACCCGCCGGGACGCCCGCGCGCGAAACTCGTGCTCGCTCATCGTCGCGGAGAAGTGCAGGAGCTCATCGCGCTTCTCCCGACGCAGCAGTCCCTTCGCGACGAGCTTGTTGAGCACGGTGATCACCGTGAGCTGCGCGACCGTATGGGATCGAACGACACGGTCGTGGACGGCGCGAGCTGGCGCGGGACGGCCGATCGCCCACACCGCGCGCATCACGCGCGACTCGAGATCGCCGAGCACTTTGGCCAAGCCGTCCGCCGAGAGGCGAACGGTATCCTGGAGCCGTGGCTCTCTGCTCTCTCCGCGCTTCTTCTTGGTCACGTCGCGCAGCTCTCCCTTCGTCAATAGACACGAGATACTCCGAGGAGCATCTGACTGAACGTAGTAGTGGTTTTACTGGGAGTAAAGCGTCAGAGTGCTTCGCGCCGTCGACGCTCGGGTCGCTGCCAGACGCGGCTCGGAAGCTGCGCGGCGAGATAGCCGGCACCTGTCCCAACGGCGGCTCCAACCAAAACGTCGCTCAACCAATGATGGCGCTGATAGACGCGCGACACAGCGACCGCGGACGCAATCGAGAACGTCAAGGCGGTGATGGCGTCGGCGTGCGGCTCGCCCATGCGCTGCGCGCTGAACGAAGTCGCGGCCGCGATGGCGAACATCGACATCGCGTGCTCCGAGAAGAACGACGAGTTGTGCGCCACGCCCCACGAGCGCGAGCAGGAGGTCGTGGTGTCCGACATCGCCACGAGCGACACCGATGCCGGCCCTTGCTCCGTACATGGGCGCGCACGATGCACGAAGTACTTCGCCGTCCGCGAGACCGCGAAGCCGAGCGCGAGCGCCGCGGTCGACGATCCGCCGTACACCGCCGAGTTGTCGTGGCGCTCGGCCAGCGCATCGCCCCACACGACCGGTGCCGCCGCGACGGCGGCGAACGGCGTCCAGTAGGCGATTGGAGCCGCCTTCCGAAGTATCGCGTTGGCAGGATCGCTATGACTCGCGAACCGGTCGGCGGCGGCGTCCGCTCGAAAGACGAACCGCTCGCCCGCGCGCGCCACGAGTGCGCCGTTGTGTAGGAGCTGCGTCAACGGACCACGTCGAGCGCGGGCCAGGTTGCCCAGGGCGGAATCGCGGAGAGCGGCTGAATCCAGTGCAGCGGAGACAGCACGTGCGGAATCGGCGCGAGCAGCCGCCTGCGCGGCGAGGGCGGTCGGCCTGGTGGCCAATGACGTGACGGCCATCGCGAGCCAAGCGGCACACCCGGAATTCGTTCCCAACAACCAAATGCTCATCAATGAACCTTAGTGGCGTCGGGCAGAAACGGCGAACGTACGGGCGTCAGCGCTCGCTCCCGGTAGTATTCCTGTGATGCATCAACTCGCGCAGTGGCTCCTCCATTACGGCTACGTCGTGATCGTGGTGCTCGTCATCCTGGAAAACATCGGCCTGCCCCTCCCGGCCGAGACGAGCCTGATCACGGCCGCGGCGCTCTCGGCGAGCGAAAAGTTTTCGCTCTGGGCGGTAATCGCCGCGGGCACCGTCGGCGGCGTGATCGGCGGCGCGGCCGGATACGGACTTGGCATGTGGGTAGGGCTGCGGCTGCTCCGCCGATTTGGCCCCTACGTGCACATATCCGAGCAGAAGCTGATGAAGGCGCACGCCTTCTTCGAGCGGCGCGGAACCAGTGCGGCGTTCATCGGTCGCTTCACGGCGGTGTTGCGAATCGTCGTTCCCATGAT
>JBBROY010000103.1:0-3766 GCA_038228795.1 Gemmatimonadales bacterium
CCAGCAAGGTGTCATCCATCGCGACCTGAAGCCGGCCAACATTCTCGTCGATGCGTCGGGTCAGCCGAAGATTCTCGACTTCGGCGTCGCACGTCTCACGAACGCCGACGACAAGGCGACGCGGCAGACGACCGCGGGCCGGGTGATGGGGACGCTGCAATACATGAGCCCCGAGCAGGTCAATGCCGACCCGTTGGAGGTCGACATCCGGAGCGACGTCTACTCGCTCGGCGTCATCCTCTACGAGCTCGTCTCGGGGAAGTTGCCGTACGATCTCACGAAGAAGCTGATCTACGAGGCGGCGCGGGTGATCATGGTCGACGATCCCGCGCCGCTCAGCTCGATCAACCAGCGACTCGCGGGCGATGTCGAGATCATCGTCGGCAAGGCACTCGAGAAGGAGCGGGATCGTCGCTACGATTCCGCCGCCGCACTGGCGAACGACCTTCGCCGCTTTCTGCACGATGAGCCGATTCTCGCGCGGCCCGCGAGCGCGATCTATCAGCTGCGAAAATTTGCTCGACGCAATCGCGCGCTCGTCGGCGGCGTTGTTCTCGCGGCATCGATGCTCGTCATCGGCACTGCAGTCAGTCTGCGGCAAGCCGTGCGAGCGACGGCCGCCGAGCGGCTCGCGGAATCGCGTCGAAGTGAAGCCGTCGCCGCTGGACAACTCGCCGAGCGTCGGCGCGCGCTGGCCGACTCGGCATCGATCGTCGCCGACTCCGCTCGGGCTCTGGCGCAGCGAGAACAAGCCGCGGCAATTGCCAGCGCGCAACGCGCGACCGGCGAAGCAGCGAAGGCGAAGGCGATCAACGGTTTCCTGCAGGAGATGCTCGCGTCGTCCGATCCGTACAACGCGCAGGGCAAGGACTTGAGCGTTCGGGAATTGCTCGATCAAGCGGGGAAGAAGACGAATACAGCGGCGCTCTCTGGTCAGCCCGAGGTCAAGGCTGCGGTGGAGAATACGATCGGCCGTACCTACTACGGACTCGGTCTCCTCGATCAGGCGCGACCCCATCTGGATTCCGCGTATTCGATTCGACGACGCGTCTTCGGTGCGCGCGATGTTGGCGTGGCGGAGAGCGCCGACGAGTTGGGCAGGCTGGCGACGTCGTCGGGCGACTATCCACGCGCCGAACAACGGATCACCGAAGCCTTGGCGACGCTGCGCGCCACACTCAAGCCAGACGACGATCGCATCACGAGCGCGATGGAGGCGCTCGCCTACAACCGGTACCGGAGCGGGAAGCACGCGCCGGCCGAGAGTCTCTATCGGACGGCGTTGTCCTTGACGAGGTCGCGTCATCCGAGAGGCGGGCTTGAAGTGGCGTCGCGATTGTCGGCGCTCGGCAGCTTCCTGAGCTTCACGACCCGCACGGCCGAGGCGCTGCCGTTGCTCGAGGAAGTGGTGGCGATTCGACGACGGGAGGACGGGCCGAATCATCCGGCGGTCGTCGATGCGCTCATCGCCTTGAGTGACGCGCAGTCGCTTCGTCCCGACTTCGCCGCCGCCGAAAGAACGTTGCGCGACGCGTTGCCGACGGCGCGCGCGGTGTTCGGTCCGGAACACACGCGCATCGCCGATATTCTGAGCCGATTGGGCAAGGTGCTGTACGAGCAACGAAAGCTCGAGGCGGCCGAGCCCATGATTCGCGATGGACTCGCGATGCGAGTGAAGCTGCTCGGAGCGCAGCACCCGGACGTTCAGGTGTCGCGCACTGAGCTCGCGCGACTGGTCCAGACCAACGGACGGTTCGCGGAGGCCGACTCCCTCCTCAACCAGGCACTGGCAGGGCGTCGCGCAACGATGGGCAACAACCATCCTGCGGTAGCATCGACGCTCATGGACCTGGGCATACTTGCCAACGTGCAAGGCGATTGGGTCCACGCCGAGCAACGACTGCGAGAAGCGCTTCCGATCTGGCGCGCCGCAGGGGTCGAAGACCAGGAGTTGTACACGCTGGCGCAACTGTCGTCGGCCTTGATGCGGCAGGAGAAGTTCGACCAGGCCGACACAATCCTTGTTGACGTCTTGAAGCGGCGGCGTGCGCTGTACGGCGAGAATAACTGGAGTGTGGGCGACGCGTATGACCGGATGTCCAGCGTGTCGATGGCCCGGCATCAGTATGCGCGAGCGGAGTCGCTCGCCGTGCTCGCCCTCGGGAATCGTCGAAAGGCGTTTGGCCCGCGAAGCCCGCAGGTGGCGTTCCAGCTTTACAGCATCGCGCAAGTGGCCGAGCTGCGCGGTGACACGAGCGCCGCGATCCCGTCCATCCGCGAGGCGCTCGCGATCACGTCGGCGCGGCCACCGACGGACGCGTTCGTGAGCGCGGCACATCGCGCGCTGGCGATCGATCTGTGCGCGACGCGCGCAGTTGCGGAGGGCGACTCGTTGATCCGCTCGATCATCGCGCGGGTGCCGCTCGATTCCACGAAGGCGCTGCCGTACCGGGTTCGCAGTGTGCTGGGGTTTTGTCTCATACGCGCCGGGCGGTTTGCCGAGGCCGAACCGGTGTTGCTGCAAAGCGAGACCGCGCTGCGCGCCCTCGCGAAGCCCGCCGCGCCATATTGGAAGACGACGGTCGCGTGGCTGGTGAGTCTCTACGAGCAGTGGGCTAAGAACGATCAGGCGTCGCTGTGGCGAGACCGGCTCGGCGGGCGAACATGATCGCGCGACCGGGCGTGTGTTCACATTGCGCTCTGGCCTGACCGAGCGTCAGGCTGGACCTTTTACAGGGAATGTCGCCGCCGGGATTGTCCGTTGTCGGTCATGTCGCCGGGTGTCGATGCCCCCACCTCAGATCAACTCCTCCAACCCCGCCAGCCGCATCAACCGCGTATACCGCGGATCCACCGCGAGTCCACGAAAATCCACCGGCATGTCGGTCAGCATGCGCCGCAGGCGGCCGGGATGGCGCTCATGCACGCGCTCCACCCAGTCCATGGCCTTCGTCCACTCACCGAGCTCCGCATGCGCGCTCGCTATCCGGTCGCCGACACTGCGTCGCACGCTGTCAAGGAACGGATCGGCCGACTCCGCCTCGAGCAACAGCGCGTCGAGTTCGCGCCGGATGTCAGTCCGAATCGCCTCCGTCGCACCAACGCGCGCACCGTCCGCATCGAGTGACTCGGCGCGATCGCGCTGACCCGACAGCCGCAACCGGAGCGTGCGAACCTCGAGCGCGAGATCGGGCTCCCCGAGCGCCAGTCGTGCGCGCTCGAGTCGCTCGAGTGCAGGACCGTAGCCCGGGAGCAACGTGATGGCGCGCGTGAGTACTTCGACCGCCTCCGCGTTGCGGCCGGCAGCGAGTAACGCGTCGCCGAGTGTGTTCCAGTACGGTGCCGTGTCCGGTGCGCGCTCGGTCGCAGCCCGCGCGGCGTCCACCGCATCGTCCACGCGGCCAAGGATCTTGCTCACGATGCTGAGCAGGCGCAGCGACTCGGTTTCCGATGGATCGAGTTCGTGCGCACGCCGGATGTGCCGTGCAGCCGAGAGGAAATCGTTGTCGCTGTAGAGCGCGATCTTGGCCATCGAACTGTGCACCGTCGCGCACTGATCGTCCGCCGCGAGTGCCTCGTACACGAGTGCGCGCCCGCGTGCCAACGACTCTTCACGTGGTGCGAAACCGTAGTTGCCTTCCACCGACGCGAGGTTGCCCATCGCGCACAGCCCACGTGCGTTGCGCGGATCGAGCGCGAGTGCGCGCGAGAGATAGGCGCGGGCCTCGTCGAGATGACCTATGCCGGCGGCACCGCCACTGGGCCC
>JBBROY010000104.1:0-3695 GCA_038228795.1 Gemmatimonadales bacterium
ATGCTCGGTCAGCACAATCGATGCTCGGTCGAGTTGCTCCTGCGTCGTCGCGAAGGCGATCGCGAATTCCACCACCTTCGCGTGCTTCGCATCGCGCACTATCGTGACGTCGTCGAGCGTCGCGAGAGCCGTGTCGAACGACGGCGGTGCATTGAGCACAACAATGGCACGCTGCGCTTTCAGATTGAGCTTCTCGAAGACGGTCGGCATGTGTGTTGAGGCCGTAACATTCGGATGGTGATCCGTAATCCCGTACGTGCGCGTCGCGCATCCAGGCGCAGCGATCGTACGGGCGCGGGTAGGCGATCGCCTAGCTAAAAACATGGTGCTACCCTCGTAGTTCGTCGAGGCCGCGCGCGTCACGCCGACGAGTGGCCCGAACTGCGTAGCAGCGCCTGTAATCGATCGAGATTCTGCTCATTCGCGGGCTCGACGATCGAACGAACACGATCTGCCATTTCACGTGTGTCGAACGCCTGCGCCCACGTCAGGAGCATGCCGCCATCCGTCTGGGCCAACCCCACGGTCAGGACGAAGCGCGGCGCAGATTCGTGTAGGATGCCGATGCGTGGTGGCGCCGATATCGTGCGAAAAACGCAGGCGTTCTCGTAGTTCGCGCCCTCAGGGCCGTGCATTACACATTACCAGCGACCGCCCTCCAGGAACTCGAACCGCTCGAAGGTATTGGTGAAGCCGTTCGGCCCCCGCACTGCGCAAGCTTCGTCGGCTGGGCGAACGCATCGAAGACGACTGCTGACGACCACGGTATCGGTCGCGAGCTGTGAAACGTCGCGTCGTTCGAATCGACGTCGAGCTGGCGTTGAGTCATACGAAGGGCGGGACGGAAGCGCGATGTGGCGGTCAGCGCCGAATGTGCGACGCGCGGACAAGCACGGCGACCGTGTTAGACAGCGATCACACGCGAGGAACGCCACGCAGCTTCGCCCAACAATCAACATCCGTGTACTCGATGCTTGTCGAATATTGCGCGATATCGCAGCGTGCGAGCGGTCGTCAAACGGCGAGTTCGCCGAATATTGCCGTAATAAACGGAAGGCTCATGAGGGCTGCGCTCCTCATGGCACCCCCGCTTCAGGTCCCACGGGTTTGGTCAGCTCGGGCTCGGTCAGGCCTGAACAGGCGCTGCCAGGCCTGAACGGCTAGGATACGCTAGGATACGCCAGGACACGCTAGGACACGCTAGGACACGCTAGGACAGGTCAGCGACGGCGCCGAATCTGCACGTCACCGCTGCCGCTGCGAATCGATAGCCGTTCTCCGCCAGCGCCCAGTGTGCCGCGAATCCGCCGAGGATTGATCGAGCCCACGAGCTGAATCGGCAACTCGGAGCTGATCGTGCCGCTCCCGGTCGAGCCCTCGACTTCCGCACCGAAGCTATCCGGCGCCGTAAGATTGATCCGTCCGTTGCCGGTCGACATCGTCATCGGCGCCGACCGCTCGAGTCGATCCATCGAGACATCCAGATCGCCGTTGCCGCTTCGCACATTAACGGGACCGTTCGCCGTCGTAATGCGCACATCCCCGTTGCCGGTGTTTGCCTCGACAGCCCCCCGAGCACCCTCGATGGTCACGCGGCCATTGCCTGTGCGCGCTGAAACGGTACCGGCCGATCCCGATACGTTCACGCGACCATTGCCTGTCCACCCAACCACATCGCCAACGGCACCGCTGATCGACAAGTCGCCGTTCCCCGATGATGCCCGGATCGACACGCCGGCTGGCACACGTACGATGAGCCGCGCATGGGTGCGACTGTTGTCCCAACCTCGGCGACGCGAGCCCTGCTGATAGCCGCGCTCCATGTCGCACTCGTCGTTATCATCGAACACCGCGCAGACAACCAATCCGCCGGCCTCGCGACGCACCAACACGCCGATGTCCGTGATCGAACTACCACGCTCGGCCGTCTTTTCGACGCGCACCTCGACCTCAGATCCCGACCCCTCGGTGACCGTCACATCGCCGTTGGGCGTCGCGACCCGAAGACGGTCGCCGGCGCTCAGACGCTCACGGACCGTAGGCGTTGCTTCGTCGCGACCAACCACGCGTTGCGCGCTGACGCGACCGGAGACGAGCGCAACCATCGCGCAGCTGCAGAGGAATAACTTCATGGGGCGCTCCAGAGATCGAGTGAACGACGGACCACTCCACATATGACGTCCAAAGCTCAGGAATAGTTTGAGTGCGTCGCTACGGCGCGCGCGATACGCCACCACGCCCGCGCTGTACGTGTCGCTGGCGGTACCGATAGCGTCCCGTTACCGCCAGCACATCACTCGACGACGACAACAGCAGTTGTCGGCCAATGCCAAAGTCCAGCAGCGTCACCCGCCCGTCGGGACGCACTATCTCGAACGAGCAGCGATGTCGAGCACCGGGTGTAATCCACAGTGTCCCCTCGCTTGCCATCGCCAAGGATCGCGCATGGTGGGCAGAGACAACGGTAAGGAGATCGGGAAATGCTGGTCGAGACTGACATCACCCCGTTTCGCGAGCGCCGGGATCGGGTTCGTCATCCAAGCGGGTGCGACGCAGGAGCAGGCGCGCCTTCCGCCAGTCCCGGTACACGGTGCGCTCGGACACCGCACGCATCTCGGCAATTTCTCCGAACGTGAAGCCACAGAAAAAGTGGAGATCGACCAGTTCCGCGAGCGCTCGGTCCAGCACAGCGAGGCCGTCGAGGGCGTCGACGTGTCGATGCCGGTGATGTGGAACTCGCCGCCTCGCTTCTGTGCGCGCCGGTTGCGCGCATAGTCGATCACGAGCCCGCGCATCGCGCGAGCGGCATGCGCCATGAAGTGCGCGCGGTCAGGATACGACGCGCCGTGAGGCACAGCCATACTCAGATAGGCCTCGTGCAGCAGCGTCGTCGCGCCGAGGATGAGTTGCCCATGGTTGTGCGACATCTGACGTTCCGCCAAACGATGGAGATCTGCGTACATGGCCGCAAACAACTGGTCAGCGGCAGTCCGGCTGCCCGCATCCGCGTCACACATGAGTTCAGCGATACGGTCGTCCATGCGCTCGTGTTATAAGCAAAAACAGATACCCTGCGGGCGCGAAGCGAGGCTCAGCGGACGTCGCAGAACCTAGCCTGGTTCGGTGCGCTTCACGAGGGTTCGTCCGAGACAGCGACGATATCCAGTCGGACATCGTAGCAGATCTTCCGGTAGAAGCGGGAGGTTAGCGACTCGACCGTGACGAGTCGCCGCTTCGGCGCCAACTCGCGGCCGCGTACACGTGGACTTCCGTCCGCAGGCGCGCGCCCAGCTTGTCTTGTTCGATGTTGAGATCGTTGCGGCGCTACAGGTTGAGCCAGAACTGGGGCGACGTCCCGACAGCGCGGGCGAGGCGCAAGGCCGTATCCGCCGAAATGGCGCGCTTCCCGTGCACGATCTCATCGATACGGCGTGGGGCACACTGTTGTCGTGCGCGAGCCGATACTGTGACAGGCGAGGCCGTTAAGGAAATTGCGGTAGAGGACTTCGCCGGGGTGAATCGGCGTGAGTGTGGGAGACATGCGGCAATCCTGAGCAATAGTCGACAATGGCGGCATCGAGCGGGTGACCATCGCGCTACACGGCGCAGCGATAAACCGCCGACTGCAGCAACGCACGGTTAGTCCTCACGCCGACCACGCGTCACATCAACTAGAGGCGCACGAGCTAAAACAG
>JBBROY010000105.1:0-3386 GCA_038228795.1 Gemmatimonadales bacterium
ACCATGCCCGCGAGGTCGAGGAGAAGGCGGCGAAGCTCGAGAAGGAGAACGATGATCTGCGCCTGGAGAGGGCGGCCGAAGATCGGTTGCACAAAGCGCAGCAGGAGCACGACCATCTCCAGCATCCGTCGTCGCTTCCGTTTCCGCTCAACGTCCTGCTGCACACCCAGGCCGAGAACGAAGGGACTCAAAGCAACGTCGTCGCCGTCGCGGACACCGCGCATGGCGCGTACGAGGTACACGCCACGGAGCACGATGGCGACGCCTCGCACGCCGTCGAAGCGATCGGTCATCCAGCCGACGATCACTCGGCGCCTGACGCCGCGCACGCCGTCGATCACTCCCACGACGTATCGGCCGAGGCGACTGCCTGACTACTTCTTGATGGTCGCCCCCACCAGCTGACCGATTGCGCCGAGCGTCGTTTGCGCGGCGTTCAGACCGAGACGGAAGTCCTTGTCCGAGAAGGTCGTGAACACGTCGGTCACCTGATGCCAATGCGGGTCCCAGCCGGCGCCGATCTCGCGCCCGCGCTCGTTCTCGCGCAGGCTGATGGCCGCAATGATGTCCTGAAAAGGACCACTGTCGGTGTTGGTCATGTGCGGACTCACGGCGGCGGGATAGTCGGTGGCGTACTTCTCGTTCGCCGCGGCGAAAATCCACGCGAGCTTCTGCGCCTCGGCCGACATCTTCGCGCTCGACTGAAATTCGATGTTCACGTCCGCTTCAGGGCGCTGCTCCTTGCTCACGGTGCCGTCCGCGCGCGGCATTCCGTGGTCGAACATCATCATGTCGTGCTGGATCATGCCGAGCCATTTTGGTTCCGGATATTTTCCCGATCCGGCCGGCTCCTCTTTGCCCTGCAACGCCTGCCGCTGCGCGACGTACGCGCGCGCACCGTTGAGGCCGGTCTCCTCGTTGTTCCAGAGCGCGAAGCGAATCGAGCGCTCGGTCTTCACATCGGGCGCGCTGAATATGCGCGCCAGCTCCATCACCAGCGCGGTGCCTGACCCGTCGTCGTTCGCCGCTTCACCCCAACCATGCCCGTCCATGTGGCCGCCGACGATGTACATCTCGTCGGGATGCGTGGTGCCGACCTTGGTGCAGTAGACCTCCTCCCGCTCGCCGGCGGTGGTCGGCTGCATGTTGAGCGCGCGCAGCACCGGGTCGGTCTGCGCCATCGAATCGGTGTTCACGCCGGTGTGCCCGCGAAGTCCACGCATGCGCCCGCCGCCCGACGCGGCCGCGCTCGGCGCACGCGGCGGGGCGGGTGCGCGGCCGCTGTCGGGGCGGGGGCGCGGCGGCGGCGGCTGATAGTCATACTTGATGCGTTCGATATTCGTGCAGCCATAATTCCTGAGCTGGGCCTCGATCCAGTCGACCGCCTTCCGGTTGCGGTCGGTGCCCTGCCGCCGGTCGCCGAACTGCGTCAATCCCTTGATGGTCGCCTTGTACTTCTCGAGGTCGAGTCGCGACACGAGAGTCTTGACGGGGTCCGGCGCCGAGTCGGCCGCGGCGGGCGTCTGGGCACGCGCGGGGGCGCCGAGTGCCGCGATCAATCCCGCGATCGCAACGAAGTAGAGTTTCGCAGACATAGTGTCCCTATTGTAGTAGTGGCGGCGTAAATGATAACGCTACCGTTGCTCGGCGGAACCACAGATTGCACAGATCAGCTACTCGAGCATCGCTCCGAGCCATGACCCATCCTGACATTTCACCGCAGGTCTCAATGACGACGACGCAGTCTGTGCTTTCATTTTCCACGCTCCTCGTCGCACTCGCGTCGACGCCGCAAGCGCAGGCACCGCCGGCCCGCGTCGGGGAGCCATTGCCGCGCTGGAGCGCCGGCATGCTCGACATCCATCAGATCTCCACCGGCCGCGGCAACGCGGCGCTGGTCATCCTGCCGGACGGGACCACCATGCTCGTCGACGCCGGCGCGGCGGGCGATGGGATTCCGGAGACGGATCCGCACCCCGATGCGTCGCGCGCTCCCGGCGAATGGATCGCGCGCTACGTCGCCAGGCACCTGCCCGATGCGCGCGCCGGGCTCGACTACGCGCTCATCACGCACTTTCATCCCGACCATTTCGGGGCGGTCACGCCGCGCACGCCGCTCGACGCGAGCGGCAGCTACCGGCTGAGCGGCATCACGCAGGTCGGCGACGCGGTCGCGATCCGCACGCTGATCGACCGCGGCTGGCCGAGCTACGATTACCCCGCGCCACTCACCGACTCCGGCGTCGCCAACTATCGCCGCTTCACCGCCGCGCGGCGCTCGCGCGGGATGACGACCGAACGCTTCATCGTCGGCTCGCGTGTGCAGATCGCACAGCGGCACGACCCGTCGCGCTACGCGAACGTCGAGGTGCGCAACATTGTCGGCAACGGCGACCTCTGGACGGGCTCGGGCGACTCGACGCGGGCGACATTTCCGCCACTCACCTCACTGGCTCAGGCCGATTGGCCGAACGAGAACATGTGCAGCCTCGGCGTGCGCATCACGTACGGCCGATTTCGATTCTTCACCAGCGGCGACCTGCAGGGCACCGCCGATCCCGGATTCCCAGCGTGGCATTCCGTCGAAGCCGCGGTCGCCGGCGTCGTCGGCCCGGTCGACGTGCACGTGGTCAACCAGCACGGCTCGATGGGCGAGGAGAGCGAGCCGTACCTGCGCGCGCTCGCATCGACGGTGCTCATCATCCCGAGCTGGTCGCCGAGCCATCCGGCGCCGGACGTACTCAAGCGCATCGTCAACAGCAGATTCCCGCCCGCCGAGCGATTCGTCTTCGCCACCGACTTGCGTGATGCCACGCGCGCGGTGATCGGGCAACGCGCCGGCTCGATCGGCGCCACCGGCCACGTGGTGATTCGCGTCGAGCCGGGCGGCGCGCGCTACTGGGTGATGGTGACGGACAACCGGAACGAGTCGGACGTAGTGCTGGTGGTGAAGGGGCCGTTCGCGACGAGATAGGGCCGGGCCCGCACTTGCACAGCAGCTCGGGCTCATACACCAGCCGCTCGAACCGCAATTTCGTGGACTCGTCACCTGAGGGCTGGCCGGCCCCCGCCATCGGATGCATCAATCTTCTCCGGCGTGACGCTCCAGCGGGGACGATGGCCTTGACCCGGCGGCCCGCCAACACTTTTCGTGAGAAATAGTCTGCGCGCACTCGAGATACTCACGCGCGACCTGAGATTCGCCGCGCGCTCCTTTGCCCGGGAGCCCGCGTTCGTCGCCGGCGTCGTGCTCACCTTCGCGCTCGCCATCGGGACGAACGCGGCGATGTTCGGGCTCGTCACTCGCCTCATGCTCGCCGCACCGCCCGGCATTCACGATGCGGACCGGGTGGCGCATGTCCGCTTGCGCTTCGTCGACGAAGGCG
>JBBROY010000106.1:0-3178 GCA_038228795.1 Gemmatimonadales bacterium
TATTCGCCGATGCCGAGGGACTGCCGGCCCACGCGGCGGCCGCACGCGCATGGGGGCAGCCACAATGAGCACGCGATTTCGGGACGTGTCCGTCTACTCGCCGGATGAGACGCCGTGCGAAATCGATCTGAGCGACAACACGAATCTCTGGGGGATGCCACCTGCCGCGCGCATGGCGATCGCCAGCGCGACTCTGGCAGCTCGCTATCCGTCGGCCTACTGCGGCGAGCTCAAGCGCGCGCTCGCCTCGTATCTCGGCGTCGACGACTCGATGATCGTAACGGGATGCGGCTCGGACGACGTGCTCGACTCGGCGATGCGCGCGTATGGCAATCCTGGGGACACGGTCGCGTATCCCGACCCGAGCTTCTCAATGATCCCGACCTTCGCCCGCGTCAGCGGACTCGTGCCCGTCGGTATCCCGCTGCGTTCCGACTATTCGATCGACGTAAACGCGCTGCTCGCCGAGCGCGCGCGAATCACGTACATCTGCTCGCCCAATAACCCGACCTCGACGTCGATCGCGCGCGCGGACATCGAGCGCGTCGTCGGCGCCGCGGCCGGGATCGTCATCCTCGACGAAGCGTACGCGGAATTCGCCGGAGCGAGCTGCGTCGATCTGCTCGCCGCGAGCGACCGGCTGCTCATCACGCGCACGATGTCCAAGGCGTTCGGGTTGGCTGGACTGCGAATCGGCTACGGCCTCGGCTCCCTGGCGATGGTGGCCGAGGTGGAAAAGGCGCGCGGCCCGTACAAGGTGAACGCGCTGGCCGAACGCGCCGCCGTCGCGCTGTTGTCGACGGGCATGCGGTGGGTGCGCGACACGGTGGCGGAATCGAACACGGTGCGCGAGCGCCTGTCGGGCGAGCTTGCCCGTCTCGGTTTCGTCGTGGCACCATCGGCGGCGAACTTCCTGTTCGTGCCCACGCCCAACGCTTGCACGATCGCGGCACGATTGCGCGAGCGCGGCGTGGCGGTGCGGGCGTTCGACTCCCTCCCGACGTTCGGCTCAGCGCTCCGGATCACCGTCGGTCCGTGGCCGATGATGGATCGCCTGCTCACCGAGCTGGATGGTCTCGGCGCGTGAGAGTCTCCGTCTTCGACTATGGCGCGGGCAATCTCCACTCGCTGCTCAAGGCCATCGCGTCGCCGCACGTCACTGTCCGTGTCGACACGGATGCCGCGGCGGCCGTGCGCGACACGGACGCGCTGGTGCTGCCGGGCGTCGGTGCCTTCGGCGCGGCCGCGCGGCGGCTCGCGTCGGGCCGCGATGAGATGCGCGCCGCGATCGATGCCGGCCTGCCGGCGATCGGCATCTGTCTCGGCATGCAGTTGATGTTCGACGGCAGCGATGAAGGTGACGGCGCCGGACTCGGCATTTTTTCCGGTCGCGTGACGCGGCTCGAGGCGCGGCGCGTTCCTCAGATCGGATGGAACGCGCTCGAGGAATCGCGCGATGCCCTGTTCGACGACGCGCCGCTCGGCGTCGCCTACTACGCCAACGGCTTCGTGTGCCGCCCGGCCGACGCGCGTTGCGTGCGAGCGTGGAGCACGCACGAGGGCGACCGTTTTCCCGCGGTGGTGCGGCACGGGAACGTGGTCGGCGTGCAATTTCACCCGGAAAAGAGCAGCGCCTCCGGAGTGCGCTTTCTCCGCACATTTTTCCAGCAGGCGGACCGTCGCTCATGATCGCGATCCCAGCAATCGACCTCCGCGAAGGCGCATGCGTGCAGCTCGTGGGCGGTGAATATGCCGCCGAGCGCGTGCGGCTGGGCGATCCGATCGCGGTAGCGCGCGAATGGGTCGAGATCGGCTTTCATCGGCTGCATGTGGTCGATCTCGACGCCGCAACCGGCCGCGGCAGCAATGCGGCGCTCGTGCGCCAGCTGATCCGGGAGACGCCGGCATCGGTGCAGGTCGGTGGAGGCGTGCGCGAGCTCGATGCGATCGAGCGCCTGCTCGCGGAGGGCGCCGACCGAGTGACCGTCGGTACGCGTGCGGTCGAGGATCGCGATTGGCTCGCCGCGGCGTGCTCGGCATTTCCAGAGCGGATCATCGTGGCGGCGGACGTACGCGGCCGCTTGATCGTCACGCACGGGTGGTCGCGCGTGCAGCCGCTCGAGATCATCGAGCTCACCGTGGCGCTCAACGACTATCAACTCGCCGGCCTGCTCGTGACGGCCGTTCACCTCGAGGGACAAATGATGGGCACCGACCTTGCGCTGATGGACGATGTGGTCGGGCACACGCGGCATGCGGTGCTCGCATCCGGCGGGATCACGACGATGCATGATCTTCGCGCGCTCGCCGACCGAGGTGTATCGGGAGCAATTCTGGGAATGGCGCTGTATACGGGAGCGCTCGACGCGCGCGCGGTGGCCGAGGAATTCGCGCTACCAAGCGGGAGCGTGCGCCCATGAGCACCGTCTCGCGCAAAACGAAGGAGACGGATGTGCGCGTCGCGCTGTGCGTCGGCTCCGGCTCGGCGACAGTCGACACCACGGTCCCCTTTCTCGACCACATGCTGATCACCTTCGCCCGCTACGCCGGTCTCGATCTTTCCGTTCGTGCGACCGGTGATCTCCGTCATCACCTCATCGAGGACGTGGCGATCGCCTGCGGACTCGCGCTCGCCGCCAGTACGCCCGAACGCGCGGCGCGCTACGGCGACCGCGTCGTGCCAATGGATGACGCCTTGGTGCACGTCGCGGTCGACCTCGGCGGACGCCCGTACTACGCGGGGCGGCTGCCAAGCTCGCTCTACGATCACTGGATGCGATCCTTCGCCGACCACGCTCGCGCGACGGTGCACGTGCGCGTTCTGCGCGGCACCGATCGCCATCACATCGTCGAGGCGGCGTTCAAAGCGCTCGGATTGGCGGTGCGCGACGCGTTGGTGCAGGGCGATGCGGTGTTCAGCACGAAGGGCACGGTGAATCTGACGGGTGCGGAATGATGTTGGCCAAGCGTGTCATCGTCTGCCTCGACGTCAAGGACGGCCGGGTCGTGAAGGGCGTGCAGTTCGTGGCGCTGCGTGACGTGGGTGATCCGGTCGCGCTCGCCGAGCGCTACGAACGGGAAGGGGCGGACGAGATCGTCTTTCTCGATATCTCCGCGAGCGCGGAAGAGCGCGCGACGCTGCTCGACCTGGCGCGCCGGACCGCCGAGCGACTGTTCA
>JBBROY010000107.1:0-3033 GCA_038228795.1 Gemmatimonadales bacterium
ACCGCCGAGACTGACGAGCCCGCCGTCTTGTCTGTTGGCCACACCAAACATGGCACGGACAACTCGCGCACGAAAGTTGACGTCCGTCCGATCACCATTCGTCTTGCACTCCACGCCGGTAACTCGTGTCCTTGGCTAACGAGGGTCTCGAGGAGTGTAGCGAACTCAGCTTCTGTCATCGCGTTACCGTGTCTAGTGCCTCTAGACGACTTGCTCGAGGTATCCTCGATGGCTCGGACAATACGTGATGCCATCGGACATCTTGTGGCGTCGCAGCGCGCCATCGTTTCGCCGACGCCGGAACTCCTTCTGACAGATGGGACATCGAAAGATGTATACCGGCCCCCTTGGTGCTGCTCCCCGTGCGACGCGGCTAAATCCTCGCGTGGTGGGCGCGGCCGTCATCGGAATGAACTGATTCAGCGTCCCGCTTCCGGTGAATTCAACTCGGTATCGCGGAACGAAGGTCCGTGTGGTCGTCGTCACGGAACTGATCTTGGCTACGTCGAACGCCTTGATCGTAGCTGTCGAAAGTTCCCATCCGTAGAGGAGTGTGTTCCCGCGCGTCGACCGTCGAAGGGAGTACGCCTCAATCGTTCGCAGCGTTCCCTTGTACTGAAATTGGATCAACAGGTGATTTGCCCCAGCGAAGCGAATGGCTTCGACTGGAATGCCGACGCGCCAGAGGCGCGATGGTGCCGGGGCGAGAATGGTCTGATCAGGAGCAAGAGCGAGCGGCGGTAGGCTCGCGGCCGCAACCACTGCGCCGGTGACGGGCTCCAGCCAATCCAATACGTCGGCGAGTCGCGCCAGCATCCCGTCGATGGGGGGCAAGGCCGGAAGCTGATGGGCGAGCATGTTGCCCCATTCCGATCGCATTTCATCCGAGGCGACCACGAGGGCAACGAGCTCGGCGACGGTCGGTGTGGGAATCTGCTTCGCCACACACTTCTCGCCGAAGACGTCGCGCGCGTGCGCGAGCGGGATCGTTGCTCCGCTGTTCGAGATGATATACACGACGTCGTACAGATCGCGCGGTCGCGACCGCTCGTAGAGTGCGCGCGTCTTCTCGGCGATCAGCTCTTCAATTGAGTACGTCTGGACGAGCGCATCGTCCGGCAGCGCGTCGGGGTAGGGGTGCAAAATTGGCCGCAGCACGGGCTCGTCCACGACTGGCTCGTGGCGCGTGAGGTCGAACAGGATCCGGGGCCATCCGGGGGCGCCGAGCGGACCCCGATATCCGATTTTCCCCTCGAAGGTGTCTCACCCGAGTTTGTCGCGCCTAGGGCGAACCGAAACCACCTCGGGGTTGAACTCTATGCCGCTCATCTCGTGCGCGACATTCGTGAGCGCGAGCAGGGTGCTTCGCAGCGCCTCTTCCGTGTACCGCGCGTCGGGCAGCAGCGAAAAGTCGAGGTCCTCCGAAAAGCGATAGGTCTCGAAGAAACACTTCTTGACGCAGGTGCCGCCCTTGAGCACCCATCCCGAACCGGTATCGTCGTGGAGCGCAACTGCGGCCAGGATCCAGCCGAGCGCATAGTCCTTGTCGACGACGGCGGCGCTGAGCTGCCACTCTTGGGCACGTTCAAGGATGTCTTGTTTGCTGATCATGTCATGGCCTGTGCGCACGAGATGCGCAGGCGTAGCCGGTGTGGACTCTCCGCGTCACGAGTGCGCCGTTTCGGGCACCCCGACGTTGGTCCAGAGGCCCCATCGCGTATCGAGCGGTCCGCGCGCGACGACGTGCGGATCCAGTTTGATGGCGCCCGCGCTCCGCATCGCGAGCGCGCCCGCCACGAGTCCTGCCGCTTCCGGCCACACGTGCTCGGTCAGGTAGCCGATTCGTTTCGCCGCCGCGCCGTTGCCTTGAGCCGTCAGCGCGCGCATCACCGCATGCGGATCTGCGTCGGGTCGCTCGCGATAGGCGCCGAGCAACTCGGCCAGATGACGAACGCCGCCAACCCACCCCGGGTCGACTGCACCGTCAATGAGTGTTCGCTCCGGCCCTGAGGCGAGGACGCGGCCTGAGCGGCGCCACACTGCAGTCAGACCAGTCAGTCGATCTCGCTTCACACGGACGAGTCGAAAGACGGCTCCCAGATGCGATGCGTCGCGCACGCGGATATTCGCCGTCGTGACGACGAACGTAGAGCGAAAGAGTTGTTCGGTCAGCCCCCAGTGCTCTGCCGCGGTCCATCCGCCGATGTAGCACGGCGCATACAACACGTTCGCGAGTGCCCAAGGATCTTCGGGTGCTGTGCTTGCTACCGACGGCGCCTCGAGGGGCAAGACGAAATACACGCCACGTCTCACGCGCGTGATCCAGCCAGCGCGTGCCAATGCGGCTAATCGCACGCTCGCGGCGCGGGCGGGCAGACCGAGCACCCGCGACGCCAGGTCGACGGTGACAACCCCTCCCGGCGTCACAGCCGTGAGGGCCGCCAGTTCCTGCTTTAGACTCGTCCGCGACATAGTACAGTATAAGTGCCAATAACACCAAATACCAGCTCTAACAACACGCCAACTGTTGCGCCGTACGTTTGCCATGGCTTTTCGCGTCGTAGAGTTGTCGCGCTCACACGGCCTCGGTACCGCTACCCTACCGCGACGAATGCTGAATTGAACCGCCGCAGCTTCTGCAGCTTCTGATCGCTTGTCCGCCAGCGATCGACCCGTTTGGTCTTTGCTTCCACACGCGCCACGCCGCAACGCCGCCGTCCGACCGATCGAGTGGACCTTCGGCGCCATCGGGCGCCGGCGGATGCCCGAGACGGCGGCCACCGTGCCACCCGGCGCTCCGTAGTCGTCGTATTGGTGGCCGAATCTGCGGCTACTATCGGACGCGCTGGGTGGGCGCTGTACGCTCCTCGTTCCCGAGATAGTCTCGTTCGAATTGTCGGCTATCGCGTGTTGGCAACGTGGAACATGGGCGATGACGCTTGACTGCGGGAGCGCCTTGCCGCTTTCTCGTTCACCGCGCCGACTGCACTTCGCTCGGGCTACAGCGAGGCGTGTCGTCACGCTATCGCGCAT
>JBBROY010000108.1:0-2896 GCA_038228795.1 Gemmatimonadales bacterium
AAGGCCGACTGCGCACCGCCCTATACATGGCGACACTGGCGGCGGTGCGGCACAATCCGGCACTCAAGGCCTTCTACGCCCGCTTGCGCGCGGCGGGCAAGCCGAGCAAGGTGGCGCGGTGTGCGGCGGCGCGCAAGCTGCTGCACCTGGCGTGGGCGCTCGTGACAAAGCAAGAGCGGTATCAGTCGAATTATCGAATCGTCGATCCCGCGCTGGCTGCTGCTTGACAACCAATACCGTATCTCTGGGCAGTGGGGGTGAGGTTCCCCGACTCCAGCTAGAACTCGGGGTCGTAGCCGCGAAAATCGCGCACGATATCGGCGATTTGCGCGGCGAGCGTGCCCAGTGATTTGCGTCGCGATGCCGTGAGGTAGCCGAAGAGAATCACGAGCGCGAGCAGCACGCCCCAGAGGCCGACGCCTCGGCGGCCCGTGGATGCTTGTCCGGCGATGTCGGTGTCATCCCCATCTATCGGCTCGTGCGTGACGACATCGAGCAGTTTCGGGTTGTTTATCATGTTACTTCTCCCCCGCAGAGGCGGTCTCGGTCGCGAGGCGCGCGGCGATGTCCCGGCGTTCGTCGGTCGTCATCGAGCCGATCAGTTCCGCGAAGATGGCATTGGCGAGGTCCTTCCGTTCATCCGGCGTCATCAGGGTGATCGCCTGAGCGCCGACCTCGCGGATCGCTTCCACACGTTCCTCGGGTGTCATGTTGCCGATCACCGTGTCGACGACGCTCCGCAGTAAGCCCATCCGGTTTTCGAACTCCTCGCTTCTCACCCGCCGTACAATGCCCGTCGCTATTGCGGACGAAAGTATAGCACACGCCATCCGTGCGCTTGTCCGTCCGGTACCGCGCGTGCGACACTATCGCCATGACCCGAACGCTGATCCTTTCCGACATCCACGGCAACAAGGACGCACTCGATGCCGTGGTTGCCGACGCGGGACATGCCGAACGCATCTGGTGCCTCGGCGACATCGTCGGCTACGGGCCGGAACCCGGCGCGTGCGTCGCGTGGGTGCGTGCCCATTGCGAGATCGTGCTGTCGGGCAACCACGACTATGCGGCTTTCGATTCGTCGGTCGTCCGCGACTTCAACCCGAATGCCGCGCTCGCGGCGGAGTGGACGCGCGATCAACTGACGGACGAACAGGTCAACTATCTCCAGTCGCTGCCATCGCTTGTCGAAGTGGACGGCGTGACCCTCGCCCACGCCAGCCCGACCGATCCGATCTGGACATATATTCTGTCGGTCGTGGATGCGCGCGATGCCTTCGATGCATTTTCGGGCGCGCGCTGCTTCGTCGGCCACACCCATGTCGCGGCGTGCTATGCCGAGGTGGAGGGCATGACCGTGCGCATCCCGATCGTCAATCATGAGCCGTACCCCGTGGCGGACGGGCGGTTCATTCTCAACCCCGGCAGCGTCGGCCAGCCGCGCGACCGCGACCCCGACGCCGCCTATCTCTGGTACGACGATGACGCGCACACCGTCGAGTGGAAGCGCGCCGCATACAACATTGCGGCGGTGCAGGAGAAGATGCACCGCGCCGGTCTGCCGGATCGTCTCGCCGCACGCCTCGCGCTCGGCCAGTGAGTTTGCGGCCCGACAGACGCAGGACTATACTCTCGCATGGGTTTGGCGATCCGATAGCGCATGAAGGGGATCTCACGCGTGCCACATCAGTCTCAGATTCGCCTCCATCGTCAGTTGGTCCTCGCCATCAATGGCGGCGCGGTTGATCCGATCATCCTCGACCTCGCCGCGACGATCAGCAAGCGGGATCGTACCCAGGTGGCGGTCGTGTATGTTGTCGAAGTTGGCTTGGAACTGCCCGTGGACGCGGACATGCCGGCGGAATTGGAGCGTGGCGAGCGCGTGCTGATGGCCGCCGAGCGCACCGCCCGCGACCGTGGCCTGCGCGCGACGTATGATGTGCTCCAGGCACGCTCGGTCGGAGCGGCCATCGTGGACGAAGCCGTGCAGCGCGGCGCGGACTTGATCGTCCTCGGTGCGCAGGTGCGCGAGCGGTACGGCGAACCGACCTTCGGCTCGACGGTGCCGTACGTATTCATGCACGCGATGTGCGAAGTGTGGGTCTGTCGTGTGCCGTTGGCCGCTCCGCCGAGCGCACGTTGACGGGAGTGCCGCGCGAGGCGCGACGAAAGGGGACGGACAGCGACGATGCAAAACGCACGGCAGGGCACAAATCGCACGACGGATGTCGTCATCCTCGGCTGCGGGCGTGTCGGCTCACGGCTCGCAACAACGATGGACGGCGACGGGTACCACGTCACGGTGATTGACACGGACAGCTTCGCATTCCGGCGACTGCCGGAGTCGTTTCGCGGGCGCACGATCCTCGGCACCGGCATTGACGAGGACGTGCTGCGCCGTGCGGGCATCGAGGGCGCGCGGACCTTTATCGGCGTCGCCGACCGCGACAACCTGAATATTATGGCGGCGCAGATCGCCCAGACCGTCTTCCGCGTGCCGGAGGTAATGGCGCGCGTGTATGATGTCGAGCGGGCGGAGGTGTATGCGAAAATGGGCCTGAAAACGATTTGTCCAACGGCGACCGTCGCGCAACTGTTTCGCGATCAGGTCACGCAACGCCCGAACGCGGCGGGCGCGTCGAGCGGATCATAAGGGAGCACGCGCGTGTATATCGTGGTCGTCGGCGGCGGCAAAGTCGGCTATTACCTGACGAAAACCCTCGTCACCGAAGGGTACGAGGTGCTGCTGATCGAGAAGGACGCCGCGAAAGTGCGGACGTGGAGCGAGCGGTTCGGCGCGGTGTTGTTGCAAGGCGACGGCTGCGAGGTCGCGACCCTCGAAAAGGCGGGAGTCGCGCGGGCGGATGTGCTGATCGCGACGACGGGCGACGACGAG
>JBBROY010000109.1:0-2749 GCA_038228795.1 Gemmatimonadales bacterium
CACGAGCACGTCCTGGTGGTCGGCGCCGACGTGATGTCGAGCATCATCGACTACCAGGATCGCGCGACCTGCGTGATCTTCGGCGACGGCGCCGGCGCGGTGGTGGTGTCGGCGGCACCGGCGGGCGGGCCGCAGATCCTCGACTTCGAGCACGAGGTCGACGGCGGCGGCGGCGGCGCGCTGTGTATGCCGGCAGGCGGCAGCCTCAAGCCGGCATCGCACGAGACCGTCGACCAGCGGCTGCACTACGTCAAGCAGGACGGCCAGACCGTGTTCAAGTTCGCCGTACGAAAAACAGAAGAGATCGCGCGCCGGCTGATGCAGCGCAACGGCCTGACCGCGGCCGACATCGATCTGTTCGTGTCGCACCAGGCCAACCGCCGCATCATCCAGGCGGCGACCGAGAAGCTCGGCGTCGATTCGAGCAAGGTGATCATCAACATCGAGCGATTCGGCAACACCACGGCGGCGACCATCCCGCTCGCGCTCAACGACGCGGTGACCTCGGGCCGGTTGAAGAAGGGCGATCTCGTGGTGCTCGCCTCGGTCGGCGCCGGATTCACGGTCGGAGCGGTGCTCCTGCGGTGGGGCTTCTAACACTACTTTGTCACCTTCGTAGGGGCGGCTTGCGTTGAAAGCTGGCGAGCATGTGGAGGAGACGGCGCGAGTGAATGACGTAGAGCAGGCCGAAGATCTCGCGGACCCACCCGCGCACGACGGGGAGCGTGGGGCGCACGGTGATCGCCGGATCGCGGGCGCGCTCCAGTTGGAGAAACGTGAACGCGACGGCGGTCAAGACGACGTGATGCTGCCAGCCCTGATAGCTGCGGCCTTCAAAGTGGTCGAGCCCGAGGTCGTCTTTCAGTTCGCGGTACTGCTGTTCAATCGGCCACCGGCCGCGCGCGAGCGCCACGAGCGCGCGCAGCGGCGTGGTCGGCGGGAGGTTGAGCAGATAGTACTTCCGCTCGTCGTCGGCCGCGCGTTCACAGAGCAACCACCGATCGCCGCGGCCCTTGGGCGCGCGCACGCGCACGGCGACAAACGCCGCGCGCAACGGACCTTTCGTGCCCGTCCCCCACGTCACCGACTGCCACGCGTCGTCGGGCGTGGCGGTACCGATTGTTGCCGCCGACTTCGTGCCGCGTGCACCCGCGGCCCAGAACGTGGCGTCGCCGCGCATCGCGACCCCGTAGACCAGGCCGAGGCGTTCGAGCCCGTCCCGAAACTGGGCGTTCGACCCGTAGTCGGCATCGACCATCACGCCGGTCAGCGTGAAGCCCGCCTTCAGGACGGTGCGCACGTGCGCCAATGCGATCCGCCATTTTTCGCGAAATTGCGCCGTCGCCGGAATCCCGACCTCGTCCCGGCGCGCGGGGTCCGTCATCCACGATTGGGGCAGATACAACTCGAACGTCAATGGCCACGTCCGGTCGTCGGCGATCAACGCACTGGAGACCGCAACTTGGCAATTCCCGATCTTGCCGAGCGCGCCGCAATACTGTCGCTGCAC
The DNA here is from genome assembly GCA_038228795.1 of Gemmatimonadales bacterium. Classification (GTDB taxonomy): domain Bacteria; phylum Gemmatimonadota; class Gemmatimonadetes; order Gemmatimonadales; family Gemmatimonadaceae; genus JALZAE01. The sequence goes on from JBBROY010000109.1 coordinate 1,511, forward strand.
GCCGACCGAGTGGGTGCCCTGCTTCGGGAAGCCCGTATCATCGAGGGCCAAGAGGCCCGTCCGGACCGGCACCAGCGTCCGCAGCTGCGTCCAGACGCGATCGCCGCGCCAGGGCGAATGGGTGATGAAGTGGTGCAACGCTTGATCGTGGCTCGGATCACCCAACCGGCCGTGCATCGCCTGCATCGACTTCCGCTCGCTGTCGTTGAAAAGCGCGTCGAGGTAGTGGCTGGCGGCCTCGCGTTGCGGGCGACGAGAGAAACACGCGCTGAATGTGTCCGTGAACTGGCCCAGACGCCGAAGAAGCGCCCGCGCCGAGTTCGTCGTCACGCCCGGATGGTAGAAGATCGCGTCCGCCCGTACAAGCGTTCATTCGTCGGCCCGGCCGTTCACAGCGAACGAACCTGACAAAGTAGTGCTAATCCCTACCCCCTACTCCCTACTCACTTCTTCGCGAGCTTCTTCATATACGCCTCGAGCTTGTCGTTCTCGTACTTCACGGTGTTGAGAAACAGGCTCTCGGCGAGGTAGGTGCGGCGCTCGTTGTCGTCCATCTGCTCGATCAGGTGGTGAATCTCCTTCACCATGTCTTCGAAGGACCGCTCGAACTCGCGCTTGGCGGTCACTTCCTTGTAGAGCGTTTCCATGACGGCGAGCAGGTCGCCGTCGAGACTGATGGCATCGCCGCTGGTGGTCTTGATGGTGCGCATCGCTAAGCCCCGAAGCTTTTGACGGCGCTCGGCTCGTCGGCGTGGATCTCGATGAAGTTCTGCGCCCCGGTCATCGTCAGCATGGTCTCGACCCGCTTCTGGACGCCGGACAGCTTGAGGTGGCCGCCGGCGTTGTGGACCTGGCGGTAGAGATCCATCAGGCAGCCGATGGTCGCGCTGTCGACGTAGGTGACCGGCGTCAGATCGATCAGGATCTGCTTCTGGCCGCCGGCGACCAGGCCGCTGACCGCGGTCGCGAAATCGGAGAGGATCGGGTACATCAGCCGCGTCTCGCCGACGCGGACGATGGCGACGCCGCCGCTCTGGTCGGTTTTCACATTCATCAGTTGGCTCCCGTGTGCTTAAGCGCCGTACCGCTGTGGCCGAAATCGTCGCCGCGCAGCTTGCGGATCTGGCGGGCGAGCTCCGTGCGTCCCCGGTTGATCCGCGACTTCACGGTGCCTTCCGGCAGCCGCAGCTTGTCGGCGATTTCCTGGTAGGACAGTTCCTGGATGTCGCGCATGAGGAC
>JBBROY010000110.1:0-2643 GCA_038228795.1 Gemmatimonadales bacterium
ACATTCACGCACGTCGACGTGCTCGCGCCGGACGCCGCTGTGCTGACGGTGACGTACCACATTCCGCACCTGCAACCGGACGGAATGGCGCACGATCTGCGCGGCGCGATGACACTCGTATTTCGACGGCGAAGCGGCAGGTGGAGCGTGATCGCGGAGCACCTCTCGGATGCACCGAGATAGGGCCGTCGGGTCACGAACACCCAGCCGCTAATTCGGCTAACTCTCTTCCGTGCCTGACGGTGAGCCGAGTAGGCGGTCGCGTTGTTGGATGAACTGCTCGTTCGTGATCAGGCCGCGCTGCATCAGGCCGGCGAGCTTGCTGATTTCATCGGCGACGAAGGTCGACGACTCCGGCGAATCCGAGTTCCGTAGCTGGTCCTGCGCGGCCGGCGCGGATCGTGGCGATGCCGCGGCGGGCATGGTCGGAGGGATCGGCGAGCTCGCGACCTGTTCAGCCAGCTCGCCCTCGGCCTGCTGGAGCAGCAGGCCGATGCGTCGGTACCACAGCTCGGTCGACGTGATTTGCGGACGCAGCCAGACTGTCGACAGGTAATCCGGACGCTGTAGGTCGAGCACCCGGACGGTATACTCGGAACCGATTCCACCAGCGCCATCGCCGGTGAGCACGCGCAACTCGAGCCGAGAGAGTTTGAGCCTGGCGTTTATCTGCGCCGTCCCCTCCAATCCGCTCACCAGCATGCCGACCCCCGGGCTCATTCCACCGAGCTGGTCGGGGTCGAGGCCGGTTGGAAGCGCAGGATGGTCGGATACCGGAGGGGCACCCGTGCGCCTCACCTCGACTACCGGCTTTTCATCTCGGAGAATCGCTACCGCCATCAGCGCAGCGTGCGACACCGTGTGAATGACCGGGCGTTGATTCGGAGCGCGCGACACGAACGCGATGCGCCGCTGCGATTCATCGAGCGCCATCGTGAGCGACTCGGTCAACAGAAGATCGGAGAGCTGAAAGCCCTGCGCCGCAAGCAGCGTCCGCAGTGACGCGTCGGGCTGCTCGACGCTCGGCGTGCTTCTGTTCATGCTCAGAAACAGCCCGACCGCCGCCACTACTACAATTGCGAGTACCAATGCCATCGTTTCTTTATGTCGTCGGGAATGTGAATCAAAGACGTATCGGCGGCGTCTATGGTCACCGCTTCGATGCGCTTCATCTGAAGCAGGCTTGGCATCTCCACGAAACATCCGGCGCGGCGTAGCTTTGTCCTTATCGAACGGCTCCCGGGGGAAAAACGTTGGCAAATGAAGGAAGGATCCGCGCACTGCGCGAAGCGGTACGAGTGTCGCCAGACGATGCGGCGCTGCGCGGCTTTCTCGCGCAGGCGCTCGCGGGAGCGGGCCACTTGGGCGACGCGGAATCGGAACTCAAAGAAGCGTTGCGCCTCGAGCCGGGCGACGGCGATCTGAAGCGCGAGCTGGCGTCGATCTTTCAGCGACAGGAGAAGCACTCCGCGGCGCTGGTGGTGATCGAGGACCTCCTAACTGGCGCGCCAACCGACGCCGCGCTGCTGCTCTCGCACGCCAAGCTCCTGTCGGCGATCGGAGAAGTGGAGCGGGCACGCGAGGCCTACCGGGCCGCGATCAAGCAGAATCCATCGCTGGCCGATCCGTCGCTCGCCCGAACCTTGGGCGCGGGCGCGGTGGGCGCGTCGGTCAACACGGGCGCGACGCAGCCTGTGCCGCCCGCGCCGGAGCCGCCCTCGGCGCCGCCGGCCTACGATCCGCTCGGCGAGCGCGAGGAAACGCGTACCCGGCGGCCGCGGATCAACTTCGAGAACGTCGGCGGAATGGAGTCGGTGAAGGAGGAGATCCGTCTCAAGATCATCCATCCGCTGGCGCAGCCGGAGCTCTATCGCGCGTATGGCAAGACGGCCGGCGGCGCGATTCTGCTCTACGGTCCACCGGGATGCGGCAAGACATACCTCGCGCGCGCGACCGCCGGCGAGATTCGCGCGACTTTCCAGTCGGTCGGCATCAACGAAGTGCTGGACATGTGGGTGGGACAGAGCGAGCGCAACTTGCACGATCTCTTCCAGCAAGCGCGCGCCGATTCGCCGAGCGTGCTCTTCTTCGACGAGGTCGACGCGCTGGCGGCGAGCCGCGCCGATCTGCGCGGGAGCGCCGGCCGTCAATTGATCAACCAGTTTCTCGCCGAGCTCGACGGCATCGATTCGGCCAACGAAGGCGTGCTGGTCATGGCGGCGACGAACGCGCCCTGGCATCTCGACGATGCGTTCCGCCGCCCCGGGCGATTCGACCGCTTGCTGTTCATTCCGCCGCCGGATGCCGAGGCGCGCGGAGAAATTCTGCGGCTGATGCTCCGCGACAAACCGATGGATGCGATCGACTACGACCGGTTGGTCTCGAAGACGGAGGGATACTCGGGCGCCGATCTAAAGGGATTGGTCGACGTGACCATCGAGCGAAAGCTGCAGGACGCGTTACGCAGCGGCCGGCCAATGCCCATCTCCACCGGCGACCTGCTGGAGGCACTCGGGAAAACGAAGCCGTCGACGCGCGATTGGTTCGCGACGGCGCGGAACTACGTGCTCTATGCCAACCAGGGCGGCCAGTACGATGCGGTTCGGGCCTACATGGACCGCGCGAAATCGTGAGCGGATCGAG
>JBBROY010000111.1:0-2632 GCA_038228795.1 Gemmatimonadales bacterium
TGAATCGCAAGCAGCTGTGGCGTGGCATGCAGGCCTTCTCGATCTCGGCGGCACGCCAGATCAATGCGAGCACCGGGCGCCTGCACGGGCGGGTGTTCGCGGACCGCTATCACGCGCGTGCGCTCGGTTCGCCTCGCCAGGTTCGCAACTGCATCGCGTACGTGCTGAGAGGGTCGATCAAAAGAAGGGTTGACGTGCGATCCGGTTCGGGAGATCACGAGCTATGCCTCTCGAGTCCCCGGACAGCACTCGGACGATTGTCCGCCGGACTCGCCGAGATCCTAAGCCGAGGTTCAAGGTCGATCGTCGGCGTCAACTCGACGGCGTAAGGGGCTGCCCGGAGCTCCTCCTCGACAGTGCCCATCCTGCCCGCGACGTGCAGCGGTTCGTCGACGGGCTAGATTTTTCGGCGATCGAGCAAGAGTACTCGTCGCTCGGGCGGCGCGGCCATCATCCGCGCTGCGTGCTTGCGGTGTGGCTGTACGCGAGCCAGATCGGCATCCATCACGCGACGAAGGTCGCGCGTGCCTGCGAGACGGATGCTGCGATGTTGTTCCTGTCAGGCGGGCATGCGATCGCGGCTGGCACGCTGAAGCGGTTTCGCCAAAAACGTCGCACCTTACTGCAGATGCTGCTTATGGAAACGGTGCGACTGGCGCATGGAGACGGGCTAATCCTCGTCGAGGAACTGGCGACTGACAGCATGCGTCTGCGTGCCCACGCCTCGACTCACGAGGTCGGAACGGTCAAACGATCGACCGTGCGATTGAAGGAGCTCGAAGCCGTCGATCGCTCGTCGCTCACCGTGAAGATGCAGGCAATTCACGACAAGAAGCTCGCGAGGCACCGAGCCGTGCTCGAGCAATGCTCGTCACAGGATCGGACGAATGTCGTCTTCACCAACGAGTCGGCGTCCCTGATGAAGTTTCCGAGTGGTGCTGCGCTGCCCGGACATCGCATCACGGCAACTGCGTCGGGTGTCAGCGAGCGGATCATCGTCAGCGTACTGGTCGATGCGTCGACCAACGACGACGGAAAGCTAGAGGAGGCGGTTCGCGACGCGCGTCATGTCCTGCAGGACGCAGGTGTTCCAATTGAAGGAATGCAAGATGCCGCGGATGCAGGCTACTTCTGCGAGACGGATCTAGATTTCGCGAGCAAGAATCGCGACTGGGTCGACGTCCTGATCGCCGAAGGAAAAGCGTCGAACGACGGCCACGTCGAGCAGGGACGAAAGGGATACTTCGATCGCGCCCGCTTCCGGATCCTCGACGACGGGAATGCGATCTGTCCCGCGGAGAAGCCGATGTCCAAGCCGCGTTTGATGTCGAACGGCCGCACGCATTGGTCTGGACTCGGATGCCCGACGTGCGCGCTCAAGCCGCAATGCACGAATCGGCACCGGCGCTCGCTTACCGCCGACCTCAACCTCGAGAAGGTCCGCAACGAGATGCGCCAGCGAATGTCCCAGCCCGGCGCCAGCGAGCGCTACGGACAACGCATTGCAACCATCGAGCCGGTATTCTCGAACATCGAAGACACCATGGGATTTCGGCGCGCGAGCTCTCGTCATCCGACGACGATCATCAACGAGGTGTTGCTCAAGGTCGTCGCGCACAACCTGCTGAGGATCACCGCCGCGCGCCGGCTGGCCTGCATTCACATCCCGATCGAACTCGACTGATCGCTCAAGCTAGTTCGAGACCAACGTCGAGCAGCCGCAACCGTGGACACCGCTCGCTTGTCTCGGTGGACCACCGAGACAAGCTGTCGCGGAGTAGCCGCGTCCTGGGTCTCCAGACGCTGAAGCGCCAACGGCAGGAGTCGTCGCGAAGCTGCGCACGAACGTCGACAGGCTGACTCAAAGCCGCATGTGCAATTGCGGTCGACCCTCTGAACAACTGGCGGCACCACGGCGCGGATTCCGAGCCGCGCAAGCAGCCGTGGAGGGTCGATCCGTACTCGAGCTCGTTGTCGTTCGATGGCTGGAAGCAGCGCGCGCACATCGGATTTTACTACAAGGCGCCGGCTGGCTATCCGCCACCGTTCGTCTGGCTACCCAAGACGTGGCTGCTGAGCGAAGGCTGGCGCAGGTACGGACTCGTGGACCAGCAAGAAGTACCTGGACGCGGCGACGAGTAAGAGCGACGTCCGGGTCGGCATGGCAGCAGCCGTTCGGTTCAGGGCACTCGCGATCGCCACGTGACGTCGTGGCTGCGCGATCCGCGTGAACGCGCACGCCGAGCGAGACCGCGAGAGCCGGCGCGGCGACGGGTGAAAAAGGAGATGGAAGCATGCCGCATGTTTCGTGCTCAGCAGAGCGCGCGCGATCTTCACTGCGAGGTCTTGAACGTGCGCGGCGTGAAGGCGCGCGCCGACGAGACCGCGAACGCCGGCGTGTTCACCGATACAACACAGCTTCGGTACCGGTCAGACCGTCTCGCGCCCGGCAGAACATCGCGACCTCGACGACGAGGTGCTCCCGGCGTGGCGCATGAGCTCACAGCCGAGCAAGATCGCCAACGTCACGGCGTGACGGCGAAAATGCGGTCCGGAACTGGCCAGACGTTCGTTCTCATCAGGACGCTCGCGATCCCCGCTGAGTTGTTTCCGGTGCAGGGCGCGATGCGAA
>JBBROY010000112.1:0-2544 GCA_038228795.1 Gemmatimonadales bacterium
GATGATCGCGCGATCTGCGAGGCCGCGGAGCGCGCGTTCGCCGCGCTCGGCGTCACCGGCTACGGCCGCGCGGATTTCCGCGTAACGCCCGCTGGCGACGTCGTATTCCTCGAGATGAATCCGTTGCCGTCGCTCGCGTTCGAGCACAACGAGCTGTATGCGGCGGCCGCGCGGCTCGGCAAAACGCCGGATCAGCTAGTGTTAGGGAGCATCTCCTGCGATGTGGAGCGCACGGTTTTGAGGCGGGCTGGTTGATGGTCGGCGGCTCTGACACCATCACCGCCGGTGCCTGGTCGGGATCCAGCTCTTTGATGTAGAAGCGTCGTCCGACTATCCGGATCTGAGCACGGTGCTCGCCGAAAATTAGGTGACGTCGACGGTGCTTCGAACACCGCCGACGTCGTGCTCCGGGTCGGACCGTGTGACGAAGCCGACCCAGCGCACTTCACTCATCGTTCACCCCACGCTCGACGTCAAGACATGGATCGCACGACCGCCGTCACCGGAGGCTGCGCGTCCAGGGCGGTGCCCGCGATGCGGTGCAGCGAGCCGACCGACCGGAGCAGGTCTTGGCCTGCACGGTCATGGGATTCGGGACCGCGCGGTCTTTGGGCCACCTGATGCCGACGCCGGTCCAGACCGAGCGTGGGTTTCGTGTCGACGATATCGCTGCGTCGTCGGCACGTGTCGCGCGGTCATCTTGGTCGTGCCGCGCGGAGTCGCACCCCGGCGGCACTACAGTCTCGCGGCGATCGCCATGGCGATGACGTTGTGGGGGATCCTGGCGCTCACCCCGGTTGGCGTGCGCGAGCGTATCTGCGTGTCGCCGAGCGTGGCGTGGGGCACCGAGTGGTCGACCCTGCGCCGATGGGCGCACGCGGAGCGCACACTCGTCGACGTGCCGGCGGCGGCGTTCACGTTGCGTGAGGTCGCCGCACGTGTCGCGCAGATCGCGATCGGCCGCGCGCCGCCGTCGCTCCGGACCGCGCCGCTCGTGGCGCAAGCATGTGCAGGAGCCACCGCACGGTCTTGATGTCCATCGCGGTGTGCTCGTCGGCGACGACGGGCCCACCCACTTGGATCGTAGTGGGCGCGGGACGCCTCGTGACACCGATCGAGCTCGGCCCGGCATCCATCACCCGCCGCGGCCCAAGGAGATCTTGTGTCTGACGATTCACTACGCCCGCGCGATCACGCCGAGGCGATCGCTCTGTTTCGTGCCGAGGTTATCGGCGCTCTCGCGCATCGCGAGTTCGAGCGCGGCGAGCTCCGCGCCGCGCTGCGCGCTCTCGCCAAGGTACGATTTCGCATGCCGGGTGCACGCTTCACGCGTTGCATCGCACCGTCAACGTTAGAGCGCTGGGTCTACCTGTATCGAGCCGGTGGCCTCGTCGCGCTCAAGCCGCGGCTGCGCTCGGATCGCGGTCGCGGTCGCGAGCTCACGCCCGAGCAGCGCGCCTTGCTGCTCGACATTCGCCGCGAGCACCCGAGTGCCTCGGTGCCGCTGATCTTGCGCACGCTCGTCCTCGACGGGCGTCTGCCGAAAGCTGTGGTCTCGGAGACCACGGTTGCGCGGCTGTTTCGCGATGCGGGACTGCCGCGCGGTGTGCGGCCGGAGGGGCACACACGATTGCGGTGGCAGGCCGAGCATCCCGGCGCGTTGTTTCATGGCGACGTCTGTCACGGCGCGGCGCTTCACATCGGTGGCACCACGCGCCCGCTCAGGATCCATGCGTTGATGGACGATGCCTCACGGTACGTGGTCGCGCTCGAGGCGCACCACACCGAGCGCGAGGCCGACATGCTCGGACTGTTTCTCGGCACGCTGCGCCGTGTGGGCGCGCCCGACGGTCTCTACCTCGACAATGGATCCACGTACCGCGGCGAGGCGTTACGGATCGGCTGCGAGCGCTTGGGCGTCACGCTGATCCACGCGCAGCCCTACGACGCACCCGCACGCGGAAAGATGGAGCGTTTCTGGAGGACCCTGCGCGAGGGCTGCCTCGACCACCTCGGCACGATGACGTCACTGCACGCCGTGCAAGCGCGGTTGCTCGCGTTTCTCGATGAGCACTATCACAAGACGCCGCACGGCGGCCTGCTCGGCAAGACCCCTGCCGAGGTGTGGGCCGGTGCACGCACGCGCATCGTCAAGGAGGCCGAACTCTCGACGGCGCTCACGATTCGCGCGCGACGGCGCGTTCGCAAGGACGGCACCGTCGATATCGCCGGCGTGCCGTGGCAGCTCGACCAGAGCTTTCTCTCGGGATGTCTGGTCATGATTGCCGTCGACCTGACCGGAGCCGCGGAGCCCGTCGTTGAGCACGACGGCCATCGCTACGTACTTCGTCTTGTCGATGCGATCGCCGCCGGCAAGATGCGCCGCAAACGGCCGGCACCTGCGGCGGATGACCCCGAGGATGCCGTCGCCTTCGATCCGGCCGGTGCCTTGCTCGATCGCCTCGTCGGCCGCCCACCGCGTCACCGTGCGCCCGAGGAGGACTGATCATGTCCGCGCCATACCTCGCGCACTTCGCGCTCACC
>JBBROY010000113.1:0-2490 GCA_038228795.1 Gemmatimonadales bacterium
ACGGCGTTCAGTGGCGAGCGCGCGTTGCGCTACGTGGAGTTTCAGGTCGCGACTGGGCCGCGCGTTCCAGGGAGTCCGGGCTGGCAGCGCACCGGAGATTGGATCGCGACGCGACTGCGGACGACCGCGGATACCGTACTCGAGCAGCGCTGGTGGCACCACACACAGCGAGGCGACAGCATTCCACTTCGAAACCTCTTCGCGCAGTTTCGGCCCTCCGCCGACTATCGCGTGCTGTACGTCACGCACTGGGACACACGGCCAGTGGCGGACGCTCCGAGTGTAACCGATCCTGTGTTGCGCGCGCAGCCCATTCCCGGCGCCAACGATGGCGCATCGGGGACCGCGCTGCTCTTGCAGCTCGCGGACGTGCTATCGCGGACTCCGCCCTCAGTGGGCATTGATCTCTTGTTCGTCGACGGCGAAGACTTCGGTCGCTTTCCCCACTCCGCCGATTCGCTCGGCGACAGCGATGTGTTGATCGGCTCGCGCTATTTCGCGAGCCATCCGCCGCGAGCCGGCTACCGCGTGCAATACGGGGTGCTCTGGGACATGATCGGCGACCGGGATCTGCGGATTCTCCCCGAGGCCACGTCGCTCCGCATGGCACCGGACGCGGTCCACGCCCTGTGGCGCGCGGCCGCGACCATGGGATACTCAGCGGTGTTCGCCAAGGGACCCGTCGTTCGCGTTCTCGACGACCATGTTCCGCTGCTGGCCGCCGGCTATCGCGTCATCGACGTCATCGACGTCCAGTATCCGGCTCACCACACGGCTGCCGACGATGTCGATCACGTCAGCGCTCGCAGCCTGCAGATCGTGGGAGACGTCGCCACCGCGCTCGCCAACCTAGACCGCCCGCACCTGCTCCGGTTGGAAGGGCACGACCGGTAATAGCGCGGCGGAGATCGACGCAGAACTCAGGTGGCCCGCGACCCTTGGCGAGCCACGTGTTGTGCGATCACGCACAAGCTGTTCGGCTTGATTCGACGCCTGCGCCGATGGAACGGGCGCTCGCCTGTCTTCCATCGATGCACCAACGCCGCCACGAACAGGATGCTTTCGTGAGATGACGGACGCGTGCCTACGGTTTCGAGCACTCTGACACCGAGGTCACCGCGCTCATGCCGCAGCCGCACTCCGCCCGCCCGTTGCCGGGCGATCCCAGTTCGGAAGACACTCCCGCGCTCATCCCCGCGCCGCGACGGCGCGCTCCGCGCATCGTCCCCCAGTTCGATCTCTTCGCGAGCACGCCGCCGGTACTTCCCGCCCCGAGTCGGCAGCCGCTCGTATCGTCCGTCGCGGCCGACATGGATTCGGTGAGTCCATATCGTTTCCGACTTACTGATGATGTCGTCGGGATGGGCGGCGCGAAGGCCCGAGCCGCCGCGAACCTGACGGCGATCGCATTGACGAAATCGGTCGAGGTTGACGGGCGCCCGGCGACGCCCGACGAACGGCGCCTCCTCGCGGAATACGTCGGATGGGGCGGCCTCCCTCAAGCGTTCGAGTCGCATCGGCTCGATTGGCGCGAGGTTCACACCGCGCTTCGCGACGGGACCACCGCGCCGGAGTTCGCGGCGGCACGTGCGTCCACGCCGACGGCGTTCTACACCCCGCTCCCCGTCATCCGCGCCGTGTACGCGATGCTCGATCATCTCGGCGTTCTCCAGGGCATCGCCGATCCTCGCGTATTGGAGCCGGGTGCGGGCGTTGGCCACTTCATCGGCGCGGCGCCGGAGCATTATCGCGATGGGGTGCGGTGGACTGCGATCGAGATGGACGAGTTGTCTGGACGCATCGCACGGTTGCTCTATCCCGAGGCTGATGTCCGCATCGAGCCCTTTGAACGCGCGCGACTGCCACGTGGGTTCTTTCACGCGATCCTCGCGAACGTGCCGTGGGGCAACTTCCGGGTCGACGATGCCGCCTACCGTCGTCTCCGCCTGAATGTCGGCGACTACTTCATCGCGCGCTCGCTCGACCTCCTGGCGCCCGGCGGCACGTTGGCCGCCATCGTTGGCCGTGCGACGATGGACAAGGAGAATCCGACGCTCCGTCGGTATGCGGCCGAGCGGGCCGACCTGACCGCGGCGATTCGCCTGCCCGACACGACGTTTGCCGATGCCGCCAACACCGTCGTGACGAGCGACCTGCTCCTCTTGCGGAAACGGGGCGCCGGGGATGCGCCGACCGGACCCGCGTGGCTCGGCACGCGCGAGATGCTGACCCATGACGGGGAGCCGGTGGTCGTGAACGAGTACTACGCCGAGCATCCGGCGCGAATGCTGGGGGCGATGCGCCTGGTGCAACGCCAGTACCGGAAGGAGCCGACGTGCCACGCGCCGCTGGGCTTTGACGTCGGACGGGCGCTCGCAGCGCAGATCGCGACGTTGCCGCTCAACGGATGCCGCGTTGATGATCCGCGCGCGGTTGCGCGTGACTGCGGCTCCGGCGACATCGCGCGTATCGCGCAGCCTGCCAGCCTAG
>JBBROY010000114.1:0-2169 GCA_038228795.1 Gemmatimonadales bacterium
CACGCAGACGCGCAACACCCGTCGACCACCGACAACGGTTCCAGTGATCCACCCGTGCCCCGAGCCGTTGTATCGCTCGCGTAGCTCGCGGTTGAGATGGTCGAGCGCTGTGTCGCTGAGCGTGCGGTCACCGACGTAGCGAAAGCAGAGGATGTTGCACTCGGGCTCGTGCACCGCCTCGAAGACCCTCGACGCTGAGATCATCTGGAACAGCTCACGGGTCACGGCGCACAGCCGGTCATAGAGCTCGCCAAATGCGTCGGCCCCATAGCGCTGGAGCGCGACCCAGAGCTTGAGCGCGTCCGCGCGGCGCGAGCATTGAAAGCTCCGCGTGCCCTGATCCGGAGGTCGCACGCCCTCGCCGCCGTGAAAGAGATAGGGCGCCTCCTGAGAAAACGCGCCCTCGAGCGCGCGCTCGTCGCGCACGAGCAGCATGCTGGTGGCAAGAGGCATCAACATCATCTTGTGTGGATCCCACGCGATGGAATCGGCGCGCTCGATGCCGCGCAGCCGGTGCCGGTGAGCATTGCTGACCAGCGCCGATGCACCGTGAGCGCCGTCGACATGCAGCCAGATGCCGCGTGCCCGCGTCATCGTTCCAATGGCATCGAGATCATCGAACGAGCCCGTCGCCGTGGCTCCCGACGTGGCAACGACCGCCATCACCGGCGTTCCCTGCGACTCGAGCACCGAGAGAATGCGCTCCAATGCGACGGGGTCCAGGCGCCAGTCGCGCGACGGCACCGCGACCGCGCGGCGCATCCCGAGTCCGAGCTGGGCCACCGCCCGGGTGACCGCGTAGTGGGCATGCTCACCGCAGAGCACCACGGGCGGCGTTCCGGTCACGCCGCGATCCCATGCATCAGGCAGCGCGCGTGTGCGCGCGGCGAGCAAGGCGGTGAAGGTCGCCTCCGTGCCACCGGAGGTGAAGGTGCCGCCCGCGTCCGGGCCGATGCCGGCTAGATCGCACATCCACCGAATCACTCGCGTCTCGACCGCGGTCGCGCTCGGCGACATCTCGCTGACGGCCAGCGACTGGTTCATGGCGCTCACTATCGAATCCATCCATATTGCCGCCGGCAAGGGCGGTGAGACTTGGTGTCCCATCGCCATCGGATGCGCGAGCCGATTCATGTCGCCGAGTACGTCGCGGTCAATGCGGGCGGCGATCTCGGCCAGCGGGCGTCCGGATCGCGGCATCGGCTCGTCGAATCGCCGCGCGATCTCGGCTGGCGACAGTTCGGTGGACACGGGGCCGTCGCCGTGGGCGGAGCGGGCGAGATATCGCGTCGCGATGTCGGCGAAGAGCGACGCCGAGCGTGGCCGCGCGTCGGCCTCGATCGAGGCAAAGATGGAGTCTGTCACGAGCGAGTGGTGAGAGTGTGCGGCAAGCGGAAGGATGAAAGATACGGAGCGTTCGCAACCCCGACACGGAGGCAGTCATGTTGAGTAAGGCGCGCATCGGCACGCATCCCATACACACAATGCTCGTCGGCTATCCAATCGGGCTGTGGACGACCGGAGTGGCGTTCGACGCAATCGCGAAGTTGACCGGCCGGGTTTGGCTGCACTTTCCCGCCTACTACATGATCCTTGCTGGGTGCGTCGGCGCGATCGCCGCCGCGATTCCTGGCCTGATCGATTTATTTGGCGTCACACGGTCGGAGTCGGCCGCGCGCCGCACGGGGCTGATCCATATGCTGCTCAACTTCGGCGCGCTGGCCGTGTTCGCGTTCGGCGAATACTCGCGGCACCAGCGGCACAACACCATCTCGCCGGCCGGCTACTACACGGATGTGATCGGACTGGTGTTGATCGCGATCAGCGGATGGCTCGGCGGGGCGCTGGTGTACGATCACAAGGTGGGAGTGCCCGGCGAAGGCACCGCCTAACCCGTCAGGGCGAACTCGGCCAGCTTTTTCGACGGGAGCGGATCGCGCGTCTCGTAGCACTGAATGCGCTCGATCGTGAAGGGCTCGTCCAACCGGAGCGCGAGCAGCCGTTGTTCCTTGTCGGCCGTGATGGTCGGATAGAAACTGAGCGTGCAGTGCGGATAGAAGGTGAACCGCGCGCGCTCGAACTCGAGGCCGCTGGTGGCGATGCGTTCGTGCAGCGTGCGCAGCGGCCCGTGCACGTCGAGGGGCAGCACGACAATCTGCGTCTGCATGA
>JBBROY010000115.1:0-1869 GCA_038228795.1 Gemmatimonadales bacterium
ACGGCCTTCTTCTTTTTGGCCAGCGCCGCGCGCTGAGTCTCCTTCGCGCGGGCGATGATCGTCGCTGTGCCGCCGCTCATGGCGACCGCGAACGCGAACACGAACGCCAGTGCCAAGCGATTCATCGATCCACCTTGTTGGTGATGGAATCGCCGGCGGGCTTGGTGTCCGATTGGTGGAATCGCGACAGCGCGATCTCATCCATCGCCGTTCGATCGAGCTGCGACTCCGTGCTTTTCCACGCATCGTGCTGGCGCTCGCGCAACCGATCGAGCACGCGCCGGTCCTGATACGCCACAGTGAGCTCGCTCTGCACCAGCTGCGCGGCGGTCTCGGCCGCCGTCGCTTGCTGCCGCGCGGCGACCACGTGCACATCGAGCTGCCCCAACACGTAGTTCATCTGTTGCAGGAGGCCGGCCGTTTGGTCCGGCGTGCGAGCCTCTTCCGTCATGCGCGCGCGTCCCGCCTCCCGCGCCTCCTCGAGCGCGGCCGCTTCACGTTCGGCGGCGTCCGCTCCCGTGCGGGCGTGCGCGAATCGGGTCGCGACTTCCTGTTCCTTGCGCGCGCGCAGATCGAGCAGTCGTTGCAGCGAGAACTTGAACACGATCAGTTCCTCCGCCGGCTGAGCGTCTCGATCTGGGCCGCGAGCGCGATGAGGCTGAGACGCGATTCCATCATCGGCGTGTACTCGTCCGGCCGCTGGCGTAAGAACGTCAGCGCGCTCTCGCGAAACTGGATCGCCGCGTCGACGTGCGGATCCGATCCCTTCACGTACGCGCCGACCATGATCAGGTCTTCCTTCTCGCGGTACGCCGCTTCCATGCGGAGCAGCGCGTTGGCGCTCCCCTTCTGCGTCTCGTCGATCACGTGGTCGCGCACGCGGCTCTTGCTCTCGAGCACGTCGATCGACGGATAGTGTCCGGCGGCGGCGAGCTTTCGCGTGAGGACGATGTGGCCGTCGAGAATCGATCGCGCCGCGTCGGCGACTGGCTCGTTGAAGTCGTCGCCGTCGACCAGCACCGTGTACAGCCCGGTGATGCCGCCGCGGCTGCCGTTCCCGGCGCGCTCGAGCAGCCGCGGTAGCGACGCGAACACCGATGGCGGATATCCCTTGGTCGTCGGCGGCTCGCCACAGGCGAGACCGATCTCGCGCCACGCCATCGCCACGCGCGTGATCGAGTCGACCATTAGCAGCACGTGCTTGCCCTGATCGCGGAAGTACTCGGCGATCGCCGTGGCGACGAGCGCGCCGCGGGCGCGCACCAGTGCCGCCTGGTCGCCGGTGGCGACGATGATCACCGAACGCTTCAACCCCTCGGCGCCGAGGGAGTGCTCGAGGAAGTCGCGTACTTCGCGGCCGCGCTCGCCGAGGAGCGCGATCACGTTCACGTCGGCGCGCGCCCGCCGGGCGATCATGCCGAGCAGCGTCGACTTGCCGACACCGGACCCGGAGAAGATGCCGACCCGCTGGCCACGCCCGATCGTCAACGTCCCATCGATTGCCCGCACGCCCGTCTCCAACGGCGTGTCGATGATCTGCCTGTCGAGCGGGTTCGGCGGTTCGGCGGACAGCGGAACGCGTTCGCTGATCTCGAGCTTGCCCTTTCCGTCGATCGGATGGCCGAGCCCGTTGAGCACGCGACCGAGCAGCCCGGGCCCGACGTCGACACCGAAGCTCCGGCCCAGCGGCTGCACGCTCGCCGCGGGATGAATGCCATCGAGCTCGCCGAGCGGCATCAGCAGGACGCCGCGCTGGTGAAAGCCGACCGCTTCTGCGAGCACCGAGCGATCCTCGGTCAAGCTCGTGATGCGGCAGAGCTCGCCGAGCCCGACGTCGATGCCGGCGGCCTCGACGACCAGACCGACGAC
>JBBROY010000116.1:0-1640 GCA_038228795.1 Gemmatimonadales bacterium
CAAGGCACTCGCCACGGAGTCGAAAAGTTCCGCCAAGGTGCGCCCTCGGATGGCCGTCGGATCCTCACGACGGGACTCGCACTCAACGAGGGACGTTGGGGCCTGGCGAACGCACGAATGCCTCACAGACATCTAACACGCCGCATTCTGTTGCAGGGCCGTCCAACAGGATGTCGACAGTGAGCGCAGCGAGCAAGGCCGCAATCCGTGAAGCCGCCGTCAACAGCAACGCACAGTTAGACCGCGTTCTGGTACAATCCGGGGACATGGGTGACAGTTGTCCGGGGACATGGGTGACACTTCTCCGATCCCCATTCGGAGTGACGGCGATGCCCTGGTGGACTTCACCCAGTTTGATGGACACCTGACCTAGCCTGACGTTGATTCGGGTAGGAGGTGCGAGATGGCGAAGAAGCGAGAGCGGCGGCAGTTCGATGCGGCGTTCAAGATCGAAGCGGTGCGACGGATGCAGGAGCGATTGGTGTTGAAGGTGCCCCTCGCACAGATCGCGCGTGAGCTTGAGGTGCGGCCTGACCAGCTCCGTGCGTGGTCGAGCCGATTGGCGCGGCGCGTCGGCGCCGCGCCGCGTGATGTCTTGCCAGGCGAAGGTCGTCTGCCGAGTGCGGACGAGGACGTGCACCAGCGGCGTCGCGAGCTCGAAACCGTCAAGCAAGAGCGGGATTTCCTAAAAAACGCGTCGGCGTACTTCGCCCGGGAGTCACGGTGAGCGAAAAGTACGTCGTGATCGAGGCTCACCGTGCGACGTTTGCCGTGACCATGATGTGCCGCGTGTTGGCGGTGTCGCGTGCGGGCTTCTACGCGGCACAGCAGCGGGCGCCGTCGCACCATGCCCGCGAGGACGCGCAGCGGCTCGGCCTCGTGCACGGCGCGTGTACGCACGCGAAAGCGCGGTACGGCGCGCCACGCATTCAGCGGGTGCTCCGACAGCAGGGCGTCGCCATCGGGGAGAAACGCGTGGCGCGGCTCAGGCGCGAGGCGCAGCTCGTCGCGCGTCCGCGTCGCCGCTTCGTCGTCACGACGCAGAGTGCGCACGAGTGGCCGCTCGCGCCCAATCATGTCGCGCGCGACTTCGTAGTCGGGCGCGCGCTGAACACGGTGTGGGCAAGCGACGTCACCGATCTCCCCACACTCGTGGGTTGGCTCTCTCTCGCCGTGGTGCTCGATCGGTCGTCGCGTCGGGTGCTCGGTTGGGCCACGAGTACGCGCAACGACGCGGCCTTGGTGCTGACCGCGTTTGAGCGCGCCGCCGCGATGCGGCAGCCCGGCGCAGGACTCGTGCATCACTCGGATCGCGGCAGCAGCGACGCGAGTCAGTCATACCGCGCCGCGCTCGCGTCGCGCGGCGTCACGGCCAGCATGAGTCGCCGCGGCGATTGCTGGGACAACGCCGTCGTGGAGAGTTTCTTCGCGACACTCGAGGGGGAACTGCTGGACGGCGCGCCGCTGCGCACGCCCGCTGGGATGACGCGGGCGCTAGTGGAGTTTATCGACGGCTGGTACAATCGCGAACGGTTGCATTCGTCGCTGGGGTATCGCACGCCCGTCGCATTCGAGCAGGATCTGCTTCGCACTCCGCGAGCAGCGTAAACCCCGTGTCCACTAAACCGGGTGAGGTCCAA
>JBBROY010000117.1:0-1504 GCA_038228795.1 Gemmatimonadales bacterium
AAGTCTGCGCAAACCGACTACGAGTACGTCCGGCGCGGAACAGCGAATATCTTTTGCGTCGTCGAGCCGAAGACTGGGAAGCGACTGTTAGGGAGCATCGCCGACGATGGATACGGCGCGGTTTCAAGGCGGGCTGGTTGATGGTCGATGATCGGACGCCATCACCGCCGGTGCCTGGTCGGGATCCGGCTCCATGATGTAGAAGCGTCATCCGACTATCCGGAGCTGAGCGCGGTGCTCGCCGAAAATTAGGTGACGTCGACGGTGCTTCAACACCGCCGACGTCGTGCTCCGGGTCGGACCCTGTGACGAAGCCGACCCAAAGCATTCTACTCATCGTCCACCGCGCGCTCGACGTCAAGGGTTGGATTGCGCGGCCGCCGTCACCCGAGGCCGCGCGCCCAGGTCAGTGTCCACGATGCGGTGCTGCGAGCCGACCGACCGGATGTGGTCTGGGTCTGCATGGTCACGGACTTCGTTGGCGCGCGATCTTCGGCCCTCCCGACGCCGACACGGATCCGGACCGAGCGTGGGTCCTGTGTCGGCGGTATCGCTGCGTCGTCGGCACGTGTCGTGCGGTCATCTTGGTCGTGCCGCGCGGAGTCGCACCCCGGCGGCACTACAGTCTCGTGGCGATCGCGATGGCGATGACGCTGTGGGGAATCATGACGATGCCGCCCGCTCGCGTCCGCAAGCGGATCTGCGTGTCGTCGAGTGCAGCGTGGGGTACGGAGTGGTCGACGCTTCGACGCTGGGCGCAGGCGGCCCGCGAACTCGTGGACCTGCCGGCGGCGGTGTCCACATTGCGCGAGGTCGCCGCGCGGGTCGCGCAGATCGCGATTGGTCGCGCGCCGCCGTCGCTCCGGACCGCGCCACCAGTGGCGCAAGCATGTGCAGGAGCCACCGCACGTTCGTGATGTCCATCGCGGTGTGCTCGTCGGAGATGACGGGCCCACCCACTTGGATCGTAGTGGGCGCGTGACGCCTCGTGACATCGATCGCGATCAGCCCGGCACTCATCACCCGCCGCGGCCAAGGAGATCTTGTGTCTGACGATTCACTACGCCCGCGCGATCATGCCGAGGCGATCGCTCTGTTTCGCGCCGAGGTTATCGGCGCGCTTGCGCATCGCGAGTTCGAGCGGGGCGAGCTCCGTGCCGCGCTCCGCGCCCTCGCCAAGATCCGATTCCGTATGCCGGGTGCACGCTTCACGCGTTGCATCGCCTCGTCGACGTTGGAGCGCTGGGTCTACCTGTATCGAGCCGGCGGCCTCGTCGCGCTCAAGCCGCGGTTGCGCTCGGACCGCGGTCGCGGTCGCGAGCTCACGCCCGAGCAGCGCGCGTTACTGATCGACATTCGTCGCGAGCACCCGACCGCGTCGGTGCCGCTGATCTTGCGCACGCTCGTCCTCGACGGGCGCCTGCCGAAAGACGCGGTCTCGGAGACCACCGTCGCGCGGCTGTTTCGCGATGCGGGACTGCCGCGTGGTGTGCGTCCGGAGGGG